>NZ_JBBIFW010000001.1:1276438-1892253 GCF_037544085.1 Gymnodinialimonas mytili
CGCCACGAAGAATGACCCGATGGTGACACCAAGGGCCCAAAATCCGTGACACCGATTCATGATCGCCGCGCCACGCGCCTTTTCCAGGCGCCCGGCATAGACGTTCAGCCCGACCTGAAGCACGGCGATGCACATGCCCAGCAAGAACAACCCGGCCCAAAGCTGAACGAGGGATCCTGCCAGTAGCGGCAGAAAGACCAGTAGCGCCTGAACCGGCAATGCAATGGCCAGCAAGCGACGCGGCCCGATGCGGGACACCAGCCGACCGCTCCATTGCAGCATCAGGAAAACGCCCATCGGCATCCCCAACAGAGCCAGCGCAAGATCCGCCTTGCTCAGGCCAAGGGCGGTTTTCACTTCGGGGATCAGAGCAAGCCACGCGCCGAACGGCATCGGCTCCAGCGCGAACACGGCGAATGTCAGAAACAGATTGCGCCGTGCGGGGGCCATGTCGACACGTTAGGCGCGCCTGGGCTGTGGGCGCAAGCGCGGCATGTTCAGGCGCGTTGCCAAGAGGCAAAGCGTGATGGCCATGTAGATCAATGGCTCGATCTGAAAGCCTTTCGCCAGCCACACCCAATGCAGCGCGCCCAGCAGAGCAGCGGGATAGACCAGCTTGTGTAGCCTCCGCCATGCCGCCGCGCCCATCTTGCGAACGCTGAGATTGTTCGATGTCAGGCCCAGCGGGATCAGCAGCAAGAAGCCCGCCATCCCGATGGTCACATAAGGGCGTTTGACGATATCGGCCCAGATCGCATCAAGGCGCTGCACATCCAGCACCGCCCAAACGGTGAAATGCGCGAGAAGAAAGAAGAAGGCCAACACGCCAATCGCGCGGCGCCACGACATCAGGTTCAGACCCAAATATTGCCGCAGCGGCGTCACCGCCAGACCGACCAGCAACAACTGAAACGCGATCTTGCCATAGCGGTGCTCCAGCGCTTCGATGGGGTCAAACCCCAAGCCGCCCGTCAACGCCAGAAAGAACAGCCACCCGCCATAGGCGGCCCCGACTATATAGAGCAGCCAGGAGGGGATGCGCCGGATGCCGGTGTTTATGGTCTGGACAAGCTGCATCGCGGGTCAGTGAAATTCGATCAGGTCCATGCCCTCATACAGGCTTGCGACCTCTTCTTCATATCCGTTGAACATCAGCGTCGGGAAATTACGCGAAAACAACCCGCCCCCGATGCGCCGTTCTTCGGCCTGGCTCCACCGCGGATGATCCCGTTCGGGGTTCACGTTGGAATAGAAGCCGTATTCATTCGGGGCATAGGTGTTCCACGCCGTCACGGGCTGTTCTTCGACCAGGCTGATCCGCACAATCGACTTGATGCTTTTGTAGCCATATTTCCACGGCACGACCAAGCGGATCGGTGCGCCGTTCTGGTTGGGGATATCACGGCCATAGATGCCGGTCGCCATGATGGTCAGCGGGTGCATCGCCTCGTCCAGGCGCAGGCCTTCGCGGTAGGGCCAATCGATGACCGGCACGCGCAGGCCCGGCATTTCTTCGGGCCGCGCGAGCGTTTCAAAGGCCACATAGCGCGCGCCCTCCTGCACGCCGACGCGGTTCAGCAGATCGGCCAGCTCAAACCCGTTCCACGGCACCACCATCGACCACCGCTCAACACAGCGCAGCCGATAGATGCGTTCTTCGATCTCGACCTCGCTTAGAATGTCTTCCAAGGAATAGGTGCCGGGATTGTCGACGAGCCCATCGATCTCGATCGACCAGGGCTCGGTCGTCATCATATGGGCATTGCGGGCGGGGTCGTCTT
This sequence comes from Gymnodinialimonas mytili, assembly GCF_037544085.1. Classification (NCBI taxonomy): domain Bacteria; kingdom Pseudomonadati; phylum Pseudomonadota; class Alphaproteobacteria; order Rhodobacterales; family Paracoccaceae; genus Gymnodinialimonas; species Gymnodinialimonas mytili. The sequence continues at coordinate 1,278,220 of NZ_JBBIFW010000001.1, forward strand.
TGCCGGTGCCGAATTCGTAGAAGTTGTTGTAGCCGGTGATCTCGTCCCATTCGTTGGGGATCAAGGCCAGCCGCGGATCGCCCTGCGCCTGCGCTGCCCCGGCCCCAAGCAGACCAGCGCCCAACACGCCCCCCATGCCGGCCATGATCTGGCGGCGATTGAGGTATAGGTGTTCGGGCGTCACATCATCCCAAGTCAGTTTTGATGTATAGCGGCGCGCCATTGCGGGTCTCCTCATACGGGCTTCAGGCCTTGATGCCCTAAAACTAGGCGCTCGCCCAAGTGCTGACATCTATTATCACGGAACGGTTAAGCGGTCGTGAGAGTTCCGGGGGCACGCCATCCGCCAAGGCTGGTCTATTCCGCCGCCACCGGAAACAACCGATCCATGGGCAAGCTGCTGCCGTCGGGTTGCACAAGGCGCACATGGGATCGGCGCATCTTGCGCGGTTCACTGACGCCGACGGAATGGGCGATCACCTCGACCTCTTTCACGATGTTCTTGGCGTAGTTCGCCACGCGCATGTCCTTATCCTCGACCACCAGGCCCTCTTGGAAGCGTGGATCGTGGGTGGTGATGCCGGTGGGGCAGGTATTCTGGTGGCACTTCAGTGCTTGGATGCAGCCAAGGGCGAACATGAAGCCGCGTGCGCTGACCACGAAATCGGCCCCCGCCGCCAAGGCCCAGGCCACATCACCGGGATTGACCAGCTTGCCCGACGCGACAATGCGGATGCGGTCCTTCAGGCCCGCTCGATTGCGCATATCGGTCAGGATCGGCAGCGCCTCGCGGATCGACATGCCCACCAGATCCATCAGCGGCATCGGGGCCGCGCCGGTGCCGCCCTCACCCCCATCGAGGGTGATGAAATCCGGCGCGTGTTCCTCGCCCCGCGCGGCGATGGCCGCGAACAGATCCGCGAAGACCTGCGGATCGCCCATCACCGTCTTGATCCCGACGGGCTTGCCGGTGACCTCGCGGATATGGCTGATCAGATCGAGCAACTCGCCCGCATTCGCCGCCTCGCGGTGGCGGTTCGGGCTGATCCCGTCGCGGCCTTTGGGCAGGCCGCGGATCTCGGCGATCTCGTCTGTGATCTTGGCGGCGGGCAGAATGCCGCCCTTGCCCGGCTTGGCGCCCTGGGCCAATTTCAGCTCGAACATGCGCACATTATTATACGCCGCTATTTCGCGCAGCTTCTCGTCGCTCAGATTTCCATCGGCATCGCGCACTCCATACTTCGCCGTGCCGATCTGAAAGACGATGTCGCACCCCCCTTCCAGGTGATAAGGGCTGAGCCCGCCTTCCCCGGTATTCATCCAAGCGCCCGCCATGTTGCAGCCGCGCGACAGGGCGCGCACCGCGGGCTTGGAAATGGCGCCGTAGCTCATGCCCGACAGGTTGAAAAAAGATCCCGCATTATAAGGTGTGCGTGCGTAAGGCCCGATCTGGAGCGGTTCACTGCTGGCAAACTGATCATCCAAGGGCGGAAACGCCGCCGGAACGAAAAGCGGCGTGCCGACCACGGTGATGTTGCGCGTGCTGCCAAACGGCAGGGTCGAGCTTTTGCCCTCTGCCGCGTGCTTCACCCATTCCCGTTGCGCACGGTTGAAAGGCAGTTCCTCCCGGTCCATGGCGAAGAAGTATTGCCGGAAAAACTCGCCCAACGCGGAAAACAGCCCCCGAAAGCGCCCCAGGACCGGATAGTTCCGCCGGATCGCGTCCGAAGTTTGCCACCGATCCAAGAAGAACAGCACAACCACCGCCAAGGCCGCCAACCCGATCACCAACCAGAACACGATGGCCATGGCTTCCAGAAAGACGCTGACGCTCTCCATTGTGGGCATATCCATTTGGCGCAGATCCTTGCTTGATGGCTGGTGGCGTATCCTCACCAAACCATGCGGCGCGGCGCAAGCGACGAGGCCGTGAATGACACATTTCGTAAACTCGTTTCACACCGTGTCACGCATCTGTGACTGGAATGGCGAAAACCGCGTGGCTTAGGCCTGCGCGCCGCCTCTTCAAGTCCGTCGGCGGCAAGCCGCTTCACTTGAAACGATCACAGTCGAGCGCATCTCGCTTCGCGTCACGGGACACATCCCGGACGTGGGCTGCGGATCTTCGTGGCCTGCAACTGACAGCTGGAATGAAAGAGAGACATTCATGCGTAATACTCTTCTTGCCCTTGCCGCCACCACCGCCCTGGCCAGCCCGGCCTTTGCAGATGGCCATGCCTCCAATATCGTGGAAACCGCCGACGACGCGGGCAGCTTTACCACGCTACTCGCCGCCGCCGAAGCTGCGGGCCTTGTGGAAACACTGTCGGGTGAAGGTCCGTTGACCGTCTTCGCCCCCACCGATGAGGCCTTCGCTGCCCTGCCCGAAGGTACTGTAGAGGGCCTTTTGGAAGACACGGAGGCATTGGCCGCCATCCTGACCTATCACGTGGTGCCGGGCGCCGTGATGTCGGGTGACCTGAGCGACGGGATGACCGCAACCACCGTGAACGGGGCTGATGTCACGATCAGCCTGGGCGACAGCGTCATGGTGAACGAAGCCACGGTTGTCACGCCCGATATCGAAGCATCGAACGGCGTCATCCACGTGATCGACACCGTTCTGATCCCGCCGATGTAAGCAAAAAACCTGCGCTCGGCCCGCATCCCGGGTCGGGCGCAATTTCAAATCTGCCCCATCCAAGAAAAAGAAGGAGAGCTTTTTATGGACCGTCGTAATTTCTTGACCAAAACCGCAGGTCTGGCCGCCGCATTGCCCTTTGCCGGTCTCGCAGGCGCCCTGCCCGCCCGCGCCGTGACCGGATCGAGCAATATTGTCGAGCTTGCCGTCGCGACCCCCGATCTGAGCACGCTGGTCACCGCAGTCCAGGCGGCGGGCCTGGTCGATACCTTGTCGAGTCCCGGCAACTTTACCGTCTTTGCGCCCACCAACCGCGCTTTTGAGCATCTGCCCCCCGGCGTGCTTGACGGGTTGTTGGCAGATACAGACGCGTTGACCAATGTCCTGACCTATCACGTGTCGGGCGATTACTATCCGGCCTCCGCGCTTTCCGGCGCCCGTGGCCGCGTGCCGACGGTCCAAGGCGGATTTATCCGCGTCGATGGCCGCAATGGCGTGAACTTGAATGGCAATGTCGCCGTGTCGACCGCAGATGTGTTCGCCTCCAACGGCGTGGTCCACATCATCGATGCGGTGCTGTTGCCTCATTGATCAGCGGCCCCACAGGCGACCGCGTCTCCGCCCCTGCGCGACATCTGTCCCGCGCAGGGGCGTTCCGTTTAAAAACCTCCCCCGACAACAGGCAACGGCACGCCTCGACAGAGGCGTAAATGATCTGCGGGCCGCGCCCGCCATGGGCCTCGTAGAATGCATCGGCATCTTGCATGGCCTTGCTCGGGCTTTCCGATGGGAAGCGGTGATGCGCAAGTAGGTGATCCATGGCCGATCCTCCTGGGTTGAGCCTTGACCTGCGCCGAGATTAGGGCTCTCAATGACCTCACAGAATAAAACGTTTTGAACGGGTCGTTTCATGGATGAAAAGACGCCGAATGATGTCGATTGGGCGGATCTGCAATTGTTCCTGGCAGTGGCCCGCGATGGCGGCTTGTCACCGGCCGCCCGCCGCACCGGGCGCAGTCCGGCGACCCTGGGGCGGCGAATGCTGGGACTGGAGCGCGCATTGGGGCGCGATCTGTTCGTGCGCCATGACCGCGGCTATGCGCTCACCTCGGACGGCCGCGCCCTTCTTACGGATCTGGGTGGGGTCGAGACGCGGCTGGACCGTCTGAGCCAACCGATCACGAGCAAGGCCCCGATTGTGAAGATCTCGGCTGGCAGTTGGACGACGCTTTACATGCTGACCCACCTGAACGGGCTTGAAGGCGAGGATCGTGACCTGCGCCTGCGCTTTATCTCGGCCGAAGCAACTCTCGATATCTCTCGGCGCGAGGCCGTGATCGGCCTGCGCAACCGGCGTCCGACCGAGGATACCCTCGCCGCGCGTCGGGCCGGGCGCAATGAGTTCGCCCCCTATGCCATCGCCAAGGCGCCGGATCGTTGGATCAAGGTGATCGGCACCACACCCTCGGCCCAATGGCTGAACCGCCACGTTGGCGGCGATGCCTGCGTGGAGGTGACCAGCCCCCGCAACAGCCTCGATCTGGCCCTGGCAGGCCATGGTATGGCGCTTTTGCCCACCTTCATTGGCGATGCTCAGCCCGCATTGCAGCGGCGTGGCGACACGATCCCGGACCTGTCCCACGATCAATGGATCGTCAGCCATCAGGATGACCGCCATTTTCCCGAAGTGCGGCGCGCGCTCACGCGTCTCTATGCGCTCTTCGTGCCAACGGGTGCTTGAACCCGGCCGACGCTTCGCCTTCACTGCGCCGAACGTGTGAAGGAGATCCCCTGAATGAAAACCGCACTTGTCACCGGCGCCGCCCGCGGAATTGGGCTGGCCGCGACCGACCTGTTCCGCGCTGAAGGCTGGCGCGTCGCCATGGTCGATTGGGACACGGAGGAGCTGGCCAAAGCGACTGCGGATCGCGACCAAGTGCTTGCGATAGATGCCGATATCTCGAAGCCCGACGACGCAGCGCGCATCGTATCTGAGACCTGCGCGGCGTTTGGCGGCATCGATGCGTTGGTGAACAATGCGGGGATCGCCGATTTCGGACCCATCGAGCTGACGGATTTCGAGCGCTGGCGCAACGTCATGTCGGTGAACCTGGACGGGACTTTTCTGATGAGCCAGGCTGCGACACCGGCCTTGAAGCAAAGCCAGGGGGCGATTGTGAATATCGCTTCGATCTCGGGTCTGCGCGCCTCGACCCTGCGGGTGGCTTATGGCACGTCGAAGGCTGCGGTCATCGCGCTGACCCAACAGCAAGCGGTGGAGTTGGGCGAATATGGCATCCGCGCCAATTGCATCGCCCCAGGCCCGGTGCGCACGAAACTCGCCATAGCCGTCCACACGCCCGAGATCATCGCCGCCTATCACGATGCCATCCCACTGAACCGCTATGGCACCGAAGCCGAACTCGCCGAAGCCATCGTGTTTCTCTGCTCAGACAAGGCAAGCTACATCTCCGGCCAGACGTTGTCGGTGGATGGCGGGTTCGAGGCAACGGCGATTGGTCTGCCAGCGCTCAGATCGTAGCCATTCGCCGATTGGATAAACCTCTCCGATTTCGATATCTCATTGTCAAAAGCTATTGAACTGCATGTGATCGCCAACTTGTTGCATCGCTGCCAAGCGCCGATCTGTTCAGTGTGACAGCAATAGGAGATGCGACGATGGACCACCCAGACGACAACCGCACTCAGCCTGACGAGCCGACCCTGACCCGCGCGGGCAATTGGTTGCAACGCACACATACCCTGATCCTTCCGGGATGGGCCTATGCCACCGCAGGCGCATTCGCGCTTGTCCTTCTGCTGGCGGCGTTGGATTGACGATGCGCACAATTCTATTCGGCCTGACGCTTGCCATTGCCGCCCCGGCTGCGGCAACCGCGAACAGCGTGCCAATCGCCGATCTACGCCCCGAACAAAACGCCACCATAGTCGGCACCGTGGAGCAGATTGTCAGCTACGACGAATTTGTACTCGCCGATCAAAGTGGCAGCGTTCATATCTATATCGGCGCCAATGAGATGCCGGTCGCCGTTGGCGACCAGGTCCATGTCAGCGGCGTGCTTGATGACGGCTTGGCGCCGGAATTCTACGCCAGGCAAATCGTCTTTGCCGACGGCCAGACCGTTACCCTCAGCCGCGGTTATTGAACGGTCGCGGACAGCAAAATGCCCCGCCGGTTGTCGACGGGGCATTCCAATTCCATCCGTGCTTTATCCGCCCTAATGCACAACGGCGTCATCGGGTTTCGGGCGGTTCGACGGGGCCACGCGATCCCCCACGATCAAGCCGTCCGGCCCAGCCGCAATGCTGATATCCGCACCGTCCATGACGTCGCCTGCCAGGATCATCTCAGCCAACTGATCTTGCAGCGATCGCTGGATAACCCGCTTCAGCGGACGCGCCCCGAAAACCGGGTCGTAGCCCTCATCGGCAAGCCATGTCATCGCGCTGTCGTCCATCGAAAGGACAATGTTGCGATCCGCCAACCGGCGCTCCAACCGGCCCAACTGGATCCGCACAATCCCATCCATATCCGCGCGCGTCAGGCGGTCGAAGACGATCATGTCATCCAGCCGGTTCAGGAATTCGGGCCGGAAATGTGCCCGCACCGCATCCATCACATCGGACCGGGCCTGACCTGCATCCGCATCTTCGGGCAGATGGCTGAGCGCCTGGGAGCCAAGGTTTGACGTCAACACGATCAGCGTTTGCTTGAAGTCCACCTGGCGCCCCTGACCATCGGTCAGGATGCCGTCGTCAAGCACCTGCAACAGCACGTTGAACACTTCGGGATGGGCCTTTTCGACCTCGTCGAACAGGATCACCTGATAGGGTCGCCGCCGCACCGCTTCGGTCAACACGCCGCCTTCGTCATAGCCCACATATCCCGGCGGGGCGCCGATCAGGCGGGCCACCGAATGCTTTTCCATGAACTCGGACATGTCGATGCGGACCATCGCCTGATCGTCATCGAAGAGGTATTCGGCCAGCGCCTTGGTCAGTTCGGTCTTCCCCACACCGGTCGGCCCGAGGAACAGGAACGAGCCCAGCGGTCGGTTTTCATCCTGAAGCCCCGCCCGCGCGCGGCGAACGGCACGCGACACCGCGCCGACGGCCTGATGCTGACCGATCACACGCTTGCCAAGCGCCTCTTCCATGCGCAGCAGCTTTTCGCGTTCGCCTTCCAGCATCTTGGCCACCGGCACGCCGGTCCAACGTTCGACCACCGCGGCGATCTGTTCAGGCAACACGGCCTCTTCGACCATCACATCGTCGGGCTGCTCTTCGGCTTGCGCCAGTTGCTTTTCCAGATCCGGGATCACGCCGTAGGACAGCTCCCCCGCCTTCGCGAGATCGCCGTTGCGTTTGGCTTGGTCCAGTTCCGCGCGGGCATGGTCCAGCTTTTCCTTCAACCCGCGGGCGGATTCGAGCTTGTCTCGCTCGGCCTGCCACTTGGCGGTCATCTCGGCGCTTTGCTCCTGCAATCCGCCCAGTTCTTTTTCCAGCTTGTCCAACCGGTCCTTCGACGCAGCATCATCCTCGCGCCGCAAGGCTTCGGCTTCGATTTGCATCTGCAGGATCTGCCGGTCGAGCGCGTCCAGCTCCTCGGGTTTCGAATCCACCTCCATCCGCAACCGGCTGGCAGCCTCATCGACCAGATCGATGGCTTTGTCCGGCAGGAACCGGTCCGTGATATACCGATGGCTCAGCGTTGAGGCCGCAACCAAGGCGCTATCGCTGATCCGCACACCGTGGTGGAGTTCGTATTTCTCTTTGATGCCGCGCAAGATGCTGATCGTGTCTTCCACGGTCGGCTCTTCCACCACCAATGGCTGGAAGCGCCGCGCCAGGGCAGCGTCCTTCTCCACATATTTGCGGTATTCATCCAGCGTGGTGGCCCCGATGCAATGCAACTCACCACGGGCAAGGGCTGGCTTGATCAGATTAGCCGCATCCATCGCGCCGTCGGTTTTGCCTGCGCCGACCAGCGTGTGCATCTCGTCGATGAACAGAATGATCTCACCGGCGGCATTGGCGATCTCGCCCAAGACTGCCTTCAGGCGTTCCTCGAATTCGCCGCGATATTTCGCACCGGCGATCAGCGCGCCCATATCCAGCGACATCAACGTCTTGTTGCGCAGGCTTTCGGGCACGTCGCCATTGACGATCCGCAAGGCAAGCCCTTCGGCAATTGCGGTTTTACCGACGCCGGGCTCCCCGATCAGAACCGGGTTGTTCTTGGTGCGGCGCGATAGAACCTGCATCGCGCGGCGAATTTCTTCGTCGCGGCCGATGATCGGATCGATCTTGCCTTCCCGCGCGGCCTCCGTCAGGTCGCGGGCATATTTGTTGAGCGCGTCGTAATTGTCCTCGGCATTGGCGCTGTCCGCCGTCTTGCCTTTGCGCAGATCATTGATCGCGGCGTTCAGCGCCTGCGCGTTGACCGCACCCGCATCCAGCGCATCCTTGGCACCGGATTTCACCATCGCCAGAGCCGTCAGCAGGCGTTCGACCGCGACATAGCTGTCGCCCGCCTTTTCAGCGAGCTTTTCGGCTTCGTCCAACACCTTGCTGGTTTGCTTATCCAGATAAACCTGCGCACCGTCGCCGGTGACCTTCGGCAGCTTTGCCATCGTCGCATCCAGGCTCTCACGCACCCGCGCAGCAGAGCCCCCCGCTTGGCCAATCAGATTGCTGGCCAGACCCTGGTCGTCATCCATCAGGGCCTTCAGCAGGTGCTCAGGCACCAATTTCTGGTGATCTTCACGCTGCGCAATGGTCTGCGCGGCCTGCAAAAAACCGCGTGCGCGGTCAGTGAACTTTTCCAAGTTCATAGCCTTCTCCTTCTATAAGCGCCCGGATCGACAACGCCCGCTTTGCGGCACGCCACGCTGTGGGCCTTGTACGATAAATGGGGAGGCTAGACGCCGTTCTCAAGATCAATATCGAACGCTTTCGCCAAGGATCTTGCCCTTGCCCGCATCGCGGCGGACCGGCTGGTCAATCCCTGCCGGATCCGTTCGGACAGATCCTCCGTCTCCGGCGCGCCACGGCAATAGGCATCGAAAGCCCAGACGCGCAGCAGGATTTTGGGGTGGCCATAGAAAGCGGATAGATGCGGGCGCAGGATTGGCGCCGCGTCGGACACATATTGCGCACATTGCAACAGATGCAGCGCCGCGTCGGGCTCCGTCAGATCCGGGATTTGCTCAAACAAAACCGCCAGCTGTCCCACGCCCAGGCGCTTGGCCTCGACCAAGGCCTTCACCACCCAGGTCGCCGCAACCTCATGCGGGCTCGGGATTTCTGCCATCAAAGCCGCTTCCGCGTCGGCCGAGAAATCGTCGGCCAACAGGGTTTTCAGCGGTGCGGTTCGTGTACCGTCGAACGCCGCCAAGGCTGTAATGATGTCGCGCGGGTCTCGCATGGATGCATCTTGGCGCGAATTGCAGGCAACGCCTAGCGCTCCCGCACGCGGATCCGGTTGCCCCGGGGTTTGTGTTCCAGTTCCGCGTGGCCGAGCAGCTCCAGAACCGGGCTCACATAATTTGCAAAACGCCCGCGATACCCTTTGCGTAGACCATAATAGCCGCCGACCGGATTGGCCGCGTCGCGCGCCCAAGCCTCGAACGAGCCCTCTTTCACCGGCTTGCCCTCATCGGCATTGCCAAGCTCCATCCAATCGCCATGAGCGGCAAGCATCTGCGCCGCATCCGCGATCGCGCGCCATTGGTAGCTCAATTGCGTTTTGCCCACCTGCACCATCAACGCATCGCCATCCCGCCAGGCCTGATACTCGCTCGACCCAGGTGGCGTTTTCAGACGCCAGGGATCCTCTGCGCTGCCTTCGCCATATGTGATCATGCCTCTGCCTCCCGCGCCAATGCCGCCGCGAAGATCTCCATCGACGCGGTCAGGTCTGGAATATGCCTGAATATCATGCCTGCCATCGGCCCCGTATATTCCTCGCGCAGATGAAATTCGGTGCCTGCATCCGTCGGCGTCAAGCGAAACCGGCGCGTGCCGCGGAACAGGCCCAGCGGCATCCCGGACGACCAAATCATCTCATGCGGCGCTTCAAGCTTGGTCACCCGGATCGTGAACGCACGGCTCGGATCGACCTCGGACCACACTTTGATCTTCGCGCCTTCAGCGATTTGGCCGTCGATCTTGGCAATGCCGAAGCCGCCATCCTGCAGCTTGGCCGCATCAATCAGTATTGGCCAAATCTGGTCGGGCCGGGCCGCAATCATTCGGGTTGCCTCGTAAAATCTCATGGGGGCTCCTGTTTGTAACGGGCCCTGCCTATTCCCCCTTACATGACATCTTCTGTCATGTTTGAATGGCGCCATGCGTGCATCTCGATTACTTCGAATTCTATTGATCCTGCAAAACCGCGGGCGCCAGACAGCGCGGCAATTGGCGGAGGATCTGGAATGCGCCCCGCGCACCATTCTGCGGGACGTCGATGCAATGACCGAGGCTGGCCTGCCGATCATCGTGCATCAGGGCAATCAGGGCGGGATCGAGCTGGGCTTCAATTACCGCACTCGCCTGACCGGCCTGACCGAGGATGAGGCCCGCGCCCTGGCCGTTCAATTGAGCGCACCGAACCCGGCGGTCTTGGCCTTGGGGATGGATGCCACATTACAGGTCGCATGTACCAAGCTGATTGAGAGTTTCCCCGACAAGACGCGCCATGTCTGCGACCGCACGGCGCAAGATATCACGGTTGCACCGCCTCACATCAGCCCGGACGCCTATGTCATGGCCCTGGCCGAGGCGATCCGAGAACGCCGGATCGTCAGATTGCGCGCACGCTCTGCCACGCCACTTGACTCTCATCCCGCGCGTCTGTCGTTCGATAGCGGGGGCTGGATCCTGCACGACGCGCGCATCGGGATCGCGCCTGTGCCGCAACCCGATTGGGGCGATCTGAACATCTCGTCCCGCAGATATGCGGGATCGGCGGCGATGGGTAAGGGAACCCTGATCTCGACATCTTGAATTGAGCGGAGCGATAACACCCACATCTTGGGAGGGACGTGTTTTGAAGATGGAGCCTGCCATGCCCACGCCTTGCCTCAGCTTGCACCGCATCGCCTATGATCCCGTCGCGCTGGCTTTTCTGGCCGAAGCGCAATTCCTCGACACGACCGGCGTCAGACGCCGCCGCATCACGTGGCGCGGCCCCGTTACGGCGGAATTCCAACGGATCGCCAGCGGGCTGCGGGATGCCGCACTATCGGCAGCATGATTTACAATACGCCGTCCGCACCCTAAGCACGCCTCAGGCAAATGTCGGGGGAAGCATGTCGGATGATCGGCTGATCGTGGCACTGGACGTGCCCAACGTGGTGCAAGGGCTCGCTCTGACCGAAAAACTGGGCGACAGCGTCAGTTTTTACAAGATCGGCCTTGGCATGCTGACCGGCGGCGGCTTGGCCCTGGCCAATGAGCTGAAGGCCGAGCAGGGTAAGCGCATTTTCCTGGATATGAAGCTGTTCGATATCGGCGCCACGATCGAGGCGGCGGTCCGGGGACTGGCGCAATTCGATCTGGATTTTCTCACCGTCCATGGTGATCCCCATGTGGTGCGCGCCGCGAAAGAGGGTGCGGCGGGGTCCGGCCTGAAGATCATGGCCGTGACGATCCTGACCTCACTCGACCGCGTGGATCTGGATGAATGTCTGATCCGCGCCGGCGCGATCCCCGATCTGGTGACAGACCGCGCCGCCCGCGCGTTCGAGGCCGGAGCCGATGGTGTCATCGCCTCCCCGCAGGAAGCCGCGGCCATCCGCTCGCTGCCCGAGGCCGAGGGCCGCCTGATCGTCACCCCCGGTGTCCGCCCGGCAGGAGCGGATCTGGGCGACCAGAAGCGCGTGATGACGCCCGCTCAGGCGATCGCGGCAGGGGCCGACCATGTGGTGGTCGGGCGCCCGATCCACCGCCACGTGGATCCGCGCGCCGCCGCAGAAGCGATCCTTGCGGAATTGTCCAGCCCGCAGGCTCTGAGCCCCAACCACGCCTAGCGCCGCGGCGGCAACGTCAGGTCATCCAACCGGTCGCAGTAAAACCCCATCGATCCCGGCAGCCAGAAACGGGCTTCGATCGAACGCGGCTGGGTGGCGGCAAATCCCAGATAGGGCGGCTCCATATTGACCTCATTCAGCCCGAAAGAGGCATGGCCCATATCGAAAAACAAGCTGGCAAGGGCGCAAAGGCCCTCTGGCGTCAGATCCCAGATGATCTGATCGGCATCGCGGATCGGCAAGGTCCAGCTTTCATCGGGTTTACTCCAGCCCAACGCAAACAACGGGCGATCTTCCGGCGCGACCCTGTCGGTGCCCGCCATCGCCAAATCCGCAAAAGCGTGTCGGCTGACGGCCCGCGGCCAATGCGCGTAGGACACATAGCGCTGAGACCCTTCTGTCTTGAGGAACGATCGGTAGGGCTCCGGGCTGCTGATCTGGACATAAAGCCAACGCACACGGCTCGTCGGATGGGTCAGATCCAGCCCCGCCCACTCGCGCCCCGAGAACAGGATATGCAGCAGCCATAGGCCCAGATGGCGCAGCGGCCCGGCCTCGATATAGGCATTAAAGCCCTGTGACCGGTCCAAAATCTCAAAGGGCCTGTCCGCGCCAGGTCCGGCTGAACCGATGAACCGCCGGTAATCGGTATCCAAGATCAGCCGACCAAACCGCTGCACCTCCGGCAGGCCGTCGGGAAAGTCCGATGCGGTGATGGTCAGATCATCTTCCTCGCCCAAGCGCGCCACACGATCCGCGAGCGCGCCATAGGCCGAAAGATCAGTCATTGATGTCGTGGTCGAAGGTCTTCACCTGCCCGGTATAGACACCCAGCCACCGCCGCAGCGCGAGCCAGGAGATCAACGACAGCACCGCGAAGACAAGCACGAGGATCGGCCAGGACACCGCAAGAGGCACGCCGATCAACAGCAGCAAGGCCACGATCCCGGCGCCGATGCCAAAGCCCAGCAGCACGTAGGAGGGCAACAGCACCTCCCCCACCGCGAGGGTGACCGCGGCGACGCCCCAAACCCACCATTGGCTCCAAATCGGATCCATCAGCCCCGCCCTTTCAACATCTGGAACGCCTTGCCAAAGGCATCGGCCGCATCCGCTGGCACGATCACGGTGGAATTGCCCTGTCCTGCGGACAAGGTGGCAAGGCCCTTCACCTGCTCCAAGGCGATATTGTATTGCACGGCCTCAAGACCGCCCTTCTGGATCGCTTCAGCCACCACGCCGGTTGCATAGGCCTCGGCATCGGCTTCGACCCGGCGCGCCTCGGCCTCCTGCCGGGCGGCGTAAAGCTGGGCGTCGGCGGCAAGCTCGACCGCGCGGCGTTCCCCCTCGGCCCGGGTCACCGCAGCACGCCGTTCCCGTTCGGCGTTCAATTGCTGCAACATCGCATCGCGGGTCGCCTGATCCAGACCCACATCCAGGATCTCCGCCCGCGTCACCTCGATCCCCCAATCATCCACGGCGCTTTCGACCTGCTCCTTGATCTGGGAGATCAAGGCGGCGCGGTTTGCCTGCACCTCGTCAAGTTCCATCTTACCGATCTGCGCGCGCACGATCCCGGCCACCGTCGTTGCAATCGCCGCATCCACATCGCGGATCCGGTAGACCGTCTTGCCCGGTTCCAGAACCCGGTAGAACACGCTGGTTTCCACCACCAACAGCACGTTGTCCGACGTGATGGCATCCTGGCTTGCCGTCGGCAATTGCCGCTCCAGAACCGAGACTTTGTGCGCCACCCGCTGCAGAAACGGGACAATGAAGTTCAGGCCCGGCCCGAGTTCCTTCCGAAACCGACCGAACTCTTCCACCACATATTTCTGCGATTGCGGCACGATCCGGACCGCGCGCGATATGACGAATATCAGCGCGACAGCAAGAACCAGCCAGAATAGGGCCGGCCCCCCGCCGATGAAATCTTCGAGCATGGCAATTACACCTCTGAATTGATCTTCCAGCTTCATACCCCGACGATATGCTTACGAAATCATGACGATGCCAGTGAAATCGCAAATGAAACCGGCGGACAAAGCAGCAATACGCAGGGCCAGTGCCGCCGATCTCCCCGCGATCCTGGCCTTGGTCGAGGCCGCCTACCGCCCGTGGGTGGCCAAGATCGGCGTCGAACCTGGGCCGCTTTTCGATGATTATGCGGGCGCCATCGCGACAGATCAGATCACACTTGTCGAAGGCGCCTTGGGCGTTGAAGCCATCCTGGTCTTGGTGCCGCAATCCGATGCGATGCTGCTCGACAATGTGGCCGTTTTGCCCGCCGCCCAGGGCCGGGGACATGGCGGGCGGCTGATCAAACTGGCGGAGAACCGCGCGCGCGATGCCGGGTTCGACCGCCTGCGTCTTTACACGCATGCGCATATGACGTCGAACATCGCGCTCTATCGCAAGCTCGGATTTGCCCAGACGCGGCGCGTGACAGAGCGGGGCCTCGACAGGATCTACATGGAAAAACCGCTAGGCCAGCGCGATACGTAGCGGGCCTTTGACAGGCATCCGCGTGATCTCTCCGCGCACCTCCAGTTCCAGCTTTACCGTAACCACATGCCACCCCAGCTTACCAAGTCGGGTCAGGTCATCATTGCTCAGTTCGGCAGCCACTGCATCGCGCAGATCCTTGTTCAACACGCCGTCCTTACCGGCTCGCCGCAGGACATCCAGGATCGCGCCCCGCAGCAGATCGAATTTCCAAACCGGAATGTTGGTCGTGCCATCGCGCCCCTCCGCCGGGGTGCGGCAAGCGACACGGTCTTCGATCTGTTTTGGCACGGGGCAACCCCTCCAGCTGCACACCCATAGAACATCTGCCAGCTTAGCCCATGCTTTCGCCTTTGTGCAAAGCAGCCTATCCTGCGGCCATGCCCGCCCTTTGCCGCGATTGTCTGGAAACCTTCGACGCCGGTCGCCGATGCCCGGCCTGCCGGTCGCCCCGTGTGACCGCCCATCCCGAGTTGTTTGACCTGTCGATTGCCCATATGGATTGCGATGCCTTCTATGCCTCGGTCGAAAAACGCGACAATCCCGATCTGCGCGACAAGCCGGTGATCATCGGCGGCGGACGGCGCGGTGTCGTCTCGACCGCCTGCTACATCGCGCGGATCAAGGGCGTGCGCTCGGCCATGCCGATGTTCCAGGCGCTCAAGCTTTGCCCCGAAGCCGTGGTGGTGCGCGGACGGATGGATTTGTATGTCGAGGTCTCGCGGCAGATCCGCGCCATGATGGAAGAGATGACGCCCGCGATCGAGCCCCTGTCGCTCGACGAAGCCTTCCTCGATCTGACCGGCACCGCCCGCGCCCATGGCGCGCCGCCCGCCGTGATGCTGGCGCGTCTGGTGCGCCGTATGCGCGAGGAATTGGGGATCACCGGCTCCATCGGGCTGTCGCATAACAAGTTTCTCGCCAAGATCGCCTCGGATCTCGACAAGCCGCGCGGATTTTCCGTGATCGGTGTGGCCGAGACGATGGAGTTCCTCTCCGACAAACCCGTCCGCCTGATCTGGGGCATTGGCGAGGCGGGCCAGAACAGCCTGAACAAGGCGGGCATCCAGACCTTTGCCGATCTCGCGCGGTGGGATCGGCAAGCGCTGCAGGATCGCTTCGGCGCCATGGGCGACCGGCTGTGGCACCTGGCGCGCGGACAGGATCACCGCGTCGTCAAGCGGGATCGGGCGGTGAAGGGGATCTCGAATGAAACCACCTTTTCCGACGATATCGCCGACCCGGATCTGCTGGATGGCCATATCTGGCGCATGTCCGAAAAGGTGGCGGGTCGGCTAAAGGCGAAGGGCATTGCCGGGCGCACCGTAACCCTGAAGCTGAAACGCAGCGATTTCAAATTGCTGACGCGCCGCATCAGTCTGCCCGATGGCACCCAGACCGCCGACCGCATCTACCACACGGCGCGCGCGCTTTACGACCGGATGGAGCATAGCCTGCCCTATCGGCTGCTCGGGGTCGGCGTCTCCGACCTGACACCCGAGGCACAGGCCGACCGCGCGGGCAATCTGCTCGATCCGCAAGAGGCGCAGCGCATCGAGGCCGAGAAAGCCACCGACGCCATCCGGGCCCGGTTCGGCAAGGATGCGATCCTCAAGGGCCGCTCGCTGCGCTGATCGCCAAGCCGTCTTTCCGAATGTTCGACAGATCCGCGCCGCCATCCGGCCCAAGCGGCGGGCTCGGCGCGCGGGGGTGGGTGGGCGGGCCGTGCGCCGAGCCCGCCTATTCCGCCGCCAGCGGCACACGCCCCGGAAGCACCCCGATCACACGGGCCAACACCTGACTGATCAGATCTTTCGTCGCGGTGAAGCTGGTATTGGGGCGGATCGCACGCTCATCCATGTAGAGCGCGCGGTCAATCTCAACCTGCACGGCATGAAAGCCGCGCGTCGGACGCCCATAGCGCTGCGTTATATAGGCGCCCGCAAAGGGTGCGTTGCGGCTCACCACCAGACCGGCATCCAAAAAGCCCTGCTCCAGCACATCCACGATCTCGCTGCCTGCCGAGGCCCCGAACCGGTCCCCCAACACCACTTCGGGCCGCCGCGTGCCGGGTCGGGCCACGCTGTCCAGCGCCTCATGGGGCATCGAATGGAAATCCATCAAGACCGCGCGGCCAAAGCTCTCCTTGGCAGTCGACAGCAAACCATCCAGCTCCGAATGATAGGGTTGCCAAATCTGCGCGATCCGCGCCTCGGCTTCGGCACGCGACAGCTTTCCGCGGTAAATCGCGCGGCCATTGGCGACAACGCGGGGCACCACACCCAGGCCGGAATTGATCCGCGGCGTTTGCACCACGCGACCCACACCATCGATCACCCCCGGATCCAGCTCATCCGCACTGCGGTTCAGGTCCAGATAGGCGCGCGGCCATTCCGCCGCCAAAAGCGGGGCGCCCAAGGACGGGGCGGCGCCGACCAACTGGTCCATGAACGCATCTTCAGATGACCGAATCGTCCGCTCATCCAGAACCGAGGCGCGCAGAAATGTGGGGGAATAATGCCGACCGGAATGCGGAGACGCCACCACGACGCAACTTGTCACTTCACTGGGCAGATCAAGGCGGAAGGCAGGGTGCATCTTCGCATCCAACAACTAGGTTACTCTCACCGATATAGACGGTTTTTATACGAAGCCAAAAGCCCTTGCGCGGCGCGAGGACTCCTTTTATACGACCGCTCACCCAGACGGTCCTCGCGCCCGGGGCCGTGGCTGATGCGCGGCATACCGGTGCTTCGTGACCATAACGGGGCATAGATCGGGCGATTAGCTCAGCGGTAGAGCACTTCGTTGACATCGAAGGGGTCACTGGTTCGATCCCAGTATCGCCCACCATGCCGTCCTTTGCACGCAAGGGAATGGCAGACAGAGTTTGGATTTTGTTCGCAAAGTCCGCTGCAAACGCCTTGAAAAGGGCGACATATTCGCCGGCCCGCAACCTCGCGCGGCCAAAACCATGACAGGCGCATCGCCGCGCCGCGACGAAGGAGAAGACCCATGAAGGTCAAGAACTCGCTCCGCTCGCTCAAGCAGCGCCACCGCGATTGCCGCGTCGTGCGCCGTAAGGGCCGGGTTTACGTGATCAACAAGACCCAGCGTCGGTTCAAAGCCCGCCAGGGCTGATCAACCGCGCAACATTCAGAGATTAGCCGCCCCCGGGGCGGCTTTTTTCGTTTGAGGGCAGAGAATCAGAGACCTTCGCGGCGTCGCAGATCCTGCCAGGTGTACCTGTCGGCGATCGGGCCACTATCGCCCGGGATGAAATCGGGGTCCTGGCCCATACATCCCAATCCGCAGATCTGCGTGGCGACCCCGCGATCACCGTCAATGTACCACAGCCGACCGCCGGGCGTGGCGACATAGCCGTTCACACCCTCTTCCATATCGCCCTGCACATCGTCTGAGGACGGCACCTCGCTATCGGCGGCACTGTCGAAGGCGGCATGGGTGTGGAAACTGGCGACGATCTCGACAAACCGGCTTTCATCCCCACGGCTCAGACAGCCCCAGGCATCGCCGCGGGTGACCTCCGTGGCCATAAGCTGCCCGTCCGGCATCCGCCCGATATAGCCGCAATACTCCACGTTCTCCGCGAAACTCCGCGCCTGCAGCCCCATCAAAGCCTCCTGCGCGACGGCCCGTTCCTCCGGGTCTTGCGCCAGCGCGGGCGCTATCCCGAGGGACAGCGCCACAGCGATGGTCGCATGAAACAGCCATTTGCAGATCACCGAAACACGCCCTCCAGTTGGATAATGCCACCAAAGGCGTTTTCCAAAAGCTGCGCAACGGTTGGCGAGTCGAAAAAACCGGTCACTTGCAGCCCGCGGGATTGCTGGAAATTCGCGATGGCGCTGCGGGTCTGATTGTCAAAGCGGCCATCGATCCGCCCCGGATTCAGGCCCAACGCAGCCAAACGCTGTTCCAGGATCGACCGTGTGACCGGCGGCAGGTTCAACGCCGTCTCTTGCTGTGCGAAGGGGCTGGAGGGCGTCGGTGCGTTTGGCCAAGGCTGCACCTGACCGGTCAATTGTGCGATCCGGTGGCGCGCGGCATTGGCATATTCGCCCTGCGGATAGTCCCGCAGATAGGCCTCGTAGCCGGGCACATTGTCGGCCGCCGAGGCGTCATTCCAGGCCAGTTCATCATATTCAACCAGACGGCGCGCGGCCTCACCGGCAAATTGGCCGTTGGGATAGCGGTCCAAATATTGGCGCAACCCGCGTTCGGTGGCGCCCTGGCCCGTCACCTGCCAATAGGCACGGTCGGCCCGTTCGGCCTCGGCCAGCGCGGCAACCTCTTGCGCTTCGATCTCGGCGGCGCGGATATCGGCTTGACTGGACAGGGCCGTGATCTGCCCAGCATCCAGATATCCGGTCTGATCATAGCCCGCCGAGGCTTGCCAAGCGACGATGGCGGCGCGGCTGCCATCGCCCAGAACGCCGTCAATGCCGCGATCATAATGGCCCAGGATCGCCAGATCGCGCTGGATCTCCCGGCGCGCCTCGCGATCCAGTTGCAACACCTCTTCGGCGGCCTCCGCCAGGGATGTCGGATCCGCCTCAAGCGCTGCGATTTCCGCGCGGGCTTGGGCGGCATAGGCGCCGTTCGGATAGCGCTCAAGATAGCGGCGATAGGCGGCGGCATTGGCAAGCTCCACCGCGGCGTTCCACAGCGCAAGCTCGTCACCGCTCGCCTGCGGCAAGATCGGAGCCGGTGGCAGAACCTGCGGCGTATCCGAGCCTTCACTGCCCAGGAACGGGACCGAGGCCGACAAAAATCCGTAGCCCCGCAATCCGCGCGACCCGTTGATCGCGCCGGGCAGATTGGCGCCCGGCACAAGCAAAACATCTGAAACCAAATCCGCCAAATCCGATGGCGCGCCGACCACTGCCGTCACCCCTTGGGGCGGTGCGATCTGACCCAGACCCGCATTCAACCCGGCGCCCAGATCGATGCGACGGCGTTCCTGCCCCAGCAACACAATCGACCGGCCCGGCACACGCGCGGCAACCTCCATCATCACGTCCAGGTCCAAGCCATCGCCGCCGACCTGCGCCAGATTGGTGCGCCGCGCGTCGCTGCCCAACAGCCAATTGCCGCCGGATGATCGGGCGAAATGGCCGATTGCAGCGATCAGAACGCGGTCCTCATCGGCGATGTCCAACAGTTCCGCAAGGGCGTCCCGCATGTCGTCCCCATCGGCATCGCGCGTCAGGATCACGTCGAACCCCGCCTCTTCCAGGGGGCGGCGCAGCGCCTCGATCTCACGCCCTTCGCGCAGGTTTTGGGCGGCGGAATAGCGATCATTGACGATCAGCAGCGCGGTATCCGCACTGACGCTGGAAGACAGGCCGCCCAAAAATGCGCCCGCCCAGACAGAGATGGCAAAAAACCTGGCTCGCATGGCGAAAACTCCCTTAACGATTCGCGTAATGCTCAGCCGATAGCATGGCATCTATTGGTTACCGGATGACGCAGGCCCCCGATCGCGCCTGTCATCGGATGACAAAGGCCGGTTTTTGGCAAAGCCCCGCCGATGGAACGGGGGGAACCAGGACATGGCTCTGCGGGTTCCTATATCGAACGCACCATTCCGATCCTGAGGGAGCCGCCCAGATGCGCCGCCAAACCACCTGTCTGATCTGCGCCCTTGCAATATCCGCCGCGAGCCCCGCCCTCGCGCAATATGAGGAAACCGGCGTCCAATCGTTTCTGGCCGCGGATCAAAACGGGGATGAGCTGCTGACCCAGCAGGAATTTCGCAGTTTCATCCGTTACATGGCCGATGCAGGTGCCCCGATGTCGATCCGCATCCGCACCTTCGGCGCCTATAACATCGCGTTTCGGCGCGCCGATCTGAATGGGGACGGCGTGATATCACCCGAAGAACTGCGCGCGGCAGAGGCCGCCAATGCCCGAGGGCGCTGAGCGCGCGGCTTAATCGTAGCTGCGCTGGTCGTCGATGACCTTGCCGTCATTGGGCAAACTGCCAGGCGCCACGATCTCGACCTGACCTTTCAGCTTCAAGGTGGCGGCCACGTTTTGGGCCAGAACCGACGCGTCCATCGCGGCATCACCCTCGACCTGAACCCGCATCACATCCATTTCGCCGTCCCGCAGCGCCGTGACCCGCGCTTTTGTGACGCCGGTCTTCGCGACCAGTTCGGCCACCTGTTCGGGGCGCACGAACATGCCCTTGATCTTGGTGGTCTGATCCGCGCGCCCCATCCACCCGTTGATCCGCGTATTGGTCCGCCCACAGGGGCTTTGGCCTGGTAAAACCGCGCTCAAATCACCGGTCGCAAACCGGATCAGCGGATAATCGGGGTTCAAGGTGGTCACCACAACCTCGCCCACCTCGCCCTCGGGCACCGGATCGCCCGTGCCGGGGCACACGATTTCCACGATCACACCTTCATCCAGGATCATCCCCTCCATCGCGGCACTTTCATAAGCGATATTGCCCAGATCGGCCGTCGCATAGCATTGCAGACAGGAAATTCCCCGCTCGGCATAATCCGCCCGTAGCGAGGGGAACAGCGCCCCACCCCCGACCGCCGCCCGGGTAAAGCCCAGCTCCACCCCCATCTCAGCCGCTTTGTCCAGGATCACCTTCAGGTAGTCCGGCGTCCCCGCATAGGCGGTGCAGCCGATATCCTTGGCCGCCCGCACCTGTAATTCCGTCTGCCCCACACCCGCTGGCAACACGGCGGCCCCTACGGCCCGCGCGCCGGATTCAAAGATCATGCCCGCCGGCGTCAGATGATAGCCAAAGCAATTCTGCACGATGTCGTCCGATCCGATCCCCACCGCATGTAGAAACCGCCCCATCCGCCACCAATCATGTGTGATCCCGCCGGGTTCATAAATCGGACCGGGACTTTGAAACACATGCGCCACATTGCTGACCGCCATCCCCCCAAAGGGCGGCTTCTCCGCCTGCCAGGCGACCAGATCGGATTTGCGCAACACCGGCAGCACCGCCAATCCCGACAGATCGTTCAGCGGGTCGGCGGTCAGACAGCTGTCCTGCGCCTCCGCCACACGGGTCAGTTGCGCGTTCAACGCGGCCAATTGCTCCGCCGTCCGTTGATCGGCGCTGCGCCGCTCCAGTGCATCGAACGGGCCGTTATCTTGATCCAGCATCCTAGTGCTCCTCTGCGTTTGCAGCCCAAACGTGGCGGCGCTTACTCCGCCAGTGCCATAAATGGTTCACCCACACGCAACACATGGGTGGTGATCGCCACCATGTCGCTGTCACCGACATTGGTCAGGCCGCCGTGAACCTCACCCTCCGCGAAGTACAGCGGCGTGCCCACGGCAAACTCGATCACATTGCCATTGGGCGCTTCTGCCGTGGCGGGCGTCACCACAACCGCGTGTTCATCGCCCGGATGCGTATGCAGTGGCACGGTCGCACCAGGCGGCACGGTCAGACGGCTGACAACAACCTCCATAGTCTCAGATCCCGGCACCGCGCTGCGCCGGATCTCTTCGCGTTCGATCTCTTGCGCCGCGGCGCTCACACTCATCGCCGCCAGAATCGCGGCCGCATATACGAATTTCATCAACGCTCCTCCGTGCCAGAAAAGGGTCCGGTCCATGGCTCAGCTCAGCCACCGTTTGCGGCGGCGATAAGACCGGACATCACGAAAACTCTTGCGCCCCTCTTCGGACATCCCGAGGTAGAATTCCTTCACATCCGGGTTTTCGCGCAATTCATCGGCGGGGCCGTCCATCACCACACGCCCGCTTTCCAGAATGTAGCCGTAATGCGCAAACCGCAGCGCCACATTGGTGTTCTGTTCGGCCAACAGGAACGTCACCCCCTGCTCTTCATTCAGCCGCTTCACGATCCCGAAAATCTGTTCGACCAATTGCGGGGCAAGCCCCATGCTCGGCTCATCCAGCAGGATCGTTTCGGGCCGGGACATCAGGGCCCGGCCAATCGCACACATCTGTTGTTCCCCACCCGACGTGTAGCCCGCCTGGCTTGTCCGCCGCTCTTTCAAACGCGGGAAATATTCATAGACCAGATCCAGATCAGCCGCGATCGCCGCGCGGCCATCCTTGCGCGTGTAGCTGCCGGTCAGAAGGTTTTCCTCGACCGTCAAATGCTCGAAACAATGGCGCCCTTCCATCACCTGGATCACACCGCGATCCACCAGATCCGAGGGCGACAGATCCTGAACGCGCTCCCCGCGATACTCGATCGAGCCCTTGGTGACTTCGCCGCGCTCGGAATGCAGCAGGTTGGAAATCGCCTTCAGCGTGGTCGTCTTGCCCGCGCCATTGCCGCCCAGCAAGGCCGTGATCCCGCCTTTCGGCACCTTCAGGCTCACCCCCTTCAGCACAAGGATGACGTGGTTATAGATCACCTCGACATTGTTGACCTCCAACAGCGTCTCGGTCTGAACCTCGGTTTCAACGGCTTGATCCAGCATTTTCATCCCCGGTTAAGGTTAACGCCGCGCCAGAGCGGCGCGCGCCTGTCTTCCATTGGCTCCAAATACCCAAAAATCCGGCGGCAGCGTCCCGCACCGCCGCCGGACATGTCAGATCAGCCGCCTGTGCACTGGGGCTCGATGCCGTTTTCAGCGGCATATTGGGCGGAGTCTTCCTCGACCAAGGGCTGGGTCACGGAATCATCGGGCGCGATGAAATCCGTCAGCGTCACCCACTGCTCGCCGTCCCATTGCTGCATGATCGCCATGCCGGTGCCGCCATGGTCTTCACAGGTCACCGCGAATTCCGGCCCGATGCCCGGCATACCTGCCGCTTCCATGGTCTCGTTGGTGATCTCCAACGCCGCCATCGCATCGCGCATCATCGACGCGTCGATCTCGGCCACACCGCTCATTTCCTGCGCCAGGGCCGCGGCCTCGGCCGCCAGGAACGCCGCATACATGCCGCGCGTATACAGAACGTTGCCCAGGTTCGATCCGTCACCGGCCGCCAGGCCCGCATCGATCACATGTTCCTGGATTTCGGCAAAGACCGGCATATCGCCCAGACGGTTCATGTTCAGCGACCGGTAGCCCGCCGCATCGGCGCCCGCGGATTCGACGTCATGGTCGGCCCCGGCCCACCAATTGCCGATGAAATTCTCCATCGGGAACCGGGTGTTGATGGCTTCCTGGATCGCGACCTGGTTCATCACGCCCCAGCCCCACATCACAACGTAATCGGGACGTTCGCGGCGGATCTGCAGCCATTGGTTGCCCTGCTCCTGGCCCGGGTGATCCACGGCCAATTGGCTCAGCTCAAAGCCATGCTGCGCCGACAGCGTCTCCAGCGTGCGGATCGGCTCCCGACCATAGGCGGAATTGTGGTAGAGCAGCGCGATGGTCTTGCCTTCCAGACTGCCATCATTTTCCTCCAGCAATTGGTTCACGATCACGCTGGCCGCGTCCCAATAATTGGCCGGATAGTTGAAGGTGTGGCTGAACACATTGCCATTCGTCGCCGAGGTCCGGCCATAGCCCATCGTGTGCAGCGGGATGCCATCGGCCGTGGTGCGTGGGATCAACTGATAGGTGATGCCCGTCGACAGGGGCTGATAGACCAGCGCGCCTTCGCCGCGGGTGCTCTCATAGCATTCCACCCCGCGCTCGGTGTTATAGGCGGTCTCACATTCCGGCACGCGGGTCATCACGCCACCGATGCCACCATCGCGTTGGTTCAACAGCGTGAAATAATCCGCATAGCCATCCGCAAACGGAATCCCGCCCGCCGCATAGGGGCCGGTCCGGTAGCTGAGGCTGGGGAACACAAGGTCCGCCGCCGCCGGGCTGCCTGCGGCAATTGCCGTGCTCAGCGCCAAAAGTGCCAGTTTCTTCATCGGGTCATTCCTCCCTTGGATTTTGTCCGATTTCAGGTTTGCCCGGGCCTCCCAACCCGGGGATGTCATGGCGCCCCTCAATGGGGGAACGGCCACAATCTCAGTTTTTCTTTCGCGAGCGCCCAGAGCCGCGCCAATCCGTGCGGCTCCACAATCAAGAAGAACATGATCAGCGCGCCGACGATGACGAACTGGAAATGCGCCGACAGCGCCGTATCCAAGCCCATCCCGTCGACCAGCAACAGCTTCAGAAACACCGGCAGCAGCACCATAAAGGCCGCGCCCGCAAAGCTGCCAAAGATGCTGCCCAGCCCGCCAATGATGATCATGAAGAGCACCAGGAACGATTTTTGGATGCCATAGACCTCGCCCACTTCAACCGCGCCCAGATAGACGGTGAACAGCAGCGCGCCGGAAATCCCCACATAGAAGCTCGACACCGCAAAGGCCGTCAGCTTGGCCTTCAACGGGTTCACCCCGATGATCTCGGCGGCGATATCCATATCGCGGATCGCCATCCATTGCCGCCCAACCGAGCCGCGCGTCAGGTTCCGTGCCACCCAGGACAGGACGAAGACAAACAGGAAGCAGAACAGATACTTCGCCCAGGCCTCCGCATTCGGGCCCGTGACGGGAACGTTGATGAAGTAGAAGAAGTCCCGCGCCGGTGCGCTGATCTGGCCTGAGGCCGAGTAATTGTAGAACCACGGCACCTTGTTAAACAGCCACACCAGGAAGAACTGCGCCGCCAGCGTGGCCACCGCCAGATAGAAGCCTTTGATCCTCAGGCTCGGCAAGCCGAAGGCCACGCCCACCATCGCCGTCATCGCGCCCGAGAGCAGCGTCAGCGTGATCATGTCCATGCCCGGGAATGCCGTCATCAACTTGTACGAGGTATAGGCCCCCACCGCCATGAACCCGCCCGTGCCCAGCGAGACCTGCCCGCAATACCCCGTCAGAATGTTCAGCCCAATCGCCGCAATCGCGTAGATCAGGAACGGGATCAGCAGAGAGTTCGCCCAGTAATCGTTGATCAGGAGTGGAATGACCACCGCCCCGACAAACAGGACAACATAGTAGCGATATCGATCGAACTTGATCGGAAAGGTCTGGTTGTCCTCGGCATAGGTGGTCGAGAAATCACCCGCTTCACGGTAAAACATCAGATATCTCTCCCAATGGCAGAACGAGACGCTCGCGCAGAATCAAGGCGAAGCCGCCGCGCATCGCCGGGCCGCCCCCCGGCACGGCGATTTGGCTGGCCTTGGTGACGCGCTCGAACCAAGCGATGACCTTGCAACAATAAAACACCATGGAACGACCGTTGGATCGCCGCACCGCGGCCCATCAATGCGCGTCTCATCCCACCGGAACCGGTGCTCGCAGCTAAACAGCCACACAGTTGTGACGGCTCCACCCGTTTCCGAAACACTGCCTCAAACCCGCTCAATGATCTTCTCCCCGAACAGGCCCTGCGGGCGGAACACCAGGAAGACCAGCGCCAGCACATAGGCGAACCAGTTCTCGGTCGCGCCGCCGATCAGGGGGCCGACGGCAAACTCGAACAAAGCCTCACCGACCCCGATGATCAAACCGCCCACAATCGCGCCGGGGATCGAGGTGAACCCGCCCAGCATCAGCACCGGCAACGCCTTTAGCGCGATCAGGCTGAGCGAGAATTGCACGCCCGACTTCGAGCCCCACATGATCCCCGCCACCAGCGCGACCATACCCGCCAGCGACCAGACCAGGATCCACACATAATTCAGCGAAATGCCCACACTCAGCGCGGCCTGGTGATCATCGGCCACGGCCCGCATGGCGCGCCCGTTCTTAGTGTATTGCGAATAGGCCACCAGCCCCATCACCAGGATCGCCGCAATAATCGCAGCCGCGATATCCAGATTGTCGATGAAGAACCCGTAGCCAAATATCTCGAACGTGGTCGTGTCGATCCAGTCGTTGATCCCCTGCGGCAGGCCCACATCGAGATTGCGGATCTCAGACCCCCACATCAGATCGGACACGCCCTCCAAGAAATAGGCGAGCCCAATCGTCGCCATGAACAGGATGATCGGCTCCTGCCCGACCAGATGTTTGAACACGAAACGCTGCACCAGATAGGCGAAGCCAATCATGATCAGAACAGTGAGCAGGATCGCTGCAATCGCCGGAACCTCCCACCCAAAATAGTGGATATCGGTCCCGAAAATCGCATTGATCAGATGCCCGAACGGCACCCGCCCCTGCTGAATGCCCACCAGCGTCATCGCCGCGAACAGGGCCATCACGCCTTGGGCGTAGTTGAAGATCCCCGACGCCTTGAAGATCAGCACGAAGCCCAGAGCAACAAGCGCATACATAACGCCATTCAGCAGCCCATTGGCCGTGACTTCCATGGCGAAGATTAACTGGTCAGGCATGGATCACTCCTGCTCGCAAGGGTTGGGGATTATGCCGGCGCTCGAATTTACATTTGCCATAACAGGGGCCCCCGCTCGGAGAGCACCAATCGACGCCGAAAAGGGCTGAGTTCCGTTCTCGCACCATACAGAGACCGCGTAGGCTTCGTCATGCGTCGCTGGCCGTACGTCTACCCCGGCAAGCCGATCGAAACCCGCTTGCATACGCTGTGCCCAATCGAGCAAATCGCGGCGGACAAGCGGGCCCTGACCCTCAACGGAGACCACTTGGCACGCGAAAAAGCTGCGCGTCCCCGCGCTTCGATCACGTTGATAGAGCAGTTGGATCGCAACGCCGACATCGTCGCCGACCAGATACCATTGTGCAGGAAAAACGCCTGCAAGCGGTGTTGGGTTATCCACTTGCTCACCCAAGCCACTTGCATCGTTTGCCCGCAAAGCAGCCAGGCAAAGATCAAACCCGTCAGAAAACGCATCCACAATGTCACTGCGCGATGGCTGCTGTGCCGCCACGACCGGAGACATGAAGGTCGCAAGAATGCCGCCCAAAACGAAGCTCGCCAGTTTGCCTGCCTTCGCCATCCGCTCAACTCTCCAAATTCGTCTCGATGACGGTCACGCTCGGCACCAACCTATCGAACTCGACCTCGATCCGAGGCTCGCGCAGGAACGTCGACAGCAAACGCAGCGGCTCGGTCTCGATCACCTCGTAATCGCCCGAGGACACCGCCGCCTCGGCCCAGTCGCCGCTTTCCGCATGCGTGTATTCCCCGATGATCGCGCAATACTGAACGACCGCCTCTGGCAGCGCCCGGCGCAATTCCCAATCGCCGCTCTCCGGCACCCAGCTTTCCCAAGAGGCGCGATGGGGGATGCGCTCCAAGCCGTCCACGATCGTCTCGCGCACCTCGACCATCGGTGTCAGGCAGCGGGCCTCGAACTCGGACATCGTGCCCGCGACAGCAGGGGTGGAGAGCATCGCTGCCCCGAAGGCAAGCGCACCGAAAGAGCCCACGCGCCGCTTTTCCGTGCGCAAATCTGTAACGACAGATTCACTACAGGAAAACGACAGGGTCTTTACGCCGGTGTCAGTCATGCGAGACCCCCAGATAGGCGTCGATGACCTCTTGATTGTTGCGCACCTCATCGGGCGTCCCGTCGCCGATCTTCTTGCCGTAATCCATCACGACCACACGGTCGGACAGGTCCATCACAACGCCCATGTCATGCTCAATCAAAACGATGGTCGTGCCGAATTCGTCGTTCACGTCGAGGATGAAGCGCGACATGTCTTCCTTCTCCTCCACATTCATCCCCGCCATCGGCTCGTCGAGCAGCAGGATCTGCGGCTCCGCCGCCAAGGCGCGGGCCAGTTCCACGCGCTTTTTCAAGCCATAGGGCAGTCGCCCCACCGGCGTTTTCCGGATGCTCTGAATCTCAAGGAAATCAATGATTTCCTCCGCTTTAGCCCGGTTGGCCACTTCCTCATCCTGGGCTTTTCCCCACCAAAAGGCCTGGCTCAGAAAGCTCGCCTTCATGTGGTTCAACCGCCCGGTCATCACGTTGTCCAGAACGCTCATCCCCTCGAACAGGGCGATGTTCTGAAATGTCCGCGCAATGCCTTGGCGGGCCACCTGATAGGGTTTCATCGGCGGGCGCTTGGCGCCTCGATAGAACACCTCACCCTCCTGCGGATTGTAGAACCCGCTGATGACATTCAGCATCGAGGATTTGCCGGCGCCGTTCGGGCCGATGATCGCGCGGATCTCGCCCTCCCGCACGTCGAACGAGATGTTCTTGATCGCCTCCACGCCGCCGAACCGCAACGTGATGTCCTTCATCTCCATGACCACGCCGCCAATGGTGCGACCGTCAGCGGTGACATAGCTTTCCTGCGCATTATCAAGCATTTACTCCGCCCTCTCCCGCGCGGCCTGACCGCCCTTAAAGATCAACGCTCCGATCAATCCGTAGATCAGCAATGCGATCAACGCCCAAACGAAGTTGGTTTCCACCACCTCGGCCATTCCGATGAACAAGGCGGCCACGCCGCAAATCCCAATCGCGCCGCCCTGCACCAGAGAGGCACCCTTTTCAACATATCGCCCCGCGACCCAAGAGGCCGCAAAGCCCAACAGAAACAGGCCCACCGCAGTCAACGTCATGGCGCGGCCCAATGTGGGAAGGTGGGTGGGGCGACGGCGTCAGCCGAGCGTATTTGCGCAGCAAACCCAGCCATCATTCCGCCGCCATCCGGTCTTCGGACACTGCCAAAGTCGCCGCATCGCGGATCTGAAGCGTCGCCGAGATCTTCCCCTTGCGGCCATCTTCATAGGTGACTTCCGTCTCGGTGTATTGCTCTGATTTATCAGAATAAAGCGCATCGATCAGGTCGGCGAATTTCTCCTCAATGATCCGCCGCCGCACCTTGCGGGTGCGTGTCAGCTCTCCGTCATCGGCATCCAATTCTTTATGCAACACCAGGAACCGCGCGATCTGGCAATGGGCCAGCATCGGGTCTTCGACGACGGACCGGTTGACCTCTTCCACGTGGTTTTGGATCGAGGCGAGCACCGCCGGATGGCCCGCAAGCTCTTGATAAGATGCATAGGCAATGTTGTTGCGTTCCGCCCAATTGCCCACCGCGCTCAGGTCGATATTGATGAAGGCGGTGCAATAATCCCGCTCATTCCCGAACACGACAGCTTCCAGAATATCTGGGTAAAACTTCAGTTTGTTTTCGACATATTTCGGCGCGAACAACCCACCCGAAGCCGTTTTACCCACATCCTTGGCGCGATCCAGAATGCGGAGATGCCCGCTATCTTCTTCGATGAAGCCCGCATCCCCCGTGGCCACCCAGCCTTCGGGATCCTTGGTCGAGGCCGTGCTTTCGGGGTTCTTGTAATACTCCACGAATGTGCCCGGCGACCTATAGAACACCTCACCGCTTTCGCCGATTTTCAACTCGACGCCCGGCGAAGGAACCCCGACCGTATCGGGGCGCACTTCGCTATCGGGTTGCTGCGTGATGAACACGCTCGCCTCGGTCTGCCCGTAAAGCTGTTTCAGGTTGATCCCGAGCGCGCGGTAGAAATCGAAGATCTCCGGCCCGATCGCCTCACCCGCGGTGTAGCCGACACGCACGCGGCTCATGCCGAGCGTGTTTTTTAGCGGTCCGATCACCGTCAGATTATCCCAGGCATAGGCCAGCTTTTCGCCTCCCGAGACAGGCTTGCCATCCAGGATCTTGGGACCCACCTTTTTTGCCCGCGCCATGGCCCCATGAAACATCCGTTTTTTCAGAGGGCCCGCATCTTCCATGCGGATCATCACGCTGGTCAGCAGGGTCTCGAATACCCGCGGCGGCGCAAAGAAATAGGTGGGGCCGATCTCTCGCAGATCGGTCATCATCGTGTCGGCGGATTCGGGGCAATTGACGCAAAAGCCCGTCCAATAGGCCTGCCCGATGGAAAAGATGAAATCACCGACCCAAGCCAGGGGCAGATAAGCCAAAACCTCATCTTCCAGGCGCAAATCATCGAACTCAGATGAAGATTTCGAGGCCTCGATGATATTCCGGTTCGACAGGACAACGCCCTTGGGCTTGCCTGTGGTCCCGGACGTATAGAGCATCACGCAGGTGCTGTCGTAGACAAGCTCGGCCTCGCGTGTATGGAGTTGGGTCAGCAGGCGATCCTTGGCGGCGCGGCCCTTATTTTTCACGTCTTCCAGCAAATGCAGCCTTGTATGGTCATATTTGCGCATGCCCCGCGGATCGAGATACAGGATCTGCTCTATGCCCGGCAGACCGGCTTGGGCGTCGATCACCTTGTCGACCTGCTCCTGATCGCCAACGATCACAAAACGCGCGCCGCAATGCTCCAACACATAGGCCATCTCTTCGGCCACGGCGTCCTGGTACAACGGCACCGGAATACCGCCTGCCATTTGCACCGCAACCATCGACCAATAGAGCGCCGGGCGGTTCCGCCCGATGATCGCAACATAGTCGCCCCGGTTCAGACCCAGATCCAAAAGACCCAATGCCATCGCTTCGATTTCGACGGCGGTTTCCGCCCAGGTCCAGCTTTGCCAGATGCCGAACTCTTTCTCGCGATAGGCGGTACGGGATGAAAACTGCGTCGCGTTACGGCGCAGTAGGGCGGGCACGGATTCCATGACGTCCGAAGACGGTTGCGTATTTGCCAAGCTTTATCCTCCCAAACGCCGGACTCCCTTCCGGCGGTCACGGGCTCGATCTGTTGGGCCGAACTCCGCAGATCCATACCGTGACACAGGAGGGTTGTCGGTCAAGCGTTACCTGACTTTTTCCCAAATTTAACGAATTGTAACAGGCGACCGCACGGCCTTGGCGGCGCGCAGAACACCCGCTAGCCATAGGGGTGGAGGGAGGCGTATATGCCACGCGAACGGATCACCGACAGCTTCACACGCGCCGGTCTGAACCTGATCAAACAGGCGCTGTCGATTTATGATGCCGATCTGAAACTGGCTGTTTGCAACCGCCCGTTCCAGACCATGTTCGGTCTTCCGCGCAGTTTGGTAACGCCGGGTGCCGACTTTGGCGACACGATCCGGTTTCTGGTGGAGGCCGGGGAATACGGCGCCGTGACCGACCGCGACGCCTTTGTGCAGGAGCGCCTGGATCAGGCCCGCGCCTTCGTGCCCCACTACATGGAGCGCGTAAGGGCGAATGGCCAGACGATCAGCGTCGAGGGCAGCCCGCTGCCCGATGGCGGTTGGGTGACGGTCTACACCGACATCACCTCGGTCAAACGGCAGGAAAGCCTGCTGCGCATGCGGTCCGAAGAACTCTCCGATCAATTGCTGGATCATTCCGAGGAATTGGCGCTGACCAATCGGCGCCTTGAGGCGAGCATTGCGCAATTGCAAGAGGCCCAGGCCGAACTGACGGAGATGGCCGCACGCACGCGCCTGGTGACCGAGATGACCCCCGCGCACATCGCCCATGTGGATGGGGACGGCGTCTATACCTATACCAATCGGCGCTTGTCGTCTTTGCTGCCGGAACGGCCAAGCGACATTGTCGGGCTCTCGTTCGTGCAGGCCTTGGGAACAGAGGTCGCATCATTGCTGGAACCCACGCTGGCAAAAGCGGCGGCGGGCGAGGCGGCGGTTCTGGAATTCACCGAACCGATCAGCGGGCGCCGCGTGCGCACCGCGTTCACGCCCGATGATCGCGGAGATGGCGGGGTCTATCTGCTCTCCACCGATGTCACCGCCGAGGCGCAGGCCCGCGCCGCCTTGGAACATACGCATAAGCGCGAAATGGCGGCGCAGTTGACCAGTGGATTGGCCCATGATTTCGCCAATCTGCTGACCATCATTCTGGGCCTGCAGACGCAATTGGAACGTCTGCCCTTGCCCCAGGGTGCCCATGAATTGACCGCGGCGACCCGGCTTGCCGTGCGGCGCGGGGGGCGTTTGCTGGATAAGATCGCGAATATGACCGGTGCGCGGGACGCGTCGCTGGCGCCTGTCGTGATCGAAGACTTCATCGCCAGCTTCGCGCCTTTGGCCCGGGCGACGCTACCCGACGATATCACGCTGCGTTTGACCGCAGAGGTGACGCATCCCGCCCTGATGCTGGATGCGGGCACGCTACAGGACGGTCTGCTCAACTTGGTCTTGAATGCCCGCGATGCGATTGGCAGCGCGTCCGGCGAGGTGGCCGTTCACCTGCGCGATGTGACGGATACCTGGCTTGAGATCACCGTGACCGACTCGGGATGCGGGTTCTCTGCCGAGGCTTTGGACCAGGGTCTGAATCCGTTTTTCACCACCAAAGGCAATGAGGGCTCCGGCCTCGGCCTGACGATGGTTTACGATCTGGTGAAGCTTGTCGGCGGCACGATGCGATTGGCCAACAATGATATCGGCGCTTGCGTGACCCTGCGGCTACCGTTGAAACCCGCGAAGGCCGAGCCGCGGCCACGGTTGGTCTTGGTGGTCGACGATGTGGCCGAGATCCGCGCCGCTGTGCGCGATATGCTCACTGATCTGGGCCACCGGGTGATCGAGGCGGGCAGCGCCGAAGAAGCCGCCGCCTTGGCCGATCTGCCCGGGCTCGACTGGATTTTATCGGATATCAACCTGGGTGAGGAGGATGGTGTGGCGCTTCTGTCAGACATTGCAGGACGACATCCGCAGATCGGATTGGCCCTGATGACCTCGCTTCCGCCCGCCGACCCGCGCCACAGCGCTGGGGCCGCCCGATGGCCCGTTCTGCCCAAACCGCTGGCGCCCGGGATGCTGCATCGCCTGCTCTCACCCGAGGTGGCCGCATGACAGCGCCGCTTGTGACCATCCTGGATGACGAGCCGCAGATCCGCGCGATGTTGGCCGATGCGCTGACCGATGCGGGGTTTCGCACCGCCAGTTTTGCCCGCGCCACAGAGTTCGAGGCCGCGTTGCGCCACACCACGCCCGATGTCTGCCTGGTGGATCTGGGACTGCCGGACAAAGATGGCCTGGCGCTGGTTCATCGTCTGGCCTTGGAATCCGGGGCGGCGATCATCATCATCTCTGGACGGGCCCAGGTGCAGGACCGGGTGACCGGGCTGGAGCTTGGCGCCGATGACTACATCATCAAACCCTTTGATCCCGCCGAGGTCGTCGCCCGCATTCGTGCCCGATTGCGCACACCGAAATCCCCCGAAATCGATAGCGCGACAGCCCATTTCAATGGCTGGACGGCGTTTTTTGATCGCTACATTCTGGTGTCGGATCAGGGTGAGGAAAGCACGTTTTCCCATGCCGAGGGCGAAGTTCTGCGCCTGTTTCTTGAGGCCCCCAAACGCCTGATCTCTCGTCAGCAGATGCAAGAACGCCTGGGCGGCGCTGCGGCGGAAAGCTTTGACAGGGCAATGGATGTGCGCATTTCGCGCCTGCGCACCAAGCTCGGCGAAGACCCGAAAAACCCGCGTTTGATCAAGACGATCTACGGCGCAGGCTATATCTTTCTCGGGGATGTCACCTGGGAATAGCGCGGCGCCCCGCGCCCGCTTCGACGGCACCGCCCTTCAACCGGGGGTACTGGTCCGGTGCGCCCCGCGCGCAGAACGGGTTACAGAAGGTCGCCCTCGTCGTTCAGAATATCAATTCCCATCGCTTCGGCCCCGGCTTCCAAATGGTCTGAGAAATGCGGGCTTCCAAACAGGTAATCTGCGGTTGGGATCGTCGCCTCGGCCTTTGCGGTTTCAACGGCTTCGTCGAAATCCTCGGGTTCGAAGCTGCCGCGGCCGACCCAGAAAACGGCTGCCAATTCGGCCTGCTCTTGTTCACCCAACCGGTCGATGAACGGGCGCAGTTCAGCCTCTGCACGGCCCATTTCGCGGCCCATCAGAATGACCTGCGCGATGGCGCTGGGGGTAATGTCCATGATTGATCCTCCTCGATTTGAAGCTCAGCCAAACATACCCACCCGGCATGGTCTTTGATTCAGGGCAAATTCAGCGCCGGAAAAAGATCGACTCGTAAAGACCCGTGGGCAACAGCCGCGAGAGGCGGAACACCAAGCTGAACGCAAAGGGAAAGGCTTTGTGAAAAGCATCGGTATTCATATGCTCAAACACCTCCTGCGCCGCCTTGTCAGGTGTCATGATAGCAGGTTTTGGGTGCGGGTTGTCATCCTGCATCCGGGTTTGAATATAGCCCGGATTGCTGATCTGCACGTGAACATTCGTATGCCGCAAATCGCCATGCATCGATTCCGCCAGGGACATCAGCCCCGCCTTCGAGGCCGAATAGCCGATCGCGCCGGGCAAGCCGCGATAGGCGGACAGCGATCCGATCACCATGATATGCCCTGCATCGCGGTCGACCATGGGCCCAATCACCTGCCCGATCACACGCGCCGCACCGGTCAGGTTGACGTCGAACATCTGTTCAACCTTGTCGGCATCCCAATCCTGGGTTTTGATCAGATTTGCAATGCCTGCAAGGAACACGACACCGTCGACCTCGCCAACCTGTTCCGCCGCCGCTGCGACGGACGCGCTGTCCGCCACATCCATCGTCACCACATGGGCCGCGCCCGGCAGGTCAGCGGCCAGTGCTTCAAGCCGATCAGCCGAACGCGCCGACAAAACAAGCTCGACCCCCGCGCGGCTCATGATCATCGCCAGACTTCTGCCAAGCCCTTCCGAGGCGCCCACCAGCCAGTATCGTTTCCCGCTCCATTCCCGCATCACGTGTCCTTTCCTTCGGGGCCCGGCAAACGCGTTCCCGCCAACAGGGCCATCGCCCCCAATTTCAAAATGCAGGGCACGCCTGCATAAAGGTAACTCAGTAACGTCACAGCCCGCGCTTCGGGTCCATCAGGTGCCTGAAATCCTGCGGCATCCAATGCTGGAAGTAGCGTCACCGCCGCCAAAGCAAGCGTCGCCTTGGACACAAACGCCCAAAGACCAAAGGCCTCGCCGCCTGCAGGCGCGATCTGCTCCATGCGCGCGGCAAAGGCGGCAGGCAGGATTGCAAAATCCGCGCCCAGAGCGAAGCCGGTGATCACACAGATCAGCCCAAAGGCGATCAGATCGCCCGGACCCAGGGCCAATGCCGTCGAAAAACCCGCAATCGCCAATGTCATGGCGAGGAAGAGCATCGGGCGACTGCCATAGCGACGGGCGAGACGGGTCCAGATCGGAGCGGAGATGGCGGCCATGATGAAGAACAGGATCAGGAATGCACCCTCCCAGCCCGGTCCCTGCAACACGGTTTCGACGTAGAACAGGAACAATGTTGACGACACCGCAACAGGCGCCGCGTTCAACAGCGCGATCAGCAAAAGGCGTCGCGCCAACGCGTCCCGAAAGACGGGCAGGAACCCGGCGGCGCTCGGCGCCACGCCGCGGCCCCAGTCGCCGTGCATCAACCAAGCGGCAAGAACGACAAGGATTACAAACGTTATGGCAAAGCCGGTGAACCCGAAGATGAATGGCGCGATAGAGGCCGCGCAAACACCCACAAGCGCCCCCGTTTCGCGCCAAGCGGCGAGGCGCAGATGACCACCCGCGCCAAGCCCTGCCGCCGCGCTGACGCCTTCGGCATACATGGCGATTGACAGGAAAGAGAAGGCAGAGAACAGCCCAACCATGGTGAACGTGAACCAGATCAGAGGCGCAATCGGCGGTGGAGTCGCGAATAGGCCGATCATCGACAGACCCAAAACGGCACTGGCAATCGCCACGGCGCCGCGGCGCATGGCGCGGGTGCGGCTGACCAGCCAGCCCAGCACAGGATCCTGCACCACGTCGAGCAGGCGCAAGCCAAACAACACGCTCGCGAGCGCAGTCAGACCGACGCCATAGGTGTCGACATAGAATTTTGGCGCGTGGATGTAGATCGGCAGACCGGCAGAGGCCAATGTGGCGGCAAGCACCGCGTAGCCCGGCAGCGACGGGGCCGGTAATGTCACCGGCTGACCTCCTCCGCCGGCGGTTCGGGGCGCACCCGATAGCGTGCACCTTTCCACCACAGTTTCAACGCTTGCCAATGGATCAAGCCCAGCACACGGCGCGACCCGAGGGGACGCCGCACCGCCGCACGCAGGATCGCGCGGTTGGTCAATGGCGCGCGGGGACCGGTAAGTGTCGCATAGACGCCTTCATTGCCCGTGCTGAAATCGATCCAAACACCCACGCGGTCGGGCCGGATATCGAAGCGGAACGTATATCCCCCCTCAATGGGCTGAAATGGGGAGACGTGGAAGATCTTGGTGGCGCGCATCGTGTCCTCGCGGCCAATCGGGCGGTGATCCTCATGGGCGCAGAGATAGGAATGCCGATCGCCGAACGTATTCGTGACCTCGGCAATGACCGCCCTCAGATCGCCCTCGGTGTCATAGGCCAGCCAAAATGCGACCGGATTGAACACATGGCCGATGACCCGCGGTTGCGCCAAGAGCAACAATTTGCCGTCTGTGACCTCAGCCAACCCATTCGCAGCCAAAACCTCGCGCGCCCAGACGGCGCCTGTCCCATGTTTGGGAGCGCCCCCATGATCCTTGTCCCAGAGTGAGAAGAATCCGCGCCGGTTACGTCCGAAGAGTGCCGGGGCGCGCGCAGAGGATTCGGCATCGACAATCACATAGTCGATCCCATAGCGGAATGCGTTTTCGACCGCACCACGGCGGCCGTGGAACGTTTCACCCGCGATATGATCGACCCGCGCGGTCAAGCGGCCAGAGCCGTCCGGTGCCGGACTTTCATCGCCTCGATCACGTCCAGAGCGCTGGCATAGCCATCCTCATGAAACCCGTTGCGCATCCACGCGCCGCAGAACCAGGTGGCGTTTGTGCCATTCAGCTCGCGAATTGCCGATTGCGCGGCCAGGGCGGCCAGATCGTAGACCGGATGCCGGAATTCTGCGGTTTCGTAAATCAGCGCCTCGTTGATCGGAGCGCGGGAATTCAAGGTCACGAACATCGGATCGCTTTCCGGGATCGGCTGCAGGCAGTTCATCCAATAGGTCAAATCGATCGGTCCGCCTTCAAAACCAACCCGCTCGGTGTAGTTCCAACTCGACCAAGTGGCCCGCCGCTTCGGCATCGCGCTGACATCAGCATGGAGAACGGCAGTGTTGGGCTGATACCGGACGGCGCCCAATGCAGCTTGTTCGGCCTGCGTAGGATCACTCAGCATGGCCAGCGTATCATCGGAATGGGTCGCAAACACCACCTCGTCAAAGGCCTGCCAGTCGCCGCCTTGCCTAACCTCAGCCCCTGTAATGGTGCGGCGCACGGCTTCAACGGCAGTGCCAAGGCGAATATCGACGCCGCGGCTGCGCATCGCCCGCTCCAGCCGGGTCACATATTCAATCGAGCCACCCTGGACCGTATACCATTGATGCTGCCCCGTCGCGGCCAACAGATGATGGTTGCGAAAGAACCGCACCAGGGCTTGGGCGGGGAAATCCATGATGTCCTCTTTGGGGGTTGACCAGATCGCGCCCGAGACGGGCGTCAGATAATAGTCGCGGAACCATTGGCCCATCTGCATCTGGTCCATCAACGCGCCCAGGGTAATGGTGCTGTCGGTTGCAATCTGTTCGGCCTGTGCATTGAACCGCATCAGATCACGGATCATGCGCAGGTAACCGGGTCGCGCCAGATTGCTTGGCTGGGCCGTCAAGGCGCGCAGATTGCGGAGGCCGTATTCGATACGCCCGCCGTCAATTGAGGCAGCGAACGACATATCAGACAGTGCCGTCGGCACCTCAAGCTCAGCGAACAGTTTGACCAGATTGGGATAATTGACGTGGTTGAACACGATAAATCCCATATCCACGGGCTGATCCCCGTTCTTGCCCGCCAGAACCGTATGGGCGTGACCGCC
This sequence comes from Gymnodinialimonas mytili, assembly GCF_037544085.1. Classification (NCBI taxonomy): domain Bacteria; kingdom Pseudomonadati; phylum Pseudomonadota; class Alphaproteobacteria; order Rhodobacterales; family Paracoccaceae; genus Gymnodinialimonas; species Gymnodinialimonas mytili. The sequence continues at coordinate 1,316,079 of NZ_JBBIFW010000001.1, forward strand.
AAGGCGTGGCGCCGCCTCGATCAATGTGACATTGTAGTCGCTGGATAGATGGTAGGCCGCTGCCATACCGGAAATCCCTGCGCCGATGACGGCAATCCTCTTCGGCGCGAGCCCCGGAGTTTCAAACGGCATACTTCCCCCTGCGGTTGATCTTTCTTCATTGAGTTTGATACGCCGCGCAACCCTAAGCAGATCAAAGAAAAATCATCATTCCCAAAGGGATCGTATGAAAGTTTTGCAGATGAGAGATTAATGTGATCCGCTCTAGGGAATCTTGCGTAATACGGGTATGCTGTTCGCGAACGACCACGCCAACACCAATGCTGACCTCGTGGATGGGGCATCTTTTGCGCATCCACAAACCCGTCAGCCCAAGCTGCGTGGAAAGACCGTGACGGTACATGAACAGAAAGATGCGCAGTGGGTCACCAGAATGGCGGCCATTGCGCAGGCGCAAGATCGCAAGGCGTTTGCCGAGATATTTCGGCATTTTGCACCGCGTGTGAAGGCGTTTTTGATGAAGTCCGGGGCCGATGAAAGCCTCGCAGAAGAATGCATGCAGGACGTCATGGCGACGCTCTGGCGCAAAGCACATATGTATGATCCGTCTCGTGCTTCGGTGGGGACTTGGATCTTCACGATCGCCCGAAACCGGAAGATCGATCTGTTGCGGCGATACGCCAGGCCCGAGCCGGAGGATCTGCCCTGGGGCCCTGAATCAGAGCCCGACCAGGCGGATGTGATCGCCCTGCAACAAGATACGACACGTCTGGCAGAGGCGATTGGGAACCTGCCGGAAAAACAACGCGATTTGATCCATCGCGCTTACTTTGGCGATCTCACCCATGCAGAGATCGCCGCCGAGACCGGGCTGCCCCTTGGCACGATCAAGTCTCGGATTAGGTTGGCGTTGGAACGATTGCGACATTCGATGAGCTGAACGACAATACGACCAAGCAGACAAGCACATGACACATATTCAACATCACGCCCACGATGACATTCTCATGGGCTATGCCACTGGCACCCTGCCGCAGGCTTTCGACTTGGTCGTTGCCAGCCACGTGTCTTTGAGCGATGACGCCCGCGCTCGGCTGGAAAGCCTCGAAGCCATTGGTGGCGCTGTTTTGGAAGATATCGACATGGTCGATCTCGCTGAAGACAGCCTCAGCCAAACACTTGCAAAGATTGGTGGTGAGGCTCCGATTGAAGCGCCACAGTGGAAAGTCGGTGTTTTCCCAAGCCCCCTGCAGCAAGTCGTTGGCGGCGACGAAGAGGCCGTGCGCTGGCGCAATGTGGGCCGTGGCGTCAAGCAGTGCATTCTTCATTCAGATGAGGATGGCACAGTCCGTTTGCTGAGCATCCCCGCCGGTCGGTCGATGCCAGCCCATAGCCACAATGGGACGGAAATGACATTGGTGCTCAAAGGGGCGTTCCGTGACGAAGACGGGGTATTCGCTCGGGGTGATATCGAGGTTGCTGACGCAAATGTCGACCACACGCCAGTCGCCGAGCCTGGTGAAGATTGCATTTGCTTGGTCGCAACCGATGCACGCCTGAAGTTCCGCGGCCTCCTACCTCGGATTGCCCAGCCCTTCCTGGGCATATAATCCCCTTGAACAATTGAGCCGTTTCAGGCCCACCCGCAGTGAGTATCGGCTTAGGCTGTTCATAAGCCTCATCGGCCTGGCACTGCTGATCGGCGGCTATGCCTCCCGCGGGATCTCTGGTATCGCTTCGCTTGAAATCGCGATCTTTGGCGGCGCCTTTTTCGGTGGGTCCGCGCTTTGGTCGGCCTGGTGTTTGCGAAAAGGACCCCCGGAATGACGACGCCGCAGATCATCCGTCTGGCACTCCAGACGCTTGTGTTCATTGTCTGGGCGATCATGATGTTCAGAACGCTCTTCACGCTGCGCCAGCGCGGTGAGGCAGAGACCGGTAGAACGTTTCCCTCACCCGGCGCGTTCCTGACCCAGCTGGGCTACTGGCTGAAAAGCGACGAGGACCGGATGGATCGCAAGACGCTGTTCTTCCTGACCTTCGTCCTGATTGCGATGAATCTGACCAATATCCTGTTTGCCGGGGCCTGAAACCGCGAAAATGTCCAACTTTAACTACGCGCCCCCGGACGTGCCGTTGGACATGGTCCACGAAGATCACGAATTGCTTCTGGTCAACAAACCCGCCGGATTATTGTCTGTTCCGGGTAAGGGCGAACATCTGGCGGATTGTCTGATCGCGCGCCTGCAAGTGGCCTTCCCCGAGGCTCTGTTGGTCCATCGCCTGGACATGGATACATCGGGGGTCATGGTGTTTGCCCGGTCACCCGCCGCGCAACGTCACCTGGGTCTGCAGTTCGAAAAGCGCCATGTGAAAAAAGCTTATGTCGCGCGGGTCTGGGGCGAGGTTGCCGAGAAACAAGGTCATATCGATTTGCCCCTGATCGTAGACTGGCCCAACCGCCCGCTGCAGCATGTGGACTATGAGACCGGAAAACCGGCTCAAACCGATTGGCGTCGGATGCGCGTGGATGCGGATGGCACAACACGCCTGCGCCTTCATCCACTGACCGGCCGCTCGCATCAGCTTCGCGTTCATATGCGCGAAATTGGCCACCCGATCCTGGGCGATCCCTTCTACGCAACCGGCGCCGCGCGCGACTTTCCACGGCTGATGCTGCATGCCGAAAGCCTGAAGCTGCGCCACCCCGATGGCGGCAAAGGCCTGCTCTTCCGCGCGCCCGTCCCGTTTTAGCCGAGCCCTATTTCATCTTGGCCAAAAAAACTCCCGCCGGAGGCATCCGGCTGTGACACACGTACTTCGTCCGCAAAAGGCGCGCCCAAAGGTGCATCCAGAATTGGGGGGAGCGCGAGGGGGTCCTCCCCCTCGCCCCGGTCGACGCCGTCAGGCGGCGAAACCGCTTATCCCCAACCGCTCACGGCCTTCACCTCCAAGAACTCGTGCAGGCCGAACCGGCCACCCTCGCGCCCATTGCCCGATTGCTTGTAGCCCCCGAACGGCGAGCCCTGGCCAAAGCCCTGGCCGTTGCCTTCCACCATACCCGAACGCAATCGCCGGGCGACACGGCGCAGCTTCTCGATATCGCCGGTCTGCACATAATTCGTCAGGCCATACTCGGTATCGTTTGCGATCGCGACCGCGTGGTCTTCGTCATCGAACGGCAGGATCGACAGCACCGGCCCAAAGATCTCTTCGCGGTAGATCGTCATGTCCGGCGTCACATCGGCAAAGACCGTTGGGCGGATGTAGTAGCCGCGATTCAGGTTCTCGGGTCGCCCGGGTCCCCCAGCCAGCAGACGTGCCCCTTCATCGATGCCTTTCTGGATCAGGCCTTGGATCTTGTCGAACTGCACCTCGCTGACGGCTGGGCCGACATGCCGACCTTCTTCGCTGGCAGGACCGACGGTAATCGTCTTGGCCGCGGCCTCAGCCTCTTCGACCGCTTGATCGTATCGTGACCGCTCGACCAACATCCGGGTCGGCGCGTTGCAGCTTTGCCCGGTATTGCGGAAACAGCGGATCACGCCCTGCTTGACCGCTTTTTCGTGGGCATCGGCAAAAATGATGTTCGCACCCTTCCCGCCGAGTTCCAGCGCGACACGTTTGATGGTCTCGGCCCCGGCCTTCGAGATCAGCCGCCCCGCCCGGGTCGAGCCGGTGAAGCTGACCATGTCGACATCTTTATGGGCCGACAATTGCGAGCCCACACCCGCACCGTCCCCGTTCAACATATTATAGACCCCGGCAGGCACACCCGCCTCGTCCATAAATTCACTGAACAAAACACCCGAAAGCGGTGCAATTTCCGACGGTTTCAGGATCATCGTGCACCCGGCCAGCAAGGCGGGCACAACCTTCAGAACGATCTGGTTCATCGGCCAGTTCCATGGCGTGATCAGCGCGCAAACCCCAACCGGTTCGTAGATCGTGCGCTCATTCGGTGCCCAATCGCCCAGGGGATGGTCCCATTCAAAGGATTTCGCAGCCCGCAGAAACCCTTCCAAATGCCACGATCCGGCGCCGACCTGCTGCTGCCTCGCCAACTCGATGGGCGCGCCCATTTCCTGGCTGATCGCCTGTGCCATGTCCTCGGCGCGCGCTTTGTAGACCTCCAGCAGTTGCTCGGCCACGGCGATGCGCTCTGCCGGGTCGGATATGCCCCATGTGGTGAAAGCACGCTTGGCTGCCGCCACGGCTTTGTCGGTATCGGCCTGATCACCAAGCGAGATCGTGGCGCAGACCTCTTCGGTTGAGGGGTCGATCACATCCATGTCCCGCGCGGTGGCGGGCGCAACCCAAGCGCCATCAATGTAGAAATGTCTGCTGCTGTTCATGGCGGCCTCCCTTGCCCTGATCCGGCGCGGACGGTGGCATTGCCGCGCCCGGGGTGCAAGGCCCAGCCGGTCCGTGGCGGCGCAGTTTTGCGAAACGCACGTTCTGCCAAGAAGCCGCCACGCCGGGTAGCCCGCCTTATCGGCGCGCAAACCGCTTCACGGCGCGGTCCCGGCTGCCTATGTTGGCAGCAACAGCCCAACGCCTTGCAAGGAGAGAGACATGGCTCTGCGTATCAATGATGAGATCCCAAACCTCAGCGTCGAGACCGACACCGGCACCATCACGCTGCATGATTTCGTGGGGGATAGCTGGGCGATCCTTTTCAGCCATCCCAAGGATTTTACACCGGTCTGCACCACAGAATTCGGGGCGGTCGCACAGTTGGCTACCGAGTGGGAGGCGCGGAACACCAAAGTGATCGGCGTCTCCGTCGATGGTGTCGAAGATCATGTGAAATGGAAGGGTGACATCGAAACGGTGGGCGGCGCCAAGCCGACTTTCCCGATCATCGCCGACCCTGAGCTGGAGGTCTCAAAGGCGTTCGACATGCTGCCCGCCGAGGCCTATCTGCCCGACGGTCGTACCCCGAACGATACCGCAACGGTGCGCTCGGTCTTTATCATCGGACCGGATAAGAAACTCAAGCTGACCATGACCTACCCGATGAATGTGGGTCGTAACTTTGCCGAAGTTCTACGCGCGCTCGACGGCTTGCAAACAGCCGCGAAGGAGAACGTGGCGACACCTGCAAACTGGGTGCCAGGGCAGGATGTGGTGGTTCCCGTTGCGGTTTCCGACGATGATGCCATCGCGAAATACGGCAGCATCGACAAGAAGCTGCCCTACCTTCGGATGGCGAAACTGCCGGGATAAACCGCACCCCAGCCGCATTTCGGTCCAGAAGCACAGTCATGTTCATCCCCGACACGGTTTGACCTATTGGGGATGAGTATGGCGCTGAACGTCACCTGCAACAAACACGGCAAGACGCCCGCCGTGTTTACCTGTGAGCATGTGTTCCAGACGATCGAAGACAAAATTCCGCGTGGGGTGAACTGGTTCATGGACGATACCGGTGACTACCAAGCCTTTTGTGACACATGTTGGACCACGCCACCCGCGGATGATGAGCCGGGTCCAAGGATGGTCTGCACCCATTGCCTGGAGACGGCCGCCGCCCATAACGGCCTGTCGCTGGCCATCTAGCGCAGAGGCAAGCTCGGACGAAGAAAGCCCCGGAGATTTCCGGGGCTTTGCTGTTTGTAAACAGGCTGACGGCTTAGCTATGCAGGATTGCGCGGCTACCCGTCCGCACATTCGCAGCCAATTGAATGACGTGGTCATTGACCAAACGAACGCAGCCGGACGAGGCCGAGGTGCCAATGGACCAAGGCTGCGGCGTTCCGTGGATGCGCAGGAACGTGTCACGCCCGCCGGAATAGAGGTAGAGCGCACGCGCCCCAAGTGGATTGTCCGGACCGCCAGGCACGCCACCAGCAAATTGTGCGTAGATCTGCGGCTCACGGCGGATCATATTGGCTGTGGGTGTCCAGGACGGCCACTCGGCCACGCGAGCAATGCTGAAATTGCCGGGCTGATACAGGCCCGCGCGACCAATCGCGACGCCGTAGCGCATGGCGCTGCCATCGCTGCCGATATGGTACAGATAGCGCGCCTGCGGATCGACATGGACGTCGCCCGCGCGCAGGCCAGGATTGTGTTCGACGCGGGTCGGCATGAACCGCGGATGAAGACCCCATGGGTTGCTGTCATTCGGTGCGGCCCGCTCGACTGTCTCATCAAGCTCAATCCCAACTGCATCTTGCGCAAACGCCGCAGGAGCGGCAACCGCGCCAGAAAACAATGTGGCTGTCGTGGTGATAAAGTGTCGGCGTGTCAGCATGTTAAACATCCTTTGCAGCGTCGGATGGAATCATCAGAGCTATTTTCACAATCAAATATGCTACGGACAAGTCCCGCGCACCCCCAATTTCCATCACATCTATGTAAGGAAACCCCGACCTATTGGCCGGGGTTCCGCTTTTTTTGGGCTTTTTTGAGGCGTGACGCTTATTCAGCGTCTTCCTTGGCGACTTCTTCACCGGTCTCCTGGTTGACCATCTTCATGGCCAAACGAACCTTGCCGCGGTCATCGAAGCCCAGCAGCTTGACCCAAACTTCCTGGCCCTCTTTCAGGACATCGGAGGGGTGGTTCAGGCGGCGGTTTTCGATCTGAGACACGTGAACCAGGCCGTCGCGCTTGCCGAAGAAGTTCACGAAGGCGCCGAAATCGACGATCTTCACAACCTTGCCTTTGTAGACTTTGCCTTCCTCGGGCTCGGCCACGATCGAATGGATCATGTCATAGGCTTTCTGGATGGCTTCGCCGTTGGGCGAGGCAATCTTGATCACGCCATCGTCGTTGATATCGACCTTCGCGCCAGACACTTCAACGATTTCGCGGATCACTTTACCGCCCGAGCCGATCACTTCACGGATCTTGTCGGTGGGCACCTGCATCGTTTCGATACGCGGCGCGTGGATCGAGAATTCGCCAGCCTCAGATACGGCTTTGCCCATCTCGCCCAGGATATGCAAACGGCCGGCTTTCGCTTGGGCCAATGCCTTTTCCATGATTTCGGGCGTGATGCCCGCAACCTTGATGTCCATCTGCAGCGAGGTGATCCCGGCTTCGGTACCCGCGACCTTGAAGTCCATGTCACCCAGATGATCCTCGTCGCCCAGGATATCGGTCAGGATCCCGTAAGAGCCGTCCTCTTCCAGCACCAGGCCCATGGCCACACCGGCCACCGGTGCTTTCAGCGGCACGCCTGCATCCATCATCGAAAGCGAACCGCCGCAGACCGACGCCATGGACGACGAGCCGTTGGATTCGGTGATCTCAGAGACCAAACGCACCGTGTAGGGGAAATCCGTCGCCGCAGGCAAAACCGCTTGCAGGGCACGCCATGCCAGCTTGCCGTGACCGATTTCGCGGCGTCCGGGAGGGCCTACGCGACCCGCTTCGCCGACCGAGTAGGGCGGGAAGTTGTAGTGCAGTAGGAAGTTGGATTTGAAGTTGCCATGCAGCGCGTCGATGAATTGCTCATCGTCGCCGGTGCCCAGAGTGGTGACAACCAAGCCTTGCGTTTCACCGCGGGTGAAGAGCGCAGAACCATGGGTCCGCGGCAGGACTTTGGTCTCGCAAACAATGTCGCGAACCTCGTCAAGCGCACGACCATCGATCCGGCGGCCGTTTTTCACCACGTCCGAGCGCAGGACGGTCGATTCCAGCTTTTTCAGGGCCGATCCGAGGTTCGGATCTTCCAGCTGTTCTTCGGACAGGCCCTCTTTGACCTCTTCCTTTACGGCGGCCACGGCGGCCTGACGCTCCAGCTTGTCGCCGATCGCATAGGCGTCACGCATCTTCTGCTCACCGGCGGTGGCAACAGCGGCGTAGAGCTCGCTGTAATCGGGCGCCTGGAAGTCGAAGGGCTCTTTCGCGGCGTCCTCAGCCAGATCGATGATCAGGTCGATCACCGGTTGGATCTGCTCATGGGCAAACGTCACGGCACCCAGCATCTCGGCTTCGGTCAGCTCGTAGGCTTCCGATTCCACCATCATGACGGCATCTTTGGTGCCCGCAACAACCAGATCGAGCCGCTGCTCGGGGTTATTGCGCAGATCGTGCATATCGTCGATCTCAGGGTTCAGGATGTATTCGCCATCCTCAAAACCCACACGGCAGCCCGCGATCGGGCCACGGAAGGGGGCGCCCGAAATGGTCAACGCGGCAGAGGCCGCGATCATTGCCACGATATCGGGATCGTTGACCAAATCGTGCGACAGAACGGTGCACATGACCAGGACTTCGTTTTTGAAGCCGGGCACAAATAACGGGCGGATCGGACGGTCGATCAGACGCGCGGTCAGTGTTTCCTTCTCGGTAGGACGTGCCTCACGCTTGAAGAAACCACCGGGGATTTTACCCGCAGCATAGTATTTCTCTTGGTAATGAACCGTCAGCGGGAAGAAGTCTTGGCCCGGCTTGGGTTCCTTGGCGAAGGTCACGTTCGCCATAACGCTGGTTTCGCCCAGCGTGGCAATCACGGATCCATCCGCCTGACGGGCGACGCGGCCCGTTTCCAGTGTCAGGGTTTCTTCCCCCCACTGGATTTCTTTCTTGGTGATATTGAACATCATCGTTTCCTATTCGAGGGCCCTCGCGGCCCCTGCCGCGTCCCTCATCCAAATGGCGGCCCCATTGCCGCCGACCCCAATCCTTGGTTCGCGAACGCCGGGGTCAAAGCGCTTCGTCACAGATAAGGCGGCGCATATAGCAGTTTGGGCGATTTGGAAAGCAATTGCGCCAGTCAACGCGACGCAGGCCGCATTGTGCTGGTCAGGTCGGGCTCGCCACGTGTTGTTTCAATCATCCGCCGGGTCGATCAAATCCGATACGCGGACAAACTCAAAGCCGCGCTCACGCAGACCGGTAATGATCTCGGGCAACGCATCGCGTGTCGCTTGATTGGTGCTGAACATGCCATGCAGTAGAATGATATCCCCAGCTTCAGCTTGCTCAACCACATGGATGGCGATGTCATTGGCCTCAGCGTCGGCACCCAACAGCGTTTCAGGCTCCACCGACCACATCACAGTCGGACGCCCCATCTCGCGCAGGATCCAAGGCAGCACGACCAGCTTCTTGCCAAACGGCGGACGAAACTGAATCGGTCCCTCATACCCCAAATCACGGATCGTGGCGTCGGTTCGTATGATCTGTTCCCGGATTGCGGCAGGCGACATCAGAACCATGCGGGGGTGATCCCAGGAATGATTACCGACCTCATGGCCTGCCTCGATAATCGCTGCTGCAGCCTCAGGATTGGCGTCGATATCGCGTCCGACCAAGAAAAACGTGGCAACCGCGTCGCCATCAGCCAAAGCTTGCAACAAAGCAGGTGTGTGGCGCGCAGTGGGGCCGTCATCGAAGGTAAGCGCGATCTGCGGCATATCGCGCGGGCCGTGGGTTATAATCTCGCCAAATAGCTGAAAGTCACGCGCACGGCTGATCTGATAGGCGGCGCCCACGAGGAGACCCAATGCCACCAGCAGGATGACCGCGACACGCGTGGCGCGCCTCAAACCGTTTGGCCCATGACCGCGCGGCGTGTCACCGTCCTATCATTGGCGACCAGAACGCCCATCAGATCTGAGCGTCCCGCATTCCAAAGCAGATCCGTGCAGCCCGATCCGAACGGCGCCGGACCCGCACTTTGCAGTGCACGATGCAGCAGGGCGACGACCGTGCCGCGATCCAGACCGTGGCTGCGTTCCAGCAAAGTCGCGGTGGCCAAAACCATCCGAACCGCATGCCCGGCATTCGGCGGCGTTTGCCGACTGGCATGGGCCAACTCGGTCGCCAAAGCCTGATAGCGGATCGGTGGCGCGCCCGCCAAAGATAGACGGTATAGGAAAGCGGCGTCCCAAATCGCCGGGCTAAAGTCGATCATTCCAGCGCTCCTTTTCCAAAATAGGCCTGCATCATTTCGCCATAGGTCTTTGACATGTTCAGTTGAGCCGTCTTGTCGATTTCGGAATCGATCAGGATAAGACCGGTATAGGCGGCATATTCCAGCTTAGCCGCAATCATCGCTTGATCGGAGGTGATCTTGAACCGATCAGCATAAATCTGCGCAAGAAATGCCAAACGCTTGGCGTCGGCAGCTCGCACCACCTTGGTCACCGCCGGTATTCGTCGCGCTAATTCGCGAATACCAAGCTCCGCATGGAAATCGATGTCCATCGCGAACTCCGTCAGCAAGGCGTCGCGCGCCGCGGCATCAAGATCTGGCGGCATCCGCTCGATCAGAGCGTCGGTCGACAAACTTACCCAGCGTTCGGCGACAGCCACCAGGAAGGCCGTGTGATCATTGAAGTGATGGTAGAACGATCCTCGGGTGACCCCGGCGGAGGCACAGATCGGGGCCAGCTTCAGCGCCTCGGCACCGCCCTTGGCCAATTGCGCCAAAGCGTGGTCCAACCAATCGTCCCGACCAAGTCGGCGCGTCATCCCAGCAGGCCCCAGAGGCCCAGGCCCGCAACCGGCAGGAACAGCCAGCCCTGAGGCATTTTCGCGTAGCTTTGACCGAGGGCGGGCGCCATGACCACGCCAATGACCCAAAACGCGGCGGCCAAAATTGTGCCTGAGATGCCGTAAGCGTCCATGCCGGTTGCGGCAGCCAATGCAAAAAATAGCGCCATCGCCCCAATGCCTGCGCTGGTAAAGTGCCAGCACATGAATTGTACATCCCGCACGAGCGGGTCGAGCGTGCTGGTCATCAATGGGCGCGCGATTTCTCGTCCGCCGAGGATAAGATGAACGGCGAGCCAAATGGCGGCCAAGGCAGCGGCAAGGCTGAAAGCAATCATGAGGCGCGCTCCGCTTTTAACATACCATCAGGTATGTATCGCATTTTCGAAACAATACCAAGAGGTATGTTTTCATCCTTTCCAAACACAAACCTCTTCAAACACAAAAAGGGCCGCCCATGGCGACCCTTCCGCAATGTATCTGGCGCCGCGATTTAGCGGCGAATGCCCAAGCGCTTGATCAAGTCGGCATAGCGCGACTCGTCCTTGCCTTTCACGTAGTCCAGCAATTTCCGACGCTGCGCGACCATCTTCAACAAACCACGGCGACCGTGATTGTCTTTCTTATGGGTCTTGAAGTGCTCGGTCAGGGTGGTGATGCGGCTGGTCAAAATCGCAACCTGAACTTCGGGCGAACCGGTATCGCCGTCTTTGGTTGCATATTCCTTCATCAGGCGTTGCTTTTCTTCAGCTGTGATCGACATCGGGGTCTCCTTTGAGATTTGAAGGTTATGGCGCAAGCCGGGATGTCGTCCAGCAAGGCCCATGGAGGTGTGGAGGCGCATATGCCATCGCAGAACGCGGCATCTACACCGAATCGGATCATAGGGAAAGCCCCCGACTATCCATCCCGATTTTGCTCAAATCCGCGACAAGATCACCGCGCCGATTAACACTCGATAAACCCCGTCTCTTCATGGTGGTTTGGGGTTGGCTTCAACAGGCGTCGTAGGGGCGTTTCATGGCCAGGTATCAGTGCCAGAAGGCTGATCATATCGCCCTTGCTCACCATTCTGGTCGAGCCTGCCCTGACCCGTCGCCAATCCGACGCCGCTTGAGGATTATACTATGTTTGTCGCTGGAAGTGTTGTTGCCCTTTTACTCGCAGGTATGGCCGTGGATGGCCTTGCCGCGCCTGAAGACGAAGAAACAGGCCGCGATCCAGACGATATCGACAACGATGATTACGAAGACGTTGCAGGCAGCACCACGTCAGTCCTGTCGGATCTGCTGTTTCCCGAAGACGTTGTCGAGGACAGCAGCGTCCAGCCTGAGGCCATCGTTGAACCGGTCGGCACCGATACGGGCTTTCTAGGCGAGGACTACTACCCTTCCGAAGAGGCGCTTGCTGATTCTGACTGGCTGGCCGCTTCGTTGGACGCTCCTCTGGACGACATGATCGAAGTGGAATCCCTGACTATTCTTGCCGACGGGACCGAAGTGCCCTTCGTCGATGATTTTGAGCCTGACACAGATCAGCTCGTGCTCGATTTCGACGGTAGCGCCAGCGATGCGCCCGAAATCGGCATCGATACCGATTCAGAGCCCGGCGCCGCCATCGTGCTGGCAAACGGTCTTCCCATTACGCTGGTTGAGGGCGCCACCGATATGACGCCGGACCATGTGCGTGTCGTTATGTCTGAAGACAGCGACGGCAGCTTTGGCGACGATGATAACGGCGATGGCGGGACCCATCTTGAGGAAGGGTCAATAAGCCCAATCGGATCCAGTCCTGGGGCGCTCGCCAGTGGCGTGTCAGCTTCGGCGACCGGTTTTGCATTTGAGGATGAGATGATCTTCGCAGACGAACCCAATCGCGACGTGCCGATGCCGTGGATGACCAATGGACATGGCGGTGGCGCGGAGTTGCGACCTGGCGCGTAACCTACACCCGCCGCGGCAGGAAATGGGCACGCACAGCCTCCAACACCGGTTCCGGCACCTCTTCCATCGCGAAGTGGCCGGTCCCCTCAAGTTCGACACCGGTTAGGTCTTCCGCCCAATCACGCCAGCATCCCAAAGGATCGCCTGTGCGTGCCGGGAACCCATTTGACGCCCATAGAAACAACAAAGGCGCCTTAATCTTTTGGCCTGTCGCACGGCTGGTCTGGTCGATCTCTCTGTCGATCGTAGCACCGGCGCGGTAATCGTTGCACATAGCTGCTACCCGGACGGGGTCTGCGCCCTGTGCCCGGTAGCTGGCAAGCGCAGCCTCCGAAAACGGCCCCAAATTGCCCCTATGGGTCCATTTGGACAGGGTCCAATCAACATAGCCCGGCCCATCGGCCAGGATCATCCGTTCCGGCAATGGAGCCGACTGCGCCAGAAACGTCCAATGATAAGCCGCGAGGGCCAGATCCGCGTTCCATGCCGCCCAAAAATCTCCTGTGGGCACGATTTCGATAATCCCTAGGCGATCAACCCGATCCGGATGATCCAACGCCAGGCGATACGTAACCCGCGCGCCACGGTCATGGCCCAGAATATGCGCGCGCTCCATTCCAAGCGAGTCCATTACACCAATGATATCCAGTGCCATTTCGCGCTTGGCATAAGCAGCCACCCCTTCCGGTGCATGGCTATCGCCATAACCGCGTAGATCGGGCACGATCACATCGAAATCCTGCAACAGTGCGGGCGCGATCTTTTCCCACGTATGATGGTTCTGCGGATACCCGTGCAGCAAGATCATCGCGGGACCGGTTCCGGCGCGATGCAGGCTCAACTGGATCCCATTGGTCCGCACATAAGACTGCGTAAAGCCCTCAATCGCCATCGGATATCCTCCATTCCACGGGTTGCACAGCATAACCGATGTAAAGCGGGTGTTTTGGATGGCCGCCTTTCGATAGCCCCAAATGATAGAGTGGCACTCCGGTGGCGTGTAGCAAACCGGCCACCTCGGGACCCCGATTTAAAAATGCGCCATGGGTCCCCCAGGCACAAATCACGCGATCCGCCCAATCCGGGGCCGCGAGAATGGCCGCGTCGTTCTCTGACCCGATAGGATCGGCGGCTGCGCGCATGTCTCGCGGATCGGTCGCACGCCAGGCAAAGATGTTCAGCACCCGAAACGCGCCAAAACCCAACGCGCGCGCGCGGCGCTCACAACGCTCAACCGTGGGGTCATTCTGTACCTCGGTCGCGGTGGAGGGATTGAGCATGACAAACGCCACCCGTCCGCCCGCCTCATCCCAAACCCGCGTCAGCGCGTAACGATATCGCTCGCAATCGGAGTAGACCGCTACCGAGGCAGCGTCGCCCTTCTGAAAAGTCCGTTTAATCAAGACTGCCCCCCTGTTTCACGCGCGATCTGTCGCCCGGGCAGGGCGGTGGCGGGGTGGGAGGGTGGGCGACGCCGCCCTGCCCGGCCCACCGCTCACAGGTTGAACACCCGGTCAGGGTGCAACTCACCCGAGCGAAATCGGCCCACGGCCACCGGTACGCCATCGCATGATGCCCAGGCCAAATCGCCATATTCCACATCCCCGGGCAAGACCTGTCCAGGGTTCCCATTACGCAACCGAACGGCCCCCAATTCCGTCGCCCGCAATTCAGGCAGATCCTCAAGCGCCAATGCAACGGGCTGGATCATCGCATCGATGTCCTCAGTCCGTGCAAGGGCGTCTATTTGCTCGAAGGATACGGCCTGCTCTAGATCGAAAGGGCCCACCCAGATCCGCCGCAGCCATTGCACATGGCCGTAGCAGCCCAGCGCCTGTCCCAGATCCCGCGCGATGGACCGCACGTAGCCCCCCGATCCGCAGACAAATCGCAGATCGACATGGTCGTCATCGGGGCGCCCGATCACGCTCAACTCATCGACGTAGAGATCCCGTGCGGCCAGATCCATCACCTCACCGTCACGTGCCAGATCATAGGCCCGTGCACCATCAACCTTCACTGCCGAGAATTGCGGCGGCACCTGGCGGATATCGCCGACAAAGGCTGGCAAAGCAGCGTCGATTTCAGCGCCACTCGGGCGCGCCTCAGACTCGGCAATCACCTCACCCGCGGCATCGTCTGTGCGGGTAGCTTGGCCAAACCGGATCCGAAATTCATACGCTTTCAACGCATCGCCGAGATACGCGATGGTCTTTGTCGCTTCGCCCAAAGCCACAGGCAGCAACCCTGTCGCATCCGGGTCCAAAGTTCCGGCATGACCGGCTTTCTTGGCCTCAAACGCCCAGCGCACCTTGCCGACCACGGCGGTCGAGGTGATGCCTGCGGGCTTGTCGATCAATACCCAACCCGAGATATCGCGACCCTTACGCTTCCGTGCCATCGTTCCTCCGACCGCCTACGGCAGCGTTAACTGTCATCGCCGGCTGCAGGCGTAGATTCGATCACACCCAAGATCGGCCCGATCGGGAATCCGAAATCCGAGCGCCCCACATCTGGAGCATGCAATCGGGAAACCCGTCCGTCGAAATACAACGCATTCGGCGTGCCAAGATGATCGCGGAAGAAGCGCGCGAAATGGTGAAAGTTCACCGCTTGATCCGAAATGACCATCCACAGATGCGACCCGTCCCCGTCCACGCCAACCCCGTTGCGGATGTTCAGACTGTCCGACTCGCTCAGAAAGCGGGGATGTAGTTCACCATCGATCACCAGCATCGGCCCCGATTGCGTCGCATGACGACAAGCGGGGGGATCCTCTGCAAAGGTTCGGCTTTCAATCACGGCCGCGCTTTCGTCAGACAGGCACAAAACCCCATTCGGCAGCAGGCCGAAGTTGCCTGGCCCATCCGAGGTGATGATCCGCATCTCTTGATCGCCATCTTCGACGTAAAGCCCAACAGGGCTGCGATCTTCGTGGAACATCCCCGCATTCATCGCCAAGGCCAGCCTCTGACCTTGGGGCAAATCGGTTTCAACCCGCGCAAACGTCCCGTAAACCTCACCAACATCGTTGCGCAGAAACAATCGCACATCCGAGGTTTCCAGATCGACTTCACAGGCTGTGAAGGCCGCACCGTCAAACTGCACTGCTTCACACAAAGCATCGCTTTGCGAGGGTGCGCTGAGAAAACCCAGCAACAACAGCGTTCGGATCATGGGCTTCCCTCCGCGTCATCATCTTTGTCCAAGTCGCGGCGCACTTCGGCACGCGCCAGCATCTCGCGGGTCTCGTCCATCCTGTCGAAGGTCTCATCGATGACAAATCGCAGATCGGGCGCATATTTCAGTGTCATCTCTTTCATCAGCGCACGCCGCAATTCGCCGCGGTTCCGCTTGAGCGCATCAATCGCCTCGGCCCGTGCTGCACCGCCCAGGGGCATCACGTAAACGGTGGCAATCTTTAGATCCGGCGAGGTGCGCACCTCGCCCACAGTGATCGACATGGTATTCAGCTCAGGGTCATGCACATCGCCCCGCGCCAGCACACTCGACAGCGTGCGCCGGATCAATTCCCCAACCAGCAATTGCCGTTGAGAGGGCCCGGACCCTTCATGATGTTTGTTGCGCGCCATCAGCTCTCCTCTGCGCATATCAGGTAGGCCATGCGCGCAGCCGCCGCAAGCTGGCGCTTTCCTGTTGCGCGCGCTTCCGCTACGACCGACAGCGCAATGGCGGAGGGTGATATGGACAGTTTGGGCATCGCAGTGATGGGCGCCTCGGGTCGCATGGGGCAGATGCTGATCCAAACGATCGCAGCCTCGGACCGGGCGCATCTGGTTGCTGTGACGGCCCGGCCCGGGCACGAATGGATCGGCGCCGATTTGGGTGAAGCGATGGGTGGCGCGGCCACTGGCGTACCTGTTCTTGACGATCCGCTGGAAGCCATTGTGAAAGCCGGGGCCGTTATCGATTTCACCTCTCCGGCAGCCACCGTCGCCCATGCCACACTGACGGCTCAGGCAAGGGCTGTTCATGTGATCGGCACCACCGGAATGAGCGATGAGGATATCGTCAAACTTGATGCCGCCGCGCGCCATGCCACGATCATCCGCGCCGGTAACATGAGCCTTGGAGTCAACCTGTTGGTGCGTTTGACCGAACAAGTCGCCGCCGCATTGGATGCCGACTTCGATGTCGAAATCGTAGAGGCGCATCACCGCCACAAGGTCGATGCACCATCGGGCACAGCCTTGATGCTGGGCGAGGCCGCGGCGGAGGGTCGTGGGGTGTCCTTGGCTGAAGTCGCGGATCGAGGGCGCGATGGTATCACCGGCGCACGCGCGCGCGGCGATATCGGGTTTTCCGCAATCCGTGGCGGCGATGTCGTGGGCGAACATGACGTGATTTTTGCCGCCGACGGCGAACGGATCGTTCTGCGTCACCTCGCGACCGATCGAGGAATTTTCGCCCGCGGCGCCTTGAAAGCGGCGCTTTGGGGATACGGGCGCGGGCCGGGGCATTTTTCAATGATGTCGGTGCTGGGGCTAGACTGACGGCCACGCGCGCATTCCGGAAGTTTGCTTGCAGGGCTCAACCCGCGGTCTATTTTCATATCAGTGTGTTGAGATCGGAGACGCCAATACCCATGCGGATCATCGCCGTTATCTCTTTTGTGCTGGCCGCCATGGCGCCGATCCACGCAGTGGCGCAGCTCGCACGGATCAGCGACCGTGACGCTTTTCTTTCTGTCGTGAACGGGCGCGAACTCAGCCGCGTTGGAATCCGCCTGCAGGTGCGCCCGGACGGCTCCATCGCTGGCCGCGCGCTAGGGCGCGATGTGACAGGCACCTGGACTTGGGAAAACGGTATGTTCTGTCGCACGCTGGATGCCGGAGATCGTCAGTTTGGACGCAATTGCCAGGTTGTGAGCGTCGATGGCGGGTCGATCCGCTTCCAGGCCGACCAAGGCACCGGTGACATCGCGGACTTCCGCATCCGTTAGCAACTCATCCGCAGATCTGCGTCGCTTAGAAATCGACGGCGATGCCCTTCTTTTCCCAATCGCCATAGCGCACCGGTTCGGGCCCGTCTCGACCGCCCAACTCAGCGGGCAGCTCCAAGTCTTTCGCCTTGGCGCGCCGGGCTTCCGCTTCGGCCAAAGCGCGTTTCGCGGCCTCTGGCAGGTCTTGCTTGTCTTCCATCGGGTCGCGCTCCGCTTGTGCCGGTGTCCCTCCTGATATACGCGGCGAAGCCTCAGGAACAAGGAGGCGCGCGATGCAAGCCCGCCAAGCCGCTCTGGCACTTTTGGATGCCGTTTTGCGCGAACACCGGATGTTGGCGCAGGTTCGAGTATCTGCCCAAGGCGCTGAGGCGGCGCGCGCCAGCCGTTTGGCAACCACAATCTTGCGCAATCTGGGCCAAGCCGATGCTGTCCTTCGACCCTATCTGGATCGCAAGCCCAGTCTGCCGGTGCAGAACCTTCTTCGGCTCGGCACTGTGGAACTGTTGCTAAACGGCGAGGATGCTCACGGGGTGACCGATGACCTGGTGAGCATTGCAAAATCTCGCGGTGGTACGCGCCGCGCCGCGGGGATGGTCAATGCGGTTCTCCGCAAGATCGCCGCCGAAGGACCCGCCGCATGGGATCAGGGCAGCCCGCAGCGATTGCCTGGATGGATCGCCAAACCACTGACCAAGCGCCTGAGCACAGACACCATCCGCGCCATCGAGGCGGTGCAGGCCCGTCCGGCGCCATTGGACATCACCCCTCGCGATCCAGATTTGGATCTGCCCGGCGCCACACGATTGCCAACCGGCTCGCTCCGCATCTCGGACAATGTGCAAGTCAGCGCCCTGCCGGGTTACGACGCAGGCGCCTTTTGGGTTCAAGACGCGGCCGCCGCTTTGCCGGTGCGTCTGCTGGGAGATGTTGCCGACAAACGCGTTCTGGACCTCTGCGCCGCGCCCGGTGGCAAGACCATGCAATTGGCCGCGGCTGGGGCTGACGTGACAGCGCTGGATGTCTCACCGGCGCGGATGAAACGCGTGACCGAAAACCTTGCGCGCACCGGCCTGACCGCAAAGCTGGTGACGGAGGACGCCTTTGACCATACCGAGCGTTATGATGCGATTCTGCTGGACGCGCCCTGCACGGCGTCCGGCACCATCCGCCGCCACCCCGATCTGCCTTTCCTGAAATCCGGTCGCGATGTCGAGCCGCTGACCAAGCTGCAAATGCGTCTGTTGGACCACGCGCTGACGCTTCTGAAGCCGGGCGGGACGCTGGTCTATTGCACCTGTTCGCTGCTGCCGGTCGAGGGAGAGTTTCAGATCACCGCGGCGCTGAAACGCCACGAGGCATTGCAGGTCATCCCCACAGATCCTACGACATTGGGCGGGTCGCGCGACTGGGCCAGCCCCGAAGGCGGGCTGCGTCTGCATCCGGCTTTATGGGCGGATATCGGCGGGATGGACGGGTTCTATATGGCGGCGCTCAGGATCGCGTGACTCCGGCCACGGCACCGCCTATTCTGCACCAAAACGACAGGCCCGTACCGACAAATGCCCGAGCAGCAGCCCCCCGCCCATTCCGGCGCCACGCCGGACGGCCCGCGCCCGCGCCCCCGCGCGCGGACCCGGTTCGGCTACCGGTTGGCGGCGTGGCGTGCAGGCTTTGGGCCTCGGATGCAGGGGCTGGTCTGGCGGCCTGAACCGCGATTTCCCGGCTCCACCGCCCGGGGACGGCAGCTTTT
Source organism: Gymnodinialimonas mytili (assembly GCF_037544085.1). Taxonomy (NCBI): domain Bacteria; kingdom Pseudomonadati; phylum Pseudomonadota; class Alphaproteobacteria; order Rhodobacterales; family Paracoccaceae; genus Gymnodinialimonas; species Gymnodinialimonas mytili. Next base: position 1,335,188 of record NZ_JBBIFW010000001.1, read on the forward strand.
GGCGGGCAATTTTCGCATCGGCGGCGCTTTGGTCGAGGCCCCTGGCAACACCCCGTGGGAGATCGACGCGCCGAATGACGCGTTCTCTGACACGTTGCACAGTTTCGACTGGTTGGATGATCTGGCAGCGCTGCCCAAAGCGATGGGGCGCGACACCGCGCAGGATTGGCTCGGCGCTTGGCTGAAACGTCATGGCCGCGGACAAGGGGCGGTCTGGACCCCCGACCTTGCCGGGCGGCGGCAGATCCGTTGGATCAGTCAGGCACTGTTCCTGATGAACGGCCAAGACCCCATCGACACCAAGGCCTTTCACCGTGCCCTGGCGCGTCAGGCGCTGTTTCTCGAGGCGCGCTGGCGCCAGACCTCGCGCGGATTGCCTCGGTTTGAGGCGCTGACCGGCCTCATTTATTCCGCCTGCACCTTGATCGGGATGGAGACCTTGCTGGCTCCCGCCCTGAAAGGACTTGCCCAAGAATGTGCGACCGAGATCGACGCGCAGGGCGGCATCGCACCGCGCAATCCCGAAGAGTTGCTTGAGGTGTTTGTTTTGCTGACATGGGTGGCCCAGATCCTGACCGAGACCGGCAAGCGCCCGGACCCGGCGGTGGATACAGCCTTGATGCGGATCGCACCCACTTTGCGCGCGCTGCGCCACGCCGATGGCAGCCTGGTGCGGGCCCATGGTGGCGGGCGCGGGCGCACCGGACGCTTGGTTGGCGCGCTGGTGCAGTCGGGCATTCGCCCCTCGCGCCTTAAGGGTCTTGCGATGGGATTTGCCCGGATGGCGTCCGGCGGCACAACCGTGATCGCCGACGCGGCGCCACCGATGATGGGCCCCAAATCGGTCAATGCCCATGCCTCGACGCTGAGCTTCGAGATGACGGCAGGCATGCGCCCCGTGGTGGTCAGTGCCGGATCCGGCGCGGCGTTTGGCCCGAATTGGCGGCGCGCGGGTCGGGCGACTGTCAGTCATTCGACGCTGTCGCTTGAGGGATATTCCTCGTCTCGTCTGGCCAACAAGGCCAGCGATGTTCCGCCCGAACGCCAGGGCTTTGCCGAGGGACCCACCGATGTCGCGCTGCAAGTCTCCGAGATCGCGGGCGGTGAAAGCCTAACGCTCAGCCATGATGGCTGGCGGCGCAGCCACGGATTGGTGCATCTGCGATCCCTGACCCTGGAAGATCGCGGCAGCCTGCTGCGCGGCGAGGACGGCCTGGCGGCGTTGGATGCCGGGGATCGGTCTCGGTTCGAGCGGGTCAATCGCAATCTTCCGCCCGATCGCGGCCTGCGCTTCGCCGTGAGGTTCCACATCCATCCCGATGTCACCGCTGAGATCGATATGGGCGGTGCGGCAGTGTCCCTGACCCTGCCGAATGAAGAGGTTTGGGTGTTTCGCCATGGCGGCGAGGCCGAGATGGTCTTGCGGCCCTCGGTTTACTTCGATGCGGCGCGTCTGAAACCGCGCGCGACAAAACAGATCGTTCTCATGTCTCGCGTGACCGGGTATGGCGCTGCCGTAAGTTGGAGCTTCGCGCGCCCCGCCGCGCTGTTGCCCGCCCCTGACCTGCCCCAGATGATCTGACATCGCGGGGCGCACCGGCTAAAGGATCGCCCATGCAAGACCCCGCCCCCCTGACCCGCGCCCTGATCTCTGTCTCGGACAAAACTGGCCTTGTGGACTTTGCCCAGGCCCTGGCCGCGCGTGGGGTCGAGTTGTTGTCAACCGGTGGAACGGCAACCGCCTTGCGTGAGGCGGGCCTGGCGGTCCGCGATGTGTCGGAGGTGACGGGGTTTCCCGAAATGATGGATGGCAGGGTGAAAACGCTGCATCCGATGGTCCATGGTGGGCTCTTGGCGCTACGTGACAATCCCGACCACCTGGCCGCGATGGACGAACATGGGATCGGCGCCATCGACTTGCTCGTGGTGAATTTGTACCCGTTTGAGGCGACTGTTGCGGCGGGGGCGGATTACGACACTTGTATCGAAAATATCGATATCGGCGGGCCCGCCATGATCCGGGCGGCCGCCAAGAACCACGGCGCGGTGACCGTGCTGACCGATCCGGCGCAATATGAGGGTCTGCTCGAAGAGCTTGGCAGCGGCGGCACGAGTTTCGCCTTCCGACAGCGAATGGCGCAAGCGGCCTACGCTCGCACGGCGGCCTATGATGCCGCAGTCTCGGGGTGGATGGCAAAGGCAGCACGCATTGAAACGCCGCCTCACCGCGCCTTTGCGGGCAGCCTCGCGCAGGAAATGCGCTATGGCGAAAACCCACATCAGAAAGCGGCCTTCTATCTGGACCGATCGGCCAGGCCTGGGGTGGCCACGGCCACACAGCATCAAGGCAAGGCGCTGAGCTACAACAACATCAATGACACCGATGCTGCGTTTGAATTGGTGGCGGAGTTCTCCCCCGCCGACGGGCCTGCAGTGGCGGTCATTAAGCACGCCAATCCCTGCGGCGTCGCGCGCGGCGAGACTCTGCTGTCGGCATATCGTGCCGCGTTTGATTGCGACCGAACCAGCGCGTTTGGCGGCATTATCGCGCTGAACCAAATGCTCGACGGACCCACTGCGGAAGAGATCGTGCAAATCTTCACAGAGGTTGTGATCGCGCCTAATGCAGATGACGACGCCAAGGCGGTCTTCGCTGCGAAGAAGAACCTGCGGCTTCTGACGACGGGCGGATTGCCGGACCCGGCCGTGCCGATGATCAGCGTGAAACAGGTGGCAGGCGGCCTTTTGGTACAGGACAAGGACACCGGACGCGTGACCGAGGATGATTTGCGTGTGGTCACCAAACGCTCACCATCCGCCGCTGAGATGGCCGATCTACGCTTTGCCTGGAGCGTCGCGAAGCATGTGAAATCCAACGCGATTGTCTATGCCAAAGACAGTGCGACCGTTGGCATTGGAGCGGGTCAGATGAGCCGTGTGGACAGTTCGACCATCGCCGCACTGAAAGCGGGGCGGATGGGCACTGAGCTGGGACTGAGTGCCTCGCCAGCCGTTGGATCGGTTGTTGCGTCCGATGCGTTTTTCCCCTTCGCGGACGGCCTCCTGGCCGCTGCGGAGGCAGGTGCGACTGCGGTGATCCAGCCAGGCGGATCAATGCGCGACGACGAGGTGATCGCTGCCGCCGAAGAGGCAGGCCTCGCCATGGTGCTGACCGGCATGCGGCATTTCCGGCACTAGGCTTCGCTCTTGATCCAGAGGCACGCCTGCGGCGCAAGATCTTCCCTCGCCCTGCCGCCTGCGGCTTCGGGCTCAGGCGGGCGCCCTTGACACATGATTGCGCGAAGGTTGCTTGCGTCTAACCCTCTGGCCGGGCAGATGAAGGCCATCTACTGAGCGAAGAGATCTGATCCATGCGTCTTGTCACCTTGTCCACGCTGTTTTGGTTGATCGCAGACCAAGCCTCCAAATACGGGGTGATGTATGGGTTGAACCTGATTGAGACACGCGCGCTGGACGTGATGCCACCCTTGTTGACGTTCCGCCTTGGGTTCAACACCGGCGTCAATTTCGGATTGTTTTCCGGCGGACCGGACGTGATGCGATGGATTCTGATCGTTGTGGCGATCTTGATCATCCTTTGGCTGCTGTGGTGGGCGCGCCATGGCTTGACACGACCGATCGCGCTTGTGTCGGCGGGCGCAGTGATTGGCGGCGCATTGGGCAACACGTTTGACCGCTTGTTTCATGGCGGCGTCATCGATTTTCTGAACATGTCCTGCTGTGGGATCGTGAACCCCTACGTGTTCAATGTCGCCGATATCGGCATTGTCGGCGGCGCAATCGGATTGGTGTTCTTTGCCGATAAAGCCCGGACAGCGGATGATGCCCCGTGACGGGCCGGTTTAGATGGGTTAGGAACGGCTCCGCGAAGGAGTGAGTGCGATGGCGCAACGTTTGACGATTCTATCCGGGCTACTGGTCACATTGGCGCTTGCGGCATGCAGTGACGGGCGGACCCCGCAATTGATGAACCTGCGCAACACCGAATCCGGGCCGGATGAATTTGCCATTGTCCCCACCCGCGAGCTTGAGCTTGCGGTTGATCGTGGACAATTGCCGACCCCCACGCCCGGCGGCACGAACCGCGCCGATCCGACGCCGGAAGCCGACGCGATCGCTGCTTTGGGTGGCAATATCAACCGCGCCTCGGGCGCATCAGCCGGTCTGGTCAATCATGCGAGCCGGTTTGGGGTCGCCCCGGATATCCGCAGCACGCTGGCCGCGGAAGACGAGGATTTCCGGCGACGCAACGATGGCCGCCTGTTGGAACGTGTATTCGGCACCAGCGTCTATTTCCGCGCCTATAGCCGCCAGGCTCTCGACCGCTATGCCGAGCTTGAGCGTCTGCGCCGCTCGGGCGTGCGCACTCCCACGGCGCCACCGCCGGAATAGGCAATGCGTCACGTCTGTGTCAGGTTGGTTGATGCAATGCCGTCTGGGGATACATATCTGCACGTAGATTGATCGCTTTTCCCGCGGAGGACATCCATGTTCCGACCCTTGCGCTTGGCCATTGGCCTCGCAGTCATTCCATTTGCAGCCGCCCAAGCTGCCGATGATGTGACCGAATTCACCCTCGACAATGGCATGCATGTGGTCGTGATCGAAGATCATCGCAGCCCCTCGGTCACGCATATGGTGTGGTATCGCGCCGGAGCTGCGGATGAGTTGCCGGGTCAATCGGGGATCGCGCATTTCCTGGAACACCTGATGTTCAAGGCGACGGATGATCTGGAAACACGCGAATTCAGCCGGATCGTTGAGGCAAATGGTGGATCGGACAACGCGTTCACCTCTTGGGATTACACCGCCTATCACCAGCGCGTCGCCTCGGACCGGCTGGGATTGATGATGCAGATGGAAGCCGACCGGATGCGGGACCTGATCCTGGACCCCGGTCAAGTCGATACCGAGCGCCAGGTGATCTTGGAAGAGCGCGCGCAGCGCACGGATACGTCACCAGGCGCGCTGTTCAATGAACAACTGCGCGCTGCTATGTATCTCAACCATCCCTATGGCCGTCCGATCATCGGCTGGCGTCATGAGATGCTGGGCCTGACGCTGGAACATGCGCGCGACTGGTATGAACTGCATTATCACCCCAACAACGCGATCCTGATCGTGGCGGGTGATGCGACGCCCGAAGAGGTGCGCGCGCTGGCTGAAGAGCATTACGGCCCCATCCCAGCCCATCCCGATATCGTGGCGGAGGAAAGCAGAACCCGCCCGCAGGAACCGCCCCATACTGCAACCCGTTACGTGCATTACGAAGATCCGCGCGTCGCCAATCCCTATGTGTCGATCAACTTCCTTGCGCCCGAGCGGGATGCCGGGGATCAGGAAGAGGCCGCCGCGCTGACGCTTCTGGCCGCGGTTCTGGGCGGGTCGGATTTCACCTCCGTCCTGTCACGGGAATTGCAGATTGAAAGCGAACGTTCTTTGTTCTCAGCCGCCTACTACAACAGCACCTCGCTTGATGCATCCAGCTTCACATTGCTGAACATGCCGGTGCCCGGCGTTTCGCTGGAAGAGGCCGAGACCGAGATCATGGAGGTAATCGACACCTTCCTCGAAGACGGCATCGAACCCGCGCAATTCGAGAGGATCCAGTTCCAGTTTGCCGCGTCAGAGATCTACGCCGAAGACGATGTGGCTGCGCTGGCCAACGCATATGGTGGGGCATTGACCAGCGGGTTGACCGTTGCCGATATCCAGGCCTGGCCTGATGTGATCGCTGCCACAACGATTGAGGATGTGATGGAGGCGGCCCGCGATCTGTTCGCCAATGAGGCGACAACCATCGGCTATCTGTCCCGCCCCGAAGCTGAGGAAACCGCAACCTCCGAGGTGTCCCAATGATTGCCCGTTTCATCGCTCCAGCATTCGCGTTGATCGCATTCGCCTTGCCGGCATCGGCCAATGTCGACATTCAGCGCGTGACCTCGCCCGGCGGACTAGAAGCCTGGCTGGTTCAAGATAATTCGATCCCCTTCGTCGCGATTGATTTGTGGTTCGATGGCGGTGGCTCAGCCGATGTCGAGGGAGCCCGGGGTGCCGTGCATCTTATGGCCGCGACGCTTGAAGAGGGCACCGGAGATCTGGATTCCCAGCAATTCGCCGCAACGCTCGAAGGTTTGGCCGCATCATTTTCGTTTTCGACCTATCGCGACAATCTGGTCGTGTCGGCGCAAATGCTGACCGAGAATAGGGAAGACGCCCTGGCTTTGCTGCGTGGCGCGCTGGTTGAACCATCCTTCGATCCGGTTGCGGTGGAACGTGTGCGCACGCAGGTGATCCAAGGCCTGCAGGCGGACGCAAACGACCCAAACGACATCGCCAGTCTGACGTTCAACGAGCTTGCCTTTCAGGACCACCCCTATGGATCGTCGCTGGATGGTACGATCGAAAGCGTCACCGCGCTGACCCGCGATGATCTGGTCACGGCCCATCGCAACATCTTGGTGCGAGACCGCGTCGCCATCGGCGTGGCGGGCGACATTACACCCGAGGATCTGGGGGTGCTGCTGGACAATCTGCTAGGCGATCTGCCGCTGGCCGAAATCGAGCTACCCGGTGACGTGACACCCACCTTGCCCGGCGGCGTGTCGGTCGTGGATTTTCCCACGCCGCAATCCTCTGTGCTGTTTGGCCATTCGGGGATCGCACGCGACGATCCGGATTTCTTCCCCGCCTTTGTCATGAACCAAGTCCTGGGCGCTGGCGGCTATCGCTCACGCCTGATGGAAGAGGTGCGCGAACAGCGCGGTCTGACCTATGGGATCAGCACGTGGCTGTCTTTGGGCGCAAATTCACCGATGATGATGGGTGGGTTTTCCTCGTCCAACGACCTGGTGGGCGAAGCAATTGAGGTCGTTCAAGCACAATGGGCCGATATCGCCGAAAATGGCATCACCCAGGCCGAGTTGGAGGCCGCTCAGCGCTACATGACCGGCTCTTACCCGCTACGCTTCGAGGGCAATTCTGAGATCGCCGGGATCATGGCTGCGATGCAGTCCGACGACATGCCCGTCGACTACATCAACACCCGCAATGACAACGTGATGGCGGTGACAGTTGAAGACATCCAGCGCGTTGCGGCGCGCCTGGTTGATCCCGATGGCCTGCATTTTGTCGTCGTGGGTCAGCCCGAAGGGTTGGAGGCGTCGAACTAGACGCTTTTCCGAATCGGTTCCAATACCGGGCATGGCCATGCTACAAGTTGTTGTATGGCCACCCCGACCCCCAATATAAGCATTGACGTCCCAGATCCTGTACGCCCGGTGATCCGGCAGCTTGATGAAGCTGCGATCAATCGCATCGCCGCGGGGGAGGTTGTCGAACGTCCCGCCTCTGCCGTCAAAGAGCTGGTGGAGAACGCCATCGATGCGGAGGCGCGGCGCATCGTCATCGAAATCGCCCATGGTGGCAAAACGCTGATCCGAGTGCATGACGATGGTGTGGGGATGGGGCCTGAGGATCTGCCGCTCGCCCTGTCGCGCCATGCCACCTCCAAGATCGATGGCAGCGATTTGCTGAATATCCGCTCGTTTGGATTTCGCGGCGAGGCGCTGCCGAGCCTTGGGGCGGTTGGGCGTCTATCGATCACTTCGCGCGCGGACGGCGACGTCGCTCACCAGATCCGCGTGGCCGGTAGCACTCATGATCCCGTTAGGCCCGCCGCCCTAAACCGCGGCACAGTTGTTGAATTGCGCGATCTGTTCTTTGCCACGCCCGCGCGACTGAAATTCCTCCGCTCCGATCGTGCCGAGATGCAGGCCATCACCGATGTCGTAAAACGCCTGGCCATGGCTGAGCCCGCCATCGGATTCACCCTAAAAGACGTGTCCGACGGCGAGCGGGTGACCTTTCGCGCCGATCCTGAAAGCGGCGATCTATTCGACGCGTTGCGCGGGCGGCTGACGACCATCCTGGGCCGGGACTTTACCGAAAACGCCCTGCCCATTGATGCAGAGCGCGAAGGCCTGCGCCTAACCGGCTATGCCGCTTTGCCGACCTATTCTCGCGGCTCTGCGGTGGCGCAGTTTCTGTTCGTGAATGGCCGCCCGGTCCGTGACAAACTGCTGATCGGCGCCCTGCGTGCGGCCTATATGGATGTCCTCAGCCGGGATCGGCACCCTGCTGCGGTTCTATTCATCGATTGTCCGCCTGAACGGGTCGATGTCAACGTCCATCCCGCCAAATCCGAGGTGCGGTTCCGTGAACCCGGGGTCGCGCGCAGCATGATCATCACCGGATTGCGCCATGCCCTGGCCGAGGCGGGTCATCGCGCATCCTCGACTGTGGCCCATGCGACGCTCGGTGCATTTAGCGCTGAGCCGGTAAACCATACGCCCCGCATCTACCAGATGGATCGGCCCGCTGAACGGCCTTTGCCGCGGGCGACCGGCTTTGCAGAAGTCGCACCCGATTGGTCGGCCCCGACCGCACGCGTCGAGGCGCCGAACCCCGTTCAGACCGATCCCGACGGTCCTTTGGGTGCGGCCCGCGCACAGGTGCATGAGAATTACATCATCGCCCAGACGCCGAATGGCCTTGTCATTGTCGATCAACATGCCGCCCATGAGCGGCTGGTCTATGAACGGCTGAAAGCGCAGATAGCGGAGCGCGGTGTGGCGCGGCAAGCTTTGCTGATCCCCGAAATCGTCACTCTCGGCCCCGACGCGGATCGGCTGATCGATCATGCCACGGAGTTGGAGCGGTTTGGCCTGCTGATCGAAGCCTTTGGCCCCGGCACCATCGCGGTGCGCGAAACCCCCGCCATTTTGGGAGAAATCAACGCCGAGGCTCTGCTGCGCGACATCCTGGATGAATTGTCGGATCTGGGGGATAGCCAAACGCTGCAAGCCCGCGTCGAGGCGGTTCTAAGCCGCGTCGCCTGCCATGGTTCAATCCGGTCTGGCCGCCGGATGGGCGCAGATGAGATGAATGCATTGCTGCGCGAAATGGAGGCTACGCCTCTGAGCGGACAATGCAATCACGGCCGGCCCACCTATGTGGAGTTGAAGCTCAGCGATATCGAACGTCTGTTCGGGCGGAGTTGAGCGATGGAAAACGCCCCGCTTTTCGCATTCCTGGATCGCCTGGCCACCCGCCTGCGTGAGACCAGCCCATTCGGGCCCGAAATCGATCCCCTGCCCGCCTATCTGCTGGTCTTGATGCTGGTCGCCTTGCTGTTGTTCATCGCCTGGATCCTCCGCGGCGCACGCCTGCGCCGGGCCGCACGCGATTTGGCGGCGATGGAGGATCTGCGCCGGCAGCACGCCGCGACCGAAGCCCGCGCCGAGCGCCTGCCTGAGTTAGAACAGCAATTGACCGATGCGCGGGAGGAACGCGACGGCCTGCTCGGCGCGCTTAACGCGGCCGAGGCAAAGTTGGAAACGGTTGAGGCGACACATGCAGCGCGGCTGCAGGAATTGCAGGGCCTGAACGAGGCACTGAAATCGCAATTCAAGAATCTTGCAGGCGAAGTGTTGGAGGGAAATTCCAAGGCTTTTCTGGACCGCGTGACCGAACGCTTTGCCACCCATTCCGAAACCGCAAAGGCCGAGCTTGATGCGCGACAAAAGGCCATAGACGGCATGGTCAAACCGCTGAATGAGCGGCTTGGCGCGTTCGATACGGTCCTGCGCGAGATGGAAAAGACCCGCACCGATGCCTACAGCGCGATCAAGACGCAGGTGGAGGAGCTGAAGCTTGGCCAGCGCGATCTGACCGGTGAGACACGGAAACTGGTCCAGGCTTTGCGCGCGCCGAAGACCCGAGGGAAATGGGGTGAGATGCAATTGCGCCAAGTTTGCGAATTGGCGGGCATGACCGAGCATGTGGATTTTGAAACCGAGGTCAGCCACCAGACCGAAAGCGGCTTACAGCGCCCTGATGCGATCGTGCGGATGCCCGGCGGGCGGTCTTTGGTAATCGACGCCAAAACCTCGCTCGATGGATATCTGGATGCGCTTGAGGCAGAGACGCCGGAAGCGCGCGATTTGGCCATCCGTCGCCATGCGCGGCAGGTGGCAGACCATGTGAAAGCGCTATCCTCAAAGCGCTATTTCGACCTGTTGCAGAACACGCCGGATTTCGTTGTGATGTTCATTCCCGGCGATGTGTTTTTGTCCGCGGCCGTCGAAGCGGATCCCGGTTTGATTGAGCGCGCGATGGAGGCGCGGGTGGTCATCGCGACACCCTCCACATTGGTGGCCTTGTTCCGCACAATTGCATTTGGCTGGCAGCAAGAGGCCATCGCCGAGAACGCCATCACAATCCACCGCGAAGCGAAGGATCTATATGGCCGCCTCGCCACATTTGCCGGTAACCTGCAGAAGGTGGGCACGGCGCTAAACCGATCCGTTGAAAGCTACAACAAGGCGATGGGATCGCTTGAGGCGCGGGTTTTACCATCTGCGCGCAAGCTGGAGGCAATGCAAGTGGTTCAAGACGCGGCACCCGACCTGAAAGACGCACAGCGTGTCGAAACCGTCCCCCGCACGCTGACCGCGCCGGAATTGACGATCGTATCAGGCGACGGTGACTAGCGGCTGAAGGTTTCGCTCAGGATTTGTTGCAACGCGGACGCATCTTCGTCGGTGAACGCGGCGGGTTTATCGCTGTCGATATCCAAAACAGCAATCAACGCGCCCTGTTTGTCCCAGACCGGCAGGACAATCTCGGATCGGGTGGATGACGCACAGGCAATATGGCCAGGAAACGCATCGACATCGGGCACCAACTGTACTTGCCCCGTTCGAGCCGCCGCACCGCAGACCCCCCGGTCGAAGGGGATCACTAGACAGCCATGACCGCCCTGATAGGGACCGATCTTTAGAAGACGTGGCTCCGTAACGCGATAAAACCCCGTCCAATCGAACCTGTCATCGGCATGGTGCAGTTCGCAAGCGACAGTCGCCATCAAGGCGACCTCATCTGTTTCTCCCTCTGTCAGAGCGGCAATGGTTTTGGACAGAAGCGTGTAATCGGCCATGTCTACCTGCTTTGCTTAGGAAAGAGGGGCGCTGCCCCGCGGCTTTGCCGCCCCCCGGAGTTTTCTTGCCAAGATGAAAGGGGCGCGGGCTAGGCGCGTTCGATCGCAATCGCGGTGCCTTCGCCGCCTCCAATGCAGATCGCGGCGACACCGCGTTTCAGGCCCCGCGCCTCGAGCGCATGAAGCAGCGTCACCATGATCCGCGCGCCGGATGCACCGATGGGGTGGCCCAAAGCGCAGGCGCCACCATTCACGTTCATCTTCTCGCGTGGAATGTTCATCTCGCGCATGAAGGCCATCGGCACCACCGCGAAGGCTTCATTTACCTCCCACAGATCGACGTCCTCTGCGGTCCAATCGAGGCGATCGAGCAGCTTACGCGCTGCTGGAACGGGCGCAGTTGGGAACAAAGCGGGCGCGTGAGCGTGAGAGGCATGGCCAAGAATGCGCGCTCGGACCGCCAGGCCCTTGGCCTCGACCGCGTCAGAGCGTGCCAGCACCAGCGCCGCGGCGCCATCGGAGATGGAGGAAGAATTGGCTGCTGTAACCGTTCCCCCCTCACGGAAGGCGGGCTTGAGTTGCGGGATCTTCTCGGGGCGGGCATTGCCCGGCTGTTCATCTTCGGCAACCTGCACGTCGCCTTTGCGGCCGCGGATCGTCACCGGTGTCACCTCGGACGCAAAGGCACCGGACGTGATGGCGCTGAGCGCATTGTCGAGCGATCTCAGTGCGTAAGCGTCTTGATCTGCGCGGGTGAATTGGAATGCCTCGGCACAATCTTCGGCGAAGGTGCCCATCAAGCGACCTTTGTCATAGGCGTCTTCAAGGCCGTCAAGGAACATGTGATCGATAGCCCCCTGATGACCGATCCGTGCACCGCCGCGCATCGCAGGCAGGAGGTAAGGGGCATTGGTCATCGATTCCATGCCGCCGGCGACGATCACATCGGCTTGGCCAAGCGCTAGCGCATCATGGGACATCATCGCGGCTTTCATCCCGGAGCCGCACATCTTGTTGAGCGTGGTCGCGGGCACCTCTTCGCCGAGACCGGCGTGGAAGCCTGCCTGGCGCGCCGGAGCTTGGCCCTGCCCCGCGGGCAACACGCAGCCCATCAGCAATTCGTCCACCTGATGCGCTCGTGCGTCGTCCAAAGCTGCCCGGATCGCTGTACCGCCGAGTTCGGCCGCGCTAAGCCCTGTCAAAGCGCCCTGAAACCCGCCCATCGGTGTGCGCGACGCCCCTGCAATCACGATATCTGCCATGGCCTCCCCCAATTGCAGTCCCGTTAACAACCAAATCGTAAGGATTTGCTCCCTAAGGTCCTATCAGACAGTTTTGCGTAAGGACATGACATGAGTCTTTCTTTCACGGATCATGAGCATTGCGGCGTTGTTCGGGTCGATACCGCGCGCCTGGATGCAAGCATCGCGATTCAATTCAAGGATCAGTTCCGCACAATGACAGAAGATTGCGGTGACGTAATCTTGGATCTCAGCAACGTGGAATTCATCGATTCGAGCGGGCTGGGCGCCGTGGTCGCCGTCTACAAGGGACTTGAGGCAGGGCGCGTGATGGCGCTGGCCGGGCTGCAACCGCCGGTTCAGAAAGTGATGACGTTGACGCGCATGAATGCCGTGTTCGCCATCTTCCCAACGCTGGAGGGCGCCCTGGCCGCAGCTGGACCAACCGCAGCGGAGTAGTAGCTGTGGCGGGCCATGCGCATTCACACATGATCGGGCCGGATTCCGCCTTTCACTGTCATTTCGGTGCCAGCACGTCGGCGGTTCGCGAGGCTTTGATTGAGACGCACGATGCGCTCAGTTCGCGTGGCATAGAACAGGATATGACCGAGACGGTTCAGATCGTCTTGGCAGAGGTGCTCAATAATGTCGTCGAACACGCCTATGGCGAAGTGGAAGGCGGCCCGATTGAAATGACGATCTGGCTTGAGCCTGAAGGCTTGCATTGCGAAGTGCGCGATTGCGGGATCGCAATGCCCAATGATGAATTGCCGTCCGGCGCATTCCCCGAGATCGACAAAAACAATCGTGACAGCCTCCCCGAGGGTGGGTTCGGCTGGGCCATGGTCCTGACAATGGTGGCTAGCATCGCCTATCAGCGTGAGGGCGGAATGAACCGCCTACGGTTTCAAATCACACATCCTTGATCGCATATCAGTCAGGCCATCCAGCGATTGCCGCGAATTTCGACCATACGCCCCATCATTGCCCCAATTCGACCCAACGCATGCCCCGTTACCTGAGCATATCATGACGTGTAGCTGCAGAGGCTTCCCTCGGCGTCGCGTGTCAAAGCCCCCACCCAGTGCGTGACGTCGAGGCCCTCTGCAGCCACAACTCCCTTAAAATCTCCCTTGTCCCCGACGATCACCTCTCTAGGGTTCGCAGAAGAAATGGATGGAGGGCACGATGCGCGATTTTCACAGACCGGGGCGGTCGACCGTCTTCGCTGATCAGGGGATGTGCGCGACGTCGCATCCGCTCGCCGCGCAAACCGCTATCGCCATCCTACAGCAAGGCGGCAACGCTGTGGATGCCGCCATCGCTGCCGCGCTTCTTCTGGGTATATGCGAGCCGCAGATGACTGGGATCGGCGGCGATATGTTTGCGTTGATTTCCAAACCCGATGGTAGCCTGACGGGAGTGAACGCCTCTGGCCGCGCACCCGCCGGGCTCGACGCAGCCGATCTGCGCGCCAGGGGCATGGAGAAGGTCCCGGCCGGAGATGTTTCTGCAATCACTATCCCGGGCGCGGTGGACGGGTTCTGCCGCTTGCACGGCGACATGGGCAACTTGCCGCTTGATCAGATCGTGGCCCCGGCCATCCATTATGCCGAGGCTGGTGTGCCTGTCGCACCGCGTGTCGCAGCGGATTGGGAAGAAGCCGTCGCGCGCCTCCAGGGCAAGGCGCGTGATCTGTTCAGCGCCGATGGTGCCCCGTTCTCCAGCGCGTCACGCTTCGCCGCGCCCGCCCAAGCCGAGGTATTGCGCCGCATTGCGACCCACGGCCGCGCCGGATTTTACGAAAGCGAGGTGGCCGAGGATATGGTCTCCAGCCTCCGAGCACTTGGCGGCACCCACACTCTGGATGATTTCGCCGCAACCGCAGCCACCTACGTCACCCCGATCTCAACCACCTATCGCGGCGCCGAGCTGATCGAATTGCCCCCCAACGGCCAAGGTGCCACCGCCATGCTGCTGGCCCATATGCTGGAACGTTACGATATCGCCAGCATGGACCCAAACGGCGCCGAGCGGGCCCATCTAGAGGCTGAGGCTACAAAGCTTGCCTATGACGCGCGCAACCGCTTCCTGGCAGACCCCGATGCGACGGCGCGGCTCGACCATATGCTCAGCCGTGGTACCGCGGCGCGGCTCACTGATCTGATCGATCCCACCCGAGCCATGGCCGATCCGGCCCCGCTGACCGAAGCCACTCATCGCGAGACCGTTTATCTGACCGTGGTGGACAGCAACCGCATGGCGGTTTCGATGATCTATTCGATCTTTTCCAGCTTCGGCGCCGGGCTGGCGAGCGACAAGTTTGGCATCCTGTTCCATGACCGCGGTGCGGGCTTCACCTTAACTGAGGGCCACCCAAACGAGGCTGGGCCGGGCAAACGCCCGATGCACACGATCATTCCCGCCCTTCTGCGCGAGGCCGATGGCAGCCTGATGCCCTTCGGCGTCATGGGCGGTCAATACCAGGCCACCGGCCATGTTCGGTTTCTGTCCAATGTGGTGGATTTCGGTATGGGCCCCCAGGCTGCGATCGATGCACCGCGCTGTTTCGCGGATGCCGATCTGGGTGGATTGCGCGTGGAAGACAGCTACGCGCCGTCGGTGCGGGATGAACTCGCCGCGCTCGGGCACACCGTCATCCAGACCGACCTGCCGATTGGCGGGGCACAGGCGATCCGTATCCGGGCCGATGGAGTGCTGGAAGGCGGCAGCGACCCGCGCAAAGACGGGATCGCGTTGGGGTATTAGCGCCCCGCGCCCGCCCATATCTAGTTTCGCGGCCCAAAAATGCGATCGAGCACGGAATTCACCGCATCGCCCAGATTTCCGCCGGCATTGCGGCTGCCAATCGGCACCCGGACTGGCGCGCCCTGACCTTGCCCGGTCAATAGACCGCCGGGACTGGGCCGCGCCTCGACCGCAGGATCGATCATCGGCAGAGGCCGCGGTGGCAGATCTGCATGGACCCGCTCCATCGCCTGGCGCCAAATCTCGGCGGGCAAACCGCTGCCCGTCACACCGCTCAGGGGGCGATTGTCATCATATCCCATCCAAACACCGGCAACGTAGTCTGCTGTGAAACCGACAAACCAGGCATCGCGCGTGCTGTTGGTGGTGCCCGTCTTGCCAGCGACAGGTCGGTCCGGCAATGCAGCCCGCCGCCCGGTGCCTTCGTTCACCGCAACATTCATCATGTAGGTCAGTTGCCGCGCTGCAAATTCCGATATTACGCGTTCACGGATACCGGTGGTCTGTTGAAACACCGGCTCGCTTTCTCCCTGCAGACGCAATTCGGTCAGCCCGTAAGGCAGCACCGCAGACCCACCGTTCAGGATGCCCGAATAGGCGCCTGTCATCTCGATCAATGTGGATTCCGATGCGCCCAAGGCCAAAGCGGGCCCAGCAGCAAGGTCGCTGGCAATGCCGAACTGGCTCGCCACGTCACGCACCAGATCGCGTCCAACCTCTTCAGATAGCCATACGGCGCTGGTGTTGCGTGAAAGGGCCAGGGCCTGCGTCATCGTAAGAGGACCAAGAAATTGATGGTCGAAGTTGTTGGGGGTGTACTCGCCCGACCCGGCCACCTGGAATGTGACTGGCTGATCCACCAACATATCGTCGAACCGCCAGCCCAACTCCAAAGCTGTTGCATAAACAAACGGTTTGAAGGACGAACCCGTCTGGCGCAGAGCCTGAGTTGCGCGGTTGAAAATACCGCCGCCCGCAAGGTCCCGCCCGCCAACCATGGCGCGCACGGCCCCATCGGCGCTCATGACCACAATCGCAGCCTCCGCCTCAGATCCTTCGCGCACCTGATCGCGGAACACGGCCTCCAATGCCTCTTCGGCAGCGGCCTGTATTTCCGGATCAAACGTGGTGCGGATGATCACGTCTTCCGTCGTATCGCCGGTCAGAAAACTGGGGCCTTCTTGCATGATCCAATCGGCGAAGTAACCGCCGGTATCTTGTCGCGCACGGTTGGAGAGTGTCGCGGGTGCCGCGCGGGCAGCCTCGGCTGCCGATGCGCTGAGATAGCCCTGCCCTTCCATCAGGTTCAGAACCACATTGCCGCGCTCCTGCGCACGTTCCAGATTGCGGGTCGGTGCGTAGTAGCTTGGCGCCACCAACAACCCGGCCAGCATCGCGGATTGCTGGGGGTTCAACTCTGCGGCGGATACATTGAAATAGCGCTGCGCTGCGGCCTCAAAACCCCGGGCGCCCGCGCCGAGATACGCCCGGTTCAGGTAGATCGACAGGATCTCTTCTTTGGAATAGCGCAGCTCCATAGCGAAGCTGAAGGGCATTTCCTGAATTTTCCGCCAGATCGTTGTGCGACGGCAATCTGCCTCGTAGGCGGCCTCGCTCTCCCACGTTTCGGCATCGTATCCCACGCCGAGACATAATAATTTCGCAACCTGCTGTGTGATCGTTGAGCCGCCATGGCCCTGCAACGGACCACGTCCTTCGCGCAGGTTAATCCGAATGGCTGACGCAATCCCACGCGGCGACACACCCAGATGCCGCCAAAACCGGCGATCCTCGGTGGCAACGACGGCATTGACCAGATGTTCGGATGTTGTGGGGATATCAATTGCCCCGCCAAATTGCTCGCCCCGCCAAGCGAAGGGCTCGCCATATCGGTCCAACATCGTGACCGAGCCTTGGGCTCGACCATCCACGACCGCATCCACATCAGGCAGTTGCGCATAATAGTAACCAGTCGCGAGGCCGAACATCAAAAGCACAACGGCTGTGGTACGCCAGGTCACCGCCCAGATGATCCGTACGAAAAAGCGCACAATTGAACTGAGAAAGCCCAGGATCCCGCCGCGCCGCTTTGTTGTTTTCCGCTTACGGGTCGTGGCGCGCTTACGGCCGCCTCCGCCGCTGCTCGACGCGCGTTTCGCTGGCTTGCGGGTCGATGTTGCCGACCGCCGATCGGCAACAAGCCGACGTCTGCCTTTTCCGGAAGAACTCATCTCAATCATGCCTCGCATCGGGGGCCATTGTTGCACATGCTCGGCCATCCTCGTTGCGACGAAGATAGGCAAACTTGAGTCGAATGCGAAGAGCCCAGTCGATGATGGCGGGTTCTCTCTTTGCTTAAAAAATAAGCGATGGCGCATATTTGCGCAAAAAATTTGCAAATGCTCTCTGTGCGGGCGTCAAATCCGGGACGCTCACGTTGCTCTCACGACCGTTGCAGCCTGTCTTAACGCCCACAACCCGCCCAGAGGGGGCCGGTGGGGATTTACATCAGACGGGGTGACAAGACGTGAAACTCATCATTGCTACGATCAAGCCGTTCAAGCTCGAGGAGGTGCGCGAGGCGCTCACCTCCATCGGCGTGCGCGGCATGATGGTGACCGAGATCAAGGGCTTCGGCTCGCAATCCGGCCACACCGAAATCTATCGTGGGGCCGAATATGCCGTGAATTTCGTGCCAAAGGTCAAGCTTGAGATCGTGGTGACCGCTGCGATGGCGGACCAAGTCGTCGAGACCATCCAAACAACCGCCAAGACCGACAAGATCGGCGACGGCAAGATTTTCGTACTGGATGTGGAAAGCGCTGTGCGCGTGCGCACGGGCGAAACAAACGACGACGCGCTGTAAAGGCGCCCGAGTTTTTCGAGGGATATGAGACCAATGAATAAAAAGTATTTGCTTCCGCTGGCCACGGCACTTGCCGTTTTCCCAGCCGCCGCATGGGCCAATGACCCACCGTCGTCCCTGGACGATGTGGGATATATCTTCACCACCCTTCTGTTCCTGATCGGCGGCTTCCTCGTCTTCTGGATGGCTGCGGGTTTTGCGATGCTCGAAGCGGGCCTGGTGCGGTCGAAGAACGTGACCATGCAGCTGACGAAGAACATCGCGCTCTTCTCCATTGCAGCGATCATGTATTGGCTGGTCGGCTACAATGTGATGTATCCGTTGGGCGAGATGTCGTTTGCGGCAGATGCTGTCGATCCCGACATGATCAATTGGACCATCTACACGCTCGCAGAAGGGACTGACGACGACGGCAATGCTATCGTCAATGTGATCGGTTATCTCGGCGCGTTCGGTCAGGCCGTGTTGCAGCCTGTCGGGGCGACCGATGTAGATCTGTCCTACGCCTCCGACGGGTCGGATTTCTTCTTTCAGCTGATGTTCTGCGCCACCACCGCATCGATCGTCTCCGGCACCTTGGCCGAACGCATCAAGCTGTGGCCCTTCCTGATCTTTGTGGTCGTGCTGACTGGCTTCATCTACCCGATCGAAGCATCCTGGCAGTGGGGCGGCGGCTGGTTGTCCGCGGCAGGGTTCAGCGATTTCGCAGGCTCGACCCTAGTGCATGCTGCCGGTGGTTTTGCTGCTCTGGCCGGTGCCATTGTCCTGGGCCCGCGCCTTGGCAAGTACAAAGACGGCCGTGTGAACCCGATGCCGGGCTCGAACATGCCGCTTGCCACATTGGGGACATTCATCCTGTGGCTAGGTTGGTTCGGCTTCAATGGCGGCTCTCAGCTTGCGATGGGTACCATCAACGACGTCACGGACGTCAGCCGTATCTTCGCCAATACCAACATGGCCGCCGCGGCCGGTGCCGTGACCTGCTTGATCCTCACGCAGATCATGTACGGCAAGTCGGACCTGACCATGGTGTTGAACGGCGCGCTGGCTGGCCTTGTGTCGATTACCGCCGAACCGCTGGCACCGTCGCTCTTCGGGGCGCTCTGGATTGGTGCAGTAGGCGGCGTGATCGTGGTCTTCACAGTGCCGCTGCTCGACAAACTGAAAATCGACGACGTCGTCGGCGCCATCCCGGTGCACTTGATCGCCGGTGTCTGGGGCACCATCGCGGTGGTGTTCTACAATGGCGACGCTTCGCTGGGGGCTCAGTTGCTGGGGATTGCAGCCATCGGGATCTTCGTCTTCGTGACCTCCCTGATCGTGTGGTTCATCCTCAAGATGGTCATGGGTATCCGCGTCGATGAGGAAGCTGAGATCAACGGCCTCGACGTGGCAGAACTTGGGATGGAAGCCTATCCGGACTTCACCAAGGGCTGATCCAAATTACTCCGTCCGACCCCGCCTCCCTGGGGTCGGATCTCACTCGACAGGGCGCCCCAGCGGCGCCCTTTTTTTCACCGAAAGCCGGATGAGATACGATGCCCCCAATATTCTAACGATGCGACTTTCGAGATTGAGTTCCCGAAAGCGACTTCTGAAAACGCGGCGAGACAGGCCTAGCGGTGCTAATCAAGCGTCGCTAGCTCTGCGTTTTCGGCACTGTAAGGATCAGCTGGCCGCGTCGATAAAACAGGCGGTGCGCTCCGCCATATCCTGCGGCGTAACTTCCCGGGGAAAGAATTCCACAAATCCGATTTCAGGCATGACCAGATAGGTAAAGGCCGTGTGGTCGACCAAGTAATAGGGATCCGATCCGTCATCATGGGATTGGTAATAGACCCGATAGGCGCTGGCTGCGGCATGGGTCTGTTCCTGCGTACCGCCGAGGCCCAGCATCCGCTCGTGGATGTTATCGGTAAAGGCAGTCAAGACTTCAGGCGTGTCGCGATTGGGGTCGACGGTAATGAAGACGGGCTGCACTTCGACACCATCTTCATCCAGAATATCCACCGCTTCGGCGTTGCGCACAGTATCTAGTGGGCAGACATCGGGGCAGAACGTATAGCCGAAATAGACCAGCGTTGGCTGCGTGATCACCTCAGCATCGGTCATCTCTTGCCCGGTCTCTGACACCAAGGTAAACGGCCCGCCCACCGCGGCATCACCTGCAACAACACCTTCGCGGCACTGCGCAAAGGCATCATCCGCATTCGCCCGTGTCAGCCATACGGCAGTCGCCGTTCCGGCCAGCAGTACGCCCAGCAAGGCCACTGAAGCCAGAGCATATGTCCGTGTCATCGCAAAACTCCCCGTGCGGTATGTGTCGCTCGCGTTGCATACTTAAGAAACCTTACCTATCAATTCACGACCCCGTGTCTGTGACAGGATGACCCGCCCCATGGCCGCCATCGACAACAGCCCCGATCCGGCGCTGACGCTTGTCCGCCAGGACAGCCGTGTGGATTGGGTGCGGCTGCGGACATTGCTAGTTTTGCGGTGGCTCGCCATCGGTGGGCAGACTATCGCCGTTGTGATTGCGGCGTTCTATCTGGGGCTGCGGGTCGAAATTGGGCTGTGCTTCCTGGCCATTGGCGCAAGCGTTGTCTCGAACCTGATCGCCATGGCGATCTTTCCCGAAAATCAGCGGCTCAGCGATCGCGATGCGATGCTGACCTTGTTGTTCGATCTGTCGCAATTGTCATTTCTGCTGTTCCTGACGGGAGGGCTGAACAACCCGTTTGCCGTTTTGATCCTGGCGCCCGTCACCATCTCGGCCACGGCCCTAACAATGCGGTCGACCCTGATCTTGGGCCTTTTGGCGATTGGGCTGATTTCTTGCCTCGCCTTTTGGCATTTGCCTTTGGTGACCTTGTCCGGAGAGATCCTGGCGCTGCCCGGGCTCTTCATCCTTGGCTTTTGGTCATCACTGGTGATCGGGGTGCTGTTCTTGTCCGGCTATGCCCGCCGCATCGCCTCAGAATCGCATCGCATGAGCCAGGCGCTGCTCGCCACGCAGATGGCCTTGGCGCGGGAACAGAAATTAACCGATTTGGGGGGTGTTGTGGCCGCCGCAGCGCATGAATTGGGCACGCCGCTGGCCACAATCAAACTTGTCTCAACCGAGCTGTTGGACGAGTTGCAAGACCGCCCGGACCTTGCCGAGGATGCCGCCCTGATTCGAGACCAAGCGGATCGGTGCCGCGATATCATGAGATCGATGGGGCGCGCAGGAAAAGACGATCTACACTTGCGGCGCGCACCGTTGGGCGCAGTGATTAGAGAGGCGGCCGAACCTCATTCTGACCGCGGGATCGAGTTGCATTTCGATTTTCATCCGCACATGGAAATCGATGACCTAGACCCTGCCCAACAGCCTGAAATCCCTCGCAAACCCGAAATTGTCCATGGCTTGCGCAATCTCATTCAAAACGCGGTGGATTTCGCACAGGATCAGGTATGGATTGAGGGTGAATGGGGCAATGGCACAATCCGCCTGCGGATCACCGACGATGGCGCCGGATTTCCACCCGACATGCTAGGGCGTCTGGGTGACCCGTTCTTACGCCGCCGCAACCGCACCGAACGTGACCGGCGCCTGGGCTATGAAGGTATGGGGTTAGGCCTGTTCATCGCCAAAACCTTGCTCGAACGCTCGGGGGCCGAGGTAACATTTCTGAACGCCTCCGATCCGTTCCTTATGGCCGAGGATAATCAAGGCTTGGCAGGCGCTCAGGTGCAAGTCGTTTGGCCTAACAATACATTGACAGAGACGCCTGAGGCGCCGACCCAACCCCTTGGTCCCAATCAATTGATTGTCGACTGACCCGCCGTTGCAGAAGCAATTAACGGCCCGTTAACCGTTTTTCTTCAATGTCGTTCAGCGTGTGATGATCATGGGTGAGCGCGTTGGACCTGATGGAAAGCGTTTTGTTTCTGAGTGTTGTCGTTGCCGTCGGTGTGATGGCGGCTTTGCTGACGTCGCGGTTGGCGAAGGCTCCTAGAGGAAGTTCGCCGCGCAAGGATCGCGCAGGGACCGATACTGCCAGTGGTCTATTGCGGCACTACCGGTTTCGAGACGGATATCTCTTGTCCGATATCGAACGCGACGACGCGTTCCTGGACCCGGATACCGATCGCTCGATCGCCTATAAGCGACTGGTGGCTGGATTGTCGGATATCAGCCCCGACTTCGCAGCCCATCTTGACGGCTTAACCGCTCGCGGCGAGGTTTTTATGGTCGGCGGTCGTATCGGTGATGATCCGATTACCGTATCTGGGCGGCTCGAGGACGGAGGGGTACTGGCGTTGTCCATCGGCCCCAGTGATACAAGAGATGGACGCCAAGTCGTTGAAACGGTGACGCTCACCGCGTTGCAGACCGAGTTGGAGGAGCTTCGGACGGTCTTGGATGCCGGAATTGCGCCGATGTGGCGCCAGGACGCGCAGAACAACGTTACCTGGGCCAATGCCGCTTATATGGAACTCGCCGACCGCATCCGTGATGACGACGCACCAAGTTGGCCCTTGCCGCGCCTGTTTGCAGCCCATTTGGAGCCGGTTCCAAACGACGGCACCCTGCGGCGCTGTGTGCTGGAGGTGCCGGACAGCGAAGAAGCCCACTGGTACGAGCTTGTGCGCGATCCGATGCCCGATGGCTCGGAGTTTTTCACCGCGCATCCGGTTGATCGCCTTGTCCGGTCCGAGACAAGTCTGCGCGAATTCATGCAGACGCTCACGAAGACCTTCGCATCGCTGCCCATCGGCTTGGCGGTGTTCGACAAACGACGTCATCTGGTGACGTTCAACCCGTCTTTTGTGGCTCTGACGACAATCGGAGCGGATTTCCTGATCTCTCGGCCTGACTTGCGTACGGTTCTGGATCGCTTGCGCGACCGTCAGCGCATGCCAGAGCCACGCGATTACCGGTCCTGGCGCGAAGAGATTGCCCGACTTGAGGAAGGTGCCGCCGATGGCACCTATCATGAGATCTGGGAACTGCCAGACAACAAAGCGTTCCGCGTGATCGGTCGGCCCCACCCGGATGGCGCTATCGCCTTTATGTTCGAGGACATCAGCGCCGAGGTCTCACTCACCCGTCAATTCCGGGCGGATTTGGATCTGTTGCAGGCAGTGCTCGACGCCGCACCCGCCGCGATCGCGATTTTCGGCGCCGACGGCGGCATGGTCGGCGCCAATCAGGTTTATCGGCAGATTTGGGGTGACGCAGGCGACAGTCAGGATCTCACAAGCTTGCCAAATCTGACCCGATCCACCGCTCTCTGGGCAGCGCGGTGCCAGCCAAGCGGGATCTGGGGCGAGATCCGTCAATTCGTTGCCCATGACATCGAGCGCGCACCCTGGGTTGAAGAGATTGAAACGTTGGACGGAACACAATTGCTGGTGCGTATGATGCCGACGCGCAGCCGCCATACGGTCGTGCAATTCTTCCCGCGCGACGGCGCATGGGCTGATCCGCTCTCCGATCTGCTGCAAGACATGTCGCCGCCAGAACTTGAGGTGAGCACACCGCCCATGGCCACCGCTGAAAAGGCCGCGCGAACTGCCTAGCGCACGGCCTAACGGTTGCAGGGGATAACCGGATTGGTGCATTCAGGGGCATGGCTGACCCTGTCCAGATTGCAATTGATCCAGACTCACCGCAAAGACCGGGCTGGCCTGTCATCGCCGAAGCGACGCTTGTGGATGACACGGCCACCGACGCCCTTGGCGCGGGCCTGGCCAAGATCTTGCAGCCCGGCGACACCTTGCTTTTGTCCGGTGGTCTTGGGGCAGGCAAAACCCATTTGGCGCGCGCGCTGATCCGGGCGGCTCTTCACCATCCGGAAGAACCGGTTCCAAGCCCAACATTTACCCTGGTTCAGACCTATCCTCTGCCCGGCGGTATACATATTTGGCACGCTGATCTCTATCGATTAGGCGATCCCGCAGAATTGTTGGAATTGGGTCTGGATGAGGCGTTGGGAACCGACATTTGCCTGATCGAATGGCCTGATCGCCTTGCGCCGGATTGGCCGACAGACGCGTCCCTGCTGCATCTGGCGGTGAACGGTACGTCGCGCCGAGCACATCTTTCCTTAGGCCCTGACGCACGCTTTGGCAGCCAGTTGACCAAGGTTTTAACGGGATGATCTCTCAGTTTCTGTCTGCGGCAGGGTGGGCCGATGCGCGCCAGGTGTCCATCGCTGGCGACGCGTCAGCCCGGCTATATGTCCGACTGTTCCGCGGATCTGAAACCGCAATTTTGATGAACGCACCGGTCGAGACAACACAGTCGCGGCAAAGTCTCGATGCGTTTCGGCACATCGGAGCGCATTTGCGCCGCTTGGGCTTGTCCGCCCCCGAGGAATATGCGGCCGATCCTGACCATGGCTTGATCTTGATGGAGGATTTAGGCGACCAAACGCTGTCTTTTCTGTTGGAAAGGGACCCCGAACGCGCGACCGTCGCCTATCAAGCGGCGGCTGATCTATTGCCTCGATTGAACGAGGCGCCACCGCCCGAAGGTCTTTCGGCACCCGATCCCGGCGAGATGGCGGATATGGTCAGGCTCACTCTGGATCTGGCGCATACACCTGCAGCACTGAACAGCCGCTTGCTCGATGCGCTTGAAGAGGCGCTGCGTCGACATGCATCAGGCGCGCCGGTCTTGTCGCTGCGAGACGTCCATGGGGACAACTTACTCTGGCTACCCGATCGAAAAGGTCACGCACAGATCGGTCTTTTGGATTACCAAGACGCCATGCTGCTTCCCGCCGGGTATGATCTCGCATCGCTTGTTGATGATCCCAGGCGCGTTGTTCCGGAAAGCCTTAGAGATATTCTTATATCAGAATCTGATTTTTCTTCAGCCAGGATTGCCGCATTATCTCTTATCCGAAATCTACGCATTTTGGGTATATTTCATCGGCTGTCGACCCAGGACAGCAAACCCCACTACCGAGACTTCCTGCCGAGGACACGGGCTCTGATCTTGCGGTGCGTTGACGAATTGCCGGAGTTAAAAGACCCCGTTACCGATCTGTTGCGCCACACTGAAAGCTGGAGCGGAGCCGCGCCACACTGTCTGATATTGGCGGCAGGCTTCGGTAAGCGCATGGGAGATCTGACAAAGGATCTCCCGAAACCTCTGATCAAAGTTGCGGGCAAACCCCTTTTGGACCACGCGCTCGACATTGCCCGTGACGCCTCGATTGCGCACATCATGGTGAACGCTCACTACCACGCTGATCAGATTGAACGCCATCTGCCATCCGATGTGACTTGCCTTGTCGAAACCCCTGAGATTTTGGATTCGGGTGGTGCCGTTAAGAATGCGATGCGTCATGCCCATGGCGATATCCTCGTGAGCTTGAACGCCGATAACGTCTGGGCTGGCCCCAACCCGATCAGTATGTTGCGCAAGGCATTCGATGAGACACGGATGGACGTTTTATTGTTACTTGTGCCGTTGCATCGCGCCGTCGGACGAACCGAAGGACCCGATTTTTCGATTGATGCTGACGGACGACTTACGCTCAACAAACAGGACGGCAGCCATGTTTACACAGGCGCACAAATTCTAAATGCGAAACCCGCAATCGATGATCCACGCGACGTCTTTTCGTTGATGGATGTCTGGCAAAACTGCCAAGCCAAGGGACGATTATTCGGTTTGGTCTATCCGGGAACATGGGCCGATGTCGGGCATGCGGCAGGTATCGCAGCGGCGGAGGCAATGGCGGCCACCCATGTTTGAAGCGACGCAGAAAGCTCGCGTTTTTGCCACACCCATCGGGGTCGATTTTTGTTCGGCCCTGATCGATGGGCTGGATGCACGACTGGCGGGACAAGGCCCAGAGGTACTGGCACGCATCGAGATCCATGTTGCGAACCTACGCATGCAGCGGCGCCTGCACACCCTCTATGCGCAGCGCGGACCGGGCCTATTGCCGCGCATTCGTCCCGTCCTGGCCCTGTCGGAAACTGCGGATATGGAGGGGATGCCCCCCGCAATGTCGCCCCTGGCCCTACGGCTTGAATTGGCGCAGTTGATCTCCAAACTCTTGGATCGCAACCCATCCCTTGCCCCGCGATCTGCGATCTATGCCCTTGCTGATAGCCTTGCGGACTTTCTGGGAGAAATGGTCGAGGAAGGCGTCGCCCCCGCCGACATCGCCGCGTTGAATATGGGCGAACACTCGGCGCATTGGGCCCGTGCACAGGCGTTTCTAGGGATTGCCTCGGATCTGATCGCCGCCAGCGACCGCCCGACACCAGAGGGCCGTCAGGCAATGGTAGTCGATCGGTTGATCGCGGAGTGGCGGCTCAACCCTCCGGCACATCCGGTCTTGGTTGCTGGGTCGACCGGATCCCGCCGCGCGACCTTTCGACTGATGGAAGCGGTCGCACAACTGCCGCAGGGCGCCGTGATTTTGCCCGGGATTGATCGCGACATGCCGTCGGCCATCTGGCGCGATCTGCTCGACAATCGGCGAAGTGGCCTGGCGGGCGAAGATCATCCGCAATTCCGGCTGGCCAAGCTGCTTGACCATCTGGGGTTGGCGCCCGACGACGCCGCGAACTGGATTGATACCGCGCCGACCAACCCTGCGCGCAACCGCTTGGTGTCATTGGCATTGCGACCGGCCCCGGTCACCGATCAATGGCGGGTTGAAGGGCCGCAGCTAAGCGATATTTCAGGCGCTCTGGCCGACGTCACCTTGCTTGAGGCGCCATCTCCTCAAATGGAGGCCGCCGCGATTGCGCTGCGTCTTCGGCAGGCTGTCGAAGACGGTCAGCGTGCCGCATTGGTCACGCCCGATCGTCGCTTGTCACGCATGGTAAGCGCGCAACTGGACCGATGGCGCATTGTGCCCGACGAGTCCGGTGGTCAGGTTCTGGCTCAAACCGCCCCAGGTCGCTTCTTGCGCCAGGTCGCCGAGTTGGTGGCGCATCCGATGACAAACGAAAGCCTGGTCGCGCTGCTGAAACATCCGTTGTGCCATAGCGGTCCGGATCGAGCTGTGCATTTGCTGCGCACGCGGGATCTTGAGCTACAGGTTCTGCGCCGCGGTCTGGCCAAGCCGAACGCACCGGCTTTCCGTGCATGGGCCGCTAAGCGCAGCGATGACGCAGGGGCGAAACTTTGGGTTGAGTGGCTTTGCAAAATTCTTATGTATGACCTAGCGGGCACTGCTTCGTTCTCAAAACTCGTTCAAAACCATGCTGATCTGAGCAAAGGACTGGCCGCGGGATCCAACCCGGTTGATCCAAAAAGTACGGCTGAGCTCTACGAGAAAGAACCCGGCGCCGAGGCTGCGCGCTTGATGGAGGATCTGCGCAAGGACGCCGCGAGCGGCGGTGCGATGTCGGCACGTGACTACGCGGATTTCTTCGCGGCTCTGGCTGCTGATAGAGAGGTGCGGTTTGCGGTCCGCCCCCATGCCGACGTGTTGATCTGGGGCACTCAAGAAGCGCGCGTCCAAGGCGCAGATCTCACTATTCTTGCTGGGTTGAACGAAGGGATCTGGCCCAAACCGGCTGAGGCAGACCCTTGGCTGAACCGACCGTTGCGCTCCGAAGCGGGCCTGCGCTTACCGGATCGAGTGGTCGGTCTAAGCGCCCATGATTTCCAGCAAGGTATTGCGGGGCGTGAAGTCTGGCTGAGCCGCGCCAAACGTGACGATGAAACTGACACCGTGCCTGCGCGCTGGGTGAACCGTCTTGTGAACCTGCTCGGCGGGGCCAGCGACGAAACGCAAAAAGCGCTGGCAGACATGTCCGCACGGGGCCATCTTTGGGTTGCACGCGCACAGGCCTTGGTTGCGCCACACACCACACATCCCCCGGCACCGCGCCCCGCCCCGTCGCCTCAGACGGGTGCGCGCCTAAGCTATCTGTCCGTGACGGATGTGGAGCGACTTATTCGAGACCCATATGCGATTTATGCGCGGCACATCTTAAAACTGCGCGCGCTAAACCCGCTAAACACCGTGCCGGACGCTCGCTTGCGCGGAACGATCATACACAGGATTTTGCAGGAATTTCTGAAGCAAATACCGAACGACCTGCCTGAAAATGCTGCGCAGCAATTCTCCGATATTTGCGACGATATTCTTATAACAGAACTATCGCAAAATGCTGTTCGAGCGCTTTGGCGGCAACGCCTTGGAAAGGTGGCGCCCTGGTACCTCGCGCGCGAAGCGGAGTTGCGCGACTTGGCCGAGCCTTGGTTGGTTGAGGACTTTCATAAGTGGGACGTGCCGGGCCTGTCGCTGACGCTTGGAGGCACGGCGGATCGCATTGACCGGCTCCCGGACGGTCGGGTGGCGATCTACGACTACAAGACGGGGCGGGTACCCACCGAACAAGAAGTCACCGCATTCAATAAGCAGCTTTGGCTGGAAGCTCTGATGGCCCGCGGCGGTGCAATTGCGGATCACCCTCTAGACGTCGCACGAATGGCCTATATCGGCTTAGGTACCAATCCGGAAATTCGCGATGAACATCCCGATGAGGCACGATTTGCACAGGTCTTGAATGGGCTTGGCAAGCTGATCGCGCATTACCGGCGGCAGGATGTCGGATTTACCTCGCGCAGGTCACCCAGCAAGACGTTCGATACCGGCGACTACGACCACCTCGCGCGATACGGCGAGTGGGATGCGACCACAGATGCGACAATCTTGCCGGTCGGAGGCGCCGATGGTGAATGATGCCACACGCGCCCAAAACGCTGCAGCCGATCCGCGCATATCCACATGGCTGGGTGCGAATGCCGGTTCAGGTAAGACACGCGTATTAACGGATCGGGTGGCGCGCCTGTTGCTGGACGGCGTGCCGCCTGAACGCATTCTCTGCCTGACCTACACAAAAGCCGCAGCGATGGAGATGCAGAACCGCCTGTTCACGCGGTTGGGCCAATGGGCCATGAAGTCCGATATAGATCTGCGCGAGATGCTGCTTGGAATTGGGGTGGAGGAAGACACCCTATCGGTTGAGCTTCTGAATGCGGCCCGCACGCTGTTTGCCCGCGCCATCGAGGCGCCGGGCGGGCTTAAGATCCAGACGATCCATTCCTTTTGTGCGTCAGTCCTGCGGCGTTTCCCGTTGGAGGCCGGAGTAAGCCCTGCCTTCACCGAGATTGATGAGCGTGCGCAGAAACGATTGATATCGGATCTACTGGATACTCTGGCCGATACAGATCACGGCTTGTCGGCAATCCAGGCAGTTGCCCCGCACTTGTCCGGAGACGATGGGCTCACGAACCTCGCGCGCGCCGTGGCTGGCCGGTCAGCAGATTTGACCGCGCCTGCGGATTGGAACATGACTTGTGCGTATCTGGGAATCCCACAGGATCTGACGGAAGCCAAACTAATCGCATCGGTGTTTCAGCCTGGCCTCGGTCAATCCGCCGCACGAATGTGCAGGCATTTCGACCCGACCCCACGAAGCAGCACTGCGAGCGTCCTGCGTGTGTTCGAAAACGTCACTTGGGATGCACCACGTCTGTCTGACCTGGCATTATTGGAAAGCGTGTTGCTGACCGGTGAGAAATCCAAGGTGCCCTTCGCCCCCAAGATCAACAAAATCGGCAACGCCGATATCCGTATCGCACTCGGCGACGATCTGCATGTTTTGAACGCGTTGATCGAGGCGGTGGCCGAGGTTCGCCCCCTGCGCACCGGTTTTGCTACGGCACAGCGCACTTTCGCACTCCATCAATTTGCCACAGCGTTCCTACCCGCCTACGCCATGGCCAAACAAACGCGCGGCTGGCTGGATTTCGACGATCTTATCACACGGATGAACCAGCTGCTGACCGATCGCGACGTGGCGCAATGGGTTCTGTTTCGGCTTGATGGCGGGATCGATCATATTCTGGTGGACGAAGCCCAAGACACGTCTCCGCGGCAATGGCAGATCGTCTCGCAATTGGCCGATGATTTCGCGGCAGGTGTCGGCGCCCGTGCCGATGTGCAGCGGACAATTTTTGTCGTCGGTGACAAAAAACAATCGATCTATTCGTTCCAGGGTGCCGATCCCTCGGAATTTGACAGGATGCGCGGCCACTTCAAGGCTCGATTGGATGAGATCAATGCTCCTTTCCAACCGGACGCGGCACTGATCCATTCGTTTCGTTCAGCACCGCCCATCTTGGCTCTGGTGGACCATGTTGCCATGCGCTTAGGCGCACCTGGATTGGGCGATGACATCACGCATCGGGCGTTTTTCGGTGACAAACCGGGGCGGGTCGATTTGTGGCCTTGGATCGAGCCCGTGAAGGGCAGCGAGGATCCTACTTGGGACGACCCTCAGGATTTGGTGGCCGAGGATCACCATTCCAAAATATTGGCCGAAACCTTAGCTGCGCGTATCGCGGATATGCTGGCAACCCCGCCCGAGATCAACGGGCGGGCTTTGGGGGCGGGCGACATCTTGATCCTTGTGCGGTCCAGATCACCTTTGTTTCACAAGATCATCGCCGCGTTGAAACTTGCCGGGTTGCCCGTCGCCGGTGTGGATCGCAGCCAATTGACTGCACCCCTGGCGGTGAAAGACCTTTTGGCTCTGTGCCGTTTTCTGGCCACCCAAGAGGATGACTTGTCGCTTGCCGCGGTCTTACGGTCGCCGCTGTGCAACATGTCCGAGGCCGACCTTTACAGCCTTGCCCATGGCCGCGAAGGATATCTCTGGCCTGCGCTCCGCAAGCGACACGATGATTTTCCAAACGCCTACGGCATGCTATCGGATTTGATCAGCCAGGCCGAATTCCTCCAGCCTTATGATCTGCTTGAACGTGCACTGATCCGCTATGACGGACGCCGCAATTTGACGGCACGTCTGGGTGCGGAGGCCGAGGATGCCATCGACGCAATCCTGGCCCAGGCGATGGTCTACGAGGTAAGCGATGTGCCTTCGCTGACCGGGTTCATCGGTTGGCTGGAAAGCGGCGAAGTGCAGGTGAAACGGGATCTCAGCCAAGCCGAGGGGCAGATCCGTGTGATGACCGTGCATGGTGCAAAGGGCTTGGAAGCGCCGGTTGTGATCCTGCCTGATTGCGCCATGGCGCGTGGCTCAGGTCCCGGCATTCGGCTGCTGCAACCCGAAGATGGCCCATTGCTCTGGTCGCCTGGCGGCAGTGACGCGAGCGACGAGGCGCGCGCACTGGACGATGCCCGCAAAGCCCGAGAGGCCGAGGAGGCGAACCGCCTGCTCTATGTTGCGCTTACCCGCGCTGAGAGCTGGCTTATCATCGCCGCCGCTGGCCAATTGGGACGCGCCGCCGGCGGATCCTGGTACAAGATCGTCGCAGATGCGATGGAAGCGATGAAGCCCGAGGCATTGACCATCCCGGGGCTTGAGGGCAACGGCCAGCGCGTGCAAACAGGCGCTTGGCCCAATGCCGCGACCCGAACGGTAGAGGTCAACAAAGTGCAATTGCCCGCTTGGGCGGACACCCCAGCGCCAAGGCCTGAAAAAGACATTGGCGTCCGGTCGCCCTCGGACCTTGGTGGCGCAAAGGCTCTGCCCGGGGAAAGTGACGATACCGACACCGCCATGAAACGCGGTCGGATTGCACATTTGTTCCTGGAGCATCTTCCACTCCTGCCTCTGGCCGCGTGGCAATCCGCCAGCGCCGGGATCGCTGCGCTAGACGGTGATATATCGGATCTTGATCTGGGCCCTATCCTCGCGGAAGCGGTTGCGACCCTGACCACACCACAGCTATCCCATGTTTTTGCCCAGGACACATTGGCCGAGGTGGAGATTACCGGCGAGTCAAACACGCTAGGCGGTCCGATGTTTGGAAAGATCGACCGATTGATCGTGACGGACACACATGTATTGGCTGTGGATTTCAAAACAAATGCGACGGTCCCCGCAGCGCCCGATGAGGTCCCAGAAGGGCTATTGCGACAGATGGGTGCCTATGCCGAAATGCTCAAACCCATCTATCCACACCATAAAATTGAAACTGCAATCTTGTGGTCACGCACCGCGACACTGATGCCACTGCCACACGATCTCGTGTCTGCCGCATTGGATCGCGCTAGGGGTGCTTGACCCGCGCCGCTCGCATCCATACCTTCCGGCTCCGACCTAACCCTGCCAGGAGACATCTGCCATGGCCACCACGACTGTCACCGACGCTGACTTCGACAGCGAAGTAAAGCAATCCGACATCCCCGTTGTCGTCGATTTTTGGGCCGAATGGTGCGGTCCGTGCAAACAGATTGGCCCCGCGCTGGAAGAGCTGAGCTCTGAATATGAGGGGCGTGTGAAAATCGTTAAGGTTAACGTGGACGAAAATCCGAATTCGCCAATGCAATTGGGTGTGCGTGGTATTCCCGCCCTGTTCATGTTCAAAGATGGCGAGGTTATCTCTAATAAAGTTGGTGCAGCGCCAAAGGCCGCGCTGCAAAAATGGATCGACGAAGCCGTTTGATGGAACGAGAATCCGACACCAAGGGCGCCGATTGAGGCGCCCTTTTTTGTTGGCGTCCCAAATCCTTTTCATCCGCGACAAATTGACCAAAAGCCAAGGATGCCTATACCTAAGTGATAGGGACCAAAGGAGACGACCAATATGGCAGCACCTGACCGGACGCTTCGCGAGATTGGCACAGACAAATCGCTGTTGCTTGTAGATGATGATGAGCCGTTTCTGCGGCGGCTTGAACGGGCAATGGAGAAGCGCGGATTCGAGGTAGAGGCTGCATCCTCGGTCGCGGCGGGATCTGCCATCGCGACAGCCCGTCCCCCGGCCTATGCCGTCGTTGATCTGCGGCTTGAGGATGGCAACGGCCTCGACGTTGTCGAGACATTACGCGAGAAGCGACCCGATAGCCGGATCGTCGTGCTAACAGGCTACGGCGCCATCGCAACGGCTGTGGCCGCGGTAAAGATGGGCGCAACGGATTACCTCTCGAAGCCCGCAGATGCGAATGACATCACCTCAGCGCTACTAGCTGGTGAGGAAGAGATGCCGCCGCCGCCGGAAAACCCGATGTCAGCTGATCGTGTACGCTGGGAACATATCCAGCGGGTCTATGAGCTTTGCGACCGCAACGTTTCGGAAACCGCGCGCCGCCTGAACATGCATCGCCGGACTTTGCAGCGTATCCTCGCCAAACGCAGCCCGCGTTGAGGCATGCGCGGTCTGGCGCTTCTCGGATTGTTGGCTCTTTCGGCCTGCGTTAGCGCAGTGCCGCCGCCGATTTTGCCGTTTCGCCTGGATCCGGGCGGCATCGAGCCGCTCGGCACGGGCCTACGCATTGATTTCGGACGCGACAGAGCGGGTGTGATCGAGACGGTGTCACGCCTTCAAGGCGCGCAACCTACCAGCCTGATTGGGCCAGAGCAGTGCGGCGCCGGGATCAGCGCCGCAGAGTGGCGGGACGGGCTTGTCTTGGTATTCCAAGATCGTGCGTTTCGGGGGTGGAGCAGCAGCGATCCAACCCGCTCAGCCAATGGGCAGACGCGCGCCGGGGTCGCCTGCTCCTAACACAGCTCAGCTTGCGGCCGCTTTTTGAGATCTCGCTGCAGCCACGTTACAAACACCTTCACCCGCGGTTTCAAAATGCCTGGCAAGTGCAGCAAATGATACGCCATTTCGCTGTCCTTTTCCTGCGCCAGCACTTCCAGGCGCCCCTCTGCCACATCGCGCTCTACCAAGGCCAATGGCTGGGCGGAAATGCCTCCGCCCGCTCGGCAGGCTGGCAGGATCAGCGCATTCGACAGCAGTTCTGTGGCGCGCAACTTGGTGGGATCAACACCAACCCTGAACAACCGCTTATTGAATTCGCTATGTGAGACGTCCAGCAGCCACGGAAACTCGGACAAGCGCCCCCAAGCGTCCTTTGCCTCGGGGCCGCCTTTGGACTGCGGAAAGCGACCCGGCTGGGCCACAGCAACCATGGTCGCACGGGTCAGCACCTGCGAATCCATTCCCGGCCAAGGGCCGCGCCCGTGACGGATCGCCAAATCGATGCCTTCGCGGCGCAGATCCACCAGATCCTGATTGGTTAGGATCGTCAGCGGCACATCGGGATGTTCGGCCCAAAAGGCTGCCAGGCGCGGCATCAGCCAGCTTTCCGCAAAGCTGGGCGTTGTCGTCAGCGTCACAGGCCGATCCTCACGACCGGCCCGAAGCGCACGCACCCCGGCGGCAATTTCGGCAAACCCCGTCCCCAAGTCCCGCGCCAACTCGGCACCGGCACAGGTAGGCACCATGCCGCGCCCAGCGCGCTGCAAAAGCGGTTGGCCAAAATCAGCCTCCAACGCACGCACATGGGCCGCGATAGCCGCATGGGTGACGTTCAACGCGCGCGCGGCCTCTGACAATGATCCAAGCCGCGCGGCGGCCTCAAACGCCCGCAATGCCGAGAGGGAAGGGATGTCACGCCAATCCATATGTCACCTCATCTTATATATTGACACTATTGCCGATTAGGGAATCGTCGCGCAAGGGCGTATCACACTTGCAGTTCAGATATAGGAGGCTGCGATGTTTTCAATCCTTGCCAGGAGCCTAATGACAGCAACTTTGCATGACCGGAAATGGGATGCACCGGACCATTGGGCCCATGATGACAAACGCACACGCGCCGAGCGATATCGGGATTCCCGGGATCAACGCCGGTGGTTGCGCCAAACCGGTATTCTGTAACTCAGAATATCAAAGATCGAAGCGTTTCAAGACTTTGTCGACGATCTGCCCGTCGCCCATCGGATACGCTTTGATCGCCCCGTAATCTTCGAACCCGCGGGATTGATAATAGGCCAAGCCGCCGATGTTGTCGGCACGGATATTGGCGTTGATCCAGGTATAGCCAAGCTGTTTGGCAGCCGCGCAGGTGGCATCGAATAGGCGCGACCCAATGCCCATCCCCTGTTGCCCAGGCTTCGCGAATGTCGCGATATCGGCGACGTCGGGCGGCAGATCCGGCTGCGGCTTGATCCATTGAAATCCGACAATGTCACCACTTTCCGCTTCGGCCACGTGCCAAACCGATCGATCACAGGCCGCAGCCAGCCATGTCTTCACTGTCTCTACGGTGACCTCGCCCGTCAGAGCGGTTGTGCCGCCAATGGCGATAATCTCGGACAACAGCTCGGCCATTTGCCGCGCGTCGAGCGAGTGTGCAGGACGGATCGTGATCATAACGCCTCCATCAGCGCCGCGTGGCGCGCGGTGAAATCCATGCGCACATCGGCAGGCGGCCGCAAGCGCAGAACCAGCCCATCGATCACATGCAGATCGGGGGTGCCGAAAAAGCGATTGGCTTCCGCATCCGTAAACCCCGCAAGCTGCGTGGCCTCCAGCCAGGCTGAGATCTTGTCGGCCTTTTTGATCCGGGCCTTGACCGCTTTCGGTAGTGTCGCGGGCAAGCCAAATCGCAAATGGATCGCCGCAGTCAACCGATCATCAAGCGCACCATAACCAGGGCCGACAGCCGCCTTCACCGGACTGATCATGTCGCCGATCACGTATTCGGGCGCGTCATGCAGAAGGGCGGCCAAGCGCCACTTCACCGGCGCATCAGGAGTAAGTCGGGTGTAGATATCGGTCACGAGCATGGAATGCTCAGCCACGGAATAGGCGTAGTCGCCCTTTGTTTGACCATTCCATCGCGCCACGAAGGCCAGGCCATGGGCAATATCTTCGACCTCGATATCGACCGGCGTCGGATCCAGCAGATCCAATCTGCGCCCCGATAGCATCCGTTGCCAGGCCCGTGCTTGTGTTCTTGCCATGCCTCATCCTATCCGATCCGGGCTGCCGCAGCGCCTCAAGCATTGCTGAGCGACAACCGCAAATTTCGGAAAGTTGTAGCTATCTCGATGCAGGATCGGCTAGCCTTTTTGAGCGAACAGCATTCAAAGAAAGGATTTTTGCAATGTCGAAAGACGATAAAGGTGGCGCCAAAGGCGATCCGACGAAAAAAGGCGATAAGGGCGACGGCAAGTAAGCCGAGTGTCTTTGCAATCGTAACACGGGCCGTCGGAGGGGATCCGCACGGCCCGCTTCTGTTTTAGCAATAACTCAGATCCGCAGAACAACCCGACCGTCGATCTGACCGGCGCGCATCCGATCGAAAATGGCGTTGATGTTGTCCAGTTCATCCCAACTGAAGTGGGAGGACACCGCGCCCTCGCCCGCGAAGGCCAGCGCCTCACGCAGGTCATTGCGCGTCCCGACGATCGACCCGCGTACCGTGATGCGCTTGAGCACAATCTCAAAAATCGGCAGCGGGAAATCTCCGGGCGGCAGACCAACCAACGACATGAAACCGCCACGGCGCAGCATCCCCACAGCCTGGGAAAAGGCGCTGTTGGAAACCGCAGTGACCAGCACGCCATGCACGCCGCCCATCTGCGTCTGCAACTCCGCCACCGGGTCCATATCCGCCGCGTTGATCGTGACAGCAGCCCCCAAGTCGCGGGCAAGCTTTAGTTTGTCGTCTTGGATATCGACCGCCACGACATGAAAACCCATCGCCTTGGCATATTGCACTGCCATATGCCCCAAACCGCCGATGCCGGAAATCGCGATCCAATCACCGGCTTTCGCCTCCAGCTCTTTCAAGGCTTTATAGACGGTCACACCGGCACAGAGCACCGGCGCGGCAGGGCCGAACTCCAGCTCGTCGGGTAAGAGACCGACATAGTTCGCATCGCAGGCCACATATTCAGCATAGCCTCCATTCACAGTGTAGCCTGTCATCTGCTGACTTTCGCACAACGTCTCCCAGCCGCCGACACAATGCGGGCAACGGCCGCAGGCGGTGTGCAGCCAGGGCGCACCGATCCGGTCGCCTTCTTTCAGATGGGTGACGCCCGCCCCCACGGCAGCAACCTCACCGACCCCTTCATGGCCCGGTACAAAAGGCGCGGTGGGTTTGACCGGCCAATCCCCCTCGGCGGCGTGCAGGTCGGTGTGACAGACGCCCGAGGCACGGGTGCGCATCAAAACCTGACCAGGCCCGATCTCCGGCACTGGCAATTCACGGATTTCCAGGGGTTGGCCCAAAGCGGGCACGACGGCGGCTTTCATCATCTTGGGAAGGGACATCAGACGACCTCTGTCAGTTTCATCTGACATCTATTGTGCATGAAATCGATGAAGATCCTTTGACGCGGATCAAGGTAGATCCTGGGCGCCATTGCCCGAGTGTGGGGTGGCTGCTATGTGGCCCTCCAAAGCACAGAGTTTACGCCCCAGGAGGCAGAAACATGGAAGACTTCGTCGTCAAAGACATTGCACTGTCCGAGTTTGGCCGCAAAGAGCTCGACATCGCCGAAACCGAAATGCCAGGCCTGATGGCCCTGCGTGAAGAATATGGCGCGGAGAAGCCGCTGAAAGGTGCGCGGATCGTCGGCTCGCTGCATATGACGATCCAAACCGCTGTGCTGATCGAGACGTTGGTTGAGCTTGGCGCCGATGTCCGGTGGGCGTCGTGCAACATCTTCTCGACGCAAGATCACGCTGCCGCCGCGATCGCCAAAGCGGGTGTGCCTGTTTTCGCCATCAAGGGCCAATCCCTGGAAGAACATTGGGACTATCTCGACAAATCCTTCATGTTCCCCGACGGGCCGAATATGATCCTGGACGATGGCGGTGACGCGACGCTCTATATCCTTCTCGGCGCCCGTGCCGAAGCCGGTGAAGGAATCATCGCTGTGCCGCAATCCGAGGAAGAGGCCGTCATCAAGGCCCAGATCACGAAGCGGATGGAGGCAAGCCCCGGCTGGTTCACCAAGATGCGCAATCAGATCAAGGGCGTGTCCGAGGAGACGACCACCGGCGTGCATCGCCTCTATGATCTGCAAAAGAACGGCCAGTTGCCGTTCCCCGCGATCAACGTGAATGACAGCGTCACCAAGTCGAAATTCGACAACAAATACGGTTGCAAAGAATCTTTGGTCGACGGCATCCGCCGCGCCACCGATACGATGATGGCCGGCAAAGTTGCCGTGGTTTGCGGCTATGGCGATGTAGGCAAAGGCTCCGCCGCGTCACTGCAGGGAGCGGGCGCTCGCGTCAAGGTGACGGAGGCTGACCCAATCTGCGCCCTTCAAGCGGCCATGGACGGCTTTGAAGTTGTGTTGTTGGAAGACGAAGTCGCTACCGCCGACGTGTTTATTACCACCACCGGCAACAAGGACGTCATCCGTATCGAGCATATGCGCGAGATGAAGGATATGGCGATTGTCGGCAATATCGGCCATTTCGACAATGAAATTCAGGTGGCGAGCCTGAAGAACCATAAATGGACGAATATCAAAGAGCAGGTGGATATGATCGAGATGCCATCAGGCAATCGGTTGATCCTGCTGTCGGAAGGACGCCTGTTGAACCTTGGTAATGCAACCGGGCATCCCTCCTTCGTCATGAGCGCATCGTTCACCAACCAGGTATTGGCGCAGATGGAGCTTTGGCAACGCGGCGAAAACTACGAGAACCAAGTCTACATTCTGCCTAAGAAGCTCGACGAAAAGGTCGCGCGTCTGCATCTGAAAAAGATCGGCGTGAAACTGACAGAGCTGGACAAAGATCAAGCAGATTATATTGGCGTGCCGCAGGACGGTCCCTTTAAGCCTGAACACTACCGGTATTGATGAGCGCGCGGGGAACTGACTGACGCGCTTGCGCGTTGACTTGGTTAATCCACCGCGTAAGCGTTTGTTACGTATACTTTTTTTCACGGCCCCCTGGAACCTTCCAGGGGGTCGCTTCGTTTCCTTGTCAGACGAGGCGCTGTTGCCTCATTGTCGAAAGGAGATGCACCATGACCCTGAAAAACACCCTTCTAAGCACTGCCGCAATCCTTGCTTTGGCGATGCCGGCCATCGCACAATCGACAAGCGGCGAGACCGACGTCGAAGTCGAAACCCCGCTGCTGGACGCTGACGTGACCGCCGAATCCGAAACGGATACCGAGGTCGAAACGCCGGTTCTCGACACAGACATCGCGACAGATAGTGAGCTCGAAACTGGTGCTGAAACCGAACTCGCCACCGAGGTTACAATGGGTGATCGCGATCTGAGGGATACGGCAATTTTCGCGGGTATGACCGTGTCCGAAATCGTCGGGATGGATGTGCATGCGATGGGTGCCGACGGTGAAGCCGATGTGGGCGAAATCGACTACATCATCGAAACCGCAGACGGATACGAGGCCGTTATCGGCATCGGTGGGTTCCTTGGCCTGGGCGAATACACGGTTGCTCTGCCTTTGGGCGCCTTCTCGATGGGTGACGCCGAAAACCAGTTGATGCTAGACGGCTACACAGAGGCTGAACTGGAAGCGATGCCTGAGATCGACGAAAGCGAATTGGAAGCCTTGGATGGTGAGTATGTGATCAGCTGATCTCTCGATCCGTAGATCCGGTCAACCGCCCGCCTGCCCCTAAGCAGGCGGGCGGATTCTGTTTCAGACCTGTCAAGCCGGTCCGGCGCAGCCCGATCACTCCTGCGCATGGGATTGCCGGGCACGTTTTCCCCTAAAACTTTTGCTTTTGTGAAGCCCGTGCATGCGGTTAACGTTCGCGTGATCTTGCGTCGTAGCACGCGACGGGGTGGGACAGACAACACTTTACAGGGAGAAAATGCACCCATGGGAAAACGTGACGACTTGATCGCGCAATATGCCGACGACCTTCGCAACAAATGCGGGATGGAGCCTGATATGGCGCTTCTGACCAAGGTAACCATCGGTTGCGGGCCAGCCATCTACGATGCCGATGCATCCACAGTGGCCGGCAGTCAGAAAGGCGAGTTGGAGACGGTGAAAACCAATTTCCTGATGAAAAAGCTCGGCCTGCCCGACGGCCCCGACTTGATGAATGCGATCGACACAGTCATCGAGACCTACGGCAAATCCGAGCGGAACAAATACCGCGCGGTTGTCTACTACATGCTGACCAAGCATTTCGGCAAAGAAGGCGTTTACGCTTAAATTCCAAAGATTTAAAAGTATAGTCTAAGGCCCGCTCGACATACCCGCGCGGGCCTTTTCAATTTGGAAATAGGCACCAGCGGTTTTCTTCAGGTTGCCGCCTTTTGAGCGTAGCCACCCTTTTCGCTACGCAGACGACCTTGATGCAACCGAGTGTCTCGAAGCGGATTCAAGGTTTCAAAACGGCCGTCTGAAACTCCGGCGTGATGTATACGCCGGGCGCGTTGATAATGGCAGCTGGTAGTCAGACGGCAGCGTTAATCTGTTCTGACCTGCTCCTTTGCGGGCCTACCACTTTGGGTTTTTTCGCTCAGGTTTTAGTCTTCCTAAAAGCGATTGGCAGAGTCCGCCGGTGCAACGCCCAGGATTCTGGAACAGGCGCGCTCATGATCGAAGTGATTGAGCCACAGGAGCGCCAGTACAGCTTCACCGAGCAAAAAAGGCTTTCCTTTAGGCGCTGATTAGTCCGCTAAATTCCGTGATATGTCTGAGGAAGAATGGTGCCGCTGAAGGGACTCGAACCCCCGACCCCATCATTACGAATGACGTGCTCTACCAGCTGAGCTACAGCGGCATTCTTCTCTCTTGTTGGTCCGACGAGACCTTCGATACGTCGCATCGGGTGCCGGTTGCGAAGGACCATCGGCTTCCCAGCAGCGCGGCTTATCGGCGGCGCTCATAGCAAGCCGTGCGGAGAATGGGTAGACCTAATTTCGCGCTGTTTCGGGCTCAGGTATGGCGTCATCATTGTCGGCGTCCGTTGACGCATCGGCGGTGCTGTCGACCACATTTGCGTCCTCCACGATCTCGGCCTCGTCTGCGTCTGGCTCCGAGTGATCTTCGATCGCGCCGACAATCAACGGCAGCATTTGTGCAGGCCCCGCCAGGGCGGCTTCGGATTGGTGGACCTCAGACCATTCAAGCGTATCGAACCCGTCGCAATTGGTGCAAGTGGGGCGCCAATCCTCGTGCACATGACCGCAATTGGAGCAGACCCATTGATTGCCGCGCGAGGCGGTCACGGCGCGCGCGAGCCAGCCGCGTACCACGCGATCTTCGGCACCTTCACCGCGCTCAATGGCAGCCATCAGAGTGACCGAACGCGCGGTCGGCGAGGCTTCGGCCAGATCTCCCAGAGCGCGCCGCGCGGCGGGGAAATCCTCCGCCGCGATCTGTAGCTCGGCTTCAAGCATTTTCACCTCGGGATGTCCCGCGTGCTTGCCCAGCAGCGGGCGGAACCGGCGCAACCGAAGCGCAGGCGTCTCATCGGGTTCAATCTCGGCAAAAGCCGCCGCCAGATCGGGGTGCGGAGCCTGGTCCCAAGCCTTGCGGATGACCTTTGAAGCCTGACGCTTGTTGCCCGCTTCCACGGCCAGTCGCGCCGACATGGCTGCAGCGGGCACAAGGCCCGGGGCAAGCCGATTGGCCTCGGCGACATCGCGACTCGCGGCCTCCACCTGGCCCTCCGCGATTGCATCGCGGGCATGGGCCAATGCCAAAACGGCGTCGCGACGTTTGTGCAAATCACGTGGGATCGTGCCGGATTTCAGCGCAGCGGCGAGTGTTGTGCGGGCCCCGGCCCAATCCTCATGTTGAGATTGCAAGCGGATCAAGGTCGTCTGAACATCGGCATTCTTCGGTCGCAGCGCGAGCGCCTTCTCCGCCAGCTTCATGGCGGTTTCGGTCTCGCCCGCTTCCAGCTTCTGCTTCATCAAGCCCCGGACACCGACGAAACGGGTTCGATCATCGGTGACCATCGCTTTGAAGGTCGTCGTTGCCAGATCACGATCGCCCGCCATCTCGGCACCTTGCGCGACGACCAGATTGGTCAGTTCGGGGCGGCCCAGATACTTTTCGGCGCGCTCCGCTTTGCGAATGGCCAAGCGGCCTTCACCGGCGGCCAAAGCCATCATGCCCTCCGACAGCGCCTCATATCCTTTGCGCTCGGATCGGCGGTCAAAATAGCGGCTCAACGCCGTTTCATCTCCGATCAGGAACTTGAACGTCGCCCAAAGCAAACCGACCAGCTTGAAGGCCAGCCAAAAGCCGATCACCAACACAACACTGCCCAGCAGCGCTTTGATCGGCGTGATCTCATATTCACGGCCATATATCGTGAGGAAGCCGATATCGCGCATCTCGAACACTTGCGCGACGCCCACCACGACGAGCCCGACGATCACGACAAATGCGACGATTTTGAAAAGGGACCAGAGCATTCGGCGCTCTCCTTAATTGTCGAGCGTTGCGGCCAAATCGGCCAGGGCGGCATCCGCTGCAGCACGGTCCGCAACATCGGACGCCCAATCGTCGAGAAGCGCGCGCGCACCCGGGGGCAGTGCTTCAATTTCGGTCAATGCGGTTTCCAGATCACCGGCGCGCACAGCGGCCTCAGCCCGGCTTAAGATAGCGTCTGGATCGGTGCCTTCACGCGGTTCGGTCGAGCGTCCGGCCAACTGCGCCGAGAAGAAGGCGCCAACGCGCTCCGCTGTGCTTCCATCTTCAGCGTTCTCGCGGATCGCTTGAGACAACGTGGCGTGAGCCATCGCAGGGAAACTGCGTTGCAACTCTTCAAGCGTTGGCACGCCCGTTTCGGCGGCGGCAGCGAGCGCGTCGGGCGCCTCAACCGGCAGATCGGCCAGCGCATCGGCGAATGGGGCGCCGGATGCCATGGCGATCTGCACCCGGCTGAGGGCGGCTTGCGCCTGTGTCGCCGCCGCGGTTTCCTGCGCGCGTGCCTCCGCCTCGGCAATGGCCGCTTGTGCGGCAGCGGCGGCCTCTTGCACCTCGCTGGCTGCTGCGGCCTGGATGGCTTCAGCCGCCGCAACAGCCTCCGCCGCCGCATCGCGTTCTTCGTTTAGGCGGGCTTCCAACGCCTCGACCGCAGCGGCCATGGCGGCGCTGTCTTCATCAAGCTCACCGGTGAAGACAGGACGCTCTTCTAGTGCTTCGATACGGCCAGTCAGGGCGTCAATCGCAGCATCGGCCTCGCCAATCTGGGTTTCTGCCGCGGCGATCTGGCCTTCCACACTCGACAGATCGACTTCGGGGATG
The DNA here is from genome assembly GCF_037544085.1 of Gymnodinialimonas mytili. Taxonomy (NCBI): domain Bacteria; kingdom Pseudomonadati; phylum Pseudomonadota; class Alphaproteobacteria; order Rhodobacterales; family Paracoccaceae; genus Gymnodinialimonas; species Gymnodinialimonas mytili. The sequence goes on from NZ_JBBIFW010000001.1 coordinate 1,378,103, forward strand.
GTGGGCGGTTCGATCGCGGCAAGCTCGGCCACTTGCGTCTGCAGCGTGTCGATTGCACCTTGCTGCGCTTCGATGGTGTTCAGGGCTTGGACAAGGGCGGCATCCTGTTCAGACGTATCGGCGCCTTGCCCAAAGGTGAAGTAGGCCGCCGCGAACCCAATCGCCCCGGCGACGATGCCGCCTAGTAGCAGCGCGCCAAAGCCAGGACCGCGTTGTTCGACCACCGGTGTCGGTGCCGTCGCCGCGGGCGGCGGGGTTTCGTCGACAATCTCGGTTTGACTTGCGTCGTCGTTTTCATCGGTGCGCTCAGCGGCCATCGTGTCACCCGGTTCCACGGTCACCGCCGTGTCGGGATCGGGTTCAGGTGCAACGCTGTCTTCGCCCAGGCTGCCATCGCCGACCAACACCGTGTCGCCGCCCAGATCGCCTTCGACCGTATCGGACGATGGGGTCGGCTCGACCGTGTCCGCCGCGACACTATCGGTCTCTGCGGTTTGGTCCGGTTTGGATTTGGACGGTTTCTTCGCCATGGGCCGACGCCCCCCATTTGTCTGCTATTCGTTTTTGTCAATCTATAGTGACATATAGGCCGAGTCAGCCCTCGGTAACGTGTCATGTCGCATCGCCCGCATCTAGGGGGAATTCCGCAGTATTTTATCGCGACGCGCGGCCTGATGCAGCGCTGCGCGCATGGCCCGGCCATTTGGTGCGTCGGCGATGCGGATCTGCTCTGCCCAAGAGGGTGGGAGTTCTGCAGCCGCCGCAGCGCTGATTGCGACGACGCGCGCATCTTTGGGCAAGGATGGGATCGCGCCAGCGAGCAATTTGGCGCTGCGCGGTGAGAAGACCGGCAAAATGAGGTCTTTAGCGCCAAGCGCTTTGGCGAATGTGTCATCGGGAGGCAGCGGACGTTGATCGTAGATCGCGACCTCCCATGTCGCGATCCCCGCTTCGGTCAGACGTGTCGCCACATGGCCGCGACTATGGACACCATGCGGGTGCAGCAACGGGGTCTCCGGCGCCATTTGGGTCAACATGGCGACAAGCGTGTCCGCATCCATACCCACCTGCTGCGCCTTCAACCCATGGGCCAGCGCGGCGGCCGTCGTTGTTGGGCCGACGCAATAGGCTGGCGGCGTGCAGTCCGGAAGAAACGGCAATGCATTCTGTGAGGTCAGGACCATGCCCCGCACATCGGTCAGGTCAATGGCGGCGCCGGTCCCTACAATCTCCATGAGAGGTGCGATAACCACGTCGAACCCCGTCAACGACGCCGCAAATCGCTCGGACCCCGCGCGGGGACGCGTGAGCAGCAGGGTTGGGGGTGAGTAGACAGCCATAGGGCGGAGTGTTACCCCGCGAGCCAAGCCCACACAACGGCGGCGCCATCCCATGTCTCAGATCATCCTTGGCATTGAAAGCTCTTGCGACGACACTGCCGCCGCGATCCTGCGCGGGCCTGGCACAGCACCCCGGATCCTCTCGAACGTGGTCTTAAGTCAGACCGATCTGCATGCCAAGTTTGGTGGTGTGGTGCCCGAAATTGCGGCGCGCGCCCATGCCGAAGCACTGGATCTGATGGTGGAACAGGCTTTGGCAGAGGCGAAGACCGCTTTGTCTGACATTGACGCGATTGCGGTCACGGCGGGCCCGGGCCTGATTGGCGGAGTGCTGGCGGGCGTGATGGCCGCGAAGGGTTTGGCGATGGGGCTGGGCAGGCCACTCGTCGGTATCAATCACTTGGCAGGTCACGCCCTGACGCCGCGCCTGACCGATGGGATCGCGTTCCCCTATCTTTTGCTGTTGGTCTCTGGCGGCCATTGCCAATTCTTGCGGGTCGAAGGCGCGGAGCGCTTTGTGCGTCTGGGCGGCACGATTGACGATGCCCCCGGCGAGGCATTCGACAAAGTGGCGCGCCTGTTGGGCTTGCCGCAGCCGGGTGGGCCATCGGTTGAGACGGCCGCACAAGGGGGCAATCCAAAGCGCTTCGCGCTTCCGCGTCCGTTGTTGGACCGACCCGGCTGTGACCTCTCATTTTCCGGGTTGAAAACCGCCGTGTTGCGCACCCGCGATACGATCATTGCGAAACATGGCGGATTGACCGAACAGGATCGGGCGGATCTCTGCGCCTCTTTCCAAGCCGCTGTTGCCGATGTGCTGGCGCAAAAGACCGCGCGCGCCCTGGCGCTGGCAGAGGTCACGACCTTTGCAGTAGCTGGCGGCGTTGCCGCGAACCAAACACTGCGCGAACGGCTGCAATCAGTCAGTGACTTGCCGTTTGTGGCCCCTCCGCTGGCGCTGTGCACGGACAATGCCGCGATGATCGCCTATGCCGGAATGCTGGCATTCGAGAATGGGCGAAGTGACGGGATGGATCTGGTTGCGCGCCCCCGCTGGCCGCTGGATGAAAAGGCGGCACCGATGATCGGGTCGGGCAAGCGCGGGGCAAAAGCATGAAGCTGGATGTCATCGGCGCGGGGGCCTTCGGCACGGCGCTGGCGATTGTCTATGCGCAGGCCGGACTTCAGGTAACGTTGTGGGCGCGGGATGCTGCGGCATTGGCGAGCGGTGAGAGCCCGCGCTTGCCAGGCTTTTCCTTGCCGGACGGCTTGCACGTCACGGGGAACCTAAGCGATTGCACAGCGTTGGTGGCGCTGGTGGCTTTGCCGACGCAAAGCATCGGAGCGTTTGTCGCCGAAACAAAGCTGCGGGCGGATGTCGCCGTGTCATGCGCCAAAGGGATCGACCGCAAAACGGGGCTGGGCCCGACGGGTTTGCTGGCCCAGGCAGTCCCGCAGGTTGCACAGTTGACCGGGCCAAGCTTTGCGGCGGATATCGCGCGCGGGCTGCCAACCGCCCTGACCCTTGCCTGCGCAGAAGACGCCATCGCCGCTGATTTACAGGCCTCTCTTTCGACACCGACCCTACGTCTCTATCGCACCGGCGATGTAACCGGTGCTGAGCTTGGCGGTGCGCTGAAAAACGTGATCGCAATCGCCGCAGGGGCCGTGATCGGTGCTGGCCTTGGCGAAAGCGCGCGCGCCGCTCTGATCGCACGCGGCTTCGCCGAAATGACACGCTATGCGACCGCACAGGGCGCGCAGGCGGAAACGCTGACCGGGCTCAGCGGCTTGGGCGATCTGATCCTGACCTGCGGATCAGAGCAGTCGCGCAACTTTCGCTTCGGCATGGCCCTGGCGCGCGGGCAACGCTTGCCCGAGGGCACCACCGTCGAAGGTCTGCACACCGCGCGCCAACTCTTGCAGGCTCATGCGGATACGCCCATCGCAGATACCGTGGCGCGGCTGGCGGATGGCACACTGGACATCGACGGCGCGCTCAGCCACCTTCTGTCGCGCCCTCTTAGACCGGAGTAAATGTCCATGTTCGCCGCGCTTATCTGCACCGACAAGCCAAACCACCTGAAAGTCCGTCTGGAAAATCGCGAGGCGCATCTGGCCTATCTAGAGGGCAGCGATCAGTTGATCAGTGCGGGTCCGTTCTTGAATGAAGACGGCGATATGTGCGGATCGCTTTTGGTGTTGGAGGTCGATGATATGTCCGACGCCCATGCATTCGCGGCGGAAGATCCCTATGCGAAAGCGGGCCTGTTCCAGGACGTGCGGATCGAGGAATGGAAGAAGGTGATCGGCTGATGAGCTATTGGCTGTTCAAATCCGAACCCGTGACATGGAGCTGGGACCAACAGGTCGCCAAAGGCGGTGTCGGCGAGGAATGGGACGGTGTGCGCAACTACCAAGCGCGCAATTTCATGCGGCAGATGAAGGTCGGCGATCGTGGGTTCTTCTACCATTCGCAGACCGAAAAGGCCGTGGTCGGGTTGGTCGAAGTCATCGCCGAAGCGCATCCCGACAGCACGACCGACGACGACAGATGGGAATGTGTGGACATCAAAGCCATCAAGCCCGTTCCACAGCCGGTAACGCTGGATCAGATCAAAGCGGATGAGCGCCTGGCCGGTATGGTTCTGGTCAAGAACTCGCGCCTGTCTGTTCAACCTGTCACAGCAACCGAGTGGGAAATTGTCTGCGCGCTGGGTGGGCTTTAGCCGCCGCGCTTGGGGTCGTTGTCCGGCTCGTCCGATTTTGGCGTGATCGGCCCGAGGCCGGCAAGGCCATCGCAATGGGTAAGGGGCATAGTCGGCATCCTATCTCTCCGAGTGTCGGTCGATACAGCAGACATAACGGCGCCTTGGCTTCACACGCCAATCACGTTGGCACGATCAATCCGTGTAAAAAAAATGGAGGGTCCCGACCCCAGGAACCCTCCATCCACCCACGAGCTTCCTCGCTCCACTCGTGTCTCGAATTAGGGTCCGCCATGCTGGCCAGACGTTATTTAACTAACCCAAAGCTGCGCCGCAGCGCAAAGGAAATGCGCGTCGTATTTGAGGTAAACGGTAGCGTTTTCTAGAAACGTCCAAGTAGGCCAATGCCTAAGCTGATCTGTGGCGACCCGTTTCCAATCGGTGCCGCGCATGTGGAAGAGCATCCAAGGAGATGAACGATACCAAACCGCTTTCGATACTTCCAAACGATACGCTTGACATAAAGCCTGCATATCGAGATATTTCGATATATGGACATTGAGAAATCAATCGCAGCTCTGAACAACCCGGTCCGCCGAAGGATCCTGGAATGGCTCAAGGTCCGTTCAAACTTCCCGCCGCCTCTTCCGGGCCACGAGGACCTGGAAGGTGTCTGTGTCGCCTACATCCAGGAAAAGGCGCAGCTGTCTCAGTCCACAATCTCCAACTATATGGGTCTGTTGAAACAGGCTGGGTTTGTGGTGGCCGAGCGGCATGGCCAGTGGACGTTCTATCGGCGCGACGAGGAGAACATTCAAAGGTTTCTAACAGCCGTTCAAGATGAGCTTCTAAAGCGGTAGCGCCATCATCAAAGCTGGTCCTTATCTTGACCAAATTAACCTAAATATCGAGATATATCGATGGATAGACATATGCTCCAAACCGATACCGACAAACAGACATTGCTTGCTCAGCCACTCGACCTGCCCTGTGGCGTTCAATTGAAAAACCGATTGGTGAAGTCTGCGATGTCAGACTCACTGGGTGACGGGGCGGGAAACCCCACCCAGACGCAGATGCGGTTGTATGAGAGATGGGCAAATGGCGGCCCTGCGCTTTCATTGATCGGTGAGGTTCAGACGAGCTCATACTACCCTGAAAAGCCAGGAAATCTCGTGCTGGTCCCAGATGCCGACCTGCCCGCCATGCGAGAACTCGCCAGGCGAGGGGCGGCAAACAATGCCCATATCTGGCCGCAACTCGGCCATGCAGGCGCGTTGTCCCATGGGCCTATCAGCACGCCGAAAGGACCATCCGCGCTGAACGTCGAGGGGCTCGTTTGCGGCGCCCTGTCGATCACTGAGATCCACGATTTGCCACAAGCCTATGCGCGCGCCGCGACACTTTCGCAGCATTTCGGGTTCGGCGGCGTCCAGATCCATGCAGGCCACGGATTTCTGCTCAGTCAGTTTCTGTCACCTTTGTTCAACCACCGTAACGACGCCTATGGTGGCACGATCGAGCGGCGGTTTCGCATCGTCCGCGACGTGATCGCGGCGGTGCGCGAGGCCGTCGGGCCGTTCTACCCGATTGGCATCAAAATCAACGCGACCGATAAGCTCGATGGCGGCCTGACGACAGACGATGCATTGGAAATCGTGCGCTTGCTCGACCGCACGTCAGTGGATCTGATCGACATCAGCGGGGGAACCTACTTTCCCGGTGCAGCGTCGAGTTCCGATGGCTTATCCGCATCCGGACCGTACTTCGCCGATTTCGGCCAATCTGCGAAGCGCGTGACATCGATCCCGATCATGCTGACAGGCGGCTTTGAGACCCGAGATCGGGCCATGGCGGCCCTTCAACGTGGTTGCGCCGACGCGATCGGGCTTGCACGTGCCATGGTGCTGAATCCATCGCTTGCGAATATGTGGCTGGGCGCGCATAGCCGCGATCCCGAGTTTCCTACATTTCAGGCACCGCCGCGTGGCGGCGTCACTGCATGGTACACCATGCGTTTGACTGCGCTTGGCGAGGACAGCGAAGAGAATTTTGATATGACCCCTGCGCAAGCTCTGAAGGCCTATGAAGCCCGGGACACAGAACGTTGCGCGAAATGGGTGCAGCGCTTTTTATAGCAAGCAATCGAAGACGGCACCTGTCAGGCATGCAAGGCCCTATCACCGAGAGAACGCAGATCAACAGCTGAAACCTCGCCGTCGCACTGGACCCATAAATGGGATGTCCGGCGTGCGAACTTGGTGCGCTGTGCCAGCCAAGCCGCATGACACCCATTGTCAGATCAACGTCACCGCCTGAATTTGCCAACGAGAGGTCTAACGATGTGTTCAAGCCTGGTCCGAGGGCATTACACGCCACAATCCATCTACTTCGGAAGAGGGGCGTCCGATCTGGGTAAGTCCACCCCGGCTTCCATAAACATTCGAACCAGCAAGATCCGGTCGTTGATGCCGAGCTTTTTGTAGATCGACTTCACGTATTCTGAGACCGTGTGAGGGGATATTCCACATGCCTGCGCGCATTGCTTGCGGGACAGGCCTTGGGCGATGAAAAACGCAACGTCGCGCTCGCGATCCGACAGCACCTCTAGCGCGACAATATCAGGCGATAGCGCCAAATCATCCTCAGGCGCAACCGAGGATGGGAATTGCGTCAAGCTCTCAAGGCGGCGATGCGCCAGAAGGCAAAAGGCCCGTAACTCCTCACGGCGATCCAGTAGACTGGCCTCAAAATCAGCGCGCGACGCGCCGGTGCCGATATTGAACCCTCCGAAGCGCTCCGACCCTTTCAGTCGCATCGGAATTCCAAAACCGGTCTCAAACCCGACACCCCTCGCCTTCTGAATGAACCGCTGCGCTGGCTCAGGCAAATAGGCGTAGTCCGGCAAATAGGCCGGCCCGGTCAGTGTGATTTTGTAGCTGTGACAGCAATGGCTTAAAAACGGGTCCTCTGCCGGATCCGCTTGCTCGTACAGCTCAGGGACATTGGTCGACAGAGATACCCCTGTCCAATCGCCATTAATGGTCAAATAGATGAAGTTGGCGAAGCCGAGGGGTGATAAACTGTCTTGGAAGAATTGCCATGCCTGGTCAAAGGTTTCGATGCGATCAAATTCGATCGCGCGGTCCAACAGCATGATAAGGTCCATCTCCTCAAAAATCGCCGATCAGGCGAACGACACCCGCGCACCCAGAAGGTTCTAGTGGGCCTCTTGTCGAGATCAATGGAGAAGGCGCTGCCTTGCCATATGTCGCAGCGGGCGTTCCCCTGCCTTCACGAGGCGATCATCGCAACGGGACGGCTAAGCGCGATAGGCTGGCAATGGCGCACGGTCTTGCAAGTGGATCAGACGGCGCAGCATCAATTCGGTCAGATTGTGCCGCAGATCCGCATGGGCCGGATCATCGTAGAGATTGCGCATCTCATGGGGGTCGTTGGCAAGATCATATAGCTCATTCCAGCTTTCGCCCTCACGCAGCGACATACGGTAGCGCCCGGTCACCACGCTGCGCACCCGCTGCGGGCGATCGAACCCGGTCATGATGCGTTGGCTATCTTCTTCTACCAAAACCGCGTCGGGCGGCTCTGAGTTGAACAAATCGCGCCCTTGAAGCCCGTTGAACGGCTGAATGCCAGCCCGCGCAAGGATCGAGGCCGCGATATCGATGGATGAACCAAGATCATGGCTCGCCCCGCTCTTGGGACAGGTCGGATCATGCCAGATGAAGGGCACGCGAATGATGCTCTGATAATGCAACAGCAGTTTTAGCATCAGACCGTGATCGCCCATGTAGTCGCCGTGGTCGGAGGTGAAGATGACCACAGTATTTTCTGCCAGGCCCAATGTCTTTAGCTGTTGCAGCACGCGGCCAATCGCATCGTCGATCATCGTGATCATGCCATAGGTCAACGCGATAATCGCGCGCGCTTCGTCTTCGGTGACAGCGAAGGGATTTTGATTGTCGCGCGGGTCTGTCTGCGCCTCCAACGCGGCACGCATCGCGCGGATCGGTGGCAAATCACCCGCATGAAACGACGGTGGCAGAGCGACATCCAGGGGGTCGTACATATCCCAGTATTTGCCGGGCGGGGTGAATGGATGATGCGGGTCGGGAAACGACATCTGCAAGAAAAACGGCGTGTCCTCTTGCGCATGTTCGGCCAGCCAGGCCGCGGACCGGTCGGCGATCCAATTGGTGGAATAGAGCTCTTCGGGAACGGCCGTGCGCCAGGCTTGCGGCGCGTTGATCCGATTGTCCGGCAAGGCGTTTTCTGGGCCCACAAGTTGGTCAAAATCCGCGCATTGCTGCCGGGCCCAAAGACGGTAGTCGCCCGAGGCGTGATCTCCGTGATCGGCAACCACCTCGACATGTTCGAAACCGTAGAACGCGCCATCCAGTCGATCCGCAAGCGGCTGCTCCCAATCCGGCGCGAGCTCTAGGTCATATTCGGCACCATGGCGGTTTCTTTTATGGGCGTCCCTGAGATGCGGCGACGGCGCACGCCTGCCAGCTTCGGCCTCGAATGTATTCGTTGCAGGAAGACCCGTGAAGCTTTGCAGATGGGATTTGCCGATCAACGCCGTCCGGTAGCCTGCATCCTTCAACAACTCCACAAACGTGGTGTGATCCTTCGACAAGGGGATGCCGTTGTGCCGCGCGCCATGGGCCGAGCACATGCGCCCGGTCATGATCGAGGCGCGGTTCGGCATGCAGATGGGATTGGCCACGTAAAACCGGTCCCATCGCGTCCCTTGCGCCGCGAGCGCGTCGATATTAGGGGTTTGAACCGTCCGATTGCCGTAGCATCCCAAATGGTCGGCACGATGTTGATCCGTGATGATGAACAGGAAATTGGGGCGCTGGGTCATGCCACATCTCCCTGGGTTGACCGACCGCGCAAGCCGACGACGATCAGCGCGATGCCGATCAGAACGGCAGGCAGATGGATCATCGGACTGATCGCCAGCATCGCGAATGCCACAATGAAGCGTGCGATGACCTCTGGCATGGTCAGCTTTCGCAGGTCGAAGGCGGAGAGAGCCGACGAAAACAGCCAGATGCAGAAGCACGTGCGCACCACGATCCAGAGGAATGGCAACAGGCTGAATTCCTCGATGATCAGGATTGTGGGGTAAAAGGCGAAAATGAACGGGATGATGAACTTCGCCATGCCCAACCGGAACGACATGAACGCTGTCATCAGCGGATTGGATCCCGCAATCGGCGCTGCGGCATAGGCGGCAATGGCCACCGGCGGGGTCAGAGACGATGCAACACCGTAGTAAAAGACGAACATATGCGCCGTCAGCATCGACACCCCAAGCGCTTGGATGGCAGGACCCATGACCAGAATGATGATCAGATAAGCGGGCAGTGTCGGCATGCCCATCCCCAAGATCAACGCACCGATCATGGCCACGAACAGGGCCGAGAACAGGCTTTCACCGCGGATCTCTGCGATCACACTCGCAAGCTTCAGGCCAAGTCCGGTGCTGTCGAGCGACCCGACAAGAATACCGATCGCCGCGATCGCAATCAGAAGCGTTGCGCCAGATTCCGCGCCCTTCAGAAACGAGCGCCAGACCCGCATCGGATCACGGCGCACCTCGGGGTTGATGACGGACAAAGCCAGTAGGACAATAACGGCGTAAAAGCCCGCAGCCGACGTCGAATAGCCCAGCAGCAGGGACGTGATGACCGTGACAATCGGACCAACAAACAGGATCGAGTTGATCATGTCGAGCCGGGTGATCCTGTCGTCCACCGCCAGTGGTTGGATCTCGATCCCCTGACGCCGCGCTTCGACCGTGACGGCGGCGAACAAGCTGAAATAGTAGAACAACGCGGGCAACAGAGCGGCAATGATGATGTTGAGGTAGCCCGCTCCGGTTAGATCGGCCATGACCAGCGCAGCCGCCCCCATGATCGGCGGCATGATTTGCCCCCCGGACGAGGCCGTCGCCTCAATTCCCGCTGCAAAAGTGGGCGAGAAGCCGCGCTTCTTGATCATCGGGATGGTGAATGTACCGGTGCCAACGATGTTCGCGACGGTCGAGCCCGACATGGTGCCAAACAGGGATGAGGACAGGATCGCGGCATGGGCCGGGCCGCCGCGGGTCCGGCGCGTGGCCAGGAAGGCGAATTTCAGCAGGGTATCGCCCGCCCCGGTGCCCTCCAGCAAGACGCCGAACAGGATGAACACAAAGACCGTGACAAGCACGATGTTGGTGATCGATCCAAAGACACCTTTGTTGGTGTTGTACCAAAGCGCCTCTGACACATCGACAAGATCAAAGCCGGTATGTTCCAGGATACCTGGCAAACCCTGGCCGAACAGCAGGTAAAGCGCGCCCAGCGCCCCAACCGCGAACAGCCCCCACCCCCAAAGACGGCGGCACAGCTCTAGGAACACGATCAATCCCGCCAAGGCGGGCCAGGCATCGGCCTGCCGCACATCGTAAAGCGACACTTCCATAAGGGATTGAACCGAATAGAACGACCAGATGGCCCAAAGACCGGCGACGATCAGCGCCCCATCGATCCCCACCCGCAGGGGTGCCAAGGCAGCAACACCGCCGCCTGCCGCCGCCAGCTTTCGACGCGACGCCGCAACCGCGACGATCAAGGCCAGCGCAAACCCTCCGGCCCGGTGCAGCTTTGGGTCGATCAGATCAACGCCCGAACTGTAAAGCGCCATCACACCAAGTGCGACGCAAGCCACGCCGGACAAGGCGGCGAAAATCACGTCGACGCGGCTGGTCTCAAGGGAAGAAGCCGTCATAGCAGATGCTTTCGGGTTCAAGAGGGGGGAGGCGCCCTCGATCACAGCGGATCAGGGGCGCGCGCTGCGTCGGGATCAGGGGCGCAATTCGTCAGGAATGTCGAACCCGGCCTCTTCATAATAGCGCAAGGCCCCCGGATGCAGCGGAACGTTTACAGCGGTAAACGCGGTTTCCGGCGTGACCTCTTGCAGGAACAAGGCCGTCGCGTGGACATCGTCCAACCCTTCCCAAAAGGCGCGCGTGGCCTGATAGACCACCTCTTCATCGACCCCGGCATGGGTGCCGATGAACTGGAAGAAGCCCAACGCCGTGATGGTGCCTTCGGTCAATTGGCCTTGGTAGACATCGCCCGGAAACTGCATCATGCCACGGCCCGGGCGCCCGAACAGGGCCTGCATCTCTTCGTTTTCGACCATGTCGTCGGGGATCGACAGGACCCGGAACTCCCCCGACAGGCCAAACCGTTCGATATTGGCCGACCCGACCTCGGCGGGTCGCACCATCATGTCGATCTGTCCATCTGCCAGTGCGGAATAGCCCTCTCCCCAACTCAGGCGCACGGCCTCATAGTCTTCGCCAGGCTCGAAGCCGGTGATGATGCGGATCAACGCCTCGGAAGTGGCCGAGGCCGATCCGGCCGGCGGACCGGTGAACACCGTCTGGCCGGCAATGCCATCCCAGCTTTCGATGCCGGATCCTGACAGGGTTACCGGGTGGTAGGCACCGGCCTGAAATCCGAGGATGGACCGCAGATTGCCCGCGACTTCACTGGCATCCTCGACAGTTTCATACATGCGCTGCCCATTGGCCATGAAACCCACCAGTGACGGAACGGATGAGAAAAAGTCGACCTCCCCCCGCGCGCCACTCAGCATCGAGCGCGTTAGGGTTTGCCCGGCATTGACCTGGATATTCACGCCGCCACCGGCGGCCTGGTTGGCGAAAGCGACGAACATGGTGTGGACGGGATCGCCCACCCCGGCGGTCTCACCGCTATAGATCTGTGCTTCCGCCGCGACCGGCGCTGTCAAAAGCGCGGCGGCCAGACAGACCGCGCCCATGGGTTTTCTGATGATTTTCACGATAATCCTCCCTGTTTGCCGCCCAGACTAGCAATCGATATTGATTGCGAATAATTAAAGATTTTGCACGATACATAAGGTTTTGATATGAAACTTGATCCACGACACTTGGCCCAGCTTTCCGTGGTGGTTGAAGTCGGATCGTTTCAAAGCGCCGCTGATCGTCTTGGACTGACACAACCGGCGCTGAGCCGGAATATGCGAACGCTGGAACATCGTCTGGGCGCCCCGCTATTTCGCCGGGAGGGGCGGCGGTCACTGCCCAACGCCCTGGCCCTGCGTCTTGCGCGCAATGGGCAAGCCATTCGCCTCGCCGAAGAACAAGCCGCCATCGTCGCCGACCAAACGGCCCAAGGCTCCATCGGCGAGTTGCGGATCGGCGCACCGCCCATCGTTGCTGGCCGTTTCCTGACCGGCGCGCTCGCCGCATTCATGAAGGCCAATCCCGATTGCAGCGTCGAGTTGCGCACCGGTTTGGTCCACGAATTGCGAACGATGCTTGAAAAAGGTCAGGTTGATGTCGTATTGGGCCCCCAAAGCCTGGCAGACCCAGCCGAAGGCTTGGATTTTCAACAGCTGATCGACGACCGCGTTGGCGTGTTGTGCCGAACGGAACACCCGCTGACACGCCGCGAGACGATCATGCCTTCGGATCTTGAGGCGCAGGTCTGGCTCGCCCATTCCCGAGGCAGCCTGCTGCGCCAACAAACCGAAGCCGCGATGCGCGCCTCGGGCGTCACTCAAGTCCACATCGTCTGTGAAACGGATTCGATCCGGTCCGTGCTAGAAATTGTGGCGGATACCGATCTGATCACCACGATGCCACGCGCGACCACGGCGCCATATCTGGAAGATCGCTTGGTGTTTCTGTCCTTCGATCATACGCAGTTCCGCCGCCCCTTGGGGGTCATTCGCCGCCGAGGTCGTGCCGCCGACCAGATCGAGGTGAAGTTCACGCAAAAACTCGCGCAGATCCTCGGGCAGCAGCTTGGCTGACATGTGACCGGGACACGGGCGCAAGGGTTGGTGCTGTGAAACAATCGGTTTGAAAGAGCGGCATATCAATCTCTGTCTGGAGGCGCATCCCGCCACGGACCGACCACAGACTGCGCCCGATCAGTCGGCCTCTCTGACCCTATCGGCGACCGCCGTTCCGGTGCGAAGTTGAGGCAGGTCAAAGGGACCACATCTGCGATGGTCTATGCGATTGGAAAGCGGCAAGACCACCCCAGAACACAGGATGCCTTCGTCATGTCATCTTCCGAGCCAGGCGCAATTCCCGAGACACCCAAAAGCGCGCTGGAGCAGTGCCGTAGCGTTTGGCTGCATGGCGCTGGTTTGGCTGGCGCCACTTGGGACGCAATGATTGGCGATCTGCCCAAAGCCACGGCCCCTGATCTACCTGGCCATGGCGATGCGCCTTTGGTGCAGCCAGCGCGCGTCGAGACCTATGCGGATGCCATTGCCGACACGATCCCGCCGGGCGCTGTTCTGATCGGGCATTCACTGGGCGGCATGGTCGCGCTGGAACTGGCGGCGCGACTTGGCAAGGATGTCGCGGCATTGATCCTAATCGAAGCCGTGCCCACGGTGCGCGACCGAATATCCGGTCGCATATCCGCGGCCATCGCAACGGGTCTGTTCAAGTCGATCCCGCCCAAATGGTTCGCCTGGCTGTCAGGCCTTGGTCAAAGCCAAACCACGCGGGATGAAGTGCGGCGCAGAATGGCACAAATGGATCGCGCGCATATCGGGGCCGCCTTGGATGCGTCGGGTCAGTACGACGGACGTCGGCATCTGTCCGATATCAAGGTGCCCACCCTGGTGATTGTCGGCGACAAACAGACCGCCGCCCATCACGGGGCGGCGCTGTTCGCTGATCGGATCCCGAATGCAAATCTGGTAATGCTTCCGGGTGGGCATATGCTGCACACCGACAATCCGCTGCAATTGCGCCGCACAATTGATGAATTCCTCAGAGACTTGCAGCCATAAGCGACGCCGACTCGCGGTCAGGGTTGCATACGCCATGGCCCGAGCGATTGGCGAATGCGCAGATCAACACTCAGTTCCTGCGCCGTGATTGGCACGCCATGTTCCAGATTGTCGATCAAGGCCCGCGCAGCGCGGCGGCCCATTTCACGGTGAGGGACATGTACGGTTGTCAGTTCAGGATGGGTGACCTGCGCCAATTCGATGTCATCGAAGCCAACGATTGAAACGTCATCCGGAATGCTCAAACCCATCTCTCGTGCTTTTCTGACAGCCCCAACGGCAAGCACATCGTTGACGCAGATCACCACCGTCGGGCGCGGGTTGGCCTGCATCACCTGCGCAAAACCTTCCGCGCCTGTTTCAATGCCGTAGCGGGTTTGGTGCACCACGAGGCTCTTTTCGTGCAACCCAACCTCGCGCAATGCCTCATGCACCCCCTGCATACGCCTGGCCACGCGATCATTGGTGCTGCCGTCGATTGTGATCAGCGCGATGCGTCGATGGCCCAGACGCATGACCTCCCGCGCCAAACTGCGCATCGCCAGACGGTTGTCGAAACCGATGGAGGCCTGCGCTTGGGTTCGGTCAAACGCCCAAGTCACAAGGGTCGGGATGTTGCGCGACTCGATGAACCTGTAGATCGCCGGATCCCTCTCATATCCGATCAGCAGCAGGGCATCGGCACCGCGGGCGATCAGGGATTTGATCTGCCGCTCCTCCAAGTCCTGTCGATAGGAGGAACTGGCGATCAACAGGGTGTAGCCATCCGCATCGAGCTCTTCTTGAAAGGCCTGGATACCGCGCGCAAAGACAGCGTTGTCCATCGTCGGAATAATCGCACCTATGGTCCTGGTGCGCTGTGCCGCCATCGCGCGGGCGCCGAAATTCGGTGTGTAGCCCAACCGATCGACAGCAGACATGACCCTGCTACGGGTTTTGTCGGTGACCTGATCCGGGAAATTCAGACATCGCGACACCGTCGCCGTCGACACATTGGCCAGGTCAGCGACGTCTTGCAGCGTTGGCGCGGTTCGATTGTCTTTCATTCCGGGTCCCGTGTGATGCCACTGCTTCCTATATCATATTTCGAAAACAGACATCTTAGTTTAAGCAAATCGACAAAAATGTAAGCGCTTGCATTGATTGCTTGTAAGCCTTTACATGACTCCATCAGATTCGCGTCGCGAGAGGGTGGCCGCGACTTGGCAGGTGGGGGACAACTGCCGATGTCGCGCCACTCTGCGCGGGTTCGCGCAGGATCTTTGCCTTCGAAAACTCTACCGATAGGACTGCCGCTCCATGACCAGAACGTACCTGAAGAAGGCTCCGCTGACCTCGAAATCGGACGCCACCGAAGTGCAGGCGACGGTTCGCCAGATCCTGTCGGACATCGAAGCGGGCGGTGACGAGAAGGCCCGCGAATATGCTGCGAAGTTCGACAAATATGATGGCAATATCATCCTGACCGCGGAAGAGATCGAGGCGGCAGCAGCCCTGGTCCCTGATAAGCTGAAGGCCGACATTCAGTTTGCCCATGACAATGTGCGTCGCTTTGCCGAGGCGCAGAAAGCCACGATGCGCGATGTTGAGCTTGAGGTCGTGCCGGGCCTGGTCGCGGGGCAAAAGGCGATCCCGGTCGATGTGGCGGGCTGCTACGTGCCTGGCGGGCGATACAGCCATATCGCCAGCGCCATCATGACGGTAACCACCGCGAAAGTTGCCGGCTGTAAACACATCATCGCAACGTCGCCGCCACGCCCCGGCGTCGGCGTCGCGCCCGCGATCATCTACGCGGCGCATATCTGCGGCGCCGATACGATCATGGCGATGGGCGGCGTTCAGGGTGTGGCCGCGATGACGTTTGGTCTGTTCGGCCTGCCCAAGGCAAAAATTCTGGTTGGCCCTGGAAACCAATTCGTGGCCGAAGCTAAGCGGCATCTCTTTGGCCGTGTCGGGATCGACATGATCGCTGGCCCGACCGACAGCCTGATCCTCGCCGATGAAACCGCCGACCCGCATGTCGTGGCGACCGATCTCGTCAGCCAGGCAGAGCATGGGTACAACTCGCCCGTCTGGCTCGTGACCGACGACGAAGCGCTCGCCGAAGAGGTCATGGCGCGGGTTCCGGCCCTGATCGACGATCTACCCGAGGTCAACCGTGAGAATGCCACCGCCGCCTGGCGCGACTTTGCCGAGGTGATCGTGTGCAGAAACCGCGAGGATATGGCCGCCTGCTCCGATGAATATGCGCCCGAGCATCTGACGGTGCAGGCCGAAGATCTGGATTGGTGGAAAAACCGGCTCAGCTGCTATGGATCGCTGTTTTTGGGTGAAGAGACGACCGTGGCCTATGGCGACAAGGCCAGCGGCACGAACCACGTCCTGCCGACCTCCGGCGCGGCGTCCTATACGGGTGGTCTGTCGGTCCATAAATACATGAAGATCGTCACATGGCAGCAGGCCACGCGCGAAGGCGCCAAGGATGTGGCGCTCGCCACCGCGCGGATCTCGCGCCTTGAAGGGATGGAGGGACATGCCCGGTCCGCCGATGTGCGCTTGGCCAAGTACTTCCCGGGTGAGAATTTCGATCTGAGCGCCGATGCCTGACGGCACCGGCCTTTTTGATCTGACCGGTCGCATCGCCTGTGTAACGGGCGCCAGTTCGGGCCTTGGGCAGCGTGCTGCCATAGCGCTGGCCGGGGCAGGTGCGCGCGTTGTCGGTGTTGCACGGCGGGCGGATGCGTTGACGGCATTGGCAGATGAGATCGGGGACTCTGCCGCTGTCATCGCCGCCGATCTATCGGACAAAGCGGATCTTCCCGCCATCGCGCAGGATATCGCGCGTCCCTTCGGCTCCCCCGATATTCTGGTCCACGCGGCGGGGATCAATACCCGCGAAGCTGCCGATGATGTCACCCCGGAAGGCTGGGACATCACATTGGCGCTGAACCTGTCGGTCCCGTTCTTTCTTTCGCAAGCCTTTGTGCCCGCGATGAAGGCGCAGCGCTGGGGCCGCATTGTGAATTTCGCCTCATTGCAGACGACCCGCGCCTTTCCGGGCGGGATCGCCTACGGGGCGTCGAAGGCGGGTGTCGGTCAATTGACACGGGCTATGGCTGAAGCATGGTCCACTCACGGAATTAATGCCAATGCGATTGGCCCGGGATTTTTCCCGACTGAATTGACCGGCCCCGTTTTCGCAGATCCAGACCGCGCCGCACGCAATGCCGCGCAAACCTGCATCGGCCGCAATGGCGCGCTTGAGGATATCGACGGCCCGCTTCTGTTCCTCTGCTCGGACGCGTCGGCCTATGTGACCGGCCAGGTGCTAATGGTCGACGGGGGGTTCACCGCGAAATGAAGGCCCTGGTCTATGATGGCATCGAAACCCTCGTCTTTCGGGACGTAGACCGGCCAGTGCCGCGCGACGGCGAGCATCTGATCCGTGTCGAGGCGGTTGGCATCTGCGGGTCGGATATGCACGCCTATCTGGGCCACGATGCGCGCCGCCCCGCGCCCCTGATCCTCGGCCACGAAGCGGCGGGCGTGATCGAGGGCGGAGCGCGCGACGGCGACCGCATCACAATCAATCCACTGGTCACCTGCGGGCACTGCCCCGCCTGCGCATCGGGGCGCGACAACCTTTGCCCAGATCGCCAAATCATCTCGATGCCGCCGCGCGAGGGGGCGTTCGCGCAATATGTGGCGATGCCCGATGCGAATTTGGTGACGGTGCCCGAAGATGTGCCCCTGACGAAAGCTGCGTTGGCCGAGCCTCTGGCCGTCAGTTGGCACGCCGCGCGGCTGGCGGTCGAGGCGCTGCACCCGGATATGGATCGCCGCGCCTGCGTGATCGGCGGCGGTGCCATTGGCCTGGCCGCCGCGCTTGCACTGCGGGCGATGGGCATCGCGCAGATCACTCTCATCGAACCAAACGCGCTGCGCCGCGCGTTTCTGACGGATCATTGCGGCGAGGATGCAAGGCCCTCTGCGGACGAGACCCGGCAGGTGCCACTTGTCATCGATGCGGTCGGCTATGCGGCCACGCGCGCCACCGCCTCCGCCATCGTCAGCCCCGGCGGCGTCATCGCCCATGTCGGCCTGGGCGAGGATATGGGCGGCCTCGACATCCGGCGCATGACCCTGCAGGAAGTCAGCTTCATCGGCACCTACACCTATACCGCGCAGGATTTCAGGGACACCGCCCAGGCGATGTTCGATGGCGCCCTCGGCCCGCTCGATTGGACAGAGGCGCGCGCTCTCGCCGATGGGGCCGCCGCCTTTGCCGATATCCGCGCAGGCCGCATCGCCGCGCCGAAGATCATTCTAAACCCGCAGGGTGCCTGACACGGGCCCGAAACGGAGGACACCACATGTATAACCACATCGTCGTTGCGATGGCATTGGACCACGGGTTCGGCCCCCATGCGATGCAGGTCGCGCAAAAACTGCTGAGCGAGGGCGGCAAGATCACCGCGCTCCACGTGTTCGAAGACCCGCAAGGCACGGTCAACGCGTTCATCGACAAGTCGGTCTCCGACGCGGCCTTCGAGGCGGCACAGGAACGGATCGCGGAACGGGTCGCGGGCATCGCCAACACCGAAGGCGTCGCGATCAAGGGCCATGGCGGGCGCTCGATCATCGATTTCGCCAGCGCTCAGAACGCCGATTGCATCATCCTCGGCTCGCACAAACCTGACCTTGCCGATTTCCTGCTTGGATCGACGGCGGCCCGCGTTGTCCGCCACGCCCATTGCGCCGTCCACGTGCTGCGCGATTCCGTCTGACGGCTTTCACTCACACCCTGTCCGCGGCCACCCGCCGCGCGACCAACAAGGAGCACCCATCAAAGTGAGCATTTCAGCCAAGATCGTTGACGATTTCGTCGCCAACGACGTGTCGTTCATCACGACCGTGCCCTGCAAGCAGCTGGCCGGTGTGATCGATGAGGTCGAAGCCCGGCCCGACATCTACCACATCCCCTCCAACAAAGAGGATGAGGGGATGGGCCTTTGCGCCGGGGCGTGGATGGGCGGCAAGCGTCCGGCCATCATCATGCAAAACACCGCCATCGGCGTGACGATCAACACGCTGGTGACACTGACGCAATTCTACCGGATGCCGCTGCCGATGCTGATCTCGTATCGCGGCGAATTGCGCGAACCGGTAGCCTGCCAGGTCGAAATGGCGGTGCATACCAAAGCACTGCTGAACCAGCTGCTGATCCCCACCTATCACTTCCACACGGAAAGCGATGCGGATGAGCTGGACGAGATCCTGAAATACACCTTCATGTGCAACAAACCCGTGGCGATCCTGACCGATGCGTCCTTCTGGGGAGGCTATGGCGACCAATGATCCGTTCTGAAATCCTGAAAGACATCGCCCCGATCCTGCGTGATCAATTGGTGGTCTGTAACATCGGCATTCCCAGCCAGGAATTGCACGCCATCGACGACCAGCCGACCAATTTTTACATGCTGGGTACGATGGGCTTGGCAAGCTCGATCGGTCTGGGTCTGGCGCTCGCGCAACCCAAGCCGGTGGTGGTGATCGACGGTGACGGCTCGATCCTGACCAATATGGGCACGCTGCCGACCATCGCGAACAATGTCGCCAACAACTTCATCCTGATGATCATCGACAATGGCTCTTACGGGTCCACCGGGGATCAGCCGACCTATACCGGCAAGAAGACCTCGCTGGCCAAGGTGGCCGAGGCGTGCGGCTGCGAAAACGTGGTGGAGTGCCAGGATGTCGATACGGGCGCCGAGCTTAAGAAGGCGCTGGATGGCGGCAAGATGACCATCATGGTCGTCAAATGCGACAGCGGCAACGCCAAGATGCCCGTCATCACCATGGATCCCGTTGTGATCCGGGATCGCTTCATGAAAGCCGTGGCCAGCTAGGAATGGCCGTCGGTCTGCATTCAAGCGCGGAGGCGCGCCGTCTGGCGCGGCGGCGTCTGCCTTGGATGGTGCTCGACTATATCGACGGGGCCGCTGGCCAGGAACACGGCGCGGATCGCAATCGCGCCGCGTTCGATGATCTGACCCTACGGCCCCGCATCCTGCGCGATGTCAGCACGCGGGATCTGTCCGTCGATCTGTCCGGCGCCCGGACGAAGGCGCCGTTCGGCATCAGCCCGATGGGCATGTGCAACCTCTCGGCACCGGGCGCCGATCTGATGCTGGCACGTTTGGCCGCACGCGAGAAGGTGCCGCTTGGCGTCTCCACCGTCGCCTCGACCGCCATGGAGCCGCTGATCGAGGCCGCCGATGGTCATGCCTGGTTTCAGCTGTACTTCACCGGCGATGGATCGGGCACCTTCAAGCTGGTCGAGCGCGCAAAGGCGGCGGGATACCAGACCATCGTGTTGACCGTCGATGTGCCCGAGGTTGGCCGCCGCCCGCGCGAATTGCGGCACGGGTTCAAGATGCCGTTCCGCATAGGCCCCAGGCAATTCATCGATTTCGCGCTGCACCCGCGCTGGTCGCTGTCGACGTTGTTTGCAGGCAAGCCCGATATGGCAAATTTCCAGATGCCCGGCTTCGCGTTCGACCGAGAGGCGAGCCGTGCCAAGGCCGATTGGGACACGCTACGCCGCTTGCGGGATATGTGGCCGGGCAAACTGGTGGTCAAAGGGGTCTTGGATATCGAGGACGCGGCGGCGTTGAAACAGGCGGGCGTGGATGCGATCCAGGTCTCCAGCCATGGCGCGCGGCAATTGGAAAGCGCCCCCGCGCCGATCTCCGTGCTTCCGCAGATCCGCGAGAGCGTCGGGCCCGACATGCCGCTTTTCTTCGACTCCGGTGTGCGGTCGGGCGAAGACGTCGTCAAAGCCTTCGCCCAGGGCGCGGAATTCGTCTTTCTGGGCCGCATCCTGCAATTCGCCATCGCCGCGGGGGGCGAGGACGGGTTGGCAGAGCTCTGGTCCGTCCTGAAATCCGAGACCAGCATCACATTGGCACAGATCGGGATGCGGTCCCTGACTGCGCCCGATATCGCCGACTGCATCCAGCGCTAGAGGCTGCCGTAGCCGCCGCCGCCTGGCGTGTGCATCACAAACACATCGCCGGGCGCGAGATCCGCCTGATCGTTGCCCAACAGCGCCTCCCGCGTGCCATCGGCCCGCTCCACCGCGTTTTCGCCCACGGCGCCTGGCATTCCTCCGGCGGCCCCGTGGGGCGGAACCTTGCGGTGAGAGGTCAGGACGGTGACTGTCATCGGCTCGTGAAAGCGCAGCCGCCGTGTGATGCCATCGCCGCCCATCCAACGCCCGGCCCCGCCGGAGCCGGGCCGGATCGAGAACTCGTCGACCCGCACGGGAAACCGCGTTTCCAGCACTTCGGGGTCGGTCATCCGCGTATTGGTCATGTGCGAATGCACCGCCGAACATCCATTGAACCCCTCGCCCGCGCCGGTGCCGCCGCAGATCGTCTCGTAATTCTGCACCCGATCATTGCCATAGACGAAGTTGTTCATCGTACCCTGACTGCCCGCGATGACGCCCAGGGCGCCGTAAAGCGTGTCGGCAATGGCCTGGCTGACCTCGGTATTGCCGGAAATCACCGCGGCGGGCGCGTTGGGGTTGATCATCGACCCCTCCGGCGCGATCAGCTTCAGCGGTTTCAGGCAGCCCTCGTTCATCGGGATGTCGCTGCCCACAAGCGTACGGAACACATAAAGCACCACGGCCCGGCAGATCGCCATCGGCGCGTTGTAGTTCAGATCCGATTGTGGCGACGTGCCGGTGAAATCAAGCACGGCTTCACGCGCATCGTGGTCGACACGGATCGCAACCTTGATCTGCGCGCCATCGTCCAGCGGATAGGTGAAATCGCTATCCTTCAGCACATCCAGCACGCGCCGCACGCTTTCCTCGGCATTGTCCTGCACATGGCCCATATAGGCGTGGATCGAGTCGAGCCCGAATTGCCGTGTGATCTTCTGCAACTCAGCCACGCCGGTGGCATTGGCGGCGATCTGCGCGGCGAGATCGGCCATGTTGTCATCGATATTGCGGCACGGATACTGACCCGAGGCCAGCAGATCCCGTGTCTCTGCCTCCCGCAGGCGGCCTTCCTGCACAATGCAGAAATTGTCGATGACGACCCCTTCATCACTGATCACCCGGCTATCGGGCGGGGCGGAGCCGGGCGTCTTGCCGCCGATATCGGCATGGTGCCCGCGCGAGGCGACGGTGTAGACGATCTCATTCCCCTCAAAGACGGGCGTGATCACCGTGACATCCGGCAGATGCGTCCCGCCATTGAAGGGGTTGTTCATCATGAACACGTCGCCCGGTCGGATCTTGCCGCGGTTGAGCCTCAGAACCGTGCGGACACTTTCCGACATCGAGCCCAGATGCACCGGCACATGGGGCGCGTTGGCCACCAGATCCCCGTTCCGGTCAAAGATCGCGCAGGAGAAATCGAGCCGCTCTTTGATGTTCACCGAATAGGCGGTGTTGGCGAGCGTCGCACCCATCTGTTCGGCGATGGACATGAATAGGTTGTTGAAGACCTCCAGCATCACCGGATCGACGGCGGTACCGATGGCCTCGGCCCGCTCCAGGGGCACGACGCGTTCCAGGATCAGGTTGCCGCCCTCAGCCGAGGTCGCGCGCCACCCGGCCTCGATCACATTGGTGCCGGTGGGCTCCGTCAAGATCGCGGGACCGTCCACGCTTTGGCCCAGGCCCAGCCGCGCACGGTCCACCAGCGGCACGTCGCGCCAATCGCCGTCGGTATAAAGCCGCACGGACAGGTCATCGCGATCCCCAGCCTCAACATCAGGCAGCGTGACACGCTCGCCGGTCAAGCCGACAGCCTCAGCCACCAAGACATCCAACAGCAGATCTGAGATATCGGGATCGAACCCGAACCGCGCCCGGTGCGCCTCCATGAAATCAGCACGCATCTGATCCGGGGGGCCAAAGGGCACCTCAAGCGATTGCTGCGCACCGCGCGGCCGAATATGCGCCGTTGTGATGACATTCACCGCGTCTTCGGGCAGGCCTTGGCCAATCACCTCGGACCGTGCGGACTCTGCCAATTCGGCGACCGCCGCCGTGGCATCAGCGTCAATGGACAGACCAACCTGGCGTTCCTTCATCGCGCGCACATCGGCAAGCCCCATGCCGAAAGCCGATAGAACGCCCGCGAAGGGATGAATGAAAATCCGCTCCATCCCCAGGGCATCGGCGACCAGACAGGCGTGCTGCCCCCCCGCGCCCCCAAAGCAATTCATCGTATATTTCGTCACGTCATAGCCGCGCTGCACACTGATCTTCTTGATCGCGTTGGCCATGTTCTCGACGGCGATGCGCAGGAACCCTTCAGCGATCTCTTCCACGGACCGGTCACCGCCGATCTCGGCGGCCAGGGCGTCGAATTTCTCGCGGACGATATCGGCATCCAAGGGTTGATCCCCATACGGCCCGAAGACCGACGGGAATTGCGCCGGTTGCAGCTTGCCCAGCAGCACGTTGCAATCGGTCACCGTCAGCGGGCCGCCCCGGCGATAGGCGGCGGGGCCGGGATTGGCGCCCGCGCTTTCCGGGCCGACCTGCATCCGCCCATCGCGGTAGGACAGGATCGAGCCGCCGCCCGCCGCAACCGTGTGAATCGACATCATCGGCGCCCGCATCCGCACGCCCGCGACCTCGGTCTCGAATGAGCGTTCGTAATCGCCCGCATAGTGGCATACATCGGTGGAGGTGCCGCCCATATCGAACCCGATCAGCTTGTCATGGCCCAGCGCCTCGGCGGTGCGCACCATGCCCACGACGCCACCGGCGGGCCCCGATAGGATCGCGTCGCGCCCCTGGAACAGGCGCGCATCGGTCAGCCCGCCATTGGATTGCATGAACATCAGCCTTGTCTCTGTGCCCAAGGCCCCGGCGACCTGATCGACATAGCGGCGCAGGATCGGCGACAGATAGGCATCGACCACCGCCGTATCCCCCCGCCCCACCAGCTTGATCAAGGGCGAGGCCTCATGGCTCAGCGAGATTTGTGTGAAGCCGACTTTCCGCGCGAGATCCCCGAGCGCCTGTTCATGGTCGGGAAAACGATAGGAATGCATCAGCGCAATCGCGATCGAGCGATAGCCCTCGGCATAGGCGCTCTGCAAGGCCGCCCGCGCCGCCTCGACATCCAGCTTCGTGACGACATTGCCCTCGGCATCCAGACGTTCGGTGGCTTCGATCACCGATCCGTATAGCAATTCTGGCAACTCGATCTTCAGATCGAACAGGCGTGGCCGGTTCTGATAGCCGATCCGCAGCAGATCGCCGAGCCCTTGGGTGATCATCAAAACCGTCGCCTCGCCCTTGCGCTCCAGCAGGGCATTGGTGGCCACGGTCGTGCCCATCTTCACCGCCTCGATGGCACGCTCGGGCATTGGGGCGCCCTCGGGCAGATCCAGCAGCGTGCGGATCCCGTGGATCGCGGCGTCGCGATAGGCTTCGGGGTTTTCCGATAGCAGCTTATGGGTGTGCAGCGCGCCCTGCGGATCCTTTGCGACGATGTCGGTAAAGGTGCCCCCACGGTCGATCCAAAATTGCCACATCAGAGTGTTCTCCATCATGTGCGGCCCATCGGGTCGCAGGATTTGCGGTCAACGAAAGCGAGAAGCGCCTATTCCAGGGCGCTTGGCAGGAATAGCGCGATATCGGGTAAGGCAATCAGCGCGAAGGCCATCGCCAGCATGACCAAGCAATAGGGCAAGGCGCCCAACATCACCTCGTTCAAGCTGCCGGATTTGCGCGCGCCCTGCACCACATACAGGTTCAGGCCAACGGGTGGCGTGATCAGCGCCATCTCGATCAGGACGATCATCAGGATGCCAAACCAGATCACATCATATCCCTGTTCGATCACCATCGGCACGATGATCGGGATCGTCACCACCATCAGCGACAGGGTTTCGATGAAGAAGCCCAGCACGATGTAGAGAAGGACGACCACGAAGATGAAGCCCAGCGGCGACAGGCCCAAGCTGTCCATGAACGTGGTCAATGCCTGTCCCAAGCCCGCGGAGGCCAGCGTGAAGTTCAGGAACGAGGCGCCGATGACGATCAGCATGATCATCGAGGTGATCTTGATCGTGCCCAGCAGGCTGTCCCGTAGCATGGTCCAATTGACGCCGCCAAAGGCCAGCGCGATGGCCAAGGCGCCCGCCACGCCCACCGCCGCCGCCTCGGTCGGGGTGGCCCAGCCGCGATAGATCGAGCCGACGATCAACCCGAACAGGATCAGGATCGGCACCAGGTCGATCAGCGCGCGGGCCATCTGTGCGAAGGGAAAGAACCGGCGTTGGCCGCCTAACTCGGGGCGGATCAGGCAGATGATCGCGGTGATGATCAGGAAGGCAAGCGCCAGGGCCAGGCCAGGGATCAGGCCCGCCAGGAACAATTGTGGAATGCTGGATTGGGTCAGGAACCCGTAGACGATCAGGTTGATCGAGGGCGGGATCATGATGCCCAGCGTGCCGCCCGCCGCGATGGCACCTGAGAACAGTTTTGGGTCATAGCCCAGCTTTTCCGCTTGCGGCATGGCGACCGTTGCGACCGTCGCTGCCGTCGCCACGGACGAGCCCGACGTGGCCGAAAACATCGTCGCCGTCGCGACATTGGCATGGACCAGACCGCCCGGCAGCCAGCTCACCCACCGGTCCAGCGCGGCATAGGTGCGCGTGGCGACGCCCGAGCGCACCAGAATCTCGCCGAGCAGCACGAAAAACGGGATCGCGATCAGCGTCGCCGAGTTCGACGACGACCAGACCATATTTCCCAAGCCGCGGGTCAGTGGGAAATTGCTATAGAATTGATCTACCCCAAAGCCCAGAAGGAATAGAACGATGCCCACCGGGATCGACAGCGCCAGAAGGGCGAGGAGACCGGCGGAGACATAGGTGATCATTGCAGGCCATCCTGTTCTGCGAATGCCCCGATGACGGGCTCGGTCTCGGCCGCGCGGCCCCTCAGGATCAGGCTCAGCGCAGCAAGCGTCACGATGCAGGACATCAGCGCGAACCAGACCCAACCGGCGAACCACGGCACCTGCACCCAGGCCAAAGGCGTGGCCAGTGGCGTGTTGGCGCGGCTGCCATTGGTGATCGCGCGCTCGACCACCGGCCAGCATTTGATCGCGATCGTCAGCACCACGCCGGACATCACAGCCATTGAAAACACGTCGAAAAACGCGCGGGCCAGGCTGCCGCAGCGGGACCGCAGCAGATCGATGCGGATATGCCCCAACTCCAACAGCGTATAGGCCATGCCCCAGGAACTGACCAAGGCCATCGCATATCCCGCAAGCTCTTCAGAGCCGCCAAAGGACGCATGGACCTGCCGCAAACCGATATCGATCACGACGAAGGCGGCCATGCCCAGAAGGCCCAGCCCCACCAGAAGTGCGATCGCACGATTCAGGCGCCGCAATCGGTCGATCAGAAGCAATTCCATGTCTTTGCGTCCTTTGGCTTGGGCGAGGTTACTCGATGGTCACGCCGACAACTTCGCCGACCGAGGCGTTCCACCGCTCGGCCCAATCGCCGCCCGCGCGCTCGGCCCAATCGGGCAGAACTTCACCGATCAGGATCTCGCGCGCACGGTCGAAATCGGCGTCCGAGACCTCAACCAATGTCATGTCGCGCGCCTCACCTGCAGGGCAGTCGCCATTGCCGGTCAGGCAAGCGATGTCATTGACCAGGGCATCCTGCGCGCTGGCCCAGGCGGGGTCTTCAAAGCCGCTGGCGATCTCGGCCTCAAGCAAAGCCTGCGCCTCGGGCGACATGCTGTTCCAGCGGTCCAGGTTCATCGCTGTCACAACGCTGTCCCAACCGCCCAATGGGATCGGCAGAAGATGGGTCGACACCTCCCACCAGCCGGCGGAGTAGCCAGAACCTGCCCCTGTCACCGCGCAATCAACCACGCCGTTTTGCAAAGCACCGGGCACTTCGGAGAAGCTGACATTCACGCCCTCGGCCCCCAGCGCCTCCAGGAAAATCGCGGTCATCCGGCCCGAGGCGCGGACCTGAAGACCCTGCAGATCATCGAGGCTGGTGATCTCGGCATTGCAGAATACGACTTGCGGCGGATAAGGCGCGATGGCCAGAACCTCGGCATTGAACCGGTCGCGGAAGATATCTTCGACCATGGGCCGAGCCGCGTCGACCATCGCGCGCGCCTCATCGGCGGTCAGCGCGATCAGCGGCACGTCGAGCCCTTCAAGCTCTGGCGCATCGCCAACCGCGTAGTCCGCGACGGTCATCGCCACGTCATAGACGCCCTGGCCCAGCAGCGGGTAGATCTCGGACAGGCCCAGACCCATCTGATTGTGGGTCGTCAATTCGACGTTGAAATCACCCGCGCCGGGCAGGGTTTCCATCCAGAACGGCGCTTCATAGCTGTTGTGCAAAGGCAAGCTCGACCAACTGCCGACAACCGACAGATCTTCGGCCTGGGCGGCGCCGACAAGGGCGGTTGTGGCGGCCAGTAAGGCAAGGGTGTTCTTCATGGGATATCCTCCGTGTTGGGTCTTTTATGATTGAGAAAAAATGGGCGTTTCGGCGTCTTCGGCGACGTCGGCAATCAGCATATGGCCGGGCGAATGGGTGATGCAGAGTGGCAGCTTCGCCTCTAACAGGACATTTTGCGGGGTGACGCCGCAGGCCCAATAGACGGGCACTTCACCGTCCCGGACCTCAACCGGATCGCCGTAATCGGGCAGGTCGAACGATTGGATGCCCAGCGCGCGGGGATCGCCTGTGGCAATCGGTGCGCCGTGGGCTTGCGGATACCGCGCGCTGATCCGATGCGCGTCATCAACACGCTCCGCTGGGATCGGACGCATGGTCACAACCATTTGCCCCCGAAACGGCCCTGCCGGGATCAGCGGGATGGCAGACCGGTACATCGACACGTTCCGCCCCTGCTCGATATGGCGCAAGGGAATGCCATTGCGGATCAGGGCGTTTTCAAAGGTAAAGGAACAGCCCAGCGCAACCGTCACCAGATCATCGGCCCAAAGGTCGGAGATGTCGGTTACCTCAGCGGCCAGAACCCCATCGCGAAACACCCGGTAACGCGGCACGTCTTTGCGAATGTCGATATCGGCGCCGAGCGTCGCCAGCATCGGATCGCCTGTCTCGCTGACGCCAACCACGGGGCAAGGCTTAGGATTGCGCTGGCAAAACCGCAGGAAATCCAAGGCATAGCGTTCCGGCAAAATCGCCAGGTTGCATTGCAGCTTCCCCGGCGCCAGGCCCGCCGTGTGGGCCGTGTACCGCCCGGCCCGGATCTCGGCGCGGATCTCTACCGCGCTGCACTCAGTCAGGCTTGGTTCCGCCATGTTATCGGACATACGACCCCCGCGTTCCATCGCGGATAGAGTTCCACAGGCAGCTCAATTAAATCAAATTATCATTTTCTATAACATGTGATCAGAATTATGGATCACTAGGTGGGATGTTCACGGTGCCAATCCTCGGCCACCGACCGTGAGATTTCTGCTGATCTTTCAACAAGAAAGCTGCGCGGTTCCGCCAGGTAGGAGGCGGTGAATTCCAGCGGGGACGGCACAAAGCCCGGATCGAATTCCACTACTTCATGCGCGGCCAGATGCGGCGCGGCAAGAACGCGCGGATAGGGCCCCACCGCGATTCCCGCAGCGATCATCTTCAGGCTTGCCGACAGTGACGCCGAGGAAAACACCCGCGATTTCGGCCCATAGCGTCGTGCCAGTTCCGACGTCAGCTCTCGGTAGGGGCGGGTCTGGCTGGAATAGGAGATGATCGGGATATCCGGCAATTCGACATCGTGCAGATGGGCAGCCTTGTACCAATGCAGGTCAAACCGCGGCAGAGCGACATTCTTCACACTGAACTCGGATACCGGCCCCATCAGAAACACCAGATCCAAGCGCCGGTCCAACACGCCACTGCGCAAATTCCCCGAAATATCGACGGTCAGGTCCACATTCACCCTTGGAAATTCAGTGCTGAACGCTTGGATGAAAGCGGGAAGCCAGGCCTGCGCAATCGTCTCGGACGCGCCGATGCGAAACAGGCCCTCGGTCTCGGACGGGTTGCCAACGCGCTGCTTGATCTCTTCCTCGACGAACAGCATTTGCTCGGCATAACTGAGAAGCTGCTGACCCTTCTTTGTCAGGATCAAGTCCCCGGGCCCGCGTTCGAATAGCTTGGCCTGTAGCTCAGCCTCCAGGTTTGCGATGCGCGTGGACACGGCCGGTTGCGACAGATGCAGGCGTTCGGACGCCTTCCTGAACCCACCCAGGCGAGCGACCCACAAAAAGGTACGAAGCTGTTCGAACGTCATATCCACCCATCGCCGGTATCGGCTGCACGCACAATCACTCCTTAGCTGAGCCTTGGGCTTCACGTCTCTGTGAAACGGCCCCATGCCTCAAGAAAGTAGATTGTCGGTTTACCTACCTATTGATAGGTAGGTTTTATAGTTTTCGAATCTCTTCAGAAAGGCACCCCATGAAAATCTATGATGTCGACGGCTTTCCCAACCCGGTGCGGGTTCGCATCGCACTGGCCGAAAAGAGTGTGACCGACCAAGTCGAGTTTATCCATGTCGATGTCATGGGCGGCGAACATCGCTCCGATGCGTTCAAGGCCAAGAACCCCGACGCCGTTGTGCCCTGCTTGGAATTGGACGACGGCAGCTATATTTCGCAATGCAATGCGATCACCGAATATCTGGACGCGGCATTTGACGGGCCATCCCTGACCGGCAAGACACCTGAGGACCGTGGCAAGATCGCCATGATGAACCTGCGCGCCGAAAACGGCTTGCTCAACGCCGTGGGCGCGTATTTCCACCATGCCACGCCCGGTCTTGGCCCGGATCTGGAACGCGATCAATGCGCCGTTTGGGGTCACAAGCAAAAGATCGTCGCCCGGGACACAATGGCATATCTGAACTCGGTTCTGGCCGATCATGCCTATCTGGCGGGTGAGGATTTCTCTATTGCCGACATCACGGCCTTTGCGGGCCTCGCCTTTGCGGATCTCTCCAAAGTGGACATCCCCGAAAACCTGACCCATCTGCTGGCCTGGCGTGCCAAAGTTGCGGCACGCCCGTCGGTGGCTGCCTGAGATCCCCTTCGAAAGGACCAGACCCATGGAATTGAATTCAGACTTCTCATCCCGCGTCCTCGTTCATGCGGATCAATTGGACTGGCAGCCCTCTCCGATGAAAGGGGTCGACCGACGCATGTTGGATCGGATCGGCGGCGAAGTGGCGCGCGCCACCAGCATCGTGCGATACGCGCCTGGCAGCCACTTTTCGGCCCATACCCATACCGGGGGTGAGGAATTCATCGTGCTGGACGGTGTGTTTCAGGACGAGCATGGTGATTTTCCCGCAGGCACCTATGTGCGCAATCCTCCAACATCCTCCCACACGCCCGGCTCTGACCAAGGCTGCACGATTTTTGTGAAGCTCTGGCAGTTCGACATGGACGATCGAACGCAGTTCCGCAAAACCATGGCCGATGAATTGGCGGCCCCGATAGATGGCGTGGCCACGGCTTTGTTGCACGAGGATACAAGGGAACGTGTTACCTATAGCCACTTGAATGCCGGTGCAGCGCTGACCTCAGAGGCCCCCGGCGGCATTGAGTTGTTGGTCATCGACGGAACGTTGAAAATGGGCGGCGATTTATTGGCGCGGCACAGTTGGATCCGCTTGCCCGAGGGGGAACGGCTGAGCGTCGTCGCCGGTGCACACGGCGCCCGCGTTTGGATGAAAACGGGCCATCTGCCTTTCGCCAAACCGCCGGCCGCCTAATTCGCAACAGATCGCGTCCCAATATGCAGACGGATATTCTGATCATCGGCGGCGGTTTGGCTGGCTTGTCTTTGGCGGTTCGGCTCGCCGAGCGCGGCGCCGATTTTCGACTGCTGGAGGCGAGAGATCGGCTGGGCGGCCGAATTTTGACCGAACGCCATGGCGATGGGCAATTCGATATGGGCCCGGCCTGGTTCTGGCCGGGTCAACCGCGCATCGCCGACATGATCGACCGGTTGGGCCTTTTGGCGTTCGACCAGCATTGGCAAGGCGCTGTGCTGTTTGAAGACCCCCATGGGCAGATCCAGCGCGGACGCGGCTTTGCGTCGATGCAGGGCTCGTATCGTTTGGACGGCGGGATGGGCGCGTTGATCGCGGCGCTTGCCGGGCAGCTGCCGCCGGATCGCATTCAGCTGGCGCATCCGATCCGTGGCTTGGAACGGATCCCCGATGGGGTTACCGCAATCGGCCCAGACGGCCAGGCACATAAGGCCAAGCGTGTGGTTTTGGCGCTGCCGCCGCGTTTGGCCGCGGAGCTTTGCCTTGTTCCTTCCCTTCCGACGGAAGTGCTGGAAAAGATGCGCGGCGTCGCAACCTGGATGGCAGGTCAGGCCAAGGCCGTTGCTCTGTATGATCGACCATTCTGGCGCGAGCAGGGCCTGTCGGGGGATGCGATAAGCCAACGTGGCCCCCTGGCAGAAATCCATGATGCCTCACCGGCACGGGGCGAGCCATATGCGCTGTTCGGCTTCCTTGGCCTGCCACCGCAGAGCCGCCAGGATAAGCCGGGTCTGCGCGACGCGATCGCCGGGCAATTGGCGCGGATATTCGGCCCGGAAGCAACCCAACCTCAGAAGATTGCTCTAAAGGATTGGGCATTTGACGCCTTCACTTCGACCGATCTGGATCTGCAACCGCTCCGCGCACATCCCACCTATGAACTTCCCCCGGAATTGGACGGACTTTGGAATGGGCGCCTCATTTTTGGTGGCACAGAAGTTGCGCCAGATTTCGGCGGATACCTGGAAGGCGCGCTTGAGGCGGCAGAGGGCGCTTTGACGTCAATCGACCGTTAAACCATCCACGCTGCCCAGATCGCCCCATATGATTTTAACCAAGCGCGCGCGTCGAGCCGCGTTCAACGATATGCGCCTCCAGCCGCTTGGGCGTTGCGCGGTTCCCGGTCCTTAACCAATCTACAATGGCATCGCTGGCGACGCTGCCCATCTCGGCAGCGGGCAGTTGGATGCTGGTGATCCCCGGAAAACTGACGGCCGACCATTCCAAATCGTCGAAGCCCATCAGCGACACTTCGTCGGGTACGGTGATGTTGCGCCGCTGAAGTTCGAACAAGGCGCCAAGGGCCTGCACATCCGACAGGCACAGGATGGCCGAGGGCAAGGGGCCCTGCTCCACCATCCGCGCCACCGCATCGGCGCCGCCCTCCACTCGCATCGAAACCGGGACGAAGCGCACCTGCGCTTCCCCGGCGGCTTCTTCGATGGCCGCGATCCGCGCAGCGATTCGATCATTCACGTCGGTGGGGCCATGCACAACGGCGATCGAGTGATGGCCCAGCGATTTCAGATGCGCCAATGCCGCCTGGGCAATCGCGGAATTGTCGTAGCCGATCGTGGGGTATTGCGCATCGGGGTCGTAGTAAGAGGTGATCAGCGTCGGTACGGCAAAGCGTTCGACACAGGCCGCGAAACCTTTGGTGTGGCGCTTACCAGAGACGATGAGCCCCTCGATTCCCATATCGAGCAAATTATGCACCTTACGTTCTTCAACCTCGGCGACCCCACCGGTCACCGCCACAATCAAGGCATAGCCGTGACCCGACAACTGATCCTCTAACGTGTCGAGATAACGGGCAAAAATCGCATGATCCAACGTTGGCACAAGCGCACCAATGGCGCGCGAGCGGCCAGAACTCAGGCTCCGGGCCGCGGCGCTCGGTACAAATTCCAGCACGTCGATGGCTTGATTGACGCGGTTGCGCGTGTCGGTCGAGACCAGCTCGGATTTGTTCAAAACACGGCTGACCGTTGCCACCGAAACCTGCGCATGGCGCGCCACATCGCGCAGGGTCGCGCGTTTCGATTTCCGGATGACGTTCACGCAAGGCTCCTCTCAAGATGAAAGTTTAATGTTCTGTGCGTTGACTCGCAAATAAACCGGAAGTAGCTGTTTGTAACCGGTTACAAACACGAGACGTCGCGTCATGAACGCATTGGTCCACGCAATCGATAACAGGGGCCCAAGACTGCTTGGGCGTAGCTTCCCCGGATTATCCGCCCCGGGACCCGGCCAAACTGTCACCCTGAATGCGCGCCAGGCCCGTTTGTTCGATCTGGCCGAAGGTGATCTGATCTCGTTGAACGGGATGTCGGACGCGCATTCTCTTCGCGTGATCGCCTTTGACATGGCGGGCCGGGATGCCCTGCCATCGATTGGCCTGAGCGGCTCCGCACCCTTCCCCGAGACGGGTTTTGACAAAGCCGAATTGCTGGGCTGGATGTCAGCCCATGGTTTGCCTGACACAGACCGCCCCGGTTGCGCCCCGCTCGGGACCGACGAAGACCTGTTGATCCTGCGAGCGACGCACAATTGTTCTGTGTGGATCTTGTCCATTGCCGAACCGTCAGCCCTGATCGACGGCGTCGCGCCGGGTGAGGTGACACTGTCGGTCACCCGCGCGATGACGGGCAACATCATTCTGCCGCCCCCGCTGGGTCAGGTCCGCGATGAATTCACAATCGCCCGCGGCACCGCGCAAGCCTATGAGTTGAACCCGGGCGAGGTTGTGCAGATCATCGATGTCGAAGGGCAGCAATGCTCGGACTTCATGGCGTTCCACGCTACAGGGCTTGAGCAAAGCCGCGTCGAGATGATCGACAACACCGCAACCCGCAGCATGGTGCGGCGCGCCTTTCCCGGCCCCGGCCTGTTCGACAAATTCTACGATGCCGAGATGCGCCCACTGCTGAATGTGGTGCAGGATACTTGCGGGCGGCATGACACATACGGGCTGGCCTGCACCGCGCGCAGTTATGAGGAACGTGGCTTTCCCGGCCATGTGAATTGTTCCGACA
This sequence comes from Gymnodinialimonas mytili, assembly GCF_037544085.1. Lineage (NCBI taxonomy): Bacteria > Pseudomonadati > Pseudomonadota > Alphaproteobacteria > Rhodobacterales > Paracoccaceae > Gymnodinialimonas > Gymnodinialimonas mytili. The sequence continues at coordinate 1,411,956 of NZ_JBBIFW010000001.1, forward strand.
ATATTTCTGACAGCATGGCCCCTTACGGCGTGCCGCGGAGGGGCGCCTGGCCCGCGATCAACTTCTTTTGGAACACCTGGGTCGAGGCCCATAACCAGCACATCCTGACCGAGGAAAGCTGGTCCCGGCCCGGTGACTATGTGGCGCTGCACGCGATTGAACCGCTTGTCTGTGTCAGCACCGCCTGCCCCGACGATATCGACCCTATCAATGGCTGGAACCCCACCGATGTTCACGTTCGGATCTATCGACCCGACACTCCTATCCGACGCGCAATCGCCCATCGCGAAAAGGAGACTGCGCCGATGACCCTAAGCCAGGAAACTGCGTTTCATCCCGCCACCAGCAAGCTGACGCGGGATTTTGCGCCGGCGCGCAATCTGTGGGTGCCGACCTCATATTCCAGCGTCGGCACATTGGCCGAATATTGGGCCTGCCGGGATACAGCGACGCTGCAAGATATGAGCGCGCTGCGCAAATTCGACATTATCGGCCCCGATGCCGAGCGCCTGCTGCAATTGGCGATGACCCGCAATGTGGCAAAGCTGGCACAATGGCGCGGCACCTATACGCTGCTTTGCGACATGCAGGGTGAGGTGATCGATGACGGCACGCTGTTCCGCCTGGGACCGCAATTGTTCCGGTGGTGCTGCGGCTCTGAAGAAAGTGCGCGGCATCTGTCGGATCTGGCTGACGAACACGGCTATCAGGTCCGCATCAATGCCCATGGCGACGTGCTGCCGAACCTCGCGCTGCAGGGGCCCAAATCGCGTGAGATCCTACGCAAGATTGTGTTCACGCAACCCCATGTCCCGACATTGGACGAGTTGAAATGGTTCGGCGTCACAACCGCGCGGATCGGCGACCGCGAAGGTCTGCCCTTCATGCTGTCCCGCTCGGGCTATACGGGCGAGTTGGGGTATGAGCTGTTCTGCTCAGTCGCAGACGCGCCGAAGCTTTGGGAAGCGGTGATGGAGGCCGGGCAGGAATTTGGCCTGAAGCCCATGGGCGGAGCCGCGCTGGAGACAATCCGTATCGAGGCGGGGCTGGCTGCCGCGGGCGCCGAGTTTACCGCGGGTGTGGATGCTTATGAGGCCGGTCTCGGTTTTGCCGTCGACCTCAAGAAACCCGAATTTGTCGGACGTGCGGCGTTGGAACGAAATGCCGCCGCACCCCGACGTGCCTTGAAAGGTCTGTTGTTGGATCAAGACGACGTTCCGGCCCATGGCGCCCATGTCTATGCGGGTGAGCGGCAAGTGGGCGTCGTGACATCCGCAACACGCTCCCCCAGCTTGGAGCGGGCCATTGCCATGGCAAGGCTATCGATTGAACATGCCGAACCCGGCACAACACTCGAAATCGGCCAGTTGGACGGGCGTATGAAACGCCTGACCGCCACTGTGACAGACATTCCCTTCATCGACCCGAGCCGAGCCAGAGCGCGGGCGTGACACAACATTCCAACAGGAGGACAATCCAATGAAAAATCTCACCCTCAGCGCCGTGGCCCTTGGCATGGCGATGTCGGCAGGCGGCGCAGTTGCCCAAGACACCGTCATGGTCGGCGAACCGTCCTGGCCCGGCGCCCGGATCATGGCAAACCTGATCGGCCAGGTGATCGAAACCCGCCTGGGTGGCGAGGTCGGCTATGCCCCCGGTGCCAATGCGGTGATCTTCGCGGCCATGGATGGCGGGCGCGGCGATATCGACGTGCATCCCGATGTGTGGCTGCCCAACCAGCAAAGCTTTGTGGACCAATACGGTGAGAACGTGACGCTCTCCGAAGGCTCTTATGAGGGGCGCTCAGGCTTCTGTGTGCCGACCTATATGGCCGAAGAGCACAATATCCGCACCGTGTTTGACCTTGCCACCCCCGACGCCCAAAGCCTCTTCGACAGCGACGGCGATGGCATGGGCGAGATCTGGGTCGGTGCATCCGGCTGGGCCTCGACCAATGTGCATCGGGTCAAGGTGCGCGATTACGGCATCGAAACCTTCCTGACACCGACCACCGAAGATGAGACGGTTTTCTACAGCCGCCTGCGTGATTTGATCGAGAACCAGGAAGGCGCGGTCTTCTATTGCTATCAGCCGCACTACGTTCACGCGCTGTATGACGTGACGATGATCGAAGAACCGGAATACGACGCCGCGCTTTACACCATGGTGCCTGCCGATCAATCCGCGAACTGGTTCGAGGAAAGCTCGATCATGACCGGGGATGAGGTGAAGACCGTGCGCGTGGCCTTCTCGAACTCGCTCTATGATCGCAACCCGGCGGCGGCTTCCTTCCTTGAGAATATCGATATGGATGCGGGCGAATTGTCGGCCCTGACATTCCAGGTCGTTGAACAGGGCGAGGAAATCGACGTGGCTGTCGCCGCGTGGATCGAAGCCAACGGCGCCATGATCGACGGCTGGCTGGGCCTGAACTGACCCGTTTCTGACGCGAACGGCCCCGGCGGACGCTATCCGGCGGGGTCTTAATCTATTTCGGCACGGGGGCGGCACATTGTCTAAGGAAATCGCAATCGACGCGAAGGGCGTCTGGAAGGTCTTTGGCGACCGCGCGCAGGAGGCGCTGGCGGCCATCCATGCCGACGGTCTGGGAAAAGCCGAGGTTCTCAGCAAATTTGGATGTGTCGTCGGGGTGGCCGATGCCACCTTCCAGATCGAAGAGGGGGAGCTGTTTTGCATCATGGGCCTGTCGGGCTCGGGCAAATCCACCCTCGTACGCCATGTGAACCGATTGCTGGAACCCACTGCGGGTCAGATCCTGATCGACGGCGAAGATGTGATGGGTCTGAATGCCGAGCGGCTGCGTCATCTGCGCAATCATAAGGTGGCGATGGTGTTCCAGAACTTCGGACTGATGCCGCACCGCACCGTCCGTGACAACGTCGCGATGCCCCTTGAAATCCGAGGCGCCGGGAAAGCGCGGCGGTGGGCCGAAGCTGATCGGGTCCTCGAACTGGTCGAGTTGACCGGCTGGGAAGACAAATACGCCCATGAATTGTCGGGCGGGATGCAGCAACGTGTGGGCCTGGCCCGGGCCATCGCCTCGGATCCGAAGATCCTGCTGATGGACGAGCCGTTCTCGGCGCTTGACCCGCTGATCCGCAAACAGTTGCAGGATCAGTTCATGGCGCTGTCAAAAGAACTGAAAAAGACCACCATGTTCATCACCCATGACCTCGACGAGGCGATCCGCATCGGCAATCGCATCGCCATCATGAAGGATGGGCGCATCGTGCAGATCGGCACACCGGAAGAGATTATTCTCAACCCCGCCGACGATTATGTCAGCGATTTCGTAGCGGGTATCTCGAAGCTCAACATGGTCTTCGCCCATTCCGTGATGACACCGCTGGACCAGTTCAAGGCCCAGAACGGCGATTTGCCAAAAGACGCGAAAGAAGCCGCGCCCGATATGGATCTGAGCGCGCTGATGGATCTGTGTATGAACGGCTCAGGCATCGTGAAGGTGGTGGCGGACAACAAGACCGTGGGCGTCATCAACCGGTCCGGTCTGATCCGCGCAATCAAAGAAAATCAGGGGTAAGGACATGAGTGAGCACAACGCCAACGACATCACCCGCCTCGAACCGCTGATCGACGATTTTGTCGGCCAGAACGAAGCCTATTATCGGCGTGTCTTCGGCACGATGCTGAAGGCGCCGGGCTACAAGTTCACCCTGAACTGGGCGGCGGCATTGCTGGGGCCGGTCTGGTTCGGGGCGCGGGGCCTCTGGAACTGGTTCCTGGGGGTTCTTATCCTTGAAACGGCGGCCTACATCCAGATCGGGATGGGCCTGTTCGGAGATCTGGGCGCGGCGGAGCGCAACCGTGCCGACAGTATTCAGGCCACGCTCGACCTGCGCTATCAACAGATCGAGGCCGCCCAGAATGCGGGCAATCAGGCCGCGGTGGATAACCTGACCCGCGCGGCGGAATCGCTTGAAGGCGCCTTGGTCGCAGCGCAAGAGGCCGCAAGTGCAGCCGATGCAACGGGCCTGTGGTTCATCGGTGGCGGCCTTCTGGCCTTGGCGATCATTAAATTCGGGATCGCAGCCCTGTCGAACTGGACCCTGGAGCAACAATTCGCGCGCTGGCGATCCGACCGTTCGGTGGCCAATGGCTGGTCGATGCAGCGTGCCATCGTCGCGGCTATCTTGTTCGTGGCCTCGGTAATCCTGTCCTCCATCCAATTCGCGCAACCGACCGCCTTCGCCACGCTGGCGGAATTCCCGACCGACGGGAACTGGCGCCTGGCCGTGGGCGACTGGATCCAGGACGGCTTTGACTGGCTCCGCACCTCGGGGCGCGGCGTGTTCGATACGATCACGGCGGGGATGCGCAATCTGCTGGATGCGATCGAGGTCGTGCTGGTCGACACGCCCTGGCCCGTCGTGGCCTTCGTGATCATCATGCTCGCCTTCCTCAGCGCTGGGCCACGCGTGGCGATCTTTACCGGCGTGGCGTTGGCCTATCTGGGCCTGCTGGATTTCTGGGAAAAGGCAATGACCACCGTGGCGCTGTTGGGCGCGGCGGCGCTGATCTCGATCACGCTCGGCATCCCCTTCGGCATCTATTGCGCGCGGCGACCTAGGGCGTTCGCCATCGTCCGCCCGATCCTGGATTTCATGCAATCCATGCCCAGCTTCGTCTATCTGATCCCCGTGGTGGCCTTCATCGGTTCGGGCAAGCCCGCGGGCGTTGTGGCGACCATGATCTTCGGCTCGCCCCCGGTGATCCGCTTCACGGTTCTGGGCCTGCAACAGGTGCCCGAGACGATCCGCGAAGCCGCGCTCGCCTTTGGGGCGACACCCCGATACCTGCTGTGGCGGGTGGAACTGCCGCTGGCCGCCAAAACCATCATGGCGGGGGTCAACCAGACGATCCTTCTGTCGCTGGCCATGGTTGTGGTTGCCTCACTGATCGGCGCCCAGGGCCTGGGCGAAGACGTGCTGGAGGCGCTGCAATTCGCGGCGGCGGGCCAGGGCCTGCTGGCAGGTCTCGCGATCCTGTTCTGCGCGTTGATCCTGGATCGGATCGTCGCCGGTCGCGGTTAAAGTAACGACATCAATGTGACGGGCCCTGGGTCAAGGCGCCCGTCACACCGAAAAGCTGGCCGCCAGATCCTCTTTCGACAGATCCGCTTTCGGGCGATCCATGGCCACGCTGCCTCGATCAAGGACATAGAAGTGATCGGCGGCCTCGTAGGCGAAGTCGAGATATTGCTCGACCAGCACAATCGCCATTTTGCCCTCCTCCCGCAGATGCGCGATCACCCGGCCAATCTGCTGGATGATGTTAGGTTGAATACCTTCGGTCGGCTCATCGAGCAGCAATAGTTTCGGCTGCAAGACCAGCGCCCGACCGATAGCGAGTTGCTGTTGCTGCCCGCCCGAAAGATCGCCGCCGCGGCGGTTCTCCATCTCACGCAGGACCGGGAACAAATCATAGATCGCCTCGGGAACAACACGCTCGGCGCGCGGCAGACAAGACAGGCCGGTTTCCAGGTTCTCACGCACAGTCAGAAGCGGAAAGATCATCCGACCCTGGGGAACATACCCCACGCCACGGCGTGCCAATTGATGCGACGGCAAATGCGGCAGATCCTCCCCATTCAGCACGACACGACCGCCCGAGCGCGGATGCGTGCCCGAGATCGCCTTGAGCAGGCTGGTTTTGCCAACCCCGTTGGTGCCCATCACACAGGTCACGTGACCCGTCTCGGCGCCCATCGTAATCCCGTTCAGGATCTGGCTGCCGGAATAATGCAGCGTCAGGTCTTCGGTCTTCAGCATCGCCTAGCGCCCCAGATACACGTCGATGACCTGCTGGTTCGCAGTCACATGGTCCAGGCTCCCCTCGGCCAGAACCGCGCCCTCATGCAGGACCGTTACCTTGCAGTCGAGCTTGCGGACAAAATCCATGTCATGTTCGACGACCACGACTGCGCGGGTCTGCGCCGCTTCGCGCAGCAACTCGGTCGTGTGGTCCCGCTCCGGGCCCGACATCCCCGCCGCAGGCTCGTCCACCAGCAAAAGGCGCGGCTCCTGCGCCAGAAGCATCCCGATCTCCAACCATTGCTTCTGTCCGTGGCTGAGGATGCCCGCCTGGGTGGTCAGGTGGTCCGCCAAGCCAATTTCCTCGGCCAACTCCTCCACCCGGTCGCGATCCGGGGCGCTGGGTTTGTAGAACAGCACGGCCAAGGGCCCACGATCCTTTTTCAGGGACACCAGCAGATTGTCGAACACGCTTTGATCTTCGAACACGGTGGGGCGCTGAAACTTGCGCCCGATCCCGGCCCGCGCGATCTGCGCCTCGGACATGTTCAGCAACGAGACCGAGCGATCACCCCAGATCATCCGCCCCTCATCGGGCCGGGTCTTGCCGGTGACGATATCCATGAACGTGGTCTTGCCCGCGCCGTTCGGGCCGATGACCGCGCGCAGTTCGGGCTCGCCGATCTGGAAGGACAGGTTGTTGATGGCGCGGAACCCGTCAAAGGTGACCGATACACCGCTCAGCTCCAGAAGCGTGCTCATCGCGCATCCTTTCGCACGATGTAATCGACCAGCCCGCCCAGACCCTTCGGCGCGAACAAAGTGACCAGGACAAAGCCGATGCCCAGAAGCACCGTCCACCAATCGACCCATTGGATCGTGTAGAAGCCCAGATTGACATCGGGTGCCCGCCCGCCGGTGAACCAGGTCGACAACAACGACACCACGGCCGCGCCGATGACAGCGCCATAGAGCCGCCCGCGCCCGCCAATCGCCACCCAGACCGCAAGGTAGATCGACGCAATCGGCGCCAATTCATCGGGGTTGATGATGCCCGCCTGCGGATAATAGAGCGCCCCGGCAATCGCCGCGATCACCGCGCTGACGGTGAAGACGAACAGCTTATAGCCCTCCACCGAATAGCCCAGGAACCGCACGCGCGGCTCGTCATCACGGATCCCGCGGACAACGTTGCCGAACTTGCCCGACATGATCCAGGCACAGAACAGATAGCCCAAAGCCAGCGCCGCCGCCGAGGCCCAGAGAAACCAGACCGAGGTGACCGATTGCGGCGCCGCCACGCCCGGCAGATTTTGCAGGCCCGACAGGCCGTTATTGCCGCGCAGGCCGGTGTCGTTCTGGAACAGGTAGAGCGACAGGGCCAGCGTCATGGCCTGGGTCAGGATCGACAGGTAAACGCCGGTGACGCGGCTGCGGAAGGCGAGCCAGCCGAAGACCAACGCCAGCAGGCCGGGCACAAGCACCACCAGCGCCAATTGTGCAAACAGGCTGTCGGCAAAGGCCCACATCCAGGGAAAACTGTCGCCGCCGACCACGCCAAAGATCTGCACCGCAATCGCGTCGTTCAACTCGCTTGGTGTCGGCGGCAGCGCAGCATTGGCCTGGGCGGCAATCACCACATCGGCCGTGCGCGCATACATCAGCCACATGCCGATCATGTAGCCGCCCAAGGCGAAGAACGCGAAATGCCCCAGGCTGAGGATGCCGCAATAACCCCAGACCAGATCCATCGCCAGGGCGATCAGGCAGAGGCACAGGGTCATGCCCAGCGTCTTGGTCAAAGAGGTCGAGATGGCGCCGGTGCCGAACGCCTCTGACATCACTGTCACCAGCAGGGTGAACAGCGCCAGGCACCCGATGAAGATCAGGACCGAGGGGTTTCGGGCGAAGAAGGACCGTTCCATGCTCAATCCCCCGCCGCGCGGCCTTTGAGGGCGATGATACCCTTAGGCCGGAATTGGATGAACAGGATCACAAACAGGATCATATAGGTCTGCGCCGCCAGGGTGTTGGAGGGGTTCAACCACTCCACCCCCTTCTGGAAAAACCCGATCATGCCCGCGCCCGCCAGCGTTCCGAAGATGTTGCCGACACCGCCGACCACGACAGTCATGAAGCTTTGCACGATGTAGTTGGTGCCCAGTTCCGGCGTGACCTGAGCGAACAACCCAATCGCCACGCCAGCGATCCCCGCAATGCCCGAGCCCAGGCCAAAGGTCAGCATATTGATGCGGTCGGGATTGATGCCCATCGAAGCCGCCATGGCCGGGTTCTGCGTAACCGCGCGCACCTCAAGCCCCAGCCGCGTCTTGTTCAGGATCAGCCACAGCAGGATGAAAAAGATCACACCCAGCCCGAAGATCGCCACGCGGATATAGCTGATCGACACGACATCGTTGAAATCCAGTGACCCGGCCAGCCAGTCGGGCGCCGTGAAAGGCCGCGCCTGGGCGCCAAAGACCTGCCGCACGATCTGTTGCAACGCGATGGAGATCCCGAATGTCGCCAGCAGGGTCTCAAGCGGGCGTTTATAGAGGAACCGGATCACCGAACGCTCCATCGCCACACCCGCCCCAAACGTGATCGCGAAGGCCAGCGGCAGGGCGATAGCAATCGATAGGGTGTAGTCCGGCACCAGCGTCTGCACGACATAACCGGTATAAGCGCCCATCATGATGAATTCCCCATGGGCCATGTTGATCACGCCCATGACGCCGAAGGTGATCGCCAGCCCAATCGCCGCGAGAAAGTAGATCGAAGCCAGCGAGAGACCGTCCAGCGTCAGATCCACCGTCTCATAGACACCGACCGTCCGGTTGATCCCGTCCAAGGTCTGAACGGCGGCAGAGGTCACGGCGCCCGAAGGCTCGCGATAGGTTTCGAAGAAGACATGGCTGTTCAGGATCACCTGCGCCTGTTCATCCGTCACTGGCGGCGGCACCGTCCCAGCTTCGGCCAGGGTCATATAGGCCGCCAGCCGCGCCTCGTCGCTATCGAGCGTGTGCACCGGCACGCCAGCCACAAACCCATCGTCGATATTTGCGATCAGCGCATCGCGGATGCCGGCCCGCGTGACCCGCGGCGGCGCCAGGTTTTCACTCACCAACAGCCCGTAGGCCTCATCCGTGGGCAGCTCATCCGAGCCTGGGGTCAGCACGCGGGCGATATTGCGGTCTTCGGGCAACTCCATCGCCACTGCGCGGGTCGTCGCCAGCAGCGGGTTCAGAATGCCCCGTGCCTCGACCGAGATTGAGCCTGCAAGGCTTTCGATGGCCGCGACCCGCGTCTCGTCATCCTCGGCAAAGGCGACGGTCAGCCGCACCAGCAACGCCTCAAGCTGGTCACGCAGATCCGGGTCGTCTTCCACCTCGATGCGTTCGCGGATCAGCGGCAAATGGCTTTCATCGGGCGTGCGCGCAATCGCGGCCAGGGCCCCGGCCCGCACCGCGGGATCCTCGGCATTCAACTGGAATAGAACCAGCGATGCGCCGATCACGTTCTGAACGCCCCGATTAGGGCGCAGATGCGTGACCTCACGCGATGTGGCCGTGCCCAATGCCTCGCCCGTTGTCAGATCGATCAGGGTCAGCGGATCGGCATCTTCATCTTCCACCGTCACAAACAGCCCATCGCTGTCGCGCACATAGATCTCTCGCGCCTGCCAAAGCTGCAAGAAGGCAGGCACTTCTGGCAACTCACTGGCCAATAACGCGTCGAGCGCGCCCTGAACCGTACGGCGCGACGCATCGACAATCAACTCGCGGTTCTCATTGAGAACCTGTTGCAACGGGTCGCCGTCAGACTGAGCCATCGCAGGACTCAACAGCCCTGCCAAAGCCAGGAGGGCGGCGAAAAATACGGATTTCATGGGGATGCCTGTCGGGTCGTCAAAGTGGGATGCGGGCCCATCGAAACGCGCCCGCATCCGCATACACATCTCAGATCAGTAGTTCGACTGGATCTGAACACAGGTCTCGGTCTCGGTATTGTACATACCGCATTCCAGACCGGGCCAGTCGCTGGTCAGAACCGCCGATTCCGGCAAGAAGTCAGTCCAGGCATCGCCCGGCACCGGGTCGGTCTGGCTGATGATGGTGAACTGGCCATCGGCCTCGATCTCACCGATCAGAACCGGCTTGGCGAGGTGGTGGTTGGGCAGCATCACCGCGGTGCCACCGGTCAGGTTCGGCACTTCCAGGCCGTACATCGCCTCACGCACCGCATCGACATCTGTCGTGCCCGCGGCCTCGACGGCCTGAACCCACATGTTGAAGCCGATATAATGGGCCTCCATCGGATCGTTCGTCGGACGGTTCTCATCGCCGATGAATTCGTGCCAAGAGCTGATGAACGCTTCGTTTTCGGGCGTATCCGCAGATTGGAAATAGTTCCAGGCGGCCAGGTGACCGACCAGCGGCCCGGTATCCAGACCGGCAAGCTCTTCCTCGCCCACCGAGAAGGCCACAACCGGGATCTCGTCGGCGGTGACGCCCTGCGCGGCCAGCTCGCTATAGAAACCAACATTCGCGTCGCCATTGATGGTGGAGATCACGCCGACCTGTTGGCCGCCCTCACCCAAAGCGGTGACATCGGACACGATGGACGACCAATCGGAATGGCCGAACGGCGTGTAGTTGACGAAGATGTTTTCCTGCGGAATGCCCGCATCCAGCAAATATTGCTCAAGAATGCGGTTCGTCGTGCGCGGATAGACATAATCGGTGCCCAGCAGCGCAAAAGTCTCAACGCCCAGCTCTTCCAGGAAGTAATCCACCGCCGGGATCGCCTGCTGGTTCGGTGCGGCACCGGTGTAGAACACGTTGCGCGAGCTTTCCTCGCCCTCATATTGGACGGGGTAGAACATCAGACCGTTCAGCTCTTCGATCACCGGCAACACCGATTTCCGGCTGACCGATGTCCAGGCGCCGAAGATCACATCCACCTCATGCACGGTCAGCAATTCGCGCGCACGCTCTGCGAACAATGGCCAATCCGAGGCCGGATCCACGACCACCGGCACGATTTCTTCGCCCAGCAGACCGCCATTGGCGTTTTGCTGTTCGATCAGCATCAACATCACGTCCCGCAAAGTAGTTTCCGAGATCGCCATCGTCCCGGACAGCGAATGCAAAACCCCCACGCGGATTTCGGCTTGGGCTCCCGTCGCACATATCGCGGTCAGGGCCGCAGACATCAGCAGCTTTTTCATAAATATGTCCCCATCGTCAGACTGTTGTTTTCACAGGTGCAGAAGGGTGTTCTGGATTACGCTGGTGTTGTCTGCCGCATAATCCACCTTGGGCTGGTGCAATTTTTGCACCGTGGTATACAAGCACACCATGCGGCACCTACGCGTATATCGATCAATCCAAGCGATTGTTGAGGCGGGATCGATCCGCAAAGCCGCGGAAACATTGGCAATTTCACCATCGGCGCTGAACCGGTCGATCCAGTCGTTCGAGGCCGAATTGGGCACGGAAATCTTCGAACGCGTCGCCGGTGGTGTGCGCTTATCGGTTCCGGGCGAACTGCTCTTGCGCCCAATAATTGAGCACCTTGCCCAATTTGACGACTTTCAGGGATTGGTCTCTGAGATGAAAGGCGGACGCGCGGGCACGTTGCGCCTGTCAGTGTCAGGTGATCTTTGGCCCGGTTTTGCCAGCGGCGTGGTGGATACGTTCCGCGATGCGCATCCCGGCGTCGCGCTGCAGATCACTGCGGATGAGGGGATTGCGCCCCTGATGGCGCGGCAGGTTGATCTGGCCCTAGTGACCTTGCCTGCCACCGATGATGAAACCGATGTGCTGATGTCAGGGCGCGCCGCGATCACCGGATGGGTGGCCGCAGATCATCCCAAAGCAGGCGGCGCCCTGTCGCTGGCGGATCTGGCCGACCATTGCGTGGTGGTGCCAGGGCCAGGATCGGGCTTGCGGCAATCGCTCGACGTGATGTTGCGCCGCACCGGCGTGCAGCCCGGTGCGGTGGCCATCATGCCCGGAATGCCCATGACATTGCGGCAGGGGGATTTGGCGTTTTCGCTGTCCGATCAGGTGCCCCGACCCGCCAATCTGATCCGGTCCGTGGATATCGCCGCCTTGCGGCTGCCCGATGTGCAGATCACGCTGGTTGCGCGTCATGGCGGATATCGGCCCCGCGCGGTCGATCAATTCATGGTCTATCTGGGCCGGGCCCTAGACGCGTTCGCGCAGCCGCGCGCCGCATCTATAAGATGATCGGATCCCCATGGGGCGTGCGCGCCGCAGCGTCTAGCCATTCCTGCCGCCGCTGATCCAGATCCTGCGACGCCGTCAGCCCCTTGGCCGCGACGATCTGCTCAAGGGCGGCAAGCCAATGGTGGTAATAGTCGCGGTCGATCCCGGAATGCACCTGTGCCGACAACGCCTCAGCCCATTCGGTCCACGTGAACGCGCCCTTTGCATGCAGATCAACGACCATGGCAAAGGCCTGGGCCTGCCAGGGCTCTTCGAAAACCGGGGCGTCCTTGCCGGGCTCCATCAGGACTCAAGCCGCAGATAGGGCTCCCAAAGATCAAGCGTCACGCCATCCCCGCTACTGGCACGATTGCCCCAAAGATCCGTCGCCTCAAACCGCACTTGGTACAGCCATTTCGGATCTTCGCCGTCGCCGCGCGCATTGCTGTCGGGGTAGACATGGAAGCCATGGATCGCAGTGACGATGCCGGTCTTATCGCGCGCATAGCGTGGCAGGCGGGTATGAGTCTCAGGGAAATCGTTGATCGTATGGACCCGTTGGCCCACGGCAAAGGCCGGTTCGGTCTCGGTCGGGCGATCCACCGGCCCGCCCTTGGCCAAGGCGGCGGGCACATCCGCCGCGCTTAGGACCCGTGCAATCGGTATAGGCGCGATACGCGACTTGCCATCGGACAGCTCATCTTTGGTGATCATCCCGCGCGATTGCATCAGGTCAATCGCCGCCTCCAGCCAGATCTTATAGTAGGAGAACGTCAGATAGTCGCCCGGGGGCAGGCTTTCCCGCGCGGATCGGCTTTGATCGAGGTTCCATTGCCCGCTGGCGCCCAGCGCCACGATCATACCCAATACGCGCGCTTCCCACGGCGCATGGAAATTCGGCTCGTTCTCTTCGGAAATGATGGGACCAAAACCGCCCATCCCGCCCAGATCCGCACCGCCGCTCATGCCTGTGGCGCCTTGACCAGCCCGGTGCCGATCATCGCGTCACGGCTGACAAGATCGGCCAGCGCAGCCTCGTCCATCCCGTCTGTGCCGTCGGGGCGCTCGGGGATCACGATATACCGCACCTCTGCCGTGGAATCGTGCACCTCGATCCGCTTGCCCTCCGGCAAGATCAGCCCGAAATCCGCCAAAACACCGCGCGGATCGATGACAGCACGCGACCGGAAGGGCGGTGATTTGTACCAAACCGGCGGCAAGCCCAATACCGACCAGGGATAGCAGGAACACAAAGTGCAGACGACCAGATGATGCGTTTCGGCATCGTTGAAGACCGCCACCATATGTTCGCCCTGGCGCGACGCATATCCCAGCGAATGGATGGCTGCCGTCGCATCGCGCTTGAGCCAATCCGCAAAATCTGGCTCGCACCACGATTTCGCGACGACATGGGCCCCGTTACGCGGGCCGATCTTGGTCTCATAGGTTTCGACAATCTCATCGACAGCGGCAGGATTGATATAGCCCTTTTCGGCCAGCAGGCTTTCCAAGGCCCGCACCCGCGCCTCGGTCTCGCTCATGTGGGAATGATCGTGGTCGTCATGGGGCATGGCGCTCTCCTCGGGGACGGGCCCAGCCTGCCCCAAGCCACCACGCGGCGCGAGCGCTAATTCGAGGATACGATTTCACATTGCCGCGCGGAACAGGCCCATCATGTTCTCAGATGTCAGCGTCACCGGATTGCCCCCGCAGGACGGATCCTCCAACGCCATCGCCACAAGATCCTCCAGCCGATCCTCGGTGACGCCCAAACCGGACAGACCCTGTGGGATCTCGAAGTGATCATTGAAATCCTGCACAAAGGTGCGGAAGCCGTCATAGCCGCCCGCGATCCCCAGATAGCCCGCGGCGCGGTCGAACCGGTCGCGGATCGCTGGTGCGTTCAAGTCCAGCACCGCGGGCATACAAACCGCATTGGTCGTGCCATGATGGGTGTTGAACACCGCCCCGATCGGATGGCTCATGGCATGGATCGCGCCAAGGCCCTTCTGAAAGGCCGTAGCCCCCATCGCCGCCGCGCTCATCATATTGGCGCGCGCCTCCAGATCTGTGCCGTCTGCATAGGCGCGCGGCAGATTCTCGATGACCAGCCGCATCCCTTCCAGCGCAATCCCCTGGCTCATCGGGTGGTAATGCGGGCTGGAAAACGCCTCCACGCAATGGGCGAAAGCATCAAGGCCGGTTCCGGCGGTGATGAATTTCGGCATCCCGACCGTCAGGTCCGGGTCGCAGATCACAACCGCAGGCAGCACCTTGGGATGAAAAATGATCTTCTTCACATGGCTGACGCTGTCGGTGATCACGCTGGCGCGGCCGACCTCAGAGCCTGTGCCGGCGGTTGTCGGCACCGCCACAATCGGCGCGATGGCCTCAGCATCCGCACGGGTCCACCAATCGCCGATATCCTCGAAATCCCAGACCGGACGCGTCTGCTCGGCCATGAAGGCGACCATCTTGCCCAGATCGAGGCCCGACCCGCCGCCAAAGGCCACCACACCGTCATGCCCGCCCGCCTTGTAAGCGGCCACACCGGCGGCCAGATTGATCTCATTCGGGTTCGGATCGACCTCAGCAAACAGCGCCCGGCCAAGCCCCGCGCCCTCCAAAATATCCAGCGCCTGCACGGTGATCGGCAGATCGGCCAGGCCCTTATCGGTCACCAGAAAAGGCCGCGTGATCCCGGCCTGTGCGCAGGCCTCCGGCAATTCCGCGATGCGCCCTGCGCCGAATTTGATCGCCGTGGGGTAAGACCAGTTTCCAGTCAGGCTCATGTCGTGACTTTCTTCAGATGGTAGGATTTGGGCCGTGTGAGATTGTGGTAGCCGATGACCGACAATCCCCCACCACGCCCGGTATTCTTGCAGCCGGTCCAGCAGAGGCCTGGATCGAGGTAGTCGGCGCGGTTCATAAACACGGTTCCAGTCTCGATCCGGTCGCCGACCCGTGCGGCGCGATCCACATCGCGGGTCCAAAGGCTTGCGGTCAGGCCGAATGCGCTGTCATTCATCAGCGCAATGGCCTCGTTATCGTCC
The DNA here is from genome assembly GCF_037544085.1 of Gymnodinialimonas mytili. Lineage (NCBI taxonomy): Bacteria > Pseudomonadati > Pseudomonadota > Alphaproteobacteria > Rhodobacterales > Paracoccaceae > Gymnodinialimonas > Gymnodinialimonas mytili. The sequence continues at coordinate 1,427,034 of NZ_JBBIFW010000001.1, forward strand.
TTGACCGGCATGATGCCGACAACCGGGCCGAAGCTTTCGTCACGCATCACGCGCATGTCGTGGGTGACATTGGTCAGGATCTGCGGGCTCAGATACGCGCCGCCGTCATCCTCGACAAAGGTGTCGATATGCGCCGTGGCGCCATCGGCAACCGCCTCGGCAATCTGCGCGCGGACCTCCTCAGCGAAGCGCTTATGGGCCATCGGCCCCAGCGTCGTGTCGGCCTCCAGCGGGTTGCCCAGCTTGTAACCCTTCACGATGGCCACGGCCTTTTCGACAAAGGCATCGAACAGGCTTTCATGGACATAGATCCGCTCGATCCCGCAGCAGCACTGGCCGGAATTGAACATCGCCCCGTCGATCAGCGTATCGACCGCAGCGTCGAGATCGGCATCCTCCATCACATAGCCCGGATCCTTACCGCCCAATTCCAGCCCGAGGCCCGTAAAGGTGCCCGCAGCCGCCCGCTCCATCGCCTGCCCGCCGCCGACGGAGCCGGTGAAATTGATGGAGTCGAAGGCATTGTCTGCGATCAGGGCAGACGTCGTGTCGTGATCAAGAAAAACGTTCGCAAAGACGTCTTCGGGCACACCCACGCTGTGGAATGCCTGGGCCATGCGCTCGCCCACCAAAAGCGTCTGCGTGGCGTGTTTCAGAACAACCGTGTTTCCCGCGATCAACGCCGGAGCGACCGTGTTGATCGCGGTCATATAGGGGTAGTTCCAGGGCGCCACGACAAAGACGACCCCATGGGGAATGCGTTTGATATAGCGTTTGAACGTGTCGTCCTCGCCCACGGCGATATCGGCCAAGGCCTCTTCGGCGATGGCGGCCATATGGCTGACGCGCTCCTCGAACCCGCCGAACTCGCCGCGGTAACGCACCGGGCGGCCCATCATGTGGGCCAGTTCCGGCACGATCTCGTCATTCATCGCCCCCACGGCGGCAACACCCGCCATGACTAGATCGATCCGTTCCTGCAAGGGCCGCGCGGCCCAGGCGGATTGCGCGGTTTTTAGGCGGGCGATCTCCGCGCGCGCGGCATCGAGCGACAGCGCCTGCCGTTCCGCAAACACCGATCCGTCAATGGGCGAGATACATCTCAGCGTGGTCATGCCTTCTCGAACCCCCGCGCAATTTCGTAATCGGTCACGGCGCGGTCGAATTCCTCGATCTCCCATTCAGCGGCGCGCGCATAATGGTCGATCACGGCGCTGCCCATGGCCTTGCGCAACATCGCCGAGTCAATCAGCGCGCTGCGGGCCTCACTTAAGGTGCCGGGAATATGCGCGGTGTCCCCATCAGCGTAAGCGTCGCCCGCAAACGGCGCATCGAGGCTGAGGTTTTCGTATATCCCCGCAAGCCCGGCAGCGAGCATCGCAGCAAGGCCCAGATACGGGTTCATGTCCGAGCCTGGGATGCGACATTCGACGCGCACGCCGCGGGTCGCCTCGCCGACCAGCCGAAACGCGGCCGTGCGGTTGTCGACCGACCAGACGATGCGCGTGGGCGCAAAGGTGCCCTTGGCGAAGCGCTTGTAGCTGTTGATGTAGGGGGCAAGGAAATAGGTCGTGTCGCCCGCATATTTCAGCAAACCCGCCATGTAGCTGTCCATCAGCGCGGATTTTCCCAGCGGACGGGCCGGGTCGTGGAAGGCGTTTGCCCCGTCCTTGAACAGCGATTGGTGGATATGGGCCGCAGATCCGACGCTGTCGGCGCTGAGCTTGGGCAGGAAGGTCGCCGCAAACCCCTGCTGATGCGCGATTTCCTTGACGGCGTGTTTGGCCAAGGTGTGGTGATCCGCACAAGCCAGCGCATCGGCGTAGCGGATATTCAACTCTTCCTGCCCCGCTTCGGCCTCGCCTTTCGTGCCCTCCACCGGCACGCCCATCGCGCGCAGATGGTTGCGGATCGGGCGCATGACGGGCTCTTCCTTTGAGGTTTGGAAGATATGGTAGTCTTCGTTGTAATGGCTGATCGGGCGCATGTCGCGGAAGCCATTGTCGGCAATCTGATCATGGGTGCCGTGGAACAGGAAAAACTCTAGCTCGGTGGCCATGATGGGGCTCAATCCCATCGCTTCGGCCCGCGCAATCTGGCGCTTCAGAACCTCGCGCGGGGCATGGGGAACCGGCGCGTGCGTGTGGTGATCCAGCACATCGCAGAGCACCATTGCGGTCCCCTCCAGCCACGGCACGGGCCGCATCGTCGACAGATCCGGGCGCATGACATAATCGCCGTACCCCTGTTCCCAGGAAGACGCTTTGTATCCATCCGGCGTGGCCATGGCGAGATCGGTGGCCAGCAGATAGTTGCAGCAATGGGTCTCGTCCTCGGCGATGTCGAGGAACGCTTCGGCATGGAACCGTTTGCCCATCAACCGCCCCTGCATATCGACCATGCAAACCAAAACCGTATCCAGCGCGCCCGACGCGATATCGGCTTTCCATCGATCTGATTGATAGTTCATTTGCTTTATCAATCCTTTTGATAGTAGTGGCGGCCCGGCGCGAACCGGGCCGACCGTGATGTCGCGAGATCAGGTGTAGCGATAGGGCCGCCCGGCGAGTTCCATATCGGCATTGTATTGGCGCAGGATCTCGACCACGCGGGCCTTGGTTTCGCTTTCCGCGGCGATCTCTTCCCAGAACTCTTGGGCTGCGGTTTCGACTTGGGCCCATTCCTCATCGGGGATCGAGGTCAATTCCAGCTTGTCGCCATGGACGCGTAAGCTGGCCTCGCCGCCCCAGTACCACCATTGGCGGTAGTAATGGGATTGATCGCAGCAGACGCGGAACAGCGTTTGCAGATCTTCAGGCAATTCGTTCCAGCGATCCATATTGGCGAAGAACGAACCCGCCCAAGCGCCCGAGATGTTGTTGGTCAGGAAGTAATTGGTCACATCCGCCCAACCGACGGTGTAATCCTCGGTGATGCCAGACCAGGCGATGCCGTCAAGCTCACCGGTTTGCACCGCGACTTCGATATCCTCCCAAGGCAGGGTTACCGGCACGACGCCGAACTGGCTGAGGAACCGGCCCGCCGTGGGGAAGGTGAAGACCCGCTTGCCCTGCAGATCCGCCAGGCTTCGGATCGGGTCGACGGTGGCGAAATGGCACGGATCCCAGGACCCGGCGGAGATGTGCTTCACACCGACCGCAGAATATTCCTCATCCCAGATCTCATTCAGCCCGTATTGGTTGAACAGCACCGGCACATCGAGGGAATAGCGCGAGGCGAACGGGAAATAGCCCCCGAAAACCGTCACTTCCGTGGGCGAGGCCATGGAATCGTCATCTGATTGCACGGCGTCGATGGTGCCGCGCTGCATAGCGCGGAACAGCTCGGATGTGGGCACAAGCTGATCGGCATAGAAGAGCTCAATCTGCATCCGGTCGCCTGCGATCTTGTTGAACATCTCAATCGCCGGGTCGATCACATGTTCGGCCAACGCGGGGCCGGCATAGGTCTGCATCCGCCAAGTGATGGTGCCTTGCGCCAAAGCAGGCGCGGCCAAGGGCGCGGCGGCGGCCCCGGCAACGGTGGTCTGTAAAAACTTACGTCTTGTGGTCATGTGTAATCCTCCAAGTGGATAAGGGTCGGCCCGCTTGCCGGGCTTCTTGCGGTTAATTTCCATAGACATATCCCGGCAGCCACAGCGCGATTTCCGGGAAGCTCATGATCAGGGCGAGGGCCACGATCATCACGCCCACAAAGGGGATGATCGAGACATAGATGTCGCGCAGGGTGATCTCTGGCGGGGCCATCGCGCGCATCAGGAACAGGTTATAGCCGAAGGGCGGCGTCATATAGGCGATCTGTGTGGTGATCGTGTAAAGCACGCCGTACCAGATCAGATCGAAGCCCAACGCATCGACCAAGGGCACGTAAAGCGGCGCGACGATGACCAACATCGCGGTATCGTCCAGAAATGTGCCCATCACGATGAAGCTGAGTTGCATCAGGATCAGGATCGTCCAGGGGCTGAGCCCAAGCTGGTCGGTGAACAGACCGTCGATAGCATCCACGGCCCCCAGCCCATCGAAGACGGCGCCGAAGCCGAGGGCCGCCAGGATGATCCACATGAACATGCAGGATACGCCAAGTGTCTGGCGGACCGAGGATTCAAAGACCTGCCAGGTCAGGCGGCGTTTCAGGGCCGCCGCGACCAGCGCCGTCAACGCGCCGATGGCGGAGCTTTCCACCAGCGAAGTCCAGCCATTCACGAAGGGCACCATCATGGCCGCGAAGATCAAAAGCGGCAGGAGGCCCGCGAGAAGCAGGCGCATTTTCTCGGCGCGCGGCACGTCGCCCGCATCTTTCAGGGCAGGTCCGAGATTGGGCTGAAGGCGGCAGCGCAACCAGATATATAAGATGAACATCGCGGCCATCATCAGGCCCGGCAACACACCCGCCAGCCATAATTGCCCCACCGGTTGCCGCGCGATCATCGCATAAAGCACCAGCACCACCGAAGGCGGCACAAGGATGCCAAGCGAAGATCCCGCCTGCACGACCCCCGTCACCATGCGTTTGTCGTAATTGCGGCGCAAAAGCTCTGGCAAGGCAATCGTGGCGCCAATGGCCATGCCCGCGACGCTGAGCCCGTTCATCGCCGAAATCAGGACCATCAGGGCAATTGTGCCAATGGCCAGCCCGCCATTTACCGGCCCAAACCAGACATGGAACATCCGGTAAAGATCATCCGCCAGGCGACTTTCGGACAGGATATAGCCCATGAAAATGAACATCGGCAGCGTCAGAAGGGGATACCAGCTCATCAGTTTCATGGCGGCGGAGAAGGGGATCTCCTGACCGCCGGTGCCGTAGAGGGCCAGCACTGCGATGGCCGCAACCGCGCCAATCGCGCCAAAGACGCGCTGCCCGGTGAAGAGCAGAAGCATCATGGCGGCAAACATGAAGAGCGCGATGTATTCCTGGCTCATGTCTGGGGCTCCGCCAGTTCGACCCCGCGCAGGCGGGCGATGTCTTTGAACAATTCCGACAGCGCCTGAAGAAGCATCAGCGTGAAACCGATGACCATGATCGTCTTCACGGGCCAGAGATAGGGGCGCCAGGCCGAGGGGGAGCGTTCAAGGCGGCTAATCTCTTCGCTGCCGGTCAGCAGCCCGGCAAAGAAGCTGAGCGGTTCGGTGCCCCAATAGCCCAGGGAGTACGAGGTCGAGCCCAGCCCGCCATAGAGCATGATGCCCAGATAGAAGATCAGGAAGAAGACCGTCAGCGCGTCGATGGCCGCTTTCCGGCGCGGTGACCAATTGCCGTAGAACAGATCCATCCGCACATGGCTGCCCATTTGCAGCGCGTAGGGCCCACCGATGATGTAATAGGCGACCATCGCAAACTGCGCCATTTCCAGCGTCCAGAGCGTTGGATTGAAAAAGGTTTTCGAGATCGACGACCACAGCAGGATCGCCATCATCACGAAGATCCCCCACATCGCAATCCGCCCGATGCCCCGGTTAAGCGCATCGATGGCGCGGATATAGGCGCGCAGAAGGTTCATCCCGTGATCTCCGCCCGCGCGGCCTGCAGATCCGCTGCCAGGTCTTTGGCGATGCGGGCGGCTTTCGCGGGCGTGTCGATCAGATCATTGCGGACCTCAATCATCACATGGGGGCGGTCCTGGGCGTGTAGTTTGAGGGTGTGAGTCACCCCATCGGCGCCGCAATAGGGTTCGTTCAGGGCGGCTTTGTGGGCGCCACGGCGAAGCGTTTGCGCCAGAACGGCAGTGGCAAGACGGTCGTCGCCTTCGAAGATATAGCCGATGTCTAAGTCGCGCATCTGGCCGTGATAGATCGGCGTGAAGGAATGGATCGTGACGAGGCAGGTGGTTGGCTGGCCGGTTTGAAGCGCCTTGGCGACGGTTGCGTGGAACGGATCGTGAATACGTCTCGCCCGCGCCGCCCGGCCGGAAGATGTCAGATCGGCATTGCCCGGCACCGCAAAGACCTCGCTTTGGGCGGGAATGCTGTCGGCGGCCTCAGGTGGGCGGTTGCAATCGTAGACCAGCCGCGAGATCGCCCCGAGGATCAGCGGCGCAGACATCTGGTCGGCCAGTGCGGTCGCCAGATCATGCGCCCCGATATCCCAGGCGGCATGGGAATATCGCGCGGCCTCGCTGAGGTTCAGGTCGTTTAGGACAGGCGGAATGAAGGCCGAAGCATGCTCGCACACCAACAGGACATCCTGCACCGTTTCAGTGCTGTATCTGCTGGCCGCAGGCCATGGCCAATCGTCAAGATGTTGTTCAAGAGCCCCCATGCGTGTAATGATCACTACAAGCTCGGCGAGTCTGTCAAGGGAGTTTCTGTAGAGGTTTCTACACTCACATACTCGATGAATAAAATTTCAGCACGTTCCGAACCCGCAATCTTGGTCCGCGATTTGATCAAGGAAAAACAGGCCCAACTGACCAGTGCAGAACGGCGGCTGACCGCGTTGCTGATGGACGATTCGCTGGTGGCGGGCTTGCAGTCGATCACCAAGCTGGCAGAGCGGGCCGAAGTGTCGACGCCGACGATCATCCGTCTGGCTCGCAAGCTGGGATTCTCGGGATTTCCTGATTTTCAGACCTCGATCCGTGAGGAAATCGCCGCGCGAATGAAAGAGCCATTGGCCAAGCTGGACCCACCCAGCGCCACCGATCACAGCGACCATATCGTCAGCCGCTTTGCCCAGGCCGCCTCGCGCAACATCAACGCCACGATTGAACGGTTGGACCCGGAAGAATTTGACCGAGTTGCCGATCTTTTGTCGGATCAGACACGCAGTTTGCATGTCTTGGGCGGGCGGATCACGCGGTCGAATGCGCATTACTTTTTCAACCACCTCCAGATCATCCGCCCCGGCGTCGCCCTGCTCGATTCCTCGCCCAGTGTCTGGCCGCAATCGCTGCTGGATATGAATGAAAACGCCACGCTGATCGTGTTTGACATCCGCCGCTATGAGAAAGAGCTTGAACGCCTGGCAAGCTTGGTTGTCGCCCAGGGCGCGAATATCGTTTTGTTTACCGACCAATGGGGATCGCCGATTGAAAAACACGCAACCCATTGTTTTCGCAGCATGGTTGAGGCGCCATCGAGCTGGGATTCAACCCTGGCGATGAACTTTCTGTTGGAAGCGTTCGTGGCGGCCATTCAATCGCGCAGCTCCAGCGATGATCGGATCTCGGCGCTGGAAAACATGATCGGCGAGTCGCGTATTTTTCGCGGAAAGTGATCTGGCGCGCCGCGGGTTAAACCTTCTTTCACGTTGATCGCGTAGCCCTGCTGTCGAACAGTAGGAGCGATCCGATGGCGGAGAACGACGTTCGTCCGATCATAATCAAGCGCAAGAAAGTCAGCGGCGGGGGCGGTCACCATGGTGGCGCCTGGAAGGTCGCGTATGCGGATTTCGTGACCGCCATGATGGCATTCTTCATGCTGATGTGGCTGCTGAATGCCACAACCGAGAACCAGCAAAAGGGCCTGGCGGATTACTTTAGCCCCAGCGTGCCGATTGCGCGGGTTTCCGGGGGCGGGGATGGTGCGTTTGGCGGCGAGACACCGTTTTCTGAAAATGTCGTCGCGCAGGAAGGGACCGGTGCGACCAGCGACCGACCGACCGAGGGGCGACAGGCGATGGGAATGCAGGGCACCGACCATCGCGCGGAACGGATCGCGGAAGATGCCGCGCTCGCCGAAATCGAAGGATCCCTGACCGGTAGTGGCGGCGATGCATTGCTGAGCGATCTGGCGCAGCCACATATCGCAACGCGCCTGACCGACGAAGGCTTGGTGATCGAGGTGTTTTCACGGGTCGGGGCGCCGATTTTCGATCCGGTGACACAAGATCCACAGCCTTGGATGGCGGAGTTGATGTCAACGATGGCGGATCTGTTTTCGACCGTGTCCAACCGCGTTGCCGTCGAAGCCCATGTCGCCGCTGAACCTTTGGTGCGCACCACCAGCGGCCCGTGGGACCGCACGACCGCGCGCGCTCAGAGCGTTCGGGGCCTGCTGGAATTTGGTGGCTTGAACACAAGGCGAATTGTGCGGGTGACCGGCCATGCAGATCGCGAACCGGTGGTTGAGCCATTGATTTCGCCTCGGAATGACCGGGTCGAAATCATCCTGCTCCGCAACGCGTATTGACGCGCCCACCTCAGAAAAGCGCTGAGAATTTTATTTGTTAGCCCGGCGTTAAGTCCAATGCTCGCAATGTGACGGAAATCGATATGCATCAGAAAGGCGCATAGTATGACAATTTCATCCTCCCTCAACGCAGGTGTCGCTGGCTTGTCCGTGAATGCCAGCCGACTGGCAACCATCGCCGACAACATCGCAAATTCCGGTACAAACGGCTACAAGCGCGCGGTCGCGGATTTCGCCTCGATGGTCATCGAATCTGGCAGCGGAATTTACTCTGCCGGCGGCGTACGGGTCACCACTCAGCGCATGATCGACCAGCCGGGCGCCCTTGCAACGACCAATAATCCAACGGATTTGGCCGTGCGCGGGCGCGGATTTCTTCCGGTTACAACCGGGGCGGCGGTAAACGCGCTCGACGGTGATTTGCCGCTGTTTTTGGCGACAACCGGGTCGTTTCGGACCGATGCCGACGGGTTTCTACGCACGCCGACCGGCGTGACCCTGATGGGATGGCCTGCAAATGCCGACGGTACAATCCCTAGCTTTCCACGCGATACCGGCGCGGGCCTGGAACCGGTCCGCGTGAACGTAAACCAGTTCACATCTGAACCGACCACCAGCATCAGTCTTGGCGTGAACCTTCCGGCAACCGACACGGCGCCGGGCTTGGCCAATTATGAAGAACGCCTGCTGTCGGTCGAGTATTTCGATAATCTCGGCACATCGCAATCGGTCGAATTTTACTTCGAACCCGCGGATCCAGCAACGCTGACTCCGCCCTCTAGCACGGCGTCCAACCAATGGACCATGCGATTGGAGGACAGCGCCACGCCGAATGTACCCGCTGGCAACAATGTCATTGGCGAGTACATCGTGACCTTCAGCTCCAGCTCCGCAACCGGCGGCACCATCGCCACCGTTACGGATGCAGCAGGCAATCCCGGCGGAACATACAACCCGGCGACCGGCGAGTTTACGGTCAGCGTCGGGGATGGTACCGGCCAGATCACGATCGATATCGGCGAACCGGGACAGCGTGGATCGGGGCTCTCGCAATTGTCGGACAACTTTGCACCGACCGCGATCTCAAAGGACGGCTCGCCGGTAGGCAATCTTGTCTCCGTTGAGGTCGACGCAAACGGGTTTGTCTCCGCGAATTTCGATGTCGGCATTACCCGAACCGTGTACCAGATCCCGTTGATCGATCTGCCCAATCCGAACGGTCTGATCGCGAATGACAACCAACTGTACTCGACCTCGGCCGAAAGCGGCACGTTCTTCCTATGGGATGCGGGCGACGGTCCGACGGGTGACATTGTCTCATTCGCGCTCGAGGAATCCGCCACCGATGTGGCCGCGGAGCTGACCCAATTGATCCAGACGCAACGCGCTTATTCATCTAACGCAAAGATCATCCAGACCGTGGATGAGATGTTGCAGGAAACCACCAACATCATCCGCTGATTGCAGCGGATGATCGGACGGCGTGAGAGGTCCCCATGAGCATCAGTTCAACTTTGTCGAGTGCGCTTTCGGGCCTGACGGCCGCGTCGCGCGCAGCCGATGTCGTTTCATCGAACATCGCCAATGCAACCACCGACGGCTACAGCACAAGACGGCTCGACCTTTCGACCCGGATGATCGGCAATGACGGTGCCGGGGTCCGCGTCAATGGTGTGGTCCGGCAGACGGATCCTGTCATCACCGGTCAACGCCGCGTTGCCGAGGCCAATATGGCGGCGCAGCAAAGCGAGGCCGATTTCATGTTGCGACTAGAGCAACTGATCGGAACGCCGGACAGCGCGGGCAGCCTGTCAGCGCGATTTGCGGAATTCGAGGCAAGCCTGGTCAGCGCAACCAATGCACCTTGGAACAATTCACTGTTGAGCAACGCCGTCGCGCAGGCAAAATCTGTCGCGACCAATCTGAACAATGTGTCGAACGCTGTCCAAGACGAGCGTCTAAACGCCGATGCTGCGATTGGTCGAACTGTGGATATGATCAATGGTGCGCTGAAAAGCCTGGAAGATCTCAACGTCGACATTCTGTCAGCCCAAGCATCGTCTGGCGATATGGCATCACTTTTGGACGCGCAAACACGCCTTGTCGATCAGATCGCGCCCTTCATTCCGATACAGGCCCGCCGCGAAGAAACAGGTGCATTGCGCCTGTTCAGCGAAGAAGGGGTGATGCTTCTTAGCTCGCGCGCGGCGACATTGGAATTCACGCCGTCGAACGCCATGGACCCGTTTCAGGATTACAGCGATGGCGATCTATCCGGCATTTCGATCAATGGGCGCGATCTTCGGATGGGCGGCGCATCGCCAACCTTTGCCGGCGGCGGCCTTCAAGCCATGTTCGATCTCCGCGACACCTGGGCCCCGGAGGCTCAAGGCCGTCTCGACGCAATCGCAATGGACTTGGCGGAACGTTTTGACCGAGCTGGTCTCGACACGACAATTGCGCCCGGTAATCCCGGTTTGTTCACAGATGGGCCATCGCAGGTTTCCGCTGCCAACGAAATCGGGCTAGCCGCTAGACTATCCGTGAATGCGTTGGTGGACGAAAGTCTCGGGGGCGATGTCTGGCGCCTGCGCGATGGGTTTGGCGCAACGGCAGAAGGCCCAAGCGGGAATTCTGCCCTACTATCAGCCATGGTCGATACGTTATCGGTTGCCCAAACCACCACATCTGCTGCCTTTTCCATCGGCTCCCGCACGATGACCGGGATTTTAACGGAGAACCTCTCGATCACCGGCTTTCAACGCGCCAATGCAGAAACCGGACTAACCTCAGCCTCTGCCAGGTTTTCCGCTCTTGAAACCAGTGAACTCGCCCAGGGCGTTGATACTGATGATGAGCTACAACGCCTTCTTAAGATCGAACAGATGTTTGCCGCAAATGCCCGGGTCATCACAGTCGCAGACGAAATGATGACTGAATTGTTGAGGATTGCGGCATGACTTTGAGTACCTTTAGCGATCTCGCCCAATTGCAGAATCTGCGTCGCGATAGTTCGCAACTGAAAGCGGATCTGTCTCGGCTCACCAGCGAGTTGTCTTCTGGTAAAGTGGCGGATGTAAGTCAGGCTCTCCGTGGCGATTTTTCCACATTGTCCGATGTCACGCGCAATCTTCGACTGAACCAGACATTCCGAAACTCGATCGCTGAGGCCGCCACGGCAGCTGAGACTCGTCAAGCTGGGTTGGAACGGCTTTCAAATGAGATCGACGGCTTTGCTCCCCGTCTTCTTTCGCTGGCCAGCGGCGGAAGCCTGTCTGATATTCAGACCCAACTGGCCGATGCCAGTGGACGCTTCGACGCCGCGGTGAACTCGCTAAACACACGCCTTGCCGGGCGGAGTATCTTTTCTGCCGACCGTCCCGACCAGAATGCGCTGATCTCAAGCGAGACAATCATGACCGAACTACGGACATTGGTCGCCGGTGCCACCGATGCCGCGACGATCACCGCCGATGTAACGGCGTGGTTCGAGGATGCCGGAGGCGGCTACGAAACGATCGCATGGCAGGGCGGCGACGGTCCCGTACCCTCCGTTCTCGTCGGTGAAGGCAAGACTGCCGAGACGGGTGTGTCTGCGCTGGAGCCTGCCATTCGTCAGACCTTGGCGGGTCTTGCACTTGCGGCATTGGCAGAAGAACAGGTCGTACCATTGCCAGAAGCCGAGCAACGCGCCTTGGCGACGTCAGCGGCAAATGGCTTGCTGGAAGCAGAAACCAATATCGTGTCGTTGAGGGCGCGTCTCGGCACCGAAGAAGCACGTATAGAAGAGGCGCGCGTAGCCGCAGAAGCGGCGCGCACCAGCCTTCAATTGCAATACAATCGGATCGTCGAAGCCGACCCGTATGATACTGCCACCGAGTTGGAGGCCACATCCAATCGTCTGGAGAGCCTCTACATCGTGACCGCGCGCGTTTCGCGCCTTAGCTTAACGGAGTTTCTTCGGTGATCAGAATTTTCACCTTTGTTGTTGCGCTCATTTCCGTCGCAGCAACCGCTGCGCTGGCGACACCTATCCGGATCAAAGATCTGGTCGAATTCGATGGTGTCCGCGGCAACGATCTTGTCGGCTATGGATTGGTCGTTGGTCTGAATGGAACAGGCGATGGCCTTCGGAATGCACCTTTTACCGAAGAAATTATGGTAAACATACTCGAACGGCTTGGCGTCAACGTCACCGGAGAGCAATTCCGACCGCAAAATGTAGCTGCAGTGATTGTGACCGCGACCTTGCCGCCCTTCGCACGACAGGGTGGGCAGATCGACGTAACAGTCTCTGCGATTGGCGATTCTGACAGTCTTTTGGGTGGAACGCTGGTCATGACACCGTTGACCGCTGCCGATGGTGAGATCTACGCCGTGGCGCAAGGTGCTGTGATTGCGGGTGGTGCTGTCGCGGCTGGCGATGGTGCTGAAGTCGTAACCGGGGTTCCCACAGCAGGCGTTATTCCAACGGGCGCTCGGGTTGAACGCGAAGTGGACTTTGACTTCAGGCAGATGGATCAGGTGCGCTTGGCGCTCCGCACGCCAGATTTTACCACTGCCGCCCGCATAGAAACTGCGATCAATCGCGAATTCGGTCGAAGCGTCGCCGCGATGCTCGACGCTGGCACTGTGCTGCTCGACATTGATCGGACACGAACCGCGTCGCCGGCCCACGCCATCACTCTGGTAGAAAACATCCTGGTAGAGCCCGAAACGCGCGCCAGGGTGGTTGTGGATCAGCGCTCAGGCACAATTGTGATGGGTGAGGATGTTCGGATCAGCAGGGTCGCCGTAGCACAGGGAAACCTGACGCTTCGTATCGAGGAACGGCCGGTTGCTGTGCAGCCAAATCCATTTGCGGAGGGCGAAACCGTGGTGTTGCCTCGCACCGACGCAGATCTGATAGAAGAACCAGGCACGCAATTGGCGGAGGTGTCCGGCGGGACATCACTATCTGAGGTTGTCGGTGCGTTAAACGCACTGGGTGTTTCGCCGCGTGACATGATCGATATCTTGTCCAGCATCGAGGCTGCTGGTGCACTGCATGCTGAGCTGATTGTTCGGTAAGATGGTTCAGCTTTGATCAAATGAAAAAGGCCGCTCAGCGTGTTGAGCGGCCTTTTTAGCTATTGCGAATCCAAATCTACCGAAGACGTCGGATGATCGACCGCGCCATCGGGCCAGGCAGCGTCTTAAGCGTTTCAACCCGTTCGAGTCGGGACATCCCACTTAGAACCCGTGCAATCACAGCCGGATGCTCATTCTGTAGCGGCGATTGCGACGCCAAGCCCGAAATCCGTTTGTCCAGCGCCTCGGCGCGCAAAGCCTCACTAGTCTCGGGGGTCTTCATATGTGATTGAGTACCATTGCGCAATTGCTGTGCAGGCTGCTTCTTGAGATCGGCATGGGCACGAAGACGCTCGAGCAGCTTGTTGCGATGCCAAGCGGCCCGGTCAGGGTCCACGGCGTCGGCATTGTCGGCAATTGCACCTGCAAGATCCGGCTGTCGTTTGCGAATCCTCTCCATCGCATCCGGGCCTAACATAGCGGTCAACAGGCTCAGCTTTTCAGCCCGGCCACGCGGCCGATTTGGCTCTGAATTGGGATCAGGGTCAGTTGACAAGGGATTCTCCTTTTCGGGGTGAACTAGAAGTAACTGCGCACCAAGGCGCCGGTGATCAGCGCCCAACCATCAGCGACGACAAAGAAGGCCAATTTGAAGGGCAGCGATACGATGGCCGGTGGCACCATCATCATGCCCATCGACATGAGGATCGCAGCGACAACCAGATCAATCACAAGAAACGGCAGGAAGATCAGAAACCCAATCTGAAAGGCGCGCTCGACCTCGCTGAGCATAAAGGCAGGGATCAAAACAGATGCGTCAGGATCGGCCGCATTGGTGTTCGGTCGCAGCTCTGCCAGGCTGACAAGAGTGGATTGGTCCACCCGGTTCATCATAAAGCCCCTGAACGGTTCATATATGACCGGCATCGCCGTCTCGACAGTCAGATCCCCATCCAGCAACGGCACAATGCCGGTGAGGTAGGCCTCTTCAAAAACGGGCGCCATGACGAAATAGGTCAGAAACAATGCCAAGCTCACGATCAGCATGTTGGGCGGCGATTGTTGGAGGCCGATCGCTTGCCGCAAAATGGACAACACGGTGACCACGAATGGAAAGCAAGTCACCATGACCGCGAGGCCGGGCGCCAAACTCAGCACCGTGATCAACGCGATCAACTGCAAAGATCGCGCGGTGAGGCTTCCGCCATCGCCAAGGTCGACCGAGATTTCCTGCGCTGCCGCGAAAGACGGCGTCAGAAGCAGGGCGCCAAAGATCGCCGCGAAAGCAAGGCAGCTACTCCGCTGCATCGCCCCGGTCCGGAAGATCAGTGACCCGCACAGCCAATTGCCCCGCCTGTTCGCCTTCAAGCTCAACCAGTTCACCTTCAGCGATTAATTTGTCTCCGACCCAAAGGGTCACCTTGTCCTCGATCCGACTATCCAACGGGATGACAGTTTCGGGATCCATCGCCAGCATATCGGCGAGGCGGGGCCGAGCCTTGCCAACGCAGACTCGGATTTCGATCGGTACATTCTGGAACGCTGCGGCGCGCCCCGATGCAACGGCTGCATCAGACATGTGACAATTCCTTAGTTAAGATCATTCTGGGCGCCTGAGGCGTCTGAGAGTTGATCGTGAAAGAGTGAGATGGCTTGCGAGATCCGGTCCACGGTATCGGCCATGTCGATATCGCGCCGCTCCTGACCCAGGCGCAGCGAAACCTGCCCTTCGGCAAAGGCGGGTTCGGGTCGGATCACCAGATCTGCCATTGCCTGTTTTTCGATGATGCGCTGAAGCTTTGCGCAAATCGATGGAGCGGCCCGCACTTCGACCTGGCTGTCCGTCTGCCCCTCGGCCAGAGCGGTCATCTCGGCAATGACGGCGGGCGCGACGGCCTCGGCAGCCATTGACGGCAACAATGTCGAGACGATCTGTTCGAAGAGCGGGCCGAGCGCGATCAAAACGTCCCGGCGGGCGGCTTCATAGGTCAATGTCGCATCTGCAACCGTTCGCGCCAGATCTGCACCGACGGCACCACGTTCTTGCTCTTCGGCAACGGCACAATCGTCCCAACCGCTTTTGTAGCCGCGATCAAAGGCGGCAAGCGTATCTTCTTCGGTGGCCCCCGAATGTGGCGTTTGAACCGGTTGGGTCAACGCCGTCATGTTCTGCCCAGCTTGGGCAAAATCCGGTAAGGAGAGCGTGCGGGTCAACGCGCTGCCTCCTCATCATCATCCATCCAGCTCCGCAGGATTTGGACGGTTTCATCTTCACGTTCTTCAATCAGTCGACGCAGGCGATCAACCGGGTCCATATCTTGTAAGGATTGGGCATCCTCGTTGGACATCGCGCCCGACATCATCATCGGGAGCGCGTCGTCAAAGGCAGATCCAATCTGCGATCCTGCAGCGCCTCCCGTGGCGGTGCCAAGATCGGGAAGCTGTGCAGGCTCGTCACCTGTCGACGGAAAATCAGTGGCAGTGCCCATTTCCAGCATACCGTTTTCGACTCCACCGCCAGACGGAGATGGCAGCCCGGGCGCCGCCGACGGGGCCGCGAGGGCGCTTGTGCCGTTGGCCGCATTTGCTGCCAGCAAAGGACGCAACAGGCCAAAAGCGATTGCCAGTGCGACAGCGGCAAGGACCACGGTCTGGATGATCTGGCCCACATCCAAGTTCAGGCGATCCAAGGCGCCGGGTTCCGCCAGACCGGTGATCGCCGATTCGTCGAACGCCATGGATTGAAGCGTGACCAGATCCCCGCGCTCGGCATCGTAGCCAACGGCAGAGCGCACGAGATCCGTTAACGCCTCCATTTCCGCATCAGAGCGCGGCTCGGTCGTGACTTGCCCATTGGCGCCGACGGTTTCGACTCCGTTCACCAAAACGGCTACGGTGATCCGACGCACGTCGCCCGGTTCACGCTCTACTTCGCGCTGAAGCTCGGACATGTCGTAGCTGATGCGTTCGCGCGTCTCGGTTGTGGTTGCAGACGATCCCTCACCGGCAGCAGCGTCTCCGTCGGGCAGATTGGACGCCACGGTAACGCCAGCGCCCGCAGCATCCTGGGACGCATTGTCCATTTCTTCGCTTTCGGTTTCGATAACCACCCGGCTGCTTGGATCGATCACGCGTTCGAGGATCGTTTCACGGGCAGTCTCAAGCTCAACCGCGACTTGAACCACCGCATTGCCAGGACCAACCCGCGCCGCCAGAAGGCGTTCGATGTTTTGGCGCAGTTGATCAGACCGGCTGGCGGCATCCGCCGCCGGTGTCATCTGCTCACGCGCGCCCAGGACTTGCCCCGAATCGGCGTCAATAACGGCGACGTTGTCGGGGCTAAGACCAGGCACAGACGACGCTACAAGATAGCGGAGCGCTTGCGCGTGACCGGGCGCGAGACCGCCTGCTGCGGGCCGAATGGCAACGGAGGCAGTAACATCCTGCATGGGCTGAAAAGGGTCGGAAGACGGATTGGCGATATGCACCCGCGCAGCACGGATAGCGGGTGAGGCCAGGACGGTCCGCGCAAGCTCACCTTCTTTGGCCCGCCAATAAGCGGCATCGAACATCTGCGAGGTGGTGCCGAAACCAGACAGATTGTCCAACAATTCATAGCCCTGGGGGCCATTGGCCGGCAGCCCTTCACCAGCAAGTGCCATCCTCAGCGCGTCGCGTTCGGCCGCATCGACAAGGATCGTATCCCCTTCGACACGGTGGGCGATCCCGCGCGCCGATATCGCCTCAACCACCTCACCGGCGGCGGCGGCATCCAGCCCACTATAGAGAAGTGCGTATGAGGGTTGCGATGCAATCCTTGTCAGGATCATCAGAACTACGGCCAAGGCCGCAATCCCCCCGATGAGCATGCCGCGTCGGCGGCCATCCATCCCGTTCCACGTTTCGAGCAGCGTATTCACCGCGTCACCTTTCGTTCCATTCTGGTCCGTTGCCTCGGTCTTAGACCGCTCAGGCTTAACAATCGGTTAGTGCCTTGGCGCTAAAACGATGAAGAACGGAACTAGATCGTGAGCGACATGGACGAAAACGCAGAGCTTGAAGAGGCGCCCAAGAAGAAGGGCCTACTCGTGCCGCTTGTTCTCGGAGTAATTCTGGCCGCGGCAGGCGGTGGGGGCGGATTCTGGGCCGTGACCTCTGGCCCTTTGGCCGCCGCGCCTGCCGCAGAGGCGCCTGAAGACACGGCTGAATATGACGCATATGAAGCCAGCGGCAGCTCCGTCGATGTCGCTTTTGTCGAACTGGAAACCCTGGTCATCACCCTTGGCGCCGAAGGATCGAATCGCAATTTGATCTTTACCGCCGCATTGGAGGTGCGCCCGGAATACATGGAAGAGGTGACCGAGCTGTCGCCGCGGGTTTTGGATGTTTTGAACTCCTATCTCCGCGTGATCTCCATCGCAGAGTTAAGCGAACCCACCAGCCTGGCCCGGCTGCGCGCACAGATGCTGCGGCGCATCCAGGTCGTCACGGGCACAGGCCGGGTTCGTGATCTTCTCGTAACGCAATTCGTGGTGAACTGAATGAACATTTTGATGACCTATGGCGCCGATGCCATTGTGATCTTCGCCAGCCTCGGCGCTATGGTCTACTGCATGATCCTTTCTCGGCGATTGTCGCGATTAACCAGTTTTGACAAAGGGTTGGGCAGCGCCATCGCGGTAATGTCGAGCCAGGTCGACGAGATGAAAGCGGCCCTCAAAGAAGCCAAGGCAGGGTCGGATGGCGCCGGTCAACAGCTCCACGACCTTGTACATCAGGCCCGCGAGATCTCGTCCGAGCTGGAGATGATGATCGCCGCCTGCCATGACTTTGCGGAAGAAGCGATCACTGTCCAAAGCACTGACGATCCCGAGCCATCTGAGATCGAGGAAATGGCCGAGCAAGAGCCGCCCCGATCGGAAGACGACACCGATACGGCTGAGCCGGTTTTTGGATCAAGGCGCGCGGAACGTCAGCCAGAGCCATCCGATGACAAGGTTCAACCCTTGTTCCGTCGGCGTGCCGGTCAATCGGGGTAGAAGATGGCACTTTCAACGACCCCAAAACGCTGGCGGCGTGGCGGATTACTGGCGCTGCTGGGCGCATTGTTCGCGGTATCCGTCGTCTTGCGCGTCGGCAACATGGATTTCGACTTTGTGCCAGCGGCGGAGGCCTCCGACCCGGCGCCGATGGGGTCAGTCGTAGGGCCTACGGCGCCAATCCGCGCAGCCCTCGACGAAGTCACCGCCCTGCGTGATCGTTTGGCCGCGCGTGAGACCGAGTTGGATAATCGCGAACGGGCCGTGCAAGCGGCGCAAGCCTTGGTTGAGGCACAGCTGGCCGAGCTGGAGGCGGCCGAAACACGGCTTGAAGGGCTGATCCAGATTTCTGATCAAGCCGCCGAAAACGACTTGGCGCGGTTAACGGATGTCTATGTGACGATGCCGCCCGAAGAAGCCGCCGCTTTGTTTGCACAGATGGCGCCCAGCTTCGCCGCCGGGTTTCTATCGCGCATGAGCCCTGAGGCCAGCGCGGCGATCATGTCGGAAATGGAGCCGGAGGATGCCTATGCCGTGTCGATCGTCATCGCCACGCGCAATGCTACGGCACCGACAATCGAAGAACCGTCCGAACCGAGTGACGCGGATACCGAATCTTAAATTTTTAGCATCACTGATGAGAGCACCGCAGGAGAACCCGCTATGCTTGGAATTGTTGGAATTGTTGTCGTCCTAGGAATGGTCTTCGGGGGCTATAAGCTCGCCGGCGGAAAATTCGGGATCATCATCAAGGCATTGCCTTTTGAGATGATGATGATCTGCGGTGCTGCGATCGGCGCCTTTCTGATTTCAAACGATAAAGGCACGATCAAAGGTACACTAAAGGGCCTGGGGAAGGTCTTTAAAGGCCCGCAATGGAAGGATGAGGATTATCGCGACCTTCTTTGCCTGCTTTTCGAACTAATACGATTACAGCGGCAAAACGCAGTCGCAGTGGAAGAACATATCGAGAACCCCGAAGGGTCGGATATCTTTGGGCGCTATCCCAAAATACTCGCCGATCACGAAGCGGTCGAACTGATCTGCGATACGATGCGCTCAGCAGCCATGAACTACAATGACCCGCATCAAGTCGAAGAGGTGCTCGACAAACGGCTTGAACACAATCTGCATCACGCGATGCATGCAAGCCACGCGACACAAACAATGGCGGATGGTTTGCCAGCGCTGGGGATCGTTGCGGCCGTTCTGGGTGTGATCAAGACAATGGCTTCGATTGACCAACCACCTGAAGTGCTCGGCGGATTGATCGGCGGCGCGCTTGTCGGCACCTTTCTGGGCGTGTTCTTGGCCTATGGGTTCGTGGGGCCGTTCGCATCAAAGATGCAGGGTGTCATCGAAGAAGATCATCAGTTTTACTTGATGATCCGCGAAGTGCTCATCGCCAATCTGCACAACCATGCAACGAACATTTGTATCGAGGTCGGTCGGCAAAACGCCCCCCATCATGTGCGGCCGGGCTTCAACGATCTGGAAGAGGCGCTGCGCGACCTCAAACAAGTGGCGTAGCCATGCGCGCACTCACGTTGGGCATCGCGATCGGGATATGTCTGGGCGGGCCAGGTTTGGCCCAGACGATTCCAATACAATCGGGGGATCACGCCGGGTTCACCCGGCTGGTCTTGCCGATCGGTGGAAATCGCGATTGGTCGTTGCAGCGCATTGACGACACTGAGTGGGCGCTGGAATTGATGCCGTCTGTCGACGGTTTTGATACGTCGCAAATATTCAATTTAATTCAACGTAACCGGCTCGCGGATGTCACGACAGAGGATGGGCTTTCGCTATCTTTGGCCTGCAATTGCACCGTGACCGCCTTTCGGTATGACACGCGTTTCTTGGTTGTCGACATCGCCGACCCGGAGCCCGATGCACCGGCTGCCGAACTCGAAGAGGCACGCGCGGCAGAACGCGCGGCGGCAGCTTCGGCACTGCCAAACCTTGCGCAGCTCCTGCCCGGACGTGCCGTGCAAGGCTTTGACCCAGAGATCGCAATGTCCGATCCCGGTCAGATCCCAGATCAGCCGGTTGCAGAAGAGCCAGCGCCGCTTGAAACCGCGACAGCAGCGGATCTGCCTCGGCAAGACATACCCAATCCGCGCATTGCCGAAGCCGCAGAGATCATGGCGGAACAGCTGGCGCGTGCGGCGGCGTCCGGTTTGCTGGATGCCGCACTCGACCAGCCACTTACCGTGGCCGACCCGGTCGCCGAGCCCTTGCCAACTGAGATCCCTGAATTTGCGCCAAATCCTGAGGAACCGGGCGCGGAGGACATGGCGGAGAACATCCCTGATACGCCGGATCTGTTTCCGACAGGACCTTTGCCGATCCGTGCGGAAAGCGCCTTGGATGCCGGCCTGAATATTGAGCTTTCACGGCCCACGAGGGCGGTGCCCGGATCATGTACCGGTGCGACCTTCAACATACGCGACTGGGCCACCGGAGCCGGATTTGAACAGGATCTTGGCGAGTTAAGGGACGGGCTTTACGACGAGCGAGACAATCTTGTTCTTTCAATCGCCGAAGATCTCGCGCGTCACTACATCTATTACGGTTTCGGCGCCGAAGCGATATTCTGGTTGGATCAAATTCCCGAAGCGCCGCTCGACCTTCGCTACGTGGCAGCGCTCCTGGACGGTGCTGAGCGCACGGGTTTTCCAAGCGTAACCGTTCCATCGGATTGTTCTGACGGAGAACTGCTCTGGCGGTACCTCGCCAACGCGGTGGAGCCAGATTTGTTGCCAGAAGAGGTTGATGCCGTCCAGCGGGGCTTCCATGCGCTGCCCCCCTCGCTGCGCGACCATATTGGACCGTCCCTCGCACGGCGTTTTCATAGCGACGATGAGGTTTCGGCAACCCGCAATGTGCGTGAGGCATTGCATCGTGGTGGACGCCTTGATGCGGCGGTTCTGCGGATTCTCGACATCGATATCGATATCGCCCCCGACCGATCGCCGGATGAAACGCGAATAGCCCTGGAGGAAGCCGTGAGAGACGATGGCGGAGACCCGGTAACGGTTATGGCGCGAGCATTGTTGTTCGATCGGATGAACGGGACTTTGCCATCACCAGATCGATTGGTCGCGGCAGAGGCCTTGTTGCGTGAAACTGGCCCCGGACGTGCCTCAGACGAATTGTGGCGCGAGGCTTTGATCGGATATGCCGCAATTGGTCAGATCGATCGCGCGCTCGAAATGCTCACAAGCGCGAACCACGGCGCTGAAGCGCGCAATGAAGCGCTTACCGATCTAATCGCAGAGCGCGTTTCCGTCGGTGATATTGCTGCATTGGTGATCCTCGCCTACCGCTACGGCAACGAATGGCAGCCCGTCGGATCAGAGGCACGGCGCGCACAGCTTAATGCGATTGCAGTGCTGCGAGAGGCCGACCTTTTTGTCGCGGCTGATATTCTGCGCGATACAAGACAGCCTCTGATCCTCCCCTTGACGGAGAGTGAGCCGTCGGAGGTGCCAAATCCTGCGCAGCAAGCCTGGCGAGAACGGAACTGGTCCGAATTGGCGGAGACGGGGCGGGGCGTCCATGCCGACATTGCGAACTACATGCTGCGCCTGACGGATCCGGTTGGGCTCCCAGATATCGCAGAGCCCGTAGATCTGACCGGCCTGAACAGCTCGGTATCTGAAAGCCGCGACCTTCGCGCGGCGATAAACGCAATCCTGGATCAACCCGCACCCACGGAATGACCCACTCAAACACAAAACCACCGGCCAGAATCGGTAGGGGGGACGATACATGAAAGCGAGCACGCTTTTTCAACCAACGATCCTGTTTGCACTCGCGCTGATGGCAGTGATCATCATGATGATCCTGCCGGTGCCATCCTTCATCCTGGATCTCGGATTGGCTGCGTCGTTCGGGTTGGCCATCCTGATCTTCACGGTCACGCTCTTTATCGAAAGACCGCTCGATTTCTCGGCCTTTCCCACGATCCTTTTGGCATCGCTGATGTTGCGCCTGTCCCTCAATGTATCCTCGACAAAGCTGATCATCGGGCAAGGCCACACGGGCACGGACGCGGCAGGCGGTGTGATCGAAGGCTTTGCGATGTTTGTGATCGGCGGGTCGGTCGTGATGGGGCTCGTCATCTTTTGCGTCCTGCTGATCGTGAACTTCATGGTGATCAACAAAGGTGCCGCGCGGATGGCAGAAGTTGGCGCGCGCTTTGCACTGGACGGTATGCCAGGCAAGCAGCTTGCCATCGACAGCGACATGGCCGCTGGCGCGATTGATCACACCGAAGCGAAAGAGCGGCGCGAACGGGAACAAGCGGAAACCACGTTTTTCGGCTCGCTCGACGGGGCGTCAAAATTTGTAAAGGGCGACGCGATCGCAGGCCTTCTGATCACGTTGTTGAACTTGGTGGTGGGCCTGATCATCGGCACCACAATCCACCAAATGCCGCTGGGGCAAGCCTTTGAGACCTATTCGATCCTGACGATCGGAGATGGATTGGTAAGCCAGATCCCGGCCGTCATCATCGCGATCGCCTCGGCCCTTTTACTGGCGCGGGGGGGCGCAACTGGGGCCACAGATACCGCGTTGTTGTCGCAGTTGGGCAAGCACCCGTCCGCGCTGGCGACTGTTGGTGTGTTGATGGGCATCTTTGCGATGGTCCCGGGCCTGCCGTTTTTGCCGTTCATGCTGGGCGCGGTCGCGCTTGGAACCGCCGCCTGGTTCAGAAGCCGAGCGCTTGAAACCGAGAAAGACGCGGCGGCATTGCCGGAACCCACAGAGACCTCGGAGCCGACAAAAGAAACCACGGGCGATCTGCTCGATCTGGATGACATCCATATCGAGTTCTCACCCGATCTGGTTGCGTTGGCCCTGGACCCGGCAACGGGGCTGGACGCGCGCATCCGCAATATGCGTGAGCATATCGCGCGCACATTCGGGGTGATCCTGCCCGAAATGCGGCTGACGGATCGTGGTGATCTGCCGCCAGGAACATATTCGATCCGCCTGCTCGGTGTGGAACATGCCAGCGCGCGGCTGAAACCGGGCTTGGTTCTCATGCTCACGCAGGAAGGCGCCATTGATCTGCCGGATGGCGAAGAGACCTCGGAGCCCGTTTATGGCGCTCCGGCGCGTTGGATCTCGCCCTCGGACCGGGAGCGCGCAGGGCTTGCTGGCATGACGGTCGTGACACCCTCGGAGGTGCTCGCCACGCATCTTTTAGAGGTTTTGAAGCAGAATCTATCGCGATTGCTGACCTTCAAAACACTTCAGCGCCAGCTTGATGCTTTCGTCACCCTGACAGATGGCGCCAGAAGCGAAGAGAACCGGCGCCTTCTGGATGAGATGGTTCCCGACAAAGTGCCGTTGGATTTGTTACACACCATTTTGCGTCTTCTTCTATCAGAACAGGTCTCGATCCGGAACCTACCGCTGATCCTCGAGGCGATTTCCGAGGCGCGAGGCTCGTCAAACCAAGCCGAAATGATTTGCGAGCATGTGCGGCAACGGCTTGGCTTTCAGTTGATTGCAGAGATGAAGCGTTCGGACGGCACGCTGCCTCTGATCCAATTGGCCGGGGAATGGGAAGACGTCTTCCTGCGCTACCAGATCGGCGGAGAGGGCGGGCTGCCCGAAATCGCCCTGCCGCCAGATGAGTTCAACTCGCTGGCGCGATCGGTAAACGAGAAAGTGGCCAAAGCCAGCGAAAGCGGCACATATCCCGCCATTGTCACATCCGCCTTGCGGCGCAGGTTCCTTCGTACGGTTTTGTCGGCGCGCGGTATCCCTAACCCAGTTTTGTCATTCGAGGAAATTGGATTAGAGGCGAAACCCGCGCTTGTGGGGTTGGCCGCCCCATGACGGACGTCTTGATCCAAGTCCTTGACCTTTCACAGATCTATCTGTTTGCGGCTGTCGGCGTGTTTCTCCGTGTCGGCGCTTGCTTTTTGGTCTTGCCTGGGTTGGGTGATCAAATGATCCCGGTTCGCGTTCGTTTGGGCGCAGCGCTGGCTTTCACCGTTTTCCTAACGCCGGCCTTAATCCCCGAATTGGGTACGAGCGGGACGCTACCAGCGATCCAGGCTTTCTTCTCTGAAACGATATCCGGATTGATCATCGGCTTTGCGCTGCGATTTCTGGTCCATGCCCTACAAGTCGCAGGAACGATTGCCGCACAATCCACTTCGCTGAGCCAATTGTTGGGCGGTGCAACACCTGATCCGCTTCCCGCGATGGGGGCCATTCTGATGCTGGCTGGCGTGACATTGGCCGTCATCTCCGGCTTGCATGTTCACTTGGTGGCGACGTTCCTCAGATCTTACACATTGCTACCCTTTGGCCAACTGCCTGGCCCGCACGACCTTGGCGGGTGGGGTGTGGAGCAGGTGGCCCAAAGCTTTGCCTTGGCTATGTCGCTGGCCGCACCCTTCATGATTGCATCGCTGCTTTACAATGTCGCGCTCGGCGTCATCAACAAGGCCATGCCGCAGCTGATGGTGGCCTTTGTCGGTGCTCCGGCGATCACGCTCGGCGGTCTGGTTCTGTTGTTGATCTGCATTCCATTCATGCTTCCGGTTTGGCTTGACGCCTTTCAGGCCGCCCTGATCTCCCCATTGGGGGTGCGCTGATGGACGAGGAACAGAGCCCGGCCGATAAGCCACATGACGCTACGCCGAAGAAGCTGGAAGAGGCGCGCAAGAAAGGTGAGATCGTTCGATCCGCCGATCTGAACACCGCAATTGTGTATGCCGGGTTTCTGCTGGCGGGCTTTCTTCTGGCGCCTTGGGTGGCGGAGAACCTTGGACAATTGACCCATTTCACCCTTGGGCGCGCCGACACCCTAGCGCCGCTTATGCTGGGCCCCGGAGGGGATGGGCCAGCTGTCGGCTTGTTGGGGGGATCGCTGCTGGCGAGCGCGGTCCTTGCACTGGTCCCTGCCGCTTTGCTGCTGGTGGCGCTGATCGCGCAACGCGGCCTTTTGTTCACACCATCTAAACTTGCTCCGAAGCTGAGCCGGATCTCACCAATTGAGAACGCGAAGCAAAAGTTTGGCCCCCAGGGTTTGTTCCAGTTCGCAAAATCGGCCGCAAAGCTGGGGCTCGTATCGATCTTTCTGGGCCTGTACCTCTGGGCGCGCGCGGAGACCATCCTCGCCTCGCTATACGCGACGCCCGGTCAGATCCTTGAGCTTCTGGGCCGCGTCTCTCTTGATTTCTTGATCATGGTGGCAGGGCTGATGGGGATCATGGGAGGCGTGGAATGGCTTTGGGAATGGGGCCAGCTGCTGCAACGCAACCGCATGAGCCGACAGGAATTGATGGACGAAAGCAAAGCTTCCGAAGGCGATCCCTACCTCAAGCAAGAACGCCGGAGCCGTGGACAGGCCATTGCCATGAACCAGATGTTGTCTGATGTACCGAGCGCGGACGTCGTGGTTGTGAATCCGACACATTACGCGGTTGCGCTGAAATGGGATCGAGGCAGCGGTGGCGTACCGGTTTGCATTGCCAAAGGTGTGGACGAAGTTGCGCGCCAAATCCGTGAAGCCGCAGCCGAGAATGGTGTTCCGATTTACTCCGACCCACCCACGGCGCGGGCCATGCATGCCACGGTCAATCTGGGCGAGCCGATCCTGCCTGATCAATACAAAGCCGTCGCGGCGGCCATTCGTTTTGCAGACCTGATCCGGATAAAAGCGCGAGGGCGCCACAGATGACAACAGATCGCCGGTTATCCGACCTACGGAAGGTTGCCAATGTCCTGGCCGATCAAGCCCTGGGTCCAGTGACGCGTGCGGCGGCCAAGGTCCGCAAGATCGAAACACGCATCGCAGAGATCGCCGCCCACAGGGAAGCTTTGATCAAGTCAGCAAGCGATCCATCTGTTGCCGCCACAATGCTGCGCCAGGCGGATCGCTTGCGCGAAACGCAAGCCCAGGCTCTGACCCAATTAGCCGCAGCGCGCGCGGAGTGGGAAAAGGCACGCCATGCGGCGGCGCAAGCCGTAGGCCGCCGCCAAGTTCTAAGCGAGCTATCAAAGCGACGGGACGTGGAAGAAAAACGCGACGCCCTGCGGCGTCGCTTACGTGGCGATTGACGCGACTAGGCGTCTTGGCGCGTGAGATCCGTGATCAACACATCATAGACGACAGCTCGGCCCAGGATGCCTTCGGCTGCTTCCAACAATCCTTCACGCAAGGGCGCCATAGCGGCGGCCTCGGTAAAAATCCCATCGAAACCACCGGTATTGGCGTGTGCAAACATCACCCGCAGGAATGTATCGCGCAGCCTGGGTTCCTGCGTAAAAACAATCGAGCTTTGACCTGCCTGGGTTTCGATCGTGATACCCATCACCACCAGCGATCGGACGGAACCTTCACGCACAATGGGCACCACGAACTGGTTGTTCAGGCGAACATATTCGGTGTTTTCGTTGGCAGCTTCGACGCGGGGGAGCGTTTCCGGCGCCTCTTCATCGGCGTTTTCATACTCGTCGCTCTCACCCGTTTCATATGTATCATCGGCGGCCAGCTGTTCTTGCGGATCAGCCGTGGCCTCCTCAGCGCTTTCGCCGAGTATGAGACCGGCACCGACACCCGCACCGACACCCACAATCAGTAATATGATCGGCAATAACAGACGCATCACTATCGACTCCGAAGTTCAGGTTAGAAGGGCAGGATCGTATCGGCGATTTCTTGTCCGTAGCGCGGGCGCTGGACATCGGTGATCAAACCACGGCCACCATATGAAATACGGGCGGCGGCAATTCGGTCATAGGCCACCTCGTTTTGGCGAGAGATGTCCTCGGGCCGCACATAGCCTGAGACCAGAAGCTCTCGTATCTCGTTATTGACACGCACCTCTTGGCTGCCTTCGATCCGGACGACGCCGTTTTGAAGCACCTCGGTGATGGTGGCCGCCACCCGCAACGTCAGTTCCTCATTGCGGCGAACGGAGCCTTCGCCAGCAGATCTGCTGGTGGAGTCGAAATCCACCGCATCATCCAGTGTCGCTCCTTCGGTGAGCCGTTCATTGATCCGCTGGGGCAATCCGAACAGGTTCGGAATACTGAGCTCTTCCGAACCGCTACGCTCACGCTCAGAGGAGTTCTGAAATTCTGCGCTGTCATCGATTTCAATGACAACCGTCAGAATGTCGCCGCGGCGACTGGCACGGCGATCACCCAGCAACGAGGCGCGGCCCGAGGTCCAAAGTGATGCGCCCACGGCGCGATCCGGCACGTCACTTGCATCAGGCAGCGGGATCACATTCATCGCGAAAACTTCGTTGCCCGTGGTTGGCGAAGTGAGCTCTGGGGTCTGACCCACTTGGCTTAACCGTGCGCAGGCCGACAGGGACATCGCGCAAAGCGCGAGGAGGATAACGGTTCGGATCATCGATTGGGTCCAACGGTGACAAGGCCCGGCGAGGTTGCCGTGGCGGTAACGGTTTGACGGGAGCCAAGGTTCAGAACACGCAGGGCCTCGCCTGCGGCGGCGCGATCCAAGGCGCGCCCCTCTGTCATGACCAAAAGCCCGCCATGGTTGTAGCGGAGCGACACGATCTCGTTGCGTTCGACGATTGCGGGTGCGCGCAAATCGCCGGGGCGGATCGGGCGCCCGGGATAGAGATTGATGGCGGCCTCCATGCCAATCGCATCAGCCATATCTGTCAGGGCGCCGGGCGTGTCGGCGTCGCTCAAAGACACGTCGGACGGACCGATAAGCGTGGCGCCACGGATCGTGCCAGCCGCGATCACGGTATCTGCGCCCGCGGGCGCCGCCATAGCGAGGATCAGGATAATCCAGCGCATCAGCGGATCTGCGTTGTCGCGCCGAGCATCTGATCAGCGGCGGTGACAACCTTGGCATTCATTTCATAGCCGCGCTGCGCCTCGATCAGTTCCGAGATTTCTCGCACCGCATCGACCGAGCTTTGTTCGACAAATCCCTGACGCAGGGTCCCGATCCCATCAGTTCCGGGGTCGGCCGCAACGGGGGCGCCAGAGGCCGCGGTTTCAAGAAACAGGTTGGAGCCAATCGCTTCCAGCCCGCTGTCATTGGAGAATCCGACGAGATTGATCTGCCCCAATAGCTGCACATCGACCTCTCCGGCGAAGGCGGCGTAGACCTCTCCGTCGGCGTTGATCTGAATGGCGCGCGCATCCTCGGGAATGGTGATGCCCGGGTTCAACTCAAATCCGTCCGCCGTCACGATCAGACCATCCCCGGTGCGCTGAAGGGCGCCGTCGCGGGTATAGGCCGTGTCTCCAGAAGGCAGGGTCACCTCAAAGTAGCCGCGGCCTTCGATCGCCAGGTCAAGCTCACCGCCGGTGGCAGCGACGGTGCCCTGGCTCCAGTTGACGGTCACGGCGGAGGGCCGGACTCCGAGCCCGAGTTGAACACCGGCGGGTACAACCGAGCCATCAGATGCGCTGATTGCACCGGCGCGTGTGATCTGCTGATAGTGCAGATCTGCAAAGTCGGCGCGCCTCGGGCTGTAACCCGTGGTAGACATGTTCGCGATGTTGTTCGAGATCACTTCGACGCGCATCTGTTGCGCGCTCATGCCGGTGGCGGCGATATCAAGGGCTCTCATGCTCTATATCCTTTCTGGATCAACTGCGCTGCCCGACCGTGCGCAGGAAATCCCGCATCCGACCGTCTTCGGTTTCGACAAAGCTTTGGCCAAGCTCATAGGCGCGTTGGACTTCGATCATCCGCGCAATCTGAGCCACGGGATCGACATTTGATTGTTCAAGAAATCCTTGCAGCACTCGTCCGTTTTCGGCGGGCACGAAGCCGCTTTCTGCAGTGAACGCGACACCGGATTGGCGCGACAATTCAAGCGGATCAGCGGGTTGATAAAGTCCAATGACCGTGATGGGCTGACCGTCCGCCGACAGTGTTCCGTCCTGCGCCAGTGAGATCGATCCCGCGGCTGGCGGCACAAAAACCGGAGCGCCGCCCGCATCAAGCAGCATGTCGCCATCAGGTGTCACAAGCTCGCCCGCGTCGTTTCGAATGAAGTTCCCGGCCCGGGTCAGGGCTTGACCGCCGGGCGTTTCAATCAGGAAAAATCCTTCTCCCTCGATGGCGAAATCGAAGACCCCGCCGGTTTGATCCAAACCGCCCTGCTGCAGCGAAATGGACCGGCCCGCTGCGACCCCCATGCTGAGGCTCGGCGCGTCCCCACCGATGCGTGACACGTGCTCGGCAAAAACCAAACCTTCGGTCCGAAAACCCGTGGTTGAGGAATTGGCGATGTTGTTGGCCACGACAGCCATTTCGCGCATCAACCCCGACAACCGTGTCAGAGCGGTGTATCCAGGATTATCCATAGCTCATATCCCGCTGATAATTGGGATCAATGTGTCGGTGAAATAGGAGGTCAGGGATTGCGTCATGAACCCCATGGACGCCCAGAACACTACAACGATGGCCGCCAGTTTCGGCACGAATGTCAGCGTCATCTCTTGCACGCTTGTCAGGGCCTGAAAGAGACCCACGGCAATACCCGAGACCAGCGCCGCGGTCAGGATTGGCGTTGAAATCACAACGGAAATCCAAAGCCCCTGCCGCAACGTGTCGAAGAAAACCATCTCTTCCATCAGGTCAGACCGGCATCCGCAGGATTTCCTGATAGGCTTCGACCACACGGTCCCGAATGGTAACGGCTGTTTCCACCGCCAATTCGGTCTGAGCCAACGCGGTGACCAGTGAATGCGGATCCGCACCCGTGGTCATAGCCGCGCGCGCCTGCGCTTCACCCTGGGCCAAGGTGTCTGCGAACCCACTGACGGCCTGGGTGAAGATATCACCGCCATCGGCTGGCTGAGGTTGCTGCGTCAAGGGGGACGGCGCATAGCTGTGCGCCGCGAGTGTTTGGCGAATATCCATCCGGGATTCTCCTCAGAAGTGACGTGTTATCTGCGTAAGAGATCGTTCAACGATGACGACATTTGTCGGATCTGATCAAAGATCCGCAGGTTCGCCTCGTAGCTGCGTTGCGCCTCACGGGCGTCGGCCAATTCGATGACAAGATCGACATTCGACCCTTCGAAATGACCGGTTTCGTCGGCCATGGGATGGCCGGGTTCGTAGATGAGTGGAAGCTCGCTCCGGTCCAGGCGCACCGGCCCTGGCCGCACGGACCCTTCGGGCGCGTCCATGCCGCGTTCAACCTCAAAGCTAGTCACTTTGCGCTGGTAGCCCGGCGTATCCGCATTCGCGATGTTCTCGGATACGTGGGTCAGTCGCTGTGCCTGGGCCCGCATGCCGCTTGCCGCCACAGAAAGAGCATTGGAAAAATCCGTCATCGCAGCCTCCTATCGGCCGATACTGGTGCGCAGGATCGTCATGGCAGAGCCATAGATGCGCAGAGCGCGATTATGGGCACGCTGAGCTTCGATCCCGCGCAACATTTCAAATTCGAGAGAGACGGTGTTGCCATTCGGCGAGGCCGGCGTGCGCGCATCCAAGGTGCGAAACGGCATCTCGCCTTGACCCATACGGTTTTCCGCGGTCATCGCACGCCAGGTCTCGTCAAAATTTGCAATATCCCGTGCTCGATACCCAGGGGTATCCGCATTGGCTATATTCTGCGTCACAACGGCCTGACGGGCCGCGGAATGACGGGCAAGCCCGCCTGCAAGTTGAAATATGTCGAGCCTATCGAACATCAGGGCTTCTCCCATCTCGGCTACACGAAGGCTTAAGGGTGATTCCTTTACATTCAGTAATCGAAGCGCCGAGTTTCGCGCCCAACATGGATGGAACGATGACTGACACACGCTCGACCGACATATTCGATCAGCTTCGTGCACAGCTGCGGACAATCAAACCCGCGCGTACCGTTGGGCAGGTCAGTGCACTGGGGCGCGACTTCATTTCGGTGACCGGATTGGATCGTGTTGCGGCTCTGGGCGATCGCGTTCGCATTGGGGATACGATAACCGGTGAAATCTTGGCGATAGAGGCTGGCTGCGCACGCGTCATGCCCGAGGGTGCATCAGACGGTTTGCGGTTGGGGATGGATGTCACCCATTTGGGCCCGGCAGAAATATATCCAGATAACAGTTGGTTAGGTCGCGTTGTCGATCCCAATGGTGAGGCGATCGATGGCCGTGCATTGTTTCCGGGGCCGATATCCTATCCCTTACTTGCCAAACCGCCAGCTCCCGCAGAGCGGCGCGGGCTTGGCGCACGGCTGCAGACAGGTATGGCCATCTTTGACACGCTTTTACCGATTGTTCGCGGTCAGCGACTGGGCTTGTTCGCCGGATCGGGCGTCGGCAAATCCCACCTCACCGCATCGTTGGCCAGCGGAATGTCGGCAGATGTTGTCGTCATCG
The DNA here is from genome assembly GCF_037544085.1 of Gymnodinialimonas mytili. Classification (NCBI taxonomy): domain Bacteria; kingdom Pseudomonadati; phylum Pseudomonadota; class Alphaproteobacteria; order Rhodobacterales; family Paracoccaceae; genus Gymnodinialimonas; species Gymnodinialimonas mytili. The sequence continues at coordinate 1,458,646 of NZ_JBBIFW010000001.1, forward strand.
GCCTGATCGGGGAACGCGGACGCGAAGTACGCGATTTCGTAGCCGAAACCCTGGGCCCGGAGGGCTTGAAACGCGCCGTTGTCGTCGCGGCAACGTCCGACAGACCTGCGCTGACCCGTGCCCGCGCCGCATATGCGATGATGGCAATCGCCGAGTTCTTTCGGGACCAAGGCAAACAGGTCTTGGTTTTGGCCGATTCCATCACACGGTTCGCAGAAGCCCATCGCGACGTTGCCGCCGCCGCTGGGGAACCGTTCGGTCCCAATGGCTTTCCAGCATCCATGGCGCAGACGGTAATGTCGCTCGCCGAACGTGCGGGGCCAGGCGCGGCAAAGCAGGGAGATATCACTGCGGTCTTGTCCGTGCTTGTCGCCGGCTCCGACATGGAAGGCCCTGTCGCCGACGTCATGCGCGGGGTGTTGGATGGACATGTCGTCTTGTCGCGCGAAATTGCGGAACGGGGCCGCTATCCGGCTATTGACGTGTTACGATCTGTCAGTCGGTCGCTGCCAAAAGCTGCAACCGAGGACGAAAATGTATTGATTGGCCAAGCGCGTTCGCTGCTGGGTGCGTATGATCGAGCGGAGATGATGCTGCAAGCCGGATTGTATTCACCGGGATCGGATCCTCTGACTGACGGTGCGGTAAAGGTGTGGGCAGACCTCGACTCATTCGTTGGCGCCTCTGCCGGTACGTCAATTCAGAAGAGCTTCGAAAATCTTTCGAAAATCCTAGGCCCGGCAGCGGTGTAAGCCAAAGCACCCTGAAAACCTGAGCCCGTTGCGGTGTGGTTATGCCAAGTTCTGAAGCAAGGTAATTGCTGCGGCGCCACGGGTTGTTGCAGACGGTCCTTGCTGCAAAAGCGAATTGGCCGTGAAGGATCGGATCAGGACATCAATATTTCCAGGGTCGCTAAATTGACCGATGTCTGAACTCCCTAATACGCGTTGAGAGGCCTCACGGAATTCAACCAATTGTTGATCGAGATCCAGGCTGCCGACGGCTGCTGGTAGCGCAAAAGCCGTTTCAAAAACAGTGCGCAAAGGCGGGTTTCCCAGAATTGTCAACCAACCGGTCGTATCACTTGGGCTTGCTGCAATTGCTGGTAGCTCTCGCGTCAAATTCAACGCCAAGCGCATGTCTTGATCTTGCTCACCCACGGCGATCTCAAACTGCTGTCGATCAAATCTAGTTAGTATTTCATCGGCAAAGCTTGTGGTTTGCCAAGGTGGAAGAATATCACCGTCAAACCCAACCGCATCAGCGTAAAGATCCATCAGATCATCAATCCGACTCGTATCTGAAAACTGAGCCAAATCCGGAGACCCGAACGCGGCCTCCGCGCCGTCGCGCAAAGCAGCAAGCTGTTGGTCCAAGCTCATGCGATCAAAGGAACGCGAAATGCCGAACGCAGACGCAAAGACGTCGCGCAAGGCCGGATCCGTCACGACATTGACCCACTGCGCGGTATCGTTTTCCCCCGACAGAGCGATGCCAGCCAAACCCTGCGCTGCATCAAGTGACAACCGAAAGCTGTTTTCAGCCGCCTCAAGCTCTGCCGCAAATCCGATCCGATCGAGCCCACCGAGAACACCTGACGCAAAACCGGGTTCAGCGGTGCGAACGCCCTGATCTGAGCTAAAGCCGAATGCATTGACCAACTCTTTGTAGGCGGGGTTTTCCAATTGATTGGCGAGCGCAGATGGCGCGCTCGTGCCCTGATCGAACAGGTCTTTCAGAAAGGTCTTGTCAGGAAGATCTTCGAGCAGACCATATGATCCCAGCGCCATTCGAAGCAGACGCGTATCGGATAGCAAGTCATCAACGGTTTGGACGGAGTCGATATTTCTGCGAAAGTATTGCTCGTCGTTGAGTACGAGATCGACATTACTGGAGAGAGATGGATCAGCGATCTCTTTGGCTGATCCAAAACCGAACGCGTCGGAAAGTTGCTGATAACTCTTGTTCGCCAAACGGTTGGCTAGATCGGTGCGGTCATCCGTCCCCTGGCTTAGAACCTGCTCGATAAATGCCCGGTTCGGGAGATCATCTTGAAGACCATAGGCGCCGAGTGCCACGCGCATAAGGCGAAAATCACCAACCAACTCCTCGGCCGAGGACACCGACCCGATGTTCTCTTTGAAGTACTGCCGATCTGCGGCTTGACCCGCGGATTGTGAAAACCGCTCCTGTTGTGACTCAAGCGTCGATTGCAGGTATTGCCATCCGGCATATCCAGATAGCGGCAGAACAGGTTGAAATGTCATGCCCGTCCGGCTGCAATCAGCCGTTCCTCGCGCGCGAGCAAACCGCGTAGTGCTTTCAAAGATTGATAGACTTGTCCCTCGACAAGATGATCGGTCGCTTTGGCGAGCAATGAACGACTGTCGGCATCGGTGAAAACCTGACTCAACTGTTCCATACCACGGAGTAACTGGCTTTTCGCCTCGTCGAACTCTGCATCACCTGACAGCACGAGCTGTGCGATATAGCAGACACGACGCACCGGAGTGTTCGCCTCCTCGGGATGAATGGCGTCGCGCAGGCGCAGGATCTTCGCATCAGGCGTGACAATGGAGATCCGCGTCCGTCGATCACCGTTTTCGATGACGGCCCCGTTCACCAAAACGCGTTCCTTCGGGCCAAGTTTCAAAACAAGTCCACTCATGTCGTAGCTCCTTGTCCGCTGAGCCCGCGCATGACCGCGGTGTTGACATCAACAAGCGAGTCCAGAGCGTCGGCCTCCTTCAGAGCTTTGCTCGACTGCAAAAGTGAGAATTCGGCCAAATAGAATAATTGTGCCCTCAACGATTGCGGCAGCTTATTGTCTGCTCCAGCAATATCTCCGGCTATGATGGCCCAAAGCTTGCGATTTTTATCCAACGCCTCAGCGCGTTCGACCATCGACGCTTCGGGGCGACGCGCTTTGTTCAACAGCGCAGTGACTTTTTGAAATGCTGCATATTCTGTACCCCGGTCCGTCCGCACAGGTGTTGCTGCGGCATTATAGGCGGACTGGGCAAGCGAGGTGGAAATCACGGGTGTGCTCCTTGAGCTTTGCGCGGACGCACTCTTCGATTTTGGTGGGTCTGATCGGAAGAGCGGTCAAAAAATGTCGAATGAGCCGGGGCAAGAGGATCATGCCCCGGCTGCTGATAGGCTTATCGGAAGAGCGCCAAGATGTTCTGCGGCGCCTGGTTCGCGATCGACAGCGACTGGGTTGCGAGCTGCTGCTGCACCTGAAGGGCCTGCAAGCGCGCCGAGGTTTCTTCGAGGTCAGCATCGACCAGAGAACCAATACCCGACTTAAAGGAGTCGACCAGGGCACCGATGAACTCGGACTGCGTCTCAATCCGGCCCTGCACGGAACCAAAGGATGCGGCAGCATCAATCGAGTTCTGGATCAGCGTTTCGATGTTCTCGAGGGCTTTGTCTGCGCCCTCGCTGGTGCTCACATCAATGCCGTCCAGGCCCGCCAGGCCGCCAGTGACTACGGCGTCACCATCACCATCGTTCGCATTTGCAACGATCGTGGCCGTCTCATTCGTGCTGCCGCTGGTCGCGATGTTCAGGACCCATTCGCCACTGCTGTTCTGGTTCACCAGGGTCCGGATATCGGCATCCCCATCGGCATCAATGGCAGCTTTCAAGCCCTTTGCGACATCTTCCATAGTCTCACCACCGGAAGCGACATAGGTCGCAACCACACCGCCAGAGAGAGAGATCTGGTAGCCGTCGCCCTCGTTCACATTTGTCGCAGCGAGGGTGAAGGACTCGGCACGCTGATCGAGATCAACCGACGTAGCGCTCAGGGTACCAGCAGAGGCGCCACCTTGGGTCACGCTAATAGTGGTCTGCTCAAAGTCCCGGGTAGAAGCAAACTCAAGAGTGCCAGCGTTGTTGTTGACGGAGATACCCTCGATCTGAGCCGCATTAATGGCATCAGCAATCGACTGTGCCGCATCAGCTGCCGTCGCCGAAAGCTCACCAGCAGCAAAAGTGATCGAAGTCCCGCCAATGTTGAAGGCAAGCGAGTCAGCAGAGAAGTCACCCGTCAAACCGATGTCAGCGGCAGTTGGCACAGCAGCGCCATCATTGCGCACCGCAGCGCTGGAAATGGTTGCCGACGAAGCCGTAATGTTCGCCGACAGGTTGGTAGTAGTACCAGTGCCGAGCGAGCCCTCTTGCGTGGTCAGATCCTGACGATTGACGGTGATGTTCTCTGCGGTGACATCACCATTGTTGCTCCGATCAAGAGAGGAGAGAACATTCACATCCTCGGTGCCTTGAACGAGGTTCAGCCCGTTGAATTGCGCCGCGCCCACAACCGCGCCAATCTGGTCGCGCAGGGCGTCGATGTCTGCTTGAATCTTTTCGCGGTCAACATTGTCTTCCTGAGCCGAAACGATGCGACCTTTGATATCGTTCAGCAGGTCGGTGACGGTCTCAGACGCGTTCAAGGCCACGGCGACAGTCGACTCACCCAAGCTCAGGCTTTCCTGAATACCCTGGAAGCCTTTGACGTCAGATTCCATGACCTTCGAAATTGCCCAAACTGCCGAGTTATCGCTGGCGGATTCGACCTTTTTACCGGTCGAAATCTGCGACTGCGTGTCTTGCAGGCTGGAATTCACAGATTTCAGGGTCTGCAGCGCAACCATGGCGCTGTTATTCGTCAGAATGCTGGACATGATGTCCCTTTCTCTTTGCGTTTTCATGGCGTGGTCTTTTCACGCCGATCTGGACCACGGCCTGAAGCCGCGGAATGGAAACGTCTTTCTGACGCATGTGCCGTGTTGTGTTTGACGGCACGCCATCGTTGAGATGCAAACTCAGTTCTGGGATCAAAGGGTGAACATGGTCCTAACAGGCCAACCAGAACTACAGGCGATTTGATCTAAATCTATCGCTATTTCATACCAATTGTGCGTGATGCAGCGGATAGATCAGACGAACTGCGCCCCGACGCATCGTAAGTCGTCAACGCGGTATCTCGGACCTCTGACAACTTGGACCTCACTTGGGCAACACCCGATTGCGCCGCTTGAATGAGCTCTGCATTTCGGGCCGCCTTCGCCCGGAGCGCTTCTGCCTCGTCCCGCGATGCGCCGTGATTTGCCACGCGCAACAATGTCGCTTCCAAGCTCGGGGCCATATGTTCAAGACTGGTCAAATCGCCAGCCAAGAGGGCGGCGCGCTGATCGTCCAGCAAGCCGTGCAATTCTGTCGCGGGCGCTTTTCTAAGTCCCATCATTGGTTCGCCTCCTCACGGGCTAAAAGAGATTGAAAAATCGAATCGGCCAAGCCGAGGCCACCGCTGCGTGCAATGGCTTGTGCATGTTGAGTGCGCATCATTGAGGCGATTTGATCCTCACCAATGCCGCCACCAAAGCTTTCGCGGGCCTCGCCAAAACCTGCATGTTTCAGCATTTCGGCCAGAAAGGTTGCTTCAAGCTCGGTCGCAACTTGGCGCAGTCGCGCATGGGGATCAGTGTCGGCAGGTGCCGAGACCTGCGGGGCCGAAATCGGCAATGTCATCGTCATGGAATTCTCTCACATTTGACGGATATCGCCTGACATTCGCAGATGCCCGTAAAGAATTCGTAAGGGGCTTATGGGTTAACTGAGCGCAACGCATGACAAGGGGCGCCAGAATGGATGACCTGTTACGAACCATCGGGCAAAGTGGGCCAGCAGCGGCCCAGCGCGCAAATCGCGCCGGGTCCATGTCGGATCCCGACGGGTCTGAATTTGGCCGCTTTTTCAACGCCGCCGAAGCCGCATCGAGCGGCGATGGCGCACAAGATAGTGCAGGGTCGGACGCCATGGCAGCACATGGCGATGCGTCCGACCCGGAGACCCCGGATACCAGCGTCGCGAATGGATCAGATCTGGACATGGCAACGCCCGAAACGGATGTCGATGCGACGAGTTTCGACATCGGTGTCGGATCAACAGGCGTGCCGGACGCAATCGCCATCGCCGATACAAGCCCGCAACACTCCCGCAGCATATCTGAACAGGGCGATAGACCGATAGTGACAGATGCCCCAGCGATATCGAGTCCCACACAGCAGCGAAGCGCAGCGGGCATCGCGGACGAGAAGCCACGCGCAAACGATCTGGCGATATCGATCAGCGGCAAAGCCTCCGTGCGTGTCGCACAACAGCCAGGTCGACCGACCACCGAAAGCATAGCCCTACCGGACGCAGGCACCGAAGAGCCTTTGCAATCTGCGCCAGTGATCGACACGTCGGGCTCGGGCAATACATCGGACGGTGACAAGGTGGCGGTGGATGCGGGCAAACTGCCCGCGGCGCAGGTTGTTGCGGTTGAACGCCAGCAATCGGCGACGCCGCCGACAATCGGTACATCTGAACAATCTCAAGTCCCAAGGCCCGGTGACGCGCCGGTGCCGACGGGCACAGTCACCCCTGTTACCGAGGCAGATGGCGATCCGCTTCAGGTGCGGATCACACACGCTGCTCCATCGGGGCAACCTGAACAGACGCCCATGATGACTTCGACAACCGCGCGACAGATCGAGGGCGGCGTACAAGGCCAAACCATGATTCCGACCGCGCAGGTGACTTTAGGCCCTCAACCAATCTCTCCATCATCCGTGCTTGAGGCGGACATGGCCACATTAATCAAAGATTTTGAGGGCGGCTCGAGGGATACGGTCGCATTGCGCGTCGAGGCCGCGCCATTCCGGACAGGTGGCTGGATGATGGGCCCGCCCACTTATCCTGCGTTGCAAACGACACCCTTGTTTTCTGCAATAAGTGCAACGACCGGAGTTGAACCCGGCATCATACCAAACATGATCGCAGATATGGGAATGGAAACCTTGGCCATGACACAGATGTCGACGGCTTCCGTTGCCCCGGTTGCGTCTGGCCAGACCATGCCTGCGACAATTGCTTCCCCGATGGCATCCGTTATCGCACATCAGATCGCTGCGGCTCTGACCGATTCCTCGCGTGAGAGAGGTGCCCCATTAGAATTGGCGCTCGACCCTCCAGAATTGGGCCGTGTCCGCATGCAGGTCGCAGAGATAGCGGGCGTTATGACCCTGACAATTCACGCCGACCGCCCAGACACCGCCGACCTGATGCGGCGCCACCTGGATCTGCTGTCCCAGGAATTTGCTGAAGCCGGGCTCGATGCACCATCGGTGCGCATCTCGCAGGATGGCAGCGGGCAGAACGCTTCGCCGGGGGGCCACCCCGACACGCCAGGCCATATGAACGCGGAGACAGACATCGCGCCTGACACATCCGCCATCGTCACATTATCCGCGAATGGCGGACTTGATCTTAGATTGTAGGAGAACCCTATGGATATTCAGCCCGCCGTCGGCCCAAGCCAGGCTGCTGCCGCCGCTTCCAGCACACAGACCACTGCGTCATCCATCTCGTCTGACTTCGATACCTTTTTGCAATTGCTGACGACCCAAATGCGCAATCAGGATCCGTTGAACCCTGCGGATTCTACCGAGTTCGTATCGCAATTGGCGACCTTTTCGGGGGTCGAGCAACAGGTTCTGACGAACGATCTGCTAAAGGAACTGCAAGCTGGGTTCACGGCTATGAATATGGGCCAGTTATCGGGTTGGATCGGGCTTGAGGCGCGGGCAGATATGCCTGTGAACTTCACCGGACAGCCGACAACGTTGCAGGTTTCGCCCGCGGCGGGTGCCGATCGAATGGAACTGATTGTGCGGGATCTGAATGGGAACGTTGTTGCAAACACACCAATCGTACTGGGCGATGAGCCCTTCCAATGGGAAGGGCTGGACAATGATGGGCGTGCTCTGTCGGACGGAACCTATTCGTTGTCAGCGCAAAGCTGGCAGGGTGAGGACATTCTGGAAGAGCGATCCGCGTTCGTGTTTGCCGAAATCACCGAGGCTCAGACCCTGTCAGGTGAGGTCTGGCTGACCATGGCAAACGGGATCAGCATCCCCGCCGAAAACGTTCAATCGATCCGCCAGCCCGGCTGATCAGAGCGCCGCGTAGATCGCAGCGAGCACCAATCCCACCGCAAGGCCGCCTCCCGCTAGGGCAAATCTCTCCGGCCATCGCGCTGAACTCGGTGGTTTCTCAGGGTTGGCTTGGGCGATCAAAGCCGCTTCCGCCAATTGCGGCAGGCGCGGCCCAAAGCGGGACAGCACAATCGCGGTTCGAAACAGATCCCGCGCAACGGCCTGTGGGCCGATATTGCGCGCGATATATTCTTCAACAACCGGCCGCGCCTCGGCCCAGATGTTCAGATCCGGGTCAAGGGAGCGTCCGACACCCTCAACCACCACCATGGTTCGCTGCAGCAGGATCAACTCGGTCCGGGTTTCCATCCCAAACCGCTCAGTGACTTCGAACAAAAACGCGAGCAACCGGCCCATGGAAATGCGGCTCGCTTCCATCCCGAAAATCGGCTCGCCTACCGACCGCAAGGCTTGCGCAAATTCACCGACATCGCGATCGGGTGGTACATAGCCAGCTTCGAAATGCACTTCCGCCACGCGGCGATAATCCTTGCGGATGAACCCCATCAGGATCTCGGCATAGACCCGGCGCGTATATTCATCGATCCGGCCCATGATCCCGAAATCCAAGGCGACGATATCCCCGTTGGGCGCGACCTTCAGATTGCCCTGGTGCATATCGGCGTGAAAATAGCCATCGCGCAGCGCGTGCCGCAGGAACATCTGCAAGACAGTCGCCCCTAGTTTGCGGCGGTCATGTCCGGCCGCGTCAATGGCTGCGACATCGCCGAAAGATGCCCCATCGGCCCAGCCTAGAACCATCATACGGCGGGTCGACATGCCCCATTCCACGGCGGGCACGACAAATCCATCATCATTGGCTGTGTTCGCGGCGAACTCACCGGCTGCCGAGGCTTCAATGCGCAAATCCAGCTCTTGCAGCACCACCCCTTCGAAATGGGTGATCACATCCCGGGGGCGCAGGCGACGAGAGGACGGTGACAGCGTTTCGATCAACGTTGCCATCAAGTGAAATGCGTCCACATCCTTGCGAAAGGCGCGATCGATCCCGGGGCGCAGCAGCTTCACGGCAACGTCACGGCCCGTTTCGATCAAAGTCGCGCGGTGCACCTGCGCGATGGAGGCTGCAGCAACGGGTTCCGAGAAGGCACTAAAAACCTCCTCAAGCGGTCGCTCCATCTCGGCAGCGACGACGCGGCGCGCCTCTTCCAGCGGAAAGGGCGGCAACTTGTCTTGCAGCACACGCAATTCCATCGCCATATCTGGGCCAACTACGTCGGGTCGGGTCGACAGGATCTGCCCAAACTTGATGTAGGCCGGGCCGAGCGCCGTCAGCGCGCGTGGGACAGGTGGCATGGATGGGTCGCCACGCAGCCCGAGCAATTTGAAAGGCCAGCCCAGAACGCGCGCCGCCGCGCGGATCGGGGCGGGCGCATCCATCGCCTCAAGTACAGCGCCCATGGCGCCGGTGCGTTCAAATGTGGCGCCGGTCCGGATCAGCCGCCAAATGTTATGGGGACCGCGCACTTACAGCTTCCATCCCGAATGCAAGGCCGCAATCCCCATCGACAGGTTGCGGTACTTCACCTGATCAAATCCGGCGGCCCGGATCATCCCGGCAAAAGTTTCCTGATCGGGAAACTTGCGGATCGACTCGACAAGATATTGGTAGCTGTCGCGATCTCCGGCAATCACCTGCCCCATCCGCGGGATCACATTGAACGAATACAGATCGTAAAGCCGCTGCATCCCGTCATTCGGCAATTGCGAGAATTCCAGCACCATCAAGCGCCCACCGGGGCGCAGCACACGATACGCCTCTGTCAGGGCGTCTGGGATGCGCGTGACATTTCGAATGCCGAAGCTGATCGTATAGGTGTCGAACGTGTTGTCGGGAAACGGCAGCGCCATGGCATCCCCCGCCACCCAATCCAGTTTGTCGGCCAGCGCCTCGGCCTCGGCGCGTTTGCGACCCTCCACCAGCATGCTTTCCGTCATATCCAGCACATGGGCAGAGGCGCCCGGCGCGCGTTTCAAGAACCGAAAGGCGATATCACCCGTGCCGCCCGCAACATCCAGCAACTTTTGCCCATCGCGTGGCGCCAGCCAATCCATCATCGCGTCTTTCCAGATTCGGTGGATCCCGACGCTCATCACGTCATTCATGACATCATATTTGGACGCGACGTTGGTGAAGACTCCATGGACCATCCCCGCCTTCTGATCCTCAGCCACCTCTTGATAGCCGAAATGCGTGGTGCGCTCGTCCGCCATGGGTCTTGTCCTTTCACCGATCTGCCCCCTCTTATAGGGGCCTGCCGGGGCGCTGCAACGCACCGGCCACATCACGAGGAAAGATCGTTTTGCCGGAACTTCCAGAGGTTGAGACAGTGCGCCGCGGGCTTCTTCCCGCGTTAGAGGGCGCGCGCATCGCAAAGGCGTCCGTTAACCGGCCCGACCTGCGCTGGCCGTTTCCCGACCGCATGGCAGATCGTTTGACCGGCGCGACCGTGACCGGCCTGCGGCGACGGTCAAAATACATCCTTGCAGATTTGGATACCGGCGAGACCTTGTTGATCCATCTGGGCATGTCGGGGCGGATGCTGATTTCGGGCGATCCGTTGGGGCAATTCCATCACACCCATCCCGCGCCCGCGAAGCATGATCATGTGGTGTTGGATACCGAAGCCGGCGCGCGGATCACCTTCAACGATGCCCGCCGTTTTGGCGCCATGGATTTGATGGACACCACGCAGCAATCGACCCATTGGCTGCTGAAGGATCTGGGGCCAGAACCGTTGGGAAATGCGTTCAACGAAAGCCATCTGATTGCGGCGTTCAAAGGCAAGCGAAGCCCGGTCAAATCAGTCCTGCTTGATCAGCGCGTGGTGGCGGGTTTGGGCAATATCTATGTCTGCGAGGCGCTCTACCGCGCGGGTATCTCGCCGCTGCGCCATGCGGGTCGGATCGGGACGGCGCGAGTCGCCCGCCTTGTGCCGATTATTCGCGATGTTCTGACCGATGCGATCCAGGCAGGTGGCTCCAGCCTGCGGGATCACCGGCAAGCAAATGGTGAACTGGGATATTTTCAACACACATTTCGGGTCTACGGCCGCGAAGGAGAAACCTGTCAAACCCCCGATTGTACTGATAAAATCAGACGCAAGGTCCAATCGGGGCGATCGAGTTTTTACTGTCCGACCTGTCAAAGGTAGCTTGAAACCCGACAGTCCGGTGCTACGGCTTAAGGCTCGTTTCAACAGCGTATGAGCACGCCGCATGGCCTATGAAACCCTGATCGTCGACGTTGAAGACCATATTTGCCTCATCAAACTGAACCGCCCCGACGCAATGAACGCATTGAATGCGCAATTGCTGGCTGAACTGGGTAAGGCCCTGGGCGCGGCGCAAAGCAATGACAAGGTGCGCTGCATCGTCATCACCGGGTCGGAGAAAGCCTTTGCCGCCGGCGCAGACATCACAGAGATGGCCGAAAAATCCTACGTGGACGTGATCTTCGAGGATTTGTTTACCGACGAGGTCGCGGCGATCCAGAAGGTGCGCAAGCCAATCATCGCTGCGGTTGCGGGCTACGCCTTGGGCGGGGGATGTGAGCTGGCGATGATGTGCGATTTCATCATTGCCGCCGACAATGCAAAATTTGGCCAGCCCGAGATCAACCTCGGCGTGATCGCCGGGATCGGTGGCACGCAGCGTCTGACCAAGCTGGTCGGCAAGTCCAAAAGCATGGATATGCATCTGACGGGGCGCTTCATGGCCGCCGAAGAAGCTGAGCGGTCGGGCCTTGTCAGCCGCGTGGTCCCTGCGAAAAAGCTGATGGACGAGGCGATGGGCGCCGCCGCAAAGATTGCCGAGAAATCGGCTATCGCCACCATGGCGGTGAAAGAAGCGGTTGATCGCAGCTATGAGACCACGTTGCAGGAGGGCTTGCTGTTTGAACGTCGGTTGTTCCATTCGCTGTTCGCTACCGAGGACCAGACCGAGGGCATGACCGCCTTCGTCGAAAAGCGCGAACCGCAATTTCGCGACAAGTAGAATCCGCGCCAAAGGGGTTTTCTTCGTGATCGAAATCCCCTATCTGGCGCCTCAGACATGCGTGTGCGGCCCGCTCTGGCCAGATTCGCCCGGTAGTGAACCCGGGGTCGGAACGTTCTGTGCGCGACCAGTTTTACAATTCGTTCCGATGAAGGATCCATCGATATGGCAAATTCGCCCCAAGCCAAGAAACGCGCCCGCCAAAACGAGCGTCGTTTTGCCGTTAACAAAGCCCGCCGCTCGCGCATCCGCACCCATCTTCGCAAGGTTGAAGAGGCGATCACTTCGGGCGATCAGAGTGCAGCGGCCGCTGCCCTGAAAGAGGCCCAGCCTGAACTGATGCGCGGCGTCACCAAAGGTGTGTTGCATAAGAACACTGCCGCTCGCAAAATGTCTCGCCTGGCGTCCCGGGTGAAAGCGATGGGCACGTAATCGCCGTCAACTGACCCTTGTTTTGAAGGCGCTTCGTCATCGGAGCGCCTTTTTTTATGTCGAAAAATTTAACCGTCTCAAGGCCCTATCGGGGCTCAGGTGATTCCGGATCAAATTGGAGTTGAGTCAAGCATTAAGAAATCTTGCGGCCCCTGCGCGACTCCCACTAGGTTGATTTTCGCAAGTCAGACGCCGGGGGGCGGATGGGGGCGCCAAGCCAGACGCTTGGGATCAGTTTGGGCCGACGGGGGACAAGCTCGTTGGAGACATCGGCACTAAAGCCGAGTGATCCTTTGTGGGGCATTGGAGTGGTAAACTCGGCGAAAAAGCCTAGAACGCCATTTCAGGTAAGCGTTCCGCTTTCCCCAAAGGGTTCAGTCTTAGCAGGAAATTAACCAAGTGCGCCGAATAGATCGGTGTGCCTTGGAAGTTTTGTGCATGGCGGTCGGCATGACTGATGTTGCGCGGCAGAAAAAGGTATGAACCGGCGCGAAACGGCCGGCTGAAAAAAGGACGGGAAGATTAGGATGACGAATGAAACGTGGGGCCAGGTACGTGAGGAATTGCTCAAGGTTGTGGGCAAGAACAATTTCTCGGCGTGGATCGATCCGATCAGCTTTGATCAACTGACCGACCGAACCGTTCACTTTCACGTCCCCACCTCGTTCATCGGGTCTTGGGTTTCCAACAATTTCGGCGACCTGATCCTGCGTCACCTGACGGCCCACGGCGTATCCGCAGACCGCGTTGATTTTGCGGTCGCGCCAAGGACAAGTGACGCGGCAAATACACCAAAAGCGGTGCCAGCCTCTGCGCCGGAGCCTGCACGCGAATTGGAAACCACGGCAACCGCCTCTCACATGCCCGAGCCTGCCAGCGTAGCTGCCCCACAGCCTGCAATGGCCGCTTCCACGCCGGCCCCCATGCGCGCGCCGGACCCCTCACCCACGATGCAGCCCAGTTCGGCGGCCCGCGCTTCCGCCACAGAGATGCCGGGCGCAAAGCTCAACAGCAATTTCACGTTTGGTAACTTCGTCGTCGGAAAACCTAACGAGTTGGCCCATGCTGCCGCCCGCCGCGTGGCCGAAACTCTGGACGCGACGTTTAACCCGCTATTCCTTTACGGTGGTGTCGGCCTGGGTAAGACGCACCTCATGCATGCGATTGCCTGGGATCTGATGGCGCGCTTCCCGGATGCAAAGATCCTGTATCTGTCCGCCGAGCAATTTATGCACCGCTTCGTCCGGGCGCTGCGCGAGCAGGACACGTTCAACTTCAAAGAGACGTTTCGCTCCGTCGATATCCTGATGGTCGACGACGTGCAGTTCATCGCCGGGAAATCCTCCACCCAGCAGGAGTTCTTTCACACGTTCAACGCGCTGGTCGAGATGGGCAAGCAGATCGTCATTTCCGGCGACCGCGCGCCCGTGGATATGGAAGAGCTCGACAGCCGCATCGCCTCGCGTCTGCAAAGCGGACTGGTCGTCGACATTCATCCGACCGATTACGAATTGCGTCTGAGCGTGTTGCAGCACAAGGCCGACCTATTGCGGCAGAAATACCCGCATGTGGTTTTTGCCGATGGCGTTCTGGAATTCCTGGCGCGCAAAATCGCGTCGAATGTCCGAGAGCTTGAGGGGGCACTGAACCGGCTCTACGCGACCGGCGATCTGGTGCGGCGCGAAGTGAACGAAGAATTTGCGCGCGACAACCTGGCCGACATTCTGCGCGCCTCGGACCGCAAGGTCACGATGGACGAAATCATCAAAAAGACCTGCGAATACTATAAGATCCGCCAAGTCGACATCATCAGCCAGAACCGGCAGCGTGCGATCGCGCGGCCCCGGCAGATGGCGATGTATCTCTGCAAGCGGCTGACAACCCGGTCCTTGCCTGAGATCGGTAAAAAGTTCGGCGGACGCGATCACACCACGATCCTCTATGGCGTGCGGAAGATCGAAGAGTTGATGCAGATCGACAGCCAGATCGCCGAAGACGCAGAGCTGTTGCGCCGGACGCTCGAAGCCTGACCAAATGGCCCGCGACGACGCTTGGGCCTTGACCCCGGTGTCCGCGCGGGCGTTACCTCGGTGAAAATCACTTGTGCATATCTGGGGTCCGGGTAATCTCGCGGCCCCAAGATCCGTCGGAGCCCGGGCATGAAACTCTCCATCGAACGCGCTACCCTTCTGCGCGCTGTCTCTCAAGCACAATCTGTTGTGGAACGGCGCAACACCATTCCGATCCTGGCCAATGTGCTGATCGAAGCCGAGGGCGACACTGTCAGCTTCCGGGCGACAGATCTGGATATCGAAGTGGTCGACAAGGCGCCTGCCCAAGTGGAGCGCTCCGGTGCGACCACCGTATCGGCGGTCACCTTCCACGAAATCGTGCGGAAATTGCCCGATGGCGCCCTGGTCAATCTGACCGAAGACAGCACCGCTGGCCGTTTGACGGTCGAAGCCGGTCGCTCGACCTTCCAACTCGCGACCCTGCCGCGAGAGGATTTCCCCGTGATGGCCTCCACTGAATATGCTGCGAATTTCAGCGCCACGGCGCCCGATCTGCGTAGGTTGTTCGACAAGTCGAAATTCGCGATCTCGACCGAAGAAACCCGTTATTACTTGAATGGCGTCTATTTCCACGTGGCCGATGGCGACAACGGCCGCGCTCTGCGCGCGGTCGCCACCGATGGCCACCGCCTGGCCCGGATCGATGCGGGCCTGCCCGAGGGCGCCGAAGGCATGCCAGGCGTCATCGTCCCGCGCAAAACGGTGGGCGAATTGCGTAAGCTTCTGGACGATGACGACGCCCAGATCGCGGTGTCCGTTTCTGAGACGAAGATCCGCTTTGCCACACCCGAGATCACACTGACCTCAAAGGTGATCGACGGCACATTCCCCGACTACATGCGCGTCATCCCTGCAGGCAATACGCGGCGGATGGAGGTGGATGCGGGCGATTTCGCTAAGGCGGTCGATCGCGTGGCTACGGTCAGCTCCGAACGTTCCCGCGCCGTGAAGATGGCCCTGGACGAAGATCGCCTGATCCTCTCGGTGAACGCACCCGATGCGGGCGCCGCCGAAGAGGAACTGGCCGTCGCCTATGGGGACGAGAAGCTGGAAATTGGCTTCAACGCCAAATATTTACTTGAGATCGCCAGCCAAGTGGACCGCGAAAACGCGGTTTTCATGTTCTCCTCTCCCGCGGAGCCCACGCTGATGCGTGAGGGCAATGATGAAAGCGCGATCTACGTCGTCATGCCGATGCGTGTGTGACAAATCTCGGATGCCTCCGGCGGGAGTTTTTGGCCAAGATGAAAAGCACACGCGATGAGCCGGGCGTTTGTCGAGTCGCTGGCCTTGTCGCATTTTCGCTCGCACAGGCGGGCGCACCTGGTGCTGGATGGGCGGCCTGTTGCGCTATTTGGACCAAACGGTGCGGGTAAGACGAACCTGATCGAAGCCGTATCGCTGCTATCGCCGGGGCGGGGCCTGAGGCGAGCCATGGCGGAAGATATCATTCGGCGTCCCGAAGCGATCGGATGGAAGGTCTCGGCTGATATTGCCAGCCCGAATGTGGGCCATGAAATTGCGCTGACGGCCGAACCCGGGCAAGCGCGAACCACTCAGATCAATGGCAAATCGGCCCCTCAGATCGCATTGGCGCGGATTTTGCGGATTATCTGGCTGGTGCCGTCCCAGGATCGACTGTGGATTGAAAGTGCCGAGGGCCGCCGCCGGTTTCTGGACCGCCTCACGCTCAGCTTTCTACCGGATCATGCCGATGCGGTGCTATCCTATGAAAAGGCCATGCGCGAGCGGAACCGCCTGCTGAAGGATGATGTCCGCGACCCGGCCTGGTATCGCGCCTTGGAGGCTCAGATGGCGCAGGCAGCAGAGCGCATCGTGGCCGGGCGGCAAGACGCGCTGTCGCGCATCGCACATGCGCAGGACGGGGCGGCGACCGCCTTTCCCGCAGCAGATCTATCTATTGCGGAAGACGTGCCCTTGGTCTCGTCAGAGGATTTCGCGGCGGCCTTCTCTGACAACCGGCCGCGCGATTTGGCTGCCGGGCGGACATTGATCGGACCGCATCGCGCCGATATGGGTGCGATTTACCGCGACAAAGGAGTGCCTGCAAAGCAATGCTCGACCGGCGAACAAAAGGCGCTGCTGATTTCGTTGATCCTGTCCAATGCCCGTGCACTGAAGCAGGACAGCGGCACCGCGCCATTGGTCCTGCTGGACGAAGTCGCCGCGCATTTGGATGCCGATCGCCGTGCCGCGTTGTTCGATGAGATCTGCTCATTGGAGGCGCAGGCCTGGATGACGGGCACGGGGCCTGAATTGTTCGCTGAATTGGGCGACAGAGCGCAGCATTTCGAAGTGACAGAAATAGACGGCCAAAGCGCGGTGACCGATCATCTGAGCGGCGGGACATCCTCGGAGTAAAGTCGGATGCCCAAATTATGTGTCGCCAATACTCGCTTAATCCAAATCTGGCCAGGCTGGCCGCTTCACGATGTTTGGGACGCGCGATATCATCGGGCGCGATCGCGTCGCTGCGCTGGCGGCGCAAAGCGTAGCCAACCTCGTATTCGATGTCGCCGATCACGAAATGAGCCGACACATTGCGGGCGGTGAACATCAGTTCCGTTACAGTCAGAGTGCCACCGACAATCACCACTGATGGCTGTTTCGACATGCAGATGACCTTGGATCAGATAGGCTCCGAACCCAGCCAGAGATAGATCGGCGGCGCGCGTCATACAGCGGAGCGGGTTCAGCCCATCTTCGATCATCGGCAAATAGGGGCTGACACCGATCTCTCCCATCGCGCCGGATAGGGTCTGAATGACATCCGCAAATTCCGATTTCAGCATCTCAGTCCACGCTGTCGGTCACTGCCGCGTCGGACCAGAACGTCACCACGAAATATAGCGGTGTCGCGTGACAATGCCCCCCGCATTTCGTATACAATAGGCAACAGAACGGGAAGAAATTAATATGTCCGAGCAAACCCCGCAGCCTGAAGATTACGGCGCCGATTCTATTAAGGTTCTCAAAGGGTTAGAAGCTGTTCGCAAGCGCCCTGGTATGTATATCGGCGACACCGATGATGGGTCGGGCCTGCACCATATGGTCTATGAGGTTGTCGACAATGGCATCGACGAGGCGCTGGCTGGTCACGCCGATGCCGTGACGGTCACGATCCATGCGGATTCCAGCGTCTCCGTCAGCGATAACGGGCGCGGTATTCCGGTCGGCATCCATGAGGAAGAGGGCGTCTCGGCGGCCGAGGTGATCATGACCCAGCTCCATGCGGGCGGAAAGTTCGACAGCAATTCCTACAAGGTCTCTGGCGGTCTGCATGGCGTAGGCGTTTCGGTAGTGAACGCGCTCAGTGACTGGCTTGAATTGCGGATCTGGCGCGATGGCAAAGAGCATATCGCCCGGTTTGAGCATGGCGATACCGTCAAGCATCTGGAAGTTGTCGGCGATACCGACAAGACGGGGACCGAAGTACGGTTCATGGCCGCCACGACGACCTTCTCGAACCTGGAATACAGCTTCAAGACGCTTGAAAACCGCCTGCGCGAACTGGCCTTTCTGAATTCTGGCGTCCGCATCATCCTGCGCGATGAACGCCCCGCCGACGCGTTGGAAAGCGATCTGTTCTATAAAGGGGGCGTGCGGGAGTTTGTGCGCTATCTCGACCGCTCCAAAACCTCGACCATGGACGCGCCAATCTTCATCGCCGGCGAGAAGGACGAGATCGGGGTCGAGGTCGCCATGTGGTGGAACGACAGCTACCACGAAAACGTTCTGCCCTTCACCAACAACATCCCGCAACGCGATGGCGGCACCCATCTGGCGGGGTTCCGCGGCGCCCTGACGCGCACCATCAACCTCTACGCGCAAAGCTCCGGCATCGCGAAGCGAGAGAAGGTGAATTTCACCGGCGATGACGCGCGCGAGGGGCTGACCTGCGTGCTGTCGGTGAAAGTGCCCGATCCGAAATTCAGCTCTCAGACCAAGGACAAGCTCGTGTCCTCCGAAGTGCGCCCCGCTGTCGAAGGCTTGGTAAACGAGAAATTGGCCGAATGGTTCGAAGAGCACCCGAATGAAGCCAAGATGATCGTCAGTAAGATCATCGAGGCGGCACTGGCCCGCGAAGCGGCGCGCAAGGCGCGTGAGTTGACGCGACGCAAGACGGCGATGGATGTCGCCTCGCTGCCCGGCAAGCTTGCCGATTGTCAGGAAAAGGATCCGTCCAAATCCGAACTATTTCTCGTGGAGGGCGATAGCGCCGGGGGCTCAGCCAAACAGGGCCGGTCGCGGCACAACCAAGCCGTCCTACCCCTGCGCGGGAAGATCCTGAATGTGGAACGCGCGCGGTTTGACCGGATGCTCAGCAGTCAGGAAATCGGCACGCTGATCACCGCACTTGGCACCGGGATTGGGCGAGATGAGTTCAACCTCGACAAGCTGCGTTACCATAAGATCGTGATCATGACCGATGCCGATGTCGACGGCGCCCATATTCGTACGCTTCTGCTGACGTTTTTCTTCCGGCAGATGCCTGAAATCATCGAACAGGGGCACCTCTATATCGCGCAACCGCCGCTCTATAAGGTCAGCCGCGGCAAGTCCGAAGTGTATTTGAAAGACCAGGCCGCGCTGGAGGATTATCTGATCAGCCAAGGGATCGATGGCGCCTCGCTGCGCCTGCCCTCGGGCGAAGAGATTGCCGGGCAGGATTTGGCCCGGGTTGTCGACGGCGCCCGCAATTTCAAGCGCATCCTCGATGCCTTCCCCACACATTACCCGCGCCACATCGTGGAACAGGCCGCCATTGCCGGGGCCTTTGATCCAGGCCGCGCGGATCAGAATCTGCAAGGCGTGGCAGACGAAGTCGCCCAGCGCCTTGACCTGGTGGCCGTCGAGTATGAACGCGGCTGGCAGGGGCGGATCACCCAGGATCACGGGATTCGTATGTCACGTGTGCTGCGCGGTGTGGAAGAGATCCGGACCCTCGATGGCGCCGTCCTGCGCTCCGGCGAGGCACGCAAACTCAGCGCAGTCAGTCAAGAGACGCGGAGTGTGTATCGCGACCCGGCCCGCCTGGCGCGGAAGGATCGGGAGCAATTGATCCACGGTCCAACCGAATTGCTGAACGCGATCCTGGATGAGGGCGCCAAGGGCCAGCAGATGCAACGCTACAAGGGATTGGGTGAGATGAATCCTGATCAGCTTTGGGAAACCACGCTCGACCCCGAGGCGCGGACCCTGTTGCAGGTCAAGATCGACGATCTGGCCGAGGCCGACGATATCTTCACCAAGCTGATGGGCGACGTCGTGGAACCCCGCCGCGAGTTTATCCAGGCGAACGCTTTGTCGGTGGAAAACCTGGACTTCTGAGCGAGGACGGATTTCGAGTGAAATCCGTGCCGGGAAACGCGCGTTTTCCGTGTCCGCCCGTTTCCGCTGGTTCACGCAACTGCGCGCTTGACCCAGATTGAGGCGCTGGACAGGCGGAGTGCGGCCTCTATCCTCTCGCATAACAGGAGAGCGATAGAGAATGTCTGACGGATTTGCCGAGATGATCGTCCGCGCCAACAGGTTTTTCACCCAATTGCGCGACAACAACACCAAGGAATTCTACGAGGCCCACAAGGCCATGTACAATTCCGAGATCAAGAAGCCTGCGGAGTTGTTGGCCGACCTGTTTGCCGAAGACCTTGCGAAGGCCACGGGTAAAGCCCACAAATCCAAGGTCTTTCGCATCCACCGCGACGTGCGGTTCTCCAAGGACAAGACGCCCTATAACGCGCATCTGCATCTCATGTGGTCGCAGCCCAGCCAATCCACAACGCCCGCGTTCTTCTTCGGCGCCTCCCCCGACTACCTGATGCTTGGGATGGGGATGATGCATCTTGAGAAGGACAGTCTGACCGCATTCCGCGCCATGGTCGATAAACGTGGGGATGACCTGCAAGAGGCGATGCAAAGCGCTCAAGATACGGTCGGCGCAAGCCTTAGCGATTGGGGGCCGGATCCGCTGAAGCGCGTGCCGAAGCCCTATGATCCGGATCATCCACATGCGGATTTGCTAAAGCGGAAGGCCTTCGCGTTACGCGCGGACCTGTCCAGTGAGTGGCACGACACGGGTCTGTTGAAGTCGCTGAATACAATGCTGCCCGGCCTCATGCCGACATGGCAGATTCTGAACAAAACCTTCCCCGGCTAACGCAAATATAACTGCGATTCGAATCGCCCGGTAGAGGTTAGGCTAGCCTTACCTTAAGCATCCCTTACGCCGAATCCCGCCATCCGACGGAGAACCCAAACTCTACAGGGAAACCTTACCTGCGGCGCGGACACCCGATAACATTGGGATAACACACCTCTGACAGGCTGCTATCAGTGCGCTTTTCAGCGATACGCCCGGCGCGGGCTCGGTTAATTTTTTTTGTTATATTTCAAGTGCTAAGCGCGATGTCATTGGATAACCTCGCCCGGTTATACCCTTTCTTTTCGCTGAAATTGTCTGACACCGGCGTTTGGGGCCAAGTTTTGGTCATCGGCTCACGGGGCACACCCCAGACGGGCTGCACACCACCTGAACCTGAAACACACACCTGAACCAAAACTTCATTTTATTAGGAACCACATCATGAAATTCGCATTCATCAAAACCGCCGCCGTTTCTTTCGCTTTGATCGCCGCTGCTGGCTCGGCTTCGGCCTGCGGCATCGCAAGCGCCAACCAGCTTGGCTGGGGCAACGGCGCTGGTGTCACCCAGTTGGGTGCCTGCAACAACACTGCCATTTCGCAGACCGGTTGGGGCAACCAGGCCACGGGTTACACCGACGGCTTCGGCAACGTGACCGCCATCGGCCAGGAAGGCGCCTTCAACAATGCCAGCACCACACAGTTCGGTGTCGGCAACGCCAACGGCATCGCCCAGTTCGGCGTTGGCAACGACGCCGCCGTGAACACCGCCGGTAACTTCAACTCCGGTGCGATCATCCAGGTTGGCAACGGCCAGAGCGCCGAGATCAACTCGGTCGGCAGCGGCAACACCGCCGTGATCATCCAGGCCAACTAAGGCCGGACCCATCCGGGGGCGGGGCCCCTTCCCTTCCCCTCCCCTCCTCCTCCGCCCCCGGATCCCATTCGTTGAACTGAAATTTGAAAGGACAGGCCCATGACCAAGTTGACCCAAACCCGCCTCGCCCTCAGCGCCGCTGCCCTTGGCATCGCCGTCCTGGGCGCCGCCGCCATCGCTGGCGAAACGGATGGCACGGATCGTCTGATCCACGCCCAAACCGCAACCGCCCCCGTCGCCTGCGTTTTGTCGGCCGACACATCGGGCCGTGGCCTGGTGCTGGAAGGGATCGTCCAAGCCCATGAGGCCGTCTCGGGCATCTACCAGCTGCGGATCGAAGGCCCCGGCACCCGTATGAACCAGGGCGGCCCGTTCAGCCTAAGCGCCGGTCAAACGGTTCAGCTTGGACAGATGACCACCAGCGGATCCGGCGCAGGCCTTGAGGCTGAGCTGACCCTGACCGTCGACGGCACCACATTTAACTGCCCCACCGACCTTTAACGTTTTTCGACCCCAACCCCTTTTTCAACCAACCCATTTTTGAAGGAAACACTGCCATGTTTAAGAAAGCTCTTATCGCCGCCACGCTCGTCGCCGCCACTGCCGCCACGACCGTTCCCGCCGCCGCCAATGGCCAGATCAGCTTCGGCGTCTCGGCTGGCAACCAGGAAGAAGCGGACCTGATCCGCGGCGGCCTGGTCCTTTATCAGATCGCCAATGGCGGCGATCCGGTCGAGGTGCTGACCAACGCCGCCAATGGCTCGGTCGGCGTGATCCACCAGGAAGGCAACGGCCATAACGGGTCGCTCAGCCAGAATGGCAACGCGGCAGGCGGTGTCTTCCAGTTCGGCAACAACACCAACGCGCATCTGGCCCAAGGCCATGGCGACGCCGACCTGAACTTCGTCTTCGGCTGGTAAACCCAGCCCCCCAAGTTCGGCCCCCAACGGGGCTGATCCCCGGGCGTCCAACCGACCCTAGCCCCCGTTTCCCCCGATGGGTTGGGCGCCCGGACCCTCCATTCCGAATCCCTCCTCGTCCTTGCGACGTGTCCCCCAACTCCCTCGGCCCTTGCGGTCGGGGGCTTTTTCGTTTCACCGGTTGCACAGCCCCGCGGCCCATGACAGCGTTGACCAGGCACGCATTTGCCAAGGTCACCTCCATGTCCGCCGCCTCCCCCACGCGCCTGGCGCCGTTCTTGCTGTTGCTGTTTGCGGGAACGCTTTGCAATTCGGCGATTGTGCCCTTCATGGGGTTTTTTCTGATCGAGGGCCTTGGGCAGCCGCCCTGGATGCTCAGCGTCTATGCCGCGATCGCGGTCTCGATCACCGTGGGCCTCAACCGCACCTTCGCGCGGCGGATCGATGGCGGCGCCCACGTCTTTCCGTTGATCGGCATTGCGGCAACGGGCTTCACCATCGCCAGCCTGGCCATGGCGCTGTCGCCCAGCTTGCCGGTTCTGTTCAGCTTTGGCGTGCTTGGCTACGGGCTGAGCGCAACCGCAATTTCGGGGATGTTCGCACTCGGCGGCAATATGGCCGAGCGCAACGGCATTGCGCGAGCCAAATTCAACGCCTGGATGCGCGCCACAACCTCCACGGCCTGGATGATCGGCCCCGCTCTCAGCTTTTCGATTGCGGGCTGGCTTGGCCCGGCGAGTGTGTTCCAATTCGCGGTGTGCCTCGCGGTGATCTGGCTGTCCGCCTGGCGCCTGGGCCTACCGCGCGACATCACCGCGAAAGCGCCACCCAAAGCCCATGTTAGCCTTGGTGGCGCACCTTTTGACCTCTGGCTCGCCGCGGGGTTCATCTTCTGCCTGTCTATCGCCCATGGCCTCACCTTCTCGGCCTTGCCATTGTTTTTTGTGCAAGAGGTGGGCCTGCCCGACTTCGCCCCCGGCGCCGCGTTTTCGGTGAAAACCTTTGTCGAGGTCTTTGCGATTTTCTCGACGCCGTTTCTGATGGCGCGGTTCGGATTGCGGGCACCGTTACTGGTCTGCACCTGTCTGGCCGTGCTTGCCATTCAAGTGCTGGCTTCGGTGGAATCCCTGCCCGAGATGATCGTCGGTTCGGCGCTGGAAGGGCTCTATTACGGCCTCTTCGCCAGCCTGGGGATCAGCTATATCCAAAGCTTCGCGCAAGATCGGCCCGCCCAGGCGACCGCCATCTACTGGAACACGTTGATGATCAGCGGGTTGTTGGCGGGGCCGGCGGTTGGGTTGGTCGCACAGCTCAGCAATTTCCAGACGGTCCTGCATCTGGCGGGTGGGGTCGCCGCGGCAGCCATTCTTGTGCTGCTCTGCGGGGTCGCACGGGCCCGGCGGCGACCCGCAGGTTGAGGCCCTTGGGATAGACAATCATTCGGGCGACCGGATGCGGCGGGGATAGGCGCCTGTCAGCCGCCCAGATGCACCTCGCCCCGCGCTTTTGCCAGCAGAATCTGGCGTTGTCGTTCCCGAAACCGCGCGCGGTCAACATCGGAATGGGTGGCGATGCAGCGATGACATGACACGCCTTCTTCAAAATCAGGATGCGCCTTGTCCGCTTCGGTCAGCGGATCACGGCAGGCGCGGCACAGCTCGTAAGGCATTTCGCGCAAGCCGTGCCCAACGGCGACCCGCTCATCGAACACAAAACATCCGCCGCGCCAGAGGCTTTCTTCCTCGGGCACCTCTTCCAGGTATTTCAGGATGCCGCCTTTCAGGTGAAAGACCTCCTCCACGCCCTGCTCTTTCAGGAAAGCCGTGGATTTCTCGCACCGAATACCGCCAGTGCAGAACATCGCCACGCGCTTGTTGTGGAACCGATCCTTATTGGCGTCCCACCAGGCCGGAAAGTCTCGGAAACTGGCAGTTGCAGGATCGATTGCGCCCTCAAACGTGCCGATCTCAACCTCGTAATCGTTGCGCGTGTCGATGACGGCAACATCCGGCGCGCTGATCAGGGCATTCCAATCGGCGGGGTCCACATGGGTCCCGACCGAGGCCGGGTCCAGCCCCGGCTTGCCCATCGTCACGATCTCTTTCTTCAACCGGATGCGAAGCTTTCGGAACGGCGCCTCGGTCGCGCGGCTTTCCTTCCAGTCCAGATCGGCGCAACCCGGCAGCGCTTTGATCGCCGCCAGCACCGCGTCGATGCCCTCCCGGCTGCCCGCGATCGTCCCGTTGATCCCCTCGGGCGCCAATAGAAGTGAGCCCTTTATGCCGCCCGCTTCAGCCACCTGCCGCAGCGGCGCGCGCAAGGCATCAGGGTCATCGAACCGGGTGAAATGATAGAGGGCGGCCACAACATACATGGCCGGTCGCATACGCCCTTCGGCGAGCGGCTTCAATCACATCGCGCGGCGCGGCGGCGCGATATCGCGCGCCTTTGGATCGGTCAAACGGTCGCGATCATAACCCGCCTGCAGCAGCGTCTCAAAGGTTAGATCGGCGTGCCGTGCTACGAATTCCTCGCTGCTTTCCTCGCCCATGCGCTCCGCCACCAGGCTCAGGAATGCCAGTGTCACCGTCGCGTTGAATTTCTCGGGCGCGCCTGCGGCCGCAGCGGTTTTGCGCAACCCGTCCGACAGGTGAAACGCCGCCTCGAAAAACGGCCATCGGCGCAACGCCGCATGGGCCGCCCCCAAATGTGCGGCATGGCCAAATCCCGTGCAGGGCACCTGCCCCTCCAAGATCGTGTCGAGCATGTGGTCGTAATTCATTTGAACTCCTCCTCCAGCCCATGGGCATCGGCTGAGGTCAGTTCCAGCCCATAGACCTCGCGCAATCTCATGACCTTGGCGCGCGTTTCCTCACCGAAGACCGGCTTTCCGTCAAAGGCATGCAGCGCCATGCATTCGACCAATTCGCTCATGGAGATATCCAGATACTCCGCCGTGCCCTTCAGCACTTTGACCATACGCTTTTCCAGGCGCAGACCGGTTTGCATGCGTTCAACCTTTTTCATGATACCGATCATGCATGATTCGTGTCATGACAACAAGACAACAGATTGCGCCTCTGCCTCACGGCCCTAAACTGCGCCCGATATCCACCGGAGGCTTGCCATGACCCATGCGCTGATCGTGATCGACGTCCAGAATGATTTCTGCCCCGGCGGTGCGCTTGCCGTGCCGGACGGGGATCAGATCGTCCCCGGCATCAATGCCTTGATGGCGGATTTCGAGGCGGTGATCCTGACCCAGGATTGGCACCCGGCGGGGCATTCCTCTTTCGCGTCCAGCCACAATGCCGAGCCGATGAGCCTGACGGAAATGCCCTATGGCCCGCAGGTTCTGTGGCCGGATCATTGCATCCAAGGCTCCACCGGCGCGCAGTTCCACCCCGATCTGACCACGGATCGCGCCGATCTGATCATCCGCAAGGGCTACAACCCGGCCATCGACAGCTATTCCGCGTTTTTCGAGAATGACCATACGACCCCGACAGGACTGGACGGCTATCTGCGCACGCGCGGCATCACCGATCTGACCATGGTGGGCCTGGCCACGGATTTCTGCGTCAACTTCTCCGCCGTCGACGCCGCGAAACTCGGCTTTGCCGTCACCGTCCGGCAAGAGCTTTGCCGCGCCATCGACTTCGACGGATCCCTGACCTCGGCGCAATCCG
Organism: Gymnodinialimonas mytili; assembly: GCF_037544085.1. Classification (NCBI taxonomy): domain Bacteria; kingdom Pseudomonadati; phylum Pseudomonadota; class Alphaproteobacteria; order Rhodobacterales; family Paracoccaceae; genus Gymnodinialimonas; species Gymnodinialimonas mytili. The sequence continues at coordinate 1,484,866 of NZ_JBBIFW010000001.1, forward strand.
GCATGGCTGACGCTGGCGTCACGCTCTCATGATCCCGTCAACGGCCCATGCCCTGGCCGATAATCTGCGCAGCGCCCCTGAGATCCGTGCGATGTTTCTGGGCGGCAGCCATGGCACCGGACTTGCGGATGCCTATAGCAATCTAGATTTCGTGCTGGTTGTGCCCGAGGGTCTGACCGACGACCTGGCCGCGTTGTGGAAGAGCCATTTGGCAAAGCTCGGGGAATTGATCCTATGGCGCGACCGCCAAGTCGCATCCACTCTGATCAACGCCATCATCGTCCCTGATCTGCGCATCGACGCGTTGTTTCTCAAGCCCGACCAATTAGGCCGCTATGCCCAAGACGGGATCAAGGTGCTGTTCGACCATGATGATATCGCCACAACGCTTCGGCCCGACACCCCCCATGGCCCGCCCGACCCCAAGCGCCTCGCCTGGCAATTTGAAGAGTTCATACGCATCCTCGCCCTGCTGCCACTGGCGATAGGACGCGAGGAATACATCAATGGGGTCACTGGTATCGGCCATCTGCGCAACTTGCTGATCGAGCTTCTGATCGCGGAAACCAATGTCCCGCTTCGGGGCGGGGCTTTGCAGATCAACCGCCTGCTTAGCCAAGAACAGCAGGATCTGTTGATAGGCCTGCCCCCGCTGATCCCGACCCGTGACGACGTGATCGCCGCGCACACAGCTTATGCCGCCGCCTATCTGCCCCGCGCGCGCGCCTTGGCCGATACCCACAATGTCCCCTGGCCCGCACGGTTCGAAACGGTCACCTTGGCCAATCTTGAGCGGACCCTTGATGTCACGCTGACGCCGCCACCGCGCCCTTAAATGTCGCAAATCCCCTAGCCGCCCAGCGTCCACCCGCCTAGACCCGATGCCGGGCAGGAGGGGACATACATGACCAGCACACCAACAATCGTGAATTCGTGGAACGAATGGGATCCGCTGCGCCATGTCATCGTGGGCAGGGCCGATGACGGGCATATTCCGCCCGAGGAACCGGCGCTTGAGGCGAAGGTTCCCGAAGACAGCGATATGCGCGGCCAATGGGGCCGTCGCCCGCAAGACAGCATCGACCGCGCCAACGCATTGCTGGATGGGTTCGCCGCGCTTTTGGAACGGCGCGGCATCCGCGTCGACCGGCCCACGCCGATCGATCATAGCCTCCCCGCCACAACGCCAGATTTCCACACCGACAGCCAATTCGGCTGCATGCCGCCCCGCGATGTGCTTCTGACGGTCGGTTCAGAAATTCTTGAGGCGACGATGTCCTATCGCTGCCGCTGGTTCGAATATCTGAACTATCGGCCCCTTTTGCAAAGATACTGGGACGAAGATCCGAATTTCCGGCATGAGGCCGCACCCAAGCCTCGCTTAACCGACGCAGACTACCACCCCGATTATCTGTCGGACAAAATCGGCGAAGCAAAACGCTTGGAATGGGCGGCTGAAAAGTTCTTTGTCACAACCGAGGAAGAGCCCCTGTTCGACGCCGCCGATGTGTTGCGCTTTGGCCGTGACCTCGTTGTGCAGCATGGCTTCACCACGAACCTCAAAGGCATCGACTGGCTGCGCCGCCACTTCCCCGATCATCGCGTGCACACCGTGAATTTCCCCGGTGATCCCTATCCAATTCATATCGACGCGACCTTCACGCCTTTGCGTCCCGGTCTGATCCTCAACAACCCGCAGCGGCGTCTGCCCGAGGATCAGCGCGGCATGTTCGAGAAAAACGGATGGGAGATCATCGACGCCGCGCAGCCCGCCCATAACGCGCCACCGCCGCTGTGCTACTCCTCCACCTGGCTCAGCATGAATGTCCTGGTGCTCGATCCCAAAACCGTCTGCGTCGAGGCCTCCGAAACCTTCCAAGCCGAACAACTCGACAAACTGGGCTTCGAGGTTCTGCCCGTTGAACTCCGCGACGCCTATGCCTTCGGCGGCGGCCTGCATTGCTGTACAGCCGACGTTTACCGCGAGGGCGACTGCGAAAATTACTTCCCAGTGCAATCGGCCTAACCGCTCTACGGAAAACCCTACCTTTACAAAAGCCTGGCGCATCCGGTCCACTCGCGGTCGGGGGCATTGCCAAGGGGATATGCGGTGACACGCACGACATTGAACATGGCCGCGCTGGCCGGCGTGCCGTTGATTGCAGCCGTTCTTTGGGTCTGGGGGCAGCCGTGGATCTGCACCTGCGGAACCATACGCCTCTGGGTCGGATCGATCTGGGACAGCGGAAATTCCCAGCATATCGCCGATTGGTACACCCTATCCCACATCCTCCACGGCGTGCTGATCGCCTTGATCGGTCGTGTCGCGCTGCCGAAACTCGATTTCAAATGGCTCTTCGCAATCGCCATCATCACCGGCATTGGGTGGGAGGTGATCGAGCACACCGATTGGGTCCTTGGCAAATTCCGCGCCACCACGGTCAACCAGGGCTATACCGGCGACTCGATCTTAAACGCCGTGGCCGATTATATCTGGATGATGGGCGGCTTCTTTGCGGCCTGGCACCTGCGCGTGCCGGTCACTCTCGGCCTGGTCGCCGCCCTTGAGCTGACCGCCGCCCTGATCGGCCGCGATAGCCTGGCACTCACCACTTTGATGCTGATCTATCCCGTCGATGCCATCGCCGAATGGCAGCAAGAGTTAAACCCAAACGGCCCCTAAAGCGGCGCATGCCATAAAGTCACCTTCGTGCCGGAATGATCCACCGGCCCAAGCGCTGTCAGATCCAGACCCGTTGCCTTCGCCAATCCGCCATCGCTGGTGATGATCCCGATGCGCCAGCCACCGAACCGGTCGCCCAAAACACCGCCCAGCGCGCCATATAAACCAAACAACAGCTTCCGATCCCCGATCCGCCCCCCGTAAGGCGGGTTCACCAGAATGATGCCGGGCGCCGCGCCCTCCGGCGGCACCAGATCACTCACCGCCTGACGCTCAAACCGCACTCGATCCGCCACGCCCGCGCGCTCGGCATTGGCGCGCGCGCCACGGATCGCACCGTCATTCCGATCGAAGCCGAAATACCGGATCGGCCCGCTGACGCCCCGCTCTTCCATTGGCTCCAAATACCCCCGCCGGAGGCGATCCCCACCGGCCATCTTCTCAAACGCGAAGGACCGTGTGCGCCCCGGCCACAAGCCCATGGCAATCTCGGCGGCTTCCAGCACGATTGTGCCCGACCCGCACATCGGGTCCACCACGGCCTGAGTCCCGTCGAACCCCATCTGCGCCAGAAACCCCGCCGCCATGGTTTCCCGCAGCGGGGCCTTGCCGACAAACTCCTTGTGCCCGCGCCGGTGCAACGCCGCACCGGTCGTATCGACGCTGATCGTGCACAAATCGTCATCGATCCGCGCTTTCACGACGATCGCCGCCTCTTTCGCCACCGGAATGCCCGCCGCCGCGATCCCGCCTGCAATCCGCTGCACCGCGGCTTTGTTGACGTAGATCTTCGACCGGCGGCACACCGCCTCGACCCGCACCGGGACATCCGCGCGCAGCCAATCGCGCCAGGCGACCTTCTTGGACCGTTTGTCCAATTGCGCCAGATGCATCACGCGAAACGCGGCGATGCGCGCCAGAACACGGACAGCACAGCGCAATTGCAGATTGGCCCGCGCCGCCTCGGCCAGGCCGCCGCGACAGGTCACACCGCCTGCCACGGCCTGCACATCCTCAAACCCCGCCGCGCGCGCCTCATCGGCCAGGGGCGCCTCCAAGCCCGGCACCGCCACCAGAAACAAACCATGATCATTCATCCCGCCCCCCTAGCGCGGATCGGGACCTGGCGCGAGGGGGCTTGCGACTCAGCGGCGTGGACCGCAACACTCAAACCCATGGATGATGACAGCTTTCCCGCCTTGCAGCCCGATCTGTTGCCCGACCTCGATCCGGCGCAATTGTTCCCCGGACATAGCACGCCGCCGCCGCGGTTTCTGCTGCTCTACGGATCCTTGCGAGAGGTCTCCTATTCCCGTGCCCTGGCGCTGGAATGCCAACGCCTGCTGACCCGGTTCGGCGCCGAGACGCGGATCTACGACCCCAAAGGCCTGCCGCAACCTGACGGTGACGAGGCCAGCCACCCCAAAGTGACCGAGCTTCGCGACGCAGCCGAGTGGTGCGACGGCTTTGTCTGGGTCAGCCCCGAACGCCACGGCGCCATGACCGGCATCATGAAAAGCCAGATCGATTGGATCCCGCTCTCCATGGGCGGCGTGCGCCCGACCCAGGGCAAGACACTGGCCGTGCTACAAGTGTCGGGGGGCAGCCAAAGCTTCAACACCGTCAACCAGCTCAGGATCTTGGGCCGCTGGATGCGCCTGGTGACCATCCCCAATCAAAGCTCGGTGCCGATGGCATGGGACAAGTTCCAAGATGGCCGCATGAAGCCCGGACCGCTCTACAATCGCGTTGTCGATGTGATGGAAGAGCTGGTGAAATTCACCCACCTCACGCGGGACAACCGGGCCTATCTGCTGGATCGGTATTCCGAACGCGTCGAGAGCCACGCCGCGCTGAGCAAACGGGTGAACACGCCCAGCGCGCAAAGCGCCTGCTGTTAACCGCAGACCTAGTCGTCGGACGCGTTCACATGCTCCCACACCTTTGAGATCACCACCGACCCCTCACCCACGGCGGAGGCGACGCGCTTCACCGATCCCGCCCGCACATCACCCACCGCGAAGATCCCGGGGCACGATGTCTCAAACGGGGATGTCGCATCCGCGCCGGTCACCACAAAGCCGCGCTCATCCAATTCGCAATGGTCGCTCAACCAATCGGTGTTGGGCGCGGCGCCAACCATGATAAAGGCGGCGGGCGTGTCCAAAATCCAAGGCGCGCCGTCGCGGTCGATCTCGACCTGGGCAAGCATCTCATCCCCGCGCAGCTTGGCAATTTGGGCGCGGTAATGGACCGTCACATTGGGGTTGGTCTCCAAGCGCGAGGACAGGTAATCCGACATCGACGCGGCAAGGCTGCTCCCGCGGACCAGCACATGGACATGTTTCGCCGTGCGCGACAGATACATCGCCGCCTGACCGGCCGAGTTTCCGCCGCCCACCACGATGACCTCGGTGCCAACGCAATAGCGCGCCTCCATCTCGGTGGCGGCGTAATAGACACCGCTGCCCTCGAACCGCTCCAATTCGCCCAAGGGCAGGCGTCGATATTCCACACCGGTCGCGACAATCACCGACCGCGCGCGGATATCCTGCCCGTTGTCGAGCGTGGCGTGAAACAGCCCACCCTCGTCGGCCAGGGCGGTCACCCGCCGCGGCATGGCGAAGCGGGTGCCGAATTTCATTGCCTGAACTTCTCCGCGCCAGACCAGATCTGCGCCTGAAATCCCGGTCGGAAAGCCCATGTAATTCTCGATCCGGCTTGACGTTCCGGCCTGCCCACCCACTGCGGTGTCCTCCACCACCAACGCAGATAGCCCCTCCGCCCCCGCATAAACCGCCGCGGCAACGCCCGCAGGGCCGCCGCCGACGATCAGGACATCGAAGATCTCTTCGCGGGTCAGATCCAGGCCGATGCCCAACAGCCGCGCGACTTTGGCGGGCGTGGGGTCTTCGACGACGCGGTTTTCGCCGAAAATCACCGATGGCTCATGCAGGGGAATGCTGCAAACCTCAGCCGCATGTTCGGCCTCACTGCTTCCATCCTCGATAATCTTGAAGGGGATTTTGTTGCGCGAGGCGAAATCTGCCACGGCCCGGATCTCTCGGCTGCGGTCCAGTCCGATCAAGGTGAGTGAGCTATCGCGATCCTCGATCTGTCGCCGCCTGCGGGCTGCATAGACCGTGATGACGATATCCGACATCTCGGGGATACGCGCCATCGCATCCAGCATCGCCCGCCGCGGCACGACAATCGCCGTCACATCCTCTTTTGCGCGCATCGGCAGCGAATAGGCCCCGCCGCTCAGAAACGCGATCTCGCCCATGAATTGGGTCGGACCCAGCGATGTCGGCAGATAGGCTTCGCGCGTATAGGGATTGATCACCTCCACCTGGCCCTCAAGGATATAGATGAAGTTGTCCATCGGATCGCCGACCTCGGCGATGATCTGACCCTTCGCAAAGTGCTGCACCGATCCAATCCGGCGCAGCTCTGCCACATGGGCGTCATGCAGGGGGGTGCGCACCATCTCGCGCAGATTGGCAGCTAGGCGTTCCATGGGCTGTCTCCGGGGTTAGGGCCGCCCATATCCTAGCGCATTGTGTCCCGAGGGGCAGGCCCCACGCATCTGTCCCGCCGCGGAGATGACCAGCCCCGGATCAGATGATGATCCCGGGGCTGGCCGGGTGTCGTTGGTCAGACCGCTCGGGTCACCCTAATCCATGTGGATCGCGGCCAGTTCGGACGTGGTGCTCACCCCGCATTCGGCCCCGCTCATGCCTGCACCCAATTCCAGTTGGCTGCATCCATCACTGGCATATCCCGTAGGGCTACAGGCGCTCAGCACCAGGCTCAGCATCAGCAGGGCGCCCGCAGGCAATAGGGTGGACGTATGGGTCGTCATGTCAAACCTCCTGTGGTGTCTGACGCACCGGTTCGGGGGGGTCCGTCACCTCTCGCGCAGACTATGCTCAACACGCAGCAGCACCCTCAATCCGTCGCGGAAATGATCCGCCGCGCAGGGGTCGGCGGAAACGCGCTGAAATCGAAACGCCGCCCCACGCGCTAACCATCTTGCCCCCGGCGCGCTCCCTTGCTCTAACTCCTCCCACAACCGGAGAGAGAGCCCATGGTCGACGTCCAACAAGAAGTCCGCAAATGGTAGATATCGCCACCCGCGTCTGGAACCACCGATGGAAGATCGACCCGATCGTCCGGTCCCTGATCGATACCGATTTTTACAAGCTGCTGATGTGCCAATCGGTGTTCCGCAACAAACCCGACACCCGCGTCACCTTCAGCCTGATCAACCGCACCACCCGCATCCCGCTGGCCGACCTGATCGATGAAGGCGAGCTGCGCGAACAGCTCGACCATATCCGCACCCTCCGCCTGTCCCGCGGCGAATCCACCTGGATGCGCGGCAACACCTTCTACGGCAAGCGCCAGATGTTCACGCCCGTCTTCATGGATTGGTTCGAGAACCTGCAACTGCCCCCCTACCACCTCGACCGCGTCGGCGATCAGTACGAGCTGACCTTCGAAGGGTCCTGGCCCGAGGTCATGCTGTGGGAAATCCCCGCGCTCTCCGTCCTCATGGAGCTTCGCGGCCGCGCCGTCCTCGCCACCATGGGCAAGTTCGAGCTTCAGGTGCTCTATGCCCGCGCCATGACCAAGCTGTGGGAAAAGATCGAACGCCTCCAGGCCATCCCGGATCTACGCATCGCCGATTTCGGCACCCGGCGGCGGCATTCCTTCCTCTGGCAGGATTGGGCCGTGCAGGCCATGCGCGAGGGGCTGGGGGAGTGCTTTGCCGGCACCTCCAACTGCCTCATCGCCAAGAACCGCGATCTTGAGGCCATCGGCACGAATGCCCACGAATTGCCCATGGTCTACGCCGCCCTGGCCGAGGATGACGCCGCGCTGGCTGCCGCGCCCTATGACGTGCTCTCCGATTGGCATGAGGAGCATGAGGGCAATCTGCGCATCATCCTGCCCGACACCTACGGCACGGACGGGTTCCTCGAAAATGCGCCCGATTGGCTGGCGGGTTGGACCGGCATCCGCATCGATTCAGGTGACCCCGCCACTGGCGCCGAGCGCGCCATCGCCTGGTGGAACGCCCGCGGTGAGGACCCGACCGAGAAGCTGATCATCTTCTCCGACGGCCTCGACGTCGACAAGATCGAGACGCTCCACACCCAATTCGCAGGCCGCGTCCGGGTGAGCTTCGGCTGGGGCACCCTGCTAACGAACGATTTCCGAGGCCTCACCGACCACGACGCCCTCGCCCCCTTCAGCCTCGTCTGCAAAGCCGTCGCCGCAAACGGCAAGTCAACCGTCAAACTGAGCGACAACCCCGAGAAGGCCATGGGCCCGGGGGACGAGATCGAGCGCTACAAGCGGGTGTTTGGGGTTGGCGAGCAGGAACGGGTTGAGGTGGTGGTTTAGACCTACCGTTGCACCCCGTCAGAAACATCAATTACGTCCTTGGCCCAGAAGAGTTTGGGGTTCTCGAACCCAATTATTTCCCGAAGGATTCCTAAACGTACAAGTTGCTCGATGTTCTTTTTTGCGGACTGATAGCTCGTTACTGAGACCTTTGCCGCCTCACTGATCGAGATCACCGGTCTCTCAAAAAGGTGGTCAGAAATCGTTAGCGCTGAGACAGACTTGGTGTTGTTTTGGATGCGCGCACGGAAGTCGCTTTGCAGGTCGTTCAAGCGAACAATGGTTGCACTGGTCTGTTTGCACGACTCGGTCACGGCGCGCAGAAAAAAGCGCAGCCATCGCTCCCAGTTCCCACTGGTGGAAACTTCAAACATAGAGTCGATGTACTCGTCCTTGTGAATTTCGATGAAGGGGCTGACATACAAGATAGGTTTGTCAAGCAACCCGCTGGTCATTAGCTGGAGCGTTATAAGCATGCGCCCCACACGTCCGTTGCCATCCCCAAACGGATGAATGGTTTCGAATTGGTAGTGTGTAAGGCCGGCTTCGATCAGTGCTGGATAAGTGGTTTCACCTCGGTTGATGAACGACTCGAGTTTATCCAGACAATCCGAAGCCTCTTTTGGAGGAGGTGGGATGAAGCGGGCATTCTTGATTTTGAGAGCACCAATCCAATTCTGATGGATCTTGTATTCACCAGGTCTCTTGTTCGAACCTCTGGTTTTTCCTGCATTTCTCAGTAGGACGGCGTGCATCCCGCGGATCACGCGATGCGAGATTGGAAGCTCTCGTATTTGTTCTTCGGCGAAATCGATTGCTCTTATGTAGTTTAGAACTTCGCGATCAGCCTCGGTTGCAGTTGGAGAATCATAAGCCTCCACAATCGCAAGGTTGTCTGCCGTTGAAAACGTGCCCTCCATAGCTGACGAACGAAGCGCTTCATTCCTCTGAAGTGGTCTGATGACCATGTACGGATTCGTGATTGTACTACTGATCTCTTTGAGCCCTCCAAGCGCGGCGGAAGCTTCTCCGAACTCTTGAATGAGGCAGTTAAGGTCAAGTTTTGGTGGCAAATCGTTTGGGACGAAGGCAAGCATGTCTTCGATAGTGGGCACAAGTTCACCCGTTTTCTCGCCGCCAAACAAAGCTTGATCCATGATGTCACCTTAGTTCAACCGATCTTGATATATTGAACCTTTCCTGCACAAAGGTTCAATGTCAATGCATGTCATTGAACCATAGGTCAGTGACTTTGAACTAAATATAGCGCTCGGATCTTCTCGAAATACAACTTGCCAAGCGACCGTAGGGTTGGCTGAAGCCCACCAAAACACCCTACACCCCCACATCCATTCGCCGTTACATCCCCCGCACCACCATCATCGCCGCGTCGTTCCCACGAAAGAACACCACATGGCTCCCCGCCAGCGCCCGCCGCAGTCCGGGCCTAATACTATCCGCTTTTCGCGATGCGGTCCGACCGGAGGCTAGACCCTTTATCCGCGATCTGAGTTGGCGATTGTACTTCACAGCCCGCGCCAATCCCCGGCTTTCGGCGGTGTAATCGTAGATTCTATCCAGGTCGTCCTCCGCGTCCGGGAGAAGAATGACCGCTTTCACGAGGCTGCACGCTTCTTGGCCAGCCATTTCTGATACTTGCGCTCTTCAAACTCGTCCCAACTGAATTCGCGCCCCTCGCCGCTCGCCTCACCTTTATCGATCTCGGCGCGCAAACGTTCAAGTTTTGCTTCCTCGTCTTCCAGCAACCGCAATCCGGCCCGGATCACGTCACTGGCCGAGCCATAGCGACCTTCCTTCACTTTCTCATCGATGAAGCTGGTGAAGTGATCGCCGAGAGAAACAAAGGTGTTACGGGCCATGATCGTCTCCAGAGAATATGTGCCAATATTTGGTACTACTCGCTCCGAAGTCACTCCTCCCCGACCGAGCCCCGCAACGCCTTCACCTCACCGCGTCGTTTCTTCGCCTCGACCCGTTTCCGCTTCTGATTGGCCGAGACCCGCGTTCGGATGCGCTTCTTCGGCACCACCGTCGCCCGCCGGATCAACTCCGCCAGCCGCTCCCGCGCGATCTCTCGGTTCCGCGCCTGGCTCCGTTCTTCCGAGACTTGGATCACCACCGCGCCGTCTTTCGTCCAGCGGCGTCCGGCCAGCCGTCGCAGCCGTGCTTTGACCGCACCGCTCAGCCCGGGCGACCGCTCCGCCTCGAACCGCAATTCGACGGCGCTCGACACCTTGTTCACGTTCTGCCCGCCCGGCCCCGAAGACCGCACGAATTGCTCCGTGATCTCCCAATCCTCGATGCTGATTTGATCCGTGATCCGCAACATTGTTTTCACTTGCAAAGATATACCGGAGATATCCTCCAGATATACCAGTTCTATATCTGTGGTTTCGCACGAAAAAGGGCCGCCTTGCGGCGACCCTTTCGAAAGTTCAGGAGGTGGGGCGGTTAGGACCGTATCCACCTTGGGAAGGGGCGAAACACCCCAAGGATTGCCTTAGAGGCGCGCCTCCCAAGTTGTCCCGTCACACGTCTCCAATACCTTTCTAGACACTGGATCACCTCCTTTCGATTGGTTGCTGTTGAGGTAATCGTGACACAGATTTCGTGTCTGTCAAACTTTTTTACGCAACACTTGGCATTAATCTGCGCGTCACCAGGCGGAACGGGATCAAAGCGATTAAAGCGAGGGCAAGCTTCACGCCCCAATCCGCAATCGCAAGCGACACCCAAAGCGGCGCCTCGGGCCCGGCGCCCAGGATCGGCAGGATCTCATTTGCCCAGGCCACATCGCCCGGCAAAACGCTCGCCAATGTACCCGAAAATGCGATGAAGAAGAACAGGGCGGTATCGACGCTCGATCCAATTATGCTCGAAATTACAGGGGCTTGCCACCACCCGCCATTCCGTAGCCGATCAAAAATCGCGACATCCAACAGCTGCGCGGTCAGGAAGGCGATGCCAGAGCCCAGCGCGATCCGAAGCGTCACCAGCGGCCCAAATTCTCCGACAATCTGCGTCCCGATCAGCGAGCACGCAATGCCCACCAAAAAGCCAATGAAAACAACCCGCCGCGCCGCCTGAACCCCATAAACGCGGTTCATCACATCGGTCACCAGAAAGGCCAGCGGATAGGTAAAGGCTCCCCAAGTCAGCCATTGGCCGAACAGGAATTGCACAAGGATGTTCGAGGCAACCACAACGGTCGCCATGGCTAGAACGCCAGGAAGAATACGGGTCATCGGTTTGGTCCGTTTTTACAAGGTCAGCGGAGACTTGGCCCAACACGGGCAGGCGCGCGACTTACGCCCGATTCATGGCCCTGTCCAGCGCCTAAATTACCCGCGACGGATCGCGATCATGGACCAAAACCGTGGTCCGCTCTGCCCGCCGCACCGGCTCAAACCCCATCTTCTGATAGAGCGCCAGCGCACGCGGATGATCCAAGGTGCAGGTGTTCACGCTCATCTTTTGCACGCTTTCCCGCGCCCAGCCCGTCGCGATCGCGGTTTGCAATAACGGGCGGCCCAAACCGGAGCTGACGGCCTGCGGAACAAGACCAAAATACGCCAAATCGCATAGTCCTGCTTCGCGCCAATCCAGAACAAAGAACCCCGCGGGCCAGCCATGACGGATCGCCGTCCAGATCACCACATCCGGATCCCGCACAAAGGCCTGCAAGCCCTCCGGATCCTCATCGGCCTGCCGGAAGCGATCCTGCCACTCATAGTCGCGCCCGACCGCGTCGTACATCGATAGGAAATACCAAACCGGCGGATCAATCGCGCGCTCCAACCGGATATCGCCCGACAATTGCGGCGCCCCCCAATCGGGACGCGTCTCCATCTCAAGATAGGTGATCTTATAAGGAACCTCGGTTCCCGCTGGGATAATCGTCATCCGGTTTCGACCTTCAATTGGTCGAATTGCCCCCATTCCGCCCAGGACCCATCGTAAAGCGAAACATCCTGCATGCCCAAACGCTCCAATCCCAGCATCAGGATCGCCGCCGTCACGCCGGACCCGCAAGTCGTGATGATCCGCTTGTCCAAATCCACGCCACCCGCTTCAAAAGCGGCGCGCAGAGCGTCCCCCTCTTTCATCGTTCCATCGGCCTCAAACAAGCTCGCATAATGGACGTTCTTCGATCCGGGAATATGCCCGGCCCGCAATCCTGCCCGCGCTTCGGGCTCCTCTCCGCGGAACCTGGAAGGTGAACGTGCATCGACGATCTGCCAATCGCCCAGTTTCGAGGCCTGAGCCACCTGCGTGACATCCTTGACCAAATGCGCCTGCCTTTGCACGGTCATATGCCGGTCGCGCACGATGGGCGGCATATCTTCAATCGGATGCTCTTCGGCGGTCCATTTCGGAAATCCACCATCCAACACAGCCACATCGGTCTTACCCATCAGGCGGAAATTCCACCAAACCCGCGCTGCGGAAAACAAGCCCATCCCGTCATAGACAACCACCTGGTGCCCATCGCCGACGCCCATCGCCCGCATCCGCGACATGAACTTTTCCACCGGGGCAACCATATGCGGCAGGGATGACCGCGCGTCCGAGATCTCGTCGATATCGAAAAAACGCGCGCCTGGGATATGGCCTTCGACATATTCCGCACGGGCGTCGCGCCCCATATCAGCCAGGTAATACGATGCATCGATCACGCGCAGATCGGGGTCATTCAAATGGGCGGCAAGCCATGCGGTGGAGACCAATGTCTTGGGATCATCGCCTGTTATATAACCCGCCATATCCAAGCCCTTACCACAATCCTAGCGCCTCCTAGCCCTACGCCCCTCACCCGTGCCACGCAAGAGCGGCCACAATCGACAACAGGTCCAGTTGCGTAAAACATCCGCCAGGAGCGCCCGCCTGAGCCAGCGCGCCAAAGGCGCGGGGCGAGGTACAGAAATGCGCTGCAAGCGCGCCTTTGGCGACAGAGATCAGCCGTTCTGTTTCATCAACCGCTGCTTCTGGCGGTTCCAGTCGCGTTTCGCCGAGGTCTCGCGCTTATCGGCGAGCTTCTTGCCCTTCGCCACGCCGATCTTCAGCTTCACCAGACCCTTATGGTTGAAATACATCACCATCGGAACCAGCGTCATGCCTTCCCTCTGTGTCGCATTCCACAGCCGCGACAACTCGCGCTTTGACGCCAGAAGCTTACGCCGCCGCTTTTCCTGATGCTGGAACGTTTTCGCCTGAAGGTAAGGCGCGATATAGCTGTTCACCAACCACAACTCACCGTCTTTCACTTCGGCATAGCTCTCGGCGATATTCGACTGGCCCACGCGCAGGCTCTTCACCTCGGAGCCTTCCAGGATGATCCCAACCTCAAGATCGCTCTCGATTGCATAATCGAAGCGGGCTCGCCGATTCTCGGCGATAACTTTGTAATTCTCGTTGTCAGGTTTCTTGGCCATGGGGCGTGGATATAGGATGTCCCACGCCCCAAAGCTAGAGCGTCAGTTGATCAACCCGGCATGGCGCAAGGCGGCATCGATCTTCGCTTTCGTCTCATCGCTTACCGTCGTCAGCGGCAGCCGCACCTCATCCGAGGTCTTGCCGATCACCGACAGCCCATATTTCGCACCGGCAAGACCGGGCTCCGCAAAGATCGCCTGGTGCAAGGGCATCAGCCGATCCTGATAAGTCAGCGCCTTTGCGTAGTCTCCCGCCAGCGTGGCGGCCTGCATCTCGGCGCACAGCTTCGGCGCCACATTGGCCGTCACGCTGATACAGCCCTTGCCGCCTTGCGCGTTGAACCCGACAGCGGTGGGGTCTTCACCGGACAGTTGGATGAAGTCCGTCCCACAGGTCAAACGCGTTGCGGGCACGCGGGCCAGGTCCGCCGTGGCATCTTTCACACCGACGATATTGGGGAGCTTGGCAAGCTCTCCCATCGTTTCCGGTGTCATATCCACGACCGAGCGGGGCGGAATGTTGTAGATGAAAATCGGGATCCCCACCTCGGCCAGTGCGGTGAAATGGGCGATCATCCCGCGTTGCGTCGGCTTGTTGTAATAGGGCGTCACCACCAGCGCAGCATCGGCGCCGACATCCTTGGCATGTTGCACAAGCCCCATTGCCTCGGAGGTGTTATTCGACCCGGCGCCCGCCATGACAGGCACGCGGCCCGCGGCCACCTGCACGACAGTCTCGATGACCTGTTCGTGTTCCTCATGGCTCAGCGTTGGGCTTTCACCCGTGGTGCCGACCGGCACCAATCCATTGGTCCCTTCGCTGATCTGCCATTCCACCAAGTGTTTGAGCGCGTCAAAATCCACCTGACCCGATGCCATCGGGGTGACCAAAGCGGTATTCGATCCCTGGAACATGTCGCGCCTCCTGGTTTGGTGTCTTAGCCCCGCTCCCATACTCCGCGCCTATAGGATTGCCAAGCTCGTGAGTTGCGGTTTGCCCGGACTACCCTATCCTAGGGCCGGGGGATTTGACGCTGAGAAAAAGGAGACGCCGCAGATATGCGCCGCTTGTTCATCGCCTCTGGCTTACTTGTCGCATTGGCTGCGACTCCCGCCCTATCACAATCCCAGGCCGAGGTGCTTGGCCGCGCCCTAGAGGCCTATAATCGCGGCAATTTCGCCCTCGGTTCCGAAGTGTCGCAAGACCTGGAGGATTTCGCCGCGCTCGATGTGCTGGCCTGGACCCGCCTACGCCGCGGCGAGGGGGATTTTGGCGAATATATCGCCTTTCTCGACCGCAATCCGGATTGGCCCGGCTTACCCTATCTGCGCCGCCAGGGCGAGCCGTCAATCCCAGAGGGTGGCGATCCGCAGAATGTGCTGGACTTCTTCGCCAACGCCTCGCCGCAGACCGGCGCCGGTGCGCTCGCCTATGCCCGCGCGTTGGAGGAAACCGGTGACCGCGCCGCGGCAGAGGCCGAGGTGATCCGCGCCTGGACCTCCATCGTCATGACCGGTCCGCAGGCGCAAGCGCTCAACCGCGCCTATGGCAGCATTCTCACCGAAGAGCATCACATCGCGCGCATCGACCATTTGCTGTGGGAGGGCTCCGAAGATCGCGCGCGGGCAATGTTTGGGCTGGTGCCCGAGGAGTGGCGCACCCTGGCCGAGGCGCGGCTGGCCCTGCGCGAACGTCGCGGCGGGGTGGATGACCTGATCGGGGCGATCCCAGAGAACCTGCAGGACGATCCAGGCCTGGCCTATGAACGGTTCCTATGGCGCATGGGGTCGGGGTTTTGGGATACCGCGGGCGAGTTGATGGCCGCCCAATCGGCCAGCGCCGCTACGCTGGGACGCCCGGAAGAATGGGGCCGACGCCGCGCCGATCTGGCCCGCGACGTGATGCGCGAGGGGGATCACGAGACCTGCTATGATTATGCCGCGAACCACCGCATCCGCGCCGAGGTCGACTATCTCCGCTTTGCAGATCTGGAATGGCTTGCGGGCTATTGCGCCTTGCAGCTTGGTCAGGCCGACACCGCCGTTGCTCATTTCGAAGAGTTCCGCGACGTGGTCTTTTCGCCCATCTCGGTCGGACGCGCGGGCTATTGGCTCGGCCGCGCCCACGAGGCCGCCGGAAATACCGAAGCCGCCGCGGCCGCCTATGCGCTCGGCGCGCAATACCAATCGAGCTTCTATGGCCAATTGGCCCAGGAACGCGGCGGACTTCCCGTGGATCCCGCATTCCTAGCCGATGCCGATTACGGCAATTGGCAGGATGCAAGCTTTACCGATCTGTCGGTCTTCCGCGCCGCAATGCTGCTCTACGAAGCTGGACAACGCACGCTGGCCGAGCGGTTCTTTACCCATATCACCGAGCGTCTGGATGAACGCGAAGCCGGGATGATGGGCGATCTGATGCTGGAACTGGACGAGCCGCACTTTGCCCTGCTGGTGGCCAAGCGGGCGGCGCAATCCGGCCATGAAATCATGCGCGCCTACTACCCTTTGGCCGATCTCGAGGATGTCGACTTGCCGATCCCGCGGGCCCTGGCGCTGTCCATCGCCCGGCGCGAAAGCGAGTTCGAACCCGATGCCATTTCCGAAGCTGGCGCCATCGGCCTGATGCAGGTCATGGCGCGCACGGGGGCGGATTCAGCCGCCGATCTGGGTATCTCGTTTTCTGAAGACCGGCTGCGCAGCGATCCTGCCTATAACGTGCTGTTGGGCTCCAACTACGTGGCCGATCTGATCGACGATTATAATGACAATCTGGTTCTGATCACGGTCGGATATAACGCGGGGCCCGGACGGGTGCGGCAATGGCTTGAGCGGTTTGGTGACCCACGCCGCTCCGATGATGTGATAGACTGGATCGAGGACGTTCCGTTCTCGGAAACCCGCAATTACATCATGCGCGTGGTCGAAGGTTTGTCGATCTACGAGGCGCAGCTGACTGGGGAACTTCCCGATATCGGGCTCAGCGAGCGCTTGCTGCAATAGGCAACCGGCGCTAGACCACCGCCAAGGAGGCGCTAGTTCGAGTTTATGGAATGGTCAGTTTTCATCTTGTTTCTCGGCGCGTGCTGCGCGGCTGCGGCTACCGGATCGATGTTCGCGCCGGGCGAGTGGTATCGGCAGTTGGTCAAACCCGGATGGACACCGCCTGACTGGTTGTTCCCTATCGCCTGGACGCTGCTTTACCTTGCTTCGGCCTATGCGGCGACACGCGTGGCTGTCCTGGATGGGGCTGCGCATGCAATGGGGTTCTGGGCGCTGCAAATTGCGCTGAACACGCTGTGGACGCCCGTCTTCTTCGGGCTTGAACGTATCCGCGCTGGCGCCGTGATCCTCGTATTTCTATGGATCGCCGTGATCGGCTCGATGGTGACGTTCCTACAACTCGACATGCTCGCAGGCGCTTTGATGATCCCGTACGTAATCTGGGTCAGCTATGCGGGTGCCCTGAACTTGGCGATCCTTCGTTTGAACGCGGGTTCGACCGAGCGCTCCGTCTGATCTGACCTCTCGGGACCGAGGCGGCGCATCTGCTTCTTCGGATAACGCTTGGCCGATTGTTGCAAAACCGCCGCGCCTTTTCACGTCGGCTCGATGGGATCACACGGGGGCGTGTGGTGGGTGCGGGCTGTGTGGATATCTGTGCGTGGGTGCACCTAAATCCCGTATTTCTCTCGCTCACGTGTATGGAAAGACAGGCCGCCCGGTCTCATATTCCTCTCATCGACGGGCCACAGGGATCGCCTCACCGCCCGCCACCGACATTCACAGACCCGCCGGGGCCGCACGCAAACACGCAGGCCCCCGCCGCAAGATCAAAGGACTAAGACTATGAAAAAGATCGCACTTATCGCCGCCCTCGCCACCGCAATCGCCGCCCCCGTCGCCGCGCAATCGGCCTCTGATCGCGCCAATGTCGGCCAGGAGGTCGGCCTCGCCGCCGGATATGGCGCGACCGCCCTGCAGGGCAACGGCGTGACCATCGGCACCCGCGGCGGCGCCGCCCTGGAGCGCGCCTTCACCATCGGAAATGCCAGCCAGGACAGCGCCATCGAGGTGCATAACGCCGCCGACGCCACCCTCGTAAGCGGGACGCCCAGCCACGCCGCGGAGATCTTCGCGCGCCTGGCCGCCGAATCCGAAGGCAACGATTAACCAGACCCCAAGACGCGGGCGGGATCTCTCTCCCCGCCTCTCCCCAAACCCGCCCGCGGCCCAAAGCCCCTCAGAGCATCCCCAGGCTCAGAGGGGCTTTTTGCTAAAAACCGTCAGGCGAGACCTGCGCGCAGGCAATCATGCAGATGCAAGATCCCCAAGGGCCGCTGATCCCCATCGACCACAAACAGCGCCGTGATCTTTTTCTCGGACATTGTGGCCATCGCCTCCGCAGCGAGCATGTCGGGCGCGATCACACGCGGCGTCCGCGTGGCCACGTCGCCAGCGGTACACTCCATCAGCCTGTTGATATTCCGCCGCAAATCCCCGTCTGAAATCGCGCCAACCAGACGGCCACCTTCGACAACTCCCGCGATCCCAAAGCCGCGCTCGCTCATCACGACGAGGGTATCGCCCATGGCGGTCGCGGCTTCGACCAAAGGCATCGCCTCGGATTCGTGCATCAATTGCGCCACCGTCATCAGTTGCGCCCCCAGCTTGCCGCCCGGGTGATAGGTACGGAACTGCTCGGGCTGGAATCCGCGCTGCTCCATCACCGCGATGGCCAGTGCGTCACCCAAGGCCAAGGTCAGCGTCGTCGACGTGGTCGGCGCCATACCAAGCGCGCAGGCTTCCGGGGCATCGGGCAGCATCAGGCGGAAATCGGCGGCGCGCATCAGGGTGCTGTCGGCGCGTTTGCTGATGCCCACCATCGGGATGGAAAACCGCGCCACATGGGCGATCAAGCTTTGCAATTCTGCCGTTTCGCCAGAATTTGAGATCAGGATAGCCAGATCCCCCGGCATGACCATGCCCAGATCACCATGGCTGGCTTCCGCAGCGTGCACGAAGGCCGACGGCGTACCAGTTGAGGCGAACGTCGCGTTGATTTTTCGCGCGATATGGCCCGATTTCCCAATCCCCGACAGGATTACGCGACCGGATGTATTGAGGATCGCCTGCGCGGCAGCCTCGAAATCTGCGGGAAGCGCATCGGCCATGGCACGCACTGCCTCGGCCTCGGTCCGGACCACCCGGGCACCGGTTTCGCGCATGGAAGGGGATCGGTTCTCTGCCATGGCGCGCTCTTACCGCAGGTGATAGCGCTTGGCGAGAGGATTGGGTTTTCCGACCTGCCGGACCATGCCAGAAAAGCGGGGAAGGAGATCACGATGAACCGTCGATTTGGGGCGTGGCCCGCACCACAGCATATCTATCGTACCCGCCCGGGCGCCTATGTGATCATCGATGCGGGGGATTGCCTGTTGGCCTCGTTTCAAGAACGGCCCATTCCCGAATTGCAGCTGCCGGGCGGCGGCATCGATCCAGGCGAGTCGACGATCCCCGCCCTGCACCGCGAGGTGATGGAGGAAACCGGCTACCGCATCCATGGGTTGCGGCGGCTCGGGATGTGCCACCGATATACATACATGCCCGACTACGATCGGTATGCGCATAAGCAATGTCACATCTATGCGGCCCGTCTTGGCACTCGGATATCAGAGCCAACCGAGCCCGGGCACACTGCCGTGTTTTTGCCTTGGGATGCGGCGATGGAGCGTCTGGCAGTTTCAGGCGATCGGCATTTTGTGGCCAGATATCTCGGATTGCGCGGCTGATCCGGGCCCACGATATTCCAACAACATTGCCGATAGATCATCGGGAAACTCATCGGTTCCCGCGAACAGAACAAGGTCGTCATAGATCCGCTCAAGGAAATCCGGGCCGGTTTTGTCAGCGTGTCGCTCCATGATGGCGATCAGACCGTCTTCGTCCAGCATCCTGTCGGAGGCGTCGGGGCATTCGGTCAAGCCATCGGAATACATAAGCAAGCGATCACCGGGGCTGAGAATAACGGCTGAGGCTTCGAATTCGACATCCGGGATCAGGCCGACCGGCATGCCACCCTCGCCCACCAATTCAGCCGTTCCGCTGGCGCGCAGCACAACCGGATGGGGGTGACCGGCCTGGACCATCCGAAACATCCCCGTTGCCAGATCAAGAAATCCAAGGCCGAGCGTGAAATACCGATCCGTCTGCATTTCCTTGAGCAGCAATTCATTCATCCGGGCCGCAGCCGTTCCCGGAGGCAGGTCAAAATACCGACCATTGGGATCGCGTGACAACGCGATGTTCTGATCGATGGACGCGTCCGACATCATCCCCGCCATCCGCGCGGCAATCATCGCCGAGGCCACACCATGGCCAGACACATCCAGACTATAGACCCCAATGGTATCGGCGTTGATGTTGAAACAACCCACCATATCGCCGCCGACATGGCCGCTCGCCTTCAGGAACAGCGACACATCGGCGCCATCGAAGCTGTAGAACCGGTCTTGCAACAGCGATTGTTGCAGCCGCCGCGCCTCGTCCAGGTCCCTGTCGATCGCACCATAGAGCACCTGCAACTCATCCAGCGCGGTCTCCAACAGGCGATTGTTTTCAACCAACGCACGCTGCATATCAACGATCCGCGCGCCCGCATTCATCCGAGCGCGCAGTTCTGGCGGACGAACCGGTTTGGTCAAGAAGTCATCGGCCCCGGCCTCAAGCCCCTCGGTCACTGCGGCACCGTCGGTTTTCGAGGTTTGCAAGATCACATAGGCGTAGTTCTGTGTCACTTCGCTACGCAGGCGGCGGCAGAATTCAGGGCCGGTCATCCCCGGCATCATCCAATCGCACAGGATCAAATCGATATGGGGTTGTTTTGCGACCTCAAGCGCCTCCACCGGGTCACCGAATGGCACCGCAGTATGGCCCCACCGCCGCAGCAATGCGCAGACCAGATTTCGTTGCGCCGGGGAATCGTCCAAGACAAGCACGGTCAACGCCTGGACGCCCTGTACGGTCGTTTGCGGCGCCATATCAGACGCGGGAAGGGCAGAGGCGATCTCAGTCACGTGTCGGCAATCTCAAGCGAGTCGATGGCTGTCAGGATTGCTCAAGACAATTAAGACCGAATGAATCGGACAATCCGACCGATCTCGGCCGCGCCGCGTAGGCCTTTGTTAACGAATGTCGCCAATACTAAAGCGCACTCGATTTGGAGAATTGTGATGGACGTGGTCGATTGGGATCGGCTGAACGAACTGAAAAGTGACATCGGCGAAGAGGATTTCGCAGATGTCGCGATGTTGTTTGTGTCAGAGCTGACGGAACATCTGGATCGGCTGACCGCCGCCCCGGATGCAGCCAGTGCCGAGGATTTTCATTTCCTGCGAGGCAGTGCCGCAAATCTGGGCTTTCTGTCCTTGGTGAAGGCCTGCAGCATAGCCGAGTCAGCGTGCATCTCGGGGCAGCCAGTGGATCTTGTCGGTGTGCGCACCGCATTTGATGCCGCTATGGCAGAGGTTTCGCCAAAGATGCCAGAGCTGAGCGCGGCAGCCTAGCGCGATCAGATCAGGAAGTCGGCGAGGATTTGGTCATTGGTGATATCGCGGAATCCGAATCCGCGCGACGCGACGCGCTCTTCCAGATCATCGAACATCGTGGATTGATCCGTCTCGATCCCAATCAGCACGGATCCAAAATTACGCGAGTTTTTCTTCAAATACTCAAACCGCGTGATGTTGTCTCCCGGCCCCAGAAGATCGAGGAAATCGCGCAGAGCGCCGGGTCGCTGAGGTAGCCGCAGGATGAAGTATTTCTTCAAACCCTGCCAGTTTTGCGCGCGTTCCTTGACCTCGGGCAAACGCTCAAAGTCAAAGTTACCACCGGACGTCACGCAGACCACCGTTTTGCCGCGGATTTGCTCCGCGACATCTTCCAAAACATTGATCGACAAGGCACCGGCAGGTTCAAGAACGATGCCTTCCAGGTTCAGCATCTCTTGAATGGTCACGCAGATCCGGTTCTCGGGAACCAGATGCACATCGCGTTTCGGAATGTCGCGCAATACCTCGAATGTCCGATCTCCGATCCGAGCCACCGCAGCACCGTCGACGAACGTGTCCGTGATTTCAATCGTTTGCGGGGCACCGATCCGCAGCGCCGCGGTCAGGCTCGGGCCACCCACGGGCTCGACCAGGATCGGGTGCGTTTCGGCCCCCACAGCGCGCAGATATGACAGCATCCCCGCCGACAATCCGCCGCCACCGACAGGCAAAATCAAATGGTCCGGCGCACGGCCAAGTTGATCCAGCATCTCCACAGCGACCGAGGCTTGCCCCTCAATCACATCGGCATCGTCGAACGGCGACAGAAAATGCGCACCCGCCTTGGCACACCAGGCCTTTGCAGCGGCCAATGTTTCGTCGAAAAAATCGCCTTCCAGCGCAATCTCAATCGCCTCGCCGCCAAAGGTCCGCGTCTTCAGGATCTTCTGCTCGGGCGTCGTGACCGGCATATAGATGCGGCCCTTTACGCCGAAATGTGCGCAGACAAAGGCCACGCCTTGCGCGTGATTTCCGGCGCTTGCACAGACAAACGCCGTCTGATCGGGTTGCGCCGCGCGAACCTTGCGCATTGCATTAAACGCGCCGCGCAATTTGTAGGATCGGACCGGGCTCAAATCTTCGCGTTTCAACCAGATATCGGCACCGTAGCGATCACTGAGATAAGCGTTGCGCAACAACGGGGTGGGCGCAAACAGGTCACGCAAAGCGGCTGTGGCGGCCTTCGCGGCTTGGGCAAAATCGGTCATGTTCGGGAAGTGGCGCGTTTCAACTGGGCTGTCCAGCCTCAGTTCAACTGCCGCCCCTCGATCAGATTTCCGTAGAGTGTTGTCATCAGCGCCAGATTCACCAGCATTTGCACCCAGGACACTGCAATATTCAGGATCAAGCCGGGCGTCGATAGCGTGACTTGCTCGAAGGTTTGACCGCCGAACTCAACCGGGCTGGTCGAACCGAACGCCGCAATGATCAACTGCCCGATCAACCCAAATGCCAGCGCGATCACAAAGATCGGCAGAACAATTTGCCCGGACACCGGCGCCGTGGCCTTCCAGCTTTCGTTGATGGTCAGCTTTTCTCCAATCGCGGCGGCAGGCAGGATCAAACCAATCCGGGTACTCACCCAGGTCAGGCCGAAGACAAGACCGATGCCAAGCAAGAACAGGATTGCGACATTGCCGAACGCCGCCGAAACGATGCTGATGACCAGCCCGAAGGCCAGGCTCGCTAGTATCAGAACCAGACCGATCAAAAGGATGTTGCCGAAATAGTTTAGGATATTTGGTCCACGCCAGGCCGGCAGCGCCCCGTTTGGATATTCCTCAAGCAAGACAAAGCGATGCCAGGCGACAGCCGCCCAAATCCAACATAGAATTCCCAAAATCGCGCCAATGAACAGGCCAAAGGCATTGGCTGTGGGGCCCTCGACCGCATCAGGTGCAAACGCCGTCTGCATCGCTTGCCCCGACAAAAGCCACGGGTTCGTCGCAATCAGGACAATAGCGGGAATAGCCAGGAGAATAAGCGTGATCCGCGCGGCGGCGCCGATATTCCCAAAAACCTGCTGCAGCACGTGCCGCAAAACCTGATATCCGTAATCCATGGTGCCTCCGGTCGCTTGCTCCGCCTGTCAAAACCCGGTATCGCCCGCGCGGTCAACCATTTGCGACGGAGTTTTACCATGTCAGCGCCCAAGAAGGTCGTACTCGCCTATTCTGGCGGCCTGGATACCTCGATCATCCTCAAGTGGTTGCAGACGGAATATGGCTGCGAGGTTGTCACCTTCACCGCCGATCTCGGTCAGGGGGAAGAGCTTGAGCCCGCGCGCAAAAAGGCCGAGATGCTCGGGATCAAGCCTGAAAACATCTTCATCGAGGATGTGCGCGAGGAATTCGTACGCGATTTCGTCTTTCCGATGTTCCGCGCCAATGCTCTCTATGAGGGGCTGTATCTGCTGGGAACCTCGATTGCGCGGCCCCTGATTTCGAAGCGGTTGGTCGAGATCGCCGCAGAAACCGGTGCCGATGCCGTCAGCCATGGCGCCACAGGCAAGGGCAACGATCAGGTGCGGTTCGAATTGTGCGCCTATTCCCTGAACCCCGAGATCCAGGTGATTGCCCCCTGGCGCGAATGGGATCTGGGCAGCCGCACCAAGTTGATCGAGTTCGCCGAAAAGCATCAGATCCCGATCGCCAAAGACAAGCGTGGCGAGGCCCCGTTCAGCGTGGATGCAAACCTTCTGCACACCTCGTCCGAGGGCAAGGTGCTAGAGGACCCGTCTGAAGAGGCGCCCGATCATATCCTGCAACGCATCACGCGGCCCGAAGAGGCGCCCGATACGCCCGAGATGGTGGAGATCGGGTTTGAACGCGGTGATGCGGTGTCCATCAACGGCCAAGCGATGTCGCCCGCAACGATCCTGACCGAGTTGAACCGTTTGGGCGGCAAACACGGCATCGGCATCCTGGATCTGGTGGAAAACCGCTTTGTAGGGATGAAAAGCCGCGGCATCTACGAAACACCCGGCGGTACGATCCTGCTTGAGGCGCATCGCGGGATCGAGCAGATCACACTCGATAGCGGTGCAGGCCATCTGAAAGACAGCATCATGCCGCGCTATTCGGAGTTGATTTATAATGGCTTCTGGTTTGCACCAGAACGCGAAATGCTGCAGGCCCTGATCGACAAAAGCCAGGAACATGTGACCGGTAGCGTGCGCTTAAAGCTCTACAAAGGGTCCGCCCGCACCGTCGCCCGCTGGTCCGACCATTCGCTCTATTCCGAGGCCCACGTGACCTTCGAAGAGGATATGGGCGCCTATGATCAGACCGACGCACAAGGTTTCATCCAACTTAACGCGCTGCGCCTGAAACTGCTGGCCGCCCGGAACCGCAAGTTTAAATGAGCGTAGCGATCCGCCCGCTCGAAAAGGCGGATCTTGATATCCTGCAAAGCCTGCGCGTCGCACCGACCCAAGAGCGCGTTCGTTGCTGAGAATTCAGTGACATTGGCGGAGGCCGCTTCTGAGCCAGCCGCCTATGTTTTCGCGATATGGGCGGGAGCTACGCGCGTCAGGCTGATCGCGTCGATCGATATGACCGAGTTGAACCCGGCAGAGGTCGCGCCGGAAGACGAGCCCGAAGCGATATTCAACTGGCGGCTGATGATTGATCGGGAACACCAGCGACAGGGCCACGGCACGACCGCCATCCGTTGGGCTTGTGACTGGGGCCAGGCAACGGGGCGCCCACGTGTCGCGCGCGATCAGGCTTTATGAAAACCTCGGCTTTCGAAAAGCAGGGGTGTTGCATGGAGACGAGGCTCAGCTGGCTATGTCGGTGTGACCAAACGGGCCGTGATCCGCAACGTCACGCTTGTGGCGCGATGCGGGTCTGCTTAGCGCTAATTCCGCAGGGCAGGGAGGAAAGCCATGACATTGACGGAATTGGCCGAGCGCATTCGCAGCGCCTTGGCGGGGAAAAGCTTTGACGGATCGCTGAAATTCGATTGCGGTGATGAAGGCGTGATCGTCTTGGCCGACAATTCGGCGACAATTGATGATCAACCCACCGATTGCACCATCAAGATCAGCCGCGACAATCTGGGCAAACTTCTATCCTGTAAACTCAACCCGATGACTGGCGTCATGATGGGTAAGCTGAAAGTGTCAGGCGATATGGGTGTCGCGATGGGGCTGGGGAAGCTGCTCGGCTGAAGCCTTGACGGCACCTCATCGACCTGAGGTCCGACCCTTCTGAGGTTTTGCGCAAAATGGCCAGCCTTCGAACGCCTCCGGCGGGGATACTTAAGAAGCAAAGATCGGTGGATCAGGGGTCATCCTCCAACTCTATCCCGTAGCAGGCTTCGAGCCGGAGGATGCGCCATCTTCGCTTACGGCCATCGGCGTCCCCGCCTGTACCGTACTACAGGTGTTAGATCAGCATGGTTAAGAAAGCGTCATCGGCCCTCTTTGCTTTGTAAATATCCCGGGGGACGCCGAAGGCGGGGGCAGAGCCCCGACTACAAGCTTGCCGCCAGGCGGGTCCCCTGATCGATGGCACGCTTGGCATCGAGCTCAGCGGCGACATCGGCACCGCCGATCACATGGGGGGTCAAGCCCTTGGCGATCAGCGCATCCGCAAGCGTTCTGTTCACCACCTGCCCGGCGCATAAAACGACGGTGTCGCATTCAATCAGGTGCGGTGCGCCGTCTATCGTGATATGCAGACCGCGCCCATCGATCTTCTCATAGCTGGCCCCAGCCACCATCTTCACATTCTTCATCTTCAACGCCGCGCGGTGGATCCATCCAGTCGTTTTGCCCAGGCGTTTGCCTGGCTTTTCGGCCTTGCGCTGCAACAAGGTGACCTGTCGTGCTGCAGGCTCCGGCTGCGGCCCTTCCGGCGCGAGCCCGCCGCGATGCTTGGCCGGGTTCGCCACACCCCATTCCTTGCGCCATAAGTCCAGATCCTCGGTGGGACTTTCGCCGTCATGCACCAGGTATTCGGCCACGTCGAAACCGATGCCCCCCGCCCCGATGATCGCGACACGCTTGCCGACCGATGCCTTGCCCGCAAGCACATCCACATAGCTCAGCACATTCGGGCCATCCTGCCCCGGAATGCCGGGATCGCGCGGGGTGACGCCTGTGGCGACAATCACCTCGTCAAAACCCTCAAGATCCGCCTCGGAGGCCTCTACGCTCAGCCGCAGATCTATACCGTGCCGCTCCACCATGGTCTCAAACCAATCGACAAGACCGTGGAATTCCTCTTTCCCCGGGATCTGCCGCGCCATGTTCAGCTGCCCGCCGATGCGGTCCGCCTTGTCGAACATCACAACCGAATGCCCCCGCTCGGCCGCTGTCATGCCAGCGGCCATCCCCGCCGCACCGGCCCCCACAATAGCGATCCGCTTCGTCGTCTCGGCACGTCCATAATCCAGTTCGACCTCATGACAGGCCCGCGGATTGACCAAGCACGAGGTCAACTTGCCGCTGAATGTGTGATCGAGACAGGCCTGGTTACAGGCGATACAGGGCGCGATTTCATCGGCGCGGCCCGCCTCGGCCTTCGCGACGAACTCCGCATCCGCCAGAAACGGGCGCGCCATCGACACCATGTCGGCACAACCATCGGCCAAAACCTCTTCGGCAACATCGGGCATGTTGATCCGATTTGAGGTGATCACCGGGATCCCGACCTTGCCCATCAACTGCTTGGTCACCCAAGCAAAGGCCTTGCGCGGCACGCTGGTGGCGATGGTCGGGATACGCGCCTCGTGCCAGCCGATGCCGGTGTTCAGGATCGTCGCCCCCGCCGCCTCGATCGCTTTGGCCAGCGTCACGACCTCCTCATGCGTCGCACCGCCCGGCACCAGATCGATCATGCTCAGCCGGTAGATGATGATGAAATCGTCGCCCACAGCCGCTCGGCAGCGGCGCACCACCTCAACGGGCAGACGCATCCGGTTCTCGAACGACCCACCCCACCGATCCGTGCGCTTGTTGGTATGGCCCACCAGGAACTGGTTCAGGAAATACCCTTCTGATCCCATGATCTCCACGCCGTCATACCCCGCCTCCCGCGCACGCAACGCCGCCGTCGCGATATCGGCGATTTGCTTCTCGATTCCCGCTTCGTCCAACTCTTTCGGTGGGAACGGTGAGATCGGCGATTTGATCGGCGAGGGCGCGACACAATCGGGCGAATAGGCATAGCGCCCGGCATGTAGGATCTGCATCGCAATCTTGCCGCCCGACTCATGCACGGCATCCGTCACGACACGATGGTTTGCGATATCCTGATCGCTGAACAGACCCGCCGCGCCAGGGAATACGCCGCCCTCTTTGTTGGGCGCCATCCCACCGGTCACAATCAACGCGGCGCCACCCGCCGCCCGGTCCGCGTAAAAGCGCGCCACACGTGGCCAATCCTTGGTCTCTTCCAGACCGGTATGCATCGAGCCCATCAGCACCCGGTTCTTCAACACCGTGAATCCCAGATCCAGCGGGGCAAGCATGTGGGAGTAATGCGTATGTGTCATGGGGGCCTCCTCGTATTGACGTCCACGTAAGCGAGCCGCCCCACCCTTGTCACCCGAAACCCGACGTCAGGGCGGTGCGGCCTGAGGACCAAGCGCAGCGCGCGCGGGGACGAGGCAAAAGGAATGCGCCGCAGGCGCACCTTATACCAGCGGGCGGGCGGTCAATCGCCGGACGCATCCGAACAATGCTGACGAAACGCCTGTTTCAGCATCTCCAGCTCGTCACGCAACAGGGCAATTTCGCTTCGAATATCGTCGCTCAGGGCCGACCCCGCCAGTAGCGTGATGCGGTCCAGGATCTCACCCGTCGCGGTCGACCGAAGACCGACCACCTGAACGCCATCGCTCAGCACGTCGCTGGGCAAGTCCACACTTACCGCCTGGGCGCCCGCCTCACTCGGATGCGGCACCAAGCGTGCGACCGCCACGATGCGACCCCGATGCAGAGCCTCGATCTCGGTCTTCTCGGCGCCGGTCAGCACGCCCTCGTACCGGCCACCACTCAGAGAGATCTGGGTCAATTCTTCGGCCATGCGATCCCCTCAGATATCCGCCCGCGGCGCGCGCAGAATGCTCATGTCCCAAAGCGCGATACGCGTCATGGTCGGACCCTCGATGATCAGATCCAGCCAGGCCTTTTCCAGCCGCTTTTCATTGACCTTGCTATAGGCCAGGTCGAACTCCGCGCGACCCAGATCGCCCTTGAACTCGATCTCACGCACCATCTGTTCGACATTTGGCCCGTGTTGAATGTTAAGCCGCGCATAGACATCGATCGGATGATCGCGCTCTGCCGTGATCTGTACGGCGATAAAGTGGCCCTTGGTCAGCCCTTCCAAAGAGGCCGCCGGCAGATCCTGGACAAGTGACACGAAAGATCCGTCAAGCTCGTAGACCTCCAGCACCAGACCAAATGGCGCTGTGCCGCAATTGGGTGGGGTTGGGTCCTGCCGCAAACTCATCTGCGCCCGCGTCGCATCGTGATAAAGCGTCACGCCGCCATTCAACTCCGTGGGCGAGCCCAGCCCCACGATCCCATGGGGGCGCATTCGGATGGTCCATGGCGCGGGACGGATCGCCCAATCACATTGCTCCGGCCGCGCGATCCCGTCACCGGACCCGCCGCGGCCCTGCAGTTCTGCGCCCGCCGCAGCCGCCATTTGGTCCAATTCATCACGTAGGGTCTGGATGTCACCGGCCATGCGCCTTAGGTCTGCGGTCGACACTGTCGCTGGGCTGCGCAGCGCACGTTTCCATCGTTTGATGGATTGGCCAAAGCCAAAGCCCCCCCAAAACCCGGGCGATTCCTGTCCCATGATTGCCCCTCCCCTCGCGGACCGCGCCGTGTCCCGCCTGCTTACCACAGGTCGCTTGCCGCTTAGTTACCGAAATATTCTCGCAAATACGCCCTCGGGAAAGGGTCTTTCGCTAGGGTCGGGTGGGGATTGTGGCAGCTCTGCCGCGCCGGGGGCTGCTGGGGCGGCGCCTGGGCGGTTGGCATCCGACACGATTGCTGCAAACCGGGTCAAGGTTGCAAATGCATCATCGCCGTCGATTTGCGTATCGGCCAAGGCGAACAAAGACAACGTCGCAAGCCGTGGCCCGACATCCAGATAGACCCGCCAATAATCCTGCGCAACGCCCGGCAATGCGCCTGGGCTCGTGTCGCGGGCATGGATCAGAAAGATGTCGCCGCGCGTTCCGGTATCCAGGATCTCGACGCTGGCGGGATCGCCCGAGCGGCTGAGCAGGCGTTGGCCCTCTTCGGACCGGAAGAAGCCGTCCAGCGCATCCAGGTTCTCGCTCAGGTTGGCACCTTCCGACGGTCCCGCCACCGCTGCCGTCAAGATCGCGGGGAGCTGAGGTTGTGGCGCCCGGATCGAGCCTGAGATTGCCGCGCAATTGCCCAGCAGCACAAAGCCCGTATCGTTGAAATTCTGCGTCGCCGCCGGATCGACGCAATAGCCGCGTGGGCCAGTGATGGTAACCAGATCAGATGTCACCTGCACCGCGCGCGGGGCCTCGGCAGAGCCTCCGCCACCGCCGACACAGCCTGCCAGGGCCAAACACCCCAGCAAGCTAAGCAAGACCTTACAGGTCGGCATAGACGTGCTTTTCCTTCGCGGCACCCGGATGGGTCACCGCGCCATAGCGCGCCTCACCCACCAATTGCGCGTATTTCCACAAGGCGCCTGAGGCATAGATCGTTTCGCGCGGGCCAGCCCAGGCCTTCCGGCGCTCGGCCAAATCTTCGTCGGACAGGGCAACCGACAACTCACCGGTGATCGCGTCGATGGTGATCATATCGCCATTCTGCAGCAGCCCGATGGGCCCACCCACCGCCGCTTCGGGCCCCACATGGCCCACACAAAAACCGCGCGTGGCGCCCGAGAACCGGCCATCGGTGATCAAGGCAACCTTCTTGCCCATGCCCTGGCCCGACAAGGCCGCCGTCGTCGCCAGCATCTCGCGCATGCCGGGGCCGCCTTTTGGGCCTTCATTGCGGATCACGAGCACTTCGCTCGGCTCATAGGCACGCGCCTTCACGGCCTCGAACGCGTCTTCCTCGCATTCGAACACACGAGCCGGGCCGGTAAAGACCTGCTGGTCTTCGCCCATCCCCGCGACCTTCACGATAGCCCCCTCAGGCGCCAGGTTACCTTTCAAGCCAACAACACCGCCGGTTTTGGTGATTGGGTTTTGCACAGTATGCACAACACGCCCGTCCGGCTCGCCCTGGATCTTGTCGAGCGCCTCTTCCATCGTTTCGCCCGACGCCGTCAGGCAATCGCCATGCAGAAGGCCCTCTTTCAGCAGCTCCTTCATCACCACCGGCACACCGCCGACCTCGAACAGGTCCTTCGCCACGAATTGCCCACCGGGCTTCATGTCGACGAAGTACGGCGTGTCCTTGAAGATGTCGCAGACGTCGAAGAGGTCGAAATCGATCCCCGCCTCGTGCGCAATCGCCGGCAGGTGCAGGCCGGCATTGGTCGACCCGCCGGTGCAGGCCACGACCCGCGCCGCGTTTTCCAGCGCCTTGCGCGTCACCACGTCCCGCGCACGGATGTTCTTGTCGAGCAGGTTCATGACCGCCCGGCCCGACGCCTCGCCATATTCCTTGCGGCCCTCATAGGGCGCGGGCATCCCCGACGAGTTCAGCAGCGCCAGGCCAATCGCCTCCGACACGCAGGCCATCGTGTTCGCGGTGAACTGCCCGCCGCACGCGCCCGCGCTCGGGCAGGCCACGCGTTCCAGAACCGCCAGGGCCGCATCGCTCAGATCACCGGACTGGTACTTGCCCACGGCCTCGAACATGTCCTGCACCGTCAGGTCGCGCTTGGCGAATTCCTCGGGCACGTCTGCGCCCTCCGGCACCTTGCCCGGCAGGATCGTACCGCCATACATGAAGACCGACGGCACGTTCAGCCGCACCATCGCCATCATCATCCCCGGCAAGCTCTTGTCGCAGCCCGCAAGCCCCACCAGCGCGTCATAGCAATGCCCGCGCATCGTCAGTTCGACCGTGTCGGTAATCGCATCCCGTGAGGCGAGTGAGGATCGCATCCCCTCATGGCCCATCGCGATCCCGTCCGTCACGGTGATCGTCGTGAATTCGCGCGGGGTGCCATTGGCCGACAGAACCCCGGCCTTGGCCGATTGCGCCTGCCAATTTAGCGCAATGTTGCAGGGGGCTGCCTCATTCCAGCAGGTCGCCACACCGACAAAGGGCTGCGCAATCTGCTCTTCGGTCAGATCCATCGCGTAGAAATACGACCGGTGCGGCGCGCGCTCGGGGCCTTCCGTCACATGACGGCTTGGCAGGTTCGACTTGTCTGGCCGGTTGTTCAACATGGCTGGCTCCCCATTCTCTGTTGGAACAGGGGAATAGAGCGCAGCGCCAAGGCGCACAAGCGTGATTGAAGGCCGTCGACACGCGCGGTAAGCTGCCCGCAAAACAACAAAACCACCGAGCGCAGTTCAGATGCAGTACACCGCCCACGACGATTTCGTCGCGCCCGCGCGCATCCATGCCAAGATTTGGCAACTTGTGGTGGGCTTTCTGTTGATCCTTTGGATCTACGCGATGGGCATCGGCCTCGTTCTGCTGGGTGTGCTTGTGGTCTCGGGCGCCGAGGGCGTACAGCGCTGGTTCGCCGAGATGATGGAGGCGACGGGACCAACCGGCACTCTGCTGTTGCTAGCCACGTTCATTGGCATGGCTGCCGGTCCGATGATCGTTGCCAAACTCCTCCATAGCCGGCCGGTCGGCAGCTTGTTTGGCCCGATCCCGCGGACCATGCGCCATTTCCTCATCGCGATGCTGATCTGTGCTTTGGTCTTCAGCCTGACCTTCCTGATCCCCACCAACATCGCCCCGCAACCGGGATTGGCGCCGGGCCTGTGGCTCTCTTTTCTGCCGCTTGCCCTGGTCGGCGTCTTCATTCAGACCGGCGCCGAAGAGATCCTGTTTCGAGGATATCTGCAGCAACAACTCGCCGCGCGCTTCCGCTCGCCCATCGCCTGGATGATCGTGCCCTCGGTGCTATTTGCCCTGGCCCATTACTCACCGGATATGATGGGCGGTAACGCATGGCTGATCGTGCTGGCCGTCGGTGTCTTTGCCTTGATCGCCGCCGATCTGACCGCTCTGACAGGGTCCATCGGCGCCGCCTGGGGGTTTCATTTCGCCAATAACGTCGTGGCGATCCTTGTGGTCTCGCTGGAAGGGCCGCTTTCGGGCCTCGCGCTCTACACATCTCCGATGTCGGCGGCGGATCCGACATTGCGGCCGCTGATCTTCCTCGATATCGGCACCACGCTTGTCACCTGGCTGGTGATCCGGACGGTTCTTCGACGTGTGTAACCGCCACCTCAGCCCAACGGCCAATTGCAATTCCGGCCCGCGCACAATATCTCCGGCCAAGGCCAACTGACCGGAACACTCCGCAATGAACTGGATCACCAACTACGTCCGCCCCCGGATCAACTCGATCTTCTCGCGCCGCGAGACGCCCGAGAACCTGTGGACCAAATGCGATGAATGCGGAACGATGCTGTTCCATCGCGAGCTGTCGGACAATCTGAATGTCTGCACCAACTGCGATCACCACATGGCGCTGACCCCGCGCGATCGGTTCAATGCGCTCTTTGATAACGGCCTGTTTACCGAGATCCAGGTGCCGGAACCGCTGGCCGACCCGCTGAAGTTCCGCGATCAAAAGAAGTACCCCGACCGGATGAAAGCCGCGCGCCATCAAACCGCCGAACACGAGGCGATGCTGGTCGCCGAAGGCGAAATGGGGCGCACGCCCATTATCGCCGCCGCCCAGGATTTCAGCTTCATGGGCGGGTCCATGGGGATGTTTGTCGGTAATGCCATCATTGCTGCGGCAGAACGCGCCGTGGCGACGGGCCGCCCGCTGATCCTGTTTTCCGCCGCCGGCGGCGCCCGGATGCAGGAAGGCATCCTCAGCCTGATGCAGATGCCGCGCACCACGGTTGCGGTGCAAATGCTGAAAGAGGCGGGCCTGCCCTATATTGTGGTTCTGACCCATCCCACGACGGGCGGCGTCACGGCCTCCTATGCCATGCTGGGCGATGTGCATATCGCCGAACCCAACGCTCTGATCTGCTTTGCCGGGCCGCGCGTCATCGAACAAACGATCCGCGAGACGCTGCCAGAAGGCTTCCAGCGCTCCGAATACCTGCTCGACCACGGCATGCTCGACCGTGTTACACATCGCCGTCAGATGCGCGACGAGCTGATTTCGATCACCCGAATGCTGATGCGCCAAACGCCGCCTGTGATGGGCGACCTGCCCGCCCCCGAGGCTGCGCCCGACACGCCGCCAGCCGATTCGGAGGTCGCTCCAAATCAGGCGCCCGACCAGCCTTCCGAGACCCAGGCCGATCCCAAAACCTGATTCCCAAGCCGACGACACAGACGTCATTTGTCTCAAATTGCGCGCGCCCTCTTCCATTGGCTCCAAATACCCCCGCCGGAGGCTTCCGGACGTCGCCCCAAGCGCCTTGGATCGATCCCCATGACCCAGACCTCCGACGCTCTGCTCGACCGTATGATGGCCCTGCATCCCAAGGTCATCGACCTGACCCTGGACCGCATGTGGCGGGTCCTGGCCGCGCTTGATCACCCCGAACGCAATCTGCCGCCGGTGATCCATATCGCGGGGACAAACGGCAAAGGTTCGACCCAGGCGATGATCCGCGCGGGGCTCGAAGGCGCGGGGTGCATAACCCATGCCTATACCTCGCCCCATCTCGCGCGGTTCCACGAGCGGATCCGTTTAGCAGGCGAACTGATCGACGAGGCCCGGCTCTCCGACATCCTCGATACCTGCCTGGCCGCCAACGGCCCCGACCCAATTACGTATTTTGAAATCACTACCGCCGCCGCGTTACTGGCCTTTTCGCAGACCAAGGCCGATTACACCCTGCTTGAGGTGGGGCTTGGTGGGCGGCTCGACGCGACCAATGTCATCGACACACCGGCGCTGTGTGTGATCACGCCCATCGACATGGATCATCAGCAATTCCTGGGCGACACGATCGAAGCCATCGCCGTCGAAAAGGCGGGGATCATCAAACGCGGCGTGCCGGTGGTCGTGGCTCCGCAACGCGAGGCGGCGCTTGAGGTGATCGAAGATCGCGCCGCCCGCCTTGGCGCGCCTATCATCGCGCAGGGACAGCATTGGCATGTCTATGAGGAGCGCGGGCGCCTGGTCTTTCAAGACGAAACCGGCCTGCTGGATCTGCCTTTGCCCGCTTTGCGAGGGCCTCACCAGATCCAAAATGCAGGCACGGCGCTCGCCGCGTTGCGGACGCTCGGCACAGGTGACCCCGACGCCGCTATGGCCGACGCCCATTGGCCCGCACGGATGCAACGCCTGCGTGAAGGACCCCTCGTGCACGCCGCGCCGGAGGCCGAGCTCTGGCTCGATGGCGGCCACAACCCCCATGCCGCCCGCGCCATTGCCGCCACATTCGATGCGCTGCCCAGTCGGCCCACCCATCTGATCTGCGGGATGCTCAACACCAAGGATGTCGCCGGCTACATGCAGCCCCTGACCCAATTCGCCGCCAGCCTCACCGCCGTGTCGATCCCGAACCAGACCGCCACCCTGTCTGCCGAAGACACCGCCGCCGCCGCGCGCGCCACAGGTCATCGGGCGCAGACCGCCGCCTCCGTCGGCCAGGCGCTCGATCAGATCATCGTCGAAACGCCGCAGGCGCGTATCCTGATCTGCGGGTCGCTCTATCTTGCCGGCGAAATCCTCAAAGAAAACGGCTAGGCTAAATGTTCCGCCGCCAGCATCGTCCGAAAGCCTGAAACCTGGTCCGGCACCACGCCAACAGCCTCGAAAATTGCCGCGGTGAAGCTGACCGGTGCGGTGCCGGGCGCGGTAATCACATGGCCATCCGATATCGCCGCTCCCCCTTCTTGGTACAAGGCTTGGCCGCCGTAATTCTCTACCTGCTGCAAAAACGGCGCCGCATTCGAGGTATGGCGCACGGCGTCCAACGCACCCGCCCGCGCCAGGGCCAAGGTGCCCCCACAGATCCCGGCAACCCAACCGCCGCCCGCAAGCTGCGCGCGCAAGGTATCGCCCAGATCCGGCGCCTCGGCAGTTTCCCAGATCATACCGCCGATGATCACAACCATGTCAGCCGACCAGGCGCGCATCTCATCAAGGCCCAAGTCGACATTCGCCTTCAGACCACCCTGAGAGCGCACGATACCGGCCTTCGGTGTGAAAAACCGCAATTCAAGGCCATAGAACGGCGCCGCCGTCCCGGCCAGAAACCCATATTCCCAATCGGCGAAACCTTCCGTCAGAATCACAGCAAGCCGCTTCATCGCATCACCGCCTCTTTCACATCATCCGAACTCGTTTCGGCCAAGGTCATCCGGCAGGCAAGCCCTCGCCGACAGCCCACTGACACGACCCGTCAGCAGAGGATCCGGACAGACACGTGTTGACCCTCCGGGCCGAACCCCCCACTTTCTGGGCACTGCACGCTGATCAAGGTTTTGCCCAATGCGCCTCTTCTCCGCTGTTCTGGCCGCTGTTCTGGCCACCGCATCCGTCACCAATGCATCGGCCGTGCGCTATCAATTCTGCTGGGTTGGCGCGAATGGCTACACAATGGAAGGCACCATGACCCTGCGCGACGGCGCGACCGGCCTCGCGACCGAGGCGGACGTAACCGACTTTCAGATCATCGGCTTCCGCGAGGGCGTCGCCATCGGCTCGTGGAGCCTGAGCCAGCGCACCGCGCAAACCTCATTCCTGCTGCGCTTCGATACCGAGACCATGCGCTTTCCCACAGGCGGGATCCGCAGCGAAAACTCCTACCAGGAGTGGAACGCCAATGGCAGCGTCGATAATTGCGGCGCGGTTGACGGCTTTGGTTGGAATGGCGGGAATTGGGCGCAGGATGTCTGCATCAACAATGTCTGGATCGAGGATAGCTCCATCGATCCCAACACCCCCCTTTATGCGCAACCCATGGATGTGACGCTGATCTGTGAAGACGTGGTGCCGACCTCCTGATGGAACACATCGTTGACCTACAGACGTGGCCGCGCGCCGCGCAGTTCCAGTTTTTCCGCACCTATGCGCGTCCGCATTTCGCGGTGACGTCCCGGATCGATGTGACCGATCTGATGACTCGCTTGAAATCGGCGGGCATATCCCCCTATCGCGCCAGCCTCTATGCGATTGGCGCCGGGATCCATAGCGTGCCGGAATTGCTGATGCGGTTCAGGGGCGAACAGGTCGTGCGTCACGATGCGGTGGAACTGTCGATGACCGTACCCACGCCCGATGGCAGCTTCAACTACGCCTATGTGCCGTTCGATCCCGATTTCACCGCCTTCGATGCTCACGCCAAAGCGCTGATCGAGGCCGCTGCCACCACGCGGGACCTGGCCGCCAATTCCGGCGAGCGTGACGACCTCGCCTATCTGTCCTGTATGCCCTGGCTCGACTACACGTCGCTCAACAATGCAATGCCCGGCCCCGAGGATTGTATTCCGCGTATCGGCTGGGGAAAGATCACTGCCGCCCAGGGCCGTCACACTATGCCCATGACGCTGGAGGTCCACCACGCCATCGCAGACGGCGCGCATGTCGGCGCCTATTTCGCGGGTGTGCAGAAAGCGCTGGATACCCTCTAGCCTACCGGACAATCGAAGTGCCAAACCAATACAAACGGCACGCTTGTCCATGCATTTCAAATATCCGCTTTGAGCCCAAAATGGTAAGTGCGTAAGGGCAGTCAACGACCTAGACAGATGTCTTGGCCCCCTGAACTGTGCCAAAGTTGGCTTAGTTTGGAGACGGGATTGATGGTGCGGAAACGGTATTCAGATGAAGATATTCTGCGGCTTTTGCCCGCGATTGAGCTGAGCCTGGCGTCTGGTTCGGATGTGGCGAAGGTATAAAGAAAGGATGATGAGGCATTGCGCTTTGCGATGATCCGATTGGCCAAACAGTACGGGCGCTATAGCTACTGCAAGGTCGTACTGGTTGCTCCATTGGTCCGAGCGACCAATGAACGATAAGCTGCTGCACATCGAAGGCTGGTCGGTCAAGCACAAGAAGATTGAACGCCTGTGGGGCGAAGAAGGCTTCCAACTCCCGCGTCGGCACAAAAAGCGGAAGCGGCTGCACCACAAGGACAGTTCGATCATCCGGCTCCGATCGCGGCATCCGAACCATATCTGGAGCATTGATTTTGTTCACGACAAGCTGAGCAATGGGCGGGCCTACAAAATGCTCGCGGTGTTGGATGAGTACAGCCGCGAGGCGTTGTGCGTGGTAGTCAAGCCGAAGATGAAAAGCGCTGAGGTGCTGGATGCGCTATATCCATTACCATTGCGGCAAGGGAAGCCTGAATACATCCGTTCCAACAATGGCGCGGAGTTTATCGCGGTGGCCCTGCAAGACTGGTTGAGAAAGATGGGGATCAAGCCGATCCAGATCTACCCAGGATCGCCATGGGAGAATGGCTACAACGAGCGCTTCAATTGCACTCTGCGCCGCGAAGTCCTCAATGCTGAGTGGTTCCACACCACCAAACAGGCGCAGATCGTCATTAATACATGGCTCAGACAGTACAATCGTGTCCGACCACATCAGGCCCTAAACATGCGCCCGCCCATTCCAGACACACCGCTCAAAACTGGCCCATAAAATTGGGGATGGGCAAAAGGGGGGCGGCCATAGCAATTCAGCGCCGAATGGACTTCGAGGCGAAGGCCCCAAATATAGAGACAAATCACAACCAAAAATCTCAATTTAGTTGCCTAATCTCAGATTAGGTAATCATATAGCCCATTGAAATCATTTCAGGTGTAGTCTCAAAAACTAATTGCTAAGTGACACCATCGTCATAATGGGTCAAAGGCCAATGAGCCCCTACAAATCAGTTTGGATCAGTCGGATCAGACTGCTTGTCCCGAGTGAGACACACTAATTCGCGGTTTCCGTTGCCAACACGCGTGCCGCGCCACTGTTGCGCCTGACTAGCGCTCACTGATCTGCGCAGCTAGTACCAAAGCGCATGATTAAGATAGATGCGCCGTGGCTTCGATTTCCACAAGCGCCTCATCTTCAACCAAGGCAGAGACAACAACCATGGACATGGCGGGATAATGGCGGCCGAACACTTCGCGATAGGCTGTGCCAACCTCACCCTGACGACGGGTATAGTCGTCCTTGTCGGTGACAAACCACGTCAATCGGGTGACGTCGCTCACCTGCCCACCGGCAGCTTCGACGATATCGCGAATGTTTTTCAGGGCTTGGCGCATCTGACCAATGAAATCCTGAGACACAAACTTCTTGTTTGCGTCCCAGCCAATCTGACCGCCGATATGCAGCGTGCCATCTTTGGTCAGCATGCCATTGGCATAGCCCTTGGCGGGCAGCCAGCCTTCTGGGTGGATGGTCTTATGGCTCATAACGCCAATTCCCTTTCTTCTAGAAGTTTCGCGCGGATCTCTGCGGGCCAAGGCGTGGGCTTGCCCGCGTCATTGACAAACGCCAAGGTGCCGGTGGTTTCGAACCGCTGCTCTGCGCCCGCATGGGCCCCTATCAAGTAACCCACCGAGCTACGCCCGACCCGAGTAACCGCCACCCGAAGCAGCAATTCGTCACCGTGACTGCTGGGTGCCGTAAATCGCGTGCTGATTTGAGCCGTCGGGATCGCTGCATTGATGTGAAGATCGGGCCAAGGTGTCCCAAGCGCGCTTTCGAAAAACGCTTCAAGGCAATCATTCATCATCTCGAAATATCTCGGGTAAAAGACGATGCCCGCAGGGTCGCAATGCCGAAACAAGACCTTCTGATGAAATTCAAACGGCATCGGATCAGCGGCCATGCACCGTGGCTTTTGGATCGGATTTGAGCTTGAAGCGTTGGATCTTGCCCGTCTGGGTCTTTGGCAAAGCGTTTGAGAACACCACGGAACGGGGATACTTGTAAGGTGCGATGGTGGATTTAACGTGATCTTGCAGGGCCTTGATCTGGTCCGCGTCGCGTGCGGCCCCTTCTGCCAGCACGACATGCGCTTCCACGATATGCCCGCGCTCCTCATCGGGGGTACCGATCACGGCACATTCTGCGACCACATCGTGGCTCAGCAAGGCCGCCTCGACTTCTGGACCGGCGATATTGTAGCCGGATGAGACAATCATGTCGTCGCTGCGTGCGGCGAAATAGAAATAGCCTTTAGCGTCCTGGACGAAACTGTCGCCGGTGATGTTCCAGCCATCGCTGACATAGTTCTTTTGGCGATCCCCCTTGAGGTAGCGGCAACCGGTGGGTCCCCGTACGGCAAGACGTCCAATGTCGCCTCTTGGGGCCTCGGATCCATCTTCGGCCAGCACCTTGGCCTGATAGCCTGAGACCGGCTTTCCGGTACATCCAGGCCGGTGATCATCAAACCGGTTTGAGATGAAGATGTGCAGCATCTCGGTTGCGCCAATGCCGTCTAGCATCGGTTTTCCGCTCTTCTCCATCCATTCGTCGTAGACTGGTTTTGGCAGCGTTTCGCCGGCTGAAACAGCGGCACGCAGGCTGGACAAATCCGCGCCTTCATCCATGGCACGCAACATCACACGGTAGGCTGTGGGCGCGGTAAAACAGACCGTCGCCCGATACTTTTCGATGATTTCGATCATGTTGGGCGGCGTCGCTTGTTCGAGCAATGTAGCCGTCGCCCCAAACCGCAGCGGGAAGATCGCCAGCCCCCCAAGGCCAAACGTAAAGGCCAGCGGCGGCGAGCCGACGAAGATGTCCTCGGGCACAACGCCCAAAACCTCTTTCGCATAGCCATCCGCGATGATCATCAGGTCGCGGTGGAAGTGTATCGTGGCCTTTGGTTCGCCCGTTGACCCGCTGGTAAAGCCAAGCAAGGCCACGTCGTCGCGCCCTGTTTGCACAACGTCGAATTTCACAGGCTTTTCCAGAGCAAGCCGGTCAAGATCGGCGTCGTGGTTGGAGGTGCCATCAAAGGCCATCACGGTAAGGCCCGGGCACCCCTCCTCACAGCGTTCCATTTCTTCCATCAGCCGACTGTCGCAAAGGGCGAAGGCAATCTCGGCCATTTCCACGTATTTCGTTAGTTCAGACGCGCGCAACATGGGCATGGTGTTGATCACCACAGCGCCGACCTTGGTCGCCGCCAACCAACACGCGACCATGGCCGGGTTATTTGCCGAACGGATCATGACCCGATTGCCAGGTTTCACGCCCAAATCATCGACAAGCACATGGGCCAGACGATTGGTCCAATCGCAGAGTTCTTTGTATGTGCGCCGCCGACCATTTCCGATCAGGGCCGTGTTATCACCGAAGCCCTTGTCGACCATGCCATCGGTCAACTCGTATCCGGCGTTCAAAATGTCGGGGTAGTCAAAGCCGTCCAAAAGGAAATCGGGTTGATCTATCGCGGGCGGAAGATTGTCCCTTGCGAACGTGTCGACATGAGCCGTAGGTCCAAGCATTACGATCCTCCCTCATGGGCCGCTAAAGCCTGCCGCGCGATGATGACTTTTTGGACATCTGAAGCGCCCTCATAGATGCGGAGGGCGCGAATTTCTCGGTAGAGCGTCTCAACGGTTGTTCCCGAGCGGACCCCATCCCCCCCGAACAACTGAACTGCTTTGTCGATGACCTGCTGCGCCTGATCCGTAGCGAACAGTTTCGCCATCGCGGCTTCGCGCGTCACACGGGGGGCGCCGCTGTCTTTGGCCCAAGCGGCGCGGTAGATAAGCAGGGCGCTTGCATCGATATCGAGCGCCATATCCGCGATATGGCCCTGGACCATCTGCAAATCCGACAGCGGTGCGCCTTGCACATGACGGGTCGAGACACGCGCAAGCGCCTCGTCCAGCGCGCGTCGGGCGAACCCCAGTGCGGCCGCCGCAACCGTTGACCGAAAGACATCCAAAACCGACATCGCGATCTTAAACCCTTGCCCCGGCGCACCGATCATAGCGCTTGCAGGAACGCGTACATCATCAAACCGCAGGCGCGCCAAAGGGTGCGGCGCAATCGTCTTTAAGCGCTCCACGATCTCGAAGCCCGGCAGATCTGGGGTCACGAGGAAAGCAGACATGCCTTTCGCGCCCGGTGTTTCTTCGCTGCGCGCGAAGACGGTGTAGATGTCGGCGATACCACCGTTCGAAATCCACGTTTTTTCACCGGAGAGAACGAAGTGATTGCCGTCCAGCGTGGCTGTCATTGTGTTGTTGGCCACATCGGAACCAGACCCCGGTTCCGTCAGCGCAAAGGCTGAGATGGCCTTTCCTGCGCGTGTTTGGGGCAGCCATTCTCGCTTTTGGTCATCCGAGCCGAACAGCGTTACGGCGCCGGTTCCCAGCCCCTGCATCGCAAAGCTGAAATCCGCCAGGCCGTCGTGACGCGCCAGAACTTCACGGGTTAGACACAGGCCGCGGACATCAAGGGCGCCGTCCAGGCTAGCGGTATGATCCAGCACGCCCGCCTCGCCCAAAGTGGCCACAAGCTTCCGGCAGGCCGCGTCGGTGTCGGAGTGGTCAACGGACAGACCCTGTGCCACCTCCTCAACTTGCGACGCCAAATCCGCGTGGTGCGGCTCAAAAAACGGCCAAGAGAGAAAGCTGGTATCCGCCATCAATCCCCCTCAAACACCGGTTTTTCTTTGGCGACAAAAGCGTTGTAGGCCCGTTCGAAATCGCCGGTCTGCATGCAGATTGCCTGGGCCTGGGCTTCGGCCTCGATGGCTTGTTCGATAGACATGGACCATTCCTGTGCAAGCATGGTTTTCGTCATCATGTGCGCGAAGTTGGGGCCCGCTGCGATGCGTGCGGCCATGCTGAGTGCCGAACCCTCAAGCTGCTCCGCAGGCACAATCTGATTGTAAAAACCCCAGGCCGCGCCTTCCTCAGCCGACATCGACCGCCCGGTGTAAAGCAGCTCAGCCGCCCTCCCCTGCCCGATGATCCGAGGCAGGATGGCACAGGCGCCCATATCGCAGCCCGCAAGACCAACACGCGTGAAGAGGAAGGCGCATTTCGCCTGCGGCGTGGCGATCCTGAGGTCAGAGGCCATGGCGATGATCGCCCCTGCCCCGACACACACGCCATCGATGGCGGCAATCACAGGCTTCCCGCAGTTGACCATCGCCTTGACCAGATCGCCGGTCATCCGGGTGAAGGTCAAAAGCTGTTTCATGTTCATGCGGGTCAGCGGCCCGATAATGTCATGCACATCGCCGCCGGATGAAAAGTTGCCGCCATTTGAGCCAAAGACGACAACGTCAATGTCGTCGCGATAGACCAGATTGCGAAACCAGTCGCGCAGCTCAGCGTAGCTGTCGAAGGTCAGTGGGTTTTTCCGATCCGGCCGATCAAGGGCCACATGGGCGATCCGCCCGTCGATCCGGCATTGGAAATGCGCCACTTGTTCAGTCATCGCCTGCCCCCCTGTCCGCCAGGCTGGTTTCCAGCGCCTGCAAATCATCCGCAAGCGCGCGCGCGGTTTCCGCGTCAAACCCTGACAGCATCTCGCTGATCCAGGCCTCATGCGCGGCAGCCTGCCGGGCAAATTCTTCCTGACCGCGCTGGGTCAGCCGCACCAGTGACGCGCGGCGATCTCCCGGCACCGGTACGCGCACCAGCAACCCCTCATCCGCCAGCCGATCCACAATGCCCGTGACATTCCCGTTAGAGACTTTCAGCACGCCAGAGATCTGGCTCATCTTCAAACCATCGGAGTAGCGCGACAGGGCCGCCAGGACGTCAAAGCGCGGCAGGGTGGTGTTGAACTCCGCCTTGAGGTTCTCGCGCAGGGAGTTTTCGATAGACCGGCTGGCCTTCAGAAACCGCAGCCAGAGGCGCAGTCGTTCTTTTGACGCCGTTTCCAAGGGCGCTGCGGGGCGGTTCAGGGTCATATCTCACCTCCCGAAAGGCTGAGCGCATGACCGTTGACCATCGCCGCCCCGGGTGAGGCGAGAAAGAGCGCTGCCGCTGCGACCTCATCAGGGGTGATCAACCGGCCCACCGGGTTATTCGAGACGACCATTTTTAGCGCAGCAGCCTCATCCAGCCCCCTGCCTGCCATGACGCTCTGGACCGCCGCCTCGGCCATGGGCGTATCCACAAAGCCCGGGCAGATCGCGTTGCAGGTGATCTGCTTGCGAGCCACCTCATGCGCGACAGACCGGACGAGGCCCAGCACACCGTGTTTGGAGGCCGAATAGGCCGCGATGCGCCCGCCCCCCTTCAACGCCTGGGTCGAC
Organism: Gymnodinialimonas mytili; assembly: GCF_037544085.1. Taxonomy (NCBI): domain Bacteria; kingdom Pseudomonadati; phylum Pseudomonadota; class Alphaproteobacteria; order Rhodobacterales; family Paracoccaceae; genus Gymnodinialimonas; species Gymnodinialimonas mytili. The sequence continues at coordinate 1,528,341 of NZ_JBBIFW010000001.1, forward strand.
GCGATGGCAATCAAGCGCCCGCCTTGGCCCATGTTGCGCAAGGCCGCGCGGAAGGTCAGAAACGTGCCAGTCAGGTTAACGTTCATGGTCTGGTTCCACTCTTCCAGCGTCACTTCCGTCAACGGCGCGGCACGGCCCATGCCAGCATTGGCGACGACGACGTCGAAGGGCTCGGCAAAAAGCGCATCGACCGCCGCTTCATCGGTCACATCCGTCGGCGTGCAGGTCATGCCGCGTCCGGCATCGGTTTCTTGCAGTGGCTCGGGGCGTCGTCCGGTTATGGTGACCGCGTCGCCCGCCTCAGCGAAAGCGCGCGCGATGCCGCGCCCGATGCCGGAGCCACCGCCCGTGACCAGTACGCGCCTCATGCCCGTGCCTCCGACTGTGCTTCCCGGTCCGCCAGCCGCCAGGCCTGGTCGCGGCCAGCTTCATAGGGTTTGGGCCAGACCTCTTGCCGATCGCCAATCTCGGCACCTGCGCGCAGGGTCCAATACGGATCAGACAGATGTGGGCGCGCGAGGCACACAAGGTCAGCCCGCCCCGCCATCAGGATCGAGTTCACATGGTCAGGCTCGTAGATATTGCCCACTGCCATGGTTTTGATCCCGCGTTCGTTGCGGATGCGATCTGAAAACGGGGTCTGGAACATCCGGCCATAGACCGGTTTCGCCTGCGTTGAGGTTTGCCCGGCGGACACGTCGATGATGTCAGCGCCCGCCGCCTCGAACATCGCCGCGATCTCCACGGCGTCTTCCGCCCTCACACCATCGTCACCGGCCCAGTCACTCGCCGAAATGCGTACAGACATGGGTTTTCCCAGGGGCCAAACCGCGCGCATGGCGGCAAAAACCTCAAGCGGGAAGCGCATGCGATTTTCGAGACAACCGCCATATTTGTCCGTCCGCGTGTTGGACAGTGGCGAGATGCAAGAGGAAATAAGATAACCATGCGCGGCGTGCAGTTCGATCATGTCGAACCCGGCGCGATCGGCCATCTGCGTTGCGGCGACAAAGTCATCTCGCACTTGGTTCATATCTGTCCGGGTCATCTCTTTGGGCGTCGCATTCTCGTCCGACCACGGGATGGCGGAGGCGGACATAAGGGGCCAATTGCCGTCGTTCAGCGGTTGATCCATCCCTTCCCAACCGACACGGGTCGAGCCCTTGCGACCGGCATGGCCGATCTGGCAGCAGATCTTGGCCTCGGTCTCCGCATGGACGAAATCGGTCAGGCGTTTCCAAGCCGCCTCATGCTTAGACGCATAAAGGCCCGGGCAGCCCGGCGTGATACGACCGCCAGCCGAGACACAGGTCATCTCGGTATAGACGAGACCAGCACCGCCTTTCGCCCGCTCACCATAATGGATCAGGTGCCAGTCTGTCGGGCAGCCATCAACCGCTTTGTATTGCGCCATGGGGGACACGACGATGCGGTTTTTAAGCGTCATGTCGCGCAGGCGAAACGGCGCAAACATTGGCGCACGTGCGCGTTCGTTACGCCCGGCCCCAGCTTGATCCATGAACCAGGCTTCCGCCTCGGCCAGCCATGCAGCATCGCGTTCGCGCAGGTTTTCATGGCTAATCCGCTGACTGCGCGTCAGCAGCGAGTAGTTGAGCTGCACCGGATCGAGATCCAGATAACGCTCCACATCCTCGAACCATTCAACCGAGTTCCTCGCCGCGGATTGCAGGCGCAAAACCTCCAAGCGGCGTTCTTCCTCATAGCGGGTGAAGGCGGCCTCTAGCGCTTCCTCAGCATGGATGAGTTCGGCCAGGGCGATGGCGCTTTCGAGAGCCAGTTTCGTCCCGGAACCGATCGAGAAATGCGCAGTGGCCGCAGCATCGCCCAGAAGAACGATGTTTTCATGGTGCCACTTTTCGCACAACACACGCGGGAAGCGCAGCCATGCGGACCCTCGGATATGGTTGGCGTTGGTCATCAGTGGATGGTCACCCAGATGATCTTTGAAAATCTCTTCGCAGATGCGGATGCTGTCCTGTTGGCTTAGCTCGCCAAATCCGTAGGCATCAAAGGTCTCCTGCGTGCACTCGACGATAAACGTCGCCGTCTCATCATCGAACTGATAGGCATGCGCCCAGACCCACCCCTTGTCTGTGTCTTCAAAAATGAAGGTGAAAGCGTCGTCGAATTTCTGATGGGTGCCGAGCCAGACAAACTGGCATAGGCGGCGGTCGATATCAGGTTGGAAAACGTCCTGAAACTCCATGCGCGTCTTGGAATTCAGGCCATCTGCGGCGATAACGACATCAAACGCGTCCTTATAGGCGCTTGCGCTGTCCACCTCGGTTTCAAAACGCATTTCGACGCCAAGCGCGCGGGCACGCTCCTGCAACAAAAGCAACAGGCGTTTGCGCCCGATCCCGCAGAACCCATGACCGCCAGAAACCGTGCGTTGGCCTTTGTGGATCAGGGCCACGTCATCCCAATAGGCAAAGTGTTTGCGTATAGATGCGGCGCTGATCGGATCATTCTGGGCAAGGTTTTCAAGCGTCTCATCCGACAAGACCACGCCCCAGCCGAATGTATCATCTGCGCGGTTCCGCTCGATCACCACAACCTCTGCGGAGGGATCGCGCAACTTCATCGAAATCCCGAAGTAAAGGCCCGCAGGGCCACCCCCTAGACAAGCTATCCGCACGTTACCGCCTTTCGCTTGGGTTCTTATCGAAAACGATATGAGGTGAGTTTTGAAACTTCAAGCACAAATATTTTATACTTGAAGATTATTACGCCGCCGATAAGGTGCGACTAGATGTTGTAAGGAGCCGACACGTGAATGCGCCGACACTTCTGAAAACCGGTCCTGAAATTGCGCGCGCAAAACCTGCCCCGCTGGTGTGGGACGACCCGTTTTTGTTGGACCAACAATTGACCGAAGAAGAACGGATGATCCGCGATACGGCGCATGCCTACGCACAAGACGGGTTGTTGAGCCGCGTGGTCGACGGGAACCGCCACGAGATTTTCGACCGATCAATCATGTCGGAAATGGGCGCACTTGGCCTGCTTGGCGCGACCATCCCCGAGGATTATGGCGGCGTCGGGGCAAACTATGTCTCTTACGGACTGATCGCGCGGGAGGTCGAGCGCGTCGATAGTGGCTATCGCTCGGCCATGTCTGTGCAAAGCTCTCTGGTGATGCATCCCATCTATGCCTATGGCACCGACCACCAGCGCCAGAAATATCTGCCCAAGCTCGCATCGGGCGAATGGATTGGCTGCTTTGGGCTGACGGAACCGGATGCAGGCTCTGACCCGGCCAGCATCATTACCCGTGCGAAACCCGTTGATGGCGGCTTTATTCTGTCCGGCGCAAAGAACTGGATCACCAACTCACCCATCGCAGATGTGTTCATTGTTTGGGCCAAGTCCGAAGCCCACGAGGGCAAAATCAAAGGCTTCATCCTTGAGAAAGGGATGAAGGGCCTGAACGCCCCCAAAATTGAAGGCAAGTTTTCCTTGCGCGCCTCCACCACGGGCATGATCCAGATGGACGAGGTGTTTGTCCCGGAGGAAAACATTTTGCCGGAGGTCTCCGGTTTGGCGGGCCCGTTTGGCTGTTTGAATCGCGCCCGCTTCGGAATTGCATGGGGGGCGATGGGCGCGGCGGAAGCGTGTTTTCACGCGGCGCGGCAATACACGTTGGACCGTAAGCAATTTGGCAAACCGCTCGCCCAGACGCAGCTTATTCAAAAGAAGCTGGCGGATATGCAAACCGAAATTGCGCTTGGCCTTCAGGGCGCGCTGCAACTGGGTCGCATGTTTGATGATCATTCTGCACCGGCTGAGGTGATCAGCCTGATGAAACGGAACAATTGCGGCAAAGCGCTGACCATCGCACGCGAGGCACGCGACATGCATGGCGGCAACGGGATCAGCGACGAATATGGGATCATTCGCCACGTGATGAACCTTGAAGCGGTGAACACCTACGAAGGCACCCATGACGTTCACGCCCTGATCCTTGGCCGCGGCATCACGGGGCTGCAGGCGTTCGCCTGACGGCGTCCACAGACGGGATTGCGACGATCACGGTTGATGACCCACCCGCCAATGCCCCAAGGCATCCGGTTCGGCGGGGCTTGGTCGAGATCGTGGCGCAACGGAAGCGGACAACGCTGTTCGGGCGTTGGTTCTTATCCGCGCAGGGCGCATGTTTAGCGCCGGGCCGTCTCCTAGAGACAGGAACATCCTAGCCAATTGCCAGATGCGAAGGGCTCCGCCAGCGACACCTCGCATAAATTCTTTAGTAACCGATCCCGCACCGCGCGCTCTGAGGGTTCTGACAGGTGTTTTTGAGCGAAACAACAAACAGAAAATATGAAACCATTAATCATATACGATTGACTCAATCACATATGAAATCTATGCGTTGTTAAAAGGCAAAGCGATGAACCAACGCTCGTCCAAATCCGACATTCTCTACGCCCAGATGCGTGGCGACATTCTGTCTCTCGATCTGGCGCCAGGCTGTGCACTTCGCCTGCCAGCGTTGGCAGATCGCTACAGCGCTGGGATAACGCCCATCCGGGAGTGTTTGAACCGCCTGTCCACCGACAAGCTTGTGGTGATTGAACATAACAAGGGCTTCCGCGTCGCGGCGCTGTCTTTGGTCGATCTTCTGGATTTGGAACGCAGCCGCAGCGCTATCGAAGGTGACCTTTTTCTGCGCGCAATCCGCCAAGGCAGTGATGCCTGGGAAGCCGGCCTGATCGGAGCCTATCATCAGCTCGCTTCTCTCGCCCCGGTTTCGCTGCTTGGCACGGGTGCCGATCTGGCGCTTTGGAACCGCCGTCACGAGACCTTTCACAACGCTCTGATCGCCCACGTCAATGCCCCATGGATGCTGCATTTCCATCAACAGATCGCGGACCAGATAAGACGCTATCAAACGTTCATACAAAACGGGCTGCGCGACCTGTCGCAAACCCATCAAGATACGGCACCGAAAGCCGCTGACATCTACGCGACAGCCCTTTCAATTGATCCTCACAAGGCGCTTTATGACGTTGCCTTGTCTCGCGATGTTGAGGCGGCGCGGGCGGTGATCGAGCAACACAGCAACCTGTCGATCAAGGCATTCCAAGACCTAAGCCGCCTTGTACCTGCCAACACAGATTTCGCCACGATCCTGCAGCATCCAGACCATGAGGTTCAGACATGACCGCCTATGACCCGTCTGCTGACGGCGCGCAGATGTCCTTTGCTAAGGATATGTCGTACATCGACTATCTGGCCCTTGATCCGATCCTGGGTGCGCAACATCGGCAATCCGATGCCCATGACGAAATGCTGTTCATCATCCAGCATCAGACCTCGGAACTTTGGATGCGGCTTGCCCTGCACGAGATCACCGTCGCGCGCGATCTGCTTGGCGAAGGGACCTTTCCGCCGGTCTTCAAGATGCTGACCCGCGTTGCGCGCATCTTCGAACAACTCAATAGTGCGTGGGATGTGCTGCGCACCATGACACCCAGTGAATACACCGCCTTCCGTGATGAATTGGGCAAGTCATCCGGGTTTCAATCACATCAATACCGTTTGATTGAGTTTATAATGGGCAACCGCAATGCGGCGATGATGAAGATTCACGAGCATCGCCCCGAACTGCATCATATGCTCGCCCAGGAAATGGAACGCAAATCGCTATACCATGTGGCGCTCGATCAGCTTGCAGCGCATCTGAATCTATCGTTTGCGCCCGATTTGTATCGGTTGGACCAGCCGCACGCGGCAGATGAGGGCATCATGGTGGCTTGGGCGAAGGTGTACGAAAACCCCGAACAGCATTGGACGCTTTATGAATTGGCCGAAAAGCTGGTCGATATCGAAGACTATTTTCGTCGATGGCGGTTCAACCACGTCACAACGGTCGAACGCATCATCGGATTCAAGCGCGGCACGGGTGGAACATCTGGAGTGAAATACCTTCGCCGTATGCTTGAAGTCGAACTTTTCCCAGAGCTTTGGCACCTGCGAGGTCAGCTATGAAAGATACGATTCAAACCCTGCCCCTGAAGGACAAGTTTCACTTGCCAGAGGGGATGATTTACTTGGACGGCAATTCGCTTGGGCCACTGCCGAAAGGCACCAACGCACGTGTCGCAGAGATGCTGACCGCCGAATGGGGTGAACATCTGATCACGGGCTGGAACCGCGACGGATGGATGGCGCAGCCCGAACGCGTGGGCAACATGGTCGGTCGACTGATCGGCGCGCCGGAGGGGACGGTCACGATGGGCGACACCCTATCGGTCAAGGTCTACCAAGCCCTGTCCGCTGCGTTGAAGATGCGTCCCGGTCGCCATGTGATCCTGTCGGATAGCGGCAATTTCCCGTCCGACCTTTATATGGCGCAGGGGCTGATCCAGCAGCTTGACCAAGGGTATGAACTACGCGTGGTGGATCCCGAGGAGGTGGCAACTTCCATAGATGAAACGGTCGCGGTCGCGATGATCACCCAAGTAGATTACCGCACGGGGCGGATGCACGATATGAATGCGGTGACCAAAGCGGCGCACGACGCGGGCGCCGTAATGCTTTGGGATCTGGCGCATAGCGCGGGGGCCGTTCCGGTGGATCTTCAGACCTCCAACTGTGAATTCGCGGTTGGCTGCACCTACAAATATCTCAATGGCGGGCCTGGCGCCCCGGCATTCATCTACGCCCGCCCAGATGTGGCCGATACGATGGATGCCGCACTGGCCGGGTGGCTGGGCCATGATGCCCCTTTTGCCTTTGAACCAGACTACCGCCCTGCCCCGGGTATCGGGCGGATGCGCGTGGGGACACCGCCAGTGATGCAGATGACCACGCTAGAACACGCGCTGTCTGTCTGGGATGGTGTGGATATGGCCGATATACGAATGGCGTCGATCCGGCTGTGTGATTTGTTCATTCGTGAGGTTGAGGCGCGGTGCCCCGACCTTACGCTGGTCAGCCCGCGCGACGGTGCATTGCGCGGCAGCCAGGTGTCTTTCGCCTTCGAAAACGGCTATGCGGCGATGCAAGCACTGATCGCCCGCGGCGTTGTCGGAGATTTCCGCGCGCCTGACATCATACGATTTGGCTTTACGCCGCTTTACATCGATGAAAGCGATGTGCTGGCGGCCGTGGATGTGCTGGAAGATGTCATCAAGAACGATCTTTGGGACACGCCAGAGTACAAGCGCAAAGCGCGCGTCACTTGAACCAATCGGTTGAGACATCCTCGGGCGCGTTGTCCATATCAAACGCCATGCGCCACGCGTCCCCTTCCTTGCGGAACAACAGGAAAATACGGCCGGTTGAGCCTTCTTTGCCAGTCGCGGCCTCGTCAGCGGGCGGTTCGAAATAGTAACAGCCGAGGATGCCCGCGAGATTGCCTGACTGCCATGCGGCCTCTTCTTTGTGCAGAAGCCGACCCTTCAGGTTCGGGATGGACCCGGCATACCATGGCTTGACCTGTTCAAGGCCCAGCTTCAGAGGTGCCTTGGCATTCGCGTAGACGCTGTCTTCGGTATAGAGGTCAAACAACCCATCCAGATCCTTGCCGTTAAACGCCTCAAGCCACGCCTTTAGCGTCGCGCGCGCGGCGTTCATTTCCTCTTCGTTTTCGATCATTCTCGGATCTCCGATGGGGTTTTGACGATCGCTTCCGCCTCAATCTCAACGCGGAAGTCGCCGATAAGCTTACCGACCACGAGTGTCGTGTTCGCCGGGGCATGCGGGGCAAAAACGCGGCCATGGGCCCGGCTGACAGTTTCGACATCCTCTTCGTGCACCAGATAGGTGCGCGTGCGGATCACGTCTTTCATGTTTGCGCCCAGGGCCGTCAGCGACGCCGCAATCTTGTCGAGGATATAGGTCGTCTGGGCGCCCGCATGTCCGGGTGCCACATCGTGGTCGTGTCCATGGGTCGCGGTCGTCCCCGAAACGACGATCTGGTTGCCGTCACGCACCGCGCGGCAGTAACCGGCGATGGGCTCCCACTTTGATCCGGAATAGGCGCGCATGCGCCCGTCATTGTCTGGCACAACCGCCAGCACGCTCGGGATCTGATCCAGATGATGCGAAAGATCCCCGCTTGCCGTCAGAAAGGGGGGCTGGCGATATTCATCACCGCAATCACCGGGGATCATTTGCGTCTGTGCAAAAGCTCCCTCTAGGCGTGCATGGTCATCGGCATCGAGCGTGAACCCAAATAGTCTTGCATTATCCGCGCGATGCTCCGCCTCTCCCAGTCGAACGCCGATGATGATCCCAGCCACATGGGGCTGTTCCAGCACCCACCTGGACGCGACATTTGAAATCGAGATGCCATGTTTCTTGGCGATTTCATCGGCGGCTTCAAGGATCGCCTGAAATCCGCCCCACCCGCCGGCAGTTTCGATGAAGCGCATGTATTTCATACGACTCCAATCCGCGATGGTTTCGGGCTGCTTTTGCCCCAACCATCGATCCGTCAAAAACCCACCGCAAAGCGTCCCATAGGCCAGCAACTTGACCCCGCGTGCCTTGCAAAGCTCCGCCAGTTGCCCCGCGGCACGACGATCGATCAGCGAAAACGAGACCTGGTTTGAAACCAGCGGAATCCCCTCTTCCAGCGCCAGTTCCAGATGTGCGGCATCAAAATTCGTCACACCCAATGCGTTGATCAGACCCTGTTCCTGCAGCGATTTGAGTTCCCGCAACGCGTCCAGCCAGGCCGGATGCTCAAAGCTCCACCAATGAAACTGCAACAGGTCAATGCAGGACACACCCAACCGATCCAGACGTTCTTGCACACCGGCGCGCACGACCTCCGCGGTCATCGGGCCCGGTTCGGGGCACCACTTGGTAAAGGCCTTCGCCCGAGGTGCCCGGCGCAACACCTCACCCGCGATCAGCTCGGCTGAGCCATAGTGATCCGCCATGTCAAATGTATCGAAACCGTCTTGGGCATAGGCCTCAAGCGCTGCGGCAGCCGTCCCAAGGTCCGACATCTCGCCGTCTTTCTCCTGATCCGCCACTTGCCATAGGCCCGTCAGAACACGGGCGATCGAAAGGTCAGGGGCAAGGTTTGCGCGCTCAAGCATTCTTGTGTCTCCGGATCGGCTTTGGTTTTTCTTCACGCTCTCCCAGATGCTTCGAAATGATCTGCCGCTCCGGCAAAAGCCCCTGCGGGCGCCAAAGAAGCAAAAGGCACAGCATCACGCCGATGATCGCAATCTGCAAAGACGCGGCGCGGGCCTGCTGATCAGCCGGGAACAGCTCAGAGATCAGACTGCCCGACAAGGCCCAGATCGCCCAGACAAGAACAGCGCCCAGGATCGCGCCCTTATTATTGCCCGATCCCCCAACGATCAGCATCGCCCAGACCTGGAATGTCAGCATGGGCAGGTAGTTCGGGGGCGAAATGAAGCCTACGAAATGGGCCTGAACGGCACCGGCAAGCCCCATGATCGCCCCGCCTAGGACGAACGCTTGCAGGCGCAGCGACGCGGGGCTTTTGCCAAGGGATTGCGCCGCTGTTTCATCCTCGCGCACGGCACGCAGAACACGCCCCCACGGCGACCGGGCGAGGTGTTCTAGGATGAGATACAGCACGAGTACCAATACCGCGGCCAAAGCTAGGTTGGCGTAGTTAAAAAGGATCGGATTGTCCTGAACCCCAGCGAAGGCCCGCGGGATAAAGCCGACACCAAAGACACCGCCTGTCAAACTCTCGAGGTTTTGAAAACAAAGCTGCAGCGCGATGGCGATGCCAAAGGTTGTGATCGCCAGATAATCTGATCGCATCCGCAGTGTCAGCGCCCCCACAAGGAATGAGACAAAGGCGCTGATCAGCGCGGCGCCCAGCCATCCAACGGCAATAGGCAGGCCAAAGCCGCCGATGCGGTCCGGTGTTGCAGGCGTTGTCAGCAGAACCGAGGTATAGGCGCCGACGCCCACAAACGCGGCCACGCCCACATTGAACAAGCCCGTCTGACCCCATTGGACGTTCAATCCAAGGCAGATGATCGAATAGGTCAGCGTTAGGCCAATCGCGCCAAGGCCAATGGTCGAGCCGGCAATCAGCCCGTCGATGATCACTTGCGGGCTCATGCGGCGGCTCCTTTCGCCCGTTGTCCGAGAAACAGCGCGCCGAGCGCTTTGCCATCTTTCAGGGGCTCGGTGGGACCGTCATGGGCCAGTTCTCCATCGACCAGCACAAGCGCACGGTGCGTCAGGTCCAGCGCCGCTCGCACGTTTTGCTCGACCAGGATCAAGGTTACGCCCGTTGCATGGATGCGCCGGAGCGTCTCAAAGACCTGCCCCACCAATTTTGGCGACAACCCAGCCGAGGGCTCGTCCAGCATCAGAACCGGTGGATCCGTCAGCAATGCGCGCGCTGCCGCCAGCATTTGCCGTTGTCCGCCCGAAAGCGCGCCGGCCAAGGTGTTCGGGCGCTCTTTCAGGTCGGTGAACATCTCAAACATCTTGTCAATTTGGCGCACGCGTTCTGCGGCGGGCACCAATTCCGCGGCAATCTGCAGGTTCTCGCGGATTGTCAGCTGGGTGAAGATATTCTCAGTCTGGGGAACAAAGCCCAAGCCGCGGCGGGCCAAAACATGGGACGGCACGCCAGTGATGTCTTCGTCGCCCAAGTAGACCGCGCCACCCAGGCACGCCACCTGACCTGCGATTGCTTTGATCAGGGTTGATTTGCCCGCCCCGTTGGGGCCGAGAACGGTAACCGCCTCACCACGTTCGACCGTGAAACTGACACCTTGGACGATGGGCAAATCGGTGTCATAGCCCGCTTTGAAATCGGTGACCGTCAGCGCGACACTCATGTGGGCGTCCCATCGAGATAGGCATCCACAACCTCGGGCCGTTGGGTCACCTCCTCCGGCGCTCCTTCCGCCAGGAACTGCCCCGCTGCCATCACAACAACACGGAAACATAGGCGGCTGATCATGTCCATGTTGTGCTCGATCAGCAGGATCGCGATGCCGCGCTGATTGATCTGTTCGATCCGATCAATAATCAGATTCAACAGCGCCGGATTTACCCCTGCCCCGGGTTCATCAAGCAAGATGACCTTAGGATCCGTCATCAGAACCCGCGCAAGCTCTAGCAGTTTCCGCTGACCGCCGGATAGGACTGAAGCAGGCTAATTTTCCAGGTGCCCAAGCGAAACAAAGTCCAAAAGCTCACGGGACTTGGCCACATTGGCGCGCTCCTGCGCCGCAACCGCGCGCGGACGCAGAAGCGCCGACAGGACGTTTTCACCGATCTGCTCCTGCGCCGAGGTCATCACATTTTCCAGCACTGTCATACGCGGGAAGGGTTTGGGGATTGGGAAACTACGGCTCAGCCCGATCCCACAGCGTGCCTGCTGAGACAGGCGTGTCACATCCGTTCCCTTAAGGCGGATTGTACCTTCGCGCGGTTTAAGCGTTCCCGCCAGAAGGTTGAACATCGTGGTCTTTCCGGCCCCATTCGGCCCGATCAAACCAACCAATTCCCCCGTCCCGACGGTAAGGGACATGCCGCGGATCACGTGGTGACCGCCAAAACTCATCCGCAGTGAGTCGGCATCGAGAGCTTGGCCAGGCACCAAAATTCCTTTCGCGGGTTCGTTTTCCTCACATGAGGCTATCAAAAACCGCCTTGAAATCCCCTAGATCATAGATCGAGGTGATCGCCCCACATTGCGTCCCAGCATCGTCCCAAACAACGCTCGTCGGAAACGAGGTGACCTCAAGCGAACGCGCCCTTTGATAGCTTTCGGCAACCTGCGCATGCGTCTCAGTCGCCGTACTGATGGCGTCTGTATCAAGTTTCGGCAAACCGGGTTTCTCGAAGAGAACGTCATAGGTCTCAGCCGCGTTCGGGTCATTTCCGTCGATGAAATGTGTCTCCAAAAAGACCATGCACAAACTCCAGAACATGGGCCTTGTCCGTCAGGTTCTACATCTGCAGCACAGCAAGGCTTGGCGGTGCAGAGATACTGAGCGGCGTTTCGTCTTGTCGCATCATCTCAAAGAACGGCTCGCCCATGGCCTGACCGGTAACGGCAGTCATGCGCAGTCCAGCACCTCTGATGTAACTCAGCATATCGCTATAGGGACCAACGCGATCCCCTGTCACAAGACCGCTGGGAACAGCATCAATTTCAACATCTGGATTGGTCTCCGCGAAGTGGCGAAGTGTCGGGATGAACCCAAAACACCAACCGCAGAGTGGGTCATACACATAGGTCAGTCGCGCCATGTTCACGCCTCCTTAGGCCAAGCCGCAATGTGATCGGCGGCCGTGGTGAAGGATTACCATAGACGTCGCTAATGGCATGTCGTCAGCGCGATCAAACAAGTGTTCCTGCAATTCTGTTTGGTCTACTTATGCCGGGAACCAGTTTGAAATCGTGCCTAGCCGAACATCATGACCCAAGTGCTCAAAACGGTGAAATGTGTCGTTTGGGCATGCTCGGCAAAACTGAGCGAGATCAGCCTCGGAGAGCGCAGTTAAAGCCGGCTTGTTATGCTCTGGCCAAAAATGCGGATCGAATAGCGGCCTTCATAGCGTCTTTAGGCCCACGTCCCTTCGCCTTGCTTGATGCCATCACGAGCTTGGAGGTAGGCGTGCTCTCGAAACCCAATGCCTCGTTCACCACTGATAAACCGGCGTGAAGCGAAGAGCGGCCTAGCAAGCCAACCGCAATCCCCGCTTCTACCGCTGCAATCACGCCCGAGACGCTCTGACTGGAATAAACGATGCGGTATGGCTTTTCACGCGCTTGAAGGGAGTCGATTGCCGCGTCGCGCCACCAACATGCATGATCGAACAATGCCACCGGCAGTCTTTCATCTACCGGAAAACTCCGCTGCGCAGACGACATCCAGCATGTTGGGTCTTCATACAAGACCTCTTCGTGATTTGATGGATTTTCGACCTCGTAAATCGCAAGATCCAAGTCTCCCTTGTCTAGGGCCATGGGAAAACTTGTGCTCTGGGCACAGGTGACATCCAATTCAACTTGGGGATGATGGCGGGTGAACGCCGCAATGACCTCCGCGAGTTTCGTTCTTCCATGATCGTCATGGTATGCCCAAGCGTAACTTCCCACTCACGGCATCCTGAGAAATGTCGCGACGCACCGCATCGAGGCGTGCGGCCACGTCTTTCGCTACGGGCAGCAGCGTTCGGCCCACATCGCTCAGCACAACACCACGGCCATGCCGATCAAAAACGGTTCGACCAAGGATGGCTTCTAGACGTTTGATCTGAAGACTTGTGGCAGATTGAGACCGATGGATACGAGCCGCGCCGTCCGTAACGCTACCGGCCTCCGCGACGGCGACAAAGGTCCGCAGCAGATCGCTATCCAAATTATCCATCGATTTTTCCAATATCTGAAATTGAAATTATCCGTTTTATCGATGTCTCAGGTCGCTCTATTTTTCAAGGCTAGAGGAGTATTCTATGTCCGACCAGGCCGCTGCCCACCAACCGTCAAACCGGAAATGCCTGTTATTGGGCTTATCTCTTTTGCTGTTGGCAGGTCTCGGTTTTGCGTGGCCAGAGCATGCCGTGAATGCTACGAAATTCGTGGTGTCGGGCCTAATCGCCGTCGCTCCTATCGTTATTCCGGGCATCTTTCTTGCGGCCTGGATCATTGCAAGCGGAGCGGCCACTCATGTCGCTGGCGCGTTCGCGGGCCGAACATTGCGATCGGTTTTGGCCGCATCGCTCATCGGAGCCGTCACGCCCATATGCGGTGTGACGGTGCTGCCTTTGATGGCCGGATTGCTGGCAGCGGGCGTCCCCCTTGCACCTATCATGGCGTTCTGGCTGTCCTCCCCTATAACGGATCCGGCGATGCTCGCCACAACGGCAGCCACACTGGGTCTGAACTTTGCGATCGGCAAAACGCTCGCGGCCTTCGGATTGAGTGTATTCGGCGGCGCGATCACGGGGCTGTTCGCCGAGACACCCTGGGCGATGCAGGCGCTTCGGGAAAACGGCCTTGCCCGCCAACTGAGTGCTGCGCGATGCGGCGAGGATCAGCCTTTCGATCCATTGGTATGGCGATCAAAGGACCGCCGGCAGGCTTTTGGCGGACAGTTCTGGGCGACCGCGCGGCTTATCCTACTCTGCTTGATTCCAGCATTCGCCGCAGAATATGCCCTGAACGCCACCCTGACACCGGGGGCGCTGGCAGAATATGTTGGGGAAGACAAATGGTGGGCCATACCTGTCGCAGTATTCATGGGTGCGCCAGCCTATATAGACGGCTACGCCGCGCTCCCGTTGACGCGTGGACTGATCGACAATGGTATGTCCGAGGGTGCGGCGATGGCCTTCCTTGTCTCGGGCGGCGTCGTCAGCATTTGGGGCGCGATGGCCGTTGCGCCGGTTCTCAAACTGAAGCCATTCATGCTTTATCTGCTGCTTGCGGTTCTGGGCTCGCTTGGGGCGGGATATGTCTTTGAGTGGATCGTCTGAGATGCAACACTTGCGGAGAGCAAACGTACAGCCAACTCTCGGCCGCCAAGCCCAGCAACTCACCAGTTTTGGCGTCCGCAACGAGATGCCAGCTCCACGGGCTGCGCGAAGCATCCGAACACTGCATCTAACGGCGACTTTGGGCCGTTCCAAATTGATGGCTTCTAGCTCCCGGCCTTCATCGCTAGTTTCGCCATCAAATGAGCAAAGCAGCGACAGCACCTTTTTCAACCGTATCCAGCCAATTCATCCAGGACTGGCTGGTGGGCCTCAAGGCAATTTGTACAGAGGATCACTATCGTTTTTTGCTCGAACGAGCCGAATTGCCAGTCGATGCTGGTGCACCCCAGGGGCGCGTCACGTTGGATCAGATCGTGCGCCTGTACCAACTGGCTGCTATCGAAACCGGGGACGAGATGATGGGGCTTTGGTCCCGGCCAATACGACCACGCGCCCTGCAACACCTGCTTACATCGGTGCGCGAGTCGACATCACTCTCTTCAGCGCTCTATCGCTATTCTACGTTCTGGAACCTGCTGCTGGACGACCACCAGTTTCAATTGACCGATGACGCAGACACACTCGCGCTTTGCTTAGTCCCTCAGAGCAAGCACCCGATACAGCGCTTTGGGCACATGCTGATCGTCAAACTCGCTCATGGCGTTTTGTCCTGGCTCGCCCGGCAGGAAGTTCCGCTGGAGGCGGTTGATTTCGCCTTCGAGCGTCCACCCTTTGAGGAAGACTACGCCCTCATCTTTCCCGCGCCAGTCACGTTCTCGGCACCCACAACTGCGATCCATTTCCACACCAAATCTCTTGTGCCAGTTCAAATCCGCAGTACTTATGATCTGGGTCGCTTCTTGGAAAACGCACCTCGCGACTGGATCTTCACACGGTCGCAAGAACACACGCAATCACTGCGGGTCCGTGCCTATCTGATCCGATCAACCTGGGAAGAGGCGCATCTAGGTGCAGCAGCCAATGCACTGCACCTGACCCCGCGAACATTGATCCGCAGGCTTGAGGCTGACGGAACATCCTTTCAGGCCATCAAGGACGGGGTGCGCCGAGACATCGCGATCCGGCGCCTGCAAGTGGGTGACGCGAGCATCGAGGCTGTTGCTCAGGATGTCGGGTTTGCCTCGGCGGCCAGTTTCCACAAGGCCTTTCTGCGCTGGACAGGCGCGACGCCCAGTTCGTACCGGCGGCGCTCCGTCACCTCTGTCTAGGTTTGTCACTTTTGGACAATCGGATGTCACTGCGCGAGATAGCCCCCTAGCGCCAGCGCAATTAAAAGCAGGAAAACACCATCTTTAAAGGCACCTCGATTGCCTCACCAGTCTTGGCTGGCGAGATCGAACATCTGCGCCCAAACTCACAGGACCACTTTCATGTCAGACAAACTAGAAAAGATCCTCACCGCCGCCCGCGACCACGCCCATGAGGTTGTCGGACCGAATGTGGATACCTGGAATGCGGACAAAGCCTGGCCACGCAGCGCGTCTGACAAAGCGGGTGCTGCAGGCCTCACGGGGCTCTACGCTCCCGAAGAATGGGGTGGGCAGGGCTTGTCCCTGTCGGAGGGCATTCAAGTTTATGAACAGCTGGGGCTAGGTGATGGCGCCTACGCGTTCGCCTTGTCGATGCACAACATCTGCACCTTCGCGGGTTGCGGATACGGGACCGACGCCTTCAAAGCGCAATGGGCCCGCGATCTGACTTCCGGTCGCAAGCTCGCCAACTTTGCCCTGACCGAACCGCAGTCCGGCTCTGACCCTATGAAAATGTATACGAGAGCAACCATCAATGCAGATCGCACTTGGACGATCAGTGGGGCCAAAGCCTGGGTCAGCTTGGCGACTGAGGCCGACATCTATTTCACTGTTGTCAAAACAAGCGATACCCCCGGCCACAAAGATATGGCCATGATCGCGATCCCGGCCAACGCTCCAGGCGTCAGCTTTGGCCCGCTCTATGACACACCATCGTATAACTTCTTGCCGATGTCCGAGATGTATCTCGACAAGGTGGTGGTCGGCGAAGACAATATCATCCTACCTATCGGTCAAGGCCTGCAAGGCTCCCTCATGGCAATCGACATCGCGCGCGTCTCGGTCGCCTCGGGCTGCTGTGGTCTGATGCAGGCCGCTCTGGATACTGCTCTGTCGTATTCCAAAAACCGCAAAATGTTCGGTGGCAAAAACCTGGATCTGGACGGCATTCAGTGGATGTTGGGCGAGGTGGCGACCGATCTGGAGGCCTCAAAGCTGCTCTACCGCAAAGCCGCCGCGGCTTTGGGCACCCCGGAAGGTCCGCTCATGGCCGCCCACGCCAAGCGCTTTGTGCCCGATGCTGCCGTGAAGGCCACAAACACCTGCACGCAAGTGTTGGGTGGTATGGGCCTGCTGCAGCCTTACGGTCTAGACCGGCTGTCTCGCCTCGCCCAAATGCTTCGGATTGTTGACGGGACGACAGAGATCAGCCGCGTTGTCATAGGTCGAGCACTGCAGAGACGTGCGGCGGCCTTGCCAGACCTGCCAGTGCCTAAGGGGTACGGAGAAACCGAAAAGCGAGACGCGACATTGGCTGCCGAGTAATGCACACACAAATCTAGCTCAATCCGTTTGGCTGTATAGGTTTGTAGTCGCAGACAATGGCAGCAATGCGGAATGCAACCGTCGCATTCGAGCCCAAAGCTAAAATCGGCTATGGGCCGTGCTCCACTTTGCGAAATCCGCCTTGCTGCGCGTATCCTATGTTGGCGCCAACCCGCCGCGTTTCGTGCGCGCGGCGGGCGTTCAGGATCACGCTATGATGCGCACTCGCTCTTCCGCTATTTGACAAGCACCCCAATCGACAAGTCCGTCTGGCGTTTGCCGGAGTGCGTCGAATAGCGGCCTCCCTGCAAAATCCTCCAGAATACGAGCACTGCGCCATGCCGTAAGGCTCAGCTGCGGGTCCACACTGCCATGCGATGCCCGACCGTGGTTCAATCCATAGATTGGTGTTTCTTCAGGGCCATCCCATTGCACCCTATATCGCGCATCCAACGAAAGTGCGCCGCCCGTCTCGATCTTCAAACGATCCCGCAACGGGCTTAGGCAGTCAGGTACAAAAGGCTGAAACCCCGTCGCCAATATCACGATATCCGCGTCCATGCGCTCGACGGCGCCGCCAGGCGCTTCCGCGCTCAGTTGGAAGCCGCCGAATTGACCTTTGATCCGGGTTACGGTTCGCCCGGGTCGGAGCGAAACGACATTGCGCTCCTGCATGTAACGATGACGATAGAGTTGGCGATAGATTTCATTTGTGGTGGCGGGCGTCAGCCCGTCGCTGCTATATTTCTGTGACGATACGATCGATTTTTTTTCCGGTTCGCTTAGCTGCAAAAATGTCTTGTGATAGGCTGGGGTATAGATCTGGTCGACCAACCCTCCCTCTTGCAAATGCCAGAACGCAGAGCGGCGGCTGAGCCATGTCAGTTCCGCAGGCTTCGGGTCGGCATGCAATATATCAAGTACGATCTCGGCACCCGTCTGCCCCCCACCAATCACGGCGATACGTTTGCCAGAGATGTCCGGGCAACGCTCCAGATAGTCAATTCCGTGAAAACAGTTCGGTCCAATCGGCGCCCCGTCCGGGACATGCGGGACCTGACCGGTTCCGACTGAAAGCGCTTTGGCGTGAAGCACGGTTCCAGAAGTCATCTTCAGAACAAAATGGCGGCCATCATGATCTACCTCGCGCACCGGAGAGTTGAATTGGCAGGAGTCGAGTTGGCCTGCGACCCACGCCAAATAATCCGTGAATTCCCAACGCGATACGGTTTCAAAGCGGGCCGCCATGAAATCGTAGAAACGTCCTTGTTGCACAAGGTAGTTTAGAAAACTCAACGGGCTGGTGGGCAAGACCGGCGTGACCATATCCTTGAGATACGATGTCTGCATGGTGCTGTCGTCAAAGGCCAATCCTGGATGCCAGGAAAAGGCAGGCTTTCGGTCAAAAAACTGAGTTTTTAGCCCGTCAACGTCCTGCGCGAGAGCCGCAAGGCTGAGGTTAAAAGGGCCAATCCCGATGCCGGCAAGATCAGTGTAGGAGATAGCGGATGTCATTTCAGGTCCTTTGTGTTGGGGGAGGAGCAAAGGCCAACGCAGCGCCCGAAAGCGCAACGATGGCAAAGGGCGCGGCGGGTGACAGCGCTATCAACGCTGATCCCGATGCGACCCCGCCAGCCAGTGCCGCGATTTGTATCGCGCCATTCCAGCCGGTGACCTGAAGCTGGGCATAATCCTCGCGGGTCATGATTTCGGAAAGATTTAGGGTAAAGAGCAGTCCGGTGGCGCCACCGATGACAAAGCTGAGCAATATAAAAAGCGCAAGTTGGTCTGCCAAAGGCACACAAGCAGCCACCAGAAACAGGAGCAGCGCCGCCCCGCGCGCCCCGCGTCGCCCGACTTTGGACACCAGTACACGCAATGAGACGAGCAAACCGGCATTGGCAGCAGCAAGGCAAAGCCCCGCATAGCCTGCCGCAAGGGTCGGGTTGGCATCGAGCCGATCTAAGATCAACGGCGCAAGGCCAATTTGTGCGGCGCCAATGGCGACCTGCGTCAGCATTGTGACACGAAATGCGGTCAATCGCGGCGGTCGGATGGTGGCGCGCAAGCGCGGGGCAATCTTACCGCGCCACATGAACAGGCTGATCCCGGCCCCCAAGGCGGCGGGTAGCAAGGGCATCAGCGGTGAAATCAGCAGCAGCGGACCGATCAACGCGGCGGAGAAGATGCGTCCAATGCTGCCCATAGATTGAACGACACCGAGACCTTGCCGGCTGTTTTTTTCTGCTGCAGCACGGGTTTGAGCGACCAGCATCAGACCGGCGGCCGACATACCCTGGACTGCTCGGATCAGGGCGAGAAGAACAAGCACCATCATGGGGGTCCAACCCTCAACGCCCATGCCGACTAGGTAGATTAGCGCGAGATTGGCCAGCAGAAGTCCGCCGAGCCCACACAAGACGACTGTCCGTCCACCCAACAAACTGACAAAAGGAAGGGTAACGCCCGCTGTGACCAATCCCAAGGCCACGGCCAGCCCAATCTCACTTTCATGCAAGCCCAAGGCCAGCGCGAGCACCGGCACCATGCCGATCAGCGCTGTTTGCTGGAACGCATGACCGGCCAGAACCGGCCAGAAGACTGAGAGGGGCGACATGGCAATATCCCTAATCCTGACAAAAATAGTCGGTAATAGCGATTGGGTGAACAGTAAACGCGATTGTCTCCACTCAGTGAAAGGCAGCGCAAAATGACCGATCACCATTCAGCGTCCGAACTCGCCGCGCTCGATGCGTTTCTCAATTCAGCGCTTCGCGAGGGTCAGCTCCGCGACGCCCAACTCTCTGATACCTATCTGCATTTCATCGACCATACGGGCCGAAGCATCAGCGTGGACATCAGGCGCAGGTCCAATCTGCGCACGCTGTTCGGGCCAGGGATCAGACATCACACGCCAAACGGATATGAGAATATCAGCGTGTCGAAGCTGCTGGCGCATCTGTCGCAGCCGGGCGGAGACACGTTTCAGAGGCGTGTGATGGATAGCCTTGATGCGATCCGCTGCGCGCCTGCGATGAAAAGCGGCGCTGAAACGTGGAACTTCCTTTCCACTGAACAAGCGTTGAAAGCGGGCCACCCCTTCCACCCCAACCCACGCAGCCGCGATGAAATGACTGCAGATGAAGCGGAACGATACGCCCCGGAGCATGAGAATACCTTTCGCCTGCACTGGTTTGCGGCCGATCCGTCCTGCGTGATCGCCAACGCTGCGGCGGCGGATTGCCTGCGGCGTCTGGTAAATGCCGATTTCGGCGCAATCGATCCAAACCGGATCCCGCTCCCGTGGCATCCGTGGCAGGCCGAGAAACTCACGGCACAAAACGCGATCCGCGATATGATGGATGGTGGAGAACTGGTCGATCTGGGGCGCGGTCGCGGGTTTTGGGGCGCGACATCATCCATGCGCTGCCTGCACGGATGGCATGCACCGTTCATGGTCAAGACATCGATGTCGCTGCGTTTGACCAACTCTATTCGGCACCTTTCGCTACGCGAAGTCGTGCGGGGGGTGCATATCTCCGAGCTACTGAACTCGGATCTCGGCGCGCGGATTAAGCAAGACTTTCCAACCCTGAACATCCTCGGAGAGCCCGGCTATGCTGCGCTTCGCGGCGCGTCGGATGCGGTCCGCAACGACACGCTTGTCGTGTTGCGAGACAATCCTTTCCGCGATGCTGCCCAAGCTGGTCCGGTGATGCTTGCGGGGTTGTGCGAGGCATCGCCCGACGGGTTGTCTCCACTTGGAGACTTGGTGCAGGCGCTAGGCCCCGATGCTGCATCCCAGTGGTTCAAACGCTTTCTGGACGTCGCCATCTGGCCGCTTCTTGAACTGCGCGCACGGTACGGGCTTTTGTTTGGTGCTCATCAGCAGAACATGATGCTGTCGCTTGATCATGGCTGGCCCCACTCCGTCTGGGTGCGGGATTGCCAGGGTACAGGGCATCTCGACAGCTTTCACAATATGCTAATTCAGGAATGTCCAGGCATCGGCGAAGGCGCGGAAAACGTTGTGGGCACAGAGCTTGGTGATGGCCTCGTCACCTATTACGTCGTCGTCAACAGCGCGCTCAATACCCTGTCTACCCTTGTTCTGGATGGTTTGGCGGACGAGGCGCACCTGGTTGGAGTGCTGCGTGAATTCCTGCGCAGCGCCCGCGCACAAACCCCCGGCGATCCGACGCTCTACACCCGTCTGCTTGAACATCCGACCCTCACCTGCAAAGGCAATTTCGCCACGAGCCTCAGCGGCGTGAACGAAGCCGATGGCGACGCACGTGGACAGATTGCCAGCTTCCTCGAACTTCCCAACCCGTTACTGGAGCCTGTCCACGTATGACCCCTGATGCTACGATACTCAGCCAAGCCGCGCTTCCATCCTCGAATGATCCCGAGCTATTTGCACGATGGGTTGATGCTCGTTTCGCCGAGGATCGGACCTCTGCCCATATTGATCTTCCGCACGAGGCGGCTCAAGCACAGCCTGCATCGCGCCTGCCGGGATATGTGGATCGCAGCACGGGTGCGGGGCGCATCCATCGGTCCGGTTTTTTGCAATCGCCAGAGCCATGGCTCAAGCATCCGCAAGCGCGATTTCAGATGGCAGGGCTGATCCCAGGGCCTGACGGACGCGACCATCCTCTCCGCCCGGCCAACCCGAAGGGTTTGGTATATGAACGGTTCTTCGCCGATGCTGGCATCACCGTGTCCTTCCATGCGGTCGAGATCGAGCGCGACTTGGACATCTTTCACCGCTGGCAGAATGATCCACGCGTCGCCTACTTCTGGGAAGAGGATCGGTCAAAAGAGGAATTGCGCGGCTTCCTCGAAAACCGTCTGTCGGATCCCCACAATTTCTCGATTATCGGCTCATATGACGGTCAGCCAGTAGGCTATTTTGAGGTCTATTGGGCGCGGGAAGATCGCCTTGGCGCGTATTATGAATCCGGTCCGTGGGACCGCGGTTGGCATGGTCTGATTGGCGAGGTCAGCGCGCTGGGGCGCGCCCGGACATCCGCCTGGATCCGCGCGTTGACCCATTACATCTTCTTGGATTGTCCTATGACCGACCTGGTGGTGGGTGAGCCGCGCGTCGATAATGCCAAGCTCCTGCGCTACGCGGATGCTCTGGCCTACAGCAAAATCAAAGAATTCGATTTTCCGCACAAACGCTCGGCCCTTATGCATTGCGCGCGGGATGATTTCTTTAGCCGGGTAGCGCTATGACATCGGGCTTTGGCGCTGCACGGCGGCGATTGCTGGCCAAGATGATCAGCGAATTGAGTTGGGAAGAGGTTTTGCATCCCCGGGGCACCGATCCTTACCACCTCGAACTCGCATCAGGCCGGGTCTACCACTTTCGGGCGACACGTCGCATCTGGGACAATCTGGATATCGATCCCGACAGCCTCTCGGTTGACACTGGCATGACGCCCTGTCCGTTGCGATTTGTCGTTGATGCGCGGGCCGAGTTGGGCATGCTTCCCGACACCGAGGCTATGTTCCTGCGCGAATTGTCCAATACCCTGCGGCAGGATATCGAGCTGGAACGTCTCTACGGTCATCTCGACACTCAGGCGTTGATGGCACTGCCGACGCACATGTTGCATGCCACACTTCAAGGTCATCCTAAGGCAGTCGCCAATAAGGGTCGTCTCGGCTGGGGCAGCGCGGACCTTACGGCATATGCGCCGGAATATGCGCAACCGATCCAGCTCTTCTGGCTCGCGGTTGATCCTGATCTGCTGCACAGCGGGCAATCCGACGATATCAACGAAACCGCTTTGCTTGATCAGGTCCTTGGACAAGATGGGGCAAAAGCCCTGCGACGAAACGCACGGCAGGCGGAGGCGCCGAATGCGTTCGTGCTGCTGCCCGTCCATCCGTGGCAATGGCGAAACCACCTGGAGCAAGCCTTCGTCGCCGAGATTGCCGAAGGTGCGCTCATTCCGCTGGGTCGACACGGCCCTGAATTCATTGCAACGTCCAGCCTGCGGACGCTAACCCCTTTGGAAGACGGGCCCTACGATGTGAAGCTATCGCTTGGCATTTTAAACACCTCCGCGTGGCGCGGGATGCCGGGGAAATATATCGAACATGGAGGGGCCTTGTCGGACTGGCTCGAAGCGTTGGTCCAAGCTGATCCTCTATTGAACGACCGCGTCATGATCTTGCGCGAAGCCTTGGGTCATTGGGTGGCGCACCCAATCCTATCTGATTGCCCAGACGCGCCCTATCGCCATCACGAAATGCTGGGGGCAATCTGGCGTGAAAACGCCTGCGCAAAAGCCGGCCCGCAAAGGCAGGCGGTTATGGCTGCAGCATTATTTCACCATGGTCTGTGCGGCACGCCGTTGGCGCAGGCTTATGCAGAGGCCGCAGGTGTTGGTATTGAACATTGGCTGGAGGCACTTTTCAAAGTCACTGTTGTTCCACTATGGCACATGCTTTGCAGCTATGGTGTCGGCTTCATCGCCCACGGCCAGAACATCACAATCATCCTCGATAACCATATGCCCGTGGCGATGGCGCTCAAGGATTTTCAAGGCGATCTCGATCTGGTCGATCAAGACTTTCCCGAGATGAGCGGCCTTGACCCCGCCATCCGTGACCTGCTGCCGCGCAAGCCCCCCGCTTACATCATTCATGATATCCAAACTGCGCATTTCGTGACTGTCCTGCGCTTTTTGTCAGCCTCTCTCGCCCGCGCGGGACAGATTGACGAAGGTCAATTCTACGGCATTTTGCAGAACGTTCTTATCCAATACAAAAACGCTCACCCCGCCTTGTCGGAGCGACAGAGAGTGTTCGATCTTTTCGAACCGCATATGCCCAAGGTCTGCATAAACAAGGTGCGGCTGAGTATTGGCTACGGGGATCGTGGTGAGCGCCCCCTGCCCGCGCGCGGAACGGATCTTCGAAACCCATTGGCAGGCCAGTATCTGCAACAAGCAGAAAGATGAGGTCAACGGACCGTCTGAGGCCAAGCAACGCGGCCATCCCTGAAGGTAGCACTGATAAAATGCTTGATGGTCAGGACGACGGCGCATGGCCGTGCCGTTCTCACACTGGTTAATGCCGCGCGGCGCTTGAAAGACAGTTTCTGCAAACCTAAACGAAAGATACCAATCGGGAGACAGACGCCGCCTGGTTTTAAATCACAACTCCGTCTTTGAACCACCGCTGATCGAAAGGGGCTGCTGAAGATCTTTTAGATTTGCTCAATGTGTTTCGTGTCAGGACATCTGCGCTTTGAGTGGAACAGACAAAGAATGTGCGTGGCTGTTTCGCGCCTACGTCAAAAAAGCAGTACGATGTTAATGTCTGTTGGCAGCGTCGCAATCTGGCCCGATTTTAGGTCGCGGAAGTCGCTTCAAATACATCACTCGCTGCCTTTTGTGGAGATTGAAAACCAAACTTCAGCCCCGACCAGAAACCCGCAGCAAGGCCATTGCTGGCGAAAATCCCAATTGCGGCGCGCTTCTCCGGACAGACATAGAGTTCACTTGTCATACCTGCGGTGCCGCCATTGTGAAACAGGATTGGCGCCCGATCTGCGTCCCACCTTATCGATATCCAACCAAGACACTGTGTGAAAGACTCTGTTGCATCGCGACCCGTCCCGCGCTGCGCGGGCAATGCCGACCGACAGATTGCCTTGTCCAGACTGTCATGCGGTTCCCGGATTGCATTGATCACCCGACGCGCAAATTGCGCCATGTCGTTTGGTGTGGACCGCAAAGCGCCCGCGGCCGCGATGGCCTTGAAGGTCCAAGGTTTCACGGGGCGACCGACCGCATCGTGAGGTTGCGCGAAACGGTGTGTCCGATCACCCTCCAGATGAGCTGATGTGTCGTTCAAGCCGATCGGATCAAGAACCTTCTCACGCAGCAAATCACCGAAGTCTCGGCCTTCATGGGCTGCAAGCGCCTCACCCAGCAGTCCGAAACCCATATTGGAATAGGCATAGGCGTTGGGCTTCGGCGCTGCGCCGCGCCAACGTCTCACCCAGTCAAACAGATCGTCACGGCTAAAATCGGCGTAGAAATCGTCGCCAACCGGAAGCAATAGCGCTTTCCAGTAGGGAATATGCAGCTTCGGCAAACCTGCAGAGTGAGTAGCCAATCGGTTCGGCGTCAGCCACGGTTGCGTTCCTTCA
The DNA here is from genome assembly GCF_037544085.1 of Gymnodinialimonas mytili. Classification (NCBI taxonomy): domain Bacteria; kingdom Pseudomonadati; phylum Pseudomonadota; class Alphaproteobacteria; order Rhodobacterales; family Paracoccaceae; genus Gymnodinialimonas; species Gymnodinialimonas mytili. Next base: position 1,553,586 of record NZ_JBBIFW010000001.1, read on the forward strand.
AGTGCAGGGATCATCTCGCAAAGTGGCCTGTTCGGATCTATCCGCCCTTCTTCAACCAAGACCGACAGCAAAATACCCGTAAAGACCTTCGTAATGGACCCGATCTCAAAGACGACGTCTCCGGGGTCGCACGCAGCGTCTGATCCCGTGTCACCGGAAAGAGTGAACTGTGTGTGACCATCTTTCAGAAGGAATGCGGCAACAGCACCGTGGTCGCTCTTAAAATGCGCCAACATGCTTTCCGGTAAGACACCGGTCTGATCTAACGACATCAAACTCCGCCTCCATTCGAGTCTGAGATGGAAAACAAGCGCGGAAAATTCAATATGGTGACATCTCTGCCTGTGATCATCGCGGTCTTCCGCGCAGCACTAGCGAAAAGTCATTTTTTTTGGGCCGCGTTATGTGAGTTCAATTGACTTGGGATTTCGCGCTGTAAACGAATTGCCGGCTCCACGGGCGGCGCCAAAGCACTCAAACACTGTATGCAACAGCGCGTGTGGATGGTTCCTGGAAACTTTGCAAAGTCAGCACTCTGCGCATCGCGGCGATTGGTTCAAGTACGGCATCGGGAACTATGGGCGCGGCGCACCATCCCGCAATTCGGGCAACAAGCTCGCAAGATGCTGCATCGGGGAACAGATGGCTTTTGCCCATGTGCGATCTCTTGAAGAGATGCGCATCGTCACCGGATATGGAGAGCCTCGACACTTTGCGCCTCGGATATTGCCTGACGATTTAATCTGGGCACGTCCTCTTCCGGGTGAAACGAGCATCATGATCGAAGTTATTTAAAAGACGCTACAGATTGTCGCCTGTGACTGCGTTTCGGGTGAACTTTGGTTCGTCGCCCGCGCCGATATCCGCGACGTCGCCGAAATGAAAGGGTCATTGCGCGGATCGTGCCATTCGACGCAACCAACGCATCCAGCACGCAGTCTTCGGCGGTTAGAAATGTCTGGTCGAGCCATAGCTCGCGTCTGGCTCTACAGGACATCCTGCCCGATCTTGGGAACATCCAAGCCACTCGGTCCACGCACCGGACCTTTGGCTCCATGGACAACACGAGACCACAGATCGTGGCCCAAGTGCTCAGCAGCCGATCCAGACTCTTGGCGCAATCGCCGGGACGAATCAGAGGCAGACACGTAAAGCGCCTGGATGCGCTCCATGGGTTTGCATGACGGGTCCAAGCGTCGCCATCCATGCTCATCAGACATTCGGTCGCTTTGAAGATACACCTCCTTGTCATTCCTAGCCTTCTCAGCTTGAGGGATAGGCCCTTCATACTTCGCAGCAGAGGCGGGATCAGGACCAGGCGCATGTGATCCTATCTGTCCGGTCAAAGAGACCTTCACAACTTATTCCGATGGTCGTAGAAAGCCTCATGTCAGACCAGATCAAAGACCTGCAACAGGCCGTCACCACCATCATGCGGGCGCTGAAAATCGCGGAGACCGAAGTTCAGATCGCGCATCGGCAGTTGAGCTTCCTGCCCATCGATATCCAAACCCTGCGGTTCGTCGCGCAGCACCCCGATTGCCGCCTTGCCGACCTCGCCGGTTTCCTCGGCGTTGTCGCAACGACCGCCAGCAGCGTGGTGGACCGGCTGGTGGACCGTGGTTTCATCGCGAGACGACGGCCGGAAACGGACCGCCGGTCTATTGCTCTTTCTCTGACCGATGAAGGCAAGGATGCGTTCGCACGGTTGGAGACGGAGGAAAGGGCAACGATGAAACTGATGCTTGATGCGCTGCCTGAGGATGAGCGGGCGACATTTGTGGGGCACATGTCACGGATCGCATCCAAGGTTTCGCGATAACGAAACTTGTATATTACGATATCCGTATTAAATACCTTCTCGGCAAGAGGAGACAGGCATAATGCGCATATTGAAATGGATCGGCGGACTGGTTGTGGCTGTTTTCGGTCTGGCCATACTGGCCGTTGTCGGATGGAACCTTGCGGATCGCGCTCCACCAGTGGCCGAAGTTACCGCAGAACCAGAACCATTTGACCTGTCCCGACTGCTTGTGCTTGTCGATGCTGATATGGCTGCTACGGGGTACGCAGATGGACAGCTTTACCCCATTGAAGGTGCGGCTGACGTTCTGATGACGATTGACGGGCTGGGCACCGACACTCCGCGACTTCAACAGGTCCCGGCATCCAACACGGTCATGGGCTGGCCGGGCGCGATGGCGGCAGATACCACGGGCCGGTTTGCCTATGTCGTCGAGAGCCGTAAAGCGCCACCGGATGGTGTCGCGGCGATGGGAAGTGTCTTTGCGGAAATGCCCGACGGGACGCTTCTGACGACCGTCGATCTGACCGCTGGCGCTGCCGTCTCGACGACAGAGGTCTGCACCCGCCCCAACAGCATCGACATCGCGCCGGACGAAAACTGGCTACTGATCACCTGTGGCGAAAACGCAGGCGAATTGGCCGTCATCCCTCTGACCGATGGCCAACCCGGCGCACCACGTATCTTCGACCTCGATCTGCCAGACATTGAGGCCCGCCCCGGCATCGATGATGGTCTGACCTATGCCATGATCCATCCAGGCGGCGCGGCTGCGGGATATATCGTGTCGAATGTCGGCGTAGGTCTCGTGCGCTTTGAGCTTGATGATGCAGGTATACCCATATCAGCGGCTGCTGAGGCCCCGCTGCGAGAGGGCGCTTGGCTGACGGTGGGGCGTTGGACCCAGACCGGCGATCATTTTCTCGTTGCAGATGTCGCCTGGGGTCCTGCACCAACGGATGCTGTCTTTAACGGTGACGGTCAAATCCTGTCCTTCGCGCTGTCGCCCGACGGTACGACGCGCGGGCTTGTGTCTTCTGCAACCGTTTCGAAATCACCAGAGACGTTTGAGGTGAACCGCGCGGGCGACCGGCTGGTGGCCGTCAACATGGAGCGGACCTACCTGCCGGGCGGCATGTTCAGCATCGTGCCTGCACGCGGCGCATCTTCCCTGTCGCTAGTCTCGGTGGATGCCGCGACCGGACAGCTCGAAACCCTTGGCGATCCTGTGGGCTTCGAAGGTGTCTTGCCAGAAGACGCGGTGTTCGATGCCGACGGAGACCAGATCGCGGTGGTGATCTATCAGGACCACGATGCGCCGCGCAGCGACGGTTGGGTCGAGATCTTCGCTGTTCTGGATAATGAGATCCTGCGAACGGGCGAGCGGGTCATACTCCCGCGCGGAGCCCATGATCTCTTCGCGCTGGACTAGGGTTGTGCGGTTCCAGGAAATCGCGCAGCGCGTCTACCGCGCGCATAAAAAGGCAACGAATGTCTATCTTGTCGATCAGGGCAGCCATTCGGTTTTGATCGACATGGGCGAGCCTGGTTTTGCAGGCGATATCCTCAAGGCGCTGTCTGCCCGCCGGCTATCCGCCAAATCCTGTTGACCCACGGGCACTACGATCATGCTGACAGCGCGGCGGCACTATCGCGTGCGCTCAATGCGAACGTCCTTGCCCATCCCGTAAAGACCGATCTGCTGAGGCAGGGGAAATGGCGTCGGCCTGCCAAACTGGCCCCAACGCTTATGGGGCATCTCATGACCCGACTAATCGCAAAGCGCTTTCCCGACCGGCTGGAGGCCATTCCCGAAATCAAGCACATCCAGGATAATGGCGCACTGGCGGTTAATGGCCTCAGAACGCTTACCCTGCCCGGGCGTTCCGCAGGCCAGGTCGGATTTGGCATTCCGCAACCGGTGGGCGAAACCGTATGGATCGTGGGGGACGTGATCATGACTGCACCGCGCCTAGACGAGCCGAATCTCTATGAGGACAGATCGGGAGGCCTTTCCTCCATCACGGCGCTCGCCAAGCGCGTCCAGCCCGGCGATCTGATCTGTCCGGGCCAAGGGGCGCCTCTATAGGGCAATGCTGATAACGCTCAGGGCCGCCGAGCATCGAACCGCTGCATTGCGGAGATCGGAGCATTGGAGCCATATAGGGCACGACAGGTGTCTCTTTTGGCGACGCGCGCTTTCGAGACTGAAGCGGGGCTTAGCAGGTTTTCCGAGGAGGTCTTCGTCGTCGCGCGGTACATTGACCACTTGGAAGGCATCGAATTTGAGCCTGTCGGCAAGACGGAGGATGGCTTCAAACAATTCCGTAGTTCGATCTGTCGGGGTGATCGGACCCCGTGAAAGACCCGATCTGACGCCCTACGACGGAAACTCAAAGCTGGTCTTTTACAACAATGCCGTTTTGAAGGATCATAGGGATACGTTCACCTTGCCCTGTCAGGCAACTGATATCTGAGACCGGGTCGCCCGCAACAAGAATCAGGTCGGCCGTTGCGTCGGGCGCGATCCGCCCAAGGTCCGCGCGGCGCAGGATATCTGCGTTCACCGAGGTGGCGGATCGCAGCACATCCGCGTTGGGCAGAACCTGGGCCCGCAACGCAAATTCCGTCGACTGATCCTTGTGCATCCAGCCCAAAAGATCAGTGCCGTATCCCATCGGGACACCAGCACCCGCCAACGTTTCGAGGGAGCTCAACCCCGCTTCACGCACCTTACGGTTCTTCTTGCGGTTTTCACCGCCAAGCCCGATTTCCTCGGCGTGACGCTCCAGGCAATCATAGATCACCAAGGTGGGCACTGCGAAAGCGCCACGCTCCGCCAATATCCGCGCAACGCGATCGTCGATCAGATTGCAATGCTCCAGCGTCCGGACCCCGTTGACGCAAGCATGCTCGATCGCCCGCGCGGTGTAGGTATGCGCTGCGACATAGGTGTTTGAGGCTTCCGCAACCGTCACGATGGCCTGGATTTCCTCAGGCGTGAACTGGATCCAATCGATGGGATCTGTCGGGGTCGCCACCCCGCCATTGGCCATGATCTTCACGAAGTCGGCCCCAAGGCGAAGCTCGTCGCGTGCCGCTTGCAAGCAGGCTGGCACGCCATCGACAATGCGCCCGAGCGACGGCAGGTGCCGACGCTGAAGATCTCCAACATCGGCGCGGCTGGTTCCCCGGAAATCCGTGTGCCCGCCGGTTTGGCCGAGCGCTTTGCCCGATGTGAAAAGGCGCGGGCCGCGGATCAGACCTTCGGCCTGGGCGCGTTTGGTTCCGGCATCCCCACCCCCGACGTCGCGCACGGTCGTAAAGCCACGATCAAGCATGGCTGACATGTGCCCGGCCGTCCAATGGGCCACGTAGGTCGGGTGCATCGCCTCAAGCGCCGCAAGGTTGGGTGTGGCAGCCGCCACATGCACATGCGCGTCGATCAAACCCGGCATCAGGGTATGCCCCTTGGCATCGACAACCCGGTCCGCGCCGCCGCCGATCGCGGTTTCAGAGACCTCAGCGATTTTTCCGTCGGCCACGAGGACATGGCAACCCGGCTGAACCGCATCACCCGTCCCATCAAACAGATCGCAATTCTCGAACTTTATGCGCATGACGTCCTCCCGATTCTCGCAGGTGTGTTGGCATTTGATTGTGCCTAGCGTGGCAGGCAGAGTTCGGAATGCAATCACGATTTTTCTTGCCAGCCCGACCGCATAGCGCATTGATAAACACATGGACACGCAAACCCTTAGTGCTGATCCGCCCCTGAGCGGAAACGGCCAGCCTCTCATGCAGGTCCGTAGTCTACAGCGTAGCTTCTACGGTGTGCATGCGCTGACTGACGCTAATTTCGACGTCGAGCAGGGGACTATCACGGCACTGATCGGCCCGAACGGGGCGGGCAAGACGACGGCATTCAACTGCATTTCTGGCGTCATCCCACCCGAAGGTGGCAGCGTGCATTTTGCGGGAGCCGAGATCACGGGCCTGACGCCGGATCGGATCAATGCCCATGGGGTGGTCCGTACGTTCCAGATCGCGCGGGGCTTTCCGACGCTCACGGTCCTTGAAACGTTGCTTCTGCACGGTGACGACCAACCGGGTGAACGCATGCTGACCGCCCTTTTCTCGCCCGGACAGGCCAGACAGCGCGAAGAAGACCTTCTGGAACGGGCCCATGCCATCGCCAAGCGACTGAAGCTCGACCACGTGGTCGAGAACCTGACAGGCGCACTGTCGGGTGGGCAAAAAAAGCTCCTCGAAATTGGCCGCGCTTTGATGGCGCAACCGCGCATGATCCTCCTCGATGAACCCGTAGCTGGCGTGAACCCAACACTCGCCGGTGACATCGCGGAACGAATTCAAAAACTTAATGAAGAGGACGGCCTGACCTTCCTGATCGTCGAACATGACATGGATATCGTCGCTCGGATCTGTGATCCGGTGATTGTCATGGCTGAGGGACGCACCCTGATGAAGGGGAGTTTCGCTGACATTGCCGCGGATGCCCGGGTTCAGGACGCCTATCTGGGTAAGCGCGGATGAGCCTGCTTCACGCCGAGAAGGTCGTGGTGGGATACAACAGCGCCGATACGATCCTGAAGGGCGTCAGCATTCGCGCCGACAGTGGTGAGATCGTGGCCATCCTCGGTCCAAACGGCGCCGGAAAATCCACACTTCTCAAAGCGGTTGCGGGGCAACTTGCGGCGCGCGAAGGGTCTATCCGGCTCAAGGACGAACCGCTCAACGGCCTCAAGCCACGCGAAGTTGCAAAACGCGGCGTGGCCTATGTGCCGCAGGAAGCCAACGTGTTTCCCAGTATGAGCATCCACGAAAACCTAGAGATCGGCGGCTACCTTGCGCCCTCGGACGTCAAGAGGCGGATTGCCGAGATCTATGCCCGCTTCCCGATGCTCGCCGAAAAACGTCGGGAAGCGGCCCGCACTTTGTCTGGCGGGCAACGACAAGTTCTGGCCGTGGCGATCGCACTGATGGTCGCCCCACAGGTGATGCTGCTCGACGAGCCCTCCGCAGGGCTTTCACCAGTGGCGACGCGGGAACTATTCGACACCATACGGAGCATACGTGATGCGGGCGTGGCAATAGTCCTCGTTGAGCAAAACGCGCTCGACGCGCTCGATTTGGCGGAGAGGGCCTACATCCTCACCGCCGGTCAGAACCACATAGACGGCAAAGCAAGCGAATTGGCTGCGGACGCAGATGTCCGACGCGCCTTTCTAGGGGGGTAGCCCCCAACCGACAGGGAGAAGGAGATTTCTGATGACTGACCGTTTTTTAAATTTACGCCCCGATCGCCGATCGGTGCTGCTTGGTGGGGCCGCGCTCTTGGCGGCGCCTGCGATTGTGCGGGCGCAGGGCACAGCGATCAAGTTCGGCACGTTGACCCCACTGACAGGCGTCGGCGGCACCTACGGCCCATCCATGCGCGACGCCGCGGCCAGCGTCTTCGACGCCGTGAACGGGGCAGGTGGGCTTCTGGGTGGTCAGATCGATCTCGTCAGCGAGGATACCCAGACCAGTCCCGAAGCCGCCGTGCGCGCCGTCCGCAAATTGATCGATGTCGATGGTGTCTCGGTCGTCATCGGCACGTGGGCCTCTTCTATCACCACCGCCGTCGCGCCGCTTTGCTGGGAAAACGGTGTCATGCTCTTTACCGTCTCCGGTGCCGACAGCATCACCCAGCTGCCGCATATGGGTTATATCGCCCGGACGCAGCCAAACTCGGTCCTGCAGATCCAGGTTGCGGGCGACTTCATGCTGCGCCAAGGCGCGACCGGCATGGCTTGGATCGGGCCACAGACGCCCTTTGCGCAAAGCTCCATCGACATCCTGGCTGGTCAGGCCGAGGGTGCCGGGATCGGCATGGAGAGCCTGATCTACGAGGCTGACAAGAGCACCTATCGCTCAGAGGTCGACACCATTCTGCGCAGCAACCCCGACTTTATCATGCTCGGCGGCTATGCGGCGGATTCTACTGTGGTGCTGCGCGATATCTGGCAGGCGGGTTATGAAGGCAGCATCATCGGACCTGCCTATGCGGTGAATCCAACCGTGCTGGAGGCGCTGCCCGCCGAGGTGACCGAAGGGGTGTTCACTTGGGAGGGCGCACCGGACATCGAAAGCACAGCCTACGCCAATGTGCAGGCCGCCCTCGGCGTTGATATCGTCGATCCCTATTCAGCCCAAACCTACGACCATGCCAATCTCGCCGTATTGGCCGCCGCAGCCGCGGGCGATGCCAGCGGCGCAGCGATCAAGGATCAGCTTCGCACGATCAGCCAGGGCGACGGCGTGGACGTATCGGACGTATTGACGGGAATGGAGACGCTCGCAGGCGGAGGGTCGGTGAACTACAGCGGCGCTTCAGGCCCCTGCGATTTCGACGAGATTGGCGACATCACCGGTACACAGTTTCTGTTCAATGAAATCTCGGGCGGCACGCCGTCGATGTTTGAACGGGTCTGACGACGTGTCTCACGTATTCCCGGATCGGCGCACCTGCCGATCCGGGTTGCGGACTTTGCTGTAGGCGTATCCCATACATGCTCGACCTTCTCCCCCAGTTCCTAGTGAACGGCATCATAACCGGCGCGCTTCTCGCGATCCCGACAATCGGGTTCACCGCGATATTCGCGGTTCTCCGGTTTCCCAATTTCGCCGTTGCAAGCCACGCGACTGTCGGCGCCTTCGCGGGCTTGGTCGCGAATGTCTATTGGGGTTTGCCTGCGATACCCTCGCTAGGCTTCGCGTTTCTCATTGCGGGTATCGTTGGCCTTGTCAGCGATGAGATCGCGCTGAAGCCGCTGCGCAAACACGGCGCGCTCACCACGGCGATTGCCTCCATCGCGCTCACGATCGTGCTAGAAAACATCGTGCGTTTCTTCTTCGGCAACGAGTTGCGCGGATATGATCTGCCACTCGTGCGCGACATCCGCTTCGGTGACATCCGGGTGAACCCCCAACAATTGGAAAACCTCGCGCTGGCGGTCATGATCATGATCCTTGTTTTCGCGGCACTGAAATACACGCGCATGGGTAAGGCGATGCGGGCCGTGGCCGACAATCCGGGTCTTGCCGACCTCAAGGGGATCGACGCGGTCCTGGTCGGCCGTGTCGTGGCGTTTGCAGGCATGGGCCTTGTCGGCATTGGCGGAATGCTGTTCGGACTTGGCACATCGATCGATCCGTTGACCGGCTTCCGCTTCATCCTGCCGATCTTTGCGGCGGCTGTCGTGGGCGGGCTGGGGTCGATCCCGGGGGCAGTTTTGGGTGCCATGATCGTCGGCATCGGTGAGGAAATGTCGGTTCTGGTCCTAGAGCCCGCCTACAAATCCGCGGTCGGCTTTTTCGCGATTGTTCTGGTCCTCACCTTCCGGCCCCGCGGGCTTCTGGGCGAAAGGGCGTATTGATGCTGAGCTGGCTCTTCTCTGTTGCGACATTTGCTGGGATCTACGCGCTGTTGGCGCTTGGGATCAATGTGATCTGGGGCATGGGTGGTATGATCAACCTCGGCATGGCGGGGTTTTTCGCGCTCGGCGCCTATGCGTCAGCGCTCGCCACAGCTTCCGGAGGGCTTCCCATACCGATTGGCCTTGGGCTTGCGGCGGGGCTTGCCGCGCTTGCAGGTGGGTTGCTCTGTCGCCTGACCCTGCGGTTGCGCGGGGATTACCTGGCCATCGTGACGCTCGGCTTTTCCGAGCTTGTGCGACTGGTGGCTGCAAACGAGATCTGGCTCACGAACGGCTCTGACGGGATTTCCGGCGTTCCCGGCCCTTGGCGCAGCGAGCTGACACCATTTCAATTCAACATGTTGTCCTTCGCCCTGGTCGCCACTGCGGTGATCCTTGTCTGGGCCCTGACCGAACGGCTGCGTCGCGCGCCTTGGGGCCGTGCGCTCCGTGCGATCCGCGACGATGACACTGCGGCGGCCGTGGCCGGCAAACCCATTCGGCGCTTCAAGATCCAGGCCTTCGCGCTTGGCGCCGCCATCCTTGGCCTCGCCGGTGCGTTTTATGCACATTACACCAGCTATATCGCCCCAGACATCTTCCGCCCGTTAATCACCATCTACATATTCCTGGCGCTTACGGCGGGTGGCACAGGTAACACGACCGGCGCAGTAATCGGTGCGATTGCGGTCGTCATGGTGCTGGAGGGAAGCCGATTTTTAGAAGGCTGGACCTCGGTACTTGGCGGGGTGCAGAAGGCCGCGTTGCGTGAAATCTTCATCGGCGTTGCGCTGATCGCCATCATGCAGTTTCGTCCGCTGGGTCTTCTTCCGGAAAAACCGCCGGGACCCTTCGTCAAAAGGAAATCGCGATGAGTGAGGCAGATCTGCTGGCGACATGCCGGGCCGGGCCCGATTTGTTCCCCGCGCTGGACCAGGCGCTTGATCATCTGATCGGTCACAAGCTGTTCACACTGATGGCGATCGATTGGCCAAGGGGCGAAGCGGCACGGATCTATACGAACATGCCGGACGATTATCCGGTCGGCGGGCGCAAACCACTCGGCGCGCTGACCGAGTGGGGAAAGATCGTTCTAGAGGACCGTCAGCCGTGGATCGCCTATTCAAGTGAAGATATCGAGGGCGCCTTTTTCGATCACGAACTGATTGCGCAACTGGGCTGCGCATCTTGCCTTAACGTTCCCGTCATCGACACAGCCGCAACGGGCGGAGCGCGGGTGATCGGCACCGTGAACATGCTGCACGAGGCAGGCCACTATAATGAGCAACACGCTGCAAGGACGGCACCATTCGCCGAACTGCTCGTGCAGCCCTATCGCGACTGGGCTTTCGCGTCGCGCTGAGCCGCGCCAGGTTCGCTTGATCGTCCAAACATTCTGCAGACATTGCGATTTCAAGAGCATTTGCAGCTATCTGCATTCGGCGATATTGAGATACTGGTTGTCCGCTTCGCCCCTCAAACCATCAGTTCGCCATTTCTATCTTTCTGCAATCGCGGCGAACGTTCTGTCTAGTCAAACTGTGCCGCAGCGATTGACTTAATCGGCAATGACCGCTTTGTGCTGTTGATCGCCTATTTGCTGAATGGCTCGCTAAATCCTGTTCTGAACCTGAGGTCGGCAGCGCGTCCATAGTGGCAAGCTTACGAGCTGAAAGACTGTCTGTGTTTTATGTAATCATAGTGAGCCCGTCTTTTGGATAACCATGTCTGAGCCTGTTTTGAAGAATTTGAACGGAAGTGCAAATGGGACAACACTCGCAAAAAGGGTCATGGTCAGCCAGATCGAACCTTGAGGCTGCCCAGTTGCATCTAGGATCGCTTCGGCGGCGGGAGGCGCGGCAAGCATGATAGCGTAGTAAATCGTGAAAAAGACTCCCATTCCGAAGGCGCGAACCTCTAGCCGCAGGGAGAGACTGGCCAGCGCCATGATGACACCAGCGCGCGCCATTCCTACCAGGCCAAAGAGCAGGCTGGCCACAAGCCCGGCGCCAGAAATACTCAGCAACCAAGGGGCAATCACCGCGCCAGTCATGCACACCGTCAGAACAAGAGTGCGGTGGCCAAACCTGTCTACGAGCTGACCGCAGAGGGCACCAGACCCGATCATCAGCCAGCTTCGCCACCGACCTTAGCCTCAGAGAGCAACAGATTGCCGAGCGCTACGCCGCTGTATGCAGCTATCAGGAGATCGCAGCAGACTTGCACATCGCGCCCTCCACCGTGCGGACCTATCTGGCCACGACCTATCGCAAGCTTGAAGTGTCATCCAAGGTCGAGCTCGCCAACCGCCTCAGCAGCGTCACCGCCGCCCCGTGTAGCGAGGTGGATCATGCGTCCATTATCTCGGAACTCGCGCCGAGCCTTGAAAAGCCGTTGAGCCGCGAAATGCGCTGAGCGAGGTCTTGCGGATCATTGGCGCGTCCCAAGGCGATCTGGACTTGGTCATGCCAGCGATGCTTCGCTACGCCTTGGACCTCTGCGACGCAGAGTTTGGAATTCTGTTTGAGTACCGAAACGAAATTAGATTCCATGCGAGCTTTACGCTCGGCATCCCGACGGCCTTTCAAGACTGGCTGAATGACAGTGGCACGTTCAGCGTGAGTGATCAGACCGGGCTTGGCAGGATGCTCACTCAACGCGCCGCGATAAACATCATGGATGTGAAATCAGAGTCGCTTTACCGCTCGGTCGACCCGTTGCGGTTCGCCACGGCGAACTTGGGTGGTGCCCGACCCTTTGTCGCGATCCCGATGCTTGCTGTCTACTGGCTTGTCGGGGCCTTCACGATCTATCAGCAGTCGGTGCGCCCCTTCTCGGAAGATGCGTTCCGGTAAGCACAGATGTTCGCGGCGCAAAGCGTGATCGCCTTGGAAAACGCACGTCTGATCGGCAACGTTGGACATCAAAAAATGACTCATACGGCGGCTACTCCTTCCCGCGGACTGTCAGACTAATTGTAACGAAATCACGCATATGTAGAGAAAACCTGGGACGGCGAAGTTGCACCGCAGCGCTCGAACACATCTGCAAAGTCCAGTTTGAACGGTCCTTACAAAAGCAGAATGATTTGGCTGAACAGATGCCGCTCTGCCTCAAGGTCTGCTATGAGCCCCATACCGACCTTGTCGCTGCAAAACAACGAATGTCCGCTATTGAAGACAGGCTCTTGCGCCTAAGCTCCAGTCGGATCGTTCCGTCGACGCTTCGCAAGTTCTCGGTAGATCGCGGGAGACGACGCGCCGACCCAATCAGCAACGCGCACCCAGCCGCCTTCATCTGGAGGGCCGAAGAGTTCGAGATAGGCGTCGAGACGATCTGTCACCTTACGTAATCGCATGATCTCAATGCGAGTGCGTAAGGTCTGTAGCTCTTTTGCCGTTCGCTCGAAAGCACTAACCGATAGGTGATTTCCTGAAAAATCGTACTCTACATGCTTCAGCAAATTCGCCTTCGGTAGAACCGCGACCGTCGTCACCAAATCCATCACGGCATCGCAATGATATTATTCCGCGAAGAGGGATGCTTCAGCGATCAGATCACCAGCACCGGCACGGTGCAAGATCAATAGTCCGCCATCTTGAAGAGCCCGACGAAGGGAAATCTGCCCTTCACGGATCAGGAAGGCCCATCCAACTTTATCGTCTCGCCGAAACAGCGTTTCGCCTTCTTCCAGCGTTCGTTCTGGAGCGCCATCAAAACAATGAAGCCAATGATCTGACATGATTTCTATCATGTTCCGTTTTGCGCAAGCTATGCAATGCATTGGAGACAATGCTGGATCAGTCAGGGACTTAACCCATGGACACCAAACACTTCGCACTACTCATTGTTGTCTTTCCCGCTGTGGTCCTTGCCCAAACACATGACGTAACCCACGGCTCGACACCCTCGGATGATGCTGGTGAAGAAACTCGTTTGATCAAGTCCCTATCGGAACAGGATTTGGAGGAGATCCAGCGCGGCGGCGGATGGGGACTTGCCCGAGCAGCGGAGCTCAACGGTGTCCCGGGGCCGACCCATCTCCTCGAACTTGCGGAACCAATTGGTCTGACCGAGGACCAGCGCGACGGCATCGAAGCGATCCAGGTGCAGATGCAAGCCGACGCTATAGCCGCAGGGGAGAGGTTCATCGCAGCGGAACAGGCGCTGGACGCAGCTTTTCAACGAGGTGCGCCGGATGCCGAGACACTTGAGCGGCTTGTCATAGAGGCAGGTGAAGCGCGGGCAGACTTGAGGCTGGTTCACCTCAACGCTCACCTGCTGACTTTGCCATTGCTGACTGATGCTCAAGTTAGCCAGTACTCGGTCTTACGCGGTTATTGAGATGATCTATGCGCCTCTGTTCCAGAGGGGCATGATCCTGAAATGTGGCGCTACCATAATGGGTGCGACTAGGATCGCCTAAAGTGACCCATCCTCGTGACTTGTCCAAATCATATACCCCAGTAGGTATTTGTGATGGCTCGCTTAGTCCTGTCGATCATTCTTGTTGTTGAACTCGCCGGTGCATCCACCGCGTCCGTGATGCATGGCTTGAACCACGGATCGGATCACGCCGACCACCAAGCTGAAATGAAAGAAAGCGATCTGTTGGCTAATGCTGAGAAGGCACTTGCGGATTGTTGCGACACCGCCAGCGGCATGGGATCAACGCCCTGTTTTGGCGATCTTGTCGCCACATCGACGCTTTCGCCGGTTGAGCCCGCAAGCAGAACGGCCAGTGGTTTGCTGTTCGCTGATGTCGATTTTTCAAACCTGACGCTGGCTATTCCAACCGGTCCTCCGAGAGTTTGAACGGCACCGGGCACTTGCCCGCAATCCATTCAACTTTCAATTCAAAGGATCGACAGACATGATCACACGTCGTCACTTCACCACTCTTTCCACAACGGCCTTTGTCGTGGCTGCTCTGCCTGCCCGTGCAGGCACGCCTATGCACGTTCTCACGTCGCCAGGCTGCGGTTGCTGTCACGCTTGGGCTGATTTGGCGCGCGCGCGGCTACCCCGTCACCGTCGAGGAACTGACCGACCCCGATGCGCAAAAGGCAGAGCGCGGCATTCCGCTTGAGCTCGCCTCCTGTCACACCATTGAAGCGGATGGATATGTGTTTGAAGGGCATGTGCCGTTCGAAGCATTGGAAGCTGTTTTGCAGGACCGCCCAGACATCACTGGGCTTGCTGTTCCAGGCATGCCGATGGGCTCTCCTGGCATGGGAGATGACCCGTCCGCCCGTTACGATGTGATTGCGTTTGTGGAGAGGCTGGCACCGGCAAGGTGTACTACCTTTCTGGTACAGCTCAGCCGTTCGACATCTGATGTTAAGTCGCAAGGCAGTTTTGCTAACCGGCGGGCTCGCGCTCGCCGGATTCGCCGCCGCATTCGTTCTAGCCCAAGCCTCCGAAGCTGTCGGTCTATTAACACCGGACGACGCCGAAGTGGTCGCCATGGGCCAAAGCATCTACGCAGACCAATGTGCTGCCTGCCATGGTGCGCGCCTGGAGGGACAACCAAACTGGCGCATACGTGGCGAGGATGGTTTGCTTCCAGCGCCGCCACATGACGCCACAGGGCACACATGGCACCATGATGACGAAACGCTTTTCACCCTGACCAAATATGGGCTTGCCGGTCTGATGGAGAACGCGCCACCATCTGGCATGCTTGTCTATGAGGGCGTGCTCAGCGACGATGAGATCATTGCGGTGCTGTCTTTCATCAAGTCAACTTCGCCCGACGACATTCGTCAATATCACGACGAACTGAACGCCCAATCCGAATAGAGGAAAATTCAAATGATAAAACAAACTCTTCTCGGCCTAGCCGTGGTGTTGGCTCCGATGCTTGCGGCCGCACATTCAAATTCTGAAGCAACGACACCTGCTGAAGGGGCGACGGTCGCAGATGTGCCGGAGCTTTCGATGCGGTTCGATGATCCGATGCGCATAGTCTCTGTCACGTTAACCTCAACCGATGGTGACGTCGAAATCGAACGCGAGACCGGTATGGAGCCTGCCACAGAATTCCGGGCTTTGCCTTTGGAAGAGCTTACGCCTGGAAGCTATCGCTTCGATTGGCGGGGTATGGCCTCAGACGGCCACCCGATGCAGGGAAGCTTCTCTTTCACGGTCGCTGAGTGACCGGACTCGCGCCTGTCGATGGTCTTGTCGTTTTGGCCATCTTGGCCAAAGCGATTGGCTATGGCGCGGCACTCCTCGCGATGGGGGGCGTGCTATTTTCCTTCATCTTTGCCAAGCACGCAGAGGCATCTGTCCTTCACCTTGCGAGGCAGCTTGCGGTCGGTGCGGCGCTTGTCGGTCTCGCCGTGCTGGCTCTTCGTTTCGGCATTCGTGCAGCACGGATATCAGGAATGGGCTTTGAGGGCGCAATGGACCCAATGATGCTCGGCTTCGTTTGGGAAAGCCCGCTTGGCACCGCCGCGATTTGGCGTGGGGTTGGCGAACTCGCGATACTTGCGATTTTGGTACCCCGAATAGGGCAGTGGATCGCTCTGATGGGGTGCCTTGCTGTTGCGATATCCTTTGCTCAGGTGGGGCACGCTCTCGGGGAGCCAAGGGCGGCTTTAGCGGTCTTTCTGGTGCTGCACCTTCTGGCCGCTGCTTTCTGGATTGGTGCCCTCGCGCCTTTGCGCCGCGCGACGCTCTTGCCTACTGGTGCCGATCTACTGCACCACTTTGGCAATATTGCTGCTTTTGGGATTGCCGTCCTGATCATTGCGGGAACAGCGCTCGCGTATCTTCTTTCGGGATCGTTGGCCGCCTTGTTTGGAACCGCTTATGGCTTGGGGCTCTTGGTCAAAGTAGGGATTGTCTCAGCGTTACTTGGCTTGGCTACGCTGAATAAGGTTAGATTTGTTCCGGCCCTGCGTGTTGCGAAGCCAGGCGCAACTCATGCGCTACGACAATCGATTTCATTGGAGATGCTGGCTGTCGCACCGATCCTGTTGGCGACTGCAACTATTACCAGTGTGACGACACCGCCCATCAATCTTTAACAGCTTAGCCGCGCGCCTTGTCGAGCAGTTCAAGCAATTCAGTGAATTTTGCCCGTTGGTCTTCTCGATCACCCGAGGCAAGTGCGTCCTCGATACAGTGCGACGCGTGATCATCGATCACGAGCTTTTCGACGCCTTTCAGCGCCGCGCGTACTGCCGCGATTTGCTTCAAAACATCGACGCAATAGCGATCTTCTTCGACCATCCGGGCGATCCCGCGGACCTGCCCCTCAAGGCGTTTCAGGCGTTTCAAAGTAGCTTCGCGATTTCCGTGCATGAATATCTTTTCGCACGATGGCAGTGAGAAAGTCCCGCATTACCGCCTTCCGCAGCGGCTAGTTTCGAGCACTTGGAGCGAACGATAACTCGGGCAGGCACTTTACAATATCCCGCAGGTTGCTCGAAGGTCGGGGCTGACTACCCTGGCAAAGCGAACCGAAGGTTGCAGCAGCGGAGCAAACATACTCGAAGAGCCCAAGTGATTAAGGCGGTGTTTTCGATGAATTTCAGCGCCTTGGCAGATTGCAAAACCAGATCGCCTTGGCAACGATAGCCTTGCACGCTTCCAACACAAGTAAGGACTGCCACGGTGAGTGACATCGGAAAGCTGGCTGGATAGTTTGCCATCGCATTGGTTATGACAGCCCTGACAATTCTGGCCCATGAGATTGCACATTACCTCGGTGCCGTTGCGATTGGGGCTCAGAAGTTCGCCCTGCATTGGGCCGACATAACCTTTGATGAAACCGCTCTCGACAGACAGAATCTTGCGGTCACTTGGCTGGCTGGACCGCTTTGACCCACAGCATCATTCTCTTGGTCTGTTTAAGTGGTGCCACGAACCCGACGGCGCTATCATTGGGCCTCGGCGCGGGCGGGCGAAGCATTCTGCTCCTTCCTTTCGAGATCAAAAGGTTACTGGGTGGAAACACATCCGGCTTTTCATCCGACGAAGTTCAGGTGTCCCAGGCGCTTGGCATCGGGGCCTTGCCCCTGGCGGCTCTTGCATTGGTGTTGGGCGTTGGCAGCCTAATTTGGTTTCTGAGTCACACTTTTCATAGAGAGGGAGTGTCTTTGGTTATCGTGCTGATTGTCGGCACAATGGGCGGCTTTGTGCTTTGGAGCTTTGTGGGTCCAATACTTCTGCCCGGAGGCAGAGGTTACGACTAGTCGGGTCCAACCGCGCAGTGCGGGACGAATGGGATATAACTGTCATTTTGTATCTGCTAGAGCCTGGTGGGATATTCCGTTGGGCTTAGCGATCTACAAGCTGAGGCCGGTGTCGCATGGCCGCGGACTTTTTTCGCTTCAATCAGTCGCCTCAGTTCCGTTCCGCAAGACCGCTCGTCAAAGCATTCGCCAATCGTCCTAGCACCTTGGTTTCCGCCGTCCGAACGGCTTTACCGGCGTTTCGGCGAAGTGGACGGGCATGTCGCCAAACAGGCCACCATCTGCGGTGCCCCAGTCTCGCATCCAGAGCAGCGGCTCGGCCAAATCTCCGCTCGCTTGCCATGCGAAATAGCCCAGGGCGCCCGTGGCGGGGATGGGGTCACAGGGCACTGGGTCGCGCAGGGCTAACCCCGCCTCACCGCCGAACCATGGGCTGTCACTTATCGTGACGATCTCCACCACCTCAACCGACCCGATGATGGCGCCACGCGGCAGCGCATCTGGCCGTGGCACCTGAATGCCGTCGCGCGCCCAGCGCCAAACGAGGTAGTCATATTCGTCCCGTTTCATCCCCGTCGCCGCATGGATGGCGATACGCCCCGGCGTCATCCGCCCCACCCGCATCGATCCAAGCGACCGGTTCTCCACATCCTTGCCGCCATGGATAATGGCCCATGCTGAGGGCTGGCGGACGGATAACGCAATGGGCGGCACGTCGATCATACGTCACAGCTAGCCGTCTCATCCAAGATTTCGAGCCCGCACAGAGGGCGCCATGGCCATGTCAGTGTACCGGGTGTGTACAAACTGTGTACGGATGTCACAGCCGCTTTCAGATCAGAATTTCTAATCTGACGCTGCGCCCCAACCGGCGCCCTGCATTTCACGCAGGCGGCTTGCCGTACGCTCGAATTCGAACGCGCCAGCCCCTTCCACATACAGTGCCTCCGGCACTGCATCGGCGCTGGCCACCAGGCGCACATGTCCTTCGTAAAGCGCGTCGATTAACGTCACGAAGCGCTTGGCCTCATTCGCATTGGCGGGCCCCATAACGGGGATGTGCTCCACTACCAACAACTTCACCGCACCTACCAGCGCCAGGTAATCGGCTGGGCCCAAAGGTTTGCCACACAGATCGTCGAATTCCATCCGCGCCTGTCCGGCCCAGAACCGCGGCACCGGCACGTCGCGGCCCTTCACCTCCAACGTCAGAGCTTCTTCGCGACCGCCTGTCAGGTCGTTCCAGATCAGATCGATGGCCCGCGCAGCAGTCGTATCGGCTGGCGTGAACCAGACCTGCTCGCCAGCCAAGCGATCCTGCCGGTAATCTGTCATCGCGTCGAGTTCATCGACCTCAAGGCGGTCCTCCAAAAGTGCGATAAACGGTAGAAAAAGCTGGCGATTCAGGCCATCCTTATACAGGTCTTTCGGGTGCCGGTTCGATGTCGTCACAATGACCACACCGGCCTCGAACAAGCGTTCAAACAGGCGCCCCACAATCATCGCATCGGCGATGTCGGTGATCTGCATCTCGTCGAAACACAGCAGCTTCAGATCCCGCGCGATGGCCTCGGCGACAGGTTTGATCGCATCATCCACACCGGTCTTCCGCGCCTCGTGCAGGGCGGCCTGCACCTCTTGCATGAAGGCGTGGAAATGCACACGCCGCTTACCGGTGACACCGGAATGCTGAAAGAACATGTCCATCAACATCGACTTGCCGCGCCCGACCCCACCCCACAGATAAAGGCCCTGCTTGCCCATGGGCTCTGCCTTGCGAAACCTGGCCAGAAAGCCCGAGCGCTGCGGTGCCTCTTGTTCCAACCTCTCGCGCACGCTCTCCAACCGCGCCATCGCCGCGCGCTGAGCCGGGTCGGGGCGCAGAAGACCTTCGGCAACGCGGGTATCATACAGAGCGGTCAGGTGTTGAGACATGGGCGACACCGATAGGCGAGTTGGTCGGATTTGCCCATCAAAATCAGAGCGATCAGAAAAAGTGAACTGTCACGCAACATTCTCTGATTTGACCCGAAGACGCATCTCAGCAAGTCTTACGCTGTGCACGGATTGAGGGCCGCATAGATGGACAGATCGGATCGATTGATCACACCGGTGCTGATCGGCGGCTGCGCGATCATCCTGATCAGCTTTGCCGTGCGCTCCAGCTTCGGCCTGTTCCAGATCCCGATCGCCGAAGAATTTGGCTGGCTGCGCGCCGAGTTCAGCCTGGCCATCGCCATCCAGAACCTCGCCTGGGGCATCGGGCAGCCTTTTTTTGGTGCCATTGCCGAGAAGTTTGGCGACCGCAAAGCCATCATCCTGGGCGTCGCGCTCTATGTGATCGGATTGGTCGTATCGGCCTACGCCATCACGCCCGAACAGCACCAGATGCTGGAAGTCTTGGTGGGCTTTGGGATCGCGGGCACTGGATTTGGTGTGATCCTCGCGATGGTGGGCCGCGCCACATCTGACGAGCATCGCTCGCTGGCGCTGGGCATCGCCACAGCCGCCGGATCGGCTGGCCAAATCGTCGGCCCGCCCTTGACCGAAGCGTTGCTGAGCGCGTTGCCATGGCAGAGCGTGTTCCTGGTCTTTGCGGCTATGATCTTTGCCTCGCTGCTGTTCCTGCCACTGCTCAAGGCGCCGGATCGCGACGATCCAGCAGCCCTGGAAACCACGTTGCTTCAGATCCTGGGCAAGGCGTTTCGCGACCCATCCTTCACCCTGATCTTCGTTGGGTTTTTCTCTTGCGGCTATCAATTGGGGTTCATCACTGCTCATTTCCCTGCCTTCGTCGAGGAATATTGCGGCCCCATCGCACCGGGCGGCGTGCTGCATTCGATGGGTGTCACAACGACATCGGCACTTGGCGCGCTGGCCATCTCGCTGATTGGCTTGGCCAATATCGGCGGCACGCTGTTTGCCGCGCATCTGGGCAAGAGCTATTCCAAAAAGAATCTGCTGGCCTGGATCTATGTGGGCCGAACCATCGCCGCGGCATTGTTCATCATACTACCGATCACACCGCTATCGGTGATCATTTTTTCGGTGGTGATGGGGTCGCTTTGGCTGGCGACGGTACCGCTGACCTCGGGCCTTGTCGGCTATATCTACGGCCTGCGCTTCATGGGTACGCTCTACGGGATCGTGTTCTTCAGCCACCAATTGGGCAGCTTCATGGGCGTATGGCTGGGCGGGCAGATGTATGACCTCTATGGCAACTACACACTGGTCTGGTGGGTTGGTGTGGCCGTCGGTGCGCTGAGCGCTGTAGTACATCTGCCGATCCGCGAAGTTCCCTTGGGCCAGCGCAGCGGGCAGGCGGCTTAAGCACCCCGCACGGCATCCAGGATGTAGCGAGCCACCATCAGATCCAGATGCGCGCCGCCGCCATTCTTGCACAAGGTGATCTCGTGGTCCGAGGTCCGATGCAGCATATCTAAATCGTAGAAATCACCAACGACATCGGACTCAAAAAACACACCCTCCTCCAGAGGGATCTTGAGCTCGCCGATATGGCCAAACGTGGTTTCGCGGCTATCCACAAAAACGCGCGAGCGGCGCAGGCAATCGTCATCGCCTTCGCGCATATCAGGACGGTAGGCGCCAATCAGATCCACATGTTGTCCGGGTTGCAGCCATTTGCCATGCAGGATCGGCTCGGTCGTCATGGTGCCCGAGCCGATGATTTCAGCCTCTTCGACGGCCTGTTGCAGCGTATAGGCCACCTTCATACCCGGAAAATCTTCGGCAAATCTTTCGGCCTTGGGCAGGGTGCGATTCCAAACGGTGAACTCCGCCCCAGGGAAGGCGGCACTATAGGCGGCATGGAGCGATCGGGCCACATTGCCCGCCCCGATCAGCAGGATCCGTTTCGCATCGGGTCGCGCCAGTTTCCGGGCCGCGAAAAGACTGTCGCCCGCCGTTTTCCATTTGGTCAGCAAATGGAAATCGACAATCGCTTCCAGTGTGCCATCGACATCAGAAAACAGGCTGACGCCGCCATTGATCATCGGCTGGCGCCGTTTGGCATTGCCCGGGAAAATCGTAGCGGTTTTCACCAATTGTCCCAGCCCGTCGATCCAAGCCGCGCGGTTCAGCAACGTATCCTCGCCACGATAAAGGAACGTATCCCCGATCTCGGCGCGCGGCACCCGATGCCCCGCTTCGATGGCGTCGGTCAGGGCCAGCCAATCCAGATGCGCCTCTGCCTCGGGGCCAATTATCGTTATGCTCATGGCTGCGCCTCCGCCTCGCTCAACAGGCCCTCGGCCACCAGCCGCGCAGCCCAGCCTGCGGGCCCTTCAAAAAGATGCGTTTTCCAACCGCGCGTGGCGGCAGCGGTGATATTCTCGGGCTTGTCGTCGGTAAACAACAGATCCGACGCTGCCATGCCGCTATTGGCCTCAAGCCGCGCATAGATCTCGGGCTCGGGTTTGACCACCTTCATCCGTCCCGACACATAGGCCCGGTCAAATTCCGTCAGGACCGGATAGGCGGCGCAGGCCACATCGAACGTGTCCCACCCGAAATTCGTCAGCGCAAACACCGGCACGCCCTTGGCCTTCAGTGCCCGCAAAAGGCGCACGGAATGCGGGATCTCGGGGGCGCACATCTTTAGCCAATCGTCATGCCAAATCATGATCTCGTCGGCGTAGTCGGGGTTGGCTTGGGCCACCTCCGCCACAACGCTTAGCAGGGTTTCGCCCAGATCGACTCGTTCGTTCATGCCATCCAAATCGACCGCTGCAAAGACGGCCTTCCGACGTGCTTCGCCGATGACCTGATCGTAATGCGCGATCGGATCCCACTTGATCAGCACGTTGCCTATATCGAAAACAACGCCTTCAACGGGCATAGAGCGCCTCGGCATGGAAGGTGATGTGGTCTTCCATGAAGGTCGACACGAAGAAATAGCTGTGATCGTAGCCCTTCTGAAGACGCATCTGGATCTCCTGGCGTTGCGCCGCGGCGGCTTCGGCCAGTGCCTCGGTCATTAGGAGGTCGCCGAACTGATCGTCGGTGCCTGTATCGATCAGGATCGGGCCATTAAAACGGCCCGCGCGCATGGCCAGCGTGGCATCATGTTTGGCCCATTTGACTTCATCGCTGCCAAGATAGGCGCCCAATTGCTTGCGGCCCCAATCGCTGGCCGAGGGATGGCAGATCGGCGCAAAGGCCGACACGCTGGCGAAGCGATCCGGGTGAGCCATGGCCAACGTCAGCGCGCCGTGTCCGCCCATCGAGTGACCGGTGATCGCCTGGCGGTCAGCGTCCAGAGCGAATTTTTCGAAGACCAGGGCAGGGAGATCTTCGGCGATGTAATCCCACATCCGATAATGCGGGGCCCAGGGGGCCTCGGTCGCGTTGACATAGAAGCCCGCGCCTTTGCCCAGATCGTAAGCCTCGTCATCGGCCACATCGTCGCCGCGCGGGGAAGTGTCAGGGAAGATTAGCGCAATGCCTTGTTCGGCGGCCCAACCTTGGGCGCCCGCTTTCACCATCGCGTTTTCATGGGTGCAGGTCAGGCCCGACAGATACCACAGGATGGGTACCGGTCCGAAGGCGGCCTCGTCCGGGAGAAACAGGCCAAAAATCATGTCGCAACCCGTCGCCGTCGAGGCATGGGAATAGACCCCCTGTACACCGCCGAATGCTTTGTTTTCGGATAAGGTTTCCATGCGCGTGCTCCCCTGTTTCGGCCATGGGTAGCGCGGCGGCAGGACAGGGTGCAACCGCTAGCTCCCCGATAGTGGAGCCAACCAGGCGATGATTGCCGAAACCGTCAGGATAGACAGCGCCGTGGAGACCAGAATGGTGGCGGAAACCCGCTGCGGCGCAACACCGTAATGCTGGGCCAGGATATAGACATTGCCTGCCACCGGCAGGGACGCCGCCGCGATCATCACCGCTGCCTCATAGTCTGGCACGTCGAACAGGACCAAGGCGCCGACCGCGACGGCGGCGGGATGCAGCGCCAGTTTACAGAAGGTCAGCCAGCCGGCCACGGTCAGACGCTCGGCCGATTTGCCGGCCAGGGACGCGCCGATGGCAAACAGGGCGCCCGGGGTGGCCGCGGCGCCCAGAATGGCCAGAAACTCATTGACCGGGCCGGGCACAGTCCACCCGGTCGTCGACCACGCAAGCCCCAGGCTGATCGATACGATCATCGGGTTTTTCACCAACCCGATGGCAACGGTTCGGATCACGCCCAGGGACATGCGGCCATCGCGGCTACCGGTCACGATGATCACGATCAAACTGGAGAAAACGATCAGATCCAGCGAGAGCACCAGCAGGATCGGGCCCGCCGCGGCCTCACCCAACAGCACCACCAGCATGGGCACACCCAAAAACCCGACATTGCCGATGATCGCGCATTGCGCCTCAAACGCGGCCTCTGCAATCAGGCGGCGGCGGATCATCGCCACGATTGTGGCCAGGATATAGACCGCAAAGCAGCCTGTCAGATAGGCTCCGACAAATTGCCAATCGAAGATTTCGGCCAACGATAAGTTGGCCGCGAATCGAAACAGCATCGCCGACAATGCGAAGTAGAAAACGAACTTGGTAAGATAGGCCGCCGCCTCCGAGGTGAAGAAACCCGTCCGGCAAGCCTGAAATCCCAATCCGATCAAGGCAAAGAACGGCAGTGTTTTCAAAAAGATCTCAACCATGCCTCTGCGCTACGCCACGCGCCTGGTCCTGTCCAGCGTTCGGGCATTCTACGCCCATGACGAAACGTCCAGCTTGCTCAAACTGAACTGACCAGTTTACAATAGATGTCAGGATGGGGCGTAACCGGACACAATGAACGCAGAAGCGCAGATCAAGCGGGGCCGCAAATTCGATCAAGTGATCGAAGGAGCCAGGGCTGTCTTCATGAGAGAAGGCTTCGAAGGCGCCAGCGTCGACGAGATTGCCCGCGATGCCGGTGTATCCAAGGCCACGCTTTACAGCTACTTTCCCGACAAACAGCATCTGTTTCTCGAAGTTCTGCGACAGGAATGCGATGCGCAATCCGAGGTCGAGGTGCTGTTCGAACACACCGGGCTATCGGTTGAAGAAAAGCTCTGTGTGATCTGCAAGAAGCTGATCACCTTCTTTCTCAGTGATTTTGGCCAAGACATGTTCCGCGTCTGCGTGGCAGAGGCGAAGCGATTTCCGGAGCTTGGCACGACCTTCTACGAGAGCGGCCCGAAGCATTGGGGCGAACGGATCGCAGGCTTTTTGCGCAGCGACAAGGCGCGCGCTGTGTTGGATATAGAAGACCCCTACCTTGCCGCAGATCAATTGGCGCAGTTATGTCGCACAGATCTGATGTTGAAGGTGATGTTCGGGATCGAGACCAATCCGAAAGAAGACGAGATTGATCGAATCGTGGATGAGGCGGTTCGCACGTTTCTGGCGCGCTACCGCCGCTGACACGACAAGTGTCATCGCACGCGCTTTCTGACTCTGAGGGTTGCGTCTCCATATACTGGATACTGGCGTTCTTCCTTCACCTTCTGAGAAAATAGTAGGTGTGCTTCGGAAAAGTTTGGTTTGAAAACCGTTATTTGGATGGAAATCAGGCAAGATTGTGAACAGAACGTTAACCGAACCCATGGAATTTTAGGTAAATCCGTGTAGAGTTGACACAGGGTAACTACGTTTTTAGGGAATACTCTTATGTTTAACTACAAGCTCGGCGCATTTCTCGCCGCTCTTGGGACGGCTGCATTTGCAACTGCTGCGCAGGCTGTTCCAGTAACTATCAGCTTTGATGGGCTTGGCGCCCAAAACAACCAACAGATCGTGAATGTGGGTGATGTGGGCGAGGGCGTTAATCTGTCGATCGACGCCGACACATTCCGTCGGATCAGCTTTGCACCTGCGGGTCCAGCCAGAACTTATCGCCTGAACGGTGACACCAGTGCTGTGGTAAACACCCAACAAGGTAGCGGTGACCAGGGTTTGGGCGTTCTCGATGAAGACGACTTCAACGACGACGTCGATGGATTTGGTGACAATGACATCCTGTTGTTCAGCTTTTCGCGGTCGGTGAACCTGCTTTCGATCACCTTCGACAACGTGAACGATGCCCTCTTTGGCAACGGCCCGGATGATTTCCTTGGCTTTGCATCGGCTGGCCCGATCGATCCAAGCGACACGTTTACCAGCATCATTCGTGACATCCCGAATGTCGCAGGCGACGATGGCGTGTTCACCATCGCGGCGCCTGGTGTTGCAGGTAGCTTCTTCGGGATCGGTGCAATCGGTAACAATGACTCCTGGCGCATCCGGTCGCTGACCGTGGATATTGCTCCGGTTCCGCTGCCCGCAGCTCTGCCGATGTTGGCCTTCGGCATTGGTGGTCTGATGATGGTTGGCCGTCGCCGCCGTCGTGCAGCCGCTGCCTAAGCACACAGCGTTAATTCTAAGAAAGGCGTGCCAGAGGGCGCGCCTTTTTTGTTGGGTGGATTAATCGAGCCGTCGAACGAGCACCTGATTGCCTTGGCCGCGCTTTGTTTCCAGCATTTTCAAGCTGTCGACCAAATCGCTTAGCTTTCGCTTGCCGTATGTGCGCGTATCGAAATCCGGGTTCGCCGCCGTCAGGTACTGACCCAGTTGGCCCAGAGAATACCAATCATCTTCCTGATTGATCCCATCCATCGCCTTAAAGATCAGATCGCGCGCTTCGTTGACCGGACGTGCCTCGGTCGCCTTCACCGTGCGTTCTTCGCCCTTCGGCACCTCGGGCAGGATATTTTCAATGAAGATGAACCGCTTGCACGCTTTGCGGAAAGCTTCGGGCGTTTTCTGCTGCCCGATCCCGTAAACATCGAGGCCCTGTTCGCGAATGCGGCTGGCCAAGCGTGTGAAATCGCTGTCGCTGGAGCACAGAACAAAGCCGTCGAACCGGCCTGAAAGCAGCAAATCCATAGCATCGATCACCAGCGCGATATCACTGGCGTTTTTGCCAACGGTATTTGCGGGCTGGTGGAAAGGGACGATGCCAAATTCGGCCTGAACGTTCGACCAGCCCTTCATATGGGTCGAACTGAAATCGCCATAGATCCGGCGCACCGACGCTTCGCCAAACCGCGCGATCTCTTCGAAGATGGCTTGGGCGTGTTTGTAGCTGGTATTGTCGGCGTCAATCAAAACGGCGAGGAGGGGTGTGCCATTTGCCATGTTATCAGCCCTTTCCAAGACATGTGAGCGGCGGTTCCGGACGCCAATAGGGCGACGTCCGGTTTATGATATCGGCCCGCAAGATCCTTCACCGGTTATGGCATCCAAAAGGTCCTGCGCTTCTTGGATCGTGAAACTTCCTGTAATGGCAATCTCACCAGCGGTGATCGGCGTTTGAATAACTGGTGCGGTGACAACCCGGCCACAGACCGCAATCTCAATGATCTCACCGACATGTTGGGATGTTTCCTGCGCGACCCAATCCGCGACATCTGCCGAAAACCGCAATCCAACCGCGGGTTGGCCGCTTGGTGGCGCATGAAATGTCCAAGCGTCCACCAAATCCTCCGATCCGACCTCGATGCTGTCGCTGGGGCTGTTCAAACGCAATGGTCCGGCATCTTGCGCACTGGCTGAAGTGGACAATGCACAGATCAGAAACGCCCAAAGGCCTGGAGCGCGCATTCAAAACGTCTCCCAAAATCGGTGGATCGCGCCCAACGCAGATCGCTTACTTCGTACCACCGCCTGCGCCACCGACCGGGGCAAGACCACCGACGGTACCGCCACCCGCGACGATTTCGTCCCAGATATCACCAAGGCGGTCCGCAATCGCTTCGCGCGCATCGCTGTCATCATCGACGTTGTAGACGACTAGGAACGGGGCGACGAGCCCGGTTTCATCGGCGCAGATGAACAGGCCATCCACGACCTCGCCGCGCAGATCGTAGCCACCGACCGTCCATTGCGACCGGCCCGTGAAACCGTCACCGCCAAACCGCTGGCGATAGACGCTAAAAGTCGTCTCGGCATAGGTCATGCAGGTCTGGCGGTCCGAAACCGATGCGAAGTCGGTCACGGTCCATCCTTCGGCCTGAGCAGCACCAGTAGCAGCCAGCGAAACAGCTGCTGCGGTTAGAAAACGATGAAATGTCATCAAGGGTCCTCCATAAAAAACGCTTTGAGGGGCGAAAAAAGGTGAAGATGCTCAGCGATCGATTGGATCGATTTCGGACCTCGCATCACGTTACGGCAGATCATCGATGGACGTGATCACACTACCCAACAAGCCATAGTCGAGCGCATCTTGCGTGGTCAGCCAGAAATCGCGGGCGGTGTCCTGCGCGATCCTCTCGGGGCTCTGGCCCGTCGCCTCGGAGAACAGGCGATGGAACCGTTCCTGCATGATCCGGATCTGCTCGGCCTGGATCTGAATATCTGTCGCCTGACCGCCAATGCCACCGGCGGGCTGGTGCAACAGGAACCGGGTATTGGGCAGACAGAAGCGGTTTTCTTTCTCCGCTCCAACAAAGATCAGGGCACCGGCACTTGCGACCCAGCCCGATCCGATAGCACGCACCGTGGGCCGGATGAACTTGATCACGTCATGGACCATGTCACCGGATTCCACATGCCCGCCGGGCGACGAGATATAAAGGTTGATCGGATCATCGTTGTCCTCGGACAGGGCGAGCAAATGCGTCACCGCCTGTCGCGCAACCTTGTCATTGATTTCACCGGTGATGATCACGTTGCGCGACCGGAAGAACAGCTGTTCGATACGGCCCTCGGGCTGTTTCTCGGTCTCTGCGCTGCCATCGTCCAACATCTTGGTCGTCATGTTCCATACTCCCTGTTGTGTGCAAAATCAGTAGACGACGACCGAGCGGATCGACTCGCCTTTGTGCATAAGGTCGAAACCATCATTGATCTGGTCTAGCGAAAGCTGGTGGGTGATCATGGGATCGATCTCGATCTTGCCTTCCATGTACCAATCCACAATCTGCGGCACATCGGTCCGGCCGCGGGCGCCGCCAAACGCTGTGCCACGCCAGGAGCGGCCGGTGACAAGCTGGAAGGGCCGCGTACTGATCTCGGCGCCCGCGGGGGCCACGCCGATGATAATCGATTCCCCCCAACCCTTATGGGCCGATTCAAGTGCGGCGCGCATCACCTGCACGTTGCCGGTGGCGTCGAACGTGTAGTCGGCGCCGCCTTTGGTCAGGTCGACCAAGTAAGGCACAAGATCCCCCTCGACCTCGGTGGGGTTCACATAATCGGTCATGCCGAAATGCTTGGCCATCTCGACTTTGCCCGGGTTGATATCCACGCCAACGATTTGATCGGCACCCGCCAACCGTAGCCCCTGGATCACATTCAGGCCAATCCCGCCGAGGCCGAAGACGATGGCGCGGCTGCCGATCTCGACCTTTGCGGTGTAGATCACGGCGCCAATCCCGGTCGTCACGCCGCAGCCGATGTAACAAATCTTGTCGAATGGCGCGTCGTCGCGAACCTTCGCAAGGCTGATCT
This sequence comes from Gymnodinialimonas mytili, assembly GCF_037544085.1. NCBI lineage: Bacteria > Pseudomonadati > Pseudomonadota > Alphaproteobacteria > Rhodobacterales > Paracoccaceae > Gymnodinialimonas > Gymnodinialimonas mytili. Next base: position 1,582,562 of record NZ_JBBIFW010000001.1, read on the forward strand.
CGGGTAGCACCGTATGGTTCGCGAAGGTCGAACAGCCCATATAGTGCAGGATCGGTGTGCCATCGAGCATCGAGAACCGGCTCGTGCCATCGGGCATCAGGCCCTGGCCCTGCGTCGCCCGAACCTTCTGGCAGAGATTGGTCTTGGGATGCAGGCAATATTCGCATTCGCGACATTCCGCCGTGTAAAGCGGGATCACGTGGTCGCCGGGCTTCAGGCTTGTCACACCTTCGCCCACCTCCATCACGACGCCAGCGCCCTCATGGCCGAGGATCGCGGGAAACAGACCTTCGGGATCGGCACCCGAAAGCGTGAATTCATCGGTATGACAGATGCCGGTGGCCTTGATCTCGACCAGCACTTCGCCGGCGCGGGGGCCATCCAGATTGACATCCATAATCTCCAGGGGCTTGCCGGCCTCAAGGGCGACGGCGGCACGGGTCCGCATGTGATGTGTTCTCCCATCTTCGTGTTTGATAAGCAGCTTGGGATAATCCGGCGGCCAACGCAACGGAGGATAGCCGCCGCACCTGTGACGCAGATGTGTGTTGTGCCGCAGCTTTCGTGAATGCAGGGCGACAGAGGTCAGGTTCCCCGTACCCTACGAGCTCTTGAGTAGTATTTCAGTCGTCGGTCAGTCATCCAGGACGCAGTTTTATTAGCAGAGTTGACCCCATGACCTTTCGATCCAAAACCCTTATCATCCTTTTGCTGTCGCTAACCCCGGCCATTGCCAGTGCACAGGTCTATCCCAACTACAATTTCGGCGATGCCGGGATCGGGGGCGTCAATCCCGGTTACATCAATGGCGTCTATCCACCCGCTGCCACAGGCGGGCAGCCTTTGCCCGTCGTTGGTACAGATTGCGGCGCGACCCTCGCGCAGCACTACGTGGGCCATAGCGCCGAGGATGTTCCGGTGGTCGGAGGCGCCCGCGTGATCGGGCCCGACACGATTGTCACCCAAGAATACAACCCCAACCGGTTGAACCTGGCCACCGACGGGAACGGTATCATCACACGCGCCTATTGCGGATGATAGCTTAGGCGCCGAAAGACCGTCACTTGCACCCCAGGACGATTCCCCCTATATCCGCGTTAACAGCGGCGTTGGGGCAACCTGACACCACCGGAAATTCAACGGGCCGCACGGCCCGTTTTTTTGTTTCTATGCACTGCTACACATGATGTCCGATCTGATCGCCAAGACTTCTATCGACCGCAGGATGGCTGAAATCCTGGTTCCCGTGATTGAAAATCTCGGCTTCGAAGTCGTGCGCATCCGCGTCATGGGCGGCAAGACCAACACGCTTCAAGTCATGGCGGAACGCCCCGAGGGCGGCATCGAGGTCGACGATTGCGCCGAGATTTCCAATGCGATCTCCGTGGTGCTTGATGTCGAAGACCCTTTGGAAGATGCCTATGCGCTGGAAGTCTCCAGCCCCGGCATCGACAGACCGCTGACGCGGCTCAAGGATTTTGATACATTCGAAGGCTACGAGGCCAAGCTGGAAACCACGGAAATGATCGATGGCCGCCGCCGCTTCAAAGGCGTGCTGGCGGGCATCGAAGGTGACGACGTTTTGCTGAACCTCGACGTGAACGGCGAGGTTCAGACCGTGGGCCTGCATTTCGATTGGCTCAGCGACGCGAAGCTTGTCCTGACCGACGACCTGATCAAAGAGATGCTCAAGCAGCGCAAGGCGGCAGGCATCATCGACGAAACCCAATTTGACGAGATCGAGGAAGAGCCCTCGAAGGCGGAGGACTAAGCCAATGGCCATCACATCAGCCAACCAGCTGGAATTGCTGCAAACCGCCGAGGCGGTGGCGCGCGAAAAGATGATCGACCCCGGTCTGGTCGTCGAAGCGATGGAAGAATCGCTCGCCCGTGCCGCAAAATCGCGCTACGGGTCCGAGCTGGATATCCGCGTGTCCATCGACCGCAAGACAGGCCGCGCCACCTTTACCCGAGTGCGCACCGTGACCGACCCGGAGATGCTGGAAAACGACAAGGCCGAGATGCTGCCCGATGATGCGGTGGCTTTGGTGAAGGGTGATCGCCCGAACGTTGTTGTCTTCAGCGCGAAATCACCGATCTACGATGAAGAAGGTGAGCTGGTGGAAACCCGCGATGTGCGCCGCTTTGTGCTGCGTGCACCGACCGAGACCGACCGGATGCTGACCGAAGGCATCGATCAAAGCGTCACGCCCGAGCTGGGCGATCTGATCGCGGACGAAGTGCCGCCCGTGGAAATGGGCCGGATCGCGGCACAATCCGCCAAGCAGGTGATCTTGCAGAAGGTCCGCGAGGCCGAGCGTGACCGGCAATATGCGGAATTCAAGGATCGCGTTGGTCAGATAATCAACGGTACCGTCAAGCGCGAGGAATATGGCAACGTCATCGTCGATGTGGGCGCGGGCGAAGCGCAACTGCGCCGCAACGAAAAGATCGGACGCGAAGCCTATCGCAACGGCGACCGTATCCGCTGCTATATCAAGGATGTGCGGCGTGAGAATCGCGGTCACCAGATCTTCCTGTCGCGCACCGCGCCGGAATTCATGGCGGAATTGTTTAAGATGGAAGTGCCTGAGATCTATGATGGCATCATCGAGATCAAAGCCGTCGCCCGCGACCCGGGCAGCCGCGCCAAGATCGCGGTGATTTCCTACGACAGCGGCATCGATCCCGTCGGTGCCTGTGTGGGGATGCGCGGCAGCCGCGTGCAGGCCGTTGTGAATGAACTTCAGGGCGAAAAGATCGACATCATCCCGTGGAACGAAGATGCGCCGACCTTCCTGGTCAACGCGCTTCAGCCTGCCGAGGTGACGAAGGTTGTTCTGGATGAAGATGCCGAGCGTATCGAGGTTGTCGTGCCGGATGAACAACTTAGTCTTGCTATCGGCCGCCGCGGTCAAAATGTGCGCTTGGCCTCGCAATTGACCAACCTGGATATCGACATCCTGACCGAGGAAGAAGAATCCAAGCGTCGCCAGGCCGAATTCGAAGAGCGCACGAAGCTGTTCATGGATACCCTGGATCTGGATGAATTCTTCGCCCAGCTTCTGGTCGCCGAGGGCTTCACCGCGTTGGAAGAGGTCGCCTATGTCGAGGTGGACGAGCTTCTGGTGATCGATGGCGTCGATGAAGACACTGCGAATGAGCTTCAGGCACGCGCCCGCGACTACCTTGAGGCACAGAATAAACTGGCGCTAGAAAAGGCGAAGGAGATGGGCGTTGAAGACAGCCTTGTTGACTTTGAAGGCCTGACGCCCCAAATGCTTGTAGCCCTTGGCGAAGACGGCGTGAAAACGCTGGAGGATTTCGCCACTTGTGCCGATTGGGAATTGGCCGGGGGCTGGACCACTGTCGACGGCGAACGTGTGAAGGATGAGGGGCTATTGGAGCCTTTTGATGTGTCGCTTGAGGAAGCCCAGAACATGGTGATGACCGCACGGCTGCAATTGGGATGGGTGACCATCGAAGAGTTGGAGGCGCAAGCCGCAGCCGAGGCTGGCGATGCGGAAGTGGCCGAGGAGACGGCGGAGGGCTAACGCCCTCTTGCCCGGCGCGCGCCCATGAGCCGCGGTGGCCGACATAAGGACCGCTCCGACGGGCCCGAGCGCAAGTGCATCGCCACCGGTGAGGTGACGCCGAAGCGGGGTTTGATCCGGTTTGTGGTCGCCCCCGACGGTCAGATCGCGCCGGATGTATTGGAGCGCCTGCCGGGTCGCGGCCTCTGGGTCAGCGCCGATAGATCGGCACTTGAGCTGGCGGTGACAAAAAACCTGTTCTCGCGGGCTGCCAAACAACAGGTGGCCGTGCCCGCGGATTTGGTGGACCGGGTCGAAGCGGCCTTGGCGCGGCGCGTGACCGATTTGATTGCATTGAGCCGCAAGGCCGGAGACGCGGTCGCGGGATTTGAAAAGGTGAAGGATTGGCTGGCCACTAAAAAGGTCGGCGTCCTGCTTCAGGCCAGCGATGGATCTGAGCGGGGAAAATCGAAACTCTGGACCCCGGAAGGGGCTCGGTATTTTAGCGTTCTGACAGGCCAGGAATTGGGTTTGGCATTCGGACGCCAAAGTGTGATACATGGCGCGCTTGCCGCTGGTGGACTCGCCCCCCGTGTTGTAGAGGGGGCCGCGAAACTCCAGGGACTGCGCATTGCAGACGGTGGGACGACCACCGGGAAGGACAGACGGAACGCATGAGCGATCAGGACGGAAAAAAACCCCTTGGGCTCTCGGGTGGGGCCCGGTCGGGCCGCGTGAACCAAAGCTTTTCGCGCGGACGCACCAAATCTGTGGTGGTAGAGACCAAACGCAAGCGCGTGATGGTGCCCAAGCCGGGTGCACCTACCGCTGCGGCTGCGGCTGCCGAAGGGGGCAAGCGTGACAAGTCGGTGCCCGACGCCGAGATGGAGCGTCGCCTGAAGGCCCTTCAGGCTGCCAAAGCCCGTGAGGCCGAGGAACAGGAAGAACGCGCCAAGGCCGAGCGAGAGCGTGAAGAAGAACGCGCGCGCCGCCGCGCCGAAGCCGAAGCTAAAGAGCGCGAAGAGCGTGAACGCGAAGAAGCGCTGAAGGCCAAGGCCGAGGAAGATCAGCGTCGAAAAGCCGAGGAAGAGGCGCGCCGTAATGCGCCGCCGGCAGCCGCTGCAACCCCCGCACCCGCTGCTGGTGCGGCGGCCGGTGCAGCGGCTGCCGGCGGCCCGCGCGGTGGTGGTAAGGCTGCGCCTGCACGGCGTGAGCCTGAGCGTGACAACAAACGCGACAATCGTGGCCGCGGCAATGACGGTGGCGGACGCCGCGCTGGCAAGCTGACCGTCAACCAAGCTTTGGCCGGTGGCGAAGGTGGGCGGCAACGCTCGCTCGCCGCGATGAAGCGCAAGCAGGAACGTCAGCGTCAGAAGGCCATGGGTGGCCCAGTTGACCGTGAAAAGGTCACGCGCGACGTGCAGGTGCCGGAAACCATCGTCGTATCGGAACTTGCCAACCGGATGACCGAGAAGGTCGCCGATGTGGTGAAGGCTCTGATGAATAACGGCATGATGGTGACACAGAACCAAGTGATTGACGCGGACACTGCCGAATTGATCGTCGAGGAATTCGGCCACCGCGTTCAGCGTGTGTCGGATGCCGACGTCGAAGACGTAATCGATAGCGTTGAAGACAACTCGGAGGATCTGCAGGCACGTCCGCCGGTCATCACGATCATGGGCCATGTCGATCATGGCAAGACCTCGCTTCTGGACCGTATTCGCCAGGCCAATGTGGTCTCTGGCGAGGCGGGCGGTATCACGCAGCATATCGGGGCCTATCAGGTGACGACCGAAAGCGGTGCGGTCCTGTCCTTCCTGGACACGCCGGGCCACGCGGCCTTTACCTCCATGCGAGCGCGGGGCGCACAGGTTACCGATATTGTGGTCCTGGTCGTTGCGGCAGATGATGCCGTTATGCCGCAGACGGTCGAGGCGATTAACCACGCCAAGGCCGCCGAGGTGCCGATGATCGTGGCGATCAACAAGATCGACCGCCCTGCGGCGAACCCCGACAAGGTGCGCACCGACCTGCTGCAGCACGAGGTGATCGTCGAAAAGATGTCCGGCGATGTCCAGGATGTCGAAGTCTCCGCCATGACAGGCGACGGGCTGCCCGAATTGCTGGAGGCAATCGCGCTGCAGGCCGAATTGCTAGAGCTGAAGGCCAACCCGAACCGCGCGGCACAAGGTGCGGTGATCGAGGCGCAGCTTGATGTGGGCCGCGGCCCCGTCGCAACTGTGCTTGTTGAAAAAGGCACGCTGAAACAAGGCGATATCTTCGTCGTGGGTGAGCAATGGGGTAAAGTCCGCGCCTTGGTCAACGACCAGGGTGATCGCGTGAAAGAGGCCGGGCCATCAGTGCCGGTCGAGGTTCTTGGCCTCAACGGCACGCCAGAGGCTGGGGATGTCTTGAACGTCGTCGATACCGAAGCGCAAGCACGCGAGATCGCGGAATATCGCGAGAATGCCGCCAAGGATAAACGCGCTGCTGCCGGTGCCGCCGCCACGCTGGACCAATTGCTGGCCAAGGCCAAAGCCGACGAAAACGTTGCCGAATTGCCCATCGTGGTGAAAGCCGACGTGCAGGGTTCGGCCGAGGCGATTGTCCAAGCGCTCGAAAAGCTTGGCAATGACGAGGTGCGCGTGCGCGTGATCCACTACGGTGTGGGCGCGATCACCGAGTCGGACATTGGCCTGGCCGAAGCGTCGGGGACGCCAGTTATCGGCTTCAACGTGCGGGCCAATGCGCCCGCTCGGAATGCCGCAAACCAGAAGGGTGTCGAGATCCGGTATTATTCGGTGATCTACGATCTGGTGGATGATGTGAAAGCGGCTGCGTCGGGCCTTTTGGGCGCAGAGATCCGCGAAAACTTCATTGGCTACGCTACGATCAAGGAAACCTTCCGCGTTTCCGGCGTCGGCACGGTTGCTGGCTGCCTGGTGACCGAGGGTGTCGCGCGCCGATCCGCCGGTGTCCGTCTGCTGCGCGACGATGTGGTGATCCACGAGGGCACTTTGAAAACGCTCAAGCGCTTCAAGGACGAGGTCAAAGAAGTGCAATCCGGCCAGGAATGCGGGATGGCGTTCGAGAACTACGACGACATCCGTCCGGACGATGTGATCGAGATCTTCGAGCGCGAAGAGGTCGAACGCTCTCTCGCGTAGCCGATCAAAACATCTGATATAAAAAGGGCGCCCACTGGGCGCCCTTTTGCGTTCCGAAGAGTGATGGCTTTAGTCGTCTTCGCTTGCGTGGAAAATCAGAAGGGACGAGGTGTTGCTGCCTGCGGAACCGTTGGTTGATACGGTGACGTCGGTTGCACCGGCGGTGGTCGACTGGGCCTGTGCAGCGATCGGGGCAGTCAGTGCAGCGGCAACAGCGATGATAAGAGCGATACGGGTCATTAGAATGGTCCTTTCGAATGTGTGCGGCATGGGGGAATGCCGGGGAAGTTTGTGTCCTGTCATTGGGCTCTTCGTCCCGGTGACACTATGAATATGGGGAGGTTCCTGCTCTCTTTCAAAACACGTAACCGATATAAACGAGTGATATTGGTGCATATTCGCACATATTTTTTTCAACGGCGCACGGTCTGCACGTCAGTGTGAAATGCGTCTGTGAGCCCGTGAGGACCCGAAAAAGCCTGGATGAAGATGATGGAGGTAGACGGCAGAATGCCAGTCTTCAACGCGATGGCTCAGATGATTGTCCGCGCCTTGTCGCATACAAAAAAGGGCGTCCCTAAGGGCGCCCTTTTTCATCATAGAGGAGGGAAGTATCAGTCATCTTCGCTCGCATCGAAGATCAGCAGGCCGCTGACTTGCTGGACCGACTGATCGGCGCCACGGGTGGCCAGCGTCGGGGTCGGTGCTTCAACCGATTCAACGGCAGGGAAGGCTGGCGCGAAGATGCTGCGACCGTCTTCTTCCGTCTGGGCGGCGAAAGCAGGTGCGGCAACAGTGGCGGCAACGGCGGCGATAAGGGCGATACGTTTCATGAATTTGGTCCTTTCGAATAATGTGTGGTGTTTGACTTAGTCGTCTTCGCTGGCGTCAAAGATCAGCAGGCCGCTGACTTGTTCGATCGACTGATCTGCGCCACGGGTGGCCAGTGTCGGGGTCGGTGCTTCAACCGATTCAACAGCGGGGAAGGCTGGCGCGAAGATGCTGCGACCGTCTTCTTCCGTCTGGGCGGCGAAAGCAGGTGCGGCAACAGTGGCGGCAACAGCGGCGATAAATGCGATACGTTTCATTGGTTTAGTCCTCTTTCCGAATGTGTCTGGCATCTGAGCCAAGGGTTTGTTTGTGTCTTTGGCCGGTGCGTTGTTTGCCCCGGCGACAATTGGAAAATGGGGGAATGGTCGCTCTCTATCAATACACGTAACCGGGAGAATAATGTAATATACGTGCATAAATGCACATTATCGGCGAGCAGGCGCGCAAAGCACACGGGCCCGTGTGATCGGGTCGACGGCCCGTGAACATAACCTAAAAAACTGAAACAAATGGCGGTCGGAGGCGAGTCGCGCGCCACAGCGCCTCGGCGTCAGATTCTGTAGTAATCCCGATACCACTCCACGAACGCGGCGACGCCGGTCTGGATATCGGTGGATGGCGTGTAGCCTGTCAGCCGGTGTAGAAGGCTGGCATCCGCCCACGTCGCGGGAACATCGCCCGGCTGCATGTCCAAGAAGGTCTTCTGGGCAACGCGCCCGGTCGCGGCCTCGATGGCTTCGACAAAGTCCAACAATTGTACGGATTGCGAGTTGCCGATATTGACGATCCGATGCGGGGCGACGGGGCTGAGGCTATCGCCCTCGACCGGGATATCACCAGGCGGCACATCGATCAGCCGCACGATCCCATCGACAAGATCGCTGATAAAGGTGAAGTCGCGCCGCATATCGCCGTGATTGTAAACGTCGATGGGTTGGCCATCGAAAATCGCCTTGGTGAATTTGAACAAGGCCATATCAGGCCGTCCCCAAGGCCCGTAGACCGTGAAGAAGCGGAACATCGTCGTCGGCAGATTGTAGAGATGCGCGTAGCTATGGGCCATCGCCTCATTGGCTTTTTTGGTCGCCGCATAGAATGACATCTGCGTGTCGGCTTTCATTGTCTCCGCATAGGGCATCTGGGTATTGGCACCGTAAGCTGATGATGTACTGGCGAGAAGAGAGTGCGCTGGCGGAAAGGCTCGCATCGCTTCTAGCAGACGAAAGGTGCCGACCAGGTTCGCCTCCACATAGCTTTCCGGGTTCTCAATCGAATACCGGACGCCCGCCTGCGCAGCGAGATGAATGACCGCGTCAGGACGGTGCGTGTCAAACAGATTATGTAGGGCTTCGGGCCGTTCGATCCGATCCGTAACCGCACTATACCCTGCGCTCTGCAACAGCATCGCCTGGCGCCGTTCTTTCAGGGCGACATCATAATAGTCGGTCAGTGCATCAATACCGACCACGCGCCAGCCGTCATCCAGAAGCCGTTTGCTGAGGTGATAGCCAATGAATCCGGCCGCACCGGTCACCAATGCTGTGCACTGCACCTCTGACATCGCTACTCTCCTACTTTGATCCGCAGCGGCACATCCACCATGGCGTTCATCTGATGCAGGTGTTCCGGCAGACACTCGGTCTGAAAATCGTATTGCGCAACCACATGGCGACGCGCCGCAGGTCCCAGATGCGCATAAGTGCCAGGCCGCGCCAGGACATCGGACACCTTGGCGGCCAAAGCCTCAGGATCAAAGAAATCCGTCAGCAGGCCAGTCTTGCCATGTTCAATCACCTCACGCACCGGGCCCACATCCGAGGCGACAATCGTTGCCTCCATCGCCATCGCCTCGAGCAGTGACCATGACAGGACAAAGGGCACTGTCAGATAAATATGGCACCGGCTGAGTTGAATGATGCGTTGATAATCGGCATAGGGCACCCGACCCAGGAAATGGACGCGCGACCAATCCACATGATCGCCCACCTCACGCTCCATCTCGGCGCGGTAGCCGCCATTGGCACCGGACTTCTTCCCATAAGAGACGTCATTGCCACCAATGATCAATGCCCGCGCATTGGGCCGTGCCTCTAGGATATGGGGCAGAGCGCGCATAAAGACGTGGAAGCCGCGTGTGGGCTCCATATTGCGGGCCATATAAGTGAATATCTCATCCTGGCGCGTGACAGCCCGGCCCAAGCGACCCAGAGGCACAGCCGCGTCGGGATCGGGGCGCAGAAGATCGGTGCGAATGCCGTCATGTTTGACATAGAGCTTTTGCTGGAAGCTTCCCGGAAAGGTGGCCGCCTGCCAAGCCGTTGGGGAATGGCCCAGATCCACGGTCTGGATATTGGCGAAATTCACCGCATTGCGCGCGTGCATAGTGAAGGGCGCATGGGCGCTTGCGGGGAATTCGGGATCGAACCCGACACTGCCGCCCTTGGCCAGGAAGAAGTATTCAAAATATCCGAGGATCGGCACATCGCTCCAGACTTGCTTGAGAAATGTTAGCTCTCCCCACCCGACATGGCCGAGGATAATATCGGGGACGAAGCCTTCACCCCTCAACTTTTGCGCCGCCATCGCAGCACCATATCCGTTGCCCGCGCATTCTTCCCAATATTGCGTGAGGGCATAGGCCTCCTTCGCGGGCTTATGATGCGGCGCATAGGTCACGATCCGCGCGCCTTGCATCGGCGGCACATCTTTGCGCTGGGTCAGAAACACCAGGTTGTGTCCGCCCTGCTGCCGCAGCCAGGTGAACAATTCCCGGTATTGGCCGGGAAAATTCTGATGCACGAATAGGATCTTCATCGTTCTTCCTTTGCCATCCATGTTCCAAGCCCATGCGCCCTATGCAAGACGGAACTGCGGCGTGATCGGGTTTGGTGTTGCGGCAACCCCGCCTATATGGGACCAGACTTCCGAAATGATGAAAGGGGGCCTCAGATGACCCTGACCGCGAAAATCGCGTGGGATGACACTGTTTTGCCGTTTCAGCTTGATCAGTCCGATATTCGCGGGCGGGTCGCGCGGCTGGATACCACGCTGGACCAGATCCTAAGCCAGCACGACTACCCTGCCCCGGTTGAGTCGGTGGTGGCCGAGATGGCATTGCTGACCGCATTGATCGGGCAGACGATCAAACTGCGCTGGAAGCTTTCGCTGCAAGTCCGCTCGGACGGGCCGATCCGTTTGATCGCCACCGATTTCTTGGCCCCGGAGGCCGAAGGTGAACCTGCGCGCATCCGGGCTTATGCCAGTTTTGACGCCGACCGTCTAAACGAAGACACTGCAGCGTTTGATCAGATCGGCAAGGGGTATTTTGCGATCTTGATCGATCAAGGTCCCGATATGACACCCTATCAGGGCATCACCCCCCTCGCCGGCGGATCACTGAGCGCGTGTGCTGAGGCGTATTTCGCGCAATCCGAGCAGCTGCCGACGCGGTTTGCGCTCTCGTATGGGCGGGCGCAGGAACCCGGGCACGATATGTCGTGGCGGGCGGGCGGCGTCATGCTGCAAGTCATGCCCGAATCCTCGCTTGAAGCCTCGGGCGGTGGCACCGGCGAAGACGGGTTGTTGCAGGCCGAAGATCTGATGGATGGCGAAATGGGTGAGGCGTGGAACCGTGCCAACATCTTGCTTGATACGGTCGACGCCATGGAGCTGATCGGGCCGCATGTTGCTCCCACCGAGTTGTTGATCCGGCTGTTCCATGAAGATCAACCGCGCGTGTTCGATGCCCAGCCCGTGGGCTTTGGCTGCACTTGTTCCGAGGATCGGGTGCGCCAGAGCCTGTCGATCTATTCGGCCAAGGACATCGCCCATATGACGACGGATGAGGGTCGGGTGACCGCTGATTGCCAATTCTGCGGCGCACATTACGATTTCGACCCTCATACCCTTGGATTCGAAGCCAAGAAAGATGCGGATGGGACGCCCCTGTGATCTCAACACTTTGAGGGCCGCGTTGGACCAAGCTCCGGTGCGGCCCTCGTCGGATTATGACCTGAACCCGGGTGTGGTCTTGGCCGAAGGCCGGGTCTTGCGCCCGGCCGCGGTGCTGATCGGTGTGTTGAATGATCAGGTGGTGCTGACCAAACGCGCCTCGACCCTGAAGCATCATCCGGGTCAAATCGCCTTTCCAGGCGGTAAACTGGATGCGGGCGAAACACCGGTCGAGGCGGCCTTGCGCGAGGCACATGAGGAAATCGGGCTTGATCCCGACAATGTCTCAGTTCTTGCAGAATTGCCTCCGCATGAGACGGTGACGGGCTACAACGCCACGCCGATCCTGGCACAGATCTCACGCGAATTCGATATCGTGCCCGAGCCCGGTGAAGTAGCCGAGGTGTTTCGCGTGCCGCTGCGCATCTTGTTGGACCCGACACAATACAATGTGGAAAGCCGTCGCTGGCGCGGATCCCGACGACATTATTATACCGTGCCTTACGGACCCTACTACATTTGGGGAGCGACGGCGCGGATGCTGAAATCACTCGCTGACCGGCATTCCGATGCGGCTTGAGGCCCCTTGGCTGACCGAACCCGGTACACAGGCCGTGTTCGATGCGCTGGACGGTTGCGGCGCGTGGTTTGTCGGTGGCTGCGTGCGCGACGGCCTTCTGGAACGTCCGGTTGAGGACATCGACATCTGCACCGATGCACGGCCTGCCGATGTGATAGCACGTGCCAAGACGGCGGGATTGCGCGCCATTCCCACCGGGATCGACCACGGCACCGTGACCCTGATCGCGGCAGGTCGCCCGTTTGAGATTACCACCCTGCGCCGCGACATAGACACCGATGGACGCCATGCGCAGGTCGCCTTTTCCGACCGGCTGGAAGAAGATGCGGCCCGCCGCGATTTCACGATGAATGCGCTTTATGCCACCAGAGATGGCACGGTGATCGATCCAAATGGCACCGGTATCGCCGACCTCGCGGCGCGGCATCTGCGCTTCATCGGTGATCCATCGGAACGCATAGCCGAAGATTATCTGCGCATCCTGCGCTTCTTTCGGTTTTTTGCGTGGTATGCGCCCGTCGATGGCGGCATCGATGCGGAAGGCCTTGCGGCCTGTGCCGCGGGGCTGGACGGATTGGCACAGCTATCACGCGAACGCGTGGGAGCCGAAACGCGCAAATTGTTGACCGCGCCCGATCCTGCTTGCGCTGTGGCTGCGATGGATCAGTCGGGGGTTTTGTCTGCGATCCTACCCGGCGCCGAAGCGAAGATGCTGATCTGGCTGACCGGGATTGAAGGCGATATAGCACCAAATGCGATGCGTCGCCTGGCGGCCATGGGTGGGGAGGATGCGGCAGAGCGCTTGCGTCTTTCAAAGGCCGAGGCGACGCTGCTGGCGCTCTACCGCTCTGAGATGGGTAAGACGAGCAGCGCAGGTGAGCTTGGCTATAACTATGGGTTTGACGCCGCCCGCGATATCCTAAGCCTGCGCGGTCTGGTTGACGGGCGGCCAGCGTCTCAAGAAGATCTTGATGCGGCGGCGATCGGCGCAGACGCGGTGTTTCCTGTGAAAGCGGCAGATCTGTTGTTGATCTATAGCGGTCCTGCACTTGGCAAGGCGCTCAAAACACTGGAGGCGCGGTGGATCGCCTCTGGTTTCACGCTGACGAAAGACGCATTGCTGCACGCGCTGTAACCCGGGCTCTCACGCCGGAGCGACGATTGCACAGCAATCGCGCATCCGTTGGAGGTAGCGCGCCGTCGCCTTCGGCGCTGTCGGCGCGGGGTTGCGCCCAGGATCCTCTGCTTTGCCTCTGATCAAACGCCGGTTTCTGACGGCACCGTTGGTTTGGGTATTTGGAGCCACTGGAAGAGGAGTATTGACAGCGGCACGCCTCCGGGATTGGGGTTGGCGTCTTATGTTTGATCCTTTGTTTGTCTTTGTATTCGTGGGCCTTATCACGCCGGGACCGAATGTGATCTTGATCACCAATTCCGGCGCAAGGTTTGGGTTTGTACGCTCATTACCACACGTGATTGGCATCGTTTTAGGTGTGGGTATCACCGCCGGGCTGACCGGGTTGGGTGTGGGGGCTGTGTTGCACAGCATGCCCGGTCTCGAATTTGCGCTGAAGCTAATCGCGGCGGGTTGGATTCTTTGGATGGGCTGGGGCCTTTGGCAATCCTCAGCGACCGGCGCGCGTGAGACGGGGGATGCGCCTTGGGGCATTCCGCGCGCAATGCTGTTTCAGTGGGTGAATCCCAAAGTTTGGGCCGTCGCGATCGCTGCCGCATCGGGCTTTCCCGGCGGCTTATCGCCGATGGGTGAGGCCGCGCGGCTGGGCCTGACCTTTGCAACCACAAATCTTGGCGTTTGCCTGTTCTGGACCGTTGCAGGCAGCCTGCTGGCCTTGCTTCTGACCACCCCCGAGGCGTGGCGTGTCTTTGCGCGGATCATGGCGCTTGCGCTCGCGGCATCGGCCATCATGGTCTTTCTGACCTAATCGGATTATACACCCGGCCTGACACGGGTAATGTCATGTTTCGCAAATTTGAAAATCTGGTCGATCCTTACGTGGCTCATGCCCAACAGGATCGCCCCCCTCGCCGAGTCTGGCCATTCCTTTGGGGCTATTCGCAGCCTTTCAAGGGCCTGTTTGCTTTAACCGCGTTCATGTCGCTGGTGGTGGCTGCGGTCGAGATCGGGCTGATCTGGTATATGGGTCGCGTTGTGGATCTTTTGGCGGGCGATCCGGCGAGTGTAATGGCCGAGTATGGGCTGGAATTTATCCTTGCGGCGGCCTTTATCCTACTGATCCGGCCCGCTTTTCAGGCCTTTGACGTCGCACTGCTGAACAATGCCATCCTGCCGCAATTCGGCGCCCTGGTGCGTTGGCGCGCGCATAAACAAGTGCTGCGCCAATCCGTGGGCTTTTTCGAAAACGATTTTGCGGGCCGTATCGCGAACCGGATCATGCAGACCCCCCGCTCTGCTGGAGAGGTCATCTTTCAGTTTTTCGATGCGATCACGTTTGCGCTCGCCTACCTGATCGGCGCCGCAATCATGCTAGCAGAGGCCGATGCGCGCCTGTTGTTGCCGTTGCTGGTATGGTTTGCGCTCTACGCCATGCTTTTGCGCTGGACGATGCGGCGCGTAGGGCCCGCATCAAAAGCCGCCTCCGATGCTCGTTCGGCGCTGACCGGGCGGATCGTGGATAGCTACACCAATATCCATTCCGTAAAGCTCTTTGCGCATCACGACAAAGAACTTGCCTATGCCAAAGAGGGTGTTGAGGCCACGCGTGCCACCATTGCGCGCGAAATGCGGATTTTCACCTCAATGGACGTGATGCTGGTCACCCTGAACGGGTTCCTGATCGTGGCCGTGGTGGGCTGGGCTGTGATGCTTTGGGCGCAGGGCGCAGCTTCGGTTGGGGCGGTCGCGGCAGCCACCGCATTAACCCTGCGGCTGAACGCCATGACCGGCTGGATCATGTGGGCGCTATCGACCTTCTTCCGCGAATTGGGCGTCGTCGCCGAAGGAATGGAAACGATCACCGCACCCGTTGACCTGACAGACGATCCGAACGCGCCTGTCTTGAGCTTTGCAGATGGCGAAATCCGCTTCGATGCGCTCTCGCACCATTACGGGCGCGAGAGTGGCGGCTTGGATACTGTTTCCATGACAATCAAACCCGGCGAAAAGGTGGGGTTGGTGGGGCGGTCCGGCGCGGGAAAGTCGACCCTCGTGAAGCTATTGCTCAGGTTCTATGACGCCGAACAGGGTCATATTCTGATCGACGGACAGGACATTTCGACCGTTCAGCAAAACAGCCTGCGCCATGTGATCGGGATGGTGCAACAGGATAGCTCGCTTCTGCATCGGTCAGTTAGCGATAACATTCTGTATGGCGCGCCTGATGCGAGCGAAACTCAGATGATCGCCGCTGCCAAGCGAGCCGAAGCGCATGACTTCATTCTCGGCCTCGAAGATCCGCAGGGCCGTACCGGCTACGACGCCCATGTGGGCGAAAGAGGCGTGAAGCTTAGCGGCGGTCAGAGACAGCGGGTCACGCTGGCCCGTGTCATCCTGAAAGACGCGCCGATCCTGGTGTTGGATGAGGCGACAAGCGCGCTCGACAGCGAGGTGGAGGCGCAGATCCAGGAAACGCTCTATGGGGTGATGGAGGGCAAGACGGTGATCGCCATCGCGCATCGATTGTCGACCATTGCCCGCATGGACCGGATCGTTGTCTTGGATCAGGGCTGTATCGTCGAAGACGGTCCCCACCACGCGCTTCTCGCGCAGGGCGGACTATATGCCAGTTTCTGGGCGCGCCAATCGGGCGGCTTCATCGGGACAGAGGAGGTGGCGGAATGAACATCCTCTCACGGGTCGGGGCTTGGCTGGGCGACCTGGTCGCACCATTTCAACCTGCCGATGGCGCGCCGCCTCGGACACTTTGGGCCTTCATTAAATGGTGCCTCAGCGGGACGTGGCCCATGATCCTGTTGGCCGGAGCGCTGTCGGGCCTGGCCGGCTTGATGGAGGTCTTCTCGGCCTGGCTTTTGGGTGCGGTGATCGACAGCGCCACGACCACCGGTGTGACCGATTACCTGACGCAGAACGCGCCGCTGATCATCGGCTATATCCTCTTCTATATCCTGATCCGCCCATTCGTCTTTGGGATGTCGGCGGCGTTTACCGGCATCGTCCTGCCCCCAAATCTGGCACCCCTGATCCAATCGCGACTGCATCGCTGGACCCTGGGCCATGACATCACGTTCTTTGACAACGATTTTGCTGGCCGCTTGGCGCAGAAACAGATCCAAGCGACCGGCGGCTTGGTCAGCATTGTGCAAGAGACCATTAACGCCGCCGCTTACGCCGTTGTGACCGTATTGGGCACCGTTGCGCTTTTGGCGTTTATCGATTGGCGGGTCTCAGCGGCCCTGATCCTGTGGTGTGGGCTCTATGCGCTGCTACTGCGCTGGTATTTGCCGCGCATCCGGCAACGATCCAAGGCGCGCGCTGCCGCACGGGCCAATGTGACGGGTCAGGTGGTCGATACCTATACCAACATCAAGACTGTAAAGCTGTTCGGACATACCGATCATGAAGACACCGCCGCGCTCGGCGCGATGGCTAAGTTTCGCGAGACGGCGCTGGCCTTCGGCTACCTTTCGACGATGTTCCGCTTCGTGCTGATGTCGATCGCGGGGCTGTTGCCGGTGGTTCTGGTGCTGAGCACCGTCATGCTATGGCGCAACGGTTTGGCCACGCCCGGCGATATCGCAACGGTCGGCGCGATCTCGATGCGCCTGTCGCAGATGACGGGTTGGGTCAGCTTCACCTTGATGGCGGTCTATTCCCATGTGGGCGAGCTTGAAGATGGCATGCGCACGCTGACACCGCCCCATGGGCTGGTCGACAGCCCTGATGCGGGCGCGCTTCCCGCAGCCGCGGGAGCGCTGACATTCGACAATGTCAGCTTCGCCTATGGGCAACGCGCTGGCGGCGTGGATGGCATCAACCTTGTGGTCAAGCCTGGGCAAAAGGTAGGAGTTGTGGGTGCTTCGGGTGCCGGGAAAAGCACGCTCGTGGCGCTATTGATGCGGCTCTATGATGCAGAACAGGGTCGAATTCTAATCGATGACACCAACCTACGCGACATCACCCAAGATAGTCTGCGCAAACAGATTGCCATGGTCACGCAAGAGACCGCGATGTTCAATCGCACGGCACGCGACAACATCCTCTACGGTCGCCCAGACGCGTCCGAGGCTGAGGTGATGGCCGCCGCCGAACGGGCTGAGGCCCATGATTTCATTCTTGAGCTGGAGGATTTCAAAGGCCGCACGGGCTACGATGCCTTCTTGGGTGAACGGGGCGTCAAGCTGTCCGGCGGGCAACGACAGCGGATCGCACTGGCGCGCGCCTTCCTCAAGGATGCGCCGGTTCTTGTTCTCGATGAAGCGACCAGCGCGCTCGACAGCGAGGTAGAGGCGGCGATCCAGGATACTCTGACCCGTGTGATGGAGGGCAAAACCGTAATCGCCATTGCCCATCGTCTATCCACGTTATCCGAGATGGACAGGATCATCGTGCTTGATCAGGGGCGCATCGTTGAAGACGGCACCCACGACGATCTTCTGGCGCAAAATGGGCTCTATGCCCGGTATTGGACGCGCCAATCTGGCGGTTTTATCGGCGTTGACGACGTTGAAGCCGCAGAATGAAACGCGTGATGATCATTGGACAGCCGGGCAGCGGCAAATCGACCCTTGCGCGCCGTTTGGGCGAGAAAACAGGGCTACCCGTCTATCACATGGATCAAATCCACTGGATGCCCGGTTGGGTGGAGCGCCCAAAACCCGAGAAGATTAATCTGGCGATGGAGGTGCAAAATCGCGACGAGTGGATTTTTGAGGGTGGGCTCGGCGCAACCAAGGAACATCGGCTGTCGCGCTGCGATACGCTTATCAACCTCGACTTCCCATTCTGGCTTCGCATCTGGCGCGTCGCCAAACGCACGCTAACCCACAAAGGCAGGTCGCGCCCAGACCTGCCCGAAGGGTGCCCTGAGCAATTCGATGCAGAGTTTTGGAAATGGATCTGGGACACGCGGCATAAGAACCGCGAGATCAATCTGCGGTGGATGACAAAAGCCGGATCCGATGTGGCGGTCCACCATTTGCAAACTCCCAATCAGGTACGCGAATACCTCGCGACACTGAGGTGACCAAGTTCGATCGCGCGCGTGACCGAGGCCCTTGCCCCTGCCCGCCAAACTCGCCAATCCTCGCCCTATGGATTTTGAAACCGTTTCTGCCGATGATTTCGGACGCCACTTGACCGGGATCGGCATCAATATACTGACCCGCGATGTCCGCACCCTGGCCGCGTTTCTGACGAATACGTTCGGTCTTGCTGCCCATCGCCTGTCCGAAGATTTTGCAATCATTCAGCGCGGGAAAGCCCTGTTTCAGCTTCATGCGGATGGAACCTATCACACAAACCCATTGTTACAGTTGATCCCGGAAAACCCACCGCGCGGCGGCGGCGCGCAATTCTACTTGTGTGGGATTGATCCAGATGCCGCCGTGGCCAAGGCTGAAACCTTTGGGCATATGGTCATCGAGCGGCCCGCGGACAAACCCCATGGCTTGCGGGAGGCGACGATCTTGTCACCGGAAGGCTACGCATTTTCTCCGGCAGTTCCCCATGGTTGAGTGCACGATCCAAAGACTGGGGCATCACGGTGACGGCATTGCCGAAGGTCCGATTTATGCGTCGCTGACATTGCCGGGTGAATTGATTAGGGGCGATCGCATCGGTGATCGCATCGCCGACCCACGCATCGTCACGCCATCATCAGACAGAGTGACACCGCCATGCCCGCATTACAGAGCCTGCGGCGGGTGTTCTTTGATGCACGCCTCCGATCCATTTGTCGCCGACTGGAAAACCGAGAGTGTCGCCAAGGCGTTGACCGCCCATGGGATCGAGAGCGAGATCCGCCCGATCCAAACCTCTTCCGCCCGCACACGTCGCCGCGCGACGCTGTCGGGAACGCGCACGAAGAAAGGCGCGCTAGTTGGCTTCCATGCCCATAAATCTGACACAATTGTGCCGATTAGAGACTGTTTTTTGTTGGAAGATCTATTGCTGCGGACCTTGTCAGCGCTGGAACAGATCACCCGTCTCGGCGCATCTCGGTCAGCGACGCTGAGCTTTGCGATGACTTTGACCGAAACTGGGATCGATCTGCGCGTTGATGGCGGCAAACCGCTAGATGGACCGTTGCGCGCTGCCCTGCCGCAATTTGCCGGCACTTTCGCGCGACTGTCCTGGGCGGATGAGCCCGTCTTTGCAGATGGCACACCGTATCTGAGCATTGGCCCCGCTAAAGTCAGCCCGCCCCCTGGCGCGTTCCTGCAAGCGACCGCCGATGGTGAAGCTGCGTTGCAAACCGCCGTGCAGGAGGCGATGGCCGACAGCACGCGCATCGCCGATTTGTTCTGCGGCTTGGGCACCTTTGCATTGCCTTTGGCGCAAAACGTCCCGGTCCATGCTGTCGAAGGCGCGACTGACCTGATCGCCTCGCTGCAAGAGGCGGTAAACCACACGCCCGGGCTGAAACTAGTGACCACGGAAACCCGCGACCTGTTCCGCCGCCCGCTCCTGCCAGATGAGCTTGGAAAATTCGATGGTCTCACCATCGACCCGCCCCGCGCAGGCGCTGAAGCGCAGATGCACGAGATTGCCAAGGCCCCCGTGCCGCGCATCGCCATGGTGTCGTGCAACCCGGTCACCTTCGCACGCGATACCGCCATTCTGATCAAGGGCGGATATGTGCTGGATTGGGTGCAGCCGGTGGATCAATTCCGATGGAGCCCCCATGTGGAACTTGCCGCGCAACTGACGCTCCGCCATATCGGAGCGTAATCGCCCCGAGGGATCCTGATGAGCACCGATACCGCCCCTGATTTCCGCCAAAAACTGGCCGTTTGGCTTGATCAACCGCGCGTGCGCAACGCGATTATCGCGGTGATTATCTTCAACGCAGTCATTCTGGGTCTTGAGACGTCACAACCCATCATGGCGCAGTTCGGCCCCACGATCCTGATGCTCGATACCATCTGCCTAGGTGTGTTCATCGTCGAACTGGCGCTTAAGCTGTTTGCGCTTGGCCCACGCTTTTTCCGGTCGGGATGGAACATCTTCGACTTCATCATCGTCGGCATTGCTTTGGTCCCTGCCGGACAAGGGCTGAGCGTTCTTCGGGCATTGCGGATCCTGCGCGTATTGCGCGTGGTGTCTTCCGTTCCATCGCTTCGCCGGGTGGTCGAGGGGCTGCTCTCGGCGCTTCCAGGCATGGGGTCGGTGTTTCTGCTTATGTCGATCATCTTCTATATCGGCGCAGTGATGGCGACGAAATTGTTCGGTGGCGATTGCCCGGCTTGCACCCCGGATCAGGCGGCGGATTTCGCGGAATGGTTCGGATCTATCGGCCGGTCACTCTATTCCTTGTTCCAGATCATGACATTGGAATCGTGGTCCATGGGCATCGTCCGGCCTGTGCTTGAGGTCTATCCCTACGCCTGGATGTTCTTCGTGCCGTTCATCATGGTGACGACCTTTGCGGTGGTGAACCTGATCGTCGGTCTTGTGGTCAATTCGATGCAGGACGCCCACGCCGAAGAGTCAAACGCTGCGACCGATAAGTATCGCGACGAGGTTTTGGATCGTTTGAAGGCTATCGAAGAGCGGTTGGAGAAACGCTAAGTTCGTAGCGATCCTAGCGATGCCTCAAGCCCGCTGGCTCAGCATCTCGACACCCAGGGTTTCCAGCACTTTCGCCTCGATGTCTTCGGCATTCATCCCCGCCACAGCATACATGTCGCGGGGCGAGGCCTGATCGATGAAGATATCGGGTAAGACCATTGAACGGTATCTCAGCCCGGTATCGAAAATGCCGTTCTCCGCCAATAACTGCGCGACATGAGAGCCGAAGCCGCCCACAGCCCCCTCTTCGACCGTGATGAGCGCTTCGTGGTGCCGGGCCAACTGCAGGATTAGCTCTTCATCCAGAGGTTTGGCAAAGCGTGCATCGGCGATCGTTGGGCTGATCCCGCGCTGAGACAGCGCCTCGGCCGCATCCTGCACCTCTTTCAACCGCGCCCCGAAGCTAAGCAGGGCGACGCGCGACCCCTCAGCAATCATCCGACCCCTGCCGATTTCAAGCGCCGTACCGCGGTCGGGCATATCGACGCCAACACCTTCGCCACGCGGGAACCGAAATGCGCTGGGGCGATCTTCAATCTCTAGAGCGGTGCGAACCATATGGCGCAGTTCCGCCTCATCGGCAGCGGCCATCACCACGAAACCGGGCAGATTCGTCAGATATCCGATGTCATAGCTGCCCGCATGGGTGCAACCATCGGCGCCGACAAGCCCCGCACGATCAATTGCGAACCGCACCGGAAGCCGTTGGATCGCTACATCATGTACCACCTGATCATAGCCACGCTGCAGGAAGGTCGAATAGATCGCGGCGAAGGGTTTCAACCCTCCGGCGGCCATCCCAGCGCAAAACGTCACCGCGTGCTGTTCGGCGATGCCCACATCGAAACAGCGGCTCGGGAACCGCTCGGCAAACAGGTCCAGCCCCGTCCCGTCAGGCATCGCGGCGGTCACAGCGACAACCTTTGGATCATCCGTAGCCTCGGCGATCAGGCTTTGAGCAAACACCTTGGTATAGCTTGGCGCATTGGACGGCGCCTTTTTTTGTTTCCCTGTCGCGATGTCGAACTTCGCCGTGGCGTGGCCGCGATCAGGTTTGTGTTCAGCGTAGCCTTTGCCCTTCTGCGTGATCGCGTGGATCAGGATCGGCCCATCGGCGCGCGTTTTAACGGTGCGCAGGACCGATAGGAGGCTGTCCATATCGTGCCCATCAATCGGCCCGACATAAGAAAACCCAAGCTCTTCAAACATCGTGCCGCCGACCGTCGCGGATTTCAGGATCTCTTTCGCGCGCCGCGCACCTTCCTGAAAAGGTGGCGGCAAAAGCGACACGGCCCCCTTCGCTGCCGCCTTGAACTCCTGGAACGGCGCGCCGGCATAAAGCCGCGACAGGTAGGACGACATCGCACCCGTGGGCGGGGCAATTGACATCTCATTGTCGTTCAGGATCACAATCAATCGCTTGCCCAGATGGCCCGCATTGTTCATTGCTTCAAACGCCATGCCGCCCGACATGGCCCCGTCACCGATTACCGCAATCGCGTCGCCATGGCCGGTGTCACAATCCCCGCCCAGATCGCGTGCAACGGCAAACCCCAAAGCGGCTGAAATACTTGTCGAAGAATGCGCGGCGCCAAAGGGGTCAAACGGCGACTCGCTGCGCTTGGTGAACCCGCTCAGACCCTCCTTCTGGCGGATCGTCAGCATACGCTCCCGCCGTCCAGTCAGGATTTTATGGGGATAGCATTGATGCGACACATCCCAAATCAACTTGTCTCGCGGGGTATCGAAGACCGCATGGAGGGCCACCGTCAACTCCACCACACCAAGACCTGCTCCGAAATGTCCGCCCGTTTGGCTGACGGTCCAAATCATCTCAGCGCGCAATTCGTCGGCCAGAGTACTGAGATCGGAATCGCCTAATCCGTTAAGATCATTCGGCGAATGGATACGGTCCAGCAGGGGAGTGTTTGGGCGCTCGCTCATCTGGCTCGCCTTTCGTCTCTACTTGTCACGCATAATTATGTAATGCGCCAGATCGCGAAGGGTCTGCGCCTTTTCGCCGTAGGGGGCAAGGGCCTCGCAGGCCTCGTTGACCAAATCCTTGGCGCGGGCCTTCGCCTTGGCCAGACCCAGCAGCGATACGAAAGTGGCTTTGCCCGCCTCGGCATCCTTACGCAACGCCTTTCCGGCGGTCACGGCATCACCTTCGACATCCAGCACGTCGTCGGCAATCTGAAAGGCGAGTCCGATGGCCTGCGCATAGGCCCGCAGCGGCAGCGGGTCAGCCTCGCCCAAGATTGCACCGGCACGGGCAGGCCATTCGATCAGGCGCCCGGTTTTGTTTGCCTGAAGCTCGGTGATCTGCACCAGGTTCAGGGGCTTCGTTGCGGTTTCAGCGGCAATATCTTGGGCTTGGCCCAGAACCATCCCCTGCGCACCGGAGGCTCGCGCCAAACTTGCCACCAGGGCGATGCGTTGGTCGGCGGTGCCCGCGGCGGGTCGGCTGAGCAGTTCAAATGCGAAGCTTTGCAAAGCATCGCCCACCAACACAGCGCTGGCCTCGTCCCATTTCATATGAACGGTGGGCTGCCCGCGCCGCAGATCGTCGTCGTCCATGCAGGGCAAGTCATCATGGACGAGGCTGTAGGCATGGAGACACTCCACCGCACCTGCCGCGTAAACTGCCTGGTCCGTTGGCACATCGAACAGGGCGGCGCATTCCAGGGCCAAAAACCCGCGTAGCCGCTTGCCGCCATCGATGGCGTAGCGCATGCCCTGGGCAATCGTATCGTCACCCAACCGGGTCATTTCCATGTCTAGAAAGATCGAAATCCGGCTCTGTGCGCCGGTTAGAGCCGTCTTGAACAAGGTCTACAGACCCTCGGTCGGCGTGGCGCCGGTTGGCTGGCCGTTCGCGTCCAAAGTGATCTGAGCGACCTTTTCTTCGGCCTCTTTCAGCTTGGCTTCGCAGCGCGCCTTTAGCGCGGCGCCGCGTTCATATAGCTTGATGGAATCTTCCAAAGCCACATCGCCGCGGTCCAATTGGCCGACCACCTGCTCCAACTCTCGGATCGCGTCTTCGAAGCTCATCTCTTCAATGGGTTTGTCGCTCATATCCCCTCCTGCCCGTCGGCCAATTCCGCCACATGGGCGGCAACACCGTCGCCCAACCCTTGCAGATCATAGCCGCCTTCCAGTGTCGAGACCACGCGACCGTCGCACAATTCCTCGGCGATCTTGACCAATTCTCGGGTCACCCATGCAAAATCCTCGGCCTCCCAAAGAAGATTGGCGAGAGGGTCACGTGCATGAGCATCGAACCCGGCGGAGATCAGGATCAGTTCGGGTGCGAATTCGCGGAGGCGCGGGAAAACGACGCTTTCATAGCGGGATCGCATCGCCTGCCCATCTGAGCCGGGGGGCAACGGAATGTTCAGGATATTGTCACTGCCGCCGCGTTCCCCCGGCGCCCCCGATCCGGGATAAAGCGGCATCTGATGGGATGAGACAAAAAGCGCGCGCGGCTCGTCCCAGAGCAGATCCTGTGTTCCGTTGCCGTGATGCACGTCGAAATCAACGACAGCGACGCGGCTCAGCCCATGCCGTTCTAATGCGTGACGGGCCGCGATGGCGATATTCCCGAACAGGCAAAAGCCCATCGCACGGCTTTTTTCGGCGTGGTGGCCTGGCGGGCGGGTCGCCACAAACGCGCGCTTCACCTGGCCATTCAGCACCGCATCCACCGCGTGGACACATCCGCCGACCCCGCGTAAAGCGGCCTCCCAGGTGCCCGGCGAAGCGCTGGTATCGGCATCGATCTGCACCATGCCTGCGGTCGGCATCGCATCGCGCATCGCATCTATGTATTCCTGTGGGTGGCAAAGCGCGATGTCCGCCTCGGTGCCCAAAGGCGCCTCGATACGATCAGCCTTGATGTCGGACAGAACTGCGAAAACAGTCTCTAACCGGGCGATCCGTTCCGGATGGCCTTCGGGCATTTCATGGGACAGGCCTGTCGGGTTGTTCACAATCAACATGGGATCAATTCGACCATTTCCTCGTATTATCGGCGTACCGTGCCGATATCAGTGCCAGGGCCACATCGCTAGGCAGATCGCAACCATATGCGGGTGGCGTTGGTCGTGATCCGGGTCCGCCCGCCCTTCAGTCCGGCGCCAGCATATATCCCGCCCCGCGCACGGTTTGCAGATATCGCGGTTGCTTTGGGTTCATCTCGATCTTACGGCGCAAACGCGTGATCTGCACATCAACGGCCCGTTCTTGAACAGGCTCTCCACCGACCTTGTCGCGGTTCAGAAGGCTGACCAGATCCGTCCGGCTCAGCGCTTCGCCCGGCTGATGGGCAAAGATCCGCATCAACGCGGCCTCGGTCGCGGTCAAGCGCACGGCATCAGAACCCTGCCACATCTCACCC
Source organism: Gymnodinialimonas mytili (assembly GCF_037544085.1). Lineage (NCBI taxonomy): Bacteria > Pseudomonadati > Pseudomonadota > Alphaproteobacteria > Rhodobacterales > Paracoccaceae > Gymnodinialimonas > Gymnodinialimonas mytili. The sequence goes on from NZ_JBBIFW010000001.1 coordinate 1,607,751, forward strand.
CGCTCGATATCGTAATGAATGGGGCCCAGATGAAGCACCTGTGGCACCTCCGCCTCTTCATCGGGCGTTGGCATCCGACGCAGGATCGCATTGATGCGCAGCAACAGCTCTTTCGGCTCAAACGGTTTCGGCAGGTAATCGTCGGCGCCCGCTTCGAGCCCCTGGATCCGATCCTCGGCCTCGCCCTTGGCTGTCAAAAGCAAAATCGGCGTGGTGCTGTCTTCGCGGATTGCGCGGCAAAGGGTCAGCCCATCCTCGCCCGGCATCATCACATCCAGCACGATCATATCGAAGCTGAGTCCACCAAGCAGCTTCCGGGCCTGAATCGCGTCGCGCGCACCGGTTGCCATGAAGCCGTTCCGCATCAGGAATTTCTGCAGCAGGATGCGAATACGTTCATCATCGTCAACGATCAGCAAGTGTGCGCCAATATCGATCATGGCGCCGTCTCCCCACCATTTGCGTAGTGTCGCCGCATATCGGCATCCATCATTTCTTCCAAAACCGCGCGAAAGCCCGCCACAGCCTCTGGCCCTGCATTGCGAAACGCCACGCGCATCCGGTTGCGCTGCGCCTCGGACAAGGAATGTTCCAATTGTTGTCCGGCCTCGGTCAGGAACAGATGCCGTTCGCGTTTGTCGCGTGTACCGACCCGGGCCTCCACAAGGCCATCATCGACCAGCGTCCGCAGCACGCGGTTCAAGCTCTGCTTCGTGACACCCAGGATCGACAGCAGGTTATTGACCGTGGTGCCGGGCGTGCGGTTGATGAAATGAACCGCGCGGTGATGCGCGCGGCCGTACCCTTTCTCATGGAGGATCCGATCCGGATCCGCGGTAAAGCCGCGATAGGCGAAGAACATCGCTTCGATGCCCCGGCGCAATTGCTCGTCTGTGAGAAACAGCAGGGTCTCGCCACGACCCTTGGTGGCGCTTGCACTGCGCTCAGCCATCTTGATGTCCTTCCGTCTCTCCGCTCCACCGGATATCGAGTAGTTTATGTCAGCCTTGTTGACTTTCCAAGAATCAATTGCTAGCCAATCTGACGTTTTGCGCAATTATATGTCCGGTACGGACGTAACTTACGCAACTTTCGAAAAGCAAGAGCCGAGTGGTAGCGGACCTTAGGAGAGAGGATGGGACAATGGCCGGAGCCTATGACGACCGCGATGGAAAGATTTGGATGGACGGCACATTGGTCGATTGGCGCTCGGCGAATGTCCATCTGCTAACCCATGCGATGCACTACGCTTCAAGTGTTTTTGAGGGCGAACGTGCCTATAACGGTAAGATTTTCGAAAGCCGGAAGCATTCCGAACGGCTGCACTACTCAGCCAGCTGCATCGATTTCGAGATCCCCTATACCGTCGATGAAATCGAGGCCGCGAAATACGAGGTGATGAAGGCCAACGGCCTAACCGATGCGTATGTACGCGCGGTTGCCTGGCGCGGCGCAGGGGAAGATATGGGCGTCAGTTCTGCGAAGAACCCCGTCCGGCTTGCGATCGCAGCCTGGGAATGGGGCAGCTATTACGGCGACGCGAAGATGAAGGGCGCCAAGCTGGATATCAGCAAATGGAAGCGCCCTTCGCCCGAGACGATCCCGGTCCACGCCAAAGCGGCGGGTCTCTACATGATCTGCACGACGTCCAAACATGCAGCGGAGGCCAAGGGTTGTTCGGACGCGCTGTTCATGGACTACCGCAATTATGTGGCCGAGGCGACAGGCGCGAACATCTTCTTCGTGAAAGATGGCGAAGTGCACACGCCAGACCCCGATTGCTTCCTGAACGGGATCACCCGGCAGACCGTCATCGGAATGCTGCGGGACAAGCAAATCAAGGTCCACGAGCGCCATATAATGCCCGAGGAACTGGAAAGCTTCGAGCAATGCTGGCTGACCGGGACCGCCGCCGAAGTCACCCCAGTGGGCCAGATCGGCGACTACAATTTCGAGGTCGGCGCAATGACACGGGACATCGCGCAGAGCTATGAGGATCTGGTGCGGGCGTAAGCTGAAACACAATGTACCGCGCGCAGCGACATTTTCACTGCGCGCGGATCAAGTCATCAGGTGTCACACCACGTTCGTGACAACGTCGATATTGCCCTGTGTCGCGTGCGAGTAAGGGCAAATCCCGTGGCCTACCTGCGTCAAGCGCGCTGCATCATCTGCCGAGACGCCAGGCAGAGACACGTTCAAAATCACCTGCAACCCAAACCCCTGGTCCTCGCGCGGGCCGATCCCAACTTGGGCTGTCACGCTGGTCTCTTCTGGCACAGCGGGCAAGGATGCATCCTGAGATTGGGCAAACTTCATCGCTCCGATGTAACACGCGGCATATCCCGCGGCGAAAAGCTGTTCGGGGTTGTTACCCTTTCCGTCGCCGCCCAATTCAACCGGCGGTGCGAGTTTCAGATCGATGCTGCCATCCTCGGTGCGGGCGCGGCCGTCGCGGCCCCCGGTGGCTGTAGCGTGGGCGACGTAGACTGGCTTGATTGACATAAGATATCCTTTTTATCGAAGGCGATTATATCGTGCACGATATATCTATCTGATAACTGCCAATGTCAACCGCTTGCGATTATATCGCGTGCGACTATGTTTGCGCGATGACGGAACCCATTCAAACACCGCAGGACATGATCTGTTTTGCGCTATATTCCGCCCAGCATGCGATGGGCCGCTTGTATCGCCCGCTGCTGGAGCCGCTGGGGCTGACTTACCCGCAATACATCGTTCTTCTTGCACTCGGCGATGGCGCAGCTGTGACGCTGCGCGCTCTTCGCACCGATCTCGGGTTAGAAACCAATACGCTGACACCATTGCTAAAACGCATGGAAGCCAACGGGTTACTTAAGCGCAAACGAAACGCGGAAGACGAAAGAGGACTTCTCGTGACGCTGACGGAGAAAGGTAAAGACCTCCGCGCGCAGGCGATGACCACGCAGGGCTGTATTCTTGAGGCGACCGGCCTGTCCGAGACCGATCTGACCGCCCTTCAGCGGCAGATCACCACCCTCAGAAAACAGCTCGAAAACGCCGGAAACGCGCAACCTGCGTGAGTGTTTCGCTTGACCACTCGGCCCGCCACCCCCACCATCATCCCATGGTCATGCATTTTCAGCCCACCGGGCCGTCCTCCACCCAGAAACAGGTCGCTTTTCATCGGACCGAGCTTGGTCCGATCTTAGGTCTATACGGGCGGATGGTCGCGACGGGAGAGTGGCGGGACTACGGCATCTCACATCTGAGCGATGTTGCCGTTTTCTCGATCTTTCGGCGCACCGCGGAGAATCCGATCTATCGCATCGAAAAACGCCCCAAGCTGCGCGACAAACAGGGTCAATACTCAGTGGTTGGGATGGACGGGCGCATCTTGAAACGCGGGCATGATCTAAAGACTGTCCTACGTGTGCTGGAACGCAAGCTGATCCGCGCCGTCGACTAGCTGAGCGCAACGCGTTTGCGCGACGTGACTTGACCAAATTCCTTGGCCCCAATCCGCGCGACGGCGTCTTCCAGAGGCTCATAGGCCACGGCCATGTGGTGGGCATTGGCGTGCAGAAGCATCGTATCGCTGGACATCATGCCCACGTGACCGTCCCAAAAAATCAAATCCCCGCGTTTCAGCGGGGCATCATCGGGGATCATCTCGCCCATAATCTCTTCCTGTTGGTCGCTGTCGCGGGGGCAAGGCTGCCCGCAGGCAATCAGGCAGGATTGCACAAGGCCGGAGCAATCGATCCCCCAACGGCTGCACCCGCCCCACAGGTAAGGCGTGCCCAGGAACAGATCGGCGATGCCAACCGGGTCGCTGAACCGGGCAGAAATCGGCATCAGATGCTGCGCAGGAATGAAGTGGCCCGTATGGATCCTGCGAAACTCACCCTCTTGATCCGTCACACGGACCTGGCTGGCGAAGAACAGCGACACATCGGGGGCGGATTTGAACTCGGCCCGGGGATAGAGATGCGTGGCAGGCGCCATGACCCAATGGGTCGGCGCCTCGGCCTGGGACAGAATGCTGCTGGGCAGATAGCCGACATAGCCGTCACGTTCCGCCTGCCCAAAGGCAAACCCGTTGATGGAATCCAGAACCAGAAACCGTTCGCCAAACATCAATTGACTGATGCGCGCGCCGTTGGGAGCATCCGTCATATGGGTGATCGGCTGGGCGACCATCATCCATTGGCCCTCGGTATAACGGTCGGCCTCAACCGCGCCCTTCAAGGACGCATGGGCAATTCGTCCGTTTGACGGGGTCGTGCGCGGATCGGCAATCATGGGTGCAAGATCTCGGGCAGGGCATGGAACAGCGCACGGATCCCTTGGCCAACGCCGCCTTTTGGCCGTCCGGGCGCAGCGCTGCGCTGCCACCCATAAACATCGAAGTGAGCAAACCGTGGCACGTTGGCAAAGCGGCGCAAGAACAATGCGGCAGTGATTGAGCCCGCCATGCCGCCAGAGGGTGCATTGTCCAGGTCAGCGATGCCCGGCTCGATCATCGCCTCGTAGGGCTCGTGAAACGGCAGACGCCAGACCGGATCGGCGGTTTGCGCGGCGGCCTGCATCACCGTATCGGCAAAGCTATCATCATCGGTGTAGAACGGCGCAATATCGGGGCCGACAGCGACACGCGCAGCACCGGTCAGCGTCGCCATGCAGATCAGCAGATCCGGTGGCGTCTCACTGGCCAGCGCCAGAGCATCAGCCAGAACCAGCCGCCCTTCGGCATCGGTATTGTTGATCTCGACTGTCAGACCATTTCGGGCCGTGAAAATGTCGCCGGGCCGGAAGGAATTGCCCGCAACATTGTTCTCGACCGCCGGGATCAGCACGCGCAGACGGCACGACAGACCGCTTGCCATGATCATACGCGCCAGCCCCACAACGTTGGCGGCACCACCCATATCCTTCTTCATCAATCCCATCGACGCGCCGGGTTTGAGGTTCAATCCACCGGTATCGAAACACACGCCCTTACCGACCAACGTCACCTTTGGGCCGGTCTCGCCCCACGTCATTTCGACAAGGCGCGGCGTGCGCGCGGCTGCACGGCCAACCGTATGGATCAGCGGGAAATTCTGCGCCAGCAAGTCATCGCCGATGATCGACGCAACCTGCGCGCCGAATTGCGCCGCAAGATCGGCAATCGCGGCTTCAAGCGCGTCGGGCCCCATATCTTCCGCGGGCGTATTGATCAGATCCCGCGTCAGCGCCTCGGATGTTGCAATCTGGGACAGACGCGGGGTGTCGATACCCTCGGGCGCAACGAGACGGGCTTTGGGTTTGGGTTGGTCCCGGTATCGGTCGAAGCGATATTGCGAGAGCAGATAGCCCATCGCAATCTCATCAAGATCCGCGCCGGGTGGCGGCGGATTGACGATCTGAAACAGCGCATCGGGCAGTTTTGCAATGGCAGCGCCCACGGCAAATCGAGTCCGCGCTCGGCCATTGGCCGTGCCGATACCGATCAGCGCACCCGCTCGGCTAGGGAGAACCAGAGATCGCCCCAACTGCCCACGAAAGCCGTTGAACGCCGCCCAATCCGCAAGGTCTTGCGCCATCTCGCCCAAGATGACCTCGGGCGCATCACTATCGACCAGGTAGATTGGAAGGGCTTCGGGCCCGGCATCGGCAAATTGCATCGGCATTTCAGCCCCCTTTTCATCGCGCCGTAGCCTAGCGCGTCGAACGGGGGCCGCAAGGTGGGATCAGCTCGACAGATCTTCCAAATCCCAAACGGCATGAATTGACCGATCGCCGACCCGTTCCAACCGCGCCAGTGTCGCCGCCAATGCCACCAAATTGTTGGTCGCAAAGCTATCCAAGACGCTGCGCGCAACCCGACCCAGTGTGGCCATGCCAATCAATTCGGCATCGGCGACGATGGTGTCGAGGGCGGTCAAGAACGCCTCTTCATCATCCCGCATGGCTGTGCGCAGGGTCGGCAGAAGTTCCGATATTCGATGCAGAGCCAACGCCACTTCGGCTTCGGCACGCACTTCGCCGATCCGATGGCACAGCTCTTCGAGCCGGTCGGGGTTAAACCGCGCCGGTTCCTGTATGTCCAATTCCATAATCGGGGCGCGCACGTCACCCCCGGCCGTCCTAAGCATTGTCTCACTCCAATTTTCGCCCCCACCACAGGGCGCCCATCTCTGGGTGCGGCGACATTTACACTGCGCCATGAACAAACCATTGATTACACGGACCCAAGCACGGCAAATTTGACTGGAATCTGGGGGATTGTCGGCGCCCGGACAGATGGAGGAACACGACAAATGCACCGCGTCAGATCATTGCCGGATTATCTGCTCGACCGCTATCGCGATTGGAAAGATACCGCCTTTCCCGAAAACCGTGATTGGTTTCGAAAGCTCGCCGATGAGGGGCAAAATCCACGTGCCATGGTAATCGCCTGCTGCGACAGCCGGGTGGCCATCAACTCGGTCTTCGGGCAACGGACAGGCGAATTGTTCGTACACCGCAATATCGCCAATCTGGTGCCGCCCTATACGCCGGACGGGGAACATCACGGCACCGCGGCCGCCGTTGAATTTGCCGTCAAGCATCTGAAGGTCGAGCATATCCTGATCATGGGACATTCCCATTGTGGCGGGGTCGCAGGATGCATTTCGATGTGTACAGGCCACGCGCCGGACTTCGACAAGAAAGAAAGCTTCATTGGTCGCTGGTTGGACGTGCTGCGCCCCGGCTTTGCGCGGGTTGAAGATATCACAGACCCTGAGGCACGGCAGACGGCGCTGGAAAAAGAAGGCATCCATGTGAGCCTTGAAAACTTGCTGAGCTATCCGTTTGTGAAAGCCGCTGTCGATGCCGGAACACTGAGCCTGCATGGTCTATGGGCCGATATCGCCGATATGGATCTGGAAACCTTTGATGGTCAGTTGCGCCATTTTCAACGCACCTGACTTGCATGCGGCCCATACGGGTCCTAAACGGCGCAGACCGGCCTAAGATCGGAGGACCACCCCATGGAGGGTATGCTGGCGCTGGCCGCAGACAATCTTTTGTCACCCATCATCCTGTTCTTTGCCCTTGGCGTTGCCGCCGCCTTTGCGCGCTCGGATCTGTCGATCCCGGAGGCTGTCGCAAAGGGCATGTCGATCTATCTGCTGTTTGCCATCGGCTTCAAGGGCGGGGCGAGCGTTGCGGATCACGGAATTGATGCGACGCTGGTCCTATCGCTTTTTGCAGGGCTGATCCTCTCCTTCGCCATCCCGATCCTGGCCTTTGCGCTGTTGCGTGTGATGACGGGGCTATCGGTGACCGATGCGGCCGCGGTTGCAGGGCATTATGGATCAATTTCGATTGTGACATTCGTGGCTGCGACCTCTGTCGCGACGGCCAGCGGGCTCACGACCGAGGGCTATATGGTGGCTGTGGCTGCTGTGATGGAAGCCCCGGCGATCCTATCAGCGCTGTGGCTGATCGCCCGCTTTGACAAAGGCGCCGCACAGATGGACGGCACACTGATCCGCGAGATCCTGTTGAATGGATCGATCGTGCTGCTGGTCGGCTCGTTCCTGATCGGTTGCATCACGGGCGCCGAGGGATTGGATCTGATCGCCCCGTTCATCGTCACGCCATTCCAGGGTGTGTTGTGCCTGTTCTTGCTGGATATGGGATTGGTCGCAGGCCGCGGGTTGCGCGAGGCGCGTGGTGTACTGAAACCGGGACTGTTCCTGTTTGGCGTGTTGATGCCCGTGATAGGAAGCTCTCTTGGCTTGGTTGCAGGTTTGTTGTTGGGGCTTAGTACCGGTGGCGTGATGCTGTTTATGACGCTCAGCGCCTCGGCCTCCTACATCGCTGTGCCAGCGGCCATGCGCGTCGCCCTGCCCGAAGCGAACCCGTCAATCTACCTGACGCTGTCGCTTGGCGTGACGTTCCCATTCAATCTAACGCTTGGCATCCCGCTTTATCTGGCGGTCGCCACGGCCTTGACCGGAGGATAGAGCATGCAGACCCACCAAGCCAAACGCGTGGCCGTGATCATCGAAGCCGTCATGCAATCGCGCCTGACCGACGCAATGGAAGACGCCGGCGTGACCGGTTATTCGATCCTGCCTGTGCTCGCGGGCGGAGGACGCTCTGGCCGTTGGACTCGCGAAGGCCAAGTAGGGCGCGGGCAGGGTATGGTTCAGGTTATCTGCATCATCTCACCCGATAAGCTGGATGATCTGTTGAACAAAGCGTTCGCCGTTGTTGAAAGCCATATCGGGGTCATCACGGTTAGTGATTGTGAGGTTTTGCGCGCAGAACGCTTCTAGCGTGGCCTAGGTGCGGCGCGCGTCCCTATGGTAGGATAACCGGCAAAGAAGATATGCCGGAGGATCCCATGCGCTTATTTAGCAATCTCCTGATCACATTGGTCGGCCTTGCTATCGGCCTGGTGGTGACGGGCTTTTTTCTACCGCAATATCAGGTGGTAGAGCGTCAAATTCTAATCGAAGCAGAACCGGCGGACATCTTCCCGCATGTCGCATCGCTTCAGGCCTTCGCGGAGTGGTCCCCGTGGGCCGATTTCGACCCGGACATGCAGGTCACCTATTCCGGACCGGTCACTGGAATTGGCAATGCGATGGAATGGACATCCGAGCATCCAAATGTTGGCAATGGACGGCAAGAAATTGTTGAAGTCATTGAAAATGAACTTGTTCTTACCGCTTTGGATTTTGGCGATATGGGCACGGCGGATGCGTGGTGGCGGCTTGAACCGGAAAGCGAAACCGTCACCCGCGTGACATGGGGCCTCAACGCCAATATGGGTCAAGGCCCCGTGGGCCGCTGGTTCGGACTGTTCATGGATGGCATGGTCGGCCCCGATTATGAACGGGGCCTGACGAGATTGCAAAACAGCGTGGAGGAATAGGCCCAGCTTTGGCGCCTATGGCCGCCACGTCAGGATCTGACCTTCGGGGAATTCAAACGACACATCCATATCAATCATCACGTCTTCCCTGGGCGAGACGTCCAAATCCCAGGCATGGACACCGCGCGCATCATCCACGTTCTCTTCTGTCGGACGCGGGCTGAGGCTCAGATCCAAATCCAGATCCTCTTGCTCGGCGAAGGGTGTCGCATAAAGCACCCGCACGGTTTCTGGCTCGGTTCCGGTGTTTTCCACACCAAAACTGATCTGCCGGTTTTGCGTGGTTGAGGTCGTAAAGATGCCACGATCCCCTTCGGCCAGAGACCGGTCGATCCAGGTCAATTGCAGATGATCCAACGCACCAAACGCCATTTCGGTCTCGGCGCCCGCCGCGATCAGGGGGACGAAACCTTCGCCGAGCAAGGCGCCGTCGCGATAAAAGCGCGCCTGCCCAGGCAGGATCGGCTCGCCGGTCGTATTGTCGCCCATTGCAACCAAGAACGCTGTGTCATCCCAGCGCGGAACAGCTCGGTTCTCCGTCTCGACCGACAATTCCAACGTATCGAAGTTCAGCAAGGCTTGACCATCGGCGCCGATGGTCACGGGGCGCGGATAGTCGTAGGTCACGGACAGGCCGTCAAAACTGGCCACGACAGCGCTTTCTTCGATTGCAGTAGGCTCCGCCATCGGAGCGCCCAGGGGTTGTGACGGAGGTACAAGGGCATCGGCTTGTCGCAAACCGCCCAAAGATGCGTAGCCATCCTGTGCCTGCGGCCGTGGCGGTTCAATCCGCGCAGGGATCGAGGACAGCTCGGTAGGCGCGCGGTCTCGGAAAGGATCCGAGGTCGAAAAAGTCACCGCGACGTCTTTCCACCGCGCCGCGCCAAAGGTTTGCAACGTGACATAGCGGTCGATTTCCAGGATATCCGTCTGGGTGTTCAACGCCAGCTCATAGCTTGGCTGCCAAGCCGCGTTGTGGGTGAAGTAAGACAGCTCGATCTGCGCCTCCGTCTCTGCTACGGCAGTCACGTCAATGGCAAAAACCCCGACCTGCAATCCGATGGGTGACAGATCCTGCAGGGCACGTGTGGTGTCTGCAACTGCCCGCTGCGCATCGGTCACAGCCTCTGATAGATCGCGGCGCGCGACCTCGGCCTCTAGCAATTCATCGGCCAGGCGCGCACTTTCGGCGCCAAGCGTGGCAAGGAATTGTGGGACGAGAGCGGGATCTTCCGGCATCGCCACACCGCTATCGCCTCCGCGCAGGATTGCGGCAATATAACCTTGCTGGGTTTCAATCGATCGGATGCGTGTGTTGGCCTCGGTCAACGCATCTTGCGCGGCTTGCGCGTCATCTTCGGCGGCCTCCAACGCGGCCCGCGCGGTCGCTTGCTCTGCATCATCCAAGGCGCCTTCGGCCACGGGATGGTTGAAGACACGCTGCGGCAGACCAAGCGTAACACCGTCGGATGCCGTGATTTGGGGCAATTGTGCTGCGTCCAGATCGGGCATCGCAATCAGCAAGCGATGCTGCCCGGCAGGGATGGTGACAGCACCGGAGCGGATGACATCGGCGCCTTGCCCAAACACGACGGCCTCGGTCAGCTCGGCCCGGATCAACAGGTCGTCAGCCTGGGCTATAAGTGGAAAGGTCGCACTCAATGCTGTCGTCAAAAAAATGCGTTTCATCATCGAAAAGGGTCCTTGAATTCTGGGTTGGCCGCAATCTCTGCACCGGATCCAGCGCGAACAAGGGCAGATTTCCGGCGCTTTGTGACCGCAGCATTATTCCTTTGACGCAGGGCCTGCCCCAATCCTTGGGTTCGATGTGAAATAATGTCCGTTATGCGCAACGGGGCCGCGCCGACATGGCCGAAGGCCATCCGGCGCGCTCGGCCCAACACCCGCAGACCGTAGGTCGAGGGGGGCGGGAGCGCCCCGCCGCCCTGGAAAGCCTATGCTTTTTTTAGGACCCGATTGCCCAGCGTCTCGGCGATCTGCACGGCGTTCAACGCCGCACCTTTGCGCAAATTGTCTGACACGCACCATAGGTTCAGGCCGTTCTCAATGGTCACATCCTGCCGGATACGGCTGACGAATGTGGCAAAATCACCCGCGCATTCCACCGGCGTCGCGTAACCGCCATCCTCGCGCTTATCGATGACCATGATGCCCGGTGCCTCCCGCAGGATATCGCGCGCCTCGTCCTCGTCCAGGAAATCCTCGGTTTCGATGTTGATGGACTCGGAATGTCCGACAAAGACAGGCACCCGCACACAGGTCGCCGTGACCTTGATGGCCGGGTCGATGATCTTCTTCGTCTCGGCGACCATTTTCCATTCCTCTTTCGTGTCGCCGCTATCCATGAACACATCGATATGCGGGATCACGTTAAACGCGATCTGCTTGGGATAGACGGACGGCTCAACCTCCTGACCCGGCACATACATACCCTTGGTCTGGTTCCAAAGCTCATCCATCGCGTCTTTGCCCGACCCGCTGACGGATTGATAAGTCGACACGACCACCCGCTTGATCCGCGCCCGGTCATGCAGCGGCTTCAATGCAACGACCATCTGCGCAGTCGAACAATTCGGGTTCGCGATGATGTTCTTCTTCGCGTAATCGTCGACCGCCTCTGGGTTCACCTCCGGCACAACCAGCGGAATGTCGGGGTCGTAGCGATAGAGCGACGAGTTATCGATCACCACGCAACCCGCCTTGGCCGCTTTGGGCGCGTATTGCTTGGTCGCATCAGACCCGATCGCAAACAGCGCGATGTCCCAGCCGGTGAAGTCGAACGTGTCCAAATCCTTCGTCGTCAGGGTTTGATCCCCAAAGCTGCATTCCGTGCCCAGCGACCGGCGCGACGCCAGCGCCACGATCTCATCGATGGGAAACTGGCGCTCGGCCAGGATGTTAAGCATTTCGCGGCCCACATTGCCGGTGGCGCCCGCGACGACGACTTTATAGCCCATTCTCTTCATCCTTTGGTTGGATGCTGGCGCACATAAGCCAAGCCTCGGCCCAAGGAAAGGGGGCGCATGGACACAAGTTTTGAAAGGGGTCATCACGGTCGCCTATGGCGCTTTCCCTTGACATGCGGCCTTGCGCGCTCCAAGTGCTTCATAGCGATGCTGCACTGCCGCGTGAGCAGACGCCCATTCCAGGGCCCTCAGCATTGATGACATTCCCCCCGGATCCCCATCACGCAGGGTTCTTGACGATCGACGGAGTCGCCGTCTGGTCGCGCCCTCGCTCAGCCGCTTTGTAAGCGGCCCCTTGGTCTGCGCTTGATCGGCGTGGACCTGAAAGGACATGATTTGTTTGACTTTGATATGCTTGGTTTGAAGCCGACGCTCGCCAAGACCTTGAAAACCGCGGGGTTCACCGAACCCACTCCGATCCAGAACCAAGCCATCCCCCTGGCCTTGGACGGTCACGACATTCTGGGCCTCGCCCAGACCGGCACCGGCAAAACGCTGGCGTTCGGCCTTCCACTGCTGGAACATCTTCTAGGGCTCCACGGTAAGCCAGAGCCAAAGACAGCCCGTGCGCTAATTTTGGCCCCGACCCGCGAATTGGTGAACCAGATCGCCGATAGCCTGCGCGTGTTCACCCAGAACAGCCCGGTCAAAGTGGCCACCGTTGTGGGCGGGCAAAGCATCGGGCGTCAGATCAGCACCTTGTCCCGCGGCACCGATATTCTGGTCGCCACGCCTGGCCGTTTGATCGACCTGATGGATCGCGGCGCCATCGATCTAAGCTCGACCCGCCATCTGGTGTTGGACGAGGCCGACCAGATGCTTGACCTGGGCTTCATCCACGCATTGCGCCGGATTGCGCCGGAATTGGGCACACCACGTCAGACCATGTTGTTCTCGGCCACGATGCCGAAACAGATGGAGGAATTGTCGAAATCCTACCTGACGAACCCCAAGCGGGTTCAGGTCTCTCCGCCCGGGAAAGCGGCGGACAAAGTCACGCAGAGCGTTCATTTCCTACCCAAACCCGCAAAAGGCGCAAAACTGCGCGAAATCCTGTCGCAAGACCCTGACGCGCTGGTTCTGGTCTTCGGGCGCACCAAACACGGCTGTGAGAAGCTGATGAAAGGACTTGTTGCTGACGGATTTAACGCCGCTTCGATCCACGGAAACAAATCCCAGGGTCAGCGTGACCGTGCGATCAAAGCCTTCCGCGAGGGAAGTGTAAAAATTCTGGTGGCAACCGATGTGGCCGCCCGTGGGATCGACATTCCCGGCGTGGCCTATGTGATCAACTACGAATTGCCTGATACGCCAGACAATTACGTACATCGCATTGGTCGCACCGCACGCGCAGGCCGCGAAGGCGAAGCGATTGCGTTCTGCTCGGCGGAAGAGGTCGATCTGTTGAAGCAGATCGAAAAGCTGATGAAAATCAGCATTCCGGTGGCAAGTGGAACGCGGCCCGATCCGGTCAAGGTCGAGAAACCCCAAAGGGGTGCGCGGCGTCGGCCCCAAGGCTCTGCCAAGCGGAAGCCTCAAGGCAGTGGCGGCAAGACCAATGCCGCTGCAGGCGCCGGGAATGGTCAGCCGCGCAAACCCCGCCGCAACCGGCGGCGCCGCGCGGCCTGAGCCAGGCTATCCCTCACGATAGCGCGGCCCGTCTTGGGCCGCGCTATAGGCGATCAACCCGAGCAGGATGGCGGCTGCAATCGCCGCGAATAGCAGGCCATAGGCATCCTCGGTGCCGACAAGCTGCGCGAACCGCGCATGGGCGGGGCCCGATGCAAATTGCATCACCCCTGCGCCCCCCATTCCAAACATGTTCAACAAGGTCACGCCCCGCCCTGTCAGATGTGGTGGCAGAAATGCGCGCCCATGGGACATGACCGCGGGATAAGACGCGCCACACACCCCAATCACTGCAAAGATTACAATAGTCGCCGTGATCTGCCCCGGCGGAGCCAGGAACAATGCAAGGCACATCAAAGCCACCGCAGCATTGCCAATCAGAATCGGCCATTTCAGACTGCCGAAGATGCGATCGATTGGACCATAAAGGAAGTTGCCCAAAACCATGGACAAGCCCATGACCAGCGTTGCGACGCCAATCTGATCCAAGCTCGCACCAAAGCGATCATCGATATAGGGGCTGATCCATAAACCCCGAATGCCCGCGACAGGCGCATAGCAGATGAACATGCCCGCAAGGATCGGCCAAAGGGCGCGGATCCGAAGAAGCTCGGCGAAAGAGCCCTTTGCCTCACCGGCGGGTTTTTGCGGGTTACGGACACAAAGTACGATCCCAATCGCGATCAATGCCGTGAAGGCGGATGTCGCCCACAGGGTCTCGCGCCACCCAAAGGCCTCTATCGTCGCAGCAAGGGGCGCTGCCGATAAAAGGTTGCCGAAGGAACTGACACCAACGGTTACCCCGGCCAAGGTGCCAAAGACAGCCGCTGAGAACACCCGCGCGAAGATATAATAGCTCGCCATCAGAACCGGTGCGCACCCGATACCGATCAAGGCCATGCCAAGCGCAATTCCGACAGGCCCTTGCGCCATGGCCATCACGACCACACCACCAACAGCGCCAAAGCTGAACAGAATCGACACCGTGCGCCTAGGCCCCCAGGTGTCCAGCGCCCAGCCCACTGGCAATTGCATCACTGCAAAGCTGATGAACCAGATGCCAGATGCGAAGGATAGATCCGAGGTGCTAAGCCCTAGTTCCTCTCGGAGCAAAGGTGCCAAAACCGCCAAATAGGCCCGAAAAAACTGGCTTAGGCAGTATGCGATCACCAGAAATGCCAAACCTACCCGCATTCGTGCCTCCTCCATGGCCTGGCGCACCCTGACTATTCCGCGCCACAACGTCCATCGCCTATTAACCCGATAGTTTTTGTCGGAAATCTCTTGACCAGCCGCGCGGAGTCGGCTTCAAGGCCTCTGACTATTTTAGTCGGGTAAATCAGGGAGCCTTCTATGACTCGCATCATGACCGCCCTTTTGGGCACCACCATTGCCGTTTCGGCCGCCACCGCGGCACAGGCGCAAGAGCTGAACCTTTATTCCTCGCGCCACTACGATACCGACGAGCGTCTGTACTCGGACTTCACCGACGCCACCGGCATCACAATCAACCGGATCGAAGGCAATGCGGATGAGCTGATCGCGCGGATGGAAGCCGAAGGCGCCAACAGCCCCGCCGACGTGTTCCTGACCGTCGATACCAGCCGTTTGCAGCGCGCCGCCGATTTGGGCCTGCTGCAGCCGGTCGAAAGCGATGTTCTGGCTGAACGCATCCCTGAAAACCTGCGCGACGACGATAATCTGTGGTTCGGCTTTAGCCAGCGCGCACGGATCATCTTCTACGATACCGCCGATGTGGAAACGCCGCCGCAGACCTATGTGGATCTGGCCGATCCCGCCTATGAGGGTATGGTGTGTCACCGGTCCTCGACCAACGTTTACTCGCAAACGCTGTTGAGCGCCGTGATCGAAAACTTCGGCGAAGAGTCCGCCCGTGAATGGGCCGCTGGCGTGGTGAACAACTTCGCGCGTGATCCGCAAGGCGGTGATACCGACCAGCTGCGCGGTCTGGTATCGGGTGAATGCGATATCGCAATCTCGAACACCTACTACTTCGCGCGGGCCATCCGCACCGAGGTTGACGGCCTGCCCGAAGATGCGCGCGCGAATATCGGCTGGGTCTTCCCCGACCAAGGCGGAAATGGCGCCCATGTGAACCTATCAGGCGGCGGTGTTGCTGCAAATGCTCCGAATGCCGAGGCTGCGGTGGCCTTTATGGAATACCTCGCCTCTGACCAGGCGCAGCAATATTTCAGTGCGGGCAATGACGAATACCCCGTTGTCGAAGGGGTCGAGATTGCGCCATCCGTACAGGAGCTGGGCGAATTCGAAGGCGACGATGTCGACCTGGCAGCTGTGGCAGAAAACGTGCCGCTGGCCCAAGAGATCTTTAACGAAGTGGGTTGGGAATAAGCCTAGCCCGATCCCGATCACGGACGGGCGCCTTTAACCGGGCGCCCGTTCGCGTTGAAGTCGTTGTGTCCACATCATCACCGGGATCAACGCGAGGCTCAGCGCAAAGCACCACAGCCCCATCGCGACACCTTGATCTGGAAAACTGACACCGCGGTCGATGAACCAACCGGTGATCCCTGGCCCGATCGCTGTCGAAAACACCATGATCGCCGTCGCGATGGACCGGACGGAGCCCAAATGGTTGGTGCCGAAGAGGCCAGGCAGCAACGTGCCTGCAATCGTCGCAGAGATGCCGTTTGTCACCCCCACCAGGAACAAAGCCACCGACCAGCCCACCGGCGTTTCAGCGGGCGCCATGAGAAACATGCCGATGCCTTCGGGGATCAGCACAATCGGCAGCAAACGCACTGGGCCAAAGCGGTCCGACAGAAATCCGGCAACAAAGCCCATCCCCACGCTTGCCGCCGCATAGGCCGCGTAGCTGGGCGCCATGGCAGGTAAGCTCCAGCCTTTCACCTCTGCTACGTGGACGGCGTGAAAGAATATGACTGTGCCGATAAAGCCGGGTGTCAGCAGCAGCGGAACGAGGGCATAGAACAGCGGATGGCGCAGCACTTCGGACCGGGTCCAATGCCGCCCCTGCAGGCCAGGAGCGCCACGCCCACCATCCAAGCCCGTCGGCGACCGGTCCTGCGCCAACAGCCACAAAAGAGCCGGGATAAGGGCCAGAACGATCAGCCCGGCAGCAAGGCCCCAAGTTCCTCGCCATCCGATCCAGGCGATGATGCCGACCGTCACCGCCGGCAATAAAGCCTCACCAATCGGGTAGCCCAAATTGGTGATCGCCATGGCCCGCCCACGGGTCGCCACAAACCATCGCGCCATGGCAGTGGCTTTCATATGGGTCATCATTCCTTGCCCGCAGAAGCGCAGCAGAAAGACCGCGATCAACAAGGTCCATAGGTTTTGTCCTAGCGCCATCAGCATAGCGGCCCCGGCCAGCATGATAGCGACAATCGGGGCAAGGCGTGACAAAGGTACCGTATCGGCTCGCCCGCCGAAGACGATCAGTAAGACCGCCGAACTGATTGTGGCCAGGGTATAGATCCCGCCCCATTGACCATCGGTCAGACGATAGGCTGTGCGGATCTCGCCTGCGAAGAGTGAGATGAAATAGGTCTGACCAAAGGAAGAGCCCAAGGCGAGCAAAAGCCCTGTGGCAAGCCAACGGGCATTCTGACGAAGGAACCTCAAGCGGTTGCGCGGCGGGGACCGGTCACAGCAAGGTCCGTTCCACCACCCAGAAAGCGCCAATCGCTGCAATCACCAGCGAAGCGGGGATGGCAATGGCTTTGCGATACCATTCTTTGGTCATAAACCATCCGACCAGCGCGAATGCGATGGCGATCACGGCCAACTGACCGAACTCCACACCGATATTGAAGCCGATCAGAGCCACGGCAAAGCGGTCCGATGCGATACCGTAATCCCCCAACACGCTGGCAAAGCCCAAGCCATGCAGGAGCCCGAAGGCAAAGACGAGCAACGTTCGCCCGCGGATATTGCCCCAACCCAGCGTATTCTCGACCCCGACATAGACGATCGTCGCGGCAATCAACGGCTCCACAATACTGGCGGGGACGCTGACCACCCCGGTCGACGCCAGGGCCAGCGTGATCGTATGGGCAACCGTAAACGCGGTGACCTGCCATAGAAGCGGACCGAAGCGTGTGGCAAAAAAGAACAGGCCAAGGACGAACAGGATATGATCAAGGCCCAATGGAATGATGTGTTCAAACCCCGCGCCGACATAGCGCAGAAAGACCGGCCAGGCGCCTTCGGTCAGAGCCTCACCGCGGGGCAATTCAGGGGTCAGGCTACCGCCATCCAAAAACCCTTCATAGGCATTCTCGCCTCCACCGATCTGCCGAGGCACGAAAGTGCCGAATTGCGGGGCGAGACCCACGCGCACGCCAGCGTCACCCTCCGGCAGCGTCGCTGTGACCGTCAGAAGGGAGTCGCGGGGCAGTTCGATATCGCCGATGTTTGGGATCTGAAGCGCGCCGATCTCGGGGCTCAACCGCTCTCCATCGACCTCGATCAGAAACCCCTCGCTGATCCGCGGCCATGCATCTCGAAACGCCTGTTCAAGGGCAGCGGGCTCCATCGCCCTCAATCGGTCATAGATCGCAGCCTCGGGGGCGTCGTTGGTATCGTCCACAAGGCTTAGATCAACCCCGGAGATCAAAGCCTCCAGCGTGGTGCGCAGCGACATTGTCATCTCCGCCTCGCCGATTTCGATATCGGCGATGGTCGGACGGATTTCATGGGCTGCAGCTGGTAAAACCGTGAAGAGAAGTGCAATTGACAACAGCGCGGGCCGCAACATCGTTAACCTACCCATCGGAAGGACCTTTTATGAAATCCGTGTATCTGGCCGCGACATTTGCGCTAATCGTTCTAACAGGCAAGGGCATCGCCCATGAATTCTGGATCGATCCCGAGGATTACACCTTGGCCGCGGGTGAGCCGTTGCTGGGTGACCTACGGGTCGGTCAGGACTTCTCGGGCGCGGCGTTAAGCTACCTGCCGCGCAACTTCGAAACCTTCGATGTGATCGCCGACGGAGAAGCTCTGCCGGTGGATGGCCGATTGGGCGATGTACCGGCATTGAACGTCGCAGAACTGCCCGCAGGTTTGGCCGTGGTCGTGCACCAAACCGCCGGACAGACCATTACCTGGTCGGAATGGGAGCGGTTCTTGAACTTCGCCAATCACAAGGATCTGGGCGATGTCACCGCGATGCATGTCGACCGCGAGCTGAGTCAGGACGACGTCACCGAGGACTATATCCGCTACGCCAAATCGCTGGTTGCAATCGAATACGGGACTGGCGCTGACAGGCGTGTTGGCCTGCGTGCGGAACTTGTGGCGCTGACCAACCCCTATATGGGTGAAACAGGCGACGGGATGCGCATGGAGCTTTGGTATGATGGCGCATTGCAGCCCGATTATCAGGTTGAACTGTTTGCCGAAGATGACGATGGCGACGTCGAGATAACGCTGCACCGCACCGATGGCGACGGAATCGTTACGCTGCCGGTGGAGCCGGGAATTACCTACATGGCCGATGCCGTGTTTCTTGAGCCGGTTGAGCCCAGCACGGAGGGCGGCGCAATTTGGGTCACCCACTGGGCGAATATGACCTTCGCGGTCCCCGAGTGACCTTGTAGCCCACGGCTTGAGCGGCTAATCCCAACGCGACCGAAGGAGAGCGCCATGGACAAGTTCACGAAATTGACCGGCATTGCCGCGCCTATGCCCCTGATCAATGTCGACACCGACATGATCATCCCCAAGCAATTTCTAAAGACGATCAAACGGTCTGGCCTTGGCGTGAACCTTTTCGACGAAATGCGCTACGATGATGACGGCAACGAGATTGTCGATTTTGTGCTGAATAAACCCGCCTATCGCGAGGCGCAGATCTTGGTCGCTGGCGATAACTTCGGTTGCGGTTCGTCGCGCGAACATGCACCCTGGGCGCTATTGGACTTTGGCATTCGCTGTGTGATCGCCACCAGCTTTGCCGACATCTTTTTTAACAACTGCTTCAAGAACGGCATTCTTCCAATCGTGCTGCCTCAGGAAGAGGTCGACAAATTAATGGATGACGCCGAGCGCGGAGCCAATGCAGTTGTCACGGTAGATCTGGAAAGCCAGACCATTACCGGACCAGACGGTGGCTCGATCAGTTTTGACGTCGACCCGTTCCGCAAGCATTGCTTGATAAATGGCCTTGATGACATCGGTCTAACGCTGGAAAAAGCAGCGGCTATCGATACGTTTGAAGGCCAGGCAAGCCAAGCGCGGCCCTGGGTCTAGAGCCATCCGCGTCACCACTTAGTGGTGCAATTCAGTGACAGGTTCAGCACTGCTACCTCGCATAAGCGTGCCTGAATACTTGCGAGCTTTGCCTAATCAGGGCAGGACTATGGTGAAATAAGGCCGCGATTGGGAATGATCTGGCGCAAATTGCACAAATTTGGACAGATCAAGCCAGAAAGAAGGCTAAAATCATAACTAAAAGCTTCAACACGAATTGGGGCTAACGCTGAGGTAGCAGCAGTGGTTTATCGGATAGTCAGCGCATGGTTGCGTGCGGCGGTCATCATGGTTGTGATCGCAACACCTTCGCTCTTAATTCCCGGAACAACGACTGAAGGCGCACAAATGGTGACGCTGGTCGCGTTGATCCTAGGTGTCTTTACCGCCATCGAATACGGTGCCCGCTACCCTGGATTGGTTGAATTCCGGGATGCTGCTCCATTTAACCGTGTCCGCGTCATTGCGTTGCTGCTTATGCTGTTTGGGTGCAGCGCAATTGCCGGATTTGATCCAAACGAGTCCACATTGGTCATGGTTATCAGCGCCTTAGGCTTTCTGGTCGGACGGGCGCTTGATTTCGGGATGAGCCCTCTGACCCTGGTTCTTGAGCACCTTCCGCAGGGCGTGAATTCTCGCACAGCGGAACAAGTTCAGGCCATGGCCGGATTGTCGATGCTGATCACACTCATTGCGCTGTTTATCTTCTCCGCCCTGATCCGTCTGGAGCGCTGGCCCAATCGAAACAATCCGTTCAACGTCTGGGTAAATCTGCCCACCTTCGATCCCACTGCCGGCGGAGACGTTATCAAAAGACTAAGACGCGATGGGCAAGTTAACATTATCTTTGGACTTTTCGCGCCATTTGTCATTCCAGTGGTGGCGGTCATGGGGGCGAACCAATTGCAGGTCCCGGTGCTGGCATCGCCGCATACGATGGTTTGGGCAATTGTAATATGGATGTTTCTCCCCCTCAGCCTTGTCATGCGCGGGCAAGCGATGCTGCGGATCTCCAACATGATCCGGGCGCGGCGGGCACGGCTGGTTGCGGGCCTCAACGGCGACCAGCCAGTCGATATCTCGGCAAGTGCTGTCGCCAGATCGCGGCAAGCCTGGTCGTGGTCTGCCTTGCTGCCCCGGCGCTGGCGGACTCAATAAGGCTCGCCACCTTTCACACATCGCTTTCCGGGCGCGGACCCGGTGTAATGCTGCAGGACATCATTCGCGGGGATGAGTCTGCCCCTGCGAGCCTGGATATTATTTTAAACGCCAATGCCGACATCCTCGCATTGCAGGATTTCGACTATGACGGTGGTGGTTCCGCTGTCACAGCCCTGCGCACCGCATTGTTCGATCGCGGTCTTGATTACCCCCATTTCGTCTCGTTGCGGCCCAATACCGGGCGTCCCACAGGTTTTGACCTGGACGGGGACGGACGTAATGATTTAGCGCGCGATGCCCATGGATATGGGCGATTCAGCGGGGCTGGCGGTATGGTTTTGCTATCGCGCTATCCGATTGGTGCAATACGCGATTTCTCCGAGCTGCTTTGGCGTGACCTACCCGAGTCTCGCGCCGCTGAGGTGACTGCGCCAGATGCGCTAGAGGTCCTACGACTACATACCGTGGGCGCCTGGGACGTCGAGGTCATGGCGCCAGCAGGACCGATTCATATCCTGATGTCTCACGCAACGCCGCCCGTTTTCGACGGGCCCGAGGATCGGAATGGGTTGCGCAACGCCGATGAGCTGCGGTTCTGGTCGCTCTACCTGGACGGCTGGACGCCAGAAGGCACCAGCTTTGTCGCGGCGCATTTCGCGGTGTTGGGCACGTTCAATGTTGATCCTGATCGGGGAGAAGGGCTGCGCCGCGGGATAGATGCGCTGTTGAGACATCCCGCGTTGCAAGACCCGCGGCCCACAGGCGCCGGTGGCCTTGCGACCGCCGATTGGGAGGACCCAGTTCCAGGCGATCTAAGGGTTGACTACATTCTGCCTGCAACCGTTCTGAATGTGGTCGACAGCGGCGTTTTATGGCCGGAGGACGGCGCCCGGGCCGAGACCGCAGCAGAGGCCTCGGACCACCGATTGGTATGGGTCGACGTGCAATTTTAAGTCAAATCGGCCAACGCGCGCCTTAAAGCGTCGTGCAGCGGCGTTCGCTGACGCTCAGGTACCCATTTGGCCAATTCCGCGCCATCCACGCTATGGGGCGTGTTCCAAAGATAGCGCATCTCAAGCAGATATTTGGCCTCTTGCCAAAACGGGCGCGCCAATTTGATCGGCAGCCAAGCCATGGATTTGCCGCGCAATGGACGGCCAAGAACTTGGGACATCGCGGTCACCAACTCTGTGCCTGTCAGATTGTAGCCATCAAACGGCAGGTCCAAGAACTCTGGCAGGTCTTCGGGGTGATTGGCTAGTCGTACAAGCGTATCGGTCATATCCGGCAGGTAAGCCCAAGCATGGCACACCTGCATGTCGCCGGGATACGTCACAACCCCAGACGCCACCTTTTTGGCGATAATCCGGTCAAACCAACTTCCCGAGGCTTTGGTATCCAAGAAGTCGCCACCGCGCAGGACAACGGTTTTCACACCGCTCTGACGATACGCATCTTCAAGGTCGCGCCGCAACCTACCGAGCGGATTCTGCGCAAGATGCGGCGTCTCGCGGGTCAGAATTGGCGGCATGTTCGCGCCATACACATAGATGTTTCCAGGAATAAACACGCGGGCACCGCTGGCCCGCGCGGCCTTGATCACCTGTTGGGTGAGGCCCGGAACAACCTTCGCCCATTCGGCATAGAGCGGGTTCCAGGCGTTCACGATGATATCGGCCCCCATAGCCGCATCGTTCAGATCATCACGGTTTCGATTGAACCGACGAATGGTCCAACCGGACCTTTCTAACGCGTTGGCAGCATTGCGACCGAACCGGCCAGAGGCGCCGAGGATCAAGGCAGTTCTAGGCATGGAACTCTCCCAAAAGACAATATCTGTGCTGATATGGGCATCTCGTATATGAATGGATATTGCTGAATAATGGAAATATGATATTCATTTATGAATGGATATGCCGGATGATTTGGATTGGGCGCATATGCGCGCGGTGCTTGCCGTGGCCGAAGCCGGTTCGCTCTCTGCCGCAGCGCGCCAGAGTGGGCAAAGCCAGCCAACCCTTGGCCGCCACGTGCGCGCGGCAGAGGACGCATTTGGACAACCTTTGTTTCAACGGCATCAGCGAGGATTGTCCCCCACGTCGTTCTGCGAACGCATTCTGCCCTTCGCCCGCGAGATGCGAGACAACATGCGCCGATTGTCCCTGGTCGCCGCCGGGCAACAGCCGACCTTGGCCGGTCGGGTCCGGCTTACAGCCTCGATCTTCGTCACGACGCATATTTTGCCGCCGATCCTCGCTCGAATCCGCGAGGAATATCCGCAAATCAAACTGGATGTGGTGGCCAGCGATACGACCGAGAACCTGCTATTCCATGAAGCAGACATCGCGCTGCGCATGTATCGACCCAACCAACTGGATATGATCACGCGGCATTTGGGGGACCTGCCGCTGGGGCTCTATGCCGCCGACAGCTATCTTGCGACAAACGGAACGCCCGCGAAGCCCGAAGACATCTACGATCACGCGATGGTTGGCTATGACCGCAACGATCAGATCATTCTTGGAATGCGACATCTGGGATTTAACGTCGACCGCGATTTCTTTGTGACCTGTACCGACAACCAAGTGGCCTATTGGAACTTCGTCGCGGCAGGATGTGGCATCGGGATCGGCCAATGCGCTGTCGCGGATCGGACGCCTGGCGTCTCACGCATCCTGCCGGACATGCGATTGCCGGTCTTGCCTGTTTGGCTGACCGCGCATCCTGCTCTGCGGCATCAACCGCGCATCGATGCAGTTTGGCGCGCGTTGCATCGCGCGATTGCCCCGTTGCTTTCTTGACGCCCCCAGAGCCGCAAGATACCGCAGGCGCGACAAGCTGATAGAGGGATCCAAATCATGACCGACCGTTCACTGCTTATTCTGCCCGGCGACGGGATCGGCCCCGAAGTGATGGCCGAAGTGCGCAAGGTCATTGATTGGTTCGGCTCGGCCCGCGGGATCGGATTCACCGTGTCCGAAGGGTTGGTCGGCGGCGCATCTTACCATGCCCACGGCACGCCTCTGACCGATGAGACGATGGCCCAGGCGCAACACGTAGACGCCGTTCTTCTGGGTGCCGTTGGTGGCCCGGCCTATGACGATCTGGATTTCAGCGTGAAACCCGAACGTGGGCTTCTGCGTCTGCGCAAGGAAATGGACCTCTACGCCAATCTTCGCCCGGCCCAATGCTTTGACGCTTTGGCCGATTTTTCGTCTCTAAAGCGCGATGTCGTGTCGGGTCTGGATATCATGATCCTGCGTGAATTGACCTCTGGCGTCTATTTCGGCGAGCCGCGTGGCATCCACAAAGAAGGCAATGAACGCGTCGGCGTGAACACGCAGCGCTACACCGAGTCCGAAATCGCCCGCGCCGCACGCTCGGCGTTCGAACTGGCTCGCCGCCGCAATAACAAGGTCTGCTCGATGGAGAAGGCCAATGTGATGGAATCCGGCATCCTATGGCGCGATGTCGTGAACGAGGTCCATGCCGCAGAATATGGCGATGTAGAGCTGAGCCACATGTATGCCGATAACGGCGCGATGCAGTTGGTGCGCGCGCCCAAACAGTTCGACGTGATCCTGACCGACAACCTGTTCGGCGACATCCTCAGCGATTGTGCCGCGATGCTGACCGGTTCTCTCGGGATGCTGCCATCTGCCAGCCTCGGCGCACCTATGGAAAACGGTCGGCCCAAGGCGCTGTATGAACCCGTCCATGGCTCAGCGCCAGATATCACGGGCCAAGGCAAGGCCAACCCGATCGCCTGTATCCTCAGCTTTGCCATGGCGCTGCGCTATTCCTTCGACCTCGGCGATGAGGCGAGCCGCCTGGAGATGGCTGTGGAACAGGTTCTTGCGGACGGCGCCCGCACTGCCGATCTGATGGGCCCCGACGGCGGCACGCCGATCAGCACGTCAGAGATGGGCGACGCGATCATCGCGAAGCTCGCGGCGTAACTTGCCATGATCCAGGTGCGCGCATTCGGGCCAGGTCAGGAAGATGCCTTCCTTACTTTGTACCGAGCGTGCTTGGATCACTACAAAGTCGGCCCGGCCCGACCAGAGATCGAAGCCGAAATCCTAGACGATCTGCACGCAACTCGGGGTATGTCGGCCGATCTTGCCTTCCACGATGGGCGGGCGATTGGATTTTCAACCTGGGTGAAGGTTTATCCGGCGGCCAATGGCATCGCGCTTTATCTCAAAGAGCTATTTGTGATTGCCGAGGCGCGGGGTCTTGGTGCTGGAAAAGCGCTGATGGGCAACCTTGTGCAGACCGCTGATCAGGTTGGCGCGGTTCGACTGGATTGGGGCAGCTTCCAACCCGAGGCGTTGAAGTTCTACGATACGCTGGGCGCGACCCGCGAGGAAAAGGTCCATTTCAGTGTGAAGCGGCACGATTTCGACCGCTTCATGCAGTAGCGTTTGGCCAGCACTGCAAGTTCGACAATCCTGACCGATACGGCAGGTCACAAAACACACTTGCAGGTTGTGCGGCGACACGTATGGCTATGGTGACCCAATAGCCGGATATGACGCGTGTCTACGAATCTCCGCGGCCCCCTCTTGGCCTTGCTCGCCTTCGGTATTTTCGCGACCCATGATGTGGTTGTGAAGTATCTAGGCGGTGTTTATTCGCCGTTTCAGATCGTTTTCTTCTCGGTTGTGTTCGGGTTTCCGATCATCACATTCACGCTGCTGCGCGATGCGACCGAAGCGAATCTGCGCCCGACCCATCCTTGGTGGACGGCGATGCGCACTTTCGCGGCGGTCGTCACCGGCTTCTGCGCCTTCTATGCATTCAGCGTTTTGCCTCTGGCACAGACCTACGCCATTCTTTTCGCATCACCCCTGTTGATCACATTGCTGGCAATCCCGATGCTGGGCGAAAAGGTCGGCTGGCGTCGCGGGGCCGCCGTGGTCGTGGGATTGGCTGGCGTGATCGTAGTGCTACAGCCCGGCACGACGGAGCTGTCGCTTGGCCACGCCGCAGCCCTTGTGGCCGCCTGTGCTGGCGCCTTCGCCTCTTTGGTGGTGCGCAAGATTGGCCGCGATGAACGCCCGGTCGTTCTGATCCTCTATCCGATGATGGCGAACTTCGTTTTGATGGGGGCTGCCATGCCGTTCGTTTACGAGCCGATGCCGGTTCAAGATATGGGCGCCCTGGTGGTCGTGGCCGTCTTTGCCTTGGCGGGCACCAGCTGCCTGATCCTCGCCTACCGGTTGGCACCAGCGGTCCTGGTGGCGCCCATGCAATATTCGCAGATTCTGTGGGCGACCCTCTACGGCCTGCTTCTGTTTGACGAAAGCATCGAAAGCCCGACGCTCATTGGCTCGGCAATCATCGTCGCGTCAGGAATATACATTGTCTTGCGGGAGGGCAGCGGCGGCAAATCGACAACCACGCCCGTGCTGCGCACGCGGTCGCGGCTTGGCACACCAGGCGCACCACGCGTGGCGCCGTTCCTATCCGAAGAATCCCGCGGCCCGGTGCCTCCAGATCAACAGGATTGACCCTCTTGCCAAGACCCGCGCCCAAGGCTATCCCGCCATGCACGGTCGGAGTGTAGCTCAGCCTGGTAGAGCACTGTCTTCGGGAGGCAGGGGTCGTGAGTTCGAATCTCGCCACTCCGACCAAGAGATCAGCCTATTTTTGTTCGCGCATTGCCAAGCGAAGTCGTCCGATCCGGCAACGTTTCAGTTGTGAGTGGTGTTTGAGCTTCTTTGCCTTGCCGTTACCATATGATGACATTTAAGATCTCTGCGGCATCTTACACAATTTCTCAGAAACGCTCCGCAGGGCACACCGATCTCAAAGTGACTATTGCGAGGGCTTTCTGGCATCTGCGGCCCAAGTCCAGGCAATTGGCGATTTTCGCTTCAAGGCGCCACTGAGATGCTTCCGCATCTTGTGGGACGCATCCAGATTGTCACCGGCCTCCAGCAGATCGAGGATTTCAATGTGCTCGGTACATTGCTCGATCAGACGGTCGTGATTCACTTCCGCGCGATATTCCATCAGCCGACGCATGCGGTTGACCCGTTGCAGCGCCATCAAAAAGAACGGGTTGCCGGAGAGCTTGATCAATTCCTCATGGAAGATCGCACCGTTTTCCAACAGGGATTCAGCCGGCACGGCGCTGAAATCCATATCCAGCATCGCCTCTTGGATACGCCGCTGCTCGGCCAGGATCCTTCGATCCAACTCGAATGACGGTTCAAGCATCGCGGCAGGTTCGATCGCCATGCGAAAGCGGTAGATTTCGTCAAACGCTTCAGGCGTGTTGGCCACCGGCAGAAAGCGCCAGCCATAGCCTTCCTTGCGCTCGATCCACCCTTCACGCGCGGCGCGAACCAGAACCTCACTGGTCCGGGCCTTCGTCCACCCATACTGCTGCCGCAAGAATTGCTCCGTCACCTCTTCCGGCAAGCGGTTGATTAGCCAATCTTCGGCCAGCTTATGGTAATCGTCGTCGGCAGAATTTGGTTGCGCATCAAGCGCTTCATTCATAGCCGCGATATCGGCCTCTGCCACGAAGAAGCCGCGATTGGCTTCCCGCACCAAAAACCCGCTGGTCTCAAGTAGGCTCATCGCCTCTCGAACCGGGGTGCGTGACACGCCATATCGATCCGCAAGCTGCTGCGCACCGAGATGTTGACCAGAGGAAATGCCGCCCGACGCGATGTCCTGCAACAGACGCTTCGAGATCCGTTGAGCAAGATCGCTTGTTCGCATAGCCGAGGGCACCTTTTGTTCGATCGCTTGGCCAAGGGAGCGGCGTGTCCCCCTGCCCGCTGGCGTTAGAATTGCACCAAGACTTCAAATGCGTAAGGCGTTTCGCGCAATTTTTCCATCGTCCTTGCAACATCGCGCCAAGTGTCCTCGTTCCTACATCGCGTTCCGATCTGCCGCAGCCTTTCCCCGCTTGGCCCGGTTGAGCGCCGCGAGGCCGATGGGAACAAAGATCACAGCCAGCAGAATGAGAGACAAGACGAGAGAGACCGGGCGATCCCAGAACAAGCTCATCGTGCCTTGAGAGATAATGTAGGTCTGCAAAAAGGTTTCTTCCGCCATCGACCCAAGCACCAATGCCAGAACCGTGGCGGCGGGTGAGTAGCCGTATTTCTTCATCGCGAAACCAATCAGTCCGCTGCCCACGAGGATCCAGGTTTCAACAATGCTGGCGTTGATCGCAAAGGCGCCGATCACGCAGAGCAAGACGATGACCGGCACGACATTCA
This sequence comes from Gymnodinialimonas mytili, assembly GCF_037544085.1. Taxonomy (NCBI): domain Bacteria; kingdom Pseudomonadati; phylum Pseudomonadota; class Alphaproteobacteria; order Rhodobacterales; family Paracoccaceae; genus Gymnodinialimonas; species Gymnodinialimonas mytili. The sequence goes on from NZ_JBBIFW010000001.1 coordinate 1,635,932, forward strand.
CGTAGGAGATATCGAGGAACTTGACGAAAAGCGGAATGGCAAAAATACTCATCGCGATCAGGATCATGTTGCCCAGATACATGCTTGCGATCAGACCCCAGACGAATTCGGGATCATTTACGATGAGCAAAGGGCCAGGCTGCAAGCCCCACATCAGGAATGCGCCCAGAAGAACCGCCGTTGCCCCTGAGCCGGGGATGCCCAGCGACAGGAGCGGCACCATGGCCCCGGCCGACGCGGCGTTGTTGGCGGCCTCCGGCGCCACCAGCCCCCGCATCTCGCCCTTGCCGAACTTTTCAGGATCTTTTGCGATCTTCTTTTCAACCGAATAGCCGATGATCGAGCCAAGCGTTGCGCCGGACCCCGGCAAGACGCCAGCGATGAAGCCGATGGCCGAGCCACGCCAAAACGTCCAGCGAGAGTCGTGATAGTCGTTCTTGGACGGCCAAAACTCCTTGTCTCGAAAGCTGATCCGCAGCCGTTTGGCAGGTTGACGGTGCTGGCCGTTGAAAATGCAGTGCAGCAACTCGCCAATGCCAAAAAGGCCGATGGCAACAGCTACGAAGTAAACACCGCCGATGAGCTCGGGAGAACCGAACGTGTAGCGTTGCTGACCGCTCATCACATCGACGCCGACCGTGCCAACCGCAAAGCCGATGAGCGCCGAGATAAATCCTTTGAATTTATTGTCACCCATCATCGTGGTCAGCATCAACAAACCGACTGCAATGATTAGAAAGTATTCCGACGGACCGAACGAGGCCGCGAAATTCGCCAGCGATGGCGCCAAGGCAGTGATCAAAATAACGCCGATGGTGCCACCGAAAAATGACGCGACCGCCTGCATCACCAGCGCCGGACCGGCACGGCCCTTTTGCGCTAGAGGATAACCGTCAATGGTCGAGGCGACGGTCGCCGATTCCCCCGGCGTATTGATCAGGATTGACGTAATCGTGCCGCCATACATCGACCCGTAGTAGATGCCCGCTAACATGATGATGGCGATGGTCGGCTCCAATCCGAAGGTCATCGGAATCAATACCGCGATACCTGCGGCAGGCCCAAAGCCTGGAAACAGACCCACGATCATACCCAAGAAGGCGCCGATAACCAGGAATAAGAACCCCTGCGGCGATGCCGCGATGCTAAGGCCCAGAGAGAGGTTTGAGACGATGTCAGCCAGCATGGTGCTTGTCCTTTCAAGCGAACGGTTTTCGCTTCAGAAGCCCAAAGGGCCGGTCGGCAGGGATGCGTTGAGTAGAATTTTGAACAGCCCGTAGAGGAAACCAGGCAATGCCAGGCTGTAGAGAAGGTTGCTGACCACATGCGGCCGGTTAAACGTGAAGAGAAAGGCGAGCATGAACAGCACCATCGCAATCAGGGCGCCCACTAGGTTCATGATCGCGACGAACACGCAGATATAGACGAAGACGATCGCAACATCGCGACCGAATTCGGGGCCGCCATCGATGGCGTGGGCATCGACACCGAACGTATCGGCCTTTGCTTCGGCCTCCGGGTCCGCCTGATGGATCGGAGCCACGCCGCTCTGGCGTTCTTTCATCCAGTCCCGCGCATCTCCCCAAAGGTTTATGGCGCAGGAGATGACCAGAAGCACCCCGACAACCAACGGAAAGAAACCGGCCGCGGGCCGACCCGATGACGTCAGCAACGTCAGGGTACTAAGCCCGTAAAATGTGTACCCGAGCGCCAAAAGCAAAAGAGTTGCCGCAAACCACTTTTTCATCGGACCTCCCCTCCGAAGCAGGATGATGATGCAGGCACCCTCGGGCGCCCGCATCGCTTTGCTTGAGCTATTCTTCGATGGCGCCGATTTCGATCAGCGTGGCACGGTATTGGGTGCTTGTTTCTTCAAGGTAGGATGCGAATTCATCGCCCCAGATTGGGTTACCTGACATCCCGTTGGCCGCCAGATAATCCTGCCATTCCGGCGTCTCGATCACCTGTTGCAGGGTCGAAATCCACCATTGTTGAACATCTGGATCCAAGTCTGCCGGCATCACTACGCCCCGCGGCAGAGAGAAGCTGAAATCGTAGCCGAGCTCCATGAATGTGGGCACATCTGGATTGTTGGTGCTACGCGCGGAATCCGAGAATGCCAAGGCCGACAACGTGCCTGCCTCAAGCTGACCGGCGACCTCCGAAGGGTTCGCAACAACCGCGTCCACGCTGCCCGAGGTCAGCGCCGTCACCAATTCACCGCCAGAGCCAATCGGCACATATTCGAATTCGATATCCGCGGCCTGTGCAAAGAGCGCAGCTGTGACCCGTTCGGGACCAGCAGAGCCACTGCCCGCAATCGTCACACGACCGGCATTGGCCGCCTCAACAAAGGCATCCACGCTGTCGAACTCGGAATCCGAGCGCACGACAAGAAGCATCGCATCACTGGCCAACAGCCCAATCGGTGTGAAGTCGGCATAGTTCCAATCGGTATCGGCAACGAGAGGCGTCCCGATGAAGTTCCCGCTGGTGGATGTCAAACGATAGGGATCGCCCGCCTGACGTGCGACATAGCTGAACCCAACGGCCCCGCTTCCGCCTTCGCGGTTCTCTACAACGATGTCCCCGGCATACAGATCGTAGGTGCGCAAAATGTCGACAACCGTCCGCGACATCCGGTCGTTCCCGCCACCTGGACCAAATGCAATCGTATAGGTCAATCGTTCTGACGGATAATCGTCAGCACTTGCGGGCATAGCCGCGGCGGACGTGACTGCAACAGCGGCCAGAGCCACAAAGGTTCGACGCATGATCATAGTATCCTCCCTTAGATCACTTTGCATTTTTGATTTGTGCAGTGCATTAGTCTAATAAATTGCATGATGTCAATCATAAATGCAATCTTGGCTTTTTCGTTATGAATATTGTCCATAGCCTTTATTTTATAGTGATATTCGTGATGACGTCAGAGACTCTGGCTACCAAAGCCAGCGACAAGCAACGAAAACTTTCTATTGATGATTGCTTTTTAATATCTTAAAGGCCAACTATAGATGCTGTGAACGGCGTAGCAAACTGGGAGGATGTTCAAAGATGAAGCTGATGGTATTGCCGTGTGACGGTATCGGCCCCGAGATCATGGCCGCCACCCTTGACGTTGTAGAGGCCGCCAATGCGCGCTTTGACTTGGGCATCACATTTCATGAGGAAGATGCCGGTTTCGTCAGTCTCAAAAAACATGGCATCACCCTGAGGGAAGAGGTCTTGGATCGCGCGCGTACTCAATTTGACGGCGTGATTTTGGGAACCCAATCGCACATGGATTACCCCCCTGTGGCAGAAGGCGGGCGGAATGTGTCTGCCGGTTTCCGCATTGGGCTCGACCTCTATGCAAATGTACGCCCGGCCCGCAGCCGCGACTTCCTGGACAACAAAGCAAACGGCATGGATCTGGTCATCATGCGCGAGGCGACCGAAGGCTTTTACCCCGACCGCAACATGTTCAAAGGCGTGGGTGAGATGATGCCTGATCCCAACATGGCGTTGTCCGTGCGCAAAATCACGCGGCACGGATCGATGCGGATTTGTCGTGAAGCGTTCAAGCTTGCCATGCAACGCAAGAAGAAGGTTGCCGCCATACACAAGGCGAATTCCTTCCTGATGACCGATGGTTTGTTTCTGGACTGCTTCCGCAACGTTGCGAAGGACTATCCCCAAGTCGAGACAGAGGAACTGATCGTCGATGCGTTTGCGGCGTTGCTGGTCCGCAAGCCCGAGACCTACGATGTGGTTGTCGCCACGAATTTCTACGGCGACATCCTGTCCGACTTGGCCTCGGAGCTATCAGGGTCTTTGGGCCTTGCAGGTTCGATCAACGCAAATGCGGAAACTGGTCTATGCTGTGCGCAGGCACAACATGGATCGGCACCCGATATCGCAGGCAAGAACGTGGCCAATCCGACATCTTTGATCCTATCGGCGGCAATGATGCTGACTTGGCTGGGTGAGCAACGCACCAACCCACAATTGATCGCCGCCGGTCAAGCGATTGCCGAAGCAGTCGATGCCGTGATCGACGATCCCGCCAAGCGTACCAGTGATCTGGGCGGCACGATCAATACCGACACATTTGGCCGCTTTGTGGCGGATACCGTCGCCCGTGAGGCGGTGGCGGCCTGAGTTTCTCCCCCGGACGTTTCGTCCGGTCAAAGGGTGGCGTCACCTTCGAGCGGCGCCACCCCCCAATTCAACAGCACCGGACATCATGCCAAGGATTGCTCTCATCCACGCGACAAGGGTCGCCATCGCGCCGATCGAAGCAGCCGCAAAAGCGCATTGGCCCGAGGCGGAGACCATCTCGATCATGGAAGAGGGTCTCTCTGTGGATCGCCAAAAATCCGGCGATCTGTCTTTGGAACTCTGGGATCGCATCATCGGCCTTGCGCGATATGCCGAAAGTGCGGGATCTGACGCCATTCTGTTCACCTGCTCAGCCTTTGGTCAGGCGATCGACGACGCGGCAGAAGACAGCCTGATACCCATCATGAAACCCAACCAGGCGATGTTTAACGCTGCATTCGGCTACGGTGATCGGATCGCCATGATCTACACCTTTCCACCTGCCGCTGCGGGTATGGAAGACGAGTTCAAGACGGCTGCCGCATCGAAAGGCAGCAAGGCTGTGTTGACTTCGTATTTCTGTGCGGGCGCTCTGGATGCCAAGCGGGCAGGAGATGTGGTCACCCATGACCGATTGATCGCCGAGACTGCAGAACAGATCCCCGAGGCTGACGTCATCATGTTGGCACAGTTTTCCATGGCGAGCGCCGCCGATGCGGTGCTTCGCCGGATCACGACCCCGGTCCTGACCAGCCCAGAAGCCGCCATCACCGAGATTCGCCGCCGCGTTGAAACCATGCAAAGGCGCCAAATATGCTGATCGGGGTTATTGCAGATGATTTCACCGGCGCCAGCGATATCGCAAACACACTCGCCAAAGGGATCTCCCCCGAGGGCGGCTTAAGAACCGCTCAATTCGCGGGTGTTCCAGACCGGTCGGCACCCGGCGACGTCGATGCGGGTGTGGTGTCCCTCAAAAGCAGGACAGCGCCCAAGGACGCCGCCGTTGCCGATAGCATCACGGCGCTCAACTGGCTTTTGGCGCAGGGCTGTCGACAGATCGTTTTCAAATATTGCTCGACCTTCGACTCCACCAAAGGCGGCAATATCGGCCCCGTTGCCGAGGCGCTGGCAGACGCACTCGACGCGCGCCGTGTCATCTTCTGCCCCGCATTTCCCACCACCGGGCGAACCGTTTATCAGGGGCACCTTTTTGTCGGGGACCAACCCTTACACGAATCCGGGATGGCCCGGCATCCACTTACACCAATGACAGATCCGGACATTCGACGTTGGTTAGGTCATCAGACGCTTGAACCTGTCGGTCATTTGCCTCTCATGGATGTCACGAAGGATCCGGAAACCATTCGTCAGGCTTTGGAGCGGATCGGCCACCGATTTGTCGTTGCAGACGCCATTTCGGATCAGAACCTGCTGGATCTCGGCACGGTCTTGGCGGACGCCCGGCTGATCACTGGCGGTTCAGGCATCGCCCTGGGTCTGCCGCGCAATATACTGCGGGCGGGGTCTGTCCCGGCACGCGATCCTCATTTTCGTCCAATCGTGGGACCTGAGGCTGTTCTTGCCGGATCTTGCTCGGGCGCGACCCGTGGTCAAATCGATCGTCATGCAAAACGACATCCGACATTTGCGATCGACGTGCCAGGTGTGATGCGTGGCGATATCACAGCGAATACGCTAATTGATTTCTATCGCGCACATGAGGGGAACGCGCCGCTGGCCTATTCATCCGGATCGCCGGATGACGTGCGAGCGTTCCAGACGGAATTCGGTCGCGACCAGGTGGCAGACAAGCTCGACGCACTTTTCGCTGAAACGGCGGTGCAACTTGCAAAGCACGGCTATCGCCGGATTGTGGTTGCAGGCGGCGAAACCTCGGGCGCAGTGGCGCAAGCGCTATCAGGCGCACTTGGCGCACCTGCCATGGCGATAGGCCCCGAGATTGATCCAGGTGTGCCGATCCTAAGCCTCGGATCAAACAACACGGTCGCCTTGGCGTTGAAATCAGGGAATTTCGGGACCCCGGACTTCTTCGCAAAGGCGCTGCGAATGATGGAGATTGGAACATGACGTTTTGCACAGGCCGATTTCATAGGATTTGACCATCATGAAAACCGCCGATCTGATCGATAAACATGCCGCTGAGCTGAAGCTCATTCACCTTCCGTTTCGCAGTTTTGGCGCCAAACACAGCTTTGCCGGGCCAGCTCAAACCGTGAAATGCTTTGAGGACAATACATCGATACGCGCAGAACTGGAAACACCTGGCGAGGGCCGCGTTCTGGTCGTTGATGCAGGTGGGTCCACGCGTATCGCGGTGATGGGCGACATTCTTGCCGCGCTTGCGATCCGGAACAATTGGGTGGGTGTCGTGATAAACGGTGCGATCCGCGATAGCGCGGAGATCGCTATGATGGATATGCTGGTTTTCGCGCTTGCCACATCGCCAGTAAAAAGCGCGAAGCACGGTTTCGGTAAAGTGGGCGACATCATCGATATCGGTGGAGCCAATGTCGCGCCCGGTATGTGGGTCTATGCAGATCCCGATGGCGTGCTGGTCAGTCAACAGAAGCTAGCCTGAACCACGTCTTGCAGGCGCCGTCTTCATGGTTGAGGACGTTATGGGGGCCGGATTTGGCATCGCGCCAAACGCCAGCCCCGGTCATCTGGCCAATGGGCTGACGAATCCGCTGGGCTTCACGGCAAGCACCGGGCATTCGAGGCTGTTGATGATATTCTCTGCCGTGTTGCCGATAAACACACCGCTCAAGCCTGTGCGCGCAACCGTCCCCATGACAACAACGTCGGCTTGAATATCGCGACTTTGGTCTTTGATCACTTGTTCAGGCGCCCCGCGTACCAGGCGTGTGACCAGCTTGGCGCCACCTGTTGAGGCCTTGGTCTCAGACACCTCGCGCATAAGACCACGCATTGCCTCTTGGCGCTCACCCAGAACCTCATTCACATACGCATCTGCGGCGATACGAGCGCCTTCGGTCGCGGAAAAGGCCCAGACCATCCCTTCGCCAATCGCGTCCCAAGCATGCAACACAACGATCTCGGCGTCGCTTGTCGGCGCAACATTGCGCGCCACGTCGATGACCTGTCGATTAAGCGATGCCAGGGTGTCAGGCTCGGCCGCATGCCAGGCATCCACATCCACGGCGGCCAGAATACGACGTGGGATTGGCTTGGCGGTCGGCGTCTGCAGCCAAACCGGACAGGGGCATTTGCGCAGCAAATGCTGATCTGTGCTGGTGTAAAGGAACCGATGCATCCCGGTCAGAGGTTCGGCGGTCTTGACCACAAAATCGGTGCCCGTCGACAACACATGCCGGATCACCTCGATAAAGCGTTTTCCAGTCCGTAGATGCAACTCAATCGCGCGACCAGGCAGATATGTATCCAAAACGGCTTGGATATCTGCACGCCGCCGCGCTTGCATGGCGCGTAACAAGTCGGTTGGCGATCGATTGGACAGCCGCGCAAGCACTTCGATGTCATCGGGTGGCTCGAGGCAAACAAAGACGTCAAGCCTAGCATCGTGCAGATCGGCCAGTGCCGCCGCGCTTTGCACTGCGATGTGATCCATGTCCTCATTCATGACGGCCAGGATACGGCGGGGTCGCGCACCAACAGATCCGGTCATACGGAAAGCTCCTTCTGGCCGTCAGGGTCAACCGCCACGGTCTCTGGAGCATGGGAGTCGCCCACAATCATCCGCGCCGCTGCGAACGCAGCATCGCGATAGGGCATCAGAACCAAATCTGCCGTTGACGCTGCCAATCTCTCGGCCGTGATCTCGCGATGAGCCGCGACGGCGATCTTTCCGCGATAGTCAAAGTCGCGTGCCGCCCGCAATAGCGCATGGCGCGGATCATCATGGGTCACTCCGGTGTCGTGCTCCGGCACCGCGAGCACCAGCCAATCGGCATGGCTCAGCGGCAAATGTGCCAAAAACTCAGGATCGGTCGCATCGCCAAACACGGTGTCATATCCTTGATCGCGGGCGTAGCGGACCGCTTGAGGGCTGAAATCGACACCTAGGACCCGCTTTCCGCTGTCGCGAAGCTCGTGGGCAATCCCCAGACCATAGCGCCCCAAGCCGAACACGATCACATCGTGGGGCTGATCAGCCTCGGGGCCGCTGTCGGGCTCTGCCCCCGTGCGACGCCGTTCGAAGATGCCCAGCACCGGCTCGAAAACACTATAAAGCTGGTGCGAAAAGGTGATCATGTAGGTCGAGGCGGCTATGGTCACCAAACCGACAAGCGTAACAAGGCCAAGCGCCTCATCCGCCACATGGCCAATAGCGACACCCATCGCCATGAAAATCAGGGAAAACTCACTGATCTGCGCCACGGTCAACCCGGCCAGAAATCCGGTGCGCTTGCGATATCCCATGGCCCCCATGATCACGAGAACGATCAGTGGGTTGCCGATCAGCACAAACAGCGACAGCAGCAAAGCTGGCCCCACGCTCGCGCCAAGAACCGAAAGATCCAACGATGCGCCGAGGGCAATGAAGAAAAACAAAAGCAGGAAATCGCGCAGCGAGGCGAGCCGCGCCGCTATTGCCTCGCGAAACGGGGTCGAGGCCAGTGAAACACCGGCCAGCAACCCGCCAAGTTCTTTCCCGAAACCAAGGTAGTGCCCAACCGCCGCCAGCAAAGCCGCCCAACCGATGGCAAATGACACCAACAGTTCCGGCGCGCGAGAAAGACGTTCGACCAGCGGATCGGCGACATAGCGGATGAAAAAGACGACAAAGGCGAGCATGCCCAGCCCATAGCTCAGCACCAGCAGCACATCCGCCCAAGCGCCCTCTCCCTCAGCCGCACTGCCAACGCCGATGGCAGATAGCGAGATCATTGCAATGACAACCACGATGTCTTGAACGATCAGAAAGCCCAGCGCGATCCGACCATGCAGCGCGTCGATCTCGCGTTTGTCGGACAGAAGTTTGACGATGATGATCGTTGAAGAAAATGTCAGCGCAATCGCCACATAGAGTGCGGTGCGTGCGTCAAACCCAAGCGCAAGTGTGATGATAAAGCCGAAAACCGTCGTGAACAAAACCTGCCCAAGCCCGGTGACCAAGGCAACGGGCCCCAGCGTGCGGACAAGGTTGAAATCGAGTTTCAGACCAACAAGGAACAGCAGGACGGCGATCCCTAGTTCGGCCAACAAGTCGATCTGTTCATCTGAGCGGGCAATATTCAAGACGGACGGACCGGCGATGATGCCCAAGGCGATGAAACTAACGATCAGGGGCTGGCGCAGCAGCAGGCCCACAAATCCGATACCCGCAGCCAGCACCAGCAGCGCCGCAATTTCATAGAAGAGGTAGCCTTCGATCGCGGCGGTCATGCATCGGCCTTTGTTTTGAACGTTCCTATCGAACGTCAGGGCTGCCCGCGTTTCGGCGGGGAAAATTTGCATACCGTCTTTGGTTAATACTAGTGACGGAGGACCTTGATTGCGAGTGGGGATCGACCGATTTTCCAGGATTGGCCGGCGTTTATAGAAACCGAATGCAGCAGGCAGTGCTCTTGATCCTCAGCTTAAAGGCATGTGATGATCTAGCGCTGCGTGATCGGCGCGCAGGTCGTTGAAGGTCCCCCTCTGACATGCACAGCCTTGTCTCCCAGGATATGATCGATGCCTATCAGCGCGACGGCGTGACGATCATCCGTGGTTTGTTTTCCGACTATGTCGACACGATCCGCAAGGGCATTGCGCGCAACATGGCCGATCCAGGGCCCTACGCGGCGGAGAACCTGAAACCGGGCGAGTCCGGACGGTTCTTCGATGATTACTGCAATTGGCAGCGAATCTCTGAATTTCGTGATGTGATCGAGCATTCACCCGCAGGGGAGGTTGCCGCAGATCTGATGGGTTCCGACACAACACAAATCTTCCATGACCATGTTCTCGTGAAAGAGCCCGGCACTGCCAAGGCAACGCCATGGCATCAGGATGGGCCGTATTATTTCGTCGACGGTCGACAAAATATCAGTTTCTGGGCGCCGGTAGATTTAGTGAAAGATGCGTCTCTGCGCTGCGTATTAGGCTCGCATCTTTGGGAAAAACCAGTCCTGCCGACCCGCTGGCTGAATGAAGACGCATTCTATCCCGACAGTGATGCCTATCAACCTGTCCCGGATCCGGATGCGGAAGGAATGGCAATCGCCGAATGGGCGTTGCAGCCTGGCGATGCGGTAGCTTTTCACTATTGGACCTTACATGGCGCGCGCGGGAACGATGCCACAGATCGGCGCCGCGCGTTTTCGTTGCGGTTCGTGGGTGACGATGCGCGCTATGTGGAACGACCAGGTAAGACATCCCCGCCATTCCCTGGCCATGAAATGAAGCAGGGTGACGCTCTGCGGAAAGACTGGTTTCCCGTGATCTTCAAGCGGGCCTGAGCCGGGCCGCAAACACAGCCGACAGCGCTAAGAAGACAGCCGCCGTGGCCAAACACATCGGCAATCCGCCGATCTGGTAGCTCAACCCTGAAAGCAACGTTCCCATGAGCCGCCCGGTCGCATTTGCCATGTAATAGAACCCCACATCCATTGTGACGCGCTCGGCCTTTGTGAACGCAAGGATCAGGTAGGAATGCAATGCCGAGTTCACCGCGAAGACCGCACCGAAGATCAGCAGCGCTCCAATCAACGTGGCGGTTAGCCAAAGCGCGGGCTGACCCGCTGACAACACCAGCGCGGCGAGCCCTGCCGGCAAGACGGCCAAACCTGCAGCCCAGAGTTTTGCGGCCTTAACCAACTCGCCCTCAGGCCGCACTGCCGCGCGCAGCAATTTGGGGGCGGCGGCCTGAACTGCACCATAGAGAATGATCCAAACGGCCATAAAGGTGCCAATGATGAAAAACGCAGCACGGTTTCCCTCGGTGCTGCCATCGGACAGAACCGCATAGAAATAAATGGGGATGCCGACCACGAACCAGACATCGCGAGCGCCAAACAGAAAGACACGCGCCGCGGAGAGCCAGTTCACGTTGGGATTGTCGGATAGGATTTCGGAAAACTTCGCATCCTTCCGTCCCATAGGCAGACCCGGCGGCATCCGCATCACGATGACAAATAAGATCACTGCCAACACAGCGGCCATACCCAAAATCGATGGCACAAACCCGACAAGCGCCAAGGCCGCAGCGCCGATCAGAAAGCCCAGTCCTTTCACTGCATTCTTCGATCCGGTCAGGATTGCGACCCAGCGGAACAGACCACCCTGCCCTGTTGGCGCCAATAGCTTCACGGCAGATTTCGACGACATTTTCGCGAGATCTTTGGCGACACCCGACAGGCCTTGAACGCACATCACGAAAACGACCGATGCCGCAACGCTCCATGTCGGGTCAAGCTGCGTCAGCGCCAGCAAAGCCAGGATCTGCAATGCAAGGCCCGCATACAGCGTCGATGTAAGGCCAAACCGCGCGGCAATCCATCCCGCCGATAGATTCGTGATGATGCCCGCCACTTCGTAGAGGATGAACAAATAAGCGAGCTGAACCGGCGAAAAGCCCAGCGTATGGAAATGCAGCAGAACCAACATTCTGAGGGCGCCATCGGTCAGCATGAAAGCCCAATAGGCCGCCGTCACAGCGATATAGGCAGCCAAACCGTCGGACTTTTGCGCAGCGTCAGCCATGGCCAACCATCAAGGCAACATCGACCAGGCGATGCGCATATCCCATCTCGTTGTCATACCAGGCATAGATTTTTACCTGGGTGCCGTTCACCACCATGGTCGATGGCGCATCGATGATACTGGATCGGGTGTCATTGGTGTAATCCGCGCTGACCAAAGGCCGTGTCTCATAGCCCAAAATGCCCTTCAGGCTGGTTTTTGAGGCGGTTTCGAACAATGCATTGACTTCTTGGTCGGTGGTTGCGCGTTCGACTTCGAATACGCAATCCGTCAGCGACGCGTTGAGCAACGGGACCCTCACCGCATGGCCATTTAGCCGACCTTTCAATTCGGGATAGATCAGTGTGATCGCAGTGGCGGAGCCGGTTGTTGTCGGGATCAAAGAATTTAAAGCCGACCGGGCCCGGCGCAGATCTTTCGCAGGACGATCGACAATCGTCTGCGTATTGGTCACATCGTGGATCGTTGTGATGGAGCCATGTTTGATCCCCAGCCCCTCGTGGATCACCTTCACCACCGGCGCGAGACAGTTGGTGGTGCAAGACGCCGCCGTGACAATCCGATGCTGCGCGGGATCGTATGTGTTGTTATTCACCCCATAGACGATGTTCGCCGTCGGCCCATCTTTGACAGGCGCGGATACAACAACCCGTTTCACACCAGCATCGAAGTAGGGTTGCAGCGCTGTCTCCGTCTTGAAGGCCCCCGTACAGTCAATCACAACATCGACGCCGTCCAGAGGCAGGTCGGACAGGTCGCGGTGGGTGTGAACCGGCAACCGAACATCATCTATAGTGATCCCATCGGCCTCCGCGCTGAACTTTGCGGGCCAACGCCCATGGACGCTGTCAAACTCCAGCAAATGCGCGTGCATCGCGGCATCGCCAACCGCATCATTGATCCACGCGATCTTAGCGCCCCGTTCCAACAATGGCTTCAAGGCAAGTTTGCCGATCCGTCCCAAGCCATTGAGTGCGTAAACCGTCATGTCGTCTAATCCTTCCGGGCGATGTCATCCACCGCGTGCTGCAATGCAAGGTTGTCGAGTGTTTCCAAGGGGAGCGAAACAAAAGCGGAAATCCGGTTCTGAAGCATCCCATAAGCCGTTTGAAACGCGAGCATCCGTTCCGCCTCGGTCCCGTGGACGGCAACCGGATCGGGGGTGCTCCAATGACCACTGATCGGTTGACCAGGCCAGGCCGGGCATTCTTCATTCGCGGCGCGGTCACAGACGGTGAACACAAAATCGAATCCCGCCTTGGCGTCGTTTTGGTATTCGGACATGTGCTTGGCCCTTAGACCATCGGTCTCATGCCCCTTCTCGGCCAGCATCCGCACGGCAAGCGGGTTTAGCTGCGATGCCGGGCGCGTTCCGGCGGAATGCACCTCAAACCGGTCACCCCCAATTGCCCGCAAAAGGCATTCGGCAAAGATCGAACGCGCCGAGTTTCCGGTACATAAAAACAAGACCCGAAATGGCATATCAGTCCCCTTTTTTGTCTGGAGATCTCCACCTATGCCTCGGCATAGGTCCGGTCGGCCCTGGCAGCATTCCCGCAAAAACCCATCGAACAGGGCGCTCAGGCCAGCTGGACTGGCTGCGTAGCGCAGGGATGTGCCGTCGCGCTCTTGAGTGACGAACCCCGCGGCGCGCAGCGCGGCCAGATAGGCTGACAATGTGTTGGATTTCACATTCAGCGCTTGCGCGACTTCGCCCGCCGGAACGGCATCGGGATACCGGCGCAGAAGCATCCGAAGAACCGACAATCTTTGCGGATGGGCAAGCGCTGAAAAGTGGGAAGCATAATCTATTTCCATATTTCATGAAATATCGAAATAGAAAGCAAATGCCAAGTGAAGCTTGTGTGACACGCGCAAGGCTTGCAATTCAGCGCAATCCTGACAAAAACGCCAAGGATCATGCGCCATCTCCGTCCCACACGTTTGAATGCCTTGGCCGCCATCTTGGCGGGTATGTGTCTGCTACCGATGTTTGCGGCTGTGTTGGCTGCGGCGACCGGTGGCTTCGACACCGCGCTGAGTTTGGCCAGCACTGTCCTGCCGCGCTATGCAAGCACAACTCTGATCCTGATCCTGTGTGTTGGGATCGGAACCGCGATCATCGGGACCGGCGCGGCTTGGCTGGTGACCGCTACCCGTTTTCCGGGACGGCGTGTCGTGGAAATCGCTCTGGCGTTGCCGCTTGCCTTCCCGGCCTATGTGCTCGCCTACGCTTACACGGATTTCTTGGATCATCCCGGCTGGGTTCAAACCACCTTGCGAGACCTGACGGGATGGGGACCGCGCGACTATTGGTTCCCCGAGATCCGTTCGGTTGGCGGTGCGGCGGCGATGTTGACCCTCGTGCTCTACCCCTATGTCTATCTGCTGACCCGAGCCGCATTCCTACAGCAATCCGCAACCGCCTATATCGCGGCGCGCACCCTGGGCCATGGACCTTGGAGCGCATTTTTCCATGTCAGCCTTCCGATCGCGCGCCCCGCCATTGCCGGGGGCGTTTTGCTGGCGTTGATGGAGACCTTGGCCGATTTCGGTACCGTCTCGTATTTCAGCGTGCAAACCTTCGCCACGGGCATCTACCAAAGCTGGTACACGTTTTTCGACCGCGGCGCCGCAGCGCAATTGGCGCTATGCTTACTGATCGTCGCGCTGGTCTTGGCCAGCCTGGAAAGGAACCAGCGCAAAGGCCAACGCCACCACGCCGCCGGACGTCGCTTTGAAGCGATGCAGGCGGTCGAATTGAGCGGGTGGAGTGGATTTGGCGCGCTGGTATTTTGCGGTCTGCCCGTCGTTTTGGGCTTTCTCCTGCCGGTAGGACTGTTGTTATCGCTTGGCTGGGACCACGCCGGAAACCTGCTGACCAGCCGCTATCTGGGCTTTCTACAAAACTCGGTTGTTCTCGCCTCGACCGCCGCCGTTGTGACCGTCGCGGCGGCGGTGGTGCTTGGTTTTAATGCGCGTCTGCATCCGTCGCGCCTGTCCGCAGGATCCGTTCGGATCGCGAGCCTGGGCTATGCCGTTCCAGGTGGGGTAATCGCGGTGGGGCTGCTGGTGCCATTCGCCGCGTTCGACAATGCGCTGGACGCGTTCATGGAGGCGCGGTTCGGGATCGATACCGGCCTTCTGATTACGGGCTCGATCTGGTTGTTGGTGGCGGCCTATGCCGTGCGCTTCATGGCCGCCGCGCTTAGTGCCTATGATGCGGGTTTGTCCACAATTAACCCCAATGTCGATGCCGTGGCGCGAACCCTCGGGCGCACGCCAAGATCGATGCTGCGCGGGGTACATTTACCGATCCTGCGGCCTTCATTGATGACTGCATTGCTGATCGTCTTCGTCGACGTAATGAAAGAGCTTCCAGCGACACTGATCATGCGCCCATTCAACTACGATACGCTGGCGGTTCAAGCGCACCGGCTGGCTGCGGATGAGCGATTGGGCGAGGCGGCGGTGCCATCACTGGTCATCGCCGCCGTCGGATTGCTGCCGGTGATCATCCTGTGCTTTGGGTTGGGTCGCGACCGGTCAGCACGGCGCTTCATCCCAGAGCCACTGGACACCGCAGAGACCGGATTACGCACCTAATCCGGGACGGAGAACACGCGTTTTCCGCCCTTCACTTTACATCATCTCGCGCACATCGGTCAGACGACCCGTGACAGCTGCGGCAGCGGCCATTGCCGGGCTCATCAAATGTGTCCGCCCACCGCGGCCCTGACGGCCTTCGAAATTGCGGTTTGACGTCGCCGCACAGCGCTCGCCCGGTTGGAGCTGATCAGGGTTCATCGCCAGGCACATCGAACAGCCCGCGAGACGCCATTCAAATCCAGCTGCCTTAAAGATATCGGCCAAGCCCTCTTCCTCAGCCTGGGCCCGCACAAGGCCCGAGCCGGGCACAACCATCGCGCGTTTCACCGCCACTTTCTTGCCTTTGAGGATTTCAGCAGCAGCGCGCAGATCTTCGATCCGTCCGTTTGTGCAAGACCCTATGAAAACCGTGTCGATCTCGATTTGGTTCAGCGGCGTGCCCGGGGTCAGACCCATGTAATCGAGCGAACGCTTCGCCGCATCGACCTTACCACCTTGGAACGTCTCAGCCGCTGGGACATCGGCGGTGATGGGCAACACATCCTCGGGCGATGTGCCCCAGGTCACAACGGGTGCAATGTCTTCGCCGCGGATCGTCACGATCTCGTCCCAATAGGCGTCATCGTCGGAATAGAGGGTTTTCCACCAAGCCAGCGCAGCCTCCCACTGGGCACCTTTCGGGGCGTGGGGGCGGCCGTTCACATATTCGAACGTCTTCTCATCGGGTGCGATGATACCGGCACGCGCGCCGCCTTCGATGGCCATGTTGCAAACCGTCATACGGCCTTCCATGGACAGCGACCGGATCGCCTCGCCGCAATATTCGATCACATAACCGGTGCCACCCGCCGTGCCGGTCTTGCCGATCACAGACAGGGTGATGTCCTTTGCGGTTACACCGGGCGCAAGCGTCCCAGTGATTTCCACCTTCATGTTCTTGGATTTCTTCTGGATCAGCGTCTGCGTGGCCAGCACATGCTCGACCTCAGACGTGCCGATACCGTGGGCGAGCGCACCGAACGCACCATGGGTCGCGGTATGGCTGTCACCGCACACCACCGTCATGCCCGGCAAGGTCCAACCCTGCTCAGGGCCGACGATATGCACAATCCCCTGCCGTACATCGGTCACGGGATAATAATGGATCCCGAAATCCTTAGCATTCTTGTCCAGAGCCGCGACCTGAACCGCGCTGTCTTCGGTCATGTTCTCGGGGTTCTCGCGCCCCTCGGTCGTGGGCACGTTGTGGTCTGGCACCGCGATGGTCTTCTCGGGCGCGCGCACTTTGCGGCCAGCCATACGCAGCCCTTCGAAAGCCTGCGGGCTGGTGACTTCATGCACCAGATGGCGGTCGATATACAAAAGGCTTGTGCCATCTTCGGCCTCATGGACCAGGTGGGCATCCCAGATTTTGTCGTAAAGCGTCTTGCCGGTCATTGTGCATCTCCGTCGACAGGAGGGTATCGGATCAATCTTTGAGGTCGGGCGCGGGTCAGAGATCGCGCGGACGCGAGCGGCGCAAACCATGGAATCGCCATGGCATACGCGCGTGATCGCCGATGTTAAAATAACAGATCATCGGCGATGCAATTACACGGCGATGCAGACCTTGCCAAGGTGGCGACTTGCGAGGCGACCCAAGCCCGATATGGTAGTCCGACCTGACGGCAATCGGACGAGTTATGGATCCAGAAACACCACTTCCCGAAACCACCGCACCGCTGAACACCGCAATTACCGAGGTGATGGGGCTATGGGACAGCGTGGGAACCTTCGCGGAAAGCCTGCTACGACCTTGGAACGCCTACCAAATCGGGATTGCCCTGGCGGTTTTCTTGGCGGCTTACGTCTTGCGCCTGCTCTTTGGGCCACGGATCCGCGCCTGGATGGCTGCACGCGAAGGATGGCCCACTTGGCGCATGCGTATCCTGGTGGTGATCCACTTGCGCCTTCAGATGATTTTCTTTGTCCTGTTGATCTGGATCGTTGTGCTGATGATGCGCGAGATCACTTGGCCCTCTCGCACCTACCTGCTGACCATCGTCGCGGAGCTGGCAACCGCCTGGCTGTTTGTTGCTTTTGTCACGCGCCTGATCAGATCCAGCTTTGTGCGAACCCTCGTGCGCTATGGCGCCTGGATCTTTGTGACCCTGTTGATCCTCGATTTGCGAGACGAGGCCGCAGCTGTTCTCGACTCCGTTGGCTTCGACCTGGGTGAAGCGCGCCTGTCGCTGCTTGTTCTACTGCAAGCCGTTCTGGTGATCACCGCTCTGGTTCTGGCCGCAAGATTCATGACCCGGACGGCATCCACCCGGATCGAGCGCAATGAGGATATGAGCCCCTCGATGCGGGTGCTGGTCGTCAAATTCGTACAGGTGGCTTTGTATGGATTGGCGGTCTTTGTGGGGTTGCGGCTGACCGGCATAGACCTGACTGGTCTTGCGGTCCTGTCTGGCGCGATTGGCGTTGGCCTCGGCTTCGGCCTGCAAAAGGTCGTTTCAAACCTGGTGTCGGGTGTGATCATCCTGCTGGATAAGTCGATCAAACCCGGTGACGTGATCAGCCTGGGCGAGACCTTTGGTTGGATCAACGCCCTTGGTGCCCGCTATGTCAGCGTCGTGACGCGGGACGGGAAGGAATACCTGATCCCGAACGAAGATCTGATCACCAGCCAAGTGGTAAACTGGTCCCATTCGAACGAATTTGTGCGGCTCGATATCTATTTCGGCACCGCCTATGGCGATGATCCCCACACGGTCCGACGCATCGCGATCGAGGCCGCATCAAATGTCAGCAGAGTGCTGAAAGATCGCCCACCGGTCTGCCATATCGTGGGGTTTGGCGATTCATCGGTCGACTATATCCTCCGCTTCTGGATCACTGACCCCACCGGCGGTCTGACCAATATCCGAGGCAATGTTTATTTGGCCCTTTGGGATGCCTTTCAGGAGAACGGAATTAGTATTCCGTTCCCACAGCGAGAGGTGCGCATGTTGGATCAACCCCAACCGGCGACCGCCTTGGACTAAACGCAGCCTTTTGAAATTGGAGACCACCACATGCCAAGCGGCACACTTATGGGATTATGCGGATCACTTCGGTCAGGATCGTTCAACCGCAAGCTGATGATGGAAGCGTCGCGCGCGTTTGATCCTGGGGTCTTCATCGACGGTAATCTGCGCCTGCCACTTTATGACGGGGATCTTGAAGAGGCCGAAGGTATCCCAACCGAGGTTCAGGCCTTGGCCGACCAGATCGCCTCAGCCGATGCTGTGATCGTCGTGGGCCCGGAATACAACAAAGCCATTTCGGGGGTGCTTAAGAATGCGCTGGATTGGATCAGCCGCACAAAGGGCAGCCCCTGGAATGGCAAACCCGTTGCGATCCTGTCCGCTACGGCGGGCCGTTCGGGTGGCGAGCGCACGCAGCTGAGCATGCGGGAATGCATGGTCGCCTTTCGCCCGCGGCTGATCCTGGGGCCGGAAGTCTTGATCGGCGGCGCGTCCAAAGAATTCGATGGCGATACGCTCACAGGTGAGATGGGGCGCAAGCTTTTGGGTGAGCAGATGACGGCACTACGCATGGCGGCGGGCCTTTAAAGGCTGGCCTCTGGGCGGAAATTGTCAGGAATCGCATCAACACCTTCCAGCAAAAGATCGGCCAACATCTCCGCCACGATTGGGGCCATGGCGAGGCCGATCTTGAAACCACCATTGGCGATATAGGCACCCGGTCGTGTCGGATGCGGCCCGACCATCGGTGCGCGGCTTCGCGCACGCGGGCGCAATCCCGCCCAGCGTTGGATCACCGGTGCTTCGGTTAGTTGCGGACAGACGGCACGCGCCTGGGCAATCAACGGATCTAGCTGCGCATCGGTGCTGGTTGGGTTGTCGAAGACCCGCTCGGTGGTCGACCCAAGTGCCACGGTGCCATCCGCATGGGGCACGATATGCAACCCGTCCGCAAAGATCTGGGGCGCACTTTTCAAATCGGCCCGAAGCAACGCCGCCTGACCTTTGATCGGCGCCCCGATGGATTTGCCCAAGGCCTCAGATATCTCCAGCAGATCGGCGGCACCTGTGGCCCAAACCTCAACACCCTTGGTTGGCTCATCGGGCAGAATTTCAACGCCGCGCGACTGCAAAGCCATTGCCAGGGCATGACAGGCACGGCGGGGGTGGATACGAGCGGTGAGCGTGTCGAAAATCACCAAACCGGTTGGGCTCGACAGGCCAAAGTCCACCGCCCGTTTCACCGTCCATATGTAGTGGCCCTGCCATAGATCCTTGGCCGTTTCGGCCCGAAGATGCGCCAAAGCCG
Organism: Gymnodinialimonas mytili; assembly: GCF_037544085.1. NCBI lineage: Bacteria > Pseudomonadati > Pseudomonadota > Alphaproteobacteria > Rhodobacterales > Paracoccaceae > Gymnodinialimonas > Gymnodinialimonas mytili. Next base: position 1,655,636 of record NZ_JBBIFW010000001.1, read on the forward strand.
CGGCGGCATCATCTGCGATGGGTTGCACGCGACCGGTTCGACCATATCCAGGATCGGCTCCGCCGGTCGCCGCGATATCAGCCCAAAGCGCCTCAGCCTGGTCCAACGCGCGAAACTGCATGGCCTTTTTGTCGTTCCAGTTCTCAGGCACATGGGGGGCAAGCGCCCCCACGATCCCGCCGGACGCGCCAGCGCCTATGCCGCCTGGATCGACCACCTGCACCCGTGCACCGCGCTGCACCAAGTGCCACGCGCACATCAGGCCGGTGATCCCGGCGCCGCGAATGGTGAAGTCAGGCATTGCAACTCCGCTGTTGGTGGCAGATCGTCCCTGACGCAGGTGATAGGACGCGCAATGGACAAGAACCAGCACAAGATCGAGTGGCGCGACACGGTTCCAGTGTCGGTGCAATTCGACGACCCGTTCTATTCGCTGGACGATGGCGTGGCCGAAACCCGCCATGTCTTTCTACAGGGCAATGATCTGCCAGCGCGGTTTAGCGACGGTTTCCATATTGCGGAGCTGGGATTTGGCACCGGTCTGAACTTTTTGACGGCCCTACAGGCGTTTCGAGACAGCGGCAGCGCCGGGCGTCTTATCTTTACGAGTTTCGAAGCCTATCCAATGGCGCCCGAAGATCAGCGCCGCGCATTGGATGCCCATAAAGACCTACCGATTGAGGCTCTAACCAGCCAAACAGGGCCTGATTATGAGCTAACCGTGATCATAGGTGATGCCCGCGACATGCTGGCGGCTTGGGGCGGGCGCGCCGATGCCTGGTTTCTCGACGGCTTTTCTCCTGCCAAAAACCCCGAGATGTGGGGCCCCGACTTGATGGAGATGGTTGCCCGACACACAGTGCCTGGCGGCACCTTTGCAACCTACACCGCCGCAGGCGATATTCGGCGGGGTCTCGCGAATGCAGGCTTCACCGTGGAGCGGGTGCCTGGCTTCGGCCGCAAACGCCATATGACCTGCGGGCATCTTGCATGACACAAGCTTCGCCCCGCCTGGGTATCTACCTGATGATGCTGACGATGTTTGTCTTTGCGATGCAGGACGGGCTCAGCCGTCATCTGGCTGCCGAATACAACGTCCTGATGGTGGTGATGATCCGTTATTGGTTCTTCGCCGCATTCGTCGTGACAGTCGCGTCGCGCCAAGCGGGCGGCATTCGTGCGGCAGCGCAAACGGATCAACCTGTGTTGCAGATTTTCCGCGGCGCGCTTTTGGCAACCGAGATTTGCGTAATGGTTGGTGCTTTTGTGCTGTTGGGATTGGTCGAATCCCACGCGATCTTCACTTGCTATCCGCTTATCGTTGCCGCGCTCTCGGGCCCGATCCTGGGGGAGAAGGTCGGCTGGCGACGATGGAGCGCGATTGGCATCGGCTTCATCGGTGTCTTGATCATTCTTCAGCCAGGAGTGACCGTCTTCTCCATCGAAGCCCTCGTACCACTCTGTGCCGCTATGATGTTCGCGCTGTATAACCTGCTCACGCGGTTTGCCGCCCGCAAAGACCGCGCAGCAACCAGTTTCTTCTGGACCGGAACGGTGGGCTGCGTGGTCATGACCGCAATTGGCGTTTGGTTCTGGGAACCGATGAGCGGGCTGGATTGGGCCTGGATGGCGCTGCTCTGTGTTACAGGGGCGACGGGGCATTACTTGCTGATCAGAACTTACGAGATCACCGAAGCCTCCGCGGTGCAGCCCTTTGCCTATCTTCAATTGGTGTTCGCCTCGACACTGGGATTGGTTGTGTTCGGCGAAGACTTGGCCAGCAATGTCGTGATCGGCGCAGGCATCGTTGTCGGCGCGGGCCTGTTCACCCTATGGCGCGAACGGGCGCGGCACAGCCGGTGATCACTCCGCCGGCGTTGCGGTGTCGCGCGCCTTCAATTGCGTCAATACGCTCAGCAAAGGATCGCTCCAAGTGGAGCGGTCCGGTGTCGGATGCGCCGCAGCCTCGACCAAAAACGCCGTTTCGGGCAGAGGTTTCGCGTAGATTACGGCGCTCATGGGCAGAATAGAGACGTTTACACTACGCAAGACGGCCAGCGCCAAAAGACCCAGTTTGTGAGCCGAGCTTGTCGTCGCGCGATGGGCAATATTGTCATGATCCAGACGCGCCAGACGGCGGCCAATCGCATCGTAGCAATGACGCGCTGCAAAAATACCGGGCCGGGCGGACAGCGGCAGACGCGCAATCCCAGGCTCGGACCGGTAGTACAGGCGCGACGCCTCGGACAGCAATCGTCGGGTCAGACGTTTGATCGCAGGTGTGGAACGCGGGTTGGACAGGAACGCGTCGGGCGCAATCCCCTCCTCCTCCAGCCAAGTGAGCGGCAGATATAGCCGACCGGCGCGGGCATCTTCACCCACATCGCGCGCGATGTTTGTAAGTTGCATCGCGACCCCCAGATCACATGCGCGCGCAAGGGCCTGCTCATCACGCACGCGCATCAGCACACACATCATAGCGCCAACCGCAGCGGCAACGCGGGCGGAATAGGCGCGCAGATCCGACAAGGTTTCGTATCGCCGCTCCATCCCGTCCCAGGCCAAGCCTTCAAGCAGTGCCTCTGGCAAAGCGCGCGGCATCTCAAATTCCTCGATCAACGCTGTAAAGGCGCGATCTGCCGGTGCATTGCGGGGCCGCCCACGATAGGCCGCATCCAACCGCTCAGACAGCGACAGAACAGCAGCCGGTTTATCGGTTCCGAAATCAACTTCGTCATCGGCCAGACGGCAGAACGCGTAGAGCGCCAGCGCCGGGTCGCGTACGGAGGCGGGCAAAAGACGCGACGCCGCGTGGAACGAATAAGATCCTTCGCGGATCGCTGCGCGGCAATGGGCTAAATCATCAGGGTCGATCATCTGGTCGTTCGTTATTCAGCGGCAAGGTGGTGTTGCTTGGGTGGGGTCACCGGATTGGTGGCGGGAGGCACCAATTGGGTCAGAACCTCGGATGAGGTGACAACCGACGGGATACCGGCCCCGGGATGGGTCCCCGCTCCGACAAGGTAAAGGCCATCAATCTCTTCAGAGATATTATGCGGGCGGAACCAGGCGGATTGGAAAATCCGTGGCTCAAGCGAGAATCCGGCCCCATGGGGCGACCGATAGCGATCGATGAAGGTTTGCGGTGTGAAGATATGCGAGGCACTAAGGTGATCTTCGAACCCGGGTAGAAGTTGATCATTCAGGATACCCGCCAGCCGTGCGCGGTAGGTTTCGGTCATCTTCTCCCAATGGACCGATGGGCCGTGCAGGTTCGGCACCGGTACCAGGGCGTAAAACGTATCATCGCCCGCCGGTGCAACCGACGGGTCAGTAATGCTTGGCCTATGCAGGTAGATCGACATGTCCTTGGCCAAATGACGACGGATGAAAATATCGTCCAATAAGCCATTATATCGTGGGCCGTTGAGGATCGTGTGATGGCCGACATCCGACCACTTCGCGCGTGTGCCTTTGGTTCCGAAATACCAAACGAACAAACCCATGGACCAGCGTGAGCGGTTCAGCCGTTTCGGCGTCCAGCGACGCTTGGGGTGTTTTGCCAGAAGATGTTCGTATGTGGTGCCCGGATCTGCATTAGACACGACGATATCCGCCGTAAGATCTTCGCCATCCGCTATGACAACACCGCATGCTCGACCCTGCTTGACGGTAATCTCAGCCACGTCCACACCCAATCGGACAGACCCGCCTTGATCTTCGATCACGCCCATCATCGCGTCGGCCATGGCCTGCACGCCGCCCATCGCATAATGAACGCCAAATTCTTTCTCCAAATGGCTGACCAGAATATACATGCTGGTCACACGGGTCGGATCCCCGCCGATGAACAATGGATGGAAAGACAATGCCATGCGCAGGCGTGCATCGCGGACCCGGGCGGCAGCGTGGCGATAGACGGAGCGGTCGGCGCGCAAGCGGACAAAACCCGGCAGTTCTCGCACCAGGTCCATCAGCTTGTTCATTGGGCGACGGCCCAAACCTTCGAACCCAAATTCATAGCGCTTCTGACTGTCGACAAGAAACTTGCGATATCCCGACAGATCACCGGGGGCGAGGCGCTGCACCTCGGCCTCCATCTCGGCTTCATCCTGCGACACGCGGAAATGCGACCCGTCGGGCCAGCGAATCTCGTAATAGGGGTCCACGGGGCGCAGATCGACATCGGCATCGAAATCGCGCCCGCACTCCGCCCAAAGCTGTCGAAACACTTGCGGCACGGTAACAATGGTCGGACCCAGATCGAAGCGATGGCCGTTTTGCGATATGGACGAGCCCCGTCCACCGGCGCGATCCAACCGATCCAGAACGGTGACCTGATATCCCTTCGCACCCAGCCGCATTGCAGCAGACAAGCCGCCAAGGCCCGCACCGATCACGATGGCTTGCGTCGGTCTGTTGCTCAAGGACTCACCCATAGCACCACCAATCTGTCAATCTGATCTGACAATATGCTTGCAAGATCGGATTTGCAAAGGAGATTTGGCTTCCACTTTCGCAAGAAAAATGTCAGACTTGATTGACACATGGAAAGACCGGCCATGCAATCGACGACTCTTAGCCTGTATCATTTCGGCGCCCTATCTGCGCGTTTATGGGCTTTTGCACAAATGGGATTGGCGCGCGCCCAGATCGCGCGGACCAAGGGAATCGGCACCTGGAAACTCTGCGGCTCCGGCACTGGGGAAGGGTTCACGCCTGTGCCCAATACCGCCGTTTATGCCATTCTTGCGACATGGCCAGACCATGACACAGCGCGGCGCGCGCTGTTCGGCGCGCCAGTGTTTCGGCGCTATCGCGATCATTCCGACGAGATGATGACAATGTTCCTGACGCCCACCTCGGCCCGAGGTCGATGGGCAGGCAAGGCGCCATTCGAACCACAAGACGCGCCAGGTGGACCGATCGCGGCCTTAACGCGGGCCACGATCAAGCCCCGCATCGCGGCGCGTTTTTGGGGGCGTGTTCCCGGCATTTCAAAGGTGATCGGCAAAGATCCCAATGTGATGTTCAAGATCGGCATTGGTGAGGTGCCGTGGCTGCATCAGGTGACCTTTTCGATCTGGCCCGACGCAGAATCGATGGCGGCCTTCGCGCGCCATGATGGCCCGCACGCAAAAGCGATCCGCGCCGTGCGAACCGAGCGCTGGTTTCGGGAAGAGCTTTACGCGCGGTTTCGATTGGATGCGGTCGAGGGGCGGTGGAATGGCGCCACGCCTGACTTTGGACCCCTGCAAGCCGATTTGACCGCGGACAACATGAAAGTGGCAGCGGAATGAAAGACGTTATCGAAATCGGACCCTTCCCGTTTTCCGCCATCGTGGGCCAAGACGAGATGAAGCGCGCCATGATCCTGACGGCGATTGATGCGGGGATCGGCGGCGTTCTGGTCTTCGGCGATCGCGGCACTGGGAAATCCACCGCCGTACGCGGTCTTGCTGCGCTGTTGCCCCAGATCCAGGCGGTCCAAGGGTGCCCGGTGAACTCGGCCCAGTTTGCGGATGTGCCGCAATGGGTCACATCTGCCACCGACGCCATGGTCGATATCCCCACTCCGGTCATCGATCTCCCGCTGGGTGCGACCGAAGATCGGGTCGTGGGTGCCTTAGATATCGAAAAGGCGCTAACCAAGGGGGAAAAGGCTTTTGAACCAGGCCTGCTCGCGCGCGCCAACCGCGGCTATCTCTATATTGATGAGGTCAACCTGCTAGAAGATCACCTGGTTGATCTCTTGCTGGATGTCGCGCAATCGGGCCAGAATGTGGTCGAACGCGAAGGCCTGTCGATCCGTCACGCCGCGCGTTTCGTGCTGGTCGGGTCCGGGAACCCGGAAGAGGGAGAATTGCGCCCGCAATTGCTGGATCGGTTCGGCCTGTCGGTTGAGGTCGAAAGCCCCACCGATATCGAGATGCGGATCGACGTGATCCGGCGGCGCGACGCCTATGATCGCGATCCGCAGGAGTTTTGCATCGAATGGAGCGGCGCGGATGCCGAATTGCGGGCGCGCATCATCGAGGCACGCACAAGGCTCGACACGGTCGATGCCGATGATGCCGCCCTACATGATTGCGCGGCGTTGTGTATCGCCTTGGGGTCCGATGGATTGCGCGGCGAGTTGACATTGTTGAGGGCAGCGCGGGCTTTGGCGGCGTTCCAAGGCGACACAAGCGTCACGCGCGATCACTTGCGGCGCGTTGCGCCCAGCGCGTTGCGGCACCGGTTGCGCCGCGACCCCCTCGATGAGGCCGGATCAACTGCACGGGTCAATCGCGTCGTTGACGAGGTCCTGGGGTGAGCGGTGCCGAGGCACGGTGGCAGCGGGTCAACCTCGCCCTTGCCTGCCTTGCCGTCGCGCCCTTCGATCTCGGCGGTCTTTGGCTGCGCGCGCGGGTTGGTCCGGTACGCGACCGTGTCGAAAAAGGTCTCAGAACTGCTCTTCAGGGACATTCTGTCAGGCGCATCACCCCGCTGATGGACGATGACGCGCTATTTGGCGGCGTAGATCTGGCGGCGACGCTGGACACTGGCACCTTGGTGCGAACGCGTGGGGTTTTGGCCAACGCAGATGTCTTGATCTTGCCAATGGCCGAACGGGCGTCCTCAGAGTTTGCAGGACGTTTGGCATTGGCGTTGGATACCGGTCGTGACTTGGCGTTGATCGCGTTGGACGAAGGTGCAGAACCGGCGGAGCGTGCGCCTGACTCGCTGACGGATCGTTTGGCGATCCATCTGGATCTCAGCGACCACCCATTGTCCGACGCGCCGGAACTCTGTTTCGATACCGAGGCCCTAAAAGCGGCCCGCGCGTGTTTTGACAGCGTTGATGTGCCTGAGCGCGCCTTAGCGGACCTGACAGCGGTCGCAGCGCGATTGGGCATCGGGTCTTTGCGGGCACCGTTGCAAGCTCTGGCCCTGGCCCGCGCCTCTGCCGCCTTGTCAGAGGCCAAGAGCGTCGATGAAACCGATATCATGTTTGCGGTTGAACTGGTTCTGGCCCCGCGCGCGACCACGATCCCAGATGCGTCTGACGAGCCTGCCGACACGCCACCGCCGCCAGAACCGCCCTCAGAGGACGCGGCTGGGGATACAGATGAAAGCCCGGGCTTGCCGCCGGTTGAGATGATCCTGAACGCAGCCAAAGCGATGCTACCAGAAGATCTATTGGCCAGGATCGCAACGGGAAAAGCCACACGCAACGGCGCCGCCTCGGGCAGTGGTGCGAAGAAGGCCGGCAATCGGCGCGGTAGACCATTGTCACCTCGCCCGGGTCGGGTGGGTAATGGTGCGCGAATTGATCTGGTTTCGACCCTGCGCGCCGCTGCGCCCTGGCAACCGATGCGGCGTCAAACGACGGGTATTGCCGACCGCATCCATGTGCGGATGTCAGACATTCGCGTGCGCCGGTTCCAGGAAACCTCCGACCGCGCGATCATCTTCGTGGTCGACGCGTCGGGCTCTGCCGCGATGGCACGGTTGGCGGAGGCGAAGGGAGCGGTCGAATTGCTGCTAGCCGAAGCCTATTCGCGCCGCGATCATGTGGCGCTGGTCGCTTTCCGCGGCGAGGGGTCGGACGTTTTGTTGCCGCCGACGCGATCCCTGGTGCAGACCAAGCGGAGGCTTTCTAGCTTGCCGGGCGGTGGTGGTACGCCACTCGCGGCCGGTCTAAAGGCTGCCATGGAGCTGGCGGATCTGGCGCGCGGTAAGGGTATGACGCCCTCGCTTGCCCTGCTCACGGATGGGCGGGCCAATGTAGACTTGACGGGCAAGGCCGATCGTGCGCAGGCCGCGGAAGATGCCACAGCGCTGGCGACAGCCATTCGTACAGATGCCATTCCTGGCCTAGTGATCGACACCGGGCTGCGACCGACGCGTGGCTTGGACGCTTTGGCTCAAGTAATGGGCGCGCCCTATTTGCCGCTGCCGCGCGCAGATAGCCGCAGCCTGTCGCGCGCCGTCGATACTGCGCTTGCGCCATGACCGGGCTGCCACCGGAATACTGGCCCAACCGCGCCCATAGCCGGATCGTCGAGGCCGCGCCGCATCGCTGGCATGTCCAAACCATTGGTGACGGAGACCCGGTACTCCTGCTGCATGGGGCGGGTGCTTCGGCACATTCCTGGACGGATCTGATCACAATTTTTCAGGCTCAGAACCGCTTGTTAGTACCTGATTTGCCCGGACACGGCTTTACCAGAAGTCCCCGAGGCCGTGCGCGCCTGACAAATGTCGCAATGGATCTTGCCGACTTGATGAACGCGCTTGAGGCCAATCCGAACCTTGTAGTCGCCCATTCCGCAGGGGCAGCCGTCGCTTTGGAAATGGTGCGTCGCAATTTAATTGCGCCGGATCGCCTCATCCTGGTCAATGCCGCGCTGGAAGACTTCCGCGGCGCTGCAGGTGTGCTGTTTCCGGTGATGGCCAAGATGCTTGCCCTGAATCCGCTGACCGGGTTGTTCTTGTCTTCCGGCTCTGGATCGCTTGGCCAAGTGAGGTCGCTGATACGGTCCACCGGATCCGAACTGACCGATGCCGCCCTTCGCCCCTATGCCGATCTTGTCAGACGCCGCGCCCATGTGGACGGAACCCTGGCGATGATGGCGCAATGGTCGCTGGCGGAGCTGAACCGGGCTTTGCCCGAAATCGAAACACCGACCCTTTTCATCCATGGCGGCAACGATACAGCCGTCGATACCAGCATCGCCAAACGCGCCGTCAGTGCTATGCCGAATGCGGAGTTGATCGTGATCGACGGCGTGGGCCATCTGGCCCATGAGGAGGCGCCGGAGCGCGTCGCCGCCGAGATCGCTGCCTTTGCCGCCACGCCAGCTCTCGCCCAGTAAAAAGGGTGGCCCTCAGATCAGAGAGCCACCCAAAATCTCACAATCAAACTATCGGTCGAAGACTATTCTTCTTCGGGGCCGCCCAGCGACACGAGGTACGCGTAAAGGTTCAGCGCGTCCTCTTCGGACCGGACGCGGAAGCTCATCGCGCCACGCAGGCTGTCATCACCGGCAGTTTCACGGATCCAGCCGGTCGGGTCTTGAACATAGGCTACAAACGACGCCTCATCCCACGCCATGTCCGCTTCCATCAGGGCCGTCAGACCGTTGGAATAGCGGAAATCTTCGACACTGCCGATGGTACGACCATGGATGCCCCACAGGTTGGGGCCAGTGCGCGCATTGCGGCCTGCGAGGGTCTCGCCCTCAGCATCCACAACAACGTGGCACGAGATGCACTGACGGAATGCGCGTTCACCGGCTTCGGCGTCGCCGGTCGCGTGACCATCGGCCAGAACCGGAGTTGTCAGGAGCGTTGCCGCCGTGGCGAGAACGGAAAGTCGCTTCATGGGTAGTCTCCCTAGTTTATGCTCACCGTTGTATACCTAAACTTTCAGGGGCGTCGTCCACATCTTTTTGTGAACCTGCATGAATTAGGCGACAGCATGGGCGATTGCGCATTGTTTCCATAGGGTTTTCAGCGCCATGACCAGGTATTCAATATCTTCATCACTATGCAGGGGACCCGGCGTGAAGCGGAGCCGCTCGGTTCCTTTCGGAACGGTCGGATAGTTGATCGGCTGCACGTAGATCCCGAATTGTTCCATAAGAATGTCGCTCAACATGCGGCATTTGACGGGGTCCTTCACCATTACAGGGATGATGTGGGATGGGTTATGCTCATGCGGAATGCCTTCGGCATCCAACCGGGCGCGCAGACGGTCCACCTGGCGACGCTGCATCGCGCGTTCCCAACCGCTTTCCTTGAGGTGCCGGACCGATGTGGTCGCCGCAGCGGCCACCGCGGGCGGAAGCGCCGTGGTGAAGATGAACCCACTGGCAAAGGATCGGATGAAGTCGATCAGCGCGTGGGATCCGGTGATGTACCCACCAACACAGCCATAGGCTTTGCCCAGCGTGCCCTCAATCAGCGTGATGCGATCCATCAAGCCCTCGCGTTCGGCCACACCGCCGCCACGCGGGCCATACATACCAACGGCGTGGACCTCGTCGATATAGGACATGGCGCCGTATTTATCGCAGACATCCAGGATCTCTTTGATGGGCGCGATATCACCATCCATCGAATAGACCGACTCGAACGCGACGATGGGCGTCGCATTGGCAGGCAAGGCAGCCAGCTTGCGGTCGAGATCTTCTGGATCGTTGTGTTTCCAGATCCGTTTCTCGCATTTGGCGTGGCGGATACCCTCGATCATCGAGGCATGGTTCAAGCTGTCGGACAGGATCACCGCATTCGGTAGACGAGAGCCCAGCGTCGACAACGATGCCCAATTCGACACATAACCGCTGGTGAACAGCAGCGCCGCCTCTTTGCCATGCAAATCGGCCAGCTCCGCCTCAAGCAGCTTATGGTGATGCGCGTTGCCCGAAATGTTGCGCGTTCCACCGGCGCCCGTGCCGCATTCGTTGACCGTATCGATCATCGACTGCATCACCTTCGGGTTCTGCCCCATCCCAAGGTAATCATTCGAACACCACACGGTGACCTCGTCCTGGCCATCGGAGTGGTTCCGCACACGTGGGAACGCCCCACATTTGCGCTGCAACTCAGCGAAGATGCGATAATTCCCCTCGGCCTTCAGGGCATCGAGCTGGGTTTGGAACATCTGATCAAAGTTCATCGGGCTTCCTCGCTTGGTAGTGCGGCTTGGTTGGCGGCCTCCCTGTCGGGCAGCATCCATCGCCATAGTTTTTCATCGGGTAGCGGGAGCACCATGAACCAGTGCTCCAAAAGGGCGAGCGCGGTCAGCGCGCTCAAAAGGGCAAAGCCGACCACATCGGCGCCAGTTTCCGCGGCCCATAAACGCTCAAGCCAACAGGCAACGGCGAAGGACAGGCCAGTGATTGAAATGGGGAACAGCCAATTCATCCGCGCGTGACGGAAATGGCTGGGAAGATGGTTCAACGGTTCGGGGATGAACTCAACATTGATCTTCCGCACGCCCAGATAGAGGTTCAGCTTGGCACTGATCCGCGCCACGAAGAGAAGCGCAAAGGTCCAGGTGCCGAATTGGTTATCGGTCCCCCAAGATAGACCGATCATGGCCAGCAGGACCGCGACAAGCAGCATTTCGTGATAGGCGATGGTGCCCCAGGCCCGAATGAACCGCTCCCATTCGGGAACGCCGTGACGGGCATCCGAGGTGACGGGGCCGGTAATCGTACCGGTGAGGAAGGCGAGTTCGATCCAGCCCCAAAGCGCCAGCGCCGACAGAAACGCCACATAGGTGCCCGCGACGGTGCCATTGTTCAGTGTGTCGACAAAGCCTGCCGCCCCCAACACAAGGAACGGCAGGTTCATCAGGCAGACCCAAAGCCGCGCATGGGGTCCCGCGCGATCTGCCTTGCGCACCGCCAGCAGGATCGCTCCGGTGGAGAACCACCAGACAAACAGGGCCGCAAGGGCCGCGATCCAGGGCGATGCGAGCATCAGTAGGCAGGCTCCAGACGGGTTTGAACGGGCACGTTGTGCTTCACGGCAGGGATCGTGAACAGGCTGACAAACGCCATTCCTGCCCGCGCAGACGCACCGATCCGGCGGAAGAACTGACCTTTCTGCTTTGCCTCCGCCAAATCGGCATTGGCCTTTTGCAACCGCTTCAGGCCCTTTTCCCAACGCGGATGGTCGATATCCAATGTGATCGGGAAGACCTGTTTCGAGATCTCGGACGTCTTGGTGAAGACCTCATGGGCGTACCAATCCGGATCGACCCCCAACGCCGCATGGAAGGCGGGGCGCTGATGGTCGCGCACATACATCGTGGCATAGACGGCGGTTAAGAAAAACTTGATCCAGAGAACGTTACCGCCCTGGGTCAGCTTTGGATCGGTCTTCATCAGAAGGGCGAAGGCCTCACCATGGCTGAACTCATCATTGCACCATTCGCAGAACCATTTGAAAATCGGGTGGAACCGGTGTTCGGGGTTCGCCTCTAGATGGCGGAAGATGGTGATGTAGCGCGCATATCCGATCTTCTCGGACAGATAGGTCGCGTAGTAGATGAATTTCGGCCGGAAATAGGTGTATTTCTTCTTCTGCGTCAGGAAGCCCAGATTCACCGCAATACCCGCCTCACGCAGGGCATCGTTGATGAAGCCCGCATGGCGCGCCTCGTCCCGCGCCATCAGCTGAAACAGGGTCACGATGTCATCATTGTTCCCGCGGCGCTTCATTTCCTTGTAGAGCACGCAGCCCGAGAATTCGGCCGTGCAGGAGCTGACGAGAAAGTCGATGAACTCGGCCTTCAGCTTCGGCTCCATACCGTCCCAGTCGACGTCGTCCCAGTCTTCGTTCTTCTTGAAATGGCCCTTGTTCGGGTCGGATTTCATCTGCGCGATCAGCTTGTCCCAATCTTCGCGGACGGGTGTGACATCGATGGCGTCCATTTCATCGAAATCGGTGGTGTAGAAGCGTGGCGTCAGCAGAGTGTTCTGCATCGCGAGCGCCGTGGCGCCGTCGCTATCGACGACGGGCTGATGGTTGGATGCGGCCAGCGCCTCTTCGACGGTGGTGGCATCAGCGGAGTGTGTGGCGTTTGCGTCTTTCATAGCTCGACCTCCTCAGAGAACGAAAATTCGCACAGCTCCATGAACTCAAAGTCGCCGGTCATGCGGGTCCAGAGCTGTTCCAGTTTCGAGGCGCGGGTGATGCGGGCCATACGCTCTTCGCGCACAACCTCGCCATACGGCGCCATGACGGGCGCGCCTTGCACTTGCACCTCGTCACCGGGATTGATCGTCGCCCCGTTCAGGAATTTGACGTGGGCGTGCAGGCTATCGAAGCAATGGCTGACCTCGACCTCACAAGGCGCCATTTCGAAATCGCGTGTGATAAGTCCCATGGTCTATTCCTCCAACAGGCGCGCAAAGGCGGCTTCGTTGTCTGCGCCAAAGCCCACAAGCTCGGCGCGGAAGTCGGTGACATCGTCGCGCAGGCTGATCCGCCCATCGGCAAACCGCACCAAACGGATCGGCGCGTCGGGGGTTAACCCCACAGCGCCGCGCTCCCGCTCAAGAACACGGTAGACGCCGGCAACAAATCCGCCCTCATCGGGGCCGAAATTGGCGACGACATTTCCGTTCAGGTCGAGCACGCGAGCGGAGCCATCAAGCTGACCAAAGATACGGATCATCCGCTCGGCCACAGGCGGCACCTCGGCCTCAGGCGGAGGCATGGCTGATAGGGGCCGGTCGGTCAAACGCGCATAGCTGACGATGATCAGCACACATAAACACAGGACAAACATCGCACGGATCAGAACCGTGGGGATCATCTCCTTGTCACGGGTGACAAGCTTCTGTTCCGCGCGACTGCGAACATAGTCTTTCTCTGGGGCGGGGGTGAGGGTCATGGGTCGTTCTCCTCCTTATTCCGCTGGTTGATGGGCCATCTCAGGCACCGGGATACGTTCGATAACAGGCTCTGATACAGCGGTTTGAGCCGCTTCCGATAGGATCGCAGCGACCTCTTTTGCATCATTGATGCAGCGCAGAGCAGGTTGGGTGTGGGCCATCTTCCAGGGCCGCACATGGGGCCAGGTCATCAGGTAGGAAAATGTCATGCCGCCTTCGGGATGCATCTCCAACGCGATGGTCCCCGTGCCGTCTTTGCGCAGGCCCAGATTGGCGTTCATCACCTGCTTGTAGGGCAGGTTCAACGTCATGGTCAGCGCGGCGCCGATGCGCATCGCCACACGCCGGTTGGTGATCGTGTAAACGCTGGCTTTGGCCTGGATCAGAGCGACCAAAATCAACAACGCACACACGATTGCGCCGAGGACCAGGAAGAACGATGCCGCCGTGGCGCTTTGCGCCCAGCTTTCCGTCGCTGCCCCGCCCACTGTTCGCCAGGCGAACAGAAAGGCGAAATATCCCGCAACCCACCAAAGGCTCAGGGCGTCTTTGGCCAGCGCCCACCAATTGGGTTGTCCCTGCCAGAGGATATGTTCCCCCGGTGGCAAGGATTCGGGAAGTCCACGGACCGGCTCGGTCTGAAAGTCGTCGTGGCCATCATGCGGCATCGTTTTGGTCCTCCTGGCGTGCGGCGTGCCGCTGCTTGGTCAGAGCAGCGGATCAGCCCGTTTTTCGTCGGCATAGAGGATCCCGGCGCCGTAATAGGCCGAGATCTTCTCTTCTTCGAGTTTGGTGATCTGCGTCGGAGATTTCGTCACAGGCACACCCGCGAAATGGCGTCCGTGGATCGAGTTGATCTTCACGGTCTTCCAAATCTGACAGAAGTGGATTGGCACCAGCCGCTTGCCGCCGCCATGGTCGGCGTCGAGCTCAATCTCCAGATAGCGGACAAGCTGTTCCGGCGCGTCGATCCACATGTCGGAAATCGTGCCGACAACTTCGCCGTCACCGGCCACGACAAACCGTCCACGCGGATCGCGGCCCGCGCTGACGCGGTAGCTTTCGGTCTGGCCCATCGGCACGATCTTGGCGTGGCCATGGCCGTCAAGTTCCGGCTCGTCGCGGCGCGGCGTCCAGGATCCGGAGCCAACGCCAGCCAACATCGGATCGCCAACCGGATCGGCGGGGAAGCCGTGGGACTTCGCCACATCTTCCATCAGATCGCCCAGGTTATCGCGGCGATGCTCATCCTCGTTCTCTTTGGACGGGACGGTCACCTCGCCCCGGCCATGGGGCAGCTTGAAGGTCTTGGGCTTGGGAACCGGGAACGGTCCTTGGTTTGGCGCAGGCGAGCCATCGTCGTTTTCCAACGGATAGCCTTCGCGCATATTCTCGGTCTGCAGATAGTAGATCAGCAGCGCGAAGAAGATCCAAAACAACCAGATCGACAAGCTGGCCAGGTCGAAATTGCCAAAGAATGCGTTTTCCATTTCTGGAATCCTTTCAGGTCGGCGTCAGGTGGGAAGGTCGGCGAGGCCAATTTTTGCCCCCCCATCCTGTGTGGTGGTCGTTCGTGTGCGCACGAGCGGCCCAAGGGCCACAAGAGTCGCGAAAAGCAGAAAGATTTCGAGGTGATAGACAACGGAATACCCGGTGCCCGGATTGGCGAGCGCCTCGCCCAGCTGTCCAGACTGGGCCATGGCGTTCACACCGTCGCGAATTGCGCCACCCATCGCGATCGACAGGCCAGCGGCGGTGGCTTGGGCCGCACCCCACGCACCCAAAGCGAGGCCGCGGCCCGCTTTGTCGCGTGTTGGCATCGTCATCGCAGCGGTCAGCGTGGCGACGGAGAACAGCCCGCCGCCAAATCCGATACCGCAGGCGCCCAAGAAGAACAGCGTCGACGAGGCCCAGGGGCTGGCGAAGATCACCGCGCTGAACGCCACGACGCCCGCCAGCAATCCGCGCGCACCCATGCGATAGGGGTTGATCCCATCGCTCAACCACCGTGCGGCCAGCGCAAAGCCCGCCAGCGCACCCGCCGCCCAAGTGGCAGTCAGTAGGGTCGTCGCTGACACCGACAGGCCCAGGATCTCACCGCCATAGGGTTCCAGCAGCACATCCTGCATGTTGAAGGCCATCGTGCCCAGAAACACAACGACCAGCAGCCGCCCGGCGGTTCCGCCGCTGGCATAGTCAGACCAAGCGTCGCGGAAGGTTGGGGTCGCCTCGGCCCGCTCGGCCTTGCTCATCGGCTTGACGCGCTCTTGCTTCCACAAGGCGATCACGTTCAGCACAATCGTCACAACGGCGGCGCCTTGGATCACCTGGATCAGCTCAAGCGGGGTGAACTCGCGCAGCAACCACCCGATGACAACGGCACTAACCCCCATGCCGATCAGGAACATCACATAAAGCAGCGCAACGACCCGCGGCCGCGTTTCATCGGTGGCACGGTCCGCCGCTAAGGCCAGACCAGCGGTCTGCGTCATATGCATGCCGACACCGGTCATCAGAAACGCCAGACCTGCCAATGCCTCACCGGCGAAGGGGATGTCGTAAGTCACCCGCGTGACATCGCCGCCCAAAACCAGCAGCGACGCGGGCATGATCGCCAGCCCGCCAAACTGCCAAAGTGTGCCGAACCAAAGATACGGAATGCGCTTCCATCCAATGGCGGATTTGTAAGTGTCGGATTTGAATCCCAGCAGCGCGCGGAACGGCGCGATCAGAACCGGCAGCGCGACCATGACGGCGACCAATGTCGCAGGCACCTGAAGCTCAACGATCATCACCCGGTTCAGCGTGCCCAATAGCAGCACCGCGGCCATCCCGACCGAAATCTGGAACAGGCTCAGCCGCAGCAATTGGCTCAGCGGCAGCTCATCGCTGGCTGCATCCGCGAAGGGCAGATAACGAATGGATATGCGTTTCAGCATACTCATGCGCGGTACTCCAAGCAGGTGGAGATGTAGAACCCGCGACTGACCCGCTCGACTTCTGAAAGCGTGCCTAAAGCGCCTTTTTGAAACGTTTCCTGTGCGATCCGAGCGGGCACATGGGGGATCATCGTCGGCGAGCGATCCGAGCGCGGGAAAAGTTTGCCCATCGCAAAAAACGCCATCAGGAACGGCGTGCGCGGGGCAACTGTAAAGATGATCGAGTGATCGACGCGCTCCGAAAGTGTGGCCAGTGCGCGGCCCAAATCCGGGGCCTGGTAATAGATCATCGAATCCATCGCCACGACGTGGTCGAACGCGCCGAGCGTCTCGCTCAGCATGTCGCCAGAGGTGAAGGTGATGCGGGGGGCCAAAGCCTCAGGCATCCGCTTTTCTGCGATCTCAACCAATTGCGGAGAGATATCGATGGCCACCACATCGGCGCCACGGCGGGCCAGGATCTCAGACATCGCACCAGTGCCGCAGCCTGCATCCAAGATGCGTCTCCCGGTCAGATCCTCGGGCAGACGGCTCAGCATGATGTCCCGCATCCGATCCCGGCCTTCGCGCACCGTCTGGCGGATTCCAGAAACCGGCGCGTCCGAGGTCAGCCGCTCCCAGGTTTTGGTCGCGGTGCGGTCAAAATAGGCCTCAACCCGGTTGCGGGTGGCATCATATGTCGGGGTGCCCACCATTCAGTCGAACCCCAGCAATTCAAAGATATGGCGGTCTTCCAACGGCGCGGGCGCCAGCGGATCGGTGCCCGCATAGAGCATCTCGGCCAGACGGATGTATTCGGCGCGGCATTGCACGATGTCCTCGTCATCAGGCATCTCGAACAAGGTCTTCTTCTTCAGGCGCGAGCGGCGGATCGCATCCACATCGGGCATATGCCCGATCCGCCTGAAGCCGACGGTCTCGCAATAGCGGTCGACCTCGTCGGTCTCCTTCGAGCGGTTGGCGATGCACCCAGCCAAGCGGACATTGTAGTTCTTGGATTTTGCCTGAACCGCCGCGATGATCCGGTTCATGGCGTAGATGCTGTCGAAATCATTTGCCGTGACGATCACGGCGCGATCCGCATGTTGCAATGGCGCGGCAAAACCCCCGCAGACCACGTCGCCCAGCACATCGAAAATCACCACATCGGTGTCTTCCAGTAAGTGGTGCTGTTTCAGCAGCTTCACGGTCTGACCCACGACATAGCCACCACAGCCGGTCCCTGCAGGTGGGCCGCCAGCCTCAATGCACATCACGCCATTATAGCCGTGGGTGACGAAATCTTCGGGGCGCAGTTCCTCAGCGTGAAAATCGACCTCCTTCAGGATGTCGATCACGGTGGGTTGAAGCATTCCGGTCAGCGTGAAGGTGCTGTCATGCTTCGGATCACAACCGATCTGCAGGACCTTCTTACCCAGCTTGGAAAAAGCGGCGGACAGGTTGGACGAGGTGGTCGATTTACCAATTCCGCCCTTGCCATAGACACTGAACACCTTCGCGCCTTCGATTTTCATCGACGCGTCTTGGTGGACCTGAAGCGACCCTTCGCCATCCTCACCCTTTTTCAGAACAGGCGGGGCGCCAAGACCGCGGGCCTCAAGCCCAGCAGCTTCACGCATCGCGGCCCGGGCGGCGGGAGGATTCTTTTCGTCCAGCATCACTCGTCTCCTATTCCGCAGCCACGTTGAGGCCTTCGAGCGTATCTTCCAGCTCGTCCGCGCCAGCTTGAAGCGCGGCCAATGTGGCCTCATCGGGTTGCCAATAATTGCGGTCGTGCGCCTCCAGCAGGCGGTTTGCCATCCGGGCGCTGGCTTGCGGGTTCAACGCGGCCAATCGGCGGCGCATCTCATCGTCTAGAACAAAGGTCTCGCTCAGGCGCTGATAGACCCAAGGGTCGACTTGACCAGTTGTGGCGGACCAGCCCAGCGTATTGGTCACCTGCGCCTCAATCTGCCGAACGCCTTCATGGCCGTGCTTCAGCAAGCCTTCGAACCATTTGGGGTTTAGGCTGCGCGACCGGGTCTCTAGCGCCACTTGCTCTTGCAGGGTGCGCACCTTGCCATCGCCACGGGTCTGATCGCCGATAAAGACAGGCGCCTCGGTCCCACCCTTGGCGCGCTTCACGGCACGGGAAATCCCGCCGAGCGTATCGAAATAATGATCGACGGTCGTGACACCCAGCTCGACGCTTTCCAGGTTCTGGTAGGCAAGGTCGACGTCTTTCAGCGCCGATTGCAGCATGCCGCTGTTCTTGGTCGCCTTCCCGTCGACGCCATAGGCAAAGCATTTGCGGGCCTCATAAGCGTCGGCCAGCTCGTCTTCCTCACCCCAGGCAGAGCTATCGATGAGCGCGTTCACATTGGCACCATAGGCCCCTTCGGCATTGGAAAAGACGCGCAACGCCGCCTCTTCCATCGGGACACCCATCTCCGCGGCGTAATCCAGCGCATGGGCCCGGACGAAGTTCTGGTCGCGCGGTTCGTCCGCGGTTGCAGCCTTGTACGCGGCCTCCGCCAGCATCCGGGTTTGCAGCGGCAGCAGGTCGCGGAAGATCCCCGACAGGGTCATCACCACATCGATGCGCGGGCGACCAAGTTGATTCAGCGGGATCAAATCAGCCCCGCAGAGACGGCCGAACCCGTCAAAGCGCGGCACAGCTCCCATCAGCGCAAGCGCCTGCGAGATTGGGCCGCCATCGGATTTGATATTGTCCGAGCCCCACAAAACCAACGCGACGGAGCGCGGCATCTCTCCCGCCGCCTCGATCAGCTTTTGCGCCTGCGCCGCGCCGTCTTGCAGGGCGAACGCGGTGGGCATGCGGAACGGGTCGAAGGCGTGGATGTTGCGACCCGTCGGCAGCACATCGGGGGACCGGATCAGATCTCCACCGGGGGCAGGCGCGATATAGCGGCCCCCCAGAGCGCGCATCAGCGCGGGCAATTCCGCATCCTCCCGCAGCATCCGGGCGACACGATCCTGCGTTTCCGGATCCTGATCCGCCATAACCTTCAGATGTTCCATGATTTCTTCCGAGGACATGGGCTTGCCCACCACATGCAGCCCATCAGGGATCAACGCATCTTCGGTTTCCAGCAGTGTCAACCAAAGCGTATCGGGGTCGCGGTCCTGCAGATCCACCGCCTCGGCCTGCGCGGCGATCAGGGTTGCCAATTCGTCGCGTTCGGGCGCATCAGGAAGCAGCCCACGCCACCGCGTCAGACTATCCTTCAACTCAGCGAGGCCCTTATAGAGCCCCGAAGCCGCCAAAGGCGGGGTCAGATGGGTGACCGTAATTGCGTTCGACCGACGCTTGGCCAGCGATGCTTCGGACGGATTGTTTGAGGCATAAAGGTAAATGTTTGGAAGCTCGCCAATCAGCCGGTCCGGCCAATCCTGCGCCCCAAGACCCGCCTGCTTGCCGGGCATGAACTCCAACGCGCCATGCATCCCGAAATGCAGCACCGCATCGGCCCGGAACGTGTTGCGCAGCCACAGATAGAATTGCGTGAAGGCGTGGGTCGGCGCAAAACCCTTCTCGAACAGCAGACGCATCGGGTCGCCTTCATAGCCGAAGGTCGGTTGCACGCCGACAAAGACATTTCCGAAATGCGCGCCCAATATGAAGACACCTCGGCCATCCGACTGGATCTTGCCGGGCGCCGGCCCCCAAACCGATTCAATTGCCGCTAGGGGCGGTGTATTGACGACAATCGTATCGGCATCCACATGGGCGGCAACGTTGGCCTCTTGCCCATATTGCGCGGCGTTGCCTTCAAGCACAGCCTTGCGCAGATCATCGACCGAGGCCGGAACCTCAACGCGATACCCTTGTGCTTTCAGGCTCTGCAATGTGTTGTAGAGACTTTCGAAGACACTCAGATAGGCCGCCGTTCCGATCGCACCGGCATTGGGCGGGAACCCGAACAGCACAACGCCAACCTTCTTCTCGGCATTCTCCATCCGCCGCAGAAGCGCCAGACGTTTGGTCTTTTCCACCAGCGAGATGATCCGCTCGCGACAGGGCGCCATCGCCTTTGTGTCGTGCACGCGCTCACATGCCATATGGCAGCCTTGGCATCCGTCCGGTCCGTGCCGCCCACCAAAGACCGTCGGATTGGTGGCGCCGTCAATCTCAGGCAGGGCGACCAACATCGTGGTCTCGACAGGACCAAGACCACCGTCACAAGACGCCCATTGGCCCAGCGTTTGGAACTCGATGGGATGGGCAGCGATGTAAGGCACATCCAGACGGGTCAGAATCTCAACCGCGGCAGCACTGTCATTATAAGCCGGGCCGCCGATCAGGCTAAATCCGGTCAACGACACCAAGGCATCGATTTTCCCGCCATCAAAATACGTCTCGATCGCTGGCCGACCATCGAGGCCACCGGCAAACGCGGGCAAAACGGCAATCCCGGCGCTCTGCATTTGGCGAATGACCGCATCGTAATGCGCCGTATCCGAGGCAAGGATGTAACTCCGCATCATCAGCAGACCGACAGTGGCGACGGGCGCCGACGGTTGGGGCAGATCCGCGGCATCAGTGGTGATGTGATGTCCCGGCAGGTCTGGATGATACAGCCCGACATCGGGGTAATCGATTGGCGCCGCCGCTTCGGCCCCGCGGAATGCGGTGTCGCTGGCATAGCGCCCGATCAGGAAGCGGATCATCTGTTCGACATTGTCGTCAGACCCACCCAACCAATATTGCATGGTCAGGAACCAGGCGCGCAGATCCTGCGCCTTGCCCGGAAGAAACTTCAGGATCTTCGGCAAACGGCGCAGCAGCTTCATTTGCTTCTCACCGGAATTGGCCGAAGGCTCTTTGGCGCCGCGCAGCTTTTTCAACAGCTTCATGGGCCCGGAGGCGGGCTTACTCATATCCAGCTCACCGATCCGGGTCTGCTGAACAACCTCTCTGGCCGAGATGATGCCGATCATCGCATCGCAAGCGTCACGGCGAGCCTCAAGATCCGGCAAGATCGCCCGGATATGCTCTTCAATGAACAGAAGATTGGCGACGATGATATCGCCATGCTTGACGGCAAGCTTCGCCTCGTCCAACGCTTCGGGGTTTTCGGCCCATTCGGCGGCGGCATGGACCGAAACATTCAGACCCGGGAACTCATCGGCCAACCGCTCCGAGGCGCGCGCGGCGGGGCCGGCCACGTGGCTGTCCAACGTGACAATCACAACCCGATAGCCGGGGATATGGTCGTCGTCACCGCGCAAAATGGGCCTTCGCTTCGTAAAGAGTGTCGATGCTGATTTCCGTCAGCCCTTGATCGGCTGCGAATTTCTCGGTGTTGCGCCGGGCTTTCCCCCGCACGAAGAACGGGATCTTCTTCAACTCGCGCTCGGCATCGGCCAGCCAGATCATCACATCAGACCCTGTTCCGTCGTGGGTCTGTTTCTCTGTTTCGGAAATATCCCGGGGGGATTGGGGGGCTGGCCCCCCAATGTCGGATGACCGCGGCGCGTGACCCCCGTGGTGGCTGGGTCCAGCCTCATCATGGAATTCGAAGTCTTCGCGGAACATCGCCAGCAGATGCTCCTCCAGGCCCATGACCAGCGGATGGATCCAGGTATCGAAGATAACGTTCGCGCCCTCCCACCCCATCTGGGGCGAGTAGCGGGCGGGGAAATCCTGCACATGGACAGGGGCCGAGATCACGGCGCAGGGGATGCCCAGACGCTTGCCGATATGACGCTCCATTTGCGTACCGAGGATCATCTCGGGCGCAGCCTCGGCGATGGCCTGCTCCACAGCCAAGTAGTCATCGGTGATCAGAGCATCGACGCCGAATTCCTTTGCCAGAGCCCGGATTGGCCGCGCAAATTCGCGGTTGTAGCAGCCGAGGCCCACCACCTCGAACCCCATCTCGTCGCGGGCGATGCGGGCGGCGGCTTTCACATGGGTTGCGTCCCCAAACAGGAAGACCCGCTTACCGGTCAGATAGGTACTGTCGACGGATTTGGACCACCACGGCTGTCTCAGGCGGGAGAGATCCTTGCGCGGCTCGACCCCGCAGAGTTGGGCCACTTCCGCGACGAAATCATGGGTTGCGCCAACGCCGATGGGGACAGTTTTTGTGTAGGGCTGGCCGCATATGCGTTCGAGGTGCCGCGCAGCGGTTTCGGCATGTTCGGGATACATCAGGACATTGGCATGGGCCGCGCCCAACCGGGTTATATCCTCCGGCGTTGCGTCGAAAGGTGCCACGACATTCACGCCGATCCCCATCTCGTAAAGCAGGCCTTTGACCTCTTCGATGTCATCGCGATGCCGAAAGCCAAGCGCGAGCGGGCCGAGCAAGTTCACACTCACCTCTGGCGTCCGCGGGAGCGGCTGCGCCAGATGACGGACGATCTGATAGAACGTCTCGTCCGAGCCGAAGTTTTCCTTGCGCTGATAGGATGGAAGCTCCAGTGCGATCACAGGAACGGGGATGTCCATCGTCTCAGCCAGACCGCCGGGATCATCCTGGATCAGTTCGGCGGTACACGACGCGCCGACAATCAGCGCCTGCGGCTTGAACCGGTCATAGGCGTCTTGGCAGGTCGTCTTGAAGATCCCCGCAGTATCCTCGCCCAGATCACGGCCTTCAAACGTGGTGTAGGTGACCGGCGGCCGATGATTGCGACGCTCGATCATCGTGAACAGCAGATCCGCATAGGTGTCGCCCTGGGGAGCGTGCAGGACGTAATGCAGATCCTTCATCGCGGTGGCGACGCGCATCGCACCCACATGGGGCGGGCCCTCATATGTCCACACCGTCAGCTTCATGGCGCGCGCTGGGGGTTTTGCACCCCCAGACCCCCGCAGAGTTTTTGGGCCAAGATGAAAGAGGCGGCACGGATCATTCGGCGGCCTCCAGCTTTAGACGGTCACGTCGCCGGATCGGTCGGCTGAACAGGCCCGCGAGATCACCCGCCTGTTCGTAGAAATGAACGGGTGTGAAGACCAGTTCGATGGCCCATTTCGTTGTCAGCCCTTCGGCCTCCAACGGATTGGCAAGACCCAAACCGCAGACCGTCAGGTCGGGGCGCGCCGCGCGGACGCGATCCAGTTGCTTGTCGACATCCTGTCCTTCGGAGATCGTGGGACCTGCGGGGATCAGGTCCAGATCTGGGCCAACCAAGCCCTTGTGGATGTAGGGCTGCCCGATCTCGATTGCCTCCATCCCGCATTCGCGGGTCAGGAACCGGGCCAAGGGGGTCTCAAGCTGACTATCCGGCATGAAGAAGATCGATTTGCCTTGCAGCGACCCGGCTGCATTGGCGATGGCTTTCCGGGCGCGGGCACGCGGGGCGGCAGTGACCTTGTCAAAGGTCTCGTCATCGACACCAAACTCATCGGCAATCGCGCGCAGCCAAAGTGTGGTGCCTTCCTCGCCAAACGGAAACGGCGCTTGGATCATAAGCGCCCCGCGCCGGGTCAGCGCTGCTGCGGTATCGCCGAGGAAAGGTTGCAGACAGGCAAAGACCGTATTGGGGCCGATACCAGGCGCTTCGGCGCTGCGCGGGGCGGGCAATACCCGGATCGGACCAATGCCCATCTGTTCCAGCAGGCTGACGGCTTGATCTTCAACCACATCCGGCAGCGCGCCGACCAATAGCAATTCACGTTGATCTGTGGACGGCATGACCGGCACCATCGACGCCAGGCAGGCATCCTCACCCTGGGTGAAGGTCGTCTCGATCCCGGAGCCGGAATAATTCAGCACCCGCACATGGGGCGCGTGAACCTGCGTCAGGCGCTCAGCTGCGCGGGCGAGATCCAGTTTGATGACCTCAGACGGGCAGGAGCCGACCAGAAAAAGCTGCTTGATATCGGGCCGACGCGACAAAAGCCGTGCCACTTCGCGGTCCAATTCGTCATGGGCGTCGGCCATTCCGGCCAAATCGCTCTCTTCCAGGATTGCCGTGCCGAAACGCGGTTCGGCGAAGATCATGACGCCTGCCGCCGATTGCAACAGATGCGCGCAGGTGCGGGACCCAATCACCAAAAAGAACGCATCTTGCATCTTTCTGTGCAACCAGATGATCCCCGTCAGCCCACAAAACACCTCGCGTTGGCCACGTTCCTTGAGGATCGGAGCGTCGCGGCAGGAGGCAGAGGGGACGGCGGCTGGCCGGTTCATATGCGCGCCTCCGCATCCAGGCGCGCCTGGCGCAGCTTCCACAAGAACTGTCCGGCATTGATCACATAGGCACCATAGGCGGCGAGCGCGATCCACATCTGAGTGTCCGTGGGCCAACCCGCGATCAGCGCCCAGACATAGCCGAGGTGGAGGGCGATAACGGCAAAGCTAAAGACGTCTTCCCAAAAGAAGGACGGCGCGAAAAGGTATTGACCGAAAACGACTTTTTCCCAGATCGCCCCCGTCACCATGATCGTGAGCAAGATGCCGGTCTTGACGATAATCGACAGGGTCGCAGCCTCATATCCAGCGCCGGTGACCATGTAGCGGATGACCAAAACCAACGAGATGAGGAAGACAGCGAATTGGATCGGAGCCAGAACCCCCTGAACCACAGTCCAGATTGTGGCATCGCGGCGGGCGCGTTCGTCGGGGGTGTAAAGTGGCCGTTCGGGCAGCCCCGTCAAAGTGTCGCTCGGCATGGGTTTCGATTCCTATTGGCCTGGACACAAAATTACGGCTGTAAACATCAGAGTGTCAACTGAAACTTACACTCTGGCATGGTGTCATTGGGCGTGCGACAGGCATTGTTGCGACGGCAAACTTCCCGTAAAGCATAGATGAATAAGGAACGCTGGCTGATTGCGGTATGGCAAAGGCGCGCACCAAAGGCGTCAGGTGTCAATTTTCTTTGACATATAGGCCCCGACTCGGCCAAACTCGGAGCGCGACGGCGAGCTCCCGTAAACGTATGGAAACGCGCGATCCACGCGCGTTGTGAGCAAGGGCATTGGCACCGTGATAGCCGACGACCAGAGAAGCGGTAGACCTCAAGTCGGTTTCTTGACCGAGACTGACGTGCGACACCTGGCGGCGCAGGCTATCCGCATATTGGCGTCAAGCGCTGGGTCACCGACGAAATCGTCTGAGGAAGAACGTCGCGCGCTCGATCAACATGCCCAGGAATTGCACAAGGCCATCTTGTCGGACTCCAAGGCTGTTGAGCGCAAGACGATGGCTCATTTCCGCCGTGACGGCCTGACTGCCGCACATATCGTGGATGAGGTCATTCCGGCTGTTGCCCGGCGCTTGGGTTGGGAATGGGCAGATGACACGTTGAGCTTTGCGGAAGTGTCGCTGGCCAGCGCGCGACTACAGGAAATGGTGCGCGCGCTTGCGGCAAGAAGTTCGCCTTTCGCAGACGATGCGCAGCAAATTCTACAGAGCCAACCGGGGTCTTTGCCAAAGATCCTGCTGATTATCCCGCGGCCCGAGCAGCATACGCTCGGCACATTTGTCGCGGCGGATCAATTGAGACGGTTTGGATATGATGTCCATGTCTCGGTTGATCAACACCCTAACCAGGTCGCACTGAACGTGCGAAAACAGCGATATGTGATGGTGGGGATTACGGTTGCCGGGCGCAGATCGCTTGCATCGGCAAGAGAATTGGTTGACAAAATCCGAACCAGCAACACGCGGGCGACACCAATTATACTCGGTGGCAGCCTGACCGATACCGACCTGCCGTTAAAGCAGATGACCGGCGTCGATTACGTGGCGCAGGATGTTCAATCGGCACTTGAAATGTGCGGGTTGGATATGGTGGAGGCAGACCCTTCACTTGGTTTAATGGCTGGTCACGCCAATATAGTGGAACGAGCGACCGGTGACGGAGACTAAGTTCGAATGAACACCCGCGGATCAGACTTTTGGGATCAACCCTCGTCTCCCCCTATCGGGCCGGAGCAATTTAGCGATATTGTCACCACCGCCGCCGACCTGGCGATTGTCCTGGATACGGAAGGCAAAGTGCACTCCGTCATCACCAACCCGCTCAACCCGACGCTTGGGCGTCTTGATCATTGGAAAGATCGCGATATCCGCGAATTTATGGCTGAAGACAGCCTGTCCAAGCTAGAGGCGCAACTGGCCGCGTATCGCGACGGCGTGTCGGCCAAGGTCGATGCGATTGAGGTGAACCATTTCGACAACGCGAATTGGGAATTCCCGATCCGCTATACATTGCACCGCACGGGGCGCGAGGACATCATTCTGATGTTGGGCCGCGATCTGCGTCCGATTGCGGAGCTTCAGCACCGCCTGGTGAAAGCGCAATTGGCGCTTGAGAAGGATTATGAGACCCACCGCGATTATGAGACGCGCTATCGCGTGATCATGGAGGCCGCGCGCGATGCGCTGGTCCTGGTGGATGTGGGGACGGGCCGGATCATCGACCTGAACTCTGCTGCGGCCCATGTTTTGGGCGCAAATACCGACGCGTTGACTGGCGCAGCCTTCACCCAGGAATTCGAAGGCCGCCGCCGTGGCGAGTTCATCGAAGGGCTTGTTCTGGCTGCTGGAGACGAAGCCTCACGCGCTGTGCAGGTTCAGACCCGCCGCACCGACGCAGAGGTCATGCTGCATCCGATGGTTTTCCGCGCGGCGGGTGACAAGACGTTGCTCTGCCGGATCGAAGGCACCGACAAGGCCGACAGCATGGCGGCAGATCTGTCGCTTATGATGACGTCGCTTTATCGCGATGGCGCCGATGCGATTGTGTTCACCGATATGCATGGCCAGATCCGGTCGGCCAATGATGCCTTCCTCAGCCTGTGTGATGCGGGGCAATTGTCCGATGTGAAGGGTAAATCTCTGGGTGATTTCCTGTCACGCGGCTCGGTTGATCTGAAGGTCCTGATCGACAATGCCGCCCGCAACCGGAAGATGAAGCTCTATTCAACGCGGCTTGAGGGTGCGTTTGGCTCACAATTGTCGGTAGAGATGTCGACGACACACATGCCCGGACCGGGAAATCCCGGATTTGCGTTCGTCATGCGCGATACGACCCGCATGGAAGTTGTGCGGGAACCGGCAAGCACCGCGACGGCCGGACCGATGCCCATGTCCGACGATGCGATGCGCAATGTGATGGAGCTTGTCGGCTCTGCCTCGTTGAAGGATATCGTCTCTGCCACGACCGATGTCGTGGAAAAGATGTGTATCGAAACCGCGGTTGAACTGACCGACAACAACCGCGTCGCCGCGGCTGAGATGTTGGGGCTTTCACGCCAATCGCTTTATGTGAAATTGCGGAAATATGGGCTGATTAACAGGTCCGACAGCAATGGCTCCGCCTAAAGCGTCAACCTAGCTTAACACTTGCCGACTCGTCATGTGTCAGACTAAACTGACACTATGAGTGTAACGACCGACCTCACTCCCACAAAAACGCCCCGCACATTGCCGGAGCCCAGGGCTGTTCTGACCCTGCTCAAACCCATTACGTGGTTCCCGCCGATGTGGGCCTATCTGTGTGGCGCCGTCTCTGCCGGGGTTGCGCCCAGCGGCCATTGGCTGGTGTTGGTGATCGGTGTTGTTCTCGCGGGCCCGGTTGTTTGCGGGATGAGCCAGGCCGCCAATGATTGGTGCGACCGCCATGTGGACGCGATCAACGAGCCCAACCGCCCAATCCCGTCAGGTCGAATTCCGGGTCGCTGGGGCCTGTGGATCGCGATTATCATGTCTGTCGGCGCGGCTGGTTTGGGTCTAACGCTCGGCCCTTGGGGCTTCGGCGCGACCTTGGTCGCCATTGCCGCCGCATGGGCCTATTCCGTTGAACCGATCCGCCTGAAGCGCTCTGGCTGGTGGGGTCCGGGCCTTGTGGGCCTGTCCTATGAAACCCTGCCCTGGTTCACCGGCGCGGCGGTCCTGTCGGCCGGGGCGCCCTCACTCCCGGTGATCTTCGTGGCGCTGCTCTACGGCATCGGCGCCCATGGCATCATGACGCTCAACGATTTCAAGGCGTTGGAGGGCGACCGCCAAATGGGTGTGAACTCCCTGCCCGTCACGCTCGGGCCAGAGCGCGCAGCAAAGCTGGCCTGCGTGATCATGGCGCTGCCACAGATCGCCGTAATCGGCCTGCTGGTTTACTGGGATCGGCCCTGGTTCGCTGCAGCCATAATTGTCTCTCTGCTGCTGCAACTCGCCGCCATGCGTGTGCTGTTGCGCGACCCAAAAGCCAAGGCGCCCTGGTACAATGGCACCGGCGTCAGCCTTTACGTCTTGGGCATGATGGTCACCGCCTTCGCGATCCGGGGGCTGGCATGACTTTGGGCTGGGGCAATATCCTTCGCCTTTGCTTGGCAAACATGGCGATTGGCGGGTTGGCCGCCTTGCCGGTCAATCTGTTCAATCGTCTGATGACGGTAGAGCTGTCCTGGCCCGCAATCCTGCCCGGCGTGCTGGTTGCGTTGCATTACGGCGTGCAGGTCACGCGGCCCTATTGGGGCCATAGATCCGATGCAAAGGGCGGGCGGACGCCCTTCATCCTAAGCGGGGTTGCCTGCGTTGGGCTTGGTCTGGTGGGCGTCGCCTATGGGATCAGCTATTTGGACGGCGGCGCAGCGTTGGCGCTTTGGATCGCCTCCTACGCCGCGATTGGTCTGGGGATTGGCGCGGCAGGTACCTCATTTTTAGCCCTGCTTGCGACAGCCGCGCCCGACAAACACAAGGGGGCGGCGGCGACAATCGCCTGGCTGATGCTGATTTTGGGCGCCATTGCGGCTTCCATCGGGTCCGGCATTGCTCTGGAACCTTACAGCCCCGCGCGGCTACTGCCCGTGGTTGGCGCCGTCGCTGTGATCTGCCTGTTGCTCGCCTTTATCGCCACCTGGCGGATCGAGACGCAGCTGGGGGCCGTGCCCGCGCCCGCAGATCCCGCGCTTGGCCCTGCGCTGCGTGCGACCTGGGCCGATCCCGCCGCGCGTGCCTTCACCGGATTCGTCTTTCTGTCGATCTTGGCGTTCTACCTTTCCGAATTGGTGCTTGAGCCCTTCGCGGGCCATGTCCATGGCCTGCCGCCAGAGGATTCCACCAAGCTGAGCGGCGGCAAAGATGGCGCTGCCCTGATCGGTATGCTGGCTGTGGGCGCCTTATCCACATTTGGGATCGGCTCGCTCAGGGCTTGGGCCGTGATCGGCTGCATCATCTCTGCGGCTGGGCTTATGGGCCTTGGTGCCGGTCTGCCGCTGGTACCCTTCACGATGGTACTGGGCCTTGGCAACGGGCTGTTTGTGGTGGGCGCCATCGGATCAATGATGCGGATCGCCGCCCAGCGCCAAGGCGCTGCTGGGACACGTATGGGTGTTTTCGGCGCCGCCCAGGCGATTGCCGCGGGCCTTGCCGGGTTGCTTGCCACCGGAATCCTGGATCTGGCGCGCCTGGCCCTGCCGATTGAGGCCGCCTACGGCACCGTTTTCGGGCTTGAGGCGATCCTATTCCTTGCCGCCGCGCTGGTCGCCGGACGGCTTCTGCAACCCCGCGCCCAGGCGCCACAACTTCAACCGGGAGAGTGAAGATGATCTATGACGCAATAGTCGTGGGTGGCGGACCATCGGGCGCCACTGCCGCCGAGGATCTGGCCCGCTCCGGTCATAAAGTGGCGATGATCGACCGCGCTGGGCGCATCAAGCCCTGTGGCGGCGCCATCCCGCCGCGGCTGATCCAGGATTTCTTCATTCCCGACGACCAGTTGGTGGCCAAGATCACCACCGCACGCATGATCTCTCCGACAAAGCGACAGGTCGATATTCCGATTGAAAACGGCTTTGTCGGCATGGTCGACCGTGAGCATTTTGACGAATTCCTGCGTGACCGCGCCCAGGGCGCTGGCGCCCATCGATTTACCGGGACCTATACCAAGATCACCCGCGACGACGACGGCACCCATGTGCATTACCGCGATAAGCTAAGCGGTGATGAAAAGACCCTAACGGGCAAGATTGTCATTGGCGCGGATGGCGCGCGCTCCGGGGTCGCCCGGAGCGAGGTCGAAGGTGGCGACAAAATCCCCTATGTCATCGCCTACCACGAAATCATCGAGGCGCCCGGCGCCCAAGGCGCTTATCACCCGGATCGCTGCGATGTGATCTATGACGGTGCGATCAGCCCGGATTTCTACGGATGGGTCTTTCCACATGGGCATTCCGCCAGTGTCGGCATGGGCTCGATGGTGAAGGATGTCGACCTGAAGGAAGCAACCGCCGCGCTCCGCGCCGCCTCAGGTCTCGATACCTGCAAAACGATCCGTAAAGAGGGCGCGCCGATCCCC
Organism: Gymnodinialimonas mytili; assembly: GCF_037544085.1. Taxonomy (NCBI): domain Bacteria; kingdom Pseudomonadati; phylum Pseudomonadota; class Alphaproteobacteria; order Rhodobacterales; family Paracoccaceae; genus Gymnodinialimonas; species Gymnodinialimonas mytili. The sequence goes on from NZ_JBBIFW010000001.1 coordinate 1,686,228, forward strand.
TTGAAACCGCTGGATCGCTGGGACAATGGCCGGGACGTTGTGCTCGCGGGTGACGCTGCGGGCGTCGTCGCGCCATCTTCCGGCGAAGGAATTTACTATGCGATGGTCGGCGGACGCGTTGCGGCCACAGCCGCAGCAGCGACCCTTCAATCGGGCCGCGCGAAGGATCTGCAATTGGCGCGCAAGCTGTTCATGCGGGAACATAAGCAGGTCTTCAAAGTGCTCGGCGCGATGCAGAACGCCTATTACAAATCTGACGAACGGCGTGAGCGCTTCGTCAGCCTGTGCCACGATATCGATGTGCAGCGTCTGACCTTCGAGGCTTACATGAACAAGAAGCTGGTCAAGGCGCGCCCGCTGGCGCATATCAAGATCGGCATCAAGAACCTCGCCCATCTCACGGGCCTCGTAACACCGACACGCGTATGACCATTCATATCCCCACCTGGATCGACGGCGAATTGCAGCCTGTGGAAAAGCTGGAGGCGCATCAACGCGGACTGCGGCACAAGGCGGTTTCCGTTTTCGTGCTGCGCGACGGCGAGGTGCTGCTGCAACGGCGGGCCTTGGGCAAATATCACACGCCCGGACTTTGGGCGAATGCCTGCTGCACCCATCCCCATTGGGACGAAAACGGCCTGGATTGTGCCATTCGCCGCCTGGATGAGGAGTTGGGGATAAATGGTGTACCGCTTGTGTATCGGGATACCGTGGAATACCGCGCCGATGTCGGCGGTGGCCTCATTGAGCATGAAGTTGTGGATATTTTTGTGGGTGAGATGGCAGCGGGCGTAGAACCGGTGCCAAATCCCGACGAAGTCATGGATACGATCTGGCGCCCGCTATCCGGCCTTGCCGCCGAGGTATTGCAATCGCCCGATGGCTTCACGCCTTGGCTTCAAATCTATCTGCGCGAGTATTCGGATTTGATTTTTCGCGACGTGAGCCACTCAAACTAGCTGATTTCCCGCATTTGTAGGGCTATCCTGGGTTAGATTTTCTAACCTCGGAGCTTTTTATGCGCCTCATTGCTATTCTTACCTTTTGCGCGCTTTTCGTCCCTGGCGCAGCACAGGCCCAACAGCTTATCGGCAGCTACTACACCACGCTTGGGCCGCAGGATCACTACAACAGCTCAGGCGTCCGGCTGACGGATTTCGGCGCCATCCTTCAACAGGACCGGGCCAATGTTCATCGTTTCGGGCGGGCGGATGCCTCGGATCAGCGGGATCCGATCTTCGGCAGCCGCGAGAACCGGTCGCGCATCCCCTCGATCTGGACCCTGGGCGCGAGCGGCGGTGGGCTCCCTGCCTATGTCGCGTCAGGCGGCATATCCTACGTCTATATCGAGATCTACGGTTTCGGAAACACGCCGCAATACATTGTGGTGCACCAAGGCGCGGGTTAGGCGCGGGCCCGCAAGGTTTCGACGCCCAGCATCTCCAGCGCATGGCGGGCGATATCCCCCGATGTCAGCCCGGCCTGTTCGTACATCTCCGCGGGGCTGGCCTGATCGATAAACCGGTCCGGCAGATGCAATGTGCGCACCGCACATCGCCCATCCAACTGCCCCGTCGCCGCCAGATGATGCAGAACGATGCCGCCAAAGCCCAGCATGGCGCCTTGTTCTATCGTGATCAGGACGGAGTGATCGTCGATCAGGCGATCCACGAGTTCCGTGTCCAGCGGTTTCGCGAACCGTGCATCGGCGATCGTCACGCTCAGGCCGCGCTGTTCCAGCAGCTTGGCGGCCTCTTGCGCTTCACCCAGATGCGCACCGAATGACAGCAGGGCGACATCGCCGCCCTTCTGGATCACACGGCCCTTGCCGAAGGGCAGAACCTCTCCGACCTCCGGCAATTCGATGCCCGTCCCTTCCCCCCGCGGATACCGCAGCGCGATTGGGCCGTCATCATGGGCCGCCGCGGTGGCGAGCATATGCACCAGCTCCGCCTCATCGGCGCAGGCCATCACACTCATATTGGGCAAGGCCGCGAGATAACCGATATCGAAGGCGCCCGCATGGGTCGGGCCATCGGCGCCCACCAGCCCCGCCCGATCAATCATAAACCGCACGGGAAGGTTTTGCAGCGCCACATCATGCACAACCTGATCGTAGCCGCGCTGCAGGAAACTGGAATAGATCGCGCAGAAGGGTTTGAGCCCCCCCGCCGCCATCCCCGCGCTGAACGTCACCGCATGTTGTTCAGCGATCCCCACATCGAACACACGCGATGGCATGACCTTTTGCATCGTCGCGATGCCGGTTCCGCCGGGCATCGCTGCCGTCACACCGACAATTCGATGATCTGTCTCTGCCATGCGTAACAGGGTCTTTCCAAAGACGCTGGTATAGCTTGGCGCGTTCGGGGCACTTTTCTTTTGCTGTCCGGTCGAGACATCGAATTTCGCAACACCGTGATAGCAATCGTCGGACAATTCGGCGGGGGAATACCCCTTCCCTTTCACGGTCACCGCATGGATCAAGATCGGGCCATCGGCACGGGCCTTAGCGGCCCGCAAAGTCGTCAGCAGCTCACCCATATCATGCCCATCGATCGGCCCGACATAGGTGAAGCCCAGATGTTCGAACAAGGTGGCGGACGGCTGGTGACCGGTCACCAGCTCACGCGCCCGTTCGGCCCCTTGGCGCAACGGCGTCGGCAGATGCGCCGCCACGCCATCGGCAATGTCTTTCAACGTGGCCAAGGGCGATTGCAGATCCGTCAGATACCGGCTCATTGCACCAACAGGCGGGGCAATCGACATCTCGTTGTCATTCAGGATCACGATCAACCGCTTGCCCATATCGCCGGCATTGTTCAGCGCCTCATAGGCCATGCCCGCGCTGATCGATCCGTCCCCGATCACGGCAATCGCATCGCCCGTCGCCTCCCCCAATTCCCGCGCCATCGCAAAGCCCAGCGCCGCAGAGATACTGGTGGAGGAATGCGCCGCGCCGAACGGATCATAGTCGGATTCCGCGCGCTTGGTGAACCCGCTCAGCCCCCCCTTCTGGCGCAACGTCCGGATGCGGTCGCGTCGCCCGGTCAGCACCTTATGGGGATAGCATTGATGGCCGACATCCCAGACCAGCTTGTCATAGGGGGTGTTGAAGACGGCATGGATGGCGACGGACAATTCCACAACGCCCAGGGACGATCCAAGATGCCCACCCGTTTCACTGACGGCCGAGATCACCTCGGCCCGCAATTCATCGGCGCAGGTGGCAAGCTCGGCATCGGTCAGGCGGCGCAAATCGGCGGGATGCGTCACACGGTCTAAGATCGGGGTATGTGGTCTGGTCATGGTCGTTCTCCCTGTGGATCCCGCATTCCTCCAAATGCGGGGGCTTTGCCAAAGCGCCAGGGGTCCATCCCGACGGCAAAGCAAAACGCGGCGGATGATCCCTCACCCGCCGCGCATGTCCTTATTCGGCCGCGGCCTCCTCCCAGGCCGAGTAGTCGGGCGGCCCATCCAGGACGTTCAGTTCAGGCCAATTCGCGATCACGTTCAGCCCTTGAAGCGGCTGCTGGTATCCCTGGTGGCAGGTCCGGCAGGCGGCCAGCGGCGCATCCTGATAGACCGGGCCCAGCCGTTCCGGCGGGTAGACCTCTTCCAAGGGCAGCAGATATTCGGCGATCATCTCTTGCACCATGATGATCCCGAGAGAGGCCGTGCCCCATTGCGGCGTGTTTTGCGCCCCATCGTAGAAGGCCCGCGAATTGTGGCAGAAGACGCAATTCACACCCAGCGAGTTCGAGAGGTAGTTCATGAACGCGTAGGTCCGTTCGGTCTGCTGGATCAGCGGATCGCCCGGCATCTGCTGCACCCGGCTTTCCAGATCATGCACGGCGATCTGATTGTAACCGCCATCCTCGTTTTCAATCAGATAATGCTCCAGATAATCCGATGGAAGCGACGTGAAGTTCGATGTCATGGTGGCGCGGTTTTGATTGGCGCTCCACCCACCGGCATTTTCGTTCACAGGGCTGATCCGGAACCAAACGTTGTTCGGCACGGGTTGGCCGCGATGACAGGTGTAGCACGTGACGCCGACCTCATAATTGGCGTTCACATGGGCATCCCAGTTCACGTTGATATTGCGCGTCATCAGAAGCATGTTGCGGGCGACGACCTTGGTATAAAGGTCATCATTCGCATATTCCCCATCCGCCGCACCGGCGTGGCAATAGGTGCATCCTTCCTCGGGAGAGACCCATTGCGTAATCGCGCTCATCAGCCGGTTGAAGTTCGCATCGGTCAGATCGCCCAGCACTTGGACATTTTCATAAATGTCGCCGGCCAGTTCTTCACCCTCTTCAGGAACGAACGGCTCATCGGTGTAGAAATCCGCCACCGTCGGGTCGCCCGCCTCTAGATCCGAGATGAACTCCTGCACATGCATCCCCGTTCCGCGTGGACCGGTTTGCATGGCCTGTGTGGCGTAGGGCTGCCCCCAGGCCACGATCATTGCCGCGACAAAGATCGCGCCCCCCAGCGCCCCAACCGCGATGGCCGGGCCGAAGATATTTGTGGGGTTGTCCGTGTTCCACTGTTCAAACCACTTGGGAAACATCTCTTACTCCTCCCCACGTGAGATGCCGCCAAACTCCTGATACGAGCCATAGGCCTCATAGCCATAAGGTTCGAGGTAGTCGGGGGCGAAGTTGTGTTCCTGGGCCCAGATGAACCAGTTATCGACAACCGTTCCGGTCAACAGGATCCCGATCCCGCCGGTGATGGGCGTCAGAACCGCGAACCACCAAGCCCAGCGGTGAATGCCTTCCATCGTGGCGTTGAAGCCCATGGTCCAGCGCCAGAACAGGCCCGCCCGTTCCGAGGCCGTGCCGCGGTCGATGATCTGTTCCAGCTCCCGGTCGCCACCATAGCGGCTGACGGCCAGGATCGTGGCGCCATGCATGGCAAACAGCAGAACAGAGCCATAGAGGAACACGATGCTGAGACAGTGGAACGGGTTGTAATAGAGATTGCCGTAGCGGATCGAAAACGCGGTGGTCCAATCCAGATGCGGGAAGATCCCGTACGGCACCGCCTCCGACCAGCTGCCCATCAGAACCGGACGGAACAGGCCCAGAACCAGGAACAACCAGATCGCGGCCAGGAAGGCCCAGGCGATGTGTTTGCCCATCTCGTGCTGCACGGCGAGCAGATAGGTCCGTAACCACCAGCTCATGACCGAGACCAGCAGGAAGAAGCTGGAGATGATGTACCAGCCACCCTCATTCAGCGGCGGCATCCGCAGACCCCATTCCGGTCCCGGTGGCTCCAAGGCCAGCCAAAAGAGCTGTCGGATGAATTCCGGGATCGACCAGCCCACCTGGCTAAGCATGTTGAAGCCGACGATGTTGAACCAGGCAAGGCCGGTGGCCAGGCTGATCACACCTGCCCAACCCAGATAGATCGGACCAAGCTGTGCATTGCCGAGCCAGCCAAGCAGGGTCGAAAACCCGCCTTTGCCGTAGCGTTCGCCGCCGAGGATGTTTTCGCCGACTTGCTCCATCCCCGCTTCGGGCTCGCCTTGAACCTGAACCTGGGTGAAGATGTTTTGATATTCGAAGTAGGCCATTACTCCGTCCCCCCCTGCACTGCGACATCGGCGTAGCCCGCTTCGGTCCCGTAGGTGGTCATTCCGGTCGTATCATAGACGACGCCCTGATCCGGCCAGATCGGCAGATCCAGCCACCAATTCCACCATTCCGGCCAACCCGAGGTCCAGACCGGCCCGGAGATGATGATGCAGACCGCGCTCCAGAACCCGGCGGCCAGTGCCAGCAGCAAGCCAACACGGTGGATGCCCAATGTGCCGACCGAATAGCCGATGAAATCCCGGAAGAACGTGTCTTCGTGATCCGGCGTCTTCATCAGCGTGCCCTTTTGCGGGTTCGCCGCCGACAGGATCAGGCCGCCATGCAGCGCCAGCGCAAATGTCGTGGTGAAGAACAGCGTCACCGCGATCATATGGGCCGGGTTGTAGTGGAAGTGCAGATAGGCATAGCCCACATTGCTGACCCAATCGAGGTGGCTGAAGATCCCATAGGGGAACCCATGCCCCCACGCGCCCATCAGAAGCGGGCGGAAAATGACCAGCGTTGCATAGGCCAGGATCGCGAAGCTGAAGGCGAAGGGCACATGATAACCCATCCCCAGCTTGCGGCTGATCTCAACCTCGCGCAGGGCCCAGGAAATGAACGCGCCCATCGCGCAGAATGTGATGATCTGCCAGAGCCCGCCTTCCATCAGCGGGGCAAAACCCAAGCCATAGCTCAGATCCGGTGGCGCGATATTGATGGTCCAGGGGTTGAAGTTCCCCTGCATCGCCGCGCCCCAAAAGATCAGGATGGTCCCCAACAGGGCGAAAAAGGCCGTCGTGACCCCAAAGAAGCCCACATAAAACGGACCGACCCAAAAATCGAACAGGTCGCCGCCCACCAGCGTCCCTCCGCGGACGCGATATTTTTTCTCGAAGCTCAGCAAAGCCATGCGCTCTCTCCGCGTTTGGCGACTTATCCCTAGCCGTTGTGGTCAGTCGTCCGTCAGTGTCTCGATGTTTGCCGCGGGCGAGAGGGGTGAGCCCCCGCCCGCAGCTATTCTTGAAATGCCGTATGAAGCACAGGTGTCGGGGGCTTATTCGCCGCCGAACCCCATGTTCATGGCGGCTGACTCGAACCAGTTCAGGCCGGACGACAGCACCACCAGGTGGATCATCGCTGCCAGCAAGAACAGGAACACGCCTTGTGCGACGAACACGCGGCGGGGATCGAAGATGAGCCAGATCTTGTAGAACTTAGCCATGTCTTATCTCCTCACCCGAACCACGGCGCCCAGATGTACGTGGCGAGATGAGCAACGATGGCGACGGCCGAGAACAGCCAGAGCCCGCTCATATACACCGCGTGCAGCTCTTGCGCCTGCTCGTCGGTCAGACCTGTGAAAGACAGATCGGAATTATCAGCCATATTTTCCTCCGGAACGTCAGACTGATGCCGCAAACCCTGCGGCCGGGCCCCGACAAGGCCTCATTGCCCTGCCGGCATTCCATCTCAGGGTCACGGATGTGGCCCATCGATGAACACAGCCCCGGCTCCGGTCGTCACGCCGAGAATTTTGTAGTCCTTGATCTGCACACCCTGGGTCTAGTCAGGGTCTAACGTGCACATCAGGGCATATCGCTAGGCGGCAAAGATCATCGGTGTGATCAGATGCGCCTGCAGCCAGGCCCGTTTGATCGGGCCCTTATCGGTCAAAGTGCCGCTTTTGATCGCTGTGAACGCCCAGGTGAGCGTGGCCAGCGGCAAGGTGGCAACAAAGATGATCGCGAAGTAGATCATGAACTCCGTCTTCGGTGGCTTGGCCGACCGCGTGACGGGGCTGTTCGAGGTCATGTCACTCATGGGCTTTCTCCTCCTCCTCGAAATCAAAACCAGTGGGCGCCAGGCGCTTGATGGTTTCGGGCATGACCCGTTCTGCCCCATCGGCAAGCGCGGCCTTTTCGGCAGCGTCGCGTAAGGTTTTTGCGGCAGAGATACGGGTCAGAATTGGGTGTTCGGCGACGATCCGATCCAGGATCGCCTGCGCTTCGGGTTCCCATGGGAAATCCCGTTTCAGGGTCGCGGGCGTCGCCTCCGCGCTGTCCATGTCACTGCCCAGCGGCAGGATGTGGAACAGCGCATCGAACAAGCTGTTGCAGACTTCTTGGACCAGATAGGTCGCGCCTGCATATCCCATCATCGGCGTGCCGGTGGCGCGGCGAATCGCGGCGCCCGGGAAGCTGGCGGGAATGAAGGCGGGTTTCGGCCCGTGACCTCCGGCCATTTCGGCCAGGTACATCTTTTCGTTGATCGACCCCATCAGCACCAGCGGGCGTTTGGTATGGATCATCTCGCGCACGGCATCATTGTCGGTCTTCTTGCCCGCCACCCGCGCAACCGCAAAGGCACAGGGAAAACCCAGATCGTTTTCCAGAAAATTGCGAATGCCGCGGGCATAGGTCTCGTTCGCGACGATCCCGAAAGAGGCGGTCGCGAAAAAGTCTTGGGTCACTGACCGCCACAAATCCCAGACGGGTTTGATGGTTGAATGCTTTTCGCGCTGGATAAAGGGCTCTGGATCCAGCCCGGTCAACTCTCCCAGCTTGCGGAGGAATTTTGTGGTGGAGTCGATCCCAATCGGTGCCTGCAGATAGGGTTTGCCCAGCACCTCGCACAAGCCGCGACCAAACTCCCGATACATGCAGATATTCACATCCGCATTCACCAGATCGCGCATCTCAGCCACATGGGCGCCCAGCGGCATCACCATATTGACCTCACATCCGATCCCTTCGACCAGACGGCGGACTTCGTGCAGGTCCGACGGCATGTTGAACGTGCCGTACATCGGGCCAAGGATGTTGACGCGCGGCGCGGCGCCCTCCTCGCGTTTCTTTTCGCGCGGCATCCGGCCCTTGGTCATCCCGAATTCGGTAAAGATCCAGGTCATCGCGCGGTCAGCGCTTTCCCATTGGTCTTCGTCGATGGTGCGCGGCAGGAAGCGTTGGATGTTGGTGCCTTGTGGGGTAACGCCACCACCGATCATCTCAGCGATTGAGCCGGTGACCACCACAGCAGGCAAAGCCGGATCAAGCGTGTCCCAGGCGCGCTTCATCGCGCCTTCGGTGCCGTCGCGGCCCAACTCTTCTTCGGCAAGCCCGGTGACGACAATCGGCAATTCATGGGGCGGCAAACCGTCGGTATAATGCAGCACCGATGTCACGGGCAGGTTTTCGCAGCCGACCGGACCATCGATGATGCATTGCAATCCCTTCACCGCGGTGAAGGCGTAAACGCTCCCCCAATAGCCACCGGCGCGGTCGTGATCCTGGATCAGCATGGCGCGCCTCCCGCAGCGGAGGGTGTCGTTACGAAAACACTACAGAAAAACGACAGGATCTTTACACGGGGTTTTGGCTCCAAGGGGCGCATCAGATCATCTCCTGCGCCTTGGCCGCGCGGGCCTGCTTGTCGAGCTTTTTCTGATGCGCGGCACGGAAATCGGGCCGCAGATTGGGCGTGCCCTCCCAAACGCCTGCCGTATCCTCGTGGCCCACGCCTTCAAAGAATTCGCGCATGTGATCCATGCGGTCTTTGTTGGCCATCGCGGCGTTCACGACCTGCCCCAAAGACCCGGCACCGGCGGGTCCCATCAACGGGCGCGCAGAGATCAGATTGGTGAAGTAAAGGCTTGGAATCCCAAGCTCTTTGCCTTTCTGCACCACCGGCGTCGTGCCGATGGCCAAGTCTGGTTGGATCGCCTCCATCGCCGCGCAATCATCTTCCAGAGAGGCGCGGAACTTGACCTTTGTGCCCTTGGATTCCAGCCAGTCCAGATCGGGCGCGCTCCAAGGAGTTTTGGCGCAGGCCGTGCCTACATAAGGCACTTCCGCCCCGCTTTCGATCAGCAACCGCGCGACCAGCAATTCGCTGCCTTCATAGCCCGATAACGTGATGGTCCCCTTTACGGGAACCGAGGCCAAAGCCCCTGATATCGCTGGCAAAAATGCGTTCTGAGCCACCGCAACCTGATCGGGCGGAACACCATAAGCGTCACCGATGGCCGCCAGCCATGTGGCGGTGCCGTCATGTCCAACGGGGGCCGATCCGACGATGGTCCGACCCGCGGCTTCAAACTCACGAATGGCGCTGGTGTAGAAAGGGTGGATCGCCGCCACCACCTGACTGTCCAACGCGGAATAGAGCTCACGCCACTCACGGCAGGGAACGACCGGACCTGCCGCCAGACCGAGCGGCGCGAGCATCCCTGAAATCCCAAGGGGATCCGCAGGGAACATTTCGCCCAACAGCGTCACTGTTGGACGGTCTGAAACACCCGAAACTGGAGCCTGAACTGGACCGGCCTCCACCTCCTGTCGGGCATAATTGAGCATCGCCCCAGCGAGGACGTCTTTCGCCTCGGCATGGGTCGGCACTCCGAAGCCCGGAACGTCGATGCCGACGATCCGAACCCCATTGATTTCGTCGGGCAACAGCCGCAACGGAACTCCGGACGCTGTCGGCACGCAGAGATTGGTGACCACAATCGCATCATAGCGCTCGGGATCTGCCATCTCGTGCACAGAGTCTCTGATGTCTTCGAAAAGCTTGCCGGTGACGAGCGTTTCGGAATTGAACGGAACATAACCCACCGACCGGCGGGCGCCGTAGAAATGGCTGACAAAGGTCAGCCCATAGACGCAGCAGGCCGAGCCCGACAGCACCGTCGCCACGCGGCGCATCCGCAAGCCAACGCGCAAAGACCCAAAGGCGGGGCACATGCTCTGCGGTTTATCGTGGGGGCCTTGCGGATAGTCCTTGGCGAATTGATCCAAGATCTCGGACTTGCCAGCAGACCGCGCGGCCGCCTCCATCTCAGCGGCACCCGCATGGCAACCAAAACCGTCTCCGTCTTGCGGTTTTGAGCCGGTATCGACAGCGTCGCCCTCGATCACATCCACTTCGGCAGAGGTGTCATATGTCAGCTCCGAACTCATCGGAACTCACCCAATGCAGCCCAGCATCTGCCACCGGCGACCAAGCGCTCTTCCGACGTGGCGATCTGTTCTTGCGCGGCTTTGATTTGCGCCGCCGAAATGCGCAGCTGTTCCTTGACACGTTCAATGAACAGATTGCATTGGGCGATAAAGCTGTCGTTGCTAGGCGTCATCATAGACCACCTCCAACGATTGCTTTGGCGCTGCATTTTTGCCGCGCATATCCATGTCTGTTGCCGGTTCCAGAACAACCCCAGCCCCGGTGTCGGAGCCGTCGAACAATTCCAGCAATTGGTCCTGGCTCAGCGCAACGGGGCGCATCGGCGGCGCATCGGCCACGTTTTCGCCAAGGGCCGCGAACAACGCGCCCCACTGGCTTTCAGCCGTGCCGACGATTTGGTAGTTCGCAGACTTTTTGCGCAGATCATCGTCTTGCGGGATGCTGGCCAAAACGGGGATGTCGACGGCCTTGGCAAAGGCTTGCGCCTCGCCCGACCCGTCATCCTTGTTGATCACCAGCCCCGCGACGCCGACATTGCCGCCCAGCTTGCGGAAATACTCCACCGCCGAGCAGACATTGTTGGCCACGTAAAGGCTTTGCAGATCGTTCGATCCAACAAGGATCACCTTCTGCGCCATGTCGCGCGCAATCGGCAGACCAAAGCCGCCACAGACAACGTCGCCCAGGAAGTCGAGCAGCACGTAGTCGAAATCCCAGTCGTGGAAGCCCAGCTTTTCCAGCAGCTCGAACCCGTGGATGATCCCACGCCCACCGCAGCCGCGACCGACTTCGGGGCCGCCAAGTTCCATCGCAAAGACACCGCCGCGCTTGAAGCAAACATCGCCGATCTTCACCTCTTCGCCCGCGAGTTTCTTCTGGGTCGAGGTTTCAATGATCGTCGGGCAGGCCTTGCCGCCGAACAGCAGCGAGGTTGTGTCGGATTTCGGATCGCAGCCGATCAGCAGCACGCGCTTGCCCTGCTCGGCCATCATGTGGCTGAGATTGGCGAGCGTGAAGCTTTTGCCGATGCCGCCCTTCCCATAGATCGCGATGATCTGGGTTTTTTTCGTCGGCTCGCCCTGAGGCACTTCCAGGGTCGGTTCTGCGGCTTCGTCCCGCAATTTGTTGTCATATTCGCGTAGATTTGGGACATCCAAGCTCATGCCGTTCCCTCCCAATTCAGGATCATTTTCAGACATGCCGGGTCTTCGAATGCGGTCCGATACGCCTCGGCTGCGGCGCTGGCCGGGCGCGTATGTGTGATCAGCCCATTCAAGCTGAGCGCGCCGTGATCGATCAGATCGCGGGTGGCAACCAGATCATCCCGCGTCCATTCCGCCGCGATCCGCATCCGGGCTTCGCGCATGAACGCGGGAGGAAACGCGAAGGATAGCGGTTCAGGGTAAAAGCCAGCCAGCACGATCTCGCCGCCCTTGGCGAGACGTCCTATAAGCGTATCGAGCAGATCGGACACACCGCTTGCATCATAGATGCAGGTATAGTCGCGACGCTCATCCGCATCCGGGTGGATCACCTGATACCCGATAGCACCGGCCATACGGCTTTCATCGATTTCCCAAACGATCGGGGGCTTGCCCCCGGCGGCAATGGTCAGCCGCGCCAGCAAACGTCCGAAAACGCCATGTCCGATGATCAGTTCAGGCAATGTCTTATCAAGCCCTGCCATGGCGTGCCGCGCGGTGGCGGCCAGAGCCAACAAAGCGCCTTCGGCATGCAGCGTGGGGTCGATTTTGACAACGCGATCCGCAGCGGTCACAAGCCGGTTCGAAGCCCCGCCAAACAGACCCTTCACATCGCCGTAGCAATTTGCGCCGGGCACAAAGACCCGATCACCGGGTTTGAAGCCTGTTTCAGCCGCAGCCTCGACCACTTCACCTGCGGCCTCATATCCGGGAACAAGGGGATATCCCATGCCGGGGAAAGGTGGCATCTCACCGGACCAGAACAGTTTTTCGGTGCCCGTGGAAATACCGGAATGGGTAACATCAACAACCAGATCACCGATACCCGGTTCAGCCAATGTGACCTGCCCCAAATGCAGTGAGCGGGGGCCTTCCAATATGACGGCTGCGCTGTGCAAGCGATCTCTCTCCATCGGTCGTCGGTTGTCTTACCTGAAAAGATTCGGAAGAATCTGATCCAGATGCACGTCAGTGTCAGTTTAACCTGACACATTTACATGTCAATTAGGATAGACAAAAACCAATGGTGTAAATGTAGATTTACAGCTTTGTGGCGGTCACTAGCCCTGTCACAAAGGGGCGCGACGTCTTTTTGACTGTCACTGCACTGAATCCAGCCTTCGCCAAATGCTCAGAAATCTCTGTTGCGCTGCGCACTCGGCCTGTGCGCATGGCCAGACAATAGGGGCCGAAATATGCGTCCCCGGCGCGACTGGGCCGTGCACCGCCGGACATCGGCTCGGCCACGATCACCCGACCATTCGCAGGCAGTGCCGCATGCACCTTCGCCAGCAACATCCGCACTGTATCATCGCTGTGATCGTAGAGCACGCGGACCAAGCTGATCGCATCGGCGCCAGACGGCAGCGCATCGGTTCGAAACGATCCCGCTGTGATTTGCGCGCGCGGGGCCAAACCTTCGCAGTCAAAGCGAGCTTGGGCCGGCGCCACAACGGCTGGCAGGTCGAACAGATGGAGCGACAGATCTGGATATGCGTGACCCGCGGCGCTCAAGAACACACCTGTACCGCCGCCGATATCCAGCAGCGTTTTGACGCCGTTAAGTTTCACATGGGTCAACGTCTCTTCCGCAACCAAGGCTTGACTGTCGGCCATGAGATCCGAGTATTTCGCTGCAATCTCTGGATCAACATCCCCAGTGGCGCCAAAGACATAGGGCCAAAACTCGGCAAGCTCGGTCGCAGACCCATCGCGGAAGAATGCGGCAGGGTCTGCAAGGTCGCGGTACAGCACATCATGATGACGGATCATCTGCGCAAGGCCCGGGATGCCAGGCAATGCTGCGCCAAATCGACCCAACGCATAGCGCCCGTCGCGTCGACGTTTCATCAAGCCCAACGCCGCTGCGCCTTGGGCCAACACACGCATTCGATCCACCGGAACATCTGTCCGCTGCGCCAAATCCTCAAGACTGTGCGGTTGTCGGGCCAGATGCTGCGGCAGGTTTAATTCAACAAAGGCCATCAGGATCTGGCTATGTACAAAGCCCGCCACCAGATCGAACAGCGCCTCACCGTCTTTGCGCGCCACGCTGGCGGCAATCGGCATGCGGGCCGCGCGTTTTTGAAATCCGCGCGATCCAATCAGGGCGGTTTTCCATGCATAAAGCCTGTCACGCAAAGGGATATGGTCGGGTTCGGCCAGCGCCATGGTTACTCCGCCGCTTGCACCGGCGGCATGACGGGCGTCAGGCGTTCCGCGGTCTTGCGGACCATATCGGCAAGCATCGCTTCGCCCGGGCAGGACGGTATCGAGGCGATGGCACCGGACAAAATGTCCTCCAGCCGTCTGATCGCGCCGCGCACGCCAAGCTCGGACACTGCGTTGGGCCGCCCGTTGATCTCATCCTGGTGGATTGGTTTGCCTAAGGTCGCCTCGTCGTAAAGCGCATCACGCAGGTCATCCGCGACCTGGAACGCCTCGCCGATCCGCGCGCCAAGCTCGGTCCAAGGCCCGGATTCGTGCCCGGCGGCGGCGGCACCCATTCGGGTCGCGGCGACAAACAGCGCGCCGGTCTTGGCGCGATGATACGCAGAGAGGTCGATCTTATCCTCGCTCTCCCAGCCCTGACCGGCACAGATACCATTGGGCATACCCGTCGAGTCGCCCAAGATCCGCATCAGCTCAATCGCGCGACCGGGATCGCTCGCTGCCTCACGAACCAAGACTTCAAACGATGCAATGATCAGGGAATCGCCCGTGAGCAGGGCCAGCGCCTCGCCGTGGGCTTTGTGCACCGATGGCTTGCCGCGGCGCGTATCGGCGTTGTCGAAACAGGGCATGTCATCATGCACAAGGCTGGCGCAATGGATCAACTCGATCGCCGTTGCCGCGGCATCAGACAAAGCAGGCTGATCATCACCACATGCCAACGCAACGGACAAACAGATAGTCGGGCGAATCCGTGCGCCACCCGGATTGACCGCATAGTCCAAAGCGTTGGCCAGTTTTGGTGGCGCCGCACCGCCCTGCGCCTGCGAAATTGCAGTCGACACCGCCCGTTCGATACGCGTTTTCAAGGGCATGGGCATCTCCTTCATCATCAGGGCGGTCAGTGGCTACGACATCTGATATGTAAATCAGACTGGACATATTGGATCGCACTGTCAACAATGACTGACACTTGGAGGATGATGCGCTGACCCGTTCGCAGACCCGTGCCGTTGTAATTGGCGCCGGTATCGGCGGTCTTTCGGCTGCAATGCGTTTGGTCGCGCAAGGTCTGGCGGTAACAGTTGTCGAGGCAGCCGATATGCCGGGCGGCAAGATGCGCACCACCCCATCTGATGCAGGCCCGATTGATATCGGCCCGACTGTATTGACCATGCGCCCGGTCTTTGAAGAGCTCTTCGCAAATCTGGGGGAGCGCTTGACCGATCACGTCACACTCCATCGTGACCCCCTGCTGGCGCGGCATCATTGGCGTGACGGATCCAGCCTTGACCTGTTCGACGACCCTGACGCGAGCGCCGAGGCTGTCCGCAACTTTGCAGGCGCCAAGGCCGAGCGGCAATTCCGTCGCTTCAGCGCTAAGGCCCGCGCGCTATTCGAGGCGTTCGATGGGCCGGTGATGCAAGCGGACACTCCGCGTTTCAGCAGGCTAACAGCCCATGTGCTGAGGAAACCGTCCTTGATCCCCGCTATGGCGCCCGGCCTTAGCCTCGCGCGGCGCCTATCGCTCAGCTTCAGTGATCCTCGATTGCAACAGCTTTTCGGGCGTTACGCCACATATGTCGGCGGCTCGCCCTATCAAAGCCCCGCCGTGTTGGGCTTGATTTGGCATTCCGAAGCGCAGGGCGTTTGGAGCGTGGCGGGCGGAATGCATGGCCTGGCCAAGGCCATGCACGACCTCGCAGCCTCGAAAGGCGTGGAGTTCATCTTCAGTCAGCCTGTCACCCAAATCGATCAATCAGAGGGGCGCATCGCGCAGGCGGTTCTTCTTGACGGCACATGCCTTCCAGCTGACGTGATCGTTTTCAATGGTGACCCGCGCGCATTGCGCCATGGCTTTTTGGGCGATGCCGTCACGGGCGCTGTTCCAGATACCGGGACCGAGCCGCGCAGCTTGTCCGCCTTCGTTTGGGGATTTGCCGCTGAACCAGCGGGCGTTGATCTGGTGCACCACAACGTCTTCTTCTGCGACGATCCAAAGGTGGAATTCGGCGATCTTGCTCAGGGTCAGATGCCACGCGACGCGAGCCTCTATGTCTGCGCACAGGATCGGGGTGCCCGGACACACGATGGACCTGAACGCTTTGAAATCATCATGAACGGCCCACCCGGTCACAGGACGACGACGGAGGATAGAAAAACATGCCAAACACGCACGTTCGAGACGTTAGCGCGGATGGGTTTGACCTTCTCTCCGACACCCGACATCAGCGCGTTGACCACGCCGGCGGATTTCAACCGGGCCTTTCCCGCGTCGGACGGTTCCCTCTACGGGAGGAGCCCGCACGGGATGTCTGCCACGTTCCAACGACCCACAGCACGAACGACAATACCGGGGCTCTATCTGGCGGGCGGCGGGGCGCATCCGGGGGCGGGGATCCCGATGGCCTGCCTCTCCGGCAAGCACGCGGCCGCGGCGATACTCAGCGACCTTGCTTCGATATCGACGTCCCGCCCGATGGCTATGCCTGGTGGTATGTCGACGGGATCAGCGACGATGGCACCCGCGCCATCTCCATCATCGGCTTCATAGGATCGGTCTTTTCGCCCTGGTATCGGTGGAGCGGACGGCGCAACCCGGCGAACCATTGCTGTTTAAACGTCGTTACCTATGGACGCGGCGGGCGATGGACCATGACAGACCGGGGCGCCGATGCGCTTGGTCTATCGGAGGATCGGCTTCAAATCGGGCCCTCTGCCATGGTGTGGCGCGGCGACCGGCTTGAGGTCGAAGTGAACGAGATTTCGACCCCCCATGCCCAACGGATCAGCGGCATGGTCACAATCCATCCCAGCGCGATCACGAATGTCGAAATGCCGCTGACAGAAGATGGCGCCCATATCTGGCGTCCCTTTGCTCCAACCGCGCGGATCGAGGTGATGCTCAATAGGCCAGGCTGGACCTGGACCGGCCATGGCTATTTCGATGCGAATTTCGGCACGCGCGCCCTGGAGGCCGATTTCAACTATTGGACTTGGGGGCGCTTTCCACTGTCAGACGGATCAGCGTGTTTTTATGATCTGCAAAGGCGCGATGGAACGGCGATGGGAACCGGCGTTGGCTTTGCCGAAGACGGCAGCCCATACGCGATCCAAATTCCCCCGAAAGCGAAACTGAACAGGCCTTTGTGGATGGTGCGGCGGGAAACACGGGCGGATGCGGGTTATCGGCCAAAGCAGGTCAAAGCGATGCTGGACGCCCCGTTCTACAATCGTTCGGCCATTCAGACACAGATCAACGGCGAGGAAACCATCGGCGTCTACGAGGCGCTGGATCTTGATCGGTTCCGCGGCCCCTGGCTGATGCCGATGCTGGCGGTTCGGGTGCCCCGGCGCCGTGGTTGGCCCGGCGGATAGCTTGCCGCGGACCGTGACGCTCGCCATATAGGGCGTAGAAAAACGGAGATCCCGATGGCAAGTAACGAATTTCCCGGCTGGCATGGCACGACAATCATCGGCGTCCGCAAGGGCGGCCAAGTGGTGGTGGCCGGTGACGGGCAGGTGAGCCTTGGACAAACAGTGATAAAAGGCTCGGCGCGTAAAGTGCGGCGGCTGAGCCCTGGCGGATATGATGTTGTCTGCGGCTTTGCCGGGTCGACGGCGGATGCCTTCACGTTACTGGAACGGCTGGAATCCAAGCTGGAGGCGACACCCGGCCAGCTTCAACGCGCCTCGGTCGAGCTGGCAAAAGACTGGCGCACCGATAAGTATCTGCAGAAGCTCGAAGCGATGCTGATCGTCACCGACGGATCCGAACTCTATATCATCACCGGCGCCGGCGATGTGCTGGAACCCGAACACGGGATAGCCGCCATTGGGTCCGGCGGGAACTACGCGCTTGCTGCGGCTCGCGGAATGATCGACGGCGACAAAGACGCCGAAACCGTTGCCCGCGACGCAATGCAGATCGCCGCTGATATCTGTGTCTATACAAACGGAAATCTCACCGTTGAGACGATCAGCGCATAAGCGATATCACCCGCGACGACCTTTAGGCCAAGGCGCGATCATCCGCGCCTTGGTAGGATTTCCAGGCAAAACCAGGTTGCCGCCTTTTGCGATTTAGGTCAGCCGCGCAACGCCCAGCGGAACGTTAAACCGCTCGCACCAGATCCAAACCTCGTTGTAATCGTCGGGATTGATCCCATCGGGGATCTGATAGCTGGACGCGCCAGTGTTTGATGTCAAAAGGCCCATGAGGGTTGATGGATCATAGCCGTTATTGCCCAAGGCAACCTTGGGATCCGGCGCCCCATCGAAGAAAAAATCATCTAGAAGATTGACGCGCCCATCGACGATTTCGACGCGGCCCGAGGTCACGTGATTTGACCGGCCTTGAAACGTGCCAATACGGCCGTGACCACCGGCAGATGCGGGTAGGGTGGCGAATGCTGTGGTTGCCGCTGCAGTCGAGGCGACGGTGAAAAGAAAGTGGCGACGGTCCATATCCTTGGCTCCTTTAGGTGAGTGTCGAAATACATGCACAGACGTGGCCATCTCGTCAGCCCACCCCCACGGCCTCGTGATTGGTTGCGCATTTTTCGTGACTGACTAGGTATGGGCGAAAGGAGCCCGAATATGACCAATCTTACCCCGCGCGAAATCGTCAGCGAGCTGGACCGTTTCATTATTGGCCAATCCGATGCCAAGCGCGCGGTCGCCGTGGCGTTGCGCAATCGCTGGCGGCGCAAACAACTGGGCGACGACCTGCGGGATGAGGTTTATCCGAAGAATATTCTGATGATTGGGCCCACCGGCGTTGGCAAAACCGAAATTTCGAGGCGCCTGGCAAAACTCGCCAAAGCGCCCTTCCTAAAAGTGGAAGCCACAAAATTCACCGAGGTCGGATATGTCGGGCGCGACGTGGAACAGATCATCCGCGATCTCGTCGATGCAGCGCAAATTATGATCCGCGAGAACATGCGCGAAGAGGTGAAGGCGAAGGCCCATGATGCCGCGGAAGAACGCGTGATTGAGGCATTGGCAGGTGACACCGCCCGCGAGCAAACACGCGAGATGTTCCGCAAGAAGCTCCGTGCCGGTGAGCTGGACGACACGATCATCGAACTTGAGGTGACCGACAATTCCAACCCGTTTGGCGGGTTTGAGATCCCCGGACAACCTGGTGGGCTTGGTGGTATGGGCGGCGGCATGATGAACCTGGGCGATCTGTTCAAAGGGATGGGGGGTCGCAAGGTGAAACGCCGGTTAAGCGTCGCCGCCAGCTACGAGATCCTCATTGATGAGGAGGCGGACAAGCTACTGGATGCGGAAACGGTCACAAAGGAGGCCCTGCGTGCCGTTGAGCAAAACGGGATCGTCTTCATCGACGAGATTGACAAGGTTTGCGCGCGCTCCGATGCGCGTGGGGCGGACGTCAGCCGCGAAGGCGTGCAACGGGACCTGTTGCCATTGATCGAAGGCACAACCGTTTCGACCAAACACGGCCCGGTGAAAACCGACCATATCCTGTTCATTGCCTCGGGCGCGTTTCACATCGCCAAGCCCTCGGATCTGCTGCCGGAACTACAGGGCCGTCTACCGATCCGGGTCAATCTGCGTGCGCTTACTGAAGAAGATTTCGTGAGAATCCTGACCGAAACCGACAACGCCCTGACACGCCAGTACACCGCGCTCATGGCCACTGAAGAGGTCACGGTCGAGTTCACCGATGATGGGATCGCAGCCTTGGCGCGTATTGCAGCAGAGGTGAACCAGAGCATTGAAAACATCGGTGCGCGGCGGCTTTATACCGTTTTGGAGCGCGTTTTTGAGGAGCTTAGCTTTACCGCCCCAGACCGGGCCGGTGCGGAAATCCGCGTAGATGCCAGCTTTGTCGATGACAATCTCGGCGAATTGACGCGCAGTACCGATTTGAGCCGCTACGTTTTGTAAGCCAAGCTTGGTATGCGGGGCCATGACACGCGCAATCCTCTCTCGCCGAAGCTTCATGGCCAGCGCAGCCTGCCTGCCATTACTGGCATGTGGGGACGCGCCGGATCTGATGATCGTGCCGGAAGCAGCGGGTTTAGGCAGCAGTGAAACGGTATTTGTCGCCACAAACCGGATCTTCGCCGATGGTGCCTTCCAGGTGGACCGGCAGGAGTATCTGAGCTTTGCACGGTTTTCGGTCAATGTTCCGCCAGACCGTTTGGCCGGCGCAGTCAATCCGGCGCGGGGCGGCCCGCGCGGCCCAAATTTACAATCCGATTTTGTGGCCAGTTCTGGCGAGCAACTGGGCGGAGATCGCGGATTTCGCGAGGCGCTGATCGCGGAGGCTAAGCGGCGCGGCACGCGCGAGGTGATGATCTTCATCCACGGGTTCAACAACACCTTTGGGTCCGGCCTCTACCGAACCGCGCAGATCCGGCATGATTTTGACATCCCGGGCCTTGCCGTTCACTACGCTTGGCCCAGCGCCGCACATCCGCTTTGGTATGCCTATGATCGAGATTCGGCGCTTTTTGCGAGGGACGGGCTGGAGCAACTGGTCACCCAGATCACGGATGCCGGGTTGAATGTGGTTCTGATCGCCCATTCGCTTGGATCGTCCGTGGTGATGGAGCTATTGCGACAGCTTCGGATTGGGCGGCGCGAGGATGTGATCGGTCAGATCAACGGCGTGATCCTGTTTTCGCCGGACATTGATGTGGATGTATTTCGTAGCCAAGCCATGCGCATCGGCGAGCTACCACAACCCTTCATCATTTTCACTTCGCAACGCGACCGAGCGCTGGGCCTTTCGGCCCGGATCACAGGATCGCCCGCGCGCGTTGGAAATCTCGCCTCGGCGGATGAGGTTGCCGATTTCGAAATCACATTGATCGATATCTCCGAGTTTCAGGGTGGTACGCGGGATCCGTTCAATCACTTCGCTGGCGCCACGTCGCCTGCGGTCATCCAGATCCTCAGGGATGTCAATCGCGTGAACCAATCCTTCGAGCAAGATCCAACGCAGCTACCCGGATTGATTCCAGGCACGGTTCTGATCATCCAAAACGCAACCCAAGTCGTGCTGAGCCCGCCAAACCTGCGCTGAGTTCATCGCCGTCGTTTCATGTAGACGTAGTAGGCGCCGCCACCGCCGTGGCGTTGATGCGCTTCGCGGATGTCGAGGATAAGGGCACCCAAGGGCGGCGCGGTGAGCCAGCCGGGCACCTGATGCTTCAGGACACCGCGCCGGATTGGGATCGGGCCACCACTGTCCCGATCCTTGCCTTTGCCAGTTATGATCAAAACCAATCTTAGATTTCGATCATAAGCAGAGTTTATGAAGCCAATCAGTGCCGGATGGGCCTCTGACAGCGTCATGCCATGCAGATCAATGCGCGCCTCGGGCTTCAATTTGCCACGGAGCATTCGTTTATGCGTGCCATGATCCATCCGTACCGGCGCATGGGCCAGCTTGGCCGACAATGTCGGCGAATGGTTGGTGGTGCCGGAATTGAACGATGATTTTTCGCCCAGGCGGAAGGCGGGTAGGCGATCAGCGGTGGTTGTGGGCTCCGGCCTGATCTGAGGTTTGGACGGAACAGGGATATCCGCAATCTTCGGAGCACCACGGCGATCCATTGGGTTGGCCGTGGCCGCAACACGTTCCCAAAGGGCCTTATCCTCAGACGAGAGACCTCGTTTGCCGCGCTTCGCCATATTCAGGCATCCGGAACCAATTGATGGGCCCGTTCGATGGGCAACAACACGATCATGCGGCCGGGATCCCGGATCGTGCCAGCGGCCTCGCCCGCCGCATCGCCGTAGCCAAAGAAAATGTCCGCGCGCTGAGCACCACGGATCGCGCCGCCGGTATCTTGGGCGATCATCAAGCGTCGCATCTCATCCGCGCCGTCCTTCTCGATCCAGACCGGCGCGCCCAGTGGCGTGAATTCTGGATCCACCGCGATGCTGCGCAGCGGCGTGATGTTGCGGTTCATCGCCCCGAGCGGCCCAAGCTCTGGATCGCTGATATCGACCTCGCGGAAGAAGATGTAAGATGGATTGTGATGCAACAGATCCCGACCGGCAACAGGATTGCGACGGACCCAGGATTGGATAACCTGCGCGGAAACTTGATGCGGCTGATAGATGCCACGACGTACAAGTTCTTGCCCGACCGAGCGATATTCATGCCCGTTGCGTCCAGCATATCCAACACGGATGATATCGCCATCCGTCAACGTGATCCGACCAGAGCCTTGAATTTGCAGGAAAAACAATTCCACCGGATCATCGACCCAAGCAATCTCAAGCCCGCGATTTTCAAGCACACCCGTTTCTTCGATTTGCGCACGAGTCAGCCATTGGCCATCAACCTCTGGCGGCAATCTGTAGACCGGAAATCTATAGCGCCCGATACGCTGCCGCGAACCGCTTAGCTCGGGCTCAAAATAGCCGGTGAACAGGGCCGGGCTCTCGCTCCCAATCAGGACCGGTTGGAAAAACAGCTCGAAGAACGTGCGGGCATCAGGCGCAGTATCGGCAACGGCGCAAATCGCGTCCCAATCGGACCCATCCAGATCCATGCAAGTAGACTGAAACGTCGCAAGGGCTGCGGCATGATCATCCGCAGCCCAGCCGTCTAGATCGGCAAATTCCACAAGCTGGACGGGTTCATCCGCCACAGCACCAGTCGTCGCCAGCCAAAAGGAAAGGACAGCCGCCCGCAGCCGCATGGATCATCCGTCGGTTGCCACCAGCGCCCAGTTGGGATCATCGGACCCCATCGACCGGGCAAATGTCCACACGTCGCGCTGACGTTTGATCTCGCTGGTGTCGCCTTCGATGATTTCGCCATCGGAATTCCGAACAACGCTGGTCAGTTCCGCAACAAAGCGCACGGTGATCTCGGCGGTGTTAGTGTCACGATCAAATGTGGCGACTTGCAGGACGGTCTCGCGCACACCGACAAATTCAGCCTCAATGCTAAGACCCTGCTCATTGCGCTGATTGATGACCGCCTCGAAGGTTTCCATGACGTCGTCCGCCAAAAAGGGGCGCAGGCCGTCGACATCGCCGCGCTCAAACGACATTAAAATCATCTCGTAGGCCTGGCGCGCGCCCTGCAAGAATTCAGACACCCGAAAACCAGGCTCGGCCAGCTTCATTGCAGCGAGGGCTTTGGCGCTGTCGGATCCATCTTCGACATGGTCGATGATATCTTCGTCGGGGCCGCCTTCGATCACCTCAAATTGCTGCCGCGGCCCTGACCGCAACGTGTCCGGACGCGCGACTGGCTTTTCAAACCCTTCGCGCGTGCCCAAGACGGATCGAAGCCGCAGGATCAGGAAAATTGCGATGCCAGCAAGCACCAACAGAGACAAGAGGGACGAGTTCATGGCACCTCAGCAAGGCGAATGGGTTCATTTTTGGCGTTTCAGGCACATATGTAGGTGAGGGGATGGGTCAAGTCCATGTCGCCTTAGGGCGCATGGGGTGAAATCCCTCCTGATTGGATCGACTTTGAGGCGATATCGACATGTGGCTGCTTTTACTTTTCATCATCGTTCCGCTGGTTGAGATCGGATTGTTCATCCAGGTGGGCGGTTGGATCGGTCTTTGGCCAACGCTTGCGATCGTCGTCGTCACCGCATTTGTCGGAACCGCCTTGGTACGCAGCCAAGGTGCCCAAGCCTTGGCACAATTGCGGTCGAGTTTTGACGATTTACGCGATCCGACCGAACCTTTGGCCCATGGGGCCATGATCTTGTTCTCGGGCGCGCTTCTGTTGACGCCTGGCTTTTTCACTGATGCCGTCGGTTTCGCACTTTTGATCCCGGGCGTGCGCCGAGGCGTTCTGCGAGAGCTGAAGAAACGTGTGAAAGTTCAGACCGTGAGCCGCGACGCGGGATGGCGCCCACAAGATGACACGATCATCGAGGGCACCTATTCCGAGGCGGATCGCCCCAGCGGGCCTTCAGGTTGGACCCGGGATTGAGGCCTGCGCGCCCGCCTGCTATGGACGGCGCGACCTTGATTTAGGGAGTCCAACAATGTCCGACGCCACCGCAAACGGCGACGCAACCGAGGGCGCGCCAGACACGGCGATGCCCACTTTGCCCAAGATGCAGATTTTGGGTCAGTTTATCCGTGATTTATCCTTTGAAAACGCCGCAGTTCAGAATGCCGTGGTCGCCAATGGCCAGCCCGACATTCAGGTGCAGGTCGCACTTGATGCGCGCAAACGCCCAACTGAAAATCAGTTCGACGTGATCATGAAGGTCAAGATCGAGTCGAAGACCAAGGAAGACGAACCGAAGGCGATCTTCTTGATCGAGCTGGAATATGGCGGCGTGTTCCTGATCGAAAACGTTCAAGAGGCACAGCTACATCCATTCCTGATGATCGAGTGCCCGAGGATGCTGTTCCCGTTCGTGCGCCGCATCGTCTCTGACGTGTCACGCGATGGTGGGTTCCCACCGCTGAATCTGGATCAAATCGATTTCGTGGCGCTCTACCGTCAGCAATTGGCCGCTCGGGCGCAGCAGACGGCACAGGGCACAGCTTGATCAGCTAAACCGACGCCACAACGCGTCATCGCCAAGTTTATCGACAAAGGCCGCATGCGCGGCCTTTTCCGTTTCCGTTACTCTAGATGGTAAAGTCTGTGTGCGAGGCCGGGGTCGCCAGCTTTCATCCGCGTCCGAGCCGGAACTTCGCTTTTCGGCCTGAGCCAAGGCGAAATCGGGCTGTTTGCCGCCAGTAAGCTCTAGATAGACCTCCGCCAGAATTTCGGAATCGAGCAAAGCGCCGTGCTTTTCCCGCGCGGAATTGTCGATCCCGAACCGGCGGCACAGGGCGTCCAGCGATGCAGGCGAACCTGGAAAGCGCCGCCGAGCAATCTTTAACGTGTCCAACGCCTGGTCGTTGGGCAATAGCCGATGGCCCGCCCATTCAAGCTCGGCATTCAGGAACCGCATATCGAATTCAGCATTGTGGATGACCATCTTGGCGTCACCAACAAAATCCAGGAAAGCTTGCACCACCTGAGTGAATACCGGTTTGTCAGCTAGAAACTCATCACCGATGCCATGCACCTCAAACGCTTCGGTCGGCATATCGCGTTCCGGGTTGATGTACTGGTGATAGGTCTTGCCGGTGGGCACCTGGTTCCAAAGTTCGACCGCGCCGATTTCGACAATCCGATGGCGCGGCGTATCGAACGGGTTTAACCCTGTGGTTTCGGTATCAAGGACGATTTCGCGCATCTAAGGGTCTTCTTTAGTGTCTATAGAAAGCTTGGATACCAAATCTGCAACCGCTTTGCGAGTAGCTTCGCGTGTATCTGTCCGGATGACATAGGTCGCCCGGTGGCGTTTGTCGGCATCTGATATCTGCCGCGCAAGCAAATCCTCGAACACCTGTTCCGACGTCCCACGCGCCAAGACTCGGCGCCGCTGTTCTGAAGCATCCGTGGTGACAACGAGAGTTGCATCAAAGTGAGCGTCCCCACCGGTTTCGAACAGCAACGGGATATCGAATACCACCAGGGGGAAGTTCTCATGCGCCCTGCGGAACTTTGAACGATCTTCGGCAACCAACGGATGAACGATGGATTCAAGCCGGGCAAATAATGATGGATCTGCGGCGAGATGCTGTTTCAGAACCACGCGGTCGACACCGCCATCGCGTATCGCCTCGGGCACAAGTTCACCAATTGGAGCGACCGCGCCACCGCCCGGCGCATAGAGGTGATGAACCGCCGCATCCGCATCCCATACCGGCACATCCAGATCGCGAAACATCTGCGCCGTGGTGCTTTTCCCCATACCGATCGAGCCGGTTAGACCAAGCGTAACGCTCACGGCGCCAAAACGGCCTGACGCAGATCTTCATCAACCAGGGGTGTGTAGCTGAACCAGCGCTCAAACCCAGGCACCG
Source organism: Gymnodinialimonas mytili (assembly GCF_037544085.1). Taxonomy (NCBI): domain Bacteria; kingdom Pseudomonadati; phylum Pseudomonadota; class Alphaproteobacteria; order Rhodobacterales; family Paracoccaceae; genus Gymnodinialimonas; species Gymnodinialimonas mytili. Next base: position 1,712,047 of record NZ_JBBIFW010000001.1, read on the forward strand.
CTTGATGAAGAAGCATACCAAGCCCATCCACCGTCTCGCATCCTCGCTGTTTCGCCTCGGCAAGGAGATCGGTTTCCAGGGGCGTGTAGACGATATCCGTCACAATTGTTGGCGGCGACAAGCGGCTAAGATCAAAAGACAAAGGCGGTTGACCCTGCATCCCAAGGGACGTCGTGTTCACGATCAACGCGCAATCCCCAACAAGATCGGCGATCTTTGTCCAGTCTTGCGGCGAGACACGGGCCCCGAATTGTTCGCGCAACCCATCAGCGCGCGCCCGGGTGCGATTGGCGACGTAAACCAGCGGCGCGCCATCAGAGATTAGGGCAGAGACAATCGCCTTCGCTGCACCGCCAGAGCCCAACACCAAGGCAGGACCCGCCGAAGCGCTCCACCCGGGTAGTGATTGGCGGATATTGGCGAGAAAGCCGATGCCATCGGTATTGTCAGCCTGAATCTGACCGTTTGCCATGAATGTCAGTGTATTGGCTGCCCCGATTAACGCAGCCCGGTCCGTGACGTTATCGGCGAGACTCAAGGCCAGCTCTTTGTGGGGGATCGTAACATTGACACCGGCAAATCCCATCCGTGGAAGAGTATCCAAGACGTCAGGAAGATCCGTGTGATTGACATGCATGGGAATATAGTGGCCAGGCAAACCGTAGCGGCGCAGCCAATGGCCATGGAGCCGCGGCGACAAAGACTGCGCCACCGGATCGCCGATGACGCCGGCCAGCGGAATGATGTTCTTAGCCATGATCATCTGACCCCCGCAATCGAAGGTAGGACAGAATATCCAGCAACGGCAACCCGAGGACCGAGAACCAATCCCCTTCAATCCGTGAGAACAACTTCGCGCCGAAACCTTCGGCCTGATAGGCGCCGACACAGTAGCATGCATCGGGCCATGCTTGCTGCAGATAGACTTGGATTTCAGCGCTGGTATGGGCGTGCATGGTCATCCTGGCGGTGCCGACATGGCGCCAAAGCGGTTTCCCGGCCTGATAGATGCAGGCAGCCGAATAGAGATGATGGGTTTGTCCAGATAGCAACTCCAAGTGTTCCGCTGCCTCATCGCGGTCGTTGGGCTTGGCAAAAACCTGCCGTTTCAGGGCCAGAACCTGATCGGCAGCGAGAATCAGGTCGGCTGGACATTGATCTGACGCACGCCTCGCTTTGTATTCAGCAAGGGTATCGGCAATGTCACGCGGGCTGGCATCTTCGGCAATCAAAGCCTCTCGGATCGCGTCTTCATCTACACGAACCGGGTGCGTTCTTACGGATAACCCAACATTTTCAAGAAGTTGAAGTCGTATGGGTGACGACGAAGCCAACGTGATTTTTGTCATGGTAGCCCGGTTCAGCACATCCCTGTTGAAAACCTGTGTAATCGGCCTGTGTCGATTGTGGTGAAGTTTTTTCATCACCGCCCGGCTAGCGCTTTGCGCGGGTTTTGTGACAACTGCCATGATGTTTCTGCCCGGGGGAAGATAAGCTTGTGAAGAAACCTACCTCAGAAGTTATGCTCTTCTGCCCGTAAGTTTTCAACGTTTTGTTAACAGGTAATCGCAGCATAAGCATCTGATAAATATATTGTATACATGTTTATTATCGAAGATCTGCATCGAGATAACGCTGGCGGAAGGAGGAATTGCAAACGTGTTAAGAAAATGTTCACAACTGACTTATCCGCGTTCTCCTCGGTGCTACTAAGAACAACAAAATAAGATTCTTTCTTTCTTATTTATTCGTTCATGAGCCTAAGGTGCAGATTGACAGACGGCTCCTAGGAACTTAGCTGAGTATTGCAGCCCGTCCGGGACAGCACCTTCACATATATTTACGACCATATGCTGGGCTGAGATGCTTTGCACGGATATCGGATACCCCATGACCGAGAACACCCTAAGCCTGTCTGATCTCAAGGCGAAGTCCCCTAAAGACCTTTTGGCGATGGCTGAAGATCTGGAGATCGAGAACGCCTCAACCATGCGTAAGGGCGACATGATGTTCGAGATCCTCAGAGATCGTGCTGAGGAAGGCTGGGAGATTTCCGGAGATGGCGTTCTGGAAGTGCTACAGGACGGTTTTGGATTTCTGCGGAGCCCGGAGGCGAACTATCTTCCAGGTCCCGATGATATCTATGTTTCGCCTGACATGATCCGCCAGCATTCCCTCAGGACAGGGGATACCGTCGAGGGTGTGATCACAGCGCCGCGTGAGACGGAGCGTTATTTCTGTCTGGTGAAAGTGGCATCGATCAACTTTGAAGAACCTGAGCGCGCCCGACATAAGGTTAGTTTCGACAATTTGACGCCGCTCTATCCCGACGAACGTCTGACCATGGAAATCGAAGATCCGACCATCAAAGACCGCTCTGCCCGGATTATCGACCTGGTCTCGCCTATTGGGAAAGGCCAGCGGAGCCTGATCGTCGCTCCGCCGCGGACAGGGAAAACCGTTCTACTTCAGAACATTGCGAAGTCGATCGAGACGAACCACCCGGAATGCTATCTGATGGTCCTGTTGATCGATGAACGCCCAGAAGAAGTGACGGACATGCAGCGTTCCGTGCAGGGTGAGGTCATTTCATCTACTTTCGATGAGCCGGCGACACGCCATGTGGCAGTATCTGAGATGGTGATCGAGAAAGCCAAACGCTTGGTGGAACATAAGCGGGATGTCGTCATTCTGCTCGACTCGATCACCCGACTTGGACGCGCCTTCAACACGGTGGTGCCGAGCTCAGGTAAAGTTTTGACCGGCGGCGTGGATGCGAACGCGCTGCAACGCCCAAAACGCTTCTTCGGTGCGGCTCGGAACATCGAAGAGGGTGGATCGCTGACCATCATTGCGACCGCTCTGATCGATACCGGGAGCCGGATGGATGAAGTGATCTTCGAAGAGTTCAAGGGTACCGGTAACAGCGAGATTGTTCTGGATCGCAAGGTTGCCGACAAGCGTGTGTTCCCAGCGATGGACATCCTGAAATCGGGAACGCGGAAAGAAGATCTGCTTGTCGATAAGGGTGACTTGCAGAAGACTTTTGTTTTGCGGCGGATCCTGAACCCGATGGGAACGACCGATGCGATTGAGTTCCTGATTTCAAAGTTGAAACAGACGAAGACCAATTCCGAGTTCTTCGACTCGATGAACACTTAGACCGGAGGTCGCCATGCGAACGATTTTCGCCCAGGCGTCGGCCCGGGGAAAAGCGGGCGTGGCGATCATACGCATATCCGGGCCAGATGCTGTTTTGGTCGCGACATCGCTGGTTGGTGATTTGCCAGCTCCTGGGCATCATCGGTTGCGGTCCATTCGTTCGGTGGACGGGGATGTTCTTGACCGCGGTTTAGTCTTGTTTTTTGAAGGCCCGTCCAGCTTTACAGGCGAAGATGTTGTTGAATTTCAAGTACATGGCAGTGTTGCCGTGGTGGCTGCGATCCAATCAGCCATCGAAGCGACAGGTCACGCACGCCTGGCAGAGCCGGGAGAATTCACCCAACGCGCACTTCTGAATGGGGCAATGGATCTCGCGCAGGTCGAAGGGTTAGGGGACCTTATCAACGCCGAGACGGAAGCGCAGCGAAAACAAGCCTCTCAGTTGTTTGATGGTGAATTGACCAAGCGAACTGAGAAATGGCGAAGCGATTTGCTTCGTGCCGCGGGGTTGATGGAAGCCACGATCGATTTTGTTGATGAAGATGTGCCCACCGACGTGATGCCCGAGGTGATGGAGCTGTTGCGCCAGGTGTCATCGGATCTATCAGATGAAATTGCTGGATCTTTTGTGGCGGAACGTGTGCGCGACGGATTTGAGGTAGCGATTGTCGGTGCACCGAATGCGGGAAAGTCGACATTGCTGAACGCGCTTGCAGGACGCGAGGTCGCAATTACATCCGAGATGGCTGGAACCACACGTGATGTTGTGGAGGCACGCTTAGATGTTCACGGCGTGCCGGTCACGTTTCTGGACACTGCCGGTTTGAGAGATACGACGGATCATGTCGAAAAGATTGGTGTCGCCCGTGCGATCCAACGCGCTTTGGATGCGGATCTTCGAATTCTGCTGCGAACCGACGATTGGCAGCCTCGCGCGGATTTAGACGGCAGGATCGATTTCAGCTATATTGCAAAAGGCGATCCTGGGGGTGCAGGTACGCTTTCAGGGAAAACTGGCGCAGGTATCGATCAAATGCTTGCTGATATCTTCGCTGTTTTGGAAGGTAGAATGGCAACCGTGCGCACGACTGTATCTGAGCGGCAGCGCGGAAATCTTCAACGTGCCGCATCTGAGTTGGAAATTGCGCAAGATATTGCGAGCAATGATGGACCAATTGAATTGGTAGCCGAACGCACCCGGGCTGCGGTTGGTGCACTTGACTCATTGATCGGGCGTGTTGATGTAGAGATGGTCTTAGGTGAGATTTTCTCGAATTTTTGTATTGGCAAGTGAGGGTGTTTCACGTGGAACATTCTAAATTTGATGTCATCGTTGTGGGCGGTGGTCATGCAGGTGCAGAGGCTGCCGATACCGCCTGTCGTGTAGGCGCGCGTGTCGCGTTGATATCTCTGAAAAAGACCGATCTTGGCGTTATGTCCTGTAATCCGGCGGTTGGAGGTCTCGGGAAGGGGCACCTTGTTCGCGAGATTGACGCAATGGGCGGGCTCATGGGGCAGGCGGCAGATGCTGCTGGTATCCAGTTCAGGCTGTTGAATCGTCGGAAAGGTGCGGCAGTACAAGGTCCGCGCGCTCAATCAGACCGTAAGTTGTACCGCCGCGCTGTGACGGACCGTCTTACAAAGATAGATAACCTGACCATCATCGAAGGCGAAGTCGTCGATATTCTCGATATGAATGGTTCTGTGGATGGTGTTCGTTTAGCCGATGATAGCATCCTTAAAGCGCCTGCCTTGATCATAACGACTGGAACGTTTTTGGGCGGAACCATTCATATCGGTGACAAGAAAGAAAGCGGTGGCCGCTGGGGGGATCGCCCTGCGACCTATCTAGCGGAGCGTTTGCGCGGTTTGGGCCTGACGACAGCGCGTTTGAAAACCGGAACACCGCCGCGCCTTTCAAAAACGTCGCTTGATTGGGATTCTTTTCCGAAACAGGAGGGTGATCCTGATCCTGTCTTCTTTTCGTTCATGACGACGTCGGTGCAAGCGCCACAAGTAAGCTGTGCGATCACTCATACGAACACCGATACGCATGCTATTATCCAGGAAAACTTGGATCGGTCAGCAATGTATGGCGGTATGATCGAAGGAGTTGGCCCACGATATTGCCCATCTATTGAAGACAAGGTGGTCCGGTTTGCCGATAAAACCTCTCACCAGATTTTCCTTGAGCCTGAGGGCGTCGGATCTGATGTGATCTATCCAAACGGTATCTCGACCTCGTTGCCGTTGGATGTGCAGGTTCGTTACGTGCATTCGATCAAAGGTTTGGAAAACGCGGAGATTCTGCAGCCAGGATACGCGATAGAATATGACTACGTTGATCCAACCAATCTGACCTCTGAGCTTGAAGTGAAGAACATGTCTGGCCTCTTCTTTGCAGGTCAAATCAATGGCACGACAGGATATGAAGAGGCCGCAGCACAAGGATTGGTTGCTGGCTTAAATGCGGCTCATCGTGCTTTGGGTCGAGATCCTGCACAGTTCTCGCGTGCGACAAGTTATATTGGCGTCATGGTCGATGATCTTGTGACGCGTGGTGTGATGGAACCGTATCGCATGTTCACATCGCGCGCCGAATATCGTCTGTCTTTGCGGGCGGATAATGCAGATCAGAGGCTTTCACCGCTGGCGATCGAGTTGGGTCTTTGCGATGAACAGCGCATCTGCGCGTTTTCTCAGAAGATGGAGCGGCTCAGTCACGGACGCCAGGTGTTGAAAGAGCTTCGTCTGTCGCCAGGCGAAGCGAAGTCTGTTGGCCTGCCGGTCAATGCCGATGGTAAGCGTCGCGATGGCCTGGATTTGCTGGCATTTCCCGATATTCAGCCCTCTGATCTGGTCAAAGCGTGCCCAGCTTTCAAAGATGTCGATGCAGACACACAAAATCAGCTAAAGATCGAGGCGGTCTACGCGACCTATGTTGCACGCCAGAACCGTGATGCAGAGGCCTTGCGCAGGGATGAAGCGAAATCGATCCCAGGCAATTTCCCATATTCCTCTGTCGAAGGTCTCTCAAACGAGCTGACCGAAAAGCTAACACGGGTGAAGCCATCGTCCTTGGGGCAAGCCGGGCGTATCGATGGCATGACACCTGCAGCGCTGGCATTGATCCTGGCAAAGCTGCGCCACATGGAACGGATTTCGGCGTGACTGAAGATGAAGCGCGGGCGCATGTGCTTTCTGATGTTTCACGTGAAACATCAGAACGGTTGGATATCTATCAAGCCCTTCTTTTGAAATGGCAGCGCACAATCAACCTCGTAGCACCCAAAACGCTGGATGTCATATGGTCGCGCCATTTCCTCGATTCCGCACAGCTCTGGGATATTGCTGGAAACGTGAGTGGTAGCTGGCTGGACCTGGGATCCGGAGGTGGATTCCCTGGACTGGTCATCGCAGCGATCGCTGCCGAAAAATCTCCAGATCTAACCGTGACGCTGGTGGAGAGTGATATCCGAAAATGTGGATTTCTTAGGGAAACGGCGCGAGCAATGGGTATTAAGGTGAACATTCTAAGTCGGCGAATTGATCAGATCCCGCAGCAAAACGCCCAAGTTGTCTCCGCTCGCGCATTGTCGCAGTTGGATCAGCTTGTCGCCTATGCGACCCCCCATCTCGCGCAGGGTGCGATCATGTTGTTCCCAAAGGGCGCAACGTATCAGGATGAGCTTGAAACCCTCGATCCTGACTGGCAAACAAAGGTGGATGTGGTGCCAAGCCAGACCGATCCTAGCGCTGTCATCCTTAGATTCCACAATTGATATTCGGACCCCTGAGCCATGCGTGTTATCGGCATCACAAATCAAAAGGGTGGCGTTGGGAAAACAACCACAGCCATCAATCTGGGCGCAACTCTGGCTGCGATGGAATACAAGGTTCTGATTATTGATCTTGATCCGCAGGGCAACGCGTCGACAGGATTAGGTGTGGACTCGACTGATCGCGAGCTCACAACCTATGATCTTCTGCTTGAAGGTGCGGCGTTGCGGGATGTTGTTGTGCCAACGGATGTGGCAAATCTTGCGATCGCCCCAGCGACAACGGATCTTAGTTCAACCGATGTCGAGCTGAGCAGCAGAGACAATCGGATCTTTCTTTTGAAGGAAGCTCTGCATCAAAGCGATAAGCTCTATGATATCGTCCTGATAGATTGTCCCCCGTCGCTGAGCTTGCTGACTGTCAATGCTCTCGTTGCTGCGGATTCCGTATTGGTCCCGCTGCAAGCAGAGTTTTTCGCGCTAGAAGGATTGTCGCAACTCATGCTGACAATCCGCGATATTCGCGAGACAGCTAACCCCAGCATCCGCATTGAAGGTGTTGTCCTGACAATGCACGATCCGCGCAATAATCTAAGCCGCCAAGTCGAAGAAGACGCGCGCAAAACGCTTGGTCAGTTGGTGTTCAAAACTCGAATTCCACGCAATGTCCGGTTGGGAGAGGCGCCGTCTTTTGCATTGCCCGTCATCGCGTATGACCCGACATCCAAGGGCAGTCATGCTTATATCGATCTGGCGCAGGAGCTGATCGCGCGACAAACATCACAGAAGGAGCCCGTATAATGGCGAAACAAAGGGATCGTCGCGGGCTTGGCCGTGGATTATCAGCACTTATGGCTGAGGCCGATATTGCGCCAGCGACAGCTGAGCCTACATCATCTGGTGGAATTGCGCAAAGTCGTCCAGAGCGAGAGATTCCGGTCGAGTCCATTCGTCCGAATCCCGATCAGCCAAGGCGTCATTTTTCCGAAGATGCGCTCGCCGATCTGGCGGCCTCGATTTCGGAGAAGGGCATTATCCAACCACTGATCGTGCGGCCTGATCCAACCGACGACGGGAGTTATCAAATCGTCGCGGGGGAACGTCGCTGGCGTGCCGCTCAGCTCGCTCAGCTTCACACGGTTCCAGTTGTCGTGCGGAACTTCGATGACACTGAAGTTCTGGAAGTCGCGATTATCGAGAATATCCAGCGCACGGACCTCAATCCGATCGAAGAAGCGCAGGGATATCGACAGCTGATTGATCGGTTCGGACATACGCAAGAGCAATTGTCCCAAGCGATGGGTAAAAGCCGAAGTCATTTGGCGAACGTCATGCGGTTACTACAATTGCCGGACGAAGTTCAGTCGATGCTTGTTGACGGTCGCTTGTCCGCCGGTCACGCGCGCGCCTTGATCACCGCGGATGACCCGGTTGGGCTCGCGCGGAAAGCTGTGTCGGCTGGGATGTCGGTGCGGGAGGTAGAGCGTGCCGCGAAAACTGCATCTGGCGACGGTGGGCAAGCACAGCGTCCAGCGGCCCGTTCAAAAGATGCCGATACAATTGCATTGGAACGAGATCTTACTGCGTCGATTGGGATGAAGGTCTCGATCGATCACGATCAAGGCTCTGGAAGTGGTAAATTAACTATAAATTACAAAGACTTAGGTCAATTAGATGATCTCATGCGTGTGCTGAGCTCAAGCTAAGATCTGTCTCAATATCCCGTTTAGAACCGGTCTGCCTTTTGCGGTGGTTGCCAAGCGATCGCCGTTCAGTGAAATCAGGCCAAGGTCGCTGAGTTCGGATATAGCAGCGGCGCTTAGATCCACCCCAGAGACGTTTCGAAAACGCGAGATAGAAACGCCTTCAGTTAGGCGCAAACCCATCATCAGCATTTCCTCCCCATGTTCGATGGGTGTTAGGGCATGCCGCGGCGCTTCCCCGTGTCCAACTTGGTGTACTTGCGTAAGCCATGCTGAAGGACTGGGGGGCGTTTCCGTCGCATAGCGTGAGCCATCGATGGTCAGCCGCCCGTGGGCGCCGGGTCCAATGCCAGCCCAGTCGCCGCTGCGCCAGTAGATGAGGTTATGCCTGCTCGCGCCCATATCACCCGCATGATTTGAGGTCTCGTAGGCAGGTTTGCCAGCCGCTTCGCATAATTCCTGCGTCAGCTCATACATGTCCGCGCTGAGATCCTCGTTAGGTAGGTCGCGCAACATGCCTTTGGCGTGGCGCGCGCCGAATGCGGTTCCAGGCTCAATTGTCAGTTGATAAAGCGAAAGGTGGTCGGCGCCGAGACAGAGAGCATCTGTCAGCTCCGCACGCCAATCCGACAGAGATTGACCCTGTCTCGCATAAATCAGGTCAAAACTCATGCGATCGAATGTCGTTTGCGCGGTTTCGATCGCTTCTCGGGCTTCGGCGCCCGAATGAAGGCGACCCAAGCGCTTCAGGTCCGCGTCGTTTAACGCCTGTACGCCAATTGACACACGGGTGACGCCAGCAGCGCGATAGGCCGCAAACCGATCTTTCTCGACCGAGGACGGGTTGGCCTCCAGTGTCACTTCGATATCGTTGGCGACGGGCCAATGCGTTTGGACGCTCTCCAGGATTTCGGCAACCGTCTCGGGAGCCATCAAAGAAGGCGTTCCGCCACCAAAGAAGACCGATTGAACGACACGATCCGGAGTTTCGGAGGCGATCCGTTGGATTTCACTTAGATAGGCCTGTCGCCACGCTGATTGATCGATCTTCGCAGCGACATGAGAGTTGAAGTCGCAATACGGGCATTTCGCTTCGCAGAATGGCCAGTGGATATACAGACCGAATCCGCCAGTCTCCCAATCAGCCATCGCCAAAAATCTTTACCAATTGCCGAACGGCATCGGCGCGGTGGCTGATCTTATTCTTTTCCCAACGATCCATCTCACCGAAGGTTTGATCATAGCCATCGGGTTGAAAGATTGGATCATATCCATGGCCCTGATCGCCGCGTATTGGCCAGACGACCTGTCCAGCCATCACGCCGGGAAAGACTTCGTCATGACCATCGGGCCAAGCCAGTACCAATGTGCAACAAAAGCGCGCCTTACGGGGATAGGGCGCGTTTGCCTTTTCGAGTTTCTCGTGGGTGACGCGCATGGCCATCGTGAAATCGCGGCCGTCAGGTGTTTCCGCCCAATCTGCCGTGTAGACGCCCGGCGCACCATCCAAAGCATCGATTTCAATGCCACTATCATCGCTTAACGCCGGTAGCCCAGTCGCCTGCGCGGCGGCATGGGCCTTGAGCCGTGCATTTTCCACAAAGGTTGTGCCGGTTTCTTCGGGTTCCGGCAGATTGTGGTCTTTGGCGCCCGTTACGCTGATCCCGAAAGGCTCAAGCAAATGACGCATTTCGTCCAGCTTGCCCTGATTGTGCGTCGCAACCAGCAGAGCCTTTTCGGTAAACCGTCTCATCCCGCGACAGCCGCGTTTTGGGCCGCGACCAATTCGGCAATGCCTTTGTCTGCCAAACCGTAAAGCGCGTCGAATTCATCCCGCGAAAATGTGGCGCCCTCGGCGCTGGCCTGCAATTCGACGACCCGGGCGGATCCGGTCATGACGAAGTTGCTGTCGGTCCCGGCCTCGGAATCCTCCAGATAATCCAGATCGAGCACCGGCTGACCGGCATAGATCCCACAGGATACCGCAGCGATGTTATCGGTGATCGGGTCGCTGATCAGATCGCCGGCTTTCAGCAGCTTGTTCACCGCCAGACGCAGGGCGACCCACCCGCCGGTGATGGAGGCGCAGCGTGTCCCGCCATCAGCCTGGATGACGTCACAATCGACGGTGATCTGCCGCTCGCCCAGGGCAGAGCGGTCAACGCCTGCCCGCAAAGATCGCCCGATCAGGCGCTGGATCTCTTGTGTGCGGCCCGATTGCTTGCCGGCCGAAGCCTCACGGCGCATCCGCGTGTGTGTGGCGCGAGGCAGCATACCGTATTCCGCGGTCACCCAGCCCAGCCCAGAATTCTTCAGGAATGGCGGCACACGTTCCTCCAAGGTAGCGGTGCACAGCACATGCGTTTCGCCGCACCGGATCATGCATGACCCTTCCGCGTGGCGCGTGACACCCGTCTCAATGGAAATCGGGCGCATTTCGTCTAGGTTTCGGCCGGAAGGACGCATAAATATCTCCTGATGGTGAGTGGTTGCGCCGTGCCGGGATAGTCCGACATCAAGCGCCGCCGCAACCCCGAATGACCGGAAGCAATCGTGCGGCGACATGACCGAACAGGGTAAAATCTTAGATGAGCTGAATGACCGTTCGCGAGAGGTGTTTCGCAGGGTGGTCGAAGGTTACCTTGAAAGCGGCGCGCCGGTGGGCTCGCGGACATTGACGCGCGCAATGACGGAAAAGGTCTCAGCCGCGACGATCCGCAACGTTATGCAGGATCTCGAATATCTTGGCTTGCTGGATAGCCCACACATTTCCGCGGGTCGCATGCCCACGCAATTGGGTCTGCGAATGTTTGTCGACGGTTTCCTTGAGGTGGGCGATCTGTCCCAAGGCGACAAGCAGGCGCTCGATAGCACGGTGAACAACAACGCCTCCGATGTGTCTGCATTGCTCGATAGGGTCGGATCCGCACTGTCCTCGGCCACGCAGGGCGCCAGCCTGGTCCTATCTCCGAAACATGAGGCGCCGATCCAGCATATCGAGTTTGTTTCGCTGTCGCAGAGCCAAGCCTTAGTTGTGTTAGTGTTTACTGATGGTCATGTCGAAAATCGCTTATTCACGCCGCCGCCGGGCACAACCGCATCGGCGATGCGGGAAGCTGCGAATTTTGTGAATGCGCGGATCCAGGGTCAGACCGTCACGTCGATCCGGCAACAACTCGAAGTTGATATCGAAACCCGACGGCGCGAGATCGACGATTTGGCATCTGGTCTTATCGAATCGGGATTTGCGATGTGGGACGATAATGACCAGGCGGCCCGATTGATCGTGCGAGGCCGGTCGAATCTGTTGTCCGACAGCCAAGAGGCCGAGGATCTTGATCGCATTCGCCAGCTATTTGATGACCTTGAACGCAAGCGCGATATCACTGAATTTCTGGAACTGACCGAGGAAGGCGATGGTGTGCGCATTTTCATCGGCTCTGAGAACAAGTTGTTCTCACTTTCGGGTTCCTCTCTGGTGGTCTCTCCCTATATGAACGCTGATCGAAAGATTGTCGGTGCAGTGGGGGTGATCGGGCCCACGCGCCTGAATTACGGACGCATCGTCCCGATCGTTGATTATACAGCGCAGCTGGTCGGACGGTTGATCTCCGACCGGTCGTGAGAGGATGACATGGGCGAACCAAACGAAGACCCGTTTTACGATGATGAACATGCCGAGCCAAAAGTGTCTTTGGCCGAAGATGGTTTGGAAGCTGAAAGCAGCTCTGGCGCCGATGCCGTGATTGCCGCTTTGGAAGCTGAACGTGATGAGATCCGCGACCGCATGTTGCGTGCCTTGGCCGATGCCGAAAATATGCGCAAACGGGCGGATCGCGATCGGCGTGAGGCCGAGCATTACGGCGGGTCGAAACTGGCGCGTGACTTGCTGCCAGTCTACGACAATCTGCGGCGCGCGCTCGATGCCGCCGATGATGTGTCGAAAGAGACCGCAGGTGGTTTGATCGAAGGTGTCGAACTGACCTTGAAGGAATTGCTGAATGTTTTTGGCAAGCACGGGGTCACACCGATTGTGCCTGAGATCGGAGATACATTCGATCCGCAACAGCATCAGGCGATGTTCGAAGCACCGGTGCCCGACACCAAGGCGGGTGATATCATCCAAGTGATGGCCGAAGGCTTCATGCTGCATGACCGTTTGCTGCGCCCGGCCCAGGTTGGCGTGTCGTCTACTCCGGCGGGGTAAGCTTCGCCTTCAGCTCATAGATCAAATTCAGAGCATCGCGCGCCGTCATCTCATCAGGATGCACGGCGCGTAACGAATCTTCGATAGCCGATGGCTTGGCGGGATTGGGTGCGGGTTGAGGTGTGATGGAGAACAGGGGCAGATCGTCGATCACCGCTTTGCGGTCGCCACCTTCTCGCTCCCCTTTTTCCAACGCATCCAGCACAATCTGTGCACGTGAGATGACGGCGTCGGGCAAACCCGCCAATTTCGCGACCTGCACACCATAGGATCGGTCGGCGGCACCTTCGCGTACTTCATGTAGGAAGATGACATCACCTTCCCATTCTTTAACCGCCACCGTCGCGTTGCTGAGCCCGTCGAGTTTCGCGGCGAGCGATGTCATCTCGTGGTAGTGGGTCGCGAACAAGGCCCGGCAACCATTTGCATCATGCAAGTGCTCAAGCGTCGCCCAGGCAATGGATAGGCCGTCATAAGTTGCCGTCCCGCGGCCGATCTCGTCCAAGATCACAAGCGCGCGGCTGTCCGCCTGATTAAGGATTGTCGCCGTCTCAACCATTTCGACCATGAAAGTCGATCGTCCGCGCGCCAAATCATCTGACGCTCCGACACGGCTGAAAACTTGGCTGACAACACCGATATCTGCACTTTGGGCGGGCACGAAACTGCCGGTTTGAGCCAGGATGGCGATCAATGCGTTTTGGCGCAGATAGGTCGACTTACCGGCCATGTTCGGTCCGGTCAGCAATGTGATTGATGCACCGGTATCTGCGGTGAGGTCGCAATCATTGGCGACAAAACTCGCGCCGTCCTTCGCCAAAGCGGCCTCGACCACGGGATGCCGCCCTCCAATGACATGAAATTGCCGGTCATCGCTCATATTGGGACGGCACCAATCCCCTTCACGTGCCCGGCGCGCCAAGCCAGATGCGACATCGAATTCAGCCAGGGCACGGGCGGTCTTGCCGACCTGATCTTGTCTTTCCAGAATCGCCGTCCGCAAGCCCTCGAATTCTTGCCGCTCAATCTCCAACGCGCGGTTCCCGGCGTTGAGGATTTTGGTTTCCAGCTCCGACAGTTCAACGGTCGTGAACCGAACGGCATTTGCTGTCGTTTGGCGATGGATGAATCGCTCACTCAGGGGCGGGTTCAGCATCTTCTCCGCATGGGTTGCGGTGGTTTCGATGAAGTAACCCAGCACGTTGTTATGCTTGATTTTCAGGCTTTGAATGCCGGTGATCTCTGTAAAAGAGGATTGCATTTCAGCAATTACGCCGCGCCCTTCGTCGCGCAGTTTGCGCACCTCATCCAGCTCCGTGTTTTGCCCGGCTGCGATCACCCCGCCATCGCGCAGTTGCAGAGGTGGTTCCGCCACCAGCGCCGCGTTAAGCAGGTCAACCAGCTCATCATGGCCCGTCAGATCTTCGGCGGCGTCAGCTAGCAAGGTCGGCAGATCGATATCATCCAGCATTTCGGCCAGTCGCGCGGCGCCAGATAATCCGTCACGGATCGCGGCGAGATCACGTGGACCGCCACGATCCAGGGATAATCGCGACAGCGCTCGATCAAGGTCCGGGATCTGGCGAAGATCACCTTCTAAACCGTCCCGAACCAGAGTGTCAGAGACAAAAAAAGCAACAGAATCATGCCGCTCGCGGATCGTAGTCAGATGGGTCGACGGCCCGGTAAGGCGTCGCTCCAACAGCCGTGCGCCGCCGGCTGTCAACGTGCGGTCCAAAACAGACAAAAGCGAATTCGCCCGCCCGCCCGACAGCGCATGGGTCAGCTCCAGGTTCCGGCGAGTGGCGGCATCCAATTGCAGCAACCGCTCCGCTGAATGGCGCCGCGGCGGCCGCAGCAATGGTAAAGCGCCTTTCTGGGTCAGCTCCAGATAGTCGATGATCGCGCCCATGGCGGAAAGCTCGACGCGGCTGAAGTCACCAAACGCATCTAGTGTGGCCACGTCAAACAATGCCGTCAGACGCGCGGTGGCCGATGCGCTGTCAAAGCTACCGGGCGATAGCGGGGTGACGGCGGATCCAAATTCGGCGATGGCGTCCTGCTGGCTTACGTCCAGCCCGTCGGACACCAGAACCTCTTTCGGTAAAAGGCGCGCCAATTCAGGGCCCAGACGCACGGGTGCACAGGGCATGACACTGAAATCGCCTGTCGAGATATCACACCAGGCCAGCGCTGCGTCACCCCGGATATCGGCAAAGGCGGCCAGGTAATTGTGTCGCCGGGCCTCAAGCAGCGTGTCCTCTGTTAGCGTGCCGGGCGTCACCAAACGCACGACGTCGCGCTTCACCACCGACTTATAGCCGCGCTTCTTCGCCTCGTCGGGGCTTTCCATCTGCTCGCAAATGGCGACCCGAAATCCCTTGCGGATCAGGGTCAGCAGATAGCCTTCGGCGGAATGGGCAGGCACGCCGCACATCGGGATATCATCACCGTCATGCTTGCCACGTTTCGTCAGCGCGATGTCCAGCGCCTCGGCTGCTGCGACCGCATCCTCAAAGAACATCTCGTAGAAATCGCCCATGCGATAGAACAACAGGGCATCCCGATATTGCCCCTTGATCTCAAGATATTGCGCCATCATTGGCGTGACTTGACCGGCCATACTCATCCCCCTTGCACCGCGAAACTACGCGGGCAGGCGATGGGTTTGAAGCGCAATCGGTTGCCCCGAACCTATTGCTTGTCTAAGCCTCAAGAACCGGAGGAGGGGCAGCATGGCAGACAAGCAGAAGATCACCCGTGAAGAGGCGCTGGCCTATCATTTGGACCCGCGACCCGGGAAGATCGATATAAACGCATCCACCCCAATGGCGACCCAGCGCGATCTGTCGCTGGCCTATTCGCCGGGTGTTGCCGTTCCTTGTGAGGTGATCGCTGAAACGCCTGAAACGGCTTACGATTACACCACCAAAGGCAATATGGTTGCCGTGATCTCAAACGGGACGGCGGTGCTGGGCCTCGGCAATCTGGGTGCGCTCGCCTCAAAGCCGGTCATGGAGGGAAAGGCGGTTCTCTTCAAACGGTTCGCCGACGTGAACTCCATCGATATCGAGCTGGACACCGAAGATGTCGATGAGTTTGTGAATGCGGTCCGTCTGATGGGTCCTTCGTTTGGTGGCATCAATCTGGAAGACATCAAGGCGCCGGAATGCTTCATGATCGAGCAGCGCCTGAAAGAGGTCATGGATATCCCCGTTTTCCATGACGATCAGCACGGCACCGCGGTGATTTGCGCGGCTGGCTTGATCAATGCGCTGCATCTGTCGGGAAAGAAGATCGAGGATTGTCGGATCGTTCTGAATGGGGCCGGCGCGGCTGGAATCGCCTGTATCGAGCTGCTGAAGGCAATGGGCGCCCGGCACGAGAATTGCATCGTTTGCGATACGAAAGGCGTGATCTACCAGGGTCGCACCGAAGGCATGAACCAGTGGAAATCGGGTCATGCGGTCGCCACTGATCTGCGGACCCTGGAAGAGGCGATGGACGGTGCCGACGTATTTCTAGGCGTGTCCGTCAAAGGGGCTGTTACGCCTGAGATGGTCAAAAGCATGGCCGACAATCCCGTCATTTTTGCCATGGCGAACCCCGATCCCGAGATCACGCCGGAAGAGGCGCAAGCGGTGCGCGCCGATGCAATCGTCGCCACGGGTCGGTCGGATTATCCTAATCAAGTCAATAACGTACTCGGATTCCCTTACCTGTTTCGCGGTGCCTTGGATGTGCATGCCCGCGCCATCAATGATGAGATGAAAATCGCTTGCGCGCGCGCCTTGGCCGAATTGGCGCGGGAAGATGTGCCCGATGAAGTGGCTATGGCTTATGGGCGAAAGCTGAGCTTTGGGCGGGACTACATTATTCCGACGCCGTTCGATCCGCGGCTGATCTATACGATCCCGCCGGCCGTCGCGCAGGCGGGTATGGATACCGGTGCTGCACGGCGACCGATCATTGATTTGGATACATATGCCAAGGATTTGCAGGCGCGGATGGACCCAACCTCATCGATTATGCAAGGTCTTTATGCGCGGGCGCGGAACGCTCAGGCGCGGATGATCTTTGCCGAGGGTGACGATCCGCGTGTGCTGCGTGCTGCGGTGGCGTATCAGCGGCAAGGTCTTGGCCGCGCCTTGGTGGTCGGTCGTGACGCGGATGTGGCGGAAAAGCTTGAGGCCGCTGGGCTGGCCGATGCTGCGCGTGAACTTGAGATCGTGAACGCGGCCAATACCCGGCATTTGGAGACTTATAAGGAGTTTCTCTATACGCGATTGCAGCGGAAGGGGTACGACCGGCAGGATATCCACCGCCTTGCTGCGCGGGATCGCCACGTCTTTGCGGCCTCAATGCTGGCGCATGGGCATGGCGATGGGCTGGTAACTGGTGCGACGCGGAAATCGGCGCAAATCCTTGAAATGATTGGGAATGTGTTTGACGCAAAGGCCGAGGATGGTGCGGTTGGTGTAACGGCATTGCTGCATAGCGGGCGGATCGTGTTGATCGGCGACACGCTGGTGCATGAATGGCCGT
Source organism: Gymnodinialimonas mytili (assembly GCF_037544085.1). Classification (NCBI taxonomy): domain Bacteria; kingdom Pseudomonadati; phylum Pseudomonadota; class Alphaproteobacteria; order Rhodobacterales; family Paracoccaceae; genus Gymnodinialimonas; species Gymnodinialimonas mytili. Next base: position 1,729,443 of record NZ_JBBIFW010000001.1, read on the forward strand.
CGGATCAGGATCTGGCGTTGATTGCCGAGCGGGGGGCGCAGGTGGCGCGGGGCCTTGGGCTGGAGCCGCGGGTGGCTTTTGTCAGCTTCTCGACCTTTGGCTATCCGGTCAGCGAACGGGCTGAAAAGATGCATCAGGCGCCGCGGGTGCTGGACCAAAAAGGCGTTGATTTTGAATATGATGGCGAGATGACGGTGGATGTGGCGCTGAACCCGGCGCTGCGCGAGCTGTATCCGTTCAACCGCCTGTCGGGGCCTGCGAATATCCTGGTTGTTCCGGCGCGGCATTCGGCGTCGATCTCAGTAAAACTGATGCAGGAAATGGCGGGCGCGACGGTTTTGGGGCCAATTTTGACGGGCCTTGATCGCCCGGTTCAGATCGCCTCCACGATCTCAACCTCGAACGACATTCTCAATATGGCGGTCATGGCCGCGTGCGAGATTGGGCAGGTTTGAGGCCGCAAATCGGGCGATAGACCTGGTATATCTGACGGATATCTCCGGTATATCTTTGCACTCACAAGTAATCCGCACAAAAAAAGCCCCCGACCGATGGGCCAGGGGTTTTTGAATTCTCACGAACCTGTCGGGTTAGTCTTTGATCGAGTCCCAGAAGCTTTTGACCTTATCGAAGAATCCGCTGGCATTTGGATTGTTCGACTTGGCGCAGCTTTCTTCGAACTGGCGCAGCAGCTCTTTCTGCTCGCTGTTCAGCTTGACCGGCGTTTCGACCTGAAGCTCGATATACATGTCGCCTTCACCGGGACCACGCAGCGCAGGCATGCCCTTGCCGCGCAGCCGCATTTGCCGCCCAGCTTGGGAGCCTTCGGGCACACGCACACGGGAGCGTCCGCCATCGATTGTCGGAACCTCGATCTCGCCGCCAAGCGCGGCGGAGACCATTGAAACGGGAACGCGGCAGAACAGATCCATGCCTTCACGTTGGAACAGCGCGTGATCGGCCACTTCGATGAAGATGTAGAGATCACCGGTCGGGCCACCGCGTAGACCGGCCTCACCTTCGCCAGACAGACGGATGCGTGTCCCGGTTTCGACGCCCGCGGGAATATTCACGCTAAGCGCGCGCTCTTTCTCGGTCCGGCCGGCGCCGCCACAGGTGCGGCAAGGGTTTTTGACAATCTGACCGATCCCGGAACAGGTGGGGCAGGTGCGTTCGACGGTGAAAAAACCCTGCTGCGCGCGCACCTTCCCCATCCCGGAACAGGTGGGGCAGGTTGTCGGTTCGGCGCCACCTTCGGAGCCGGTACCGTCACAGGAACCACACGCCACCGAGGACGGGACAGTGATCTGCTTGTTCAGGCCCGAAAACGCCTCTTCGAGCGAGATTTTCAGGTTGTAGCGCAGATCGGATCCACGGGTCGCGCGGTTGCGTCCGCCGCCGGGGCGTCCACCCCGTTGACCGCCCATGAAATCGCCAAACAGATCTTCGAACACGTCAGAGAAGGCGCTTGCGAAATCACCTTGGCCCTGGGCGCCACCGGCGCGCGCACCGCCCGCCATGCCACCGTCGAAGGCCGCATGCCCAAACCGATCATAGGCAGCTTTCTTGTCGCCATCTTTTAGGACGTCATAAGCCTCGTTGGCTTCTTTGAATTGCGCTTCGGCATTCGGATTGTCGGCATTGCGGTCGGGGTGCAGTTCCTTGGCCTTCTTGCGATAGGCCTTCTTGATCTCGTCCGCCGACGCCCCCTTCGAGACGCCGAGCACCTCGTAATAGTCGCGTTTTGCCATGGGGTTCCCCTTCGGAAAAGCATGAACCGGCCCAGGTTTCCCACGGGCCGGTCACAAGGGTCTAAAAAGCGATCAGCCGCGCTTGCGGTCGTCGTCGAGATCTTCGAAATCGGCATCCACGATGTCTTCATCGACACCGCGTTGTTCATCACCGTCATCCAGATCGCTTTCATCGCCACCGGCGCCTTCGGCTTTCTCTTGCTCGGCCTTGTAGATCGCTTCACCCAGACGCATCGCCGCCTCGGTCACGTTCTGAATGCCGCCTTTGATTTTGGCCGCATCTTCGCTGTCGAGCGTTTCTTTCAGCGCGTTCAAGGCCAACTCGATCGCTTCGATGGTCGACGGATCGACTTTATCGCCGTGCTCTTCCATCGACTTTTCAGTGCCGTGGATCAGGCTTTCAGCCTGGTTCTTGGTTTCCACCAGATCCTTGCGATCCTTATCGGCCTCGGCATTTTCCTCGGCTTCGCGGACCATGCGGTCGATATCGTCATCGCTGAGACCGCCGGAGGCCTGGATCGTGATCTGCTGTTCCTTGCCGGTGCCTTTGTCCTTGGCGCCGACGGACACGATGCCGTTGGCGTCGATGTCGAACGTCACCTCGATCTGCGGCACGCCGCGCGGCGCGGGCGGGATGTTTTCAAGGTTAAACTGGCCGAGCATCTTGTTGTCGGCGGCCATTTCACGCTCACCCTGGAACACACGGATCGTCACGGCGTTCTGGTTGTCTTCCGCGGTCGAGAAGATCTGCGACTTTTTCGTCGGGATCGTCGTGTTGCGGTCGATCAGGCGGGTGAAGACACCGCCCAGCGTTTCGATGCCGAGCGACAGCGGCGTGACGTCGAGCAGAACCACGTCTTTCACGTCGCCCTGCAGAACACCGGCCTGAATGGCGGCGCCCATGGCGACGACCTCGTCGGGGTTCACGCCTTTATGGGGCTCTTTCCCGAAGAAGTTGGTCACTTCCTCGATCACCTTGGGCATGCGGGTCATCCCGCCGACCAGCACAACCTCATCGATATCGGTCTTGCTGAGGCCGGCATCTTTCAACGCGGCGGCGCAGGGCTTCATTGAGGCTTTGATCAGATCCGAGACCAGGCTTTCCAGCTTGGCACGGGTCAGCTTCATGACCATGTGCAGCGGCTGACCGTTGGCACCCATCGAGATGAAGGGCTGGTTGATTTCGGTCTGGCTAGAGGAGGACAGTTCGATCTTGGCTTTTTCGGCGGCTTCTTTCAGGCGCTGCAACGCCATCTTGTCAGCGGTCAGATCGACCTGGTTTTCCTTTTTGAACTCCTCAGCCAGGTAGTTCACGATCCGCATGTCGAAATCTTCACCACCCAGGAACGTGTCGCCATTGGTGGATTTCACTTCAAACAGGCCGTCATCGATTTCCAGGATGGTCACGTCGAATGTACCACCGCCCAGGTCATAGACCGCGATGGTGCGCGTTTCCTGCTTGTCGAGGCCGTAGGCAAGGGCGGCCGCCGTTGGCTCGTTGATGATGCGCAGCACTTCGAGGCCCGCGATCTTACCGGCATCTTTGGTGGCCTGGCGCTGGGCATCGTTGAAGTAAGCGGGCACCGTGATCACGGCCTGGTCGACATCTTCGCCCAGGTAGCTTTCCGCGGTTTCCTTCATCTTTTGCAGGATGAAGGCCGAGATCTGGCTGGACGAATATTTCTCACCCTTGGCCTCGACCCAGGCGTCGCCATTGCCGCCATCGATCACGTTGAACGGCAGGTTCTTTTTGTCTTTGTCCAGATGTTCGTCATCGAACCGCCGACCGATCAGGCGCTTGACGCCAAAGATCGTGTTTTCGGGGTTGGTGACGGCCTGGCGCTTGGCGGCTTGGCCCGCCAGACGTTCATCATCGGTGAAGGCGACAATCGACGGGGTCGTGCGCGCGCCTTCTGAGTTTTCGATCACGCGCGGCTGCGAGCCATCCATGATCGCCACGCAGGAGTTGGTGGTTCCCAGGTCAATTCCAATTACTTTAGCCATCTTGGTCAGGTCCCTTTCTTCAAGCGAACAGGCGGAGGCGGGTCCGATTGCGGCCCCCGTGCCGCCTTTGGCAATGTGATAGTCCCGGATCGGAGTGCCGTTCCAGGGTCCGGGCGTATATAAGAAGCACGTTTTGCCCCTGCAAGCGCTTGCGGGCAAAGGAATCGCGGGGAAATTGCGTTGATTGTCGATGTTGGTGGGATTGCGGTGCATCAGGGCCACTTGGGGGCCGGGGATCAGGCCGCTTTGGTTGAGGAGGTGCGGCACGTTGTTCAGGCGGCGCCGCTGTTTCGGCCCGAGACGAAACGCGGGCAGAAAATGTCGGTGCGAATGACATCTGCCGGGACGTTCGGCTGGATCTCGGACCGGAAGGGGTATCGGTACGAGCGGACGCATCCGGACGGTCATAAGTGGCCGCAAATCCCGCCATTGGCGCTGCGCGTATGGCGCGACGTATCCGGTGTGACGCGCGATCCGGAGAGCTGCCTGGTCAATTTCTACGATGCCGACGCCAAAATGGGGATGCATCAGGATCGGGACGAGGCGAATTTCGATATGCCGGTTGTGTCGATTTCGCTGGGCGACGCGGCGTTGTTCCGCGTTGGCGGATCAGAACGCGGCGGCAAGACGCAATCGATCTGGCTGGGTTCCGGCGATGTCGCGGTGATGGGCGGTGCTGCGCGGCTGAATTACCACGGGGTGGATCGCATCCGGCCCGGGTCATCGACCTTGTTGCCGAAAGGCGGGCGAATCAATCTAACCCTGCGCGTCGTCAGCTAGTTCAGGCGACAGCATCCTGTGAGATGCGAGATCTGGCCGGTCGTGTCGGAGAAGAAATCCAGGGTAAAGCCATAATCCCGGTCCGACATCCCGTCGGAGCAATAGGCGCGTCGGATGACGCCCAGAATCGGCCCGACGCTGCCGATGCCGTTGAAGCTTTGCACGCGCAGATCATTTGCCGAGGTCGCGTAGTTCGACAGATCGATATCCTCCGCCTCTTGTTCCGGCGTGTCGAGCGTTGCGATGCCGGGTGTATCGAGCGTCACGCTCCAAAACGGTTCGGTGCCGATACAGCGCAGCGGCATTTGAGAGAGGGGCTGAAATTGATCCTGACCCGGTTGCCTGTCCAGAAACGATGTGCTGGCCCAGGCCGTCAGTTCCGGTTGAGCGACCAGCGCCCAAGTCCCTGTATCATTCAGACCCAGTATTTCGACCGAGGTGGCATCGGGCGCAAGACTGCCGACAATCTCGGTGTCGGCGCCGGGCCCGGCGCGAAGGTTCAGAACGTCGTCGGATGCCACACCCTGGACATCGTAGCGCGCGGGAAACACCCCTTGTGCTTGGGCGCTCAGCGCAAAGAAGCTGAAGATCATCACAAACAAAAACCGGGCAATCATATCGATGTCCTTCGTTGGATCAGCGCCGCGCATCCCAAGATGCCGAGGCGTGCTTACGGGTGTAGAATTCCAGCATCAGGCCGATCAGAAGCAAAATCAGCGTCATGCTGATCGGAAAGACCTCATTCGTGACATGCGGGAAGTAGTTGACGAAGACGTCGCCGCGGATTTGATCGATGATGTGGAACAGCGGGTTCCACGTAAAGATCGGCAGCATGACGGATGGCAGCATGTTGGCAACGAACATCTTGCCGGAAAAGATCATGTTGGCGCGCATATAGATCATTGAAATCAGGTTCACCGCTTCGGGTGACCACGGCTTGAGCGCCATGAAGATGATCCCCAAGGCGAGCCCGAGAAGCCAGACCAGCAGATACATTTTCAGCGCGCCGGGCCAGTAATGGATCGAAATCGGCTCGATCACCGTGTGGATCAACAACAAGATGCACATGACCGCGATTGTCTGCGTGTAAAGCACCGACAAGGCCGCCGATATGATCGACACATAGGTATTCATCGGCGCGTGCTGCATCATCTGGCTGGTTGGTCCATCCGATGTCATGACGGCACGCAGGGTTTGGATATGGGTCAGGTACAGAAAAATGCCGGTCATCAGATACAGCATGAAGTTGCCGCGGATCGCGGCGCCTTGCATGCCGGTGAAGGCGAACATCAGATAGAAGAAGGCGATAAACAGAATGCTCTGTACGATCGACAGGATGATCGACAGCACGGCGTTGCCATGGGCCTTGCGAACCTTGCGGACCGTCGCATGAAAGGTCACCTCTGCCATCGAGAACATCAGACCAAGGGTCGATCTGGACTGGTGTTGTTGAAACATGAGCCTGCCTTATGTCCGCCCGCGCGGGTTTGAACTGCGCTGATTTCCGGTGTGGTACACCCCAAATAAGGCGACATCTTGCCATCACGCGTTGGTCGGTTGATAACCCGCACACGGTTAATTTTCAATTCAGCGGCGGCCCCCATGGATCACGAGATACTTCTAACGGTGATGCGAAAGGCGGCTTTGGCCGCCGGTGATGTGATTATGGAGGTCTATGGCGCTGCGGATTTTGACGTGAAAGTCAAATCCGACGACAGCCCGGTGACCGAAGCCGATGAACGTGCCGATGCCGTGATCTCGGATCATCTGCGCGCCGCATTCCCCGATATCGCCCTGGTCACCGAAGAACAGGCGGGCAGCCACGATGTCTCGGCCGATCGGTTCTTGATCGTCGATCCATTGGACGGAACCAAGGAGTTCATCAAGCGGCGGGGCGATTTCACGGTGAATATTGCCTTGGTCGAGAACGGCGTCCCGACCCGTGGGATCGTCTATGCGCCCGCAAAGGGCCGTTTGTTCTATACCGATGCCACCGGTCAGAGTGTGGAAGAGGCGGGGCCGTTTGACCCGGAGGTACCCGGCGCCCTGACACAGCTGAGTGTGGCTAAGGCGGACAATGCCGCGTTACGGGTTGTCGCCTCAAAATCGCATCGGGACCAGGCGACGGATGATTACATTGGAAAATACGCCTGTGCTGACACGAAAAGCGCCGGATCGTCGCTGAAATTCTGTCTTGTGGCGACGGGAGAGGCGGATCTGTATCCGCGGCTTGGGCGCACGATGGAATGGGATACTGCCGCGGGCGATGCCGTGTTGCGCGGTGCGGGCGGGCGCATGGTGCGGTTCGAGGATCATGCGCCGTTCGACTATGGAAAAGCCGGATTTGCCAACGGGTTTTTCATTGCCGCATCACCGAATGTGGATCTGAAAGCGCCGTGAGCGTCGTTTGCGTCATTCCGGCGCGCTATGCCTCGACCCGCTACCCGGGAAAACCCTTGGCGATGTTGACCGGCGCGACCGGTCAATCCACCAGCCTGATCGAACGATCCTGGCGCGCTGCGCAGGATGTGACCGGCTTGGATGCCATCTATGTCGCCACCGATGATGACCGGATTGCCGAGGCGGCGCGGGGATTTGGCGCTGACGTTCTGATGACGTCATCGGAGGCCCGCAATGGGACAGAACGCTGTGCCGAGGCGTTGGAGATCCTGGGCGACGATGTCGAGATTGTGGTGAACCTGCAAGGGGACGCGCCGCTGACGCCGCCCTGGTTTCTGGAACAATTGATTGACGGTTTGCGCGGCGATGCGCAGGCGGCTTTGGCCACGCCGATTTTGCGCTGCGATGGCGAGACGCTGACGGCGTTTAAGGCTGACCGCGCCGCTGGGCGCGTGGGCGGGACCACCGCGGTGGCGGATAGCAAGATGCGGGCGCTCTATTTCTCGAAAGAGGTGGTGCCGTTCACCGCTGAGACCTATGCGGATGAGGCTGAGACGCCGGTTTTTCATCATGTCGGGGTCTATGCCTATCGGCCCTGGGCGCTCAGGGCCTATCCACATTGGTCTATTGGCCCGTTAGAGACGCTTGAGGGCCTGGAGCAGCTGCGCTTTCTGGAGGCGGGCCACCCGGTTTTATGCGTCGAGGTCGAGGCGCGGGGCGCCAAGTTCTGGGAATTGAACAACCCCGAAGACATCCCGCGGATCGAGGCAATGCTGCGCGAGATGGGCGCGCCGTAATGGCGCCGGACGAACTGAGCGTCATCGTCGTGAGCTGGGGTCGCCCCGATGCATTGCGGCGCTGTCTTCTGAGCCTATCGCAACAATGCCGGTCCGGATGTGAGGTCATTGTCGTTGCGGATCCGGCGGGTTTGGCGTCGGCGCGGTCGCTGCCCTTTGCGGATCGTTTGAAGCTGGTTGACCAGGACGGCCCCAATGTTTCGCGCGCGCGGAATGCTGGGCTTTCGCAGGCCGCGGGTCAGGTGGTGGCCTTCATCGATGATGATGCCATCGCTGAGCCGACATGGGTCGCGGCCATCTGCGCCGCATTTGACAATCCCGGCATTGCCGCACTTACCGGACCCGTTTTGGGCCGAAACGGGACTTCTCTGCAATGGGGGCCGCTTGCGGTGAACGCATGTGCCCAAGATACCCCGATGGAGGCCGATGGACGGGTTCCCGATGGTTATGTCCGCAAGCTGCAGGGCACAAACATGGCGTTCCGTCGGGCAGTATTCGAGGATCTTGGTGGGTTTGACGAAGGCTTTGCCTTCTATCTGGACGACACGGATATCGCGCTGCGCCTTGGCCGCGCAGGTTTGCAGAGCATGTGGGTGCCGAATGCCGTCGTGCATCACAGCTTTGCTGCAAGCGCCCGCAGAACCGGACAGCGCGTGCCATTGAGCCTTGAGGATATTGGCGCCTCGACCGCTTTGTTTCTGCGAAAACATGCGCCGGTTGAGGATCATGCGCGCGTCATTCGCGACCTGGAGGCGGCGCAGAGCACACGGCTTCTGCAATTGGCGCGGACCCGCAAGCTGAATGATTCGGCGATGCGTGGTTTGATGGAGTCGCTGCGAGACGGTCTTGCTGCAGGTGCAGCATCCGAAAATTTTACGCCGCCTGTCAAAGAAGCACTGTGCGGGTTTTTGCGCCTTGTAAGCGGTGATCCGCCCGGTCATCGGGTCCTGTCCGGGTGGTCGATAAAAGCCTCTGGACTACGAAAACGGGCCGCAGACTTGGTTGCGGATGGGTTCGGTGTGACTTTGCTGCTCTTCGATCTAACACCCCGAAAGCATAAGGTTTTCTATACCGACACCGGTTGGTGGGAACAGATGGGCGGGCTGTATGGCGCCGCGAATCGCGATGGCCCGCGATTGCGGTTTTCGACATTCAAAAGCCGTCGATGCGAAGAAATCCGCCGTATTTCTGACATACGCGGTCTCTAGCCATCGTGGGGAGCAGGTGATTTAGCTTCCCCATGTGGCAAGGCGTGTTTCGTGATAGAAATATGCACAGACGAAAGACCACATAACTGGACGCGCGAAGACGAGGCTAGGTATGAGAAAAAAAGTAACGACGGCGATTTTTCCCGTTGCAGGTTTGGGCACACGGTTCCTGCCAGCGACGAAATCGATCCCGAAAGAGATCATGACCTTGGTGGATCGCCCGTTGATCCAATATGCCATCGACGAGGCGCGGGCCGCCGGCATCACCGAATTCATCTTCGTGACCAGCCGCGGCAAAGGCGCATTGGAAGATTATTTCGACCATTCGCCGCAGCTTGAAGACACCTTACGCCAAAAGGGCAAAGATGAGCTTTTGGGTAAATTGCTGGACACCAACATGGATTCCGGCGCGATCGCCTATGTGCGGCAGCACAAGGCGCTTGGCCTTGGCCACGCCGTTTGGTGCGCGCGGCGTCTGTTGGCGTCTGATGAGCCCTTTGCGGTGATGTTGCCGGATGACGTGATTGCATCCGATACGCCGTGCTTGCAGCAGATGGTCGAAGCCCATGCCGAGACCGGCGGCAATATGGTGGCTGCGATGGAAGTACCCGACGACAAAGTGTCTTCTTATGGTGTGTTGGATATCAAAGACGATATGGGATCGGTTGTGTCGGTCAAAGGCATGGTCGAAAAGCCCCCTCTGGATCAAGCGCCGTCGAACCTGGCGGTCATTGGCCGTTATATCCTGACGCCCGAAACCATGTCGCATCTGGATCAGATGAAGACCGGTGCGGGCGGAGAGATCCAACTGACTGACGCCATCGCTGCCGAAATCAACCGCAGCGAGAATGTTTATGGCTACCGGTTCAAGGGTCAGCGCTTCGATTGTGGATCGAAGGCCGGATTCTTGCAGGCGACGGTCGCCTTTGGTCTGGCCCGCGATGATCTGCGGGAAGAATTCCAGAATTACCTGTCGGACATGATGCCCGTCCGCAGCGCGGCGCAATAACGCCCCATGGTCCGCGCGACTGGGCTGCGGGCGATATCTGGGCTTTGGCTAGATGTCACACGGCTCGCGTCCCGCGCGAGCCGTTTTCCGTTGACGGGGATTGACCGGGTCGAACTGGCATATCTGCGTGCGGCACTTGGGGCGAATGCGCGGTTCTTATGCCGGACCACACGTGGATATCTGCTATTGGATGATCGCGGCGCCACTGTTTTGGCCGAATTGGCCGAGCAAACCCGCGCGCCCGTGTCGGCGGATGCCCTGTCCGCACTGTTGCTGAAATCAGATGAGATGCGTCACCGGGTGGAGGCCACCCTACGCCCTCATGCCATGGACCGATGTCTGCCCCACAGGCTGTCGCATCTGATCGATCGGCACGGCGCAGAGGGGATGACCTATCTGAATGTTGGGCATTCGAACCTGTCCCAAGCGACATTGGGAGCGTTTCATGACCGCCCCGGCACGTTTGTCACCGTTTTGATCCATGATCTAATCCCGATACTTCATCCCGATCTTGTAGCTGATGGCATGGCTGAGGCATTTGCCGGACGCGTCGATGCTGTGCGACGCCATGCGGATCTTGTGATCTGCAATTCCCGTGCGACATTGTCTGATTTGGAGGGGGTTTGGGCGCAAACTTCCCAGGCGCCGCCTTCCATTTCGGTTCCTCTGGGGGTGCGTCGGGCGCCGCTGTTGGACGACCTGGACCGCGATCCGCGCCATTTCATCATGTTGGGCACGATTGAACCGCGCAAGAACCACGCGCTGATGATCGATGTGTGGGAGATGTTGGCCAAAGAGCTGTCTGCCGCCGAGATGCCGCAGCTACACATTATCGGAAGCTGGGGCTGGAAATCGGATGCGCTGAAGGCGCGACTTCAGGCTCACCCGCAGCTTGGGCATATGATCCACCTGGAAGGCGGGCTATCCGACGATCAGGTGCAGAACCATCTGGCCCGCGCAAACGCGTTGCTGTTCCCGTCCTTGGCCGAAGGATACGGGTATCCCCCGTTGGAAGCAGCACTGGCCGGAGCCATGCCAATCTGTTCGGATCTGCCGGTGTTCCGCGAAACCTTAAGCGATTGCGTCATTTACGTGACAGCCGATGACGCTACTTCATGGAAAGAAACGATTAAGCAACAAATTCGCTGTATACAGGTGAAACCTGATCTGGGGCGGCTATCCGTCCCGACTTGGGACGAACACTTTGGAGCGGTGGTCGCAGAACTTGACCGCCGAAGGGGAGAGGCCGCCAATGCAGGCGATCCAGCGATACGGATTGCGCCTTGAACGCAAGCGTTTCCTTGCGCGTGCCTGGCGCAAATCGCGTGGCCTGGAAGAGGTTGCCGATCGCACCGATGCCATTCGCGAGGGCGATATCCTGTGTTTCTGCACGCTGCGCAACGAGCGGGTCCGCCTGAAATACTTCCTGGATTACTACCGTGATCGTGGCGTTGCGCATTTCGTGTTCGTCGACAATGACAGCACCGATGGGAGCCGAGAGTTTCTGGCCGAGCAACCGGATTGTTCCACCTGGTGGACCGATGAAAGCTATAAGCGCGCCCGGTTTGGGATGGATTGGTTGAACCGTCTTCTGCGCCTTTACGGGCATGATCATTGGTGTCTGACCGTCGATCTTGATGAATTTCTGGTCTATCCGTTCTCCGATACGCGACCGATCCCGGCGCTGACCGACTGGCTGGAAGCGTCCTCCATCAAGTCCTTTGGCGCGATGCTGCTGGATATGTATCCCAAGGGCCCGCTGAGCGCGCAGCCCTATCAAGAGGGTCAGAACCCAATCGACATTGCTTGCTGGTTCGATCCCGGCAACTACACGATTGAGCGCAATTGGAGTTATGGGAACCTCTGGATCCAGGGCGGCCCCCGAGCCCGGATGTTCTTTACCGACGGTCCTGAACGGGCGCCTGCGCTGAACAAGATCCCTCTGGTGCGTTGGAAACGGCATTACGCCTATGCCTCATCGACGCATATGCTGCTCCCGCGGGGGTTGAACCTGGTTTATGACGAATGGGGCGGCGAAAAGGCCTCTGGCGTTCTGCTACATGCCAAGCTTTTGGATACGTTCAACAAAAAGGCCCGCGAAGAGCTGGTTCGCAAACAGCATTATGGGGCTTCGGCTGAATACAAGGCCTACGTCGCAGGTCTTGAGGAGAACACCGATTTTTGGACGAAATGGTCCGAGAAATACATCAATTGGCGCCAGCTTGAGATCCTGGGGCTGATGTCAAAAGGAAATTGGGCGTAAGATGAGTACGCTGGGCTTCATCATGATCTGCCACACGGCGCTGGACCGTGCGGCGCAGGTTGCGCGCCATTGGGCGGAACGCGATTGCCCGGTTGTGATCCATTTGGATCGTCGCGTGGCGCGGGCGGAGTTCGACAGATTTCGCCAAATGCTCGCCGATCTGGACAATGTGAAGTTCTGCAAGCGGCGTCGGTGTGAATGGGGCACCTGGAGCTTGGTCTCGGCCACTCAGGACGCATCCGAGATGATGTTGTCGGACTTCCCGGGTGTGCGGCATGTCTACCTTGCCTCGGGGTCGTGTTTGCCGCTGCGCTCGATCGATGAGCTGCGCGCTTATCTGGCCGCGCGGCCGACGACGGATTTTATCGAAAGCGTGACATTGCGGGATGTGGATTGGACAATTGACGGGTTGAACACGGAACGGTTTCAACTGCGGTTTCCGTTTTCATGGAAACGTCAACGGTGGCTCTTTGATCGATTTGTGGAGCTTCAGCGGCGCTTGGGCCTGCGCCGCAAAACGCCCGAGGGTTTGCTGCCGCATCTGGGTAGTCAATGGTGGTGTCTGTCGCGCCAAACGCTAAGCGCAATTTTGCAGGACCCGAAGCGGCGCCAATATGACGGTTACTTCAAACTCGTTTGGATCCCCGACGAAAGCTATTATCAGACCCTGGTCCGTAACTATTCCCGTGACATCGAAAGCCGGTCACTGACCCTGTCGAAGTTCGATTTTCAGGGCAAGCCGCATGTCTTCTACGATGATCATCTGCATCTCTTGCGCCGGTCGGATTGTTTTGTGGCGCGTAAGATCTGGCCCAAGGCAGACCGATTGTATCGCACGTTTCTGACCCAGGCAGATGACGACAGAAGGATGGCGGAGCCGACGCCCGGCAAGATCGACCGCGTCTTTGCAAAAGCGTTGGAGCGTCGCGTTCGCGGCCGTCCGGGTCTGTATATGCAAAGCCGTTTTCCGAACCCCGATTGGGAAAACGGAAAATCCGCGGCACCCTATTCCGTGTTTCATGGCTTCAACGAGCTGTTTTTGGATTTTGAGCCTTGGCTGTCGCGCCGCTTGGGCACCAATGTGCATGGCAACCTGTTCGCGCCGTCCCGTGCGCAGTTTGCGGGCGGGGCCGACACCTATGCAGGCTGCTTGTCGGACAATGCCAAGTTGCGCGACTACAACCCGGAACGGTTTCTGACCAACCTGATCTGGAACACCAGGGGCGAGCGTCAGGTGTTCATGTTCGGCCCGGATGACAACCAACGCCACGGGGCCTTCATGGCATCCGATTCCAACGCGCAATTGTCGATCATCACCGGCGCCTGGGCGGTGCGTTTGTTCACCGCCAACCGCGACTTCACTGATATTCGCGCCGAAGCGGCCCGCCTTCAAAAGACTGAAATCGATTTTGTGAATGCCCTGCGCGATGTGCGCGCCCGCGCCGAAATCCGCATCTGGTCGTTGGCGGAATTTATAGAAGAACCGATGGAAAACCTGCAACGTATCCTGGATTCGATGGAAGGCGCCCATGCCAGCCGTCTGACCGAGGCGCCGCGCATGACAAACTTCGATGGATTCCCCAAATTTCTTCAGAATCTGAAGAACCAGGGCATGGATCCGTTTTCAGTGGGTGACTTTCCCTCCGAAGGGGTCAGACCGCTCCGGCCGACATCGGAAAACCGACCTTATTTGGTGCGCTAGATCATGGGGCGGCGGTTCGACGGATTTGTCCTATTCGCCGAGATGCGGACCGGTTCAAACTCTCTCGAAGAAAGCTTGAATGCCTTCGCCGATCTGAACTGCTTGGGTGAGGTCTTCAATCCCGTTTTCATGGGTCATCACGATTGCCATGACTTGCTCGGCTATGACATGGATCGGCGCGAGGCTGACCCGATTGGATTGCTGGATAAGATTTTGGCGCAGAACGGTCCGTTGTCAGGATTTCGTCTGTTCCACGATCACGATCCGCGGATTATCGAACGCGTCTTGCCGGACCCGCGGATTGCAAAGATCATCCTGACCCGGAACCCGCTTGATAGCTATGTCAGCCGCAAGATTGCTGTAGCCACCGACCAATGGCGATTAACGGATGTGAAGCACGCAAAAACCGCAAAAGTCCGGTTCGTCGCCCGTGAGTTTTCAACTCTTCTAGATGATCTGAACGGGTTCCAAGCCCGTTTGAAGCGCGCATTGCAAGTCACCGGGCAAAGCGCGTTTCAGATTGCGTATGATGATATCAACGACGTCGATGTGTTGAACGGTCTTGCTGGGTTCCTTGGATCAACCGAACGGATCGATTCCGCGTCATCGAGGCTGAAACGGCAGAACCCGATCCCCTTGCGCGACAAGGTCGAGAACTACGATGAGATGGTCGCCAGCTTGGCAGACCTGGATCGCTTCGGCCTAGATCGTGCTCCCGATTTTGAACCCGAGCGTACCGCCCAGGTCCGCCAATTTGTGGCGCATCCGTTATATGGCCTGCTGTTTTGCCCCATCAAAGGTGCGGCCACGGACAACGTCACCGATTGGTTGGCGCAGATCGGCGAGGTCGGACATGATGCATTGCTGACGCAGATGACCCAAAAGGATCTGCGTGTTTGGATGAAGGCCCATCCGGGGTTTCGCAGCTTTAGCGTTTTGCGACATCCGGTCGAACGTCTGTTCACGGTGTTCAACCAGTTTATCCTGCCCGATACGGACCCCGCTTATGCTGGTCCACGTCGGATGCTGCGGAAGCGCTACAACGTTCCGATCCACGATGGCACGCCCGGACCGGATTGGTCGCTTACGGATCACGGGGCTGCCTTCGCCGCCTTTGCCGAGGTGATGAAAGGCAATCTTGCCGGGCAGACAAATCTGCGGGTGGATCAGGCCTGGGCCAGCCAAGCAGCGATTTTGCAAGGGTTTTGCAAGGTTGTTGTCCCGCAATCCGTATTGCATGAGGCGCATCTGCCGAGTGCATTGCCGCTATTGGCGCAGGATGTCGGTGTTGCCGACATCCCAGCGGTCGAGATGGAACAGCCCACGGGTCCGTTCGACCTATCTGCAATCTATGATGGCAAAATCGAACGAACCATCATCGCCGCCTATCGGCGCGACTATCATATGTTCGGCTTCCAACGATGGGCGCAGGCGGGCTAGGCCGCGCGGTGGGATTGCGCGTCGGTCAACAGCGCATAGAGCGCCGCGGGATCGCTATTGGCCCGCAGTTTGGCGCACAGTGCCGAATTGCGGAGCGTGCGAGAGACCAGGGCCAGCGCCTTTAGATGCTCCACCCCCGACGCCGAGGGCGCCAGGAGCGTGAAAACCAGATCGACCGGTTGACGGTCGGCGGCATCGAAATCGATGCCACGCTCCAGCCGGAAAAAGACACCGCGCACCTCGGTCAACTCATCCAGCCGCGCATGGGGCAGGGCCACGCCATGTCCCACACCCGTCGGACCAAGCCCCTCACGCTCTTGCAGCGCTTCGAAGATCCGTTGAGCGTCAACGCCTGTCAGCTGTTCAGCCGTGTCAGACAGCGCCTGCATCAGGCGCTTTTTGCTGGTGACATCGCTAACGACTTTAATGGCCTGCGGTGCAAGCAAAGTAGGTAGATCCATGTCCGTGCCTTATCCCTTTTGAACGGCCAGCACGCTGACCGTCCCCCGGTGCAGCCGTTCGGTTAATCGGTGCGCGGATCAATCCACCCGACGTTCCCATCGTCGCGGCGGTAGACCACATTCACCCGATCCTGTCCCTCATTTCGGAACACCAGCAAAGGCGCTCCTGCAATCTCCATCTGCATTACGGCTTCTCCGACCGACAAGGATGGAATACGTGTTTCCATCTCAGCCACGATGATGGGCTGTAGGCTGTCGGGTTCGGGGTCGTCGTTGGTCGCTTCAGATGACGCCAGGATATACGAGGCTGCGCCAAAGACATCAATGGGTGTGGTCCGTTCGCGGTGGTGATCCTTTAGGCGGCGCTTGTAGCGGCGCAACTGCTTTTCCAGCTTATCGGCTGTTGCCTCGAACGAGGCATAGATCTCATGGGCGTGCCCCTTGGCCGAGGCGGTCAGCCCGGTGGAGAGATGCACAGCGGTTTCACAAACAAATTCAGAGCCGGATTTAGAGAAAATCACCGTCGCGTCGGTTGGCCGCCCAGCATATTTTTCGGCAATGGTGCTGAGACTGTCCTGCACATGGGTTTGCAGGGCCTGTCCGATTTCGATCTGTTTTCCGCTGATCTGATACCGCATGAAGCCTCCGATATTATTTGAAGTGACACCAAACCCGTTTCCGGTGGTTAAGGAATTGGGTTTGGATGTGGGTGACCGTTTGCCGGGGAGGTCCAAAATGTCGGACATGGGGCAAGCCGGTCGGGGATGAAGCGAACGCAACCATCCCACGTATTTGGCGACGAGTCGCCCCGTGCTGTCAACGCAAAGCGTGATAGGAAGTCACGTGATGCGGAACGATTGGCCCAGATAGACACGCCGCACATTTTCATCGCGAACCACCTCTTCCGCTGTGCCTGACATGATGATGGCGCCGTCATGCAAGATGTAGGCCCGATCGACAATTGCCAATGTTTCCTGGACGTTATGGTCGGTAATCAGAACGCCGATGCCGCGGGTCTTCAGCTCCCCAACCAGAGCGCGGATGTCGCCGACAGCGATGGGATCGACACCCGCAAAGGGTTCATCCAGCAGCACATATCGCGGATCAGAGGCAAGGCATCGTGCAATCTCGGCCCGGCGGCGTTCGCCCCCCGACAACGACAAGGCCGGCGCGCGACGCAGATGTTCGATGCTAAACTCGCTCAGCAATTCCTCCAGCCGGTCGCGCCGTCGTTTGCGGTTCTTTTCGACGATCTCCAGGATCGACATGATGTTGTCTTCGACGCTGAGACCGCGAAAAATCGACATTTCCTGGGGCAGATAGCCCACGCCGGCGCGGGCGCGACGATACATCGGGAACAGCGTCACATCCTGCCCATCGATGGAGACGCGGCCGCCATCAGGGGTGATGAGCCCTGCGATGCAGTAAAATGAGGTTGTCTTTCCTGAGCCGTTGGGGCCGAGCAGAGCCACCACTTCGCCGCGATTCAGTTCCAACGTGACGTCGCGGATAACGGGGCGGCGGCGATAGCTTTTGCGCAGCTTTTCAACGCGCAGACCGGCGGAGCCTTCGGTGACGTCCAATGCCATTACTCACCGCCCAAAACGGTGCGCACGCGGCCATCGACCGATCCATTGCCGGTTTCCATGTTCACCACCATGCTGTCGCCTGCGATTGCCGTCGTGCCTTGGGTCACCAAGACGTTTCCAGTCAGGGTCAGCAAGGATGAGGCGACGCTATAAACGGCTCGGGCGCCTTCGGCCGCATCCGTGCCGCGGGTGATCAAGACGCCGCCTGTCGCGATTACTTCGCGGACATCATTGGCCGAGGTGCCGCCGGGCTCGTCGATGACGCGCACACGGGCCGCAGCCATGCGCAGATCGCCCTGTATGACAATGACATTGCCGGTAAAAATGGCTTCGCCCGAGGTTTGATCCACAGTCAGCGTATCTGATGTGATCTCAACCGGTTGGCTATTGTCATAAACAACGCCCCCAAAGCCGATATCAACCTGCGCCATGGCCAGACCGGGCAGCAGCGTCAGGGCAAGGCAAAGGGCAAGGAGGCGGTGCATGGATGAAAGACCTTCGTTAATTCTGAGGCTCATATAGCACCCGGACGGAGCCGTTGAAACGCAGGATTGTGGCGCCATCGGGGCCGCTGAGATCCATTGTGTCCGCCGTCAAGTCGAGGCCTGGACCGGTTACATGCACAGGCGTCGGCGCATGCACGTCAACGGCATCCAGGGCGAGGTTCAAGCGCTCACTTTCCAATTGGTAGCCAAGCGATGAGGTGACGATCACGCCGTCGGTCAGACTGGCCTGCTGCGCGGCCATATCGAAATCGCCAAAAACCGAATCAAGCGTCAGATAGGCATCGCCCGACAGGTCCATCTGCCCTTCGATGTTTTGGGCCCGGATGCGGTCGGTTTCCGTCCCATCGATTGTCGCGACATCCGCGATCATGATCAATTCGCGTCCTTGGTCCAAAACACCGGCAAATCGCGGCTGCGCGACGCGTTGTTCACGCACGATCTGATCGATGTCGACTTCGGCATAGGGCAGGGCAGCATCGGGATCGGGATTGGAGGCGAACAGAAACAAGGTCGACATCAGGGCAAGCGCCATGAGCGGCAAGGTGATTTTCACCCAAACCACGATTGAAGAGTACAGATTGTTGCGTGCCATGGCGGGCCCTTTCGCCGGGGCGGATCAATGGGCGAAGATATCAATCTCCGGCCAACCGGCGAGATCCAGTTTCGCACGCATCGGCAGAAACTCAAAACACGCCTGTGCGATATCCATCCGCCCTTCGCGTACCAACATGTCGTTCAGCGCATCGCGCAGCCGATGCAGATAGAGAACGTCAGAGGCCGCATAGGCTTGTTGCGCATCGCTCAACGTCTCGGCGCCCCAATCGGAGCTTTGCTGTTGTTTGGAAATGTCGACGTCCAGCAATTCCTGCAGCAGGTTTTTCAGCCCATGCCGGTCAGTATAGGTGCGCACCAGCTTGGAGGCGATTTTGGTGCAATAGACCGGCGCCGTCAGCGCACCGAAGGCGTGATACATTGCTGCGATGTCAAAGCGCCCGAAATGGAACAGTTTGAGCGTATCGGGATCTTCCAACAGACGGGCAAGATTGGGTGCGTCGGTCTGCCCCTTGGCGACCTGCACCAAATGCGCGTTCCCATCACCATCGGACAATTGCACCACACACAGACGATCCCGGTGCGGGTGTAAGCCCATGGTCTCGCAATCAATGGCGACGACCGGGCCCAGTTCTAGGTCATCTGGCAAATCATTTTGGTAAAGATGGATCGTCATATTGCGCTGTCCCTTCCGTCGGGAATTGGTCGTATGGTCCGTGCGGAAATGATGCGCTGTTCCGGTTAAGGAAGTGCTGCTGCACATCGCCGGAACGACTTGGTGCCCAGGAGAGGACTCGAACCTCCACGTCCATACAGACACCAGCACCTGAAGCTGGCGCGTCTACCAATTCCGCCACCTGGGCAGGTGTCGTGAGAGCGGCTGATATATCCACCCCAAGGGCGCGTCAATAGTCCTGCTCAAAGAAGATGCCCAGGCTTGACCCACCATCCGATCCAACCGACCCGCGCGCGGTGATATTGGGGGTCAGATCAATGTTGAGGGATAGATCGGCCTCTCCGTCGGCATTCACCGTTACGTCGGTGTAAATATTGTCCGATAGATAGCGCCCGGCAGTGACGGCTGCGTTGCCTTCTTCGTCTGTGGACAGGTCCAGATCGTCCAGACCCAGCCCATCTCGCAATCCAGCGACAAATCCGGCATTGGTTGACCCGCCCGCCAGTGACGTAGCGGCGTCGGCCAATTGGAGCAATTGCAGCGGTGACAGACCCGAAACGGAGCGCCCAAACAGCAACCGCGCCAGAACCTCGTCTTCGGGCAGGGAGGGGTCGGAGGCGAAGGTGATATCCGGATCCGATACCGGGCCTTCCATGCTGATGGTAATTTGGTAGCCGTTGGCGCGGCTGGTCGCCGCGATGCGCAAAAACGGGTCGAAACTGCCTTGCAGGGTCGCTTGCCCCTCGGTCAGGTCCAGGCGCGTGCCCAGAACCGACAGACGCCCCCGGATCAGATCAAAACGTCCGGTCGGGATCACGTTGGCCGTTGTTCCGAAAATCCGGATTGAGCCGCCAAATTCCGCATCCAGGCCACGCCCGCGCACGAAAATGCGGCTTGGCGCGTTGATGTTGATGTCCAAACCTGTGGCGTTGCTTCCGCCGCTGCCACCGCCATTGCCTGCCCCTTGTTGTGCCAAAAGGCCTGCAAAATTGCGGGTCAAACGCTGTTCCCGCGTCTCACCGACATGGCGGATATCGGGGATCGCCGCGCTGCCCGCCAAACTGGCTTCGGGCACCCGGATTTCGGATTCGCCAAGCGTGACATCTCCGCTGATCTGCGGTGCGACGGCCAAGCGCCCAGAAATGCTGAGCTCGGCCCGCTCGATCAGCGCATTGTAGAGCGTTGGATCGATCAGGCGCGCGTTGGAAAGTGACAGATCGACCTGCCCGTCCAGACCCGGTGATCCGAGGTTCAGCCCCCCGCCGATGGTCACTTGTCCACCGGTAGAAATCGCGCCGTTGCCAGACAGGTTCAATTGGCCCGACGATAGCTGCCCGGTCAGGTCGATGTTCTGGACCGCAAAGGACAGCGTCGGTGCCGAAAGCCGGGCGTCGCTTGTGCGCAATGTCCCCGATAATGCACCCAGCCCGGGTTGCCCGCGCATGGCGAGGTCGAAGGCGAGCGTTCCGGTAATGGAGCGTGGTCGAATGAATTGATTGGCAAGCGCAAGCGGCGCAGTGCCATTTGCGGTCAGATCGACGGAGCCATCGGGTAGCCCGACCTGCCCCGCAACATTTGCGTTCATGCCGCCAGGTCCGCCCAGATCCGCGACCACGCGCCAGGGCTCTGTGCCTGTGCGGGTGATCGTGGCATCGGCGGTCGCTGCGCCCGAAAGCGCATCGGTGAAAAGTCCGACATTTGCCAGCCGGGCGGTGATGTCGATTTCGCTATCTTCGGGCCCGATGCGTGCCGCGCCACTGGCCCGAAGCGCGTTGCCCTGCAAAGACAGATCACTTAGCGTCAGAACCTCATCGGCGCGAACGGCCGTCACCGACAGATCCGTGCGCCCCGCCAGCAATCCACGTGGGACAGCGTTGCCCAGGCTCAGATCTTGCGCGCTGGCGACGAGGGCCAGATTAAAATCCTGTGTTTCGGCATCGAATGCGCCGGTGACATCCGCTGCAATCTCGCTTGACCCGCGCAGCGCGAGATTGACATTGAATGGATCGGTACCCGTCCGCGCGACGTCACCATTGATAGTGACAGGGCCTGACATCATGTCGGTGAAAACACCGATATCAGCCAAACGCGCCTCAAGGCTTACGTCACTGTCGCTTGGACCCAAGCGCGCATCACCCGAGGCCTGGATTGCGGTATTTTCCAGTTCGAAGTTGCTGAGGCTGAAGGTTTCCCCGGCCTTGATCAGTTGCGCTGTCAGATCGGTGCGCCCGGACAACAGCTCAGGCGGCACGGCATCGCCCAGGCTCAGATCCTGCGCGCTGGCAACAAGCACCAGGCTAAAGTCCTGCGTTTCGGCATCCAGAGCACCGGTGATATCGGCCAGAATATCGCTGGGCCCGCGCAAAGACACATCGACATTGAACGGCTCGGTGCCGCTGCGCGCGATATCGGCGCGGATCGAAGCGGGACCAGACAACATATCGGTGAACAGACCCACATCGGCCAGATCGAAATCGGCCTGCAGGCTGGTATCGCCGGACGACACGCTGACATCGCCTGTCAGAGCCAATTCAGCGTTTTCGAGCGTCAAATCCTCGATCCGCGTACCCGAACCATCGCGGATCGCGCGCAAGTTCAAATCGGTCTGCCCGGCGAATAGTTCAGGCGGCACATTGTCGACAAATACCAGGTCTTGCCCGGTGCCGGACAGGGACAGGTCGAACGCGCCTGACAGTGCCTCGACTTGGCCCGATATGTTGGTTGTCACGCTGCCGGTCAGGGGTTGACCTGCAATGGCGGCGAAGCGATCCAGGGCTCCGATCTCAGCAGCAAGATCCAGGGCAACGTCTACAACCCCTTCGCCCGACATCGCGGTCGCATTCCCGGCAAGTTGCATGTCACCCGAAGCGACCGTCAGATCGGACAGGATCACGGGGGCGCCGTTAACCCAGGAAAGATCGGCTGCGACGCTCAATGCTTCACCGATGGCTTCGGCCAGAGCTGGATCGGTGTGGGTTGCGCCATCGAGTTGCGCTTGTAATACGGCGGTTGCGGCCTCAACCCCGGTATCGGTGATCGCCGCGATCCCTTCGAGCCGTAGGGCTGTGGTTTCCAGCGCAAAATCATCGGCGGTGAGCCCGTCGATATCTGCGGTCAGCGCGTAGTTTTCCCCAGCCTCGCGATCATAGGTCAGCGCAAGCGTTGCTGCACGCAGTCGCACATCGGCCCCCGTCGATGGCAGCCGTACCGTATCGCCATCGGGTGGCGTAATGGCACCCGTCAGGTTGAGGCGTGTCGGCAACCCATTCGGTCCAAGTGCCAGATCACCTTGTAGATCCAAGGCGGCGGATTGCAGCGACAGCTCATCCAGCGTTGTTCCACCGCTTTCGCTTTGTGCAACTTCGGCCCGAAGGCGCGTGTCATCGCCGAAAAACTCCTGATATTCCGGCAGAAGCAGAGGCGTTATGTCACCACCGATATCCGCAGTCAGCGTTTGTGTCCCATCGTCGCTTTCGGTCGAGATCACTTGCCCCGTGATGCGGTCTTGGCCATCGGTGGCCAGGGCGATATCGGCGGTAAATGCGTCAAGCGGACCGTTTCCCTGTACGCTCAGGTTCAGGTCCGGACGACCGGGCAGGCCCAGAAGCTCTGCCGCCAAACCGCCGGGTTCCTCGTCCAGGATGAGCGATAGGCTCAATTCGCGAGTGTCGTTTTCGAATGCGGCGTTCAGGTCGAACTGGCCGCGGGGGCCATCAAGCCGATTCAGGTGGATATCTGCGGCACCAGACCCGCCCAACAGCGAGGCCGTCCCATCGATTGAAAGCTGTGCGGCAATGCCGAACAGCGCCTCACCCAACACAACCTCGTTGATCGCAAATTCGCCGATTTCGACACTCACCGGCAGGTTCGGCAGTGAAAATGGCTGCGCCTCGGCGCTGGGCACATCGACGCTGTCTTCGGTCAGTGGTGGCCGTATGACCTCAAGTCGCTCTGCCGTCAGGGCGTTGACTTGCAACGCGCCACGCAGCAATGCGCTGCGGTTCCAATCCAAGGTGGCCCCTTCAAGGATCAACCAGGCGCCATCGACATCGGAAATCGTCAGCCGATCCAACGTGGCCTGGGATGATAGCGCGCCTTCAAATCCTTGGATCGAGACCTGCCGCGCTGCGCCGTCCGACAATTGATCTTCCAGCAGGCGGCTGAGAATTGTGCCGCCGTCTTCCTCCTGCGCGAGTGCAAGTGACGGAAGCAGCAACAGCCCGATGACGATCCAAATCCAACGCATCAAAACGCGTGTCCAATTCCGATATAGATAAACAAGCTTTCGCCGACGTCCGGGCCTTCGACCGGTGTCGCAAGGTCTACACGGATCGGGCCGAATGGGGTCGCGTAGCGCACGCCAAGCCCGGCGCCTGCATGCCAATCCCCGTCGCTGCCCGAGGCATCTGCGCCAACGTAACCGGCATCCGCAAAGGCCACGAGGCCGAAATTCGTATCGCCGATATCCTGCCGGAATTCGCCGGACAGGCCCAAGAAGCTGCGTCCACCGCTTTCGACACCCAATTGCGTGGCGCCGAGCGATTGATATTCGACACCGCGCACCGTGCCGGACCCGCCCGAGAAAAACAGGAAGCTTGGTGGGATATCCGTGATCTCACCACCCACAACGCTGCCGACTTGCACGCGCCCGGCCACACGACTGGCATTGTCTTCGCCAAAGCCAAGATAGGCCCGGCCATCGATGAAGACGCGACCACCGCCGGAGCCTTCGCTGGTCACGAAGGGTGTGGCATCTGCCTGAATATAGAACAGTTCGCGGGCATCCAGAGGGTCATCGCGCCGATCCCAGGTGAGGCTGGCCGGCAGGCTGAACAATGTGATCTGGCGATCGCCGAAATCGTCATCGATGTCGAAATATTGCAGACTTGCCCCAAGGCTGCCGGTCAATGTGCGGCTGAAATTGTGGCTGACGCCTGCCTCGATCCCGACCGTGCCCAGATTAAACAGAGGCTCATTCAGATATTCGGCACCCAATTCGGTATAGAATGTGGTGTCTGGCGTGAATGTCGCCGGGCGCGAATAGCGCAGCGTGATCGACGCATCTGCCCCGGCCAGATCGGTATCCGAGAATTCCTCGCTCCCGATCCCGCTGATCTCACCTTCGATGCGTAATCGCTCAGCACCGCCAAACAGATTGCGGTGCAGCCAGAACGCGCTGATCGTTGCGCCATCCGCTGTGGACAGTTCAGCGCCGAAGCCAAAGCGGCGCGGGGGGCTTTCCACCAAGGTTGCCGTAATATCCATAGTGCCGTCCGGCCCGACCTCACCTTCTTGCAAGGCAATGGCCGAGAAGACGCCCGTATCTTGAAGGCGGCCTTCGACCCGGTCGAGCGTCTCGGGCGAAAACACATCGCCTTGGGGCAGGCCCGCGATGGCCAGAATACGGTCTTGCCGCATCCTATCGTGGCCCTCTGGCCGCAACTGACCAAACCGCACGACGGGGCCGGGTTCGATCCGAACAGAGATATCAAGGATCGCTTCAGGGTTCCGGGCGGTTACGTTTTGACCGCCGACATCCGCTGTCGCGTGGCCGATCTGTCGCCACGCATCGATGGCCACACCGGTTGTGTCACGCAGCAGGCCGGTTGTTGCAGGTCCGCTGGGTCGGAAATCCTCTGGTAGGTCGGTTTCCGGGGCGAGCGGCCCGATTTCCGCGGTGCCCAACGCGAAGGTCGGACCCGGTTCCACTTGCACGGTGATTTGCGACACGGTCCGCGGTGCGTCGAAGGCCGAGATGCGGGCCGCTTCGCGTCCGTCGATCCCGATGCGCACCACCGGCGCGAAATGTCCTGCATCGTACAAGGCCGCCACCAAACGCGCATAGTCCGCGCGGGCTGCGGCCACCCAATCCTGGGCAGTTCGCGGCTCTTCTGTGTCTTGCAGAAGGACCGATGCGGCGCGAAGCCGATCGCTCAGATCTTCATCATCGCCCGCGACACGGAAATCCACATCCTGGGCTGAAGCGCTGCCTGCAGTCAGGAAAAAGGCAATCGCGATAGGTAAAATGTATCGAATATGCATGAGATGTAATTAGTTTGATCCATGGCATAACGCCAGCGATATACCTGTGGTTCCCGTATGCCGCGTGAAATTGAGACCTTTTGCGCCTTGCCGCGCCGTGAGCCCCTGCGTATCACCGCCCTAAGACGCGACCGAAGGATCTGACCATGGCAAAACTCGTCACCATTTTTGGCGGTTCAGGCTTTGTGGGCCGCTATATCGCGCGGCGCATGGCCAAACAGGGATGGCGTGTCCGCGTAGCGGTTCGTCGCCCGAACGAGGCGCTGTTCGTAAAGCCCTATGGTGTCGTCGGACAGGTCGAGCCGATCTTGGCGAACATCCGTGACGATACCTCGGTCAGGGCTGCGATCCACGGCGCGGATGCGGTCGTCAACTGTGTCGGAACGTTTGATGCAGGTGGCAAAAACAACTTTCAAGCGGTTCAGAACGAAGGTGCCGCGCGGATCGCACGCATTGCGGCTGAAGAAGGCGCGGCGCGTATGGTGCATATCTCGGCCATCGGGGCTGATGTCGATGGCAACAGCCTGTATGCGCGCAGCAAAGGCCAGGGCGAAGAGGCCGTGCGAGAGGCCTTTCCCGATGCCATGATCTTGCGCCCCTCTGTCGTGTTCGGGCCTGAGGATCAGTTCTTTAACCGGTTTGCGGCTATGACGCGGATGGGCCCAATTTTGCCCGTCGCCGGAGCGGAGACGAAATTTCAGCCCGTTTATGTGGATGATGTCGCCCATGCCGCGATGCTGGGCGCGCTTGGTGAAGCCGAAGGCGGTATCTACGAGCTGGGCGGGCCCGATGTCGAAAGCTTCCGTGTGTTGATGCAACGCATGTTGGGTGTCATTCGGCGTCGTCGCCTGATCCTGAACATCCCGTTCTTTGTCGCGGGGATTATGGGAGCGGTGTTTGATCTGCTACAGACCCTGACCTTTGGTCTCTTCCACAACGGTATTTTGACGCGCGATCAGGTGCGCAGCTTGCGGTCTGACAACGTCGTGCAAGACGGTGCAAAGACACTTACGGATCTTGGCATTTCCGCGACGTCGATGGATGTGGTGCTGGACGATTACCTATGGCCCTTCCGACCAGCTGGGCAATATGCGGAAATCACCGAAAACGCCCGGAACCTGCGCCAGGAATAGTGGCTTTCGGTTAGGAATAGGCAATCCACAGCAAGATCACGCCCAATACAACGCGGTAGATCACATAGGGCGTGAAGCTTACGCTTTTCAGCAGGCGGAACATCAGGATGAGCGCCAGAAGCGCTGCAACAAATGACAGCGCGGCAGCAATCGCGCCGTCCCAAGCAGCGGTAGCATCGGCTTGGCTGATCACCTTGGCCCCTGAAAAGATACCCGACGCCAAGATCGTTGGAATCGACATCAGCATGGCGATTCGCGCAGCACCTTCACGGTCGTAGCCCAGATAGCGACCTGCCGTGATGGTGATGCCGGACCGTGACGTGCCGGGGATAAGCGATATCGCTTGGCACAGACCAATGATGATGGCGTCACGCCGATTCCAATCCGCGGCGACTTTGGTCAGGGGGCCGTTCTGGTCCGCCCAGTACAAGACCACGCCGAAAATCAGCATGGTCCAGCCAATAACGGCAATCGAGCGCAGGTGCTCATACAGGCCGGTCATTTCAAGAACGATGCCGAACAAAATGACAGGAATGGTGGAGATCAGCAAAAGGAAGGCTAATTTGGCGCCAGGCGTATCCAAGCGACCCATCAGCATTCTGGGCGTCCCGATCAGAGCAGTTTTAACATCCGTCCAGAAATAGAGGACGACAGCGCCCAATGTCCCGACATGGGCGGCGACGTCGATGACCTGCCCTTGGTCCTCAAGTCCCGTCAATCCGGGCAAGAGAATCAGGTGACCAGAGGATGAAACCGGCAAAAACTCAGTGATGCCCTGGATCATAGCCAGCAAAAACAAATGCAAGAAGGTCAAGGGAACGAGACCTCGGACTGTTTCAGCGCTCTGTTATCAAATACATTTTTCATTAAAGGTAACACATACTGCCATATTAACCTTGTCGGATACGACACTTCAGGTCTCATTTCTGGGATATGACGGATAAAAGGTCAGCATAACTGTCTTTATCTCTCCGAGAACACCTAGTATACGGGCGCTCCGGAGCAGAGGGAGCATCGGTTTTGGCTAAGCAACCCATGTTGAAATTTGTCACGGTTGGCAAGGAAATGCCGCAAAAGCGGCAAGCGGACCAGCGCAAAGAAGATTTTGCCGAAATCTACGGCGAATATGCGCGTGAAAAGGCGGAAGAACAGGCAGGACGCTGCAGTCAGTGCGGCGTGCCCTATTGCCAGTCGCATTGTCCCTTGCACAACAACATCCCCGATTGGTTGAAATTGACCGCCGAGGGTCGGCTGCGCGAGGCGTATGAGGTCAGTCAGGCGACGAATACCTTCCCCGAGATTTGTGGTCGTATCTGCCCGCAAGATCGCCTTTGCGAAGGCAATTGCGTGATTGAACAATCGGGTCACGGCACCGTCACCATTGGTTCGGTCGAAAAATACATCACCGATACCGCCTGGGAGGAAGGCTGGGTGCAGCCCATCGCGCCATCGGTGGAGCGTGCTGAATCCGTCGGGATCATCGGCGCCGGGCCCGGCGGCCTGGCCGCAGCCGATATGCTGCGCCGTGCAGGTCTGCAGGTGACCGTCTATGACCGCTATGATCGGTCGGGCGGCCTGATGGTCTACGGTATTCCCGGCTTCAAGCTGGAAAAAGACGTGGTCGTGCGTCGCAATGAACAATTGGAACAGGGCGGCGTCGAGTTCGTATTGAATTGCGATGTGGGCCAAGACATCACCTTTGCCGAGATCCGCGAAAAGCATGACTTCGTGGTCGTCGCCACGGGTGTTTACAAATCGCGCGAACTGCCGGGGCCCGGTGCAGGCGCCGATGGGATTGTCCGCGCGATCGACTTCCTGACCGCCTCGAACCGCAAGGGCTTTGGCGACGCCGTGCCAGAGTTCGATTCCGGCGAGTTGAATGCAGAAGGCAAGCGCGTCGTCGTTATCGGCGGCGGCGATACCGCCATGGATTGCGTCCGCACTGCCACCCGGCAAGGCGCCACCAGCGTGAAATGCCTGTATCGTCGCGACAAAGCGAATATGCCAGGATCGCAGCGTGAGGTTCAGAATGCCGAGGAAGAGGGCGTAGACTTCGTCTGGCTGTCCGCACCGAAGGGCTTCACCGGTGACAAGGTCGATGGCGTGATGGTGCAAAAGATGCGGCTGGGAGCGCCGGATGTGACGGGCCGCCAATCCCCCGAGGTGATTGAAGGCGCCGATTATGTCGAAGGCGCCGATATGGTGATCAAGGCTCTTGGATTCGAGCCCGAGGATCTGCCGGTCTTGTGGGACACGCCCGAGCTTGAGGTGACCCGCTGGGGCACGATCAAGACGAACTTTGCGACCCACGAAACCGCCTTGGAAAACGTCTTTGCCGTCGGGGATATCGTGCGCGGCGCGTCATTGGTCGTCTGGGCGATCCGCGACGGGCGCGAGGCCGCCGAAGCGATCCTGGAGCGGGTGAGAACCGGGTCGGTGATGGCAGCGGAATAAGGGCAAAGCGACAAATAAGGTATATCAATCGCCGGTTTTCGATCCTCAATTTCGATCGGAAGACATGGTGATTTATATCAATTTCGATGTGCGATCGTGGTTAATAGGACAGAAGGGCTGATATGATGCCTGCCATTCGTAGACAGTTTCTTAACACCGCTCTGGGATGTGCGGTGCTGTGCATGGCGCCGACCCTTCTACACGCGCAAATTTTGCCGGGCGGTAGCGAATTCCAGGTGCCTGACGGCTGCAGCGCCTTCCTGACGGTCCAAAGCCGGTCTTGTCTCGTCTCGCATATGTGGCGCTGCGCGGGGGAGCCTGACGGATCCCACTGGCGGGCGACGCTCGATCAGGATGGCGCATTCTATCTCAATTACACGGATGCGGAATTCCGCTGGCTCTACTCGGTCAACTTGCGCAGCGGCAGCCAGGACACTTTGATTGAGCCCGAAGATGATCCGGCCAGTTTGACCGAGTTGCTGGAGACCGGCAGCGATACGATGGTGTTCTCGATCCGCGAAGAATCGGGTCTTGGTACGTTTCAACGCGACTATACCGGGTTCGATCAATTGACCGGCGAGCAGGTCGTCATTGATGGCGAACCGCTGGAGGTCACGCAATTCGCCTATCAATGGGAAACCGGGGGCGGGCCTCGCGCGACCGAAGGGACCCAATTTGTGAGCCGCAACTGGCGATTGTTTTTCGGTGGTGTTGAGACAATCACGCTGCCGAGTGGCGAGTCCGTCGAGGTCAATTACAGCCCCGTAGAATTTGCCGAACCGGGCGAGCCTGGCTTCCTGAGTACCACGCCGGAATATGATTGCGGTGGTATTCTGTCTGGTCTGCCCGGACCTCGCGATCACCTTCCGACGGAGCACGGCTGACCATGCCCTATAGATTGATCCATACTGCGCGGATCGCGTCGATCATGCTTTTTGTCTATTGCGCGGCGGAGGTGGCATTCATTTGGAATTCACTCCAGATGTTGAGTTTCTTGAATTTGGTGGAGACGTCGAGCGATCAGGCGGCGATTGATGCCCAGGCCGAACGGATCGACGGCATTGCCATTTTTGTTGGCGGGTTTTTCATTTTCGCTGTGGTTGCAAGCTTTGTTTCAGGTGGGATGTGGATCTATCGCGCCTGCGCCAATTCCTTGGCGGTGCGACCCAATCCCGAAGCCATCACGCCTGGTTGGGCGGTGGGGTGGTTCGCCGTGCCCTTCGCGAATTTGTGGATGCCGTTCAAAGCGATGCGCCAGACCTGGAACGGATTGCATGGCAATCCCGATCTCGACGGACCAGTACCGGTCTGGATGCGCGCCTGGTGGGGTTTTTGGCTGTTGGGCAACATGGTGTCAATCCTCGCCAATCGGATCAACCTGGATGCTGTGACGTTAAATGACTACCGAACCGGATCCAGCCTTGATCTGGTATCCTCTGTCCTATCGATCGGTGCTGCGTTGCTGTTTCGGCATCTGATCGTAACGCTGACCCGCGTCAGCGCCGAAGCGCAGAAGATGGATGAGGTGTTCGCATGAGCATTGCTGATCCATATCGCAGAAGCGGACAGCTTGATGGAAAGTGCCTATGTGGCAGTGTCGGCTTGCATATTGATGGCGACTATGTCGCTGCGATCGGGGTCTGCCATTGTTCCAACTGTCAGCGTTCCAACGGTACCGCCTGGGGGGCGTTTCAGGCCTCGCCCGATGCGGTGCGGATCACCGGTAATGTTGCGCGCTATGCATCGGCACCGTTTGCCGAGCGCGTGTTCTGCCCCGTCTGCGGCAGCAACCTATGGCTGCGTGATACAGACGCCAAAGACGCGCCCTACGAATTCATGCCCGCCTTGTTTCCGGAGGCCGCGGATTTTCCTCTGATCTCTGAGGTCTATAGCGACCGGGCGCCTGCCTATGCGTCCTTTGCGGGCGATCATCGCCGCGTCACGCGCGCCGAATACGAAGCCAAGAACCCCCATGTCGAGGGAGATATGCCATGACCAAATTTGACCAGATCTGGGCCGTTGCCGAGGCCGAAAAGCGCGCATGGATGGAAGAGAACACGTTGTTCCGTGAGGAACATGAGCATTCCTCCTGCGGGGTTGGCTTGGTTGTGGCCATTGATGGTCAGCCGCGCCGCTCGGTCGTTGAGGCCGGGATTGATGCGCTTAAGGCGATCTGGCATCGGGGCGCCGTGGATGCGGACGGCAAGACTGGCGATGGTGCGGGTATCCATGTGCAGATCCCCGTGGAGTTCTTCTACGACCAGGTGCGGCGCACCGGGCATGAGCCCAAGATGGACGAGATGATGGCGGTGGGTCAGGTCTTCCTGCCGCGCAGCGACTTCGGCGCGCAAGAGGTCTGCCGGACCATCGTGGAATCCGAAGTGCTACGGATGGGCTATTCGATCTATGGCTGGCGCCATGTGCCGGTCGAAGTGTCGTGCCTGGGCGAAAAGGCGAATGCGACCCGGCCCGAGATCGAGCAGATCATCATCTCGAACGCGAAGGGCGTCGATGAAGAGACGTTCGAGCGGGAATTGTATGTGATCCGCCGCAAGATCGAAAAGGCTGCTGCGACGGCAGGTGTGCGCGAATTGTATCTGTGCAGCCTGTCCTGCCGGAGTATCATTTATAAGGGTATGATGCTGGCCGAGCAGGTGGCCGAGTTCTATCCGGACCTGATGGATGAGCGGTTCGAAAGCGCGTTCGCGATTTACCATCAGCGCTATTCGACGAACACGTTCCCGCAATGGTGGTTGGCGCAGCCCTTCCGCATGTTGGCCCATAACGGCGAGATCAACACGCTGAAGGGCAATGTGAACTGGATGAAGAGCCACGAGATCCGCATGGCCTCGGCCACGTTCGGGGATATGGCGGAAGACATCAAACCGATCATCGCATCGGGCGCGTCGGATTCCGCGGCGTTGGATGCGGTGTTCGAGGTGCTGGTGCGGGCCGGGCGCAGCGCGCCGATGGCCAAGACGATGCTGGTGCCCGAAAGCTGGTCGAAACAGGCGACCGAATTGCCGCAGGCCTGGCAGGATATGTATTCGTACTGCAATTCGGTGATGGAGCCCTGGGACGGCCCGGCTGCCCTGGCGATGACCGATGGGCGTTGGGTTTGCGCCGGGCTCGACCGGAATGGGTTGCGCCCGATGCGTTATGTGGTGACGGGCGATGGCTTGCTGATAGCGGGGTCCGAGACCGGGATGGTGCCGATCAACGAGGCGACGGTTGTCGAAAAAGGCGCGCTTGGTCCTGGACAGATGATTGCCGTCGATATGCAGGAACAGGCCCTGTTCCACGACATGGAAATCAAAGACGCTTTGGCCGGTGCGCGGCCCTTCGGCGAATGGGTTGGCAAGATCACCAACCTCGAGGAGGAGATGGACGGCCTGACCGAAAAGGCGCTGTTCAATGGCGGTGATCTGCGGAAACGGCAGATCGCGGCAGGCTATTCGGTGGAAGAGCTGGAACAGATCCTCGCCCCTATGGCCGAGGACGCCAAAGAAGCGCTGGCCAGCATGGGTGATGACACGCCAAGCGCCGTTCTGAGTTCGGTCTACCGGCCGCTTAGTCACTATTTCCGGCAGAATTTCAGCCAGGTGACGAACCCGCCCATCGACAGCTTGCGCGAATTCCGCGTCATGAGCCTAAAGACCCGTTTCGGGAACCTCAAAAACGTCTTGGATGAGGATTCCAGCCAGACCGAGATCCTGATGCTGGACAGCCCCTTTGTGGGAAACGCGCAGTTCGACAAGATGGTGGAGCATTTCCAAAGCTCTGTCGTTGAGATCGATTGTACCTTTGCCGCCAACGCTGGGCCGGGTGCGCTGCGTGACGGGCTGGCGCGGATCCGGGGCGAGGCCGAAGATGCCGTGCGCTCAGGTGCCGGGCATCTGGTGTTGACCGATCAGGGTCAGGGCGAGGCGCGCGTGGCGATGCCGATGATCCTGGCGACCTCGGCGGTGCATTCAGGCCTGACGCAGAAAGGTCTGCGGACCTTCTGTTCGCTGAATGTGCGGTCGGCGGAATGTATCGATCCGCATTACTTTGCGGTTCTGGTGGGCTGCGGTGCGACCACGGTGAATGCCTATCTGGCGCAGGATTCCATCGCCGACCGGATCGAACGGGGCCTTTTGAACGTCAGCCTGACCGAGGCGATGGCGCGGTATCGTGCGGCGATTGATGCGGGCCTTCTGAAAATCATGGCGAAGATGGGGATCAGTGTGATTTCCAGCTATCGCGGTGGTTTGAACTTCGAGGCCGTGGGCCTCAGTCGCGCGATGGTGGCTGATTACTTCCCCGGTATGCTTAGCCGGATCAGCGGCATCGGTGTCAGCGGTCTGCAAAAGGCGGTTGAGGACGTCCACGCGAAAGGCTTCCTGGGTGGCCGCGATGTGCTGCCGATTGGTGGGTTCTACAAGGCGCGCCGGTCGGGAGAGACCCATGCCTGGCAGGCGACGACCATGCATATGATGCAGGCGGCGTGCGACAGGTCCTCTTACGCGTTGTGGAAGCAGTATTCGGAGAAGATGCGGAGCAACCCGCCGATCCATCTGCGCGATTTGCTGGACATGAAGCCCTTGGGCAAGCCGATATCGATTGATGAGGTCGAAAGCGTGACTTCGATCCGGAAACGCTTTGTGACGCCGGGCATGTCGCTGGGTGCGCTGAGCCCTGAGGCGCACAAGACCCTCAATGTGGCGATGAATCGGATTGGCGCGCGGAGCGATAGCGGTGAGGGCGGCGAAGACCCGGCGCATTTTGTGCCGGAACCGAACGGCGACAACCCGTCTGCGAAGATCAAGCAGGTGGCCTCCGGGCGCTTTGGCGTGACCGCCGAATATCTGAACCAATGCGAAGAGCTTGAAATCAAGGTCGCGCAGGGTGCCAAGCCCGGTGAGGGTGGGCAACTGCCCGGCATGAAGGTCACCGACCTGATCGCGCGGCTGCGGCATTCGACCAAGGGTGTGACGCTGATCTCACCCCCGCCGCACCACGACATCTACTCGATCGAGGATCTGGCGCAGCTGATCTACGACCTGAAACAGATCAACCCGCGCTGTAAGGTGACGGTGAAGCTGGTGGCGTCGTCTGGCGTTGGAACTATCGCCGCCGGTGTGGCGAAGGCCAAGGCCGACGTGATTCTGATTTCCGGTCACAACGGTGGGACTGGCGCCTCGCCTGCGACCTCGATCAAATATGCCGGTCTGCCCTGGGAGATGGGCCTAACCGAGGCACATCAGGTGCTGAGCATGAACCATCTGCGGGATCGGGTGACGCTGAGGACCGATGGCGGACTGCGCACCGGGCGCGATATCGTCATGGCGGCGATGCTGGGGGCCGAGGAATACGGCATCGGCACCGCGGCGCTAATCGCGATGGGCTGCATCATGGTGCGGCAATGCCAGTCGAATACCTGCCCGGTCGGTGTCTGCACCCAGGATGAGAGCCTGCGCGAGAAATTCACCGGCAACGCGGACAAGGTCGTGAATCTGATCACCTTCTACGCCGAAGAGGTGCGCGAGACGCTGGCCAGCATCGGCGCGCGGTCCTTGGAAGAGGTGATCGGGCGTGCGGATCTGCTGACCCAGGTCAGCCGGGGCGCAGCACATCTGGACGATCTGGATTTGAACCCGCTGTTGATCACCGTCGATGGTGCGGATCGGATCGAGTACAACCGTGATCGCCCCCGCAATGCCGTGCCGGACACGCTGGACGCGCAGATTGTGGCCGATGCGGATCGGTTCCTGAAGGATGGCGAGAAGATGCAACTGTCCTATGCGGTGCAGAACACCTTGCGCACCATCGGGACCCGCACGTCGAGCCATATCGTGCAGCGGTTTGGGATGCGGAACGATTTGCAGGACGACCATCTGACCGTGAAGCTGAAAGGCTCGGCCGGGCAATCGCTGGGCGCGTTTGCGGCGCCGGGGCTGAAGCTGGAGGTCTCGGGCGATGCCAACGATTACGTCGGAAAGGGTCTAAGTGGCGGAACAGTAGTGGTTCGCCCGCCGATGGCCTCGCCCCTTGTCGCGTCGGAGAATGTCATCATCGGCAACACGGTGCTTTATGGCGCGACGGACGGGTATCTGTTTGCCGCGGGCCGGGCAGGTGAGCGGTTCGCCGTGCGGAACTCGGGCGCCAAGGTGGTGATCGAGGGCTGTGGCTCGAACGGGTGTGAGTACATGACCGGCGGGGTTGCGGTGATCCTTGGCGGGATCGGGGCGAATTTCGGGGCTGGTATGACCGGTGGCATGGCTTATCTTTATGATCCAGAGGGCGAGGCGCAGGTGAATATGAACCTGGAGACGCTGGTGACCTGTGCGGTGACGGTGGATCATTGGGAAGAGCAGTTGCGCGGTCTGGTGGAGCGGCATGCCGCGGAAACCGGGAGCGTGAAAGCCCGCGATATCCTACAGCATTGGGACGTCGAGCGCGGAAACTTCCTGCAGGTCTGCCCGAAAGAGATGCTGGACAAACTGCCCGCGCCACTCGGCACCGAAGAGATCGCGGTTCCGGCGGAGTAGGAGGCAGGCTCTCCCGTGTTAGGGTCATGCCTGTTGGCATGGCCCGTCACTTTGGGCCCGGCGCGCGGGGCGGCCTTCGGCCACGTCCGCGCGCCCATCGCACTATGCAAGCGTTGGGGCGGTAAGGCGCCGGTCTAGGGTGTGACGAATTCCGACTTCACATAGCCTTGCACGTAGAGCAAAGCGCGCAAGTCACCGTGGTTGATGCGGATCTGGGCCTGTTCCTGGACAATTGGTTTGGCGTGTAGCGCGACGCCGGTGCCCGCCTTTTGCAGCATGCCCAGATCATTGGCGCCATCGCCCACGGCGATGACATCGGCGGGCGTTAGACCCTGTTCGGCGGTGATCCGGTCGAGCGCGGCGACTTTCGCATCGCGGCCCAGGATCGGGCGGGCGACATCGCCGGTCAGCTCTCCATCCTCGGCCAGAAGCGTATTGGCGTGGTGTTCATCGAAACCGAGCTTTACGGCGATGGCGCCGGTGAAGGCGGTGAAGCCCCCGGAAACGAGCGCACAATGGGCGCCGTTGGCTTTCATCGTCGCCAATAGGATGTCGCCGCCGGGCATCAGCGTGATGCGGTTGGTCAGCACGGTTTGGATCGTCGCCTCGGGCAGGCCTTTCAGAAGCGCGACCCGTTCGAGCAGGGCGGCTTCGAAATCCAACTCGCCATTCATCGCGCGGGCCGTGATTGCGGCGACCTGTTCACCGACCCCGGCCTCGGCGGCCAACTCGTCGATGCATTCCTGCTGGATCATCGTGCTGTCCATATCGGCCAGGAGCATCTTGCGCTTGCGGTCGCCCTTCGGCTGCACAGCCAGATCCACGCCCTCCGCACTGAGGCTTTCATAGACCGTTTCGATGCTTTTCGGCACTTTGGGAATGTCAAACTCGGCGGCGTGGTTCGGGTCGAGCCATATCGCATCGCTGCCGCCCATGGCATTACGCAGATTCGCGACAAGCTCCCGGTCGAGGAACATGGCCGAGTTGGTCATTAGGGTCACAGTGAACATAGAATGCCGTCGCTTTTCATTGGCTGTTGGATGAGCTTAGTCTGCGGCGCGATCAGGGACCAGAGCATTGGCGCGGAGCGCGCGCTGCGCTACATGCCCAGCGATGGGACGGTATGCTTGGAATTGGGCCTTTTCGGTACTGGCGTTGAGCGCACTGATCGCGGGCATTGTGCTTTTGGAACGCGCCCGGTTCGGGTTGGAGATCCGCCAGGATATCGTGGGCTCGACACCGGTGACGGTGACGCAACAGCCAGGCGCCACGGGGCCTGTGATTATCATCGTGCACGGTTTTGCAGGGTCAAGCCAGATGATGTCGGCCTGGTCGCAGAGCTTTGCGCGCGCTGGATACATCGCCGTGGCGCTGGATCTGGAGGGTCACGGACGCAATCCACAGCCGATGTCCGGTGATGTCACGGCGATTGATGGGACGACACGCCTTTTGATGGCGGAAATTGCGCGCGTGACCGATTGGGCGGTGGATCTGCCCGGTGCCGATGCGCGCGTGGCCTTGGTGGGGCATTCCATGTCATCTGATCTGGTGGTGCGGGCGGGCATCTCCGACGCGCGTGTCGCCTCGATCGTTGGGATATCCGTGTTTTCGCAAGCCATCACGATGGAAGCGCCGGAAAACCTCTTGATGGTGAATGGCGTCTGGGAGGGCGCTTTGCGGACCGAGGCGCAACGGGTGATGGCAGAATTGGACGCCGTGGAGGGCGAGACGGTCGGGACGCCTGGTGATGGTTTCGCGCGGCGGGCCGTTGCCGTGCCCTATGCCGAACATGTCGGGATCTTGTGGGCGCCCGGTGGCTTGCGGGAAGCGGTCGCATGGGTTGATGACACATTGATGCGCGAAAGCGAGGCTGGGGTCGCGCGACTAGGCCTTGGGATACTGCTGATGCTGGCGGGCGCTGTCATGTTGGCCCGGCCCTCGGCCGCGTGGCTTCCTCAAGGCGCCCCGCCGGCGCCGTTGCCGCGCCGCATGTTTTGGGCACTGAGTGTGATCCCCGCCCTGATTGTGCCGCCCATCGCCGTGCAGGTCGAGGTCGGTGCGCTTCCGGTTTTGGTGGCTGACTATCTAACCGTCCACCTGGCTTTGTATGGCGGATTCGTGCTGTTTGGCGCCTTTTTGGCGGGTTGGCGGCCCGATCTGCGCGGGTGGTTCTGGGGGCTTGCGCTGGCTGTATTTGGTTTGGGTCTGTTTGGTCTGTTGATGGACCGGTATGTGGCGTCTTTCTTTCCGCATATGGGACGTGTCGCCATCATCGCCGCGATTGTACCGGGCGCTGTTCTGGCCATGTGGGGCGACGCCGTTCTGACAAGGGCCACAGCAGCGAGCTTGTGGCAAAGAATTGTGGTGCGCGGTGCGTTTCTGGGGTCGCTTGGATTTGCGGTCGCTCTTGATTTCGAGCGGCTGTTCTTCCTGGTGCTGATCTTCCCGGTTGTGCTTCTGTTTTACGGGACCTTCGGGATGATGGGGCGGTGGGTCGGACGGCGCACCGGATCGACGCTGGCTGTTGGGCTTGGACTCGGCCTGTTGCTGGGCTGGGCGCTGGGCGTGAGTTTCCCGATGTATGTGGCGGAAGGCTGATATAGCGGTCTTCAATCCCAATCATCGGTGCAGCTTAAGCTGTGATCCAAGTACCGGACCAATCCGTTTCAGAGGTGTAGATGGCGCGCTGATGCGGATCGCTGAGAAGAAGAAGATCGAACTTGGTCAGATGGCAGATAAGGCGACTAAAGCGCGGCTTTGTTTTCTGTATGTCTGTCGAGATTGGTGTGCCAGGAACCGCGCCGCGATAGTTTTCTTGGGCATGCGCGGGCAATTGCGCGAAGAGGTCCGGATCGCCTGGCCGAAATTCAACCCGGGCTTGGGCCCGGATCTGAAGCTGTGATTTGGGGATCCAGACATGGATTGCCACGCGAGGATCCGTTGCGATGTGATCGGTTTTTGGCGACGCGCCGTCAGTGTGGAATTCCAGAGTAGACGCTGACTGCGACACAGCGCGCAGGACAAGCGTGCGAGCCTCGGGCCCGTCGGGTCCGATCGTGGCGAGCGTTGGATGACGGGCCGGGTGATGGCGGTCGGCCTTGCCGCGCAACAGATGGCTCCAAGCACGCTCTAGGAAGCCTGACAGGCTCTCTTCACTCATAACCCGTCATCTCCAAATATCCGCGTCCGGTATGGCTGCCGGTGAAGGTGATCGGACCTTCCCAATAGGCAAAACTGGTATTCATCCAAGCCTGCGGGTTCAGCGGGATCGTTTCGATCTCGATCCCCCGCTCGGGAAAGCTAAGCCGCCATGCGGTGGGCACCTCGCGCCCGGCAACCTCGGTCCAGGTGCGGGGTGTCAGGGTGACATACCCATCGCCGTAGCTTTCCGTGGTGCCGTCCGGCGCGATCCAGGTGGCGGAGGTGAACCAATCACCC
Organism: Gymnodinialimonas mytili; assembly: GCF_037544085.1. Classification (NCBI taxonomy): domain Bacteria; kingdom Pseudomonadati; phylum Pseudomonadota; class Alphaproteobacteria; order Rhodobacterales; family Paracoccaceae; genus Gymnodinialimonas; species Gymnodinialimonas mytili. The sequence continues at coordinate 1,768,178 of NZ_JBBIFW010000001.1, forward strand.
GCCGTATCGCGCAGGCCAAAGGCCATCATCCGGGAACCATCTTCGAATTGCAGCGAAAACCAATCCCAGCCGCGTTGATTGGCGCTGAGCGGTTGGGATGACCATTCGCGGTCCAGCCAGGCGGTCCCTGTTACTGCGACACGCCCCTCGGGAAGGTCGAGTGTACCGGCAACGCTGTAGAAGGGCTGAGAATAATAGTAGCTCGCCTGGCCTTCGGCGCTTTTGACGGAATAGCCGGACTCACCATGAAAGATCAGCGGGCCCTCGGCGCTCAGGGCAAGATCATAGGCGAAATCCGCGCCCCGGGCGGTGAGATGCAGCGCATCATAGGCATCGCCGTCCGTGGTGGTGGAGATCATCTGCCAATCGTCGATCCTGGCCATAAACGGGTGTGCGGTGACCCCGGCCTGACCAATCCCGCCGCGGGCTAGACGCTCGGCGCTGAAATGCGCATCGGGCGTGGTGACCCCGGCATGGCCCATAAAAAGTTGCGGTGCGGTCCAATCCCGCGAGGTCTCAGGGGCCAGCGCGCTGCGGAACAGGGTCCATTGGACACCGTAATCGCGCCCATCCGCGCCTTCTAGCGTGGCCGTCAGATACCACCATTCGATGCGGTAGGCGGGGTGAGGGCCATGGTCGTCAGGGAAGGTAAAAGCTGGGTTTCGCTCTGGCACCGCAAAGCCGTCCGCCGCCGTGCCGAGCCCTGCGAACCCTTGGGCATTTGCTTGAGAGAGCATCATGAGAAGGGCAAAAATCAGGCGCATCATCATGGCGGCTATCTTTCCTGCGCGAAGACTTGGGCCAGGCGTGCGGGGGCGATCCGCGCGAGGCGCAGCGTTGGACCAAGCGCTGCCAAAGTGGCGGCAATCAGCGCCAACGCGAATAGCATGAGCCAATCGGTGGGGAACAGGCGCATGGGCAGGCGCCATCCAAAGGCTTCGACATTGACCAGGGCGAGCAGAACCCAGGCCAGTGCCAATCCGACGGGCAGCGCAAGCGCGAAAGTCAGCGCGGCCAGGGCCAGGCTGCGACCCATCTCAACCCAGGCCAGCCTGTTGCGCGAGGTGCCGATGGCCCAGACAGGCGCCAATTGCGGAAGACGTAGGTTGGCCAGGGTCAGCAGGCTGGTCAGAAGCGCCAAGGCCGCAACGCCGAGGGTCAGCACATTAAGCGCGCCAGTCACAAGGAAGGTCTGTTCGAACACCTGAAGCGAGAAGCGTTTGACCTCCACCTGGTTGATCACGTTATCCGGGGGCAGGCCGAATTCCTCGCGCAAGCGGGTGGCCATCGCGGGTACGTCGGCGGGATTGATACGGATCGCAAAGCGGATTGGCCGGGCATTCGGGAATGTGTCTGTCAGGCGATTTAGAGATACAATTGCCTGGCCGTTTGGGTTCCCATAATCGGAATATACGCCAACGATTGGCAGGCCCGAACCGATGGCGACGATATCGCCCAACGCAAGACCTTCGCGCCGATAAAGCTGCTCATTCACCAGCACGCCGGTGCCATTGGCGATTTGCGCCCAGGGGTTGTCGACAGCACTCAGCAGGGGCCAAGCGGCGCTGTAGGTGGGGTGATCGACAATCCCAAAGACGTCAGCTGGCAGGCCGTAGAGCCGCGTTTCCGCTGAAATGATGGGCAGGATTGCATCGACTTCAGGCTCGTTTTCCAGGGTGGCCATTAATGTGGACGTGTCATCGACCGACCGGCCAGTGACGTAAAGCTCGGATGAAATCCGTTGATCGAGCCAGCCCGTGAAGGTGTGCCGGAAGGATCCGACCATGGTGGAGACACCAATATTGGCCGCGAGCGCCAGCAAAAGCGCCATAAGCGCCAGCGACAGCCCGGGGACCTGCTGACGTGTATCGGCGACAACCCATTCTGCGAACGCATTTCGAGGACGGATCAACCCTAGAAATCCAGTGAAGAGCGCAGGAAGCGCCAGGGCCGAGCCGATCAGCAAGGCGGCTAGACAGACAAAGGCGGCGATCAGGCCAGAGCCAAACAGAGCAAGCCCCGCAGCAATGCACATCAACCCCAAGGCTGCGAGGGCCTGCAACCGCATTATCCGGCCCGATGCCTGTGCCCAGGCGCGTGGCATGGCCGGGGCGAGCAGTGGCATACGCGCTGTGCCGATCAACGCTTGGATCGCCGCAATGCTTGCGCCCAGCAAAGTGATGGCCAATGCCGAAGCGGCCCAGAGTGGATCGAAGCGCAACACGCCTTCGACCTCGGCGCCGTAGAGCCCGCGCAGTGTCCCCGCGACGCCCGGCATGAGCGATGCGGCGATGACGTAGCCCAGCATCACCCCGACGGCGCCGGATACCAATGCGATAGCGGTCAGTTCCAGTGATAGCGCGGTCAGAACGCTGCGCAGAGGGGTACCCAAGGCGCGGAGCGTGCGCACCGTCGCGCGCCGTTGCTCAAACGCCAGGCCGATAGCGGCATGAACGATAAACAAACCGACCGCAAAGCTCAGCAAACCGAACGCGGTGAGGTTCAGGTGGAAACTGTCGGTCAGCCGTGCGATGTCATTGGCCGTTTCGGGCGGGCGGAGCACCAGATCGGTCGCCTCAGCCAGAGGCGCAAGTCCGAACGGCTGGTTCGGGTCGATCAACAGATACGAGGGATCACTCTGCCCCAATAGGTGTGCGGCGGTGGAGATATCGGTGATTGCCGCACCCGGCGGGACGCCGTCTGTCAGCGCGATGTCCGGCAGGCCATCGGGTAAGGGGCGCTCTGCCGTTTCGTCGCTCATCAAGATCAGGCCGGGTGCGGTGAAGAAACGCGCCAGATCCAAATCGCCGTCCAAGGCGGGGCCTTGGGCAGCCGCGGGGGCAGTCAGTGGGTCGATGCCCAACAGACGCAACCGCGCCTCCCCATCCCGCAGCTCACCAGAAACAACGGGGGAAACCAAATAACCCGCGCGCCGCAGCGCGATATAGTCAGTCAATGGCAAAGGCCGTCCATCGGGCGTTTCCAGTCGGGCAAGTTGATCCTGCCCAAGGGTCGCGGCGGCCCGGTCATATGCGCCGCGCGCCTCGGCATTGATCGCTTGAACCCCTGACCATAGGGCTGTGGCCAAGGCGAGACCCAGCATCAACATCGCCAATTGACCCGGTCTGCGGTGCCAATGGGAAAATAGGGTCGAGATAGCGGTGTAGAGCATCTACTGGACCGCCAATTGACCGCGTGACAGATGCACTTCGCGCGATAGACGCTGCGCCAGACGCGGGGAATGGGTGACCATCATCAGGGCTGCGCCAGTCTCTGCCACAAGTTCCAGCAGAAGCGTGAGGACAATGTCGCCAGTCTCCTCGTCAAGGTTGCCGGTGGGTTCATCGGCCAGGATCAGCTCGGGTCGAGGCGCCAAGGCGCGCGCGATCGCGACGCGTTGCTGCTGTCCACCCGATAATTGTTCGGGATAGCGCGCACCAAGATCGGACAGGCCCAGCCGATCGGATATTTCGGCGGTAAATGCGGCATCAAACCGATTGGCCATCTGTGCCTGCAGCGCAACATTGGCCGCGACATTCAGCGATGGGACCAAGTTGAATTGCTGGAAAATCAGACCAATGCGATCCCGTCGAATTTGAGCACGGCCCGCATCATCTAAGCGGCCGATATCTTCGCCGTCCAAATGCACCGATCCGTCAGAGGGTTGATCCAGGCCCGCCGCAAGATGCAGCAGCGTTGACTTGCCCGAACCGCTTTCACCCGTCAGGGCAAGTGTCTGACCACCGTTCAAAGCCAGCGATACGCCATTCAGAACGGGCGTGCTGCCGTAGGATTTGCAGATATCGCGCAGGTTCAGCAGGGGAAGGTCACTGTCTATCATGCACGGGGATGTAGCAGCCTCTCGGCTGGGAAAAACCCCTTTCGATGCGGCGGTTTGACTAGACCCGTTCGAACAGGCTGTTGATCGCGGTCTTCAACTGCGCGCGATCTTCCGGCCCCAGAGCATCCAGCATCTTGCTTTCGGCGGCTTGAGCGGCGGATTTCATCCGCGAGACCTCCTCAGTGCCCCGCGATGACAGGCGCACCACCAGGCGACGACGGTCGGATTTGTCACGGATGACGGAGATCATATCCAGATCTTCCAGCCGCCTTTGCGCACGGCTGACCCGGGCGGCATCCATCGCCGTCAGAATACACAGATCATGGGATGAACAAGGTTGGTTCGATGGCAATGCCATCATGATCCGCCATTCCGGCATCTGAAATCCCGCATCTTCGATCACGTGCTGAAACAGGCGCGAAGAAATGACGGACATCTGAAATGGCAAATATTCCGACAGATCGAATGTTAGGGATTTGGATTGGTCTTTCATGGAGGACCTCATGCCACCGGTGGAATATGTCCACGCTCAACTCAACCTAAACGGTAGTCTGGTTTGGGGTGTCATATCAAGTATATTGTCAACTCAATTAGACGGTTGAGTCGCCCTACACCTCGGGCGGTGCTTGATAATTTCAGTTCGCTGCCGAATTTGTCGCAGGTTTCCGATCGGCTACATCGCGGCGCTGGTTTGTCCAGAAATCGTGATTCGAGGCGATATTCCCGGTTGCTCCTTGTGAACGCTATGCGTATTCCCGGCGGTGGGACACCCTTCCCCAACGAAGGGCGCATATCTGCGAGGATATTCAGAAATGAACATTGAAAAACCGGCCACGCGGCCGGATAATCCGCGTTTTTCCTCTGGCCCCTGTGCCAAACCCCCCACATGGACAATCGATGCGCTTGCGCAGGCCCCGCTGGGCCGGTCGCACCGCGCGGCTGTTGGTAAGACCCTGTTGAAGGATGTCATCGACCGGACCGCCAGCATTCTAGGCGTGCCCGAAGGTTACAAGGTCGGTATCGTTCCCGCGTCGGATACCGGCGCCGTCGAGATGGCGATGTGGTCTATGCTCGGCGCGCGGCCTTGCACGATGCTGGCCTGGGAAAGCTTTGGCGCGGGCTGGGTGACCGATGTGGTCAAGCAACTGAAGCTGGATGCGACGGTGACGACCGCGGAGTATGGCAAACTGCCCGATTTGGGCGCTGTGGACTGGGACACCGACGTTGTGTTCACCTGGAATGGCACGACAAGCGGCGTGCGGGTTCCCGATGGCGATGTGATCCCGGCGGACCGTGCGGGCCTGACGATTTGTGACGCGACAAGCGCGGCATTCGCGCAAGATTTGCCGTGGGATAAGCTCGATGTGGTGACATTCTCTTGGCAGAAAGTCATGGGCGGAGAAGCAGCGCATGGCATGCTGATCCTGAGCCCGCGCGCTGTTGAGCGCCTGGAAAACTACACACCGGCATGGCCCTTGCCCAAGATCTTCCGCCTGACCAAAGGCGGTAAACTGATCGATGGGATCTTTACCGGCGCTACGATCAACACGCCGTCCATGCTGTGTGTCGAAGATTATGCCTTTGCCCTGAACTGGGCCGAAAGCGTTGGCGGTTTGCAGGGTCTAATTGCCCGCGCAGACGCGAATGCGCAGGCCATCTGGGAGTTCTGCGACACCCGCGATTGGATCGAGAACCTGGCGGTGAATCCTGCCACTCGCTCCAATACCAGCGTGTGTGTGAAGTTCACTGCTTCGCGCATTCTGGACGGCGCTGCCTTTGCCAAGGCCGTTGCCAAACGTTTGGAGGCGGAAGGTGTCGCATTGGATGTCGGCGCCTATCGCGACGCGCCTGCCGGTCTGCGGATCTGGTGCGGTGCCACCGTGGAGACGGCGGATATCGAAGCGATGCTGCCCTGGCTTGATTGGGCCTTCCACGCGGAAATCGAGGCTCAGGCGCAGGCCGCCTGACCCAACCCCATTCTACGAAATTCTCGATTAGGAGTGCCTAAGATGGCCCCCAAAGTTCTCGTCTCCGATAAGCTGTCAGAAACCGCCGTTCAGATTTTCCGCGACCGGGGAATCGACGTCACCTTCGAGCCGGATCTCGGTAAGGATAAAGATCGCCTGCTGGAGGTGGTTGGCCAATATGATGGTCTTGCGATCCGGTCTGCTACGAAGGTGACCGAAAAGATCATTGCGCAAGCGACTAACCTTAAAGTTGTGGGACGCGCCGGGATCGGTGTGGACAACGTCGATATTCCGGTGGCCTCCAAAAAGGGTGTGATCGTGATGAACACGCCCTTCGGCAATTCGATCACCACGGCGGAACACGCGATTGCGATGATGTTCGCTGTTGCGCGTCAGATCCCCGAGGCCAGCACCTCCACCCATGACGGCAAATGGGAGAAATCGCGCTTTATGGGGGTTGAGCTGACAGGCAAGACCCTGGGTGTGATCGGCGCCGGGAATATCGGGTCGATTGTGATTTCCCGCGCCTTGGGGCTGAAGATGAAAGTGGTCGCCTATGACCCGTTCCTGAGCGAGGAGCGTGCTAAAGAGATTGGTTGCACGAAGGTTGAGCTGGATGAGTTGTTGCAGCGCGCCGATTTCATTACGCTACATGTGCCTTTCACCGAGAAGACGGCGAACATTCTGTCGGCTGAGAACCTGGCCAAGACCAAAAAGGGCGTGCGGATTGTCAATTGCGCGCGTGGTGGTCTGGTCGATGAGGCCGCCTTGGCCGAGCTGCTGAAATCCGGCCATGTCGCAGGCGCGGCCTTTGACGTGTTCGCCCAGGAACCAGCTACGGAAAACCCGTTATTCCATCTGCCCAATGTGGTTGTGACGCCGCATCTGGGTGCGGCGACGACCGAGGCGCAGGAAAATGTGGCTCTGCAGGTGGCTGAGCAGATGTCGGATTACCTTCTGACAGGGGCCGTCTCGAATGCGCTGAATATGCCCTCGGTCACCGCTGAGGAAGCTGCCGTGATGGGCCCTTGGGTGAAGCTCGCCGAACACCTCGGCGCATTTGTCGGGCAATTGACCGAGGAGCCCATCGAAAGCATCGACGTGGTCTATAACGGTGTCGTCACAGGCATGAACCTGAAAGCATTGGATTGCGCCGCGATTGCAGGTGTGATGAAGGCGACGAATCCGGATGTGAACATGGTCTCGGCCCCCGTGATCGCGAAAGAACGCGGCATTGAGCTGAGCCAGACGACTCAGGACAAATCGGGTGTGTTTGATGGTTACATTCGGTTGGTGGTCAAAACGCCGACGCGCGAACGCTCGATTGCCGGTACGGTCTTCAGCGATGGCAAGCCGCGCTTCATCCAGATCAAAGGCATCAATATCGATGCCGAGATCGGGGAGCATATGCTGTACACCACCAACGAAGATGTGCCAGGGATTATCGGTGCGCTGGGTCAGACGATGGGCGAGAACAACGTGAACATCGCCAACTTCACCCTCGGTCGGTCCGGCCCGAAAGGGGAGGCGATTGCGCTGCTCTATCTGGATGCGCAGCCGCCCGCGGCTGTGCTGGAAAAGCTGATGGCCACCGGCCTGTTCCAAAGCGTCAAGCCGTTGCAATTCGACGCGGCCTGAGCTGCAATGCGGGGCTTTGGCGGGCGCCCGAGACCGGTTCGCTACAATGTTGATACGGCATTGTGGCGGACCGATCCCCTAACCTTGGCCGTCCTGACGGATCTGCACATTTGTGATCCATGGAGCCCGCTATCCGCCCTGGATCACCTCGTGGATCAGATCTTGGTGGAAGCGCCGGATCTGATCTTGCTGCCGGGTGACTTTCTGGCTCGGAATGTGATCCCGTCGCGGTTTGTGCCGATTGAACCCATTGCCGAGGTGCTGTCTCGTTTGCAGGCGCCGTTGGGGGTCTATGCGAGCCTGGGCAACCATGATTGGCGCGATTGCCCGATTGCGCGCGCCAATGATTATCGGTTTAACGGCGTGCAACCCGCTTTGGAAGCGGCGGGTATCCCGGTTCTGTCCAATCGCGGCGTGTCATTGACTGGCTCTACATGGCTGGTTGGGCTCGATTCCCAGCAAGGGATCGGTCGCGCCAAAGATCCAGATCCGCGACATGATTTGGGCAGCGCCTTTGCCGATGTGCCGGACGGTGCGAGTGTGATCCTGATGGCCCATGAGCCGGATATCTTCCTTGATCATGATTGTCCCGCGGCGTTGCAAGTCAGCGGCCACACCCATGCTGGGCAGATCAACTTGTTCGGATGGCGCCCCGCCACGCCGTCACGTTACGGTGGACGGCTCGCCCATGGTCTGCATGCTGAAGGAGATCGGCGCCTGATTGTCTCGGCGGGATTGGGCTATAGCGGCCCGCCGGTGCGGTTCATGGCGCCGCCTGAATGGGTAATGGCGCGGGTCGCCGCAGCGGGAGGAGTTTGAAACATGGACGAGATCGTAATTCTATCGGGGGCCCGCACGGCGATTGGCACCTTTGGCGGCAGCCTCGCGGGCGTCGCTCCAATTGATACGGCAAGCGCGGCGGCGAAATCTGCTTTGGACCGGGCCGGGGTCGATGGGGCACAGATCGGCCATATCACATTCGGCCACGTGATCAATACCGAACCGCGCGACATGTATCTCAGCCGTGTGGCTGCGATGCAGGCGGGCATTCCCGAGACTGTACCAGCAATGAATGTGAACCGTCTTTGCGGTTCTGGGGCCCAGGCCATTGTGTCGGTGATCCAGTCCCTCGCGCTGGGTGATGCCGACTTTGGTCTGGCGGGCGGGGCCGAAGCGATGAGCCGCTCACCCTACATCATCCCGGATGCCCGCTGGGGACAGAAGATGGGCGATGTGCGAACCCTCGACATGATGCTAGGCGCGCTGAATTGCCCCTTTGGCACTGGTCATATGGGTGTCACAGCCGAGAATGTCGCTGACGAACACAATGTGACGCGCGAGCAGATGGACGCGTTTGCCATGGCGTCGCAAGAGCGGGCAGCTCTCGCCATTTCAGAGGGCCGGTTTGCGGATCAGATCGTGCCAATAGAGGTGAAGAAACGCCGTGAGACTGTGCCGTTCGAGGTGGATGAACACCCTAAGGAGACCACGCCCGAGGCGCTGGCGGGTCTGCGCGCCGTCTTTAAGAAAGATGGGCGTGTGACGGCTGGCAATGCGAGCGGGATCAACGATGGGGCGGCGGCCTTGGTGCTGGCCCGTGCGGAGGCGGCAGAAAATGCGGGCCTGAAACCGCGCGCACGTGTTTTGGGCTATGCGCATGCCGGTGTGCGGCCCGAGGTGATGGGCATCGGTCCGGTGCCGGCGGTGGAAAACCTGCTGGCGAAGACTGGCCTGACTATCGGCGATTTCGATGTGATCGAAGCCAACGAAGCGTTTGCCGCGCAAGCGTTGGCAGTGAATGCAGGTCTAGGTTTGGATGCCGCCAAGGTGAACTCAAATGGTGGGGCCATCGCGCTAGGCCATCCGGTCGGTGCGACGGGCGCGATCATCACCGTAAAGGCACTCTATGAATTGGAGCGGATCGGCGGATCTAAGGCGCTGATCACCATGTGCATCGGTGGTGGCCAAGGTATCGCGTTGGCGATCGAACGGGTATAGCCTCTCACATCACAGCGAATAGAGCCTGATACGCTGCTTAGTCTGCAATTTCGATCTGGCGCGTTCCCGCTTGCCCGGTCGCATCTATCACGGTCAATTCGCCAAAACCGAGCCCAATATCGCCCAGGATCACCTCGCGATCCCGGTCTCCGATGGCGATGGGCGCGCCGTTCCAGAGCCAGGTGAAGGGTGGCGTCCCTTCGGCGACCCGGGCGATCACCGGCAGGTCTGGTTGGTAAGCCAAGACGGCGCCTTCGGGCGGGAATGTGATACTGGGCTGTGGCGGTCCGTTTGATCCGCCTTGTGGATCGAAGCGCCGCAATGGGTCTGGCAGGTCCGCATTCAGCAGGGTCAAGGCGCCCGGAGGTGGACCAGGACGCAATGTCGGTCGATCACCGATCCGCGAAAATGCTTCGAACAGAAGCGGTGCGGACAGGTCGGCACCAAACGCACCGGGTACCGAAGCGCCATCGGCACGACCCATCCAAATACCGACGACATGGCGCCCATCGAACCCGAATGCCCAAGCGTCGCGGTGACCGTAGCTGGTGCCGGTTTTGAAGGCGAGACCGATCCGCGGCGCATTTGGCGGTGGCGTGACATCCCCCAGAATATCCGCGACGTACCATGCGGCCACGGGAGATAAGATGCGCTGTCCGTCACCCGGTGCCTCGCCCGCTCGCCAATGCATTGGAGGCGCTATGCCGCCCCGAGCGAGCCCACCGTAAAGCCGCATCAGATCGTCCATCCGCGTCCCAAGCCCGCCCAACGCGATGGCCAGGCCGGGTGCTTCGTCCATGGGAAGACTGACCTCCATATCCGCACGTCCCATCGCGCTGAGCATCCGATGTGGGCCCAAGGCGCTCAGCAAGTTGACAGCCGGGATATTTAGCGACGCTTGCAGCGCCTCGGCGGCTGTCACTTCTCCACGGAAGACTTCGTCGAAATTCTGGGGCGCATAGCCTGCGATCGAGATCGGGCGATCGGCCACCAATGTCTGCGGATGGATCAGGCCCGCATCGAAGGCCAACCCGTAGATCAACGGCTTCAGCGTGGACCCTGGAGACCGCACCGCCTGGGTCATATCGACAAACCCGGTGCGTGGGTGATCGGTGTAGTCGGGCGATCCGACCGATGCCAGGATCTCACCGGTTTGGTGATCCATGACCATGATCGCGGCGCTGATTTGCGGGCCAAGGCCAGTTGTCGCGCGACGGGCCAGATGCTCCATCCGAGCCTGCAACACGACGTCGATGGTCAAGAAATGGGTGGCTTGGGTCGGTCGATCCGCCAAGGCGCGGTCCGAGAGATGGGCCGCGAGGGCCGGAAAGTCGCGACGCTCGGTCGGGATCGGTTCGTTTCGCGCCCAATCCACATCTTGCTCGGTCAGATCGGTGAAGGTGACGGCGCGGCTTAGCACACGATTGCGCGCGATCTCGGCGGCTTCGGCAAATCGGTCGGGGCGCCTGGAATTCGGGGCTTGCGGGATGGCGACCAGCAGCGCGGATTGCGCGGCGGTCAGTCGCCTCGGTTCCACCCCGAACCAGGTCAGTGACGCGGCGCGAATGCCTTCGATGTTCCCGCCATAGGGCGCGAGGTGAAAGTAGAGCGTAAGGATCTCTTCCTTGGTCATCTGCCGTTCCAAGGCGAGCGCCAGGCGGATCTGGCGGATCTTTCCACCCCACGCGCCTGTCCCGGAATCCTCCAGCAGGCGTGCGACCTGCATGGTCAGGGTCGATCCGCCCGATACAATCCGCCCCGATGTCAGACGCTGCCATACCGCACGCGCAAAGGCGCGCAGATCGATGCCGGGATGCGACCAGAACCGCCGGTCTTCATAGGCAACCAGCATCTCGATGAAACTCGGATCCACCGCGTCATAGCTGACAGGTAGGCGCCAGCGCCCATTTTCGACCGTATACGCACGCAACAAGGCGCCGTCGCGATCCAGCACCTCGACGCCCGTTTCCAGGACAAGCGGTGGGATCTCGGTCTCATCGATCCAATCATTCAGCCAAAGCGCCACGCCGAGGCACAATGTCAGAGCGAGAGCGCTGAGCGTGGCCGCGATCCGTCGGATCATTCGGGCACCGTGATAGTGACCTGACCCGATGCGGTTTGGGCGCGGAAGGTTGGGCGGTACATATCGACGATGGACGCCGCGGGCTGGTGAAATTCGCCCGGTGTGACGGCGCGGATCGTGTAAGCAAGTTCTATCGGGTCATCGCGGCGCATATGGATCGCAGCCTGGAACCGGTCGGACAGGAATTGCGACATGCGCGGCGTATAGGCCGTGGTTCGGCCCAGATTTGGAAGATCGGTTGCACGCAACAGGTTCGGATTATCGATCTCGAACCCGGCTGGCAGTGGATCAGTGATCAGAAGCCGCCCGTCTGGCGCGCCAAAGCGTTCGACGGACAGGATCGCTACCAGGCGCGTGCCTTGCGGCACAGTACTGGGATCGACCGGCGCCCCGTCGAAATCTTGGTAGCGCCGTGTGATCCGGTAGCCGTTCCCGAATGCCTCGGTCAGTCCGTCAGGCACGCCGAACCGGGTGAGCGTTAGCATCTCATCGCGGTTACCGATATTCTCGATAATGCGGGTTTGGGTCGGATCTGGGCCGAGAACCTGCACCAAAGGTCCCGACACGGGCGCGCCATCCAAAGCGAGACCGGTAGCATCAGGGCTTTCCATCAGAGCCTGGGCTGCCAGCAAGGACCAGACCGCCTCTTGCGTCGAGGCGGTGTCGAGATCCGGAAGGATATCGGCGGTTAGATCGATTGCATTCGCCGTTTCGGATCCAGCGAAGGCGGCCAAGGCAACCAGACCGACCGCGTCGCGCGCACGACTGCCATAATCGTCGCGCCAGCTTGCGTTTTCCTCATCAGTGGCGATCAGGGTCAGCCGCGCAAATCCAGCGGTAAACATCGCATCGGCGCGGACCTGATCGCCATACATCGCCAGCGCCGCCCCCAATTGCCCCAGAGCCAGCGGCGTTGCAAATTCAGACGCCTTCACATCGGCGTAGTAGCGCAGATCCCCCATGCTGGCCTGCCCCTCGCGAGCCAAGACCATCAGCGCATAGGCAAGGCCTTCGCCCGCGTTTTCGAAGTCCGGATGTCCGGCAACGCGGTTGGCAAGGTTGTCGAGCGCGGATTGGAACGGAATTGCGGGCACCTCATGGCCCTCCGCCCGCGCGCGGGACAGGAAATCGGTGACATAGGCATCAAGCCACAGGTCCCCGGATTGCGCACGCCACTGACCAAAGCCGCCGTTTGCCGCCTGGTTGGTTAGCACGCCACGGATGGCATCATCGATCCTCTCGCTTAGATCGTCGGCAGTGCCGAGATCCATTAACTCCGCCACCTGAGCCAGATACAGCAGGGGCAAAGCGTGGCTGGTGATCTGCTCTGTTGAGCCGCCAGGATGTCGATCCAACCGCTGCAACAAGCCCGCGACATCGAATTGGGCCAATGGGCCACCCGACAACGTGACGCGCGCGGTGCCGGGCTGAAACCCGGTAAATGCGGTGGCATCCAGCGTGAAGCTTTGCCCCGGCTCGAGGGTCAGGCGGGTGGTTTCGGCGATACTGGGATCATTGGCGACAACGGGGATTGAGACGGTTTGATCGAGGAGCTCGTCATTGGGCAGGGTTAGGTCAAAGCTGGCGGAAAGCGTGCCTGTCCGATTGTCGGCGACACGGAACGGCAAGCTCAGACGGGTTGTGGTCCCTTCGGTCAGGGTCACGTTTTCTGGCAGCTCGCCCCATTGATCAATCAGCGGTGACGCGCTGATCGACAATGGAAAAGTCCCAGTCGGGCCTTCAGTATGGGTGAATTCCAAGAGGATACGGCCCTGATCACCAGGTGCAAGGAACCGCGGGGCAGATGCGGTGACCACAATCGGGTCGCGGATGATCACCTCGGCACTGGCCTGACCGATACCGGTGTCCGACCAGGTTGTCGCCATGAGTCGGAGAGTGCCGTTGAAGGCAGGAATGTCGAATTCGGTTGTCACACGGCCATCCGCGCCAACAATCAGTGGCCCGGAGAATAGCGCGACAAGATCATCGCCAGGCGGTGGGCTTTGGGCGCGCAGGCCAGCTCCGGCATCACCGCCCTGACGAATACGCCCTTCGGCCCCGTCGCGGCTATCGATAAGCCGCCCATAGACATCGCGGAACGCAACGCCCAAGCGCCGCTGACCGAAGTAATGCCCCTCGGGATCGGGTGCCTCGAACCCTGTCAGGTTCAGGATGCCGACATCTACGGCGGCAATCGTGGCGTGGACCACCTCGCCCGGCTCTGCATCGGCCACATGCAATGTGACTGCTAGCGGCCCGCGGGGGCGGGTCGTCTCAGGCGCGTCGATGCGGGTTTCCAAACGACGATCACCGGGTACGAGCGTGGCATGAGCCAGTCCAAGTGCGCGCGTCGGAGCGGGGCCTGATACCGTCTCTAACGGGCGGATGAGAGATGCTGTGACATAGGCGCCGCTGCCCCAATCCTCGGTCACGGGCAGTGGGATATCTACGGGATCGTCACCAATCTCTATCAATTGCCGATCAATCACCCGATCCGACAGAACCTGGATCACGGCCAGCCCACCTTGCCGCGGGACGATGCGGAGCGTCGCGGTGTCGCCTGGCGCATAGGTTTGGGCATCCAAGGACACGTCCAACGTATCGGGCGTGTCGGAGCCATCCTGCGCATTGTACCACCCCGCACTGAAACCAACAGAAGACACTGCGAACCCGCCGGTAGCACTTTCAACCCGCAGTTCGTAATTTCCTCGGTCGACCGGGGCGGATATGCGCGCCGGGTCGGCGCCCAAAGTGATCTCGCCATTGGCGATCTGTGTGCGCGTTGTCACTGGTTCCCAGGTCCAATTGCCGCCTTGGCGATACCATTGGTAGCGCCGCTCGACGCGGTTCAGCGTCCAACGAGCTGGCAATGTCTCTGTTCCGGTGGCAAGCACATCGAACGCCGCGTCCGTGTCGCGCTGCAGAGTGCTGTCAAATAGCGGCCGTATTCCAATCATCGGCGCGTCGGGCAAGATCGTGGCAGTTGCACTCCGTTCTAGCGGACGACCTGAGCCTTCGGTGATCTGCGCGGTCAGAGTCAGAACGCCGGGATGGGTGACGCCCTCGAATTCCGGCAGGTCGAGATTGCGCGACAATTGACCTTCGCTATTGGTTAGCTGCGGTGCAAGTGACGCAAAGACAGGATCCGGCGCTGCGTCATGGCGACCAAAGCGATAGTTGGGATACTCAAATAATTCAAAGGTTGGGCGCAAAGCCAATCGGCCTGAAATCGGCAATTCCGCAGCAGATGCCCCGAAGAGATATTGCGCATCAAACGTGACGGTGGGCGGTGCGTCGGCTGAGCGGATCTGCTCCGGCAGATCAATCGAAAGGTCGAGCCGTTCTGGTAGGAAATCTTCTACCAGAAGCCGTGTCTGGGTCAGCGGCGGCGCGTCTGGATCGGCGTGGATTGCAAGGCGCCACGTGCCGCGCGGCACATCCTGATCAAGCGCCAGGGAAAAGACATAGCCGCCAGCGCCGATTTCCGTCAGCACTTGGCGGGTATATTCGACGCCATCTGCGCGGGTCAGGATCGCGGTCAGTGGTAGCCCTGTGATCGCAGCGACCGAGGGATCGCGGGCTAGAGCGGTGGCGTGGATCGTTTCGCCGGCGCGATAGGCACCGCGATCTGTTGTCAGGAATACATCGATGGCTTGTGCGGGCTCTCGCCCGTCAACGCCACGATCAGACAGGTCAAACTCGGCATCGCGCAACGACAAGAAGGCAAGGTCGGTGTCGCCCATCCGCGCCGTCAGCAAGGCCGGTGCCGCACCATCCTGGCCTGCGGTCAGACCAGTCGGGAAATGGGCATAGCCCTCGGCGTTGGTCTGTGCCGACCCCAAAACGCGGTTCGAATCCGAGATCAGATCAAGTGTAACATCGGCATGGGCCTGGGTTGTCGCTAATGACCGCACCAGAACATGGACGCCATCTGCGCCGCTCATCGCGGTCAGACCCAGGTCGCTGACCAGGAACCATTGGGTCGCGCCGCCATCGCTTGTACCCGCGCCGCCAACGCGTGCCTCCAATGCGTAGAGCCCCGGCGCACGGCCTTGCAGCACCTCTCCGATTGGGATGCGGGTGGTTACGCTGCGATTTGGTTCTGTGGCGACATCCACCGCACCTTGCCAGACCTCTTCCCCGATTTCGTCCCCAAACTGGTCCACTTGCCACTCTGCCAGTGGACGCCCGAAATAGTCTTGCTGCAGCGTGCGGAGGATATTGCGGTCTGCGACGTGAAAGAGCCGCAAATCTATCAGATCCGTGTTCACGCCGACCACGGGGATCGAACTGCCCGCGCTGGCAGGCAGAATATAAGCACGACCGGCAAATCGGACGGAGGGCGACCGATCCCGTACATATTGGCGCAGCGTGATCGGACTATGCAGTACCTCGCCCGATGCTGCGGGCAAACCGGCGCGCAGGGTGACCTCGTAACGCGCGCCATGTTCGACACCGGACAGGCAAAGCGACCTGCCGTCTGCTTCGACGGTTAGACCGGGATGGCGCGATTGCAGAAAATCGTCGTAGATCACGCCCCCAGCGGCCAACGGTTCCGAGAATGTCGCACAGATCCGTGGAAAGTCGGCTTCGTTATCGACACGCGTTTCCGTCACGCGAAAGCCAAACAGACCCCGCAAGCGCGTTAGAGCCGTATTTCGGATGTCTGTCGGATCTTGCTCAAACGCCAAAACCGCAGCATCTAGTGCCGCGCGGCCCCGCCCGCGACGTTCCAATGCTAGGGCGAGCTGGTCGAGCGCTGCGGCAAATTCAGCACCGTCCTCGGCGCGGAGAGCGGCATTGGTCGCGGCCTCGACCGCCTGCCGTTCGAATTCGCGCCCAGCGGCATTGTTTTCGGCTTCGATCGAAAGCAACGATTGCGCGTAGGCTGTCCAATCCGACGCCGCATGGGTCAGGGTGACAGCAGCCCCCAGCATCCGCATGGCGCCCAAATGGTTCCCGTCATCGGCCAAGCGCGCGGCGCCCTCGCGCCATTGTTCAGGATCAAATTGCCCCCCGAAATGGACCAGGTCCAGACCACTGGCCTGTGACTGGGCTGTGTCAAAATCGGCAGAATTCAGGAATTGCAGATTGCCACGCTGCGCTTCCGCATGGGTCAAAACCTCTGCCGCCGTGTTGCGGATCACGCCGGAAATCGCACCGGAATAGGTTATAGCCTCACCCGCGGCGGTCTTCGGAAAGCAGGTGTTGTTCGCGGTGTTGAATGTGAAGGCCATACAATCTGGATCGGCCCGGCAAGCGGCGTCACAGGCCGATAGCGTTGTGTCGAAAATCGGCCGCAGATCATTTCCCGGCAAATCCACGTCTCTGATTAGGCTGCTCACCCGATCCGGAACCGGGCTTTGAGCGGCACTGATCGTTGCAAGATTGGGGAGCACACAGAAAAAAACTGCCAGAAGCCTAAGGGCGCGGCGCATGGGCATCTCAATTTTAAATTTCAAAATCAAACATCCTCAGGGTGACACGCGCCCTGTATGGCTGTCCATGATTCCTGCGAGGCAACGGAGGATTAACGTAATGTTCAACGAAACAATCGACAGTTTGCTGGAACATTTTGTGAACGCCCAAAAAGGGTTGGGGCATGACCGCGACAAGCTTCGATGATCGATTGGCACAGGAACGGCGCGCCCGGCTGCAAGCCGAGCGTTTGTTGGCACTTCGATCCGAAGAGCTTTATGCCGCGAACCGAAATCTCGCTGATCATGCCAATGAGCTTTCGTTTCAAGTCATTGAAACACGTGAACAAAACGAGATTTTGCGCGATGTCACAACCGATACCAAAGCCAAGCTGGAGGATGCAAATCAGCGCCTGAATATGGCGCAGCGCCGGATGTGGGATGCGTTGACGGCGACTGAAGATGGCTTTGTGATCTTTGATCAGGATCGTCGTCTGGTTGCCGCGAATCCCGCCTTCTTCGACATGTTTGATGGTGCGGCGGATGTTGCCGAGGGCGCCTCCTACGAGGCGATTCTCCATATTGCGGTCGAAGAAGGAATCGTCGATTTGCAGGGCACTCCACCGGAGGATTGGATCGCCCGCATGTTGGCGCGTTGGGATCAGAACCCGATCCCCAAAGCAGACGTCAAGCTGTGGAACGGCGCCTATATCCGGCTGAATGACAAACTGACCCCGCAGGGCGATTTCGTGTCGCTTGCCGTGGATATCACCCCCAATATTCGGCGTGAGCGCCAATTGCGCGCTGCCCGCGACGCCGCCTTGGCCGCCAGCCGCGCCAAGTCAAACTTCCTCGCGAATATGAGCCATGAGATCCGAACCCCGATGAACGGCGTCGTGTCGATGGCGGAATTGCTGCGTGACACGCCGTTGACCGAGGAACAGATGCTCTACGCCGATACGATCAAGAATTCCGGCGAAGCGCTGCTGGTCATTATCAATGATGTGCTCGACTTTTCGAAGATCGAAGCCGGAAAGATGGAACTGCATTCCGAAAGCTTCGATCTGAATGGCATGGTTCATGAGATTTTTCGCCTGATGAAGCCGGTCCTGAAGGACAAGGACCTGGATCTGCGTTTGGACTACGACATTTTCCTGCCCGAGGCGCTGATTGGCGATCGCGGCCGAATCCGTCAGGTGCTCACCAATCTGATCGGCAATGCCGTGAAGTTCACCGCAGAGGGCCATGTGAGCGTCCATGTCATGGCCGATCCGAATGTGCCTGAAGACAAGGGTCTGACGCTTCGGATCGTGGTTCAGGATACCGGTGTCGGTATCGCCGAAGACAAGCAGGCCCATGTGTTTGGCGAATTCAATCAGGTTGAAGACGAGCGAAACCGCCGCCATGACGGAACCGGCCTTGGCCTGGCGATTTCACGCCGCTTGGTACAGATGATGGGCGGTGAGATGTGGCTGGAATCCGAGGAAGGCAAAGGCTCCGCCTTTGGGTTCACGCTGCCGGTTGCCAAAGATCCCGACGGTGGCGCAGGCCCCGTCGCAGGTCTGCCCCATGATCAGGCGCGGGTTTTGCTGGTAGGCGGCGATAGCACGTTGGAAGAGCAGTTCCTGAATGCGCTGAGCCGACTTCATGCGGAGCCGTCGCTGGTTCGTCGAGCGCCCTGCGCGCGCGATTTAGAAGGCACGCAGGCCGTTGTCTTATGCGGCGAAACCGTCTCGGTGTCGGAGGTCGCGGCCGCGCTTGATGAAAACGGCTTCGCCGGTGCTCGTCTGACGCATCTGAAAGGGCCGAAAGTGGACGGGTTCATCGCTATCGATCCGGGGGAAAACGGGTTGGCCGATCTGCGCGCCGCTGTTCTGGGAACTGGTGCGCCAGCGTCACCTTCCAGTGGTGATGTGAACCTATCACCGGTAAAGAGCGAGCCGCAGATGCCAACGCCAGAGTCCACGCCGCCAAGCGTCGATGAGCGTGAACAAACCGCTATCGTTGAAGATCCAGCCGTTGATCGGTCCGTTCCGGCCGATGCTTTGGTCTCCAACGGGGTCTCAGCGCCGATTGTCGACCATCCCGCCGATCTACAGGTATCATCCGAACTTCGGCGTGTGGAGGAACACGAAGCGTCAGACGTTGACCAGCCAGCAACGTCGATGGACCCGTCTGGCAACATGGTTGCCGAGCCCATACCGGAACCGGTCTCTGACATATCGACGCCTGTAGAAAGCGCGCCGAACGCTGAGACGTCATCAACTGCCAGCGTAGCGAGCGCTTTGGCAGATCCATCGCAGGACGCGCCCCCAGCCACAAACGCGCCAAACCGGGATAGGTTGCGTGTATTGGCCGCCGAAGACAACAAGACCAACCAATTGGTCTTCAAGACCATGTTGAAGGCATTGGATATCGATCTTGAGGTGGTCAACAATGGCGTTGAATTGGTGGACGCCTACCGCAGCGATGTGCCCGATCTGATTATGACGGATATCTCCATGCCTGAAATGGACGGGCTAGATGCCGCGCGCGCGATCCGGTCCATCGAGGCGGAAAACGGGCATCCCCGTATCCCGATCATCGCCATGACGGCGCATGCGCTTGAAGGTGACAAAGAGCGGATCTTGGCGGCTGGCCTCGACGATTATGTAACCAAACCACTCAAAAAAGCCTTGTTGCACGAAAAGATTGCAGAGGTGCAGGCGGAATTCGATACTGCGAAGTAGGCCCTATAGCCGCCAGTTTTGGATCGTGCCCGCAACGCGATAATGGCCGGTCTCTCTCTCGCACCGGTTCAAGATAGGTCCATGCGTGAAGGCCAAAGCATCAGCGTGCTGCGGGTTCAATACGCCAAGATTGCCTAATAATGTCGCAACCACCGCCTCCGCTGCACGGGTCGCGCCGTCTTCTATTTTCAATGCGATGCCAAGGCGATGTTCTGGAACGATTGCGATAAACACGCCCTCGGCGCCGGTCTTGATCGTGGCGCGATGCCCCATTGCTCGCATCAAACGCGTGCAGGCGCGGCCTTCGCCAGCGACAAGATCGGGATGCTGCATCATCGCGTTGCGCAGCCTCACCATTGCGGCGCCGCGCGTGCCATCGGTTTCAGATGCCGCCGCAAACGTTGCCATGGCTTTGGCCAACCCGGTCAGGCGGGTGACGAAATTCGGGGCGGAGCAGCCGTCGATGGCATGGTCGAGCTGGTCCTCGCCCGTTACTTCGCCCCAGGCTTGTTTAACTGCGCGCTGAACTGGATGAGTCGGATCTATGTATTCAGCGCCACCGCCCAGATGCTTGTTGAGCGTCAAAAACCCGCTGTGCTTGCCGGAGCAATTGTTGTGCCGCTGCCCCGATTGCGCATCGGCGCAAATCAGTGCTGCGCTGGCGGCATCATCGTTGGGCCATTGCGCACCACATCGCAAATCTGCTTCTGTCAGATCCAGATCGGCCAACCAACGTGTGACCCGATCCGTGTGGATCGCCGCGCCGTTATGCGATGCACAGGCAAGTGCAAGGTGATCAGTGTGCAATCCAAAGCTGTCGGCGGCCCCGCTTTCCACCAGCGGCAGCGCCTGGATCATCTTCGCCGAGGATCGCGGAAGATACCGTGCCTCGACGTTCCCCCAAGCCGCAATCAGCCCATGATCGTGGTGCCAAATGGCGACATGGCCGCGATGTCGGCTTTCCAGAACCGGCTTGCGGTGAACCTCCACCAGCACTTCTGCTTCTGCAACCATACTTAAATCCTTCCAGATGCCTTCAAAACCCGGCGATTATCCGCCAGTGGGGCTTTTTTCAGCGAACCGATTACGATAAGTTACCGTGCATTAATGGTCAGACATTCCACCTATTTCGTTACCCCCATAAAGGGGTGCTGGCCAGAGGCAGAGAAGGGTCTGGAGGCTCTGAAGCGCATGAAAACACATCTTGCTGGGGTCCTTGCGGGCGGGTTGGCCATTTTGGCGACCGCTGCATTTGCCCAGGACGGAGAAGAATCCACCAACCGTGTGAACGCCGAGACTGATTGGTCGGTGTTCGTTGAAGATGATCCGACGCAATGCTGGGTCGTGTCCACGCCATCGGAAACCGTAAACACGCGCGAAGGGCGCGAAGTGTCGGTACGTCGCGGCGAAATCCTGATGTTTGTGTCGTTTTGGCCCGGCCAAGAGCGTCTGGGCGAGGTGAGCTTTACGGGTGGATATCCGTTTGCGGACGGATCGACCGTGACCGTTGAAATCGGATCATCGACCTTTGAATTGTTCACCGAAGGTGAAATGGCTTGGGCCGCATCTCCGCAGGATGATGATAGGATCATCACTGCGATGAAGCGCGGGGCGGAGGCACAGCTAACGGCGCGGTCATCGCGCGGCACGCAAACGCAAGATACGTTCAGCTTACTCGGGTTCACGGCAGCCGTTGAGGATGCTGAGACACGGTGCGGCAATTGACGGCGCCGATGCGCGATGCGCCCCGCTCTCTCGCTTTGCTGTTGAGCTTGATCCTGGTCACTGGCACTGCCTTCGCGCAGGATGAGGAAGTGTCTACCAACATTGTCGGATCGGAAACCGACTGGTCGGTCTTCGTCGAAACCGATCCGGCGCAATGTTGGGTGGTCTCGACACCTGCCAACACCGTGAATACGCGGGACGGGCAGGAGGTTGAGGTCAACCGCGGCGAGATCATGATGTTCGTGACCTATTGGCCAAGCGATGAACGTTTGGGTGAGGTCAGCTTCACGGGTGGATATCCGTTTGCCGATGGCTCCACCGTATCGGTCGAGATTGGCTCGGATTCATTTGAGTTGTTCACCGAAGGCGAAATGGCTTGGGCGCAATCGCCGGAGGATGACAACCAAATCATCAGAGCGATGCGCAGCGGGTCCGAGGCATTGCTGACAGCGCAATCCTCGCGCGGCACGCAAACCGCCGATACGTTCAGTCTTTTGGGTTTCAGCGCGGCCATCGAAGATGCCGAGGCGCGGTGCGGAAGCTAAAGGTGGGTTTGCGCCAGCGCGGATGCTCCTATATGTGACGGCAGCCCCTTTAGGATTGCCGCCATGACCGCCTCCGCGCCGATTACGCAAGACGTCGCCACGATCAAACGCAAACTGCCCGACGGGCCGGTCAATCTGATCGGTCTGACGCGCCCTGCTTTGCGGGACGCCTTGATCGCCGCTGGGACACCAGAGAAGCAGGCTAAGATGCGCACCGGCCAGATCTGGCAATGGCTGTACCACAAGGGCATTCGCGATTTCGATGCGATGACGAACCTGTCGAAAGACTATCGCGCGATGCTGAAGGCCACGTTTGTGGCCGATCTGCCCGAAGTGGTCAGCAAACAGGTCAGCGCCGATGGCACGCGGAAATATCTGGTTCGGATCGCGGGCGGCCATGAGGTTGAGGTGGTCTATATCCCTGAAACCGACCGAGGCACGCTCTGCATTTCCAGCCAAGTCGGCTGCACGCTGACCTGTTCGTTTTGCCATACCGGCACGCAAAAGCTGGTGCGCAATTTGACGGCCGGTGAGATCATTGGCCAGGTCATGCTGGCCCGCGATGATCTCGACGATTGGGTGCGTTCCGGCGAAGGGATGGGTGAAAAGCCCCGACTTGTGTCGAATATCGTGCTGATGGGCATGGGGGAGCCGCTGTATAATTTCGACAATGTGCGCGACGCGATGAAGATCGCGATGGATGGCGAGGGGATTTCCCTGTCGCGCCGCCGGATCACGTTGTCGACCAGTGGTGTGGTGCCCGAGATCGCCAAAACTGCGGAAGAGATCGGATGCATGCTCGCGGTCTCGTTCCATGCCACAACCGATGAGGTGCGGGACAAGCTGGTGCCGATCAACAAGCGCTGGCCGATTACCGAATTGCTGGACGCCCTGCGTGCTTATCCCAAAGCATCGAATTCCGAGCGGATCACGTTTGAATATGTGATGCTGAAGGATGTGAATGACAGTGATGAGGACGCGTGCCGTCTCGTGAAGCTGATCCAGGGGATTCCGGCGAAGATTAACCTTATCCCGTTTAACGAATGGCCCGGCGCGCCCTACGAGCGGTCGGATTGGGACCGGATCGAGACATTCGCCGATATCATCTATAAGGCGGGCTATGCCTCCCCCATTCGAACCCCGCGCGGCGAAGATATCATGGCGGCCTGCGGTCAGTTGAAATCGGCGACGGAGCGGGCGCGGAAATCGCGCAAGCAAATTGCGGCTGAGGCTGGCTTAAGCTAGGCGCCTGATCTCAACCCAATCTTACAAAAGAAAAGGCGCCACCCGAAGGCAGCGCCAATTCAATGTCGTCAATTGATCCGAGGATCAATCGTGATGCAGTGCCAGAACCAGCAGAAGCACGGCGATGGCGGGCACCAGGATGCCGCCTGCCGAGCTGCTTGTTTCTTCCACGATGACAACCGGTTCGATGACCGGCTCAACGTAGCCGCCGGCAAATGCGCCAGTGGCGACAACCGACAGTGCAGCAGCGAGAGCAAGTTTCTTCATAATATCCTCCAAGATACGCCCCTTTCACGCACAATGCGCAGGTTGGGGCACCCAAGACTGTACCTCGTGATGTTGTGTAACCTGCGTTGTCCGCTGATTGCAATGGCTCGGAAATTGCGCACCCCAGAGGAAACAGCGAGTGGCGTCAAATAAGCAACACTTCTCGTGACCTTCGCTGTTCCGGCCGCGGGTCGTGGCAGAAAGATGGTTAAATCCTTACCAAAACCACGCAAATTTATGTCGAAATAGCGTTGCCCGCAGCGATAGAATCAGTGCCGCGGTCGGTCTTTCGAGGTGATCAGGGATAAATCGAAATCGGCGTCCCGATCTCGACCATTGCGTAGATCTGGCGCATTTCTGCATTGGTGACTGCGATACATCCGACCGTCCAATCCTCAATCCGACGGAAGGGCCTTGGGGTCCCGTGGATGAAAATATCACCTCCCGGATCAACGCCAGCCTCCTCGGCGCGGGCGATATCCTCGGCATTGGGGTAGTTGATGCCGATGGACAGATACCATTCGCTGTTCGGGTTACGGCGATCAATAATGTATTCGCCTTCGGGGGTGCGTCCGTCACCTTCTTCGTTCTTGTGGCCGGTCGGTGCGAAGCCCAACTCGATCTCATAGGTCTCAAGCAGTTGATCGTAATGGTATAAAACCATCTGACGTTCGGATTTGTGGACGACAATCCGTGTGACTTCAGGACCGTTGTAGTCGACGAACCGCGAACAGCCGGTCAGGGCCAACACGGTGAGAAGGGCGATCAGGATAAAGCGCATGATGTGAACTGCTCGATTTATGGTTTTGCGGCATCATCGGCCAATTTGCGTTCGATCGCCAGTAGCTGTGCCAAACCTTCGCGATAGTTGGCGTAGCGCAGCGTCACGCCCAGCTCGGACTTGATCCGCGTGTTATCAACCCGCTTCGATTCGGCATAGAAGCTGCGCGCCATCGGGCTCATCTCAGCCTCGGCGATGGGAATGCCCGGCGGGATAGGCAAACCCAGCAGTTCAGCGGCATGGGCGATGACGTCTTGCGGCGGGGCGGGATCATCATCGCAGACATTGTAGGCCGCACCCGGATTAGGCCGATCCATCGAGGCGAGCAGTACCTGCGCGATGTCATCCACATGGATACGGCTGAAAACCTGGCCCTCCTTGATAATTCGCCGCGCAGTCCCCTTGCGCACCTTTGCAAAGGGTCCGCGCCCGGGGCCATAGATTCCGGCCAGGCGGAACAGATGTACCGGCAAACCGCTGTCACGATAGAGGTCCATCCATTTGGTTTCGGCATCGACGCGCGCTTGTCCACGTTCGGTTGACGGTGTGAGGGCGGTATCTTCGGTCACCCAATCGCCGCCATGGTCGCCGTAAACGCCCGTTGTGCTGAGGTAACCGACCCATTCCAAATGGACTGCATCCGCGAAGGTATCGCTTAACTCCGCCAGAACCGGGTCGCGCCCATCCTCTGGCCCCGCGGAGATCAAAACATGCGTCGCTTGGGCGATCTCGTCGCGCATATCCGAACCGGGAAACAGGCACGGAGTCACCTCTGTGCCCGCCAGAGATTGCAGCTTTTCGGTACTGCGGGTCGTTACGACAATGGACTCTACCTGCTTGGGCTCCAAGGTGCGGACCAGCGCCTTCGCAGAGAATCCATAGCCGAAGATCAACAGCTTCATTGCAACCTTTCCACGGCCCAACGAGCCGCATCTGCTACGGCGGGATCTGGGTCGTCAACCAGATCTTGCGCCGCTGGGATCAGCCCAGGGTTCCCGGAATTCCCGATGGCGTAAAGCACGTTCCGCACAAATCGGTCCCGTCCGATCCGTTTGATCGGAGATCCTGAGAACATTGCCCGAAACCCTAGATCGTCCAGTTTGGCCAGATCCGCCAAGGCAGGCGATTGCAATTCGAGCCTGGGTGCATAGCGAATATCTCGGGAGGCTTGAGCGAATTTGTTCCAGGGGCAGATCGCCAGGCAATCATCGCAGCCATAGATCCGGTTGCCCATCTTGGCCCGCAACTCAAGATCTATAGGACCTTTATGCTCAATGGTCAGGTAAGAAATACAGCGTCTTGCATCCAGCTTGAACGGTGCGGGAAAGGCATCGGTTGGGCAAATGTCCAAACAGGCGGTGCAACTGCCGCAATGTTCTGCTTCTGGCGCGTCATCCGGTAATTCGATTGTTGTGAAGATCGCGCCCAAGAAGAACCAATTGCCTAAATCGCGCGCCAGAAGGTTGGTGTGCTTACCCTGCCACCCCAGACCGGCGGCTTGGGCCAAGGGTTTTTCCATCACCGGTGCCGTGTCGACGAAGACTTTGATCTGTTCGCCCGGTACTTGATCAAGCAACCAACGCCCCACCCGTTTCAGCCGCTTTTTGACCAGGTCGTGATAATCCTTGTTTTGCGCATACACGCTGATCGTCGCGTGATTGCGGCGGGCCAGCGCGTCCAGCGGGTCATCTTCGGGCGTGTAGGGTTCGGCCAGCATGATGATGGACCGCGCCTCAGGCCAAAGGGTTTGCGGATCGCCGCGCCAATGCATGCGCTCTGCCATCCACCCCATCTGGCCGTGATATCCAGCCTCCACGAACTCGCTTAGGTGAGTTGCCAAATCCGGCGCGGCATTGGGGCGGCAAATTCCGATCTTCGCAAACCCGGCTTGTCGGGCTTCAGCCTCAAGCGCGGTGCGCAGGGCGCTCAAAAGTCGAGATTCGCGTAATGGGGCGGCTGCGGGAAGCCAAAGACCTGGTCGGCGAGGATTGACCGGAAGGCGGGCCGGGATTTCACCGTGGCATACCAATCCTTCACCGGCTGGCTCAGGCTCCAATCCACGTCCGAGATATAGTCGAGGCAGCTGAGCTGCGCGGCCGCAGCGAAATCGGCCATCGTCATGGCATCCCCCGCCAGCCATCGGCGATGATCCAGCAGCCAATCCATGTAGCGCAGGTGGAACTTGATGTTTTGTGCGCCGTTCTTGATGGCGCGGCCATCAGGGTAACCCGCGCGCATCAGCTTTTTGTGTACGCGTTCATGGACCAAGTTCACGGTGACTTCGCTGTGGAACTTATCGTCGAACCAGGCGACCAGGCGTCGAACTTCGGCTCGCGATGTAGGATCGCTGGGCATCAGTGCCGGCTCGCGCACCGTCTCTTCCAAGTATTCGCAAATTGCCGTGGAATCGCACAGCGTCAGCCCGTCGATCTTCAGGATGGGCACCTTGCCCGCAGGGTTCCGGCGCAAGAACTCGGTCGACGGTTCCCAATATGTTTCATCCACCAACTCAACCTCGATCCGCTTCTCGGCCAAGACCAATCGGACTTTCCGGCAGAATGGAGACAGGGCGAAGTGATACAATCGGGTCATTGGGTGGCTCGCGTCAGTGCATGTTGTCTTTGCAAGGCGATGGACGAAAAATCAATTCGCAAAGCAAACATCCCGCCCATCAGCGCGAATCGTTGCCGCGCCGTCAGCGATCGCGCGCGCCCGTGCGGACACCGCATTGGACGGCGCGCTGGCATTGCGTTGTTGCGGGTTGGGCAGGACAGCGGCCAGCAGGGCGGCCTGTCGTGGATTGAGATCTGCGGCACTGATGCCAAAGTGGTGGCGTGCGGCAGCCTCGGCACCGAACACACCAGGCGCGAATTCGGCGACGTTCAGATAGACTTCAAGAACACGGCGCTTTGGCCAGATCAGCTCAACCACCGGAGTAAGTGTGGCTTCAAGCGCTTTCCGCAGCCAGGATCGTCCGTGCCAAAGGAAAGCGTTTTTCACGGTTTGCTGGCTGATCGTGGATCCGCCCCGCGCCGCACCCTGCGCGATGGCATCGCGAATGGCGGTCATATCGAAACCCCAGTGACGGCAAAAGTTTGCGTCCTCCGCTGCGACCGCCGCGCGCGCAAGGTGGATCGAAATTTCATCCATCGGTGCCCAATCCCGTTCAACCGAGCCCAGGCGCGCCCGTTCGCTGAGGATGTAGGGCGTCGTCGGCACGGGCAGTACGGCATAGGCGGCGATCCAGACCAGCACCAACGCCGTTGCGCCGAACAGCGCACGCCAAAGCCATCGCCGGATCTTGCGCGCCCATCGCCGCATCCGCGGCTCTTGCTTCGGTGTTTTCCGCTTGCGCTTTGCCACGCCTTATCTCGCGAAACCTGCTCTGTATCTGCGTTAAGTATCCCTGCTGCGGGCTGCGACACCAGCCCCATATGGAATATCGGAGCACAGACGCGACCCATCCGCCGCACATTTTGCCCCGCACATGGCAAGGTGTGCTTGGAATAGCTTGGAAAACCACCCCAAGACCGTAAGCGGTTTCCTTTTCCCGGGTAACCGTTTTTCGGCGCGCGCCGCTGCAACAAAACAGCCAAATATCCCCAGGAATCAGCAGATTTCACGCCGGATCGCCCTTGCACAATCGCCCCGCTTTCGCCTCAACCATTAAGAATGGATTAACAACAGTTGCCATGCCTTGAACGATCCGCGGAATAATCCTGCTTTGGCCCGCGCGCGCCCCCAATTGCGCCCCAATTGACGGCGACAAGGTACATCACGTTGTAAGAGGTAAGTGCGCATGGATCGCCTGACGGAAATGGAAGCCTTCGCCACAGTTGTGGACCAGGGCGGATTTACAGATGCCGCCAAGAAGATGGGGATTTCCAAGTCCGCCGTGTCTAAACATGTATCGTCGCTCGAGGCGCGTTTGGGCGCCCGGTTGTTAAACCGCACCACGCGCCGCGTTAGCCCAACCGAGATCGGCCTGGCCTATTATGACCGTGCCCGGCGCGTGTTGAACGATGCGGGTGAGGCCGATGCCCTCGTGACGGCCATGCAATCGGCACCGTCCGGAACACTACGCGTTTCGATTGCGACGGATTTCGGCGTCAATCATGTCTCACCAATTCTGGGCGAGTTTCTGAAGAGTTATCCCGACATCACCGTCAATATGGTTTTGAACAATCGGTATGTTGAGCTGATCTCGGAAGGCTTTGATATGGCCATTCGCGTCGGTGAGTTGGAAGACAGCTCACTTATGGCGCGCAAGATTTGTGAAACGCAGCGTCGGATGATTGCGGCGCCATCCTATTTCAAGGAATACGGTCGCCCTTTGCGCATCGACGATTTGAACGAACATAAGCTTTTGCACTACTCGAACTCGTCTTCGGGCAATGTCTGGAAACTAACCGCGCCATCGGGCGAGCAGCGACAAGTGCGCACCGCCGGTTGGCTGACGGTGAACGATGGCCAAAGCCTGTTGAACGCAGCGATTGGCGGTCTGGGTATCGCCTATTTGCCCAGCTTCCTCTACGCCGATCCGATGCGCGCTGGCCTGTTGGAAGACGCCATGCCCGACCTGCCCGTCGAAACCCAAGGCGTTTATGCGGTCTATCCGCCGGGCCGCTACATCCAGCCCAAGGTGCGCGCCTTCATCGACTATCTCGTTGAAAACTTTCGCGATAAAGGTCCCACCGATTGGTGAGACGCTGCAGTACCTGTCTGCCCTGCCTTAGGTCTATTGTCCTATTGTGACCTAGGCTCAACTCACCCCGGGAAGATGGCTGCCATCCCCCGGGGTTTTTTGACTCATCGAGTGTTTTGACCAGGATCTTCCAGCACCACTTCGACCCGGCGATTGGTCTCGCGCCCAGCTTCGGTTGTGTTGTTGGCCCGTGGCGACAAGAAGCCGATCCCTTCAGCGCGAATTTGGGCGGGATTTACACCGAGACTGCCCGTCAGATAGTCGCGCACTGCCGCGGCGCGCGCTTCAGAGACGGCGATATTGGCGTTTAGCGAGCCCGTGAAATCGGTATGGCCAACCAAAACCACACGCCGCTCGGGATCCTCGGCCAGAAATTCTGCCAGCGCCGTTAGCGAGCCATAGGCCCGCCCGCTGAGCGTGGACGCGCCCGTCCCAAACTGCAAATCATCCAAGGGCGCGGCCCCATCTTCGACCAACCGACTGATAACGTTCCCGTCGCCAGCGGGTGTCAGCGTCAGCTCAATGTCCGGGGCGGCATCAGGCGTGCGGGTCGAATGTATTGTCGGTGGAGCATCGCCCCCTGTGTTGGGTTGCACCAGGGCCATATGCACAAAGCCAGTGCTGCCGCCTTGACTGACCATCAATGCAACGTCTTCTGGGCCGTCCTCGCCGTCGCGCGTGCCCGCCAGATAGAAGAAATTACCAAGATCGACATGCATTTCAGGCGCGTTTCCGACGGGCAAAGCATGGCGAAAGTCAAAGCCGCCGCAATTGATCGCATTACATGAAAACGCAATCTCGTAGCCTTGATCGATCAATTGCTGCCGCAGATTCTCGGCGAGACTGGCGGCGTTGGTCGACGCACCGCTTGTGTGCCAGACGAACTCGCGTACCGCGCCTTCGGCCAGGCGTGTGGGTACGGCACCATCCACAAAACGGTCGGTCGCAATCGGATGGGCACTGTCGGTGGCCTGAGTGTTCAGAACGAGAGAGGCGCCTTCGGCGAAATCCAATTCCAGCGCAACCACAGGGCTTAAGAGCCCATAGAAGGTCACGCACAGGATAGCTGTGCGACAGGGGATCCTGTGGCCGATGGATGTCACCAGGCTATGCCGCCTCTTGTTGCTCACGATAATGATAGGTTCCCACAGGTTTCATTCCCAAGGAAGAATAAAGCCGTTGTGCCCCCTTATTTTGTTGCGTCACCAGGACACACAGCCAAGTTGCGCCGCTCTGAACCGCCCAATCGGCGGCTTTGCGCATCATATGTGCGGCCAGGCCCATGCGACGGCACGGGGCAACAACCTCAAGTGCGTGCAGCATCGCGATGTCGTTGTGGATGCCCAGGTAGGCGCTTCCGGCGGGCTGATCATTGATCCGCCCGAAAATCGAGGTCTTGGGACATAGGGCGCGGTCCATAATGGTGCGCCGGGCAAGATCAACGCCACCAGCCTCCCAAATCTCTGTCTGGATGGCGAGCGGTGGCCAAATATCGAATGCGGTTACAGGCGGAGGCACCGCTGCGATATCCGCAGATCGGATAACAAGCGCGTTTGTGTGATCGCGAGCGTTATATCCACGGGCCTCGAGCGCATCGTTCAACGCCGTCTGGGTGTCGGTCACCATGAAAAGAGGGGCACGGTCCTGTTGCCGCATCATCGTTTCGGCTTGGTCCAAATCCGACATTTTGAATCCCTCACCCAGGGGGTCACGCAGTCGCGTGGCACTGACCCGGTTGCCGCCTGGATCGGGGCGCTTTACGGCGAAGCCGCCGATCTCATGCGTTTCGGTCGCAGGCCATGTCGCATCGATCACAGGGATCAGCTCGTCGATTTTCATGTTGCCTCAGGGAAATGCGTTTGAAGTGCGCCCATGACGGTGTCGACAGCATTTCCGTCCTGAGACCGGACCACGACATTTGATCCGTGGATTCCGTTTTGGTGGAACGGATAAGAGCCGATGGACACATCGGGATGCGCTGCGGCCAACTCCCCCAACGGCCCCGCAATATCGCCTTCGCCGCGCTCCACGCGCAGTGAACGAGAGATCATTGGCGCGCCGCCCGTCAAGGCAGGTACCACGCTGGCTAACATTGCCTCGAAAATGCGGGGAACACCGGCCATCACATGGACATTGCCCAAGATGAAACCCGGCGCGGCCGAGATTGGGTTGTCGATCAGTGTTGCGCCGTCGGGAATACGCGCCATGCGCAGGCGCGCCTCGTTCAAGTCCTGACCCGATCGGTCATAATGGGCTTGCAGGATCGTGCGCGCATCGTCGCGAATGCCGCATTGGGCGCCCATCGCCTCGGCCACGGCTTCGGCGGTGATGTCATCATGGGTCGGGCCGATGCCGCCGCTGGTGAACAGGTTATCGTAGCTGCCCGACAGCTCGCGCACCTGCCGCACAATTACATCGTGATCATCGCTGATCATCCGCGCCTCGCACAGCGCAATGCCATGATCCGTCAGCGCCTTGGCCAAGTGGTTCATGTTGCTGTCCCGTGTGCGGCCCGACAGGATCTCATCCCCGATGACAAGCATGGCGGCTGTGGGTGTCGGCATAGGTCGCTCCTTGGACGTCAACTTGAAAGGGTATAGGTCGACACCCATGCGCTTTCCATCCCCCCTTGTGCCCGCTCGTCTGATCCGCCGCTACAAACGCTTCCTTGCCGATTGCGTGCTGGACGATGGGCAAGAGATCACCGCTCATTGCCCCAATCCAGGCTCTATGATGGGGCTTAGGGACGAAAACGCGCGGATTTGGCTGCTGCCGAACGACGACCCGAAAAAGAAACTGAAATATGGCTGGCGGCTGGTGGAGTTGCCTGACGGGCATTTCGCGGGGATCGATGCGGGCCTTCCGAACCGGTTGGTGAAGGACGCTTTGGCCGAACAACAGATTGAGGCGCTGGACGGTTATGGGATCATCAGGCCGGAACAGCGCTATGGCAGTGAGAAGAGCCGCATCGACTTTCTGCTATCTGAGCCGGGTCGACCCGATGCCTATGTCGAGGTCAAGAATTGCCATCTGCGCCGCGACGCGGATTGGGCGGAGTTTCCCGATTGCGTGACCGAACGTGGCGCCAAACATCTCCGGGAGCTAACGGCCATTGCCCAGCAAGGTGGTCTCGCTGTGATGTTATATGTTGTGCAGCGCACCGATTGTGCGCGGTTCCGATTGGCGCCCGACCTGGACCCAGCCTATGCGCAAGCCTTTGATATCGCGCGTGCGGCAGGTGTCGAAATCCTGTGTCACGGCACGGAGATCACCCCTGAGGGGATTGTGCTATCCGGTCCGCTGCCGGTGGATCCATCCCCACAAGCTAACCGCTAGTTGTGTCACAGCGCCGTCACTGGCAATTCCGGACCGAAAGGCCTAGATTATTCGTGTTTTCAGCGGAGATCCCACGTGGACGATTTCAAGGGCCGCCTCACCAAAGACGGCATTCGCATTCATAGCCAAGATGACTTCGCCGGGATGCGCAGCGCGGGGGCGCTTGCGGCTGAGATTCTGGACCGGATTGCGCCGATGGTTGTCCCGGGCGCGACCACCGGTGCCTTGGATGCGCAGATCGAGGCTTGGGTGAATGAGGCCGGGGCGACGTCGGCCACGATTGGTTACCGCGGCTATCGCCACGCCTCCTGCATTTCGGTCAATCACGTGGTTTGTCACGGTATCCCCGGCGAGAAAAAGCTGAAGGACGGCGATATCCTGAACATCGATGTCACCGTCATCGTGGATGGCTGGTTTGGCGATACGTCGCGGATGTATGCCGCCGGCACGTTGTCGCGGAAAGCCGAGCGTTTGGTGCAGGTGACCCATGATGCCCTGTTCAAAGGGATCGAGGCCGTAAAGCCCGGCAACACGTTTGGCGATATCGGGGCTGCGATCCAATCCTATGTCGAAGGGCATCGGATGAGCGTCGTGCGCGATTTTTGTGGTCATGGACTGGGGCAGGTGTTCCACGCGCCGCCCAATGTGCTGCATTACGGGCGCCCTGGGACAGGTCCTGTTCTGGAGGAAGGCATGTTCTTCACCATTGAACCGATGGTGAATCTAGGACGTCCTGAAACCAAGGTCCTGTCGGATGATTGGACGGCTGTGACCCGCGACAAGAGCCTATCGGCGCAGTTTGAGCACTCGATAGGTGTCACATCAGATGGGTGCGAGGTCTTTACCCCTTCGCCCGGCAACAAATTCCATCCGACTTGGAGCTGATGGGCTAACCGTCTGTTAACCATTTCGCGGCAGGCTGCAGGCCATGTCTGACCAGCCTGCCTTTTCGTTCGAAGAAGTCTCTCCGCGGTTCGTGCGGGCCGTTCCGGCTCAGAAGGCCGCCGGTCCATCGAAAGGCGCGGAGGCGCATCGTCACAAACATCGCGACCGGCTGCGCCAAAGGTTTACCGATGGGGGTGCCGATGCTGTGCCCGATTATGAGTTGCTGGAAATGGTGCTCTATGGCGCGATCCTGCGCGGCGATACCAAGCCCCTTGCCAAGCGGCTGTTGGCGCAATTCGGAGATATAAATCATGTTCTCGCCGCGCCCGCCGCGCGCTTGAAAGATGTGGAAGGCGTCGGTGACAAGGTCGTGTTTCAGCTCAAGTTGATGGAGGCTGTCGGTCATAGGATGGCCCGCGCCAAGGTGATGAAGCGACCTATTCTAAGCTCATGGGACGCGTTGCTGGAGTATTGCCAGACGGCCATGGCGCATCGGGATCTGGAGCAATTCCGGGTTCTCTATCTGGACCGAAAGAACGTGCTGATCGCCGATGAGGCGCAGGCCGATGGCACGGTTGATCATGTGCCCGTCTACCCGCGCGAAGTTGTGAAACGCGCTTTGGAGTTGAACGCCTCGGCGCTGATCCTGGTGCACAACCACCCCTCGGGTGATCCGACACCCAGCCAATCGGATATCGAGATGACCTTTGCGATCCGGGATGCCGCCGAGGCGCTGGGGATCACGATCCACGATCATCTCGTCATTGGGAAAGCCCGCGAGTTGAGTTTTCGGTCCGAGGGCTATCTCTAGTCGGTGAGTTTTGAACCCTACCCTGCAGCGATATGATGAAGGGGAAGCGCGAGGGGTAACACCCTCGCCAGGTCGACCGCGTTAGTGGGCGAAACACCGGGCTGGTCTTGCGGCTAGTCCAGCCAAACTTCCACGCGCCGGTTCACCGCGCGACCCCAATCGGTGTCGTCACAAGCCATTGGCATCACCTCCCCGAAGCCATGTGTTTCCATTTCCACCCGGTCGGGCGCGGCGGCGTCCATCGCCGCAAACACTGCGTCGCGCACCGCTTCTGCCCGCCGCAAGGACAATCGTGTGTTCACCGCCGACGGGCCCATTCCGTCCGAAAAACCTGCGAAGATCAGCCGTCTCCCATCAAAGGCGCCGCGTTCTACCGCCGCGGCGAGTCGCAGCGCAGAACTGCGCGATTGCACGTCCAATTCGGCGCCGCCCGCAGTGAAGCGAAATGTGGTCGACAAACGCTCGGCCTGACCCAATACCTCAATCATGTCCTGCAGATCTTCAAGCTCGACATCTTCGCCGCCTGCACGGATTGCATTGGCCAATCGCTCGCCCTGCAACGCGACGGGTGTGCGGGTTAGTGTCTGATCTACAAAACCGGCCAAGCGAACCTGCCGCTCGGCCTCTTCGGTATCGGTAAAGGCGAGGAACTCTCGCACCAGAAGTGGAAGGCGCTGCGGGGCCAGATACATCAGAACTGGCGCCGTCAGCGGGTAATCCTCGGCCTTGACCGCATCTGCCGTGGCGCTTTGCGGAAAGCCACATGTGCCGACCAACGGCACTGCCCGGGCGCCGCCGATCCCGGCGCGGGTGGTTACACCGATGGCATAGGCGTCACCGGTGACCGCTGCAGCCAGGGATGCCGCGCTGTCATGGCGCGCGACACTGTCGCTAAGTACTGCACTGGAGGGCTGCAGAACGCGGGCTGTGAAGTCTTGCGACAGACCGAGGCCAGGTGACAGCAGATGCAGCGCAATCGGCGCATCTGGCCCGCCAAGGTCTTGCCAATTGCGCAACTCACCCGAAAACAGGCGCGCCAGATCCGGCAAGGATACCCCATCGATAGGGTTTTCGGGCGAGACAATTGGCACCAAAGCGTCGAGCGCTAGCACACGTACCCGATCGTCGAGTGGCGGATCATCCGGGCTGAGCAGTTCTGCCGCGCGGCTTTCACCCGGCGTCGGTTCGCGCCGGGCCAGCGCCACATCGGCCTCATCATTCAACAACGCCAGCAACCCGTCGTCGGTTGTTCCGGGCAGCACCGTAAAGCGCGCGGCGGGCGATCCGTTTGGGCGGCGCAACGTATATGCCGCGCCATCGACATCCAGTGTCATGCCGCGACTATCGGCAAAGGCGGCAAGCAACGCGGGGATCAATCCTTCTGCAACGGTCGCGGCCCCGGCAATGCGTGCTTCCGTCACAAAGGTCGCCAGATCGGGGCAGCCAGGCCCCAGGCAGGAGACATTTTCAGCCGATACCGTCAGCGGGCCGTAAATCGTCTCAAGCCGATAAAACGCTCCATCATAGGACAGCAAATCGCCTTCCAACTCGACCGAGCCGTCCAGTGATCGCAATTCGACATCCTGCGCCAATCCAGGACCTGCTGCTTGCCATGCAAAAAGGGCGGCACCGATGGCCGCCCCAATCCGAAAGTCCATGGGTCGTTCCCGGAGGATGAGACGTCAGTTGTTGGATGCGAGTCTCAGGTCCGCCAGAATGTTTTGCAAGACCAGAACGTCACCGACCGTCTCACAACCGGGCATCGTCATCGATAATTCTGTCACGTCCACGGGACCAGCGGCTTCGCTGCGGAGAGCGCGCGCCAGGATCGGTGCAGCGCAATTCGTCTCGGTGATCGGAATATCGACCAACATTTCGACAATGTCGCCATCCATGAGACGCGCGCGGGGTACGGTATAGATCTGCGCATAGCTACTGCCGGTGTCGATCACGGACAAAAACCCGCCCACGCCTGCGATAGCCATTTCGGCCTGCGAGGGCGCGCTCGGCCAGACATGTCCAACCTCGCCAAAGGCTGCCCCAAACTCCATCGCATGTAATTCAAGTCCCGCTTGGCCGTGCCAAGACAACCCAATCCGATCAAACTCGGCCAGATCCGGCACATCGATCAACGCCGTTTGCTCCGGCCCGTCCGCGCCGAATGTAATGGTGAAATATGCAGGGTGCTGGAAAGCGGGCATGTCCAGCGTCAGCAGACCCAGCGCATCGGTTGTGCCCGTCAGGCGCAGACCCGCATGGCTGATCGTGACGCTCTGGTCGCCACGGCATGGTGCCATGATATCCAATGCGACCATCGCCGCGGGTTGTGCGCGGGCCGTCAGCGCAACCTCGCAAGGTAGCCCGTAGGCGCTGCGATCAATCTCGTCGGTTGTGGGTTGCGGCCCCTGCGCGGGCTCGAAGCTTGCCGGAACGACTTGGGCCGCGGGGGCTACGGGCCGTATTGATCGTGGTAGATTTATACCGGATGAGGCGCTGATAATCGGCAAGACGAAAACATTGGTGGGGTTGGGACTGGATCCGGACGAAAAGGTCAGGTCCCGAACCTCACCGATATCGGCCTGTCGATCAGGGGGTTCCCAGCCCTCAATCAACCCCGCTTCGGCGGCGTATAGCATCCCGGATGCAATTGCAGTGCCGCATGCCATGATACGGATCACCAGTGAATTCAGCGTCATAACAGACACTCCCCAATCTCATACCGGCGAACTTCCGCTGGAAATGGGGCGGGAATGTGCCCGGATTTAAGACAATCAGGGGCTTTTGGCGGATAAACGTCCGATTAACGCTGCGTCAGTACCAAAATAGTGCCCGGGATCAGGTCAAGCGCCCGTGGCAATGCTTGAACTTCTTGCCAGATCCGCATGGGCACGAATCATTGCGGCCGGGGTTGCCCCAGGTCGTTGGATCGTCTTCGATAAATCCATCGGCCGGTGCGCCCGCAGGCTCACCAGCCGCCGGGTTCGCAGGTTGTCCTTGCGCGGCCACGGCAGCTTGCTGTTGCTGTAATTGGCGCACCAATTGTTCCTGTTGTTCTGGCGTCAGCGGCTGGATGCGGTTCAGCTTCTCCGTCACGTCGGCCCGCAACCCGTCCAGCATTCCTTCGAACAATTGGAAGGCTTCGGTCTTGTATTCGTTCAGTGGATCGCGCTGGGCATATCCGCGGAAACCGACGACGGATCGCAGATGGTCCAGGGTCAGAAGATGTTCCTGCCATTTCTGGTCGATGGTCTGAAGCAGAAGCTGCTTTTCAATGTTGCGCATCTGCTCAGGCCCGAATTGCGCGGCTTTCGAGGCCATGTATTCGTCGCTCGCCCGTTCCAGACGCTCTTGCGCAACCTCTTGGTCAACGCCGTCTTCATCGGCCCATGTCTCAATCGGCAGGTCAATGCCCAGCATCTTTTGGGCGTCTGTCTTCAACGCCTCGACATCCCACTGGTCCGCATAGGAATTCGGCGGCATATGGGCGTCGATCATATCCTCGATGACCTGGTGGCGCATATCGCGCGCCACTTCGGCGATATCTTCGGCGCCCATGATGTCACGCCGCTGTCCGAACACGACCTTCCGCTGATCGTTCATCACATCGTCGAACTTCAAAAGCTGCTTACGGATATCGAAGTTGCGTCCTTCGACCTTGGCCTGTGCGCGTTCGAGTGATTTGTTCACCCAAGGGTGCACGATGGCCTCGCCTTCCTGCATGCCCAGCGTATTCAACATCTTGTCGAGCCGGTCCGATCCGAAGATCCGCATCAGGTCGTCTTCGAGGCTGAGGAAGAAGCTGGATTTGCCGGGATCCCCCTGACGGCCCGAGCGACCGCGCAGCTGGTTGTCGATCCGTCGACTTTCGTGGCGTTCGGTCGCCAGAACATAGAGTCCGCCTGCATCCTTAACAGCCTGTTCATCGGCCTCATGTTCAGACTCAATCCGTTCGCGGATCGCCTCGGGGTCCCCATCGGGATCGGCGGCGATGGCTTCCATGATCTTGAACTCGACGTTGCCGCCAAGTTTGATGTCGGTGCCGCGCCCGGCCATGTTCGTCGCGATGGTCACGGCGCCCAGCTTGCCCGCATCGGCGACAATCTGCGCTTCTTGTTCGTGTTGGCGGGCGTTCAGGATGTTGAAGGGCAGCCCGGCCTTCTTCAACATATCACCCAGCATCTCGGACTTTTCGATCGAGGTCGTGCCGACCAGAACTGGTTGGCCGCGCTTATGTGCATCGGCAATCGCCTCGACGATGGCTTCATATTTCTCCCGCGCGGTGCGGTAGACGGCGTCATCTTCATCGATCCGGGCGATTTCGCGATTGGTCGGGATCTCGACCACGCCAAGACCGTAGATCGACGCGAATTCCTCGGCCTCGGTGGCGGCGGTCCCGGTCATGCCGCCCAATTTATTGTAAAGCCGGAAGTAGTTTTGGAAGGTGACCGAGGCGAGCGTCACGTTTTCGGGCTGGATCTTGCAGCCTTCCTTGGCCTCGATGGCCTGGTGCAGACCTTCGGACAGACGCCGCCCGGGCATCATACGCCCGGTAAACTCATCGACCAGCACAACCTCGCCATCGCGGACGATGTATTCTTTATCCTTGTTGAACACCTTGTGTGCCCGCAGAGCGTTTGTGACGTGGTGCACAATCGTGGTGCTCTCCGGATCGTAGAGCGACTGGCCTTCGGGCAAAATCTCTTCGCGATGCAGCACCTCTTCCAGGAAATCGTTGCCTTCATCGGTGAAGGTCGCCTGCCGCGTCTTTTCATCCAGCGTGAAGTGATGGTCTTCGATAGAGGGGATCACCTTGTCGATGGTGATATACAATTCCGACCGATCTTGCGTGGGGCCGGAAATGATCAAAGGCGTCCGCGCCTCATCGATCAAGATCGAGTCGACCTCATCCACAATCGCGAAGTTGTGGCCGCGCTGGGCCATTTCGGCGATGGACCCGCGCATGTTGTCGCGCAGGTAATCGAACCCAAGCTCGTTATTCGTCGCATAGGTGACGTCGCAGGCATAAGCTTGCCGTTTTTCGTCATCCGGTTGGCGAGGATATACCACTCCGGTGGTCATTCCGAGCGCGGTGAAGACCTTGCCCATCCATTCGCTGTCGCGTTTGGCGAGGTAGTCGTTCACCGTCACCACATGCACACCTTCACCGGTCAGGGCATTCAAATAGGCGGGGAATGTCGCGACCAGCGTTTTGCCTTCGCCCGTTTTCATCTCGGCGATATTTCCCTGATGCAGAAACATCCCGCCGATCAACTGCACGTCAAAGGCCCGCAAACCCAAGGCACGCTTGGCGGCTTCGCGGCAATTGGCAAAGGCTTCTGGCAACAAATCGTCCAACGCTTCGCCGTTCTGGGCGCGGTTGCGGAACTCTGCCGTCTTGGCGACAATCTCGGTGTCGCTCAGCTTTTCGAAATCCGGCTCCAATGCGTTGATCTTGGCGATGATTGGGCGGGCGGCTTTCACCTTGCGGTCATTGGGCGAGCCAAAGACCTTTTTCGCAATACTTCCCAATCCGAGCATTCGTAATACCTCATTTCGGGCGCGGTCGCCTGCGCCTGCCGTCTCTGACCAATTCGTGTGGGTATCCGGGTTGTTCGGCCCTTCGCGGCGGTCTACATCTTTCGCCAACGGCCAAGGCCCCGACGTGAAACCCGTATGCGAGATAAGGGGCGGCCCGAGGATAGTCAACGTAAGGCGACCCTGCCCTCAAAGGCGATGTCGCCCCAGGTAAAGGAATTTCCCTATGAAGACGCTTTTTGCCTCCGTCGCGATGGCGGCCTGCCTTGCGGCGCCGGTTTATGCCGACGGTCACGCCAGCGGTGAAACGGTTTTGGCGACTGTGAATGGCGAAGACATCACGTTGGGCCATGTGGTCGCGATGCTGCAAATGCTGCCCGCGGAATATCAGCAGCTCCCCGATCAGGTTTTGTTTGACGGCATGTTGGAACAATTGGTGCAGCAGCAGGTTCTGGCCGATGCCGCCGATGACGATATCAGCCGTCAAGTCGAACTGGGTCTGGAAAACGAGCGTCGCGCCTTCCTGGCCGCTATGTATATGGATGAGGTCGCCTTGACCGAACTGCCCGAAGAAGAGGTGCAGGCGGCTTATGACGAACAATATGGTTCTGTTGAGCCCGAGCGGGAATTGAACGCAGCCCACATTCTGGTCGAGACCGAGGAAGAGGCCCTGGCCCTGATCGAGGAACTGGGTGAAGGCGCCGAATTTGCCGAGTTGGCCGCTGAGCATTCTACTGGCCCGTCGGGACCGAATGGTGGGGCGCTAGGTTGGTTTACGGCCGGCATGATGGTTCCTGAATTCGAAGAAGCCGTTTTCGCACTTGAGGTCGGTGAGGTCTCCTCCCCTGTTCAAACGCAATTCGGGTGGCACATCATCTTGCTGAACGATGCGCGTGAACAGCCCGCGCCAACGCTGGACGACGTCCGGGCCGAGTTGGAAGAGGCGCTGCGCCGCGAACGGGTGGACACACGTTTGGAAGAATTGACCCAAGCGGCTGAGATTGAGCGGCCCGAGGTTGACATCGACCCTACTCTGATCCGCAATTTGGACCTGATCGCCGAGTAATCGGCGCCGTAAGCTCAGGAGGGGGCTTTGGCCAAAGAAAAAGAAACGTCGAAAAAAACGGGCAAAGCCAAGAAAAAGGGCAAGGCGGAGAAATCCGCCAAGCCTACCAAAGCGGTGAAGGCTGAAAAGTCTGCAAAGACCGAAAAGGCCATCAAGCCTGAGAAATCCGGAAAGCCGGGCAAAGCCTCGAAAAAAGCCGCGAAGGCCAAGAAGGCGACCAAAGTGGCTGTGGCCACGGGCGGAGCATCCTATGCCGTGTCGCCTCTGGCGCCGGAAGGCTTCCCTGATCTTCCGATGATCGATGGCGTACGCTTTGCCTCGCAAGCCGTAGGTGTGCGCTACAAGAACCGTGCGGATGTGATGCTGGCTGAAATTGCGCCTGGCGCATCGCTGGCGGGTGTCTTCACCACCTCTGCCACCCGGTCGGCGAATGTGCTGGATTGTCAGGATAAGCTTTCGCGTCTGGGGGATGATCCCGGCGACGGGTTTGCGATCGTGGTGAATTCCGGCAATGCCAACACGTTTACTGGTCAGCGCGGTGTGACCGATGTTCAAGCGATTGCCCAGGCGACCGCAGATGCGCTGGATCTGCCGGTTGAACGGGTCTTTACCTCTGCCACCGGGGTCATTGGTGAGCCGTTGGATGCCAGCAAGATTACCGATGCGCTACCGGATATGGTCGAGGCGTTGAATGTAGCGGGCGCCGAGGCCGCCGCTCGGGCGATCATGACAACAGATACTTTTGCAAAGGGCGCTGTTGCGACCTGTGAGATAGGCGACGTGCCGGTGACGATCATGGGATTTGCCAAGGGTTCCGGCATGATCGCGCCAGATATGGCGACCATGCTGGGCTATATCTTCACCGACGCGGCTGTCACGCCGGACGGGCTGCAAATGATGTTGAGCGCGGCGACGAAGACCAGCTTCAATGCGGTGACCGTGGACAGCGACACATCGACTTCGGACACGGTGCTGATGGCGGCGACAGGCCGGGCGGGGAATGTGCCGCTTGCCTCAGGCCGCGCTGCAGAAGGCCGCGCGTTCATGGAGGCTTTGCAGAGTGTGATGATGGATCTCGCCCATCAGATCGTCCGTGACGGCGAGGGTGCAACCAAGTTTGTCGAAGTCCGCGTGACAGGTGCCAAATCCGCGCGCGATGCCGATAAGGTGGCGCGGTCCATCGCAAATTCGCCCTTGGTTAAAACCGCCATCGCAGGTGAAGATCCCAATTGGGGGCGCATCGTTATGGCAGTGGGTAAATCCGGTGCCGTGGCAGATCGGGACCGGCTGACCATCCGCTTCGGAGATCTGATCGTGGCGGAGAATGGTTGGATCAGCCCTGATTATGTCGAGGCCGATGCCGCCGCCTACATGAAAGGCCAAGAGCTGTTGGTGGATGTCGATATGGGCTTGGGCAATGGCCGCGCAACGGTTTGGACCTGCGATTTGACCCATGGCTATGTCGATATCAACGCCGATTACCGATCATGAATGACGTGAAGGTGGTGCTGGTTTCCGCGGTGGCGTTGATCGACCGAGACAATCGCGTGCTGTTGGCGCAACGGCCCAAGGGCAAGAGCATGGCAGGCCTTTGGGAGTTTCCCGGCGGCAAGGTCGAGCCGGGTGAAACGCCCGAGCATGCTTTGATCCGCGAGCTGCAGGAAGAACTGGGCATTGATACCTGGTCAAGCTGCCTCGCACCGCTGACATTTGCCAGCCACAGCTACGAATCATTTCATTTGCTAATGCCACTCTTTGCTTGCCGAAAGTGGGACGGCATCCCGCAATCTAAAGAGGGACAGTCCCTAAAATGGGTCGCTGCGTCTCAATTACGCGACTATCCGATGCCAGAGGCGGACATTCCGCTAATTCCGATCCTGCGGGACTGGCTTTAATTATGACATAAATCCAACAGCACGCATGATTCCGTAACATTTTTTCAATTGCGTGTAATTTTCTTAGTGATTTCTTAACGCGTTCGCGCGAGCTTATTCGCAGGGAGACACATCGGGGGGCTTCGCCATGTTGGCAACTGTAGTCATTGGGACTTGCGTATCCGTTCAGGGATACTTCGTGGGCCGGCTCGCAAACGGGTTCATCACCGTTCGCGTGGGTGACAAGTTATTTACCGGGCGTCCGGTAAGCGTACCGGCCTCCGCCTAACAATCCCAATAAGACCACACTCATGGACAGGCCGCGCCCGGGTAAACTCGGCGCGGCTTTTTAGAGTTGGAGGTTGTGTTTCCTAGCTTAGCCAGCCGCGCAGGTTCTCTTCCACGACGGTCGCCAACGCAGTCATGTGCGCGTCGTCGTCGTTCAGGCACGGGATATAGGTAAAACTCTCCCCCCCTGCCTCCTCGAAGCTCTCTTTGATCTCTTCGTTGATCTCTTCGAGCGTTTCAATGCAATCGGCTGAAAAGGCGGGTGCACAGACCGCGATACGTTTTTTGCCTTGCTCCGCGAGGCGCGCGACCTCTTCCACCGTGTAAGGCTGTAGCCATTCCTCAGGCCCAAAGCGGCTTTGGAAGGTGGTGACAATATCGCTATCGCCCCAGCCAAGCCGTTCTTTCAACAGGCGAGAGGTTTTCTGGCACTGACAATGGTAGGGGTCGCCTTCCATCAAGTAGCGCTTTGGCACGCCATGATAGCTGGCGACCAATACGTCGGGCTTCTGTTCCAATGCGCCATAGGCACGCTCGACTGACTTGGCGAGCGCATCAATGTAAAGCGGATGCTCGTAATACGGTTCGACCGTGCGGACCTGGGGCTGCCACTTGATGTTCTCAAGTGACCGAAAAAACTGATCACAGGCGGTCGCTGAGGTAGCGCCCGCATATTGCGGATAGAGCGGGAAGAAGAGGATTTTGGTACAGCCCTGCGCAACCAACTCGTCCACCTTGGACTTCGTCGACGGGTTGCCGTATCGCATACAGAAATCGACGATCACATCATCGCCATACCGCTTGGCCATCATGGCCTTCATCTTTGCGGTTTGATCCTTGGTGATTGTCATTAGCGGGCTCTCCCCCGCTTCTTCATTCCATATCGACTTATACGCGGCGCCTGAGCTGAAAGGCCGTTTGGACAGGATGATCAACTGCAACAGAGGCTGCCAAATCCATGGGCTATAATCGATCACCCGCCGATCGCTGAGAAATTCATTCAGGTAGCGCCGCATCGACCAGTAGTCATAATGGTCAGGCGTACCGAGATTGGCCAGCAGAATGCCCACCTTGCCCATTTTCACCTTCGGGTGGTCGGCGGGCGCATGGGCCAGGGCGTGCTGTGGTGTGGCTTGCATCATATTCATCGGGCTATTGGCCTTTGTCATCGGATCGGTCATGGACCGGATTGGCAGTCTCGTCAAACGAAGCGCCCGTGGGCGCGATGTATTCGGTCACCTTCAGCGCATCGGCCAAACGGGTTGTTGCGGCGCCGGGGCGCAGCGGTTTTTGCTGGCTTTCATGGGGTGACCAACCTGTAAGGAATACGAGCTCAAACGTCGCTTGGATGCGATTTTCTTCAGCCGGGTAGGCCTCGGCGTAAATCGCCGCCATTTCCAAGAACAGCGCGCGGGGCGGAATGGCGCGATGTCGCGCGATCAGAGCATTGGTTTCACCCATCGCGCGCAGGTCATGAATCAAAGCGATGGCATTGCGG
The DNA here is from genome assembly GCF_037544085.1 of Gymnodinialimonas mytili. NCBI lineage: Bacteria > Pseudomonadati > Pseudomonadota > Alphaproteobacteria > Rhodobacterales > Paracoccaceae > Gymnodinialimonas > Gymnodinialimonas mytili. The sequence continues at coordinate 1,812,412 of NZ_JBBIFW010000001.1, forward strand.
TAGGTCACTGTTTTCCGGAGGGAATCCGCCACAGGAAGAGACAGGCCAGCGCGTTGCAATAGCCCGCCCATGTCTCGGATTTCAGCCATCGGCGCCACCCGGGGGCTGAGTCCGCCCATGATCTGAGTTTCGGCTTGCCCAAGGGCGGCGCGCAGTTCATGCAGCGTCTCTCCCCCAAAGCTGACGCCCAAAAACAGCCCGTCCGGCCGCAGGGCGCGCTGGCATTGCACGATCTGTCCGATCGGATCATCCGCCCAATGCAGCGCCATGGCGTGGATCACTAAATCATGCGCGCCAGCTTCCAGGTCCAGCACCTCTCCGCTTGCCACAATCCGCGCATCTGGCAGGAATTCGCGCCAGATTTTCGGAAAAGCTGTCACAATCGCGGGTGACGTAAACCTTCTGTTAACGTCGATGAGCCTCTCATGAAGCTCACTCATGGCCTCATCGTGGAGGAACCGCGCGGCCCCGATATCGGCTCTACGCCGATGTGCACTCAGCGCTGTTGGGTCCGTTAATTGCGGGGTCTCAGACGGGAGGCGCATCGGGGCTGGGTTCCAGTTGCGTGACCCGACAAAACTTAGGAGGCGATCGTGGGATTGCAAACCGTCCTTCAAGCCGTCTTTCCGCCGGAGTGCCTGCAATGCGGCGCCCGGGTGGAAGACGCCTTCGCGATATGCGGCGCCTGTTGGGCCGAAACGCCGTTTATCCTTGGGTCTGCCTGCGATATTTGCGGCACCGGATTGCCCGGCCAGACGTCTGATCGCCCCGGCGAGGTGCTGATCTGCGACGAATGCACGCAAACGCCCCGCCCTTGGGATCGTGGGCGCGCCGTGATGGGCTACAGCAACATCGGCCGATCCATGGTGCTGGCGATGAAACACGGTGATCGCGCCGATATTGCCCGCGCCGCGGGACCTTGGTTGGCGCGGGCGGCTGTGGACCTGATCGACGATGATCCATTGCTTGTACCGATCCCGCTACACTGGTCGCGCCTGGCCAAGCGGCGGTTCAACCAGGCCGCACTGCTCGCCCAATCCTTTGCACGCCATGCTGGGCTCGACTGGGATCCGATGCCGTTGCGCCGTATTCGGGCCACTCCCAGCCAAGAGGGGCGCGATCGCGACGCACGCTACCGCAATGTCACCGATGCCATTGCTGCAGACCCGAAACGCAGTGTCGTCTTGCAGGGACGCCGCATCATTTTGATCGACGATGTGATGACCTCCGGTGCCACATTCGCCGCAGCGACCGAAGCGTGCTATGCGGCCGGTGCCGAAAAAGTGTCCGTTCTGGCCTTGGCGCGGGTAGGTATGGATACCTAGATTGCGAGCTTGTGAGATAATTGGGGCGCTACCATGCCAAATATTGAGATCTACACCTCTCCGCTTTGCGGATTTTGCCACGCGGCCAAACGCTTGTTGCAGCAAAAAGGTCTGAGTTACGCAGAAATCGATGTCGCGGCTGATCCGGCCAAACGCCAGGAGATGATGGGCCGTGCCGGTGGACGTCATACCGTGCCGCAAATCTTCATCGGTGATCGTCATGTGGGTGGCTACGATGATCTCGCCGGGCTGGAGCGTGACGGAAAGCTTGACCCAATGCTCGCGGCAGACTGACCCCGTATACCTGTTTACCCTTGCGTCATGCCGCGCCGCAGCGCTTTATGCGGCCCATGTCCGAGACTGATGATCCCCTTTCGGTGGCCCTGTTCAGCGAAGTCTTCATGGTTGATCAATTGGCCCGTGCACGCCTGTCCAAGGCGTTGCCGAAAGGTATGGAGTTGAGCCATTTCAGCGTTCTGAATCATCTCAGCCGAGTGAACGAAGAAAAGACGCCTGCGCAATTGGCGCGGGCGTTTCATCTGACGCGCGGGGCGATGACCAACACGCTCAACCGTTTGGAATGGGCCGGCCACATCCATGTTCGGCCTGACTGGGACGACGCGCGTCGCAAGCTCATTTCGATCAGCCCGGCCGGGCGGCGCGCCCGCGACGCTGCAATCTCTGCAATTGCGCCGATCCTGTCCGACACGGTGGGTGAGGTGGGCGCCGACAAAGTCCGCGCTACCCTGCCCGTTTTGCGCGAAATGCGCCGCAAGCTGGAAGGCGAAGGCTAGCGTTTCACCGACGCCGTCACGTAGTTCACGCTTAGGTCCCGGTCGCTCAGGCACCAAGTCCACGTAACCGGATTGAACACAAAGCCCTTTCGGTCGACCGGGTCGAGCCCCGCATTCCGAAGCAAATCGAAGAGCTCGTCCGGCGTGATGAATTTCGACCATTCATGGGTGCCTTTGGGCAGCCACCGCATTACGTGCTCCGCACCAATAATGGCCATCAAATAGCTTTTGGGGTTTCGGTTCAGCGTTGAACACACCATCAGCCCGCCGGATTTCAACAGCTGTTGGCAGGCGGTCAGATAGGCCAACGGATCGGCCACGTGTTCCACGACCTCCATATTCAGCACGACGTCGAATTGCTCACCATCTGCGGCCATCGCTTCGGCCGTGGTGTGTCGATAGTCGATCTCTAAGCCCGATTGTTCTGCATGGACTTGCGCCACGGGAATGTTGCGTTCGGCGGCATCGGCGCCCACAACCTCTGCGCCCAATCGCGCCATCGGTTCGGCCAAAAGTCCGCCACCACAGCCGATATCCAGCATTCGCAATCCCGAAAACGGGGCCTCGGTCTTCAGATCACGCCCAAATTCCGCGGCGATTTGGCTTGTGATGTAGTCCAACCGTGTCGGATTGAGCATATGCAACGGCTTGAATTTGCCGTTCGGATCCCACCATTCGGCGGCCATCGCTTGGAATTTTTCGATTTCGGTGTCATCGACTGTGGTCTGAGGTGCGGTGCTCATAGACATGCCCCTAACTTATTGCCATCGTTCGTCTGCCCTTTTCCGGCGCAACGCTCTATATAGGACGCGTATGGATAAGTTCTCCGGCCAAAAGCGCGCAGCTTCGCATTTGTTTCCGCCGATCGACCCGTTCGATCAGCGCATGTTAGATGTGGGCGACGGGCATAATATTTATGTTGAGCAATGCGGCAATCCCCGTGGCGCGCCTGTGGTGGTTTTGCATGGCGGTCCCGGCGGCGGGTGCAGCCCTGCGATGCGGCGCTACTTCGATCCCGAGCTTTGGCGCGTCGTTCTGTTTGATCAGCGCGGGTGCGGACGGTCGCGGCCCCATGCCTCGACCCGGGCCAATACGACTTGGCATCTGGTCTCGGATATCGAGAAGATCCGCGCGACCTTGGGCATAGACCGCTGGGCCGTCTTCGGCGGGTCTTGGGGCGCTACGCTGGGCTTGATCTATGCCGAAACGCACCCAGACCAGGTCGCCTATCTGGCGTTGCGTGGTGTGTTTCTATCGATGCAGCGCGAGCTGGATTGGTTCTATGGCGGCGGCGCAGGTCAGTTCTGGCCCGATCAATGGGCCCGGTTTGTGAACCTGGTGCCGGATGACGAACGCGATGATCTGATCGCGGCATATAATCGCCGCCTGTTTTCTGGCGACCTTATGGTAGAGACGCGATTTGCGCGCGCATGGGCCGCTTGGGAAAATGCTCTGGCGTCAATGGAAAGCGACGGCCATGGCGGCGAAAGCCCTGCCGATTATGCGCGTGCCTTTGCACGGTTGGAAAACCACTACTTCGCGAACAAGGGCTTCTTGGAGGAAGACGGACAGATCCTGCGCGACGTGCATCGGATTGCACATATCCCCGGCACCATCGTGCAAGGCCGATATGATATGATCTGCCCACCCCTTTCCGCCAGTACCCTCGCGGCAAAATGGTCTGCCGGGCGCCTGCACATGGTGCGCAGCGCTGGCCACGCGCTCAGTGAACCGGGGATCAGCCAAGAGCTTGTGCGCGTGATGAAAGGCGTCGTTGAAAAGCGCCTGAAATACGGGCTTTAGCGGCAATAAGTTCGGGCTTAGACCCTGAGCGGAGGCTTGGCCAAAAGATCGCTTGGCCAAGCATGTGTTTGGGGTAGGACAGAGCTTAACCGGCAGCTTCCAGTGCGGCGGTCAGAAGCGCGCTCATATCGCTAAAGTTCATATTGCCGTGCAGTTCACCATTGATCACGAAAGCCGGAGTGCCGGGTATATCGTGTTCTTCGATATTCGCCTCATAAGTCGCGATCAGCGCTTGAGCCATCGCAGCGTCGGTCATACACGCGTCCAATTCTTCGTTGCTCAACCCGGCAGTGCGTCCGATCCGGCGCAGGTTTTCGGCCACGTCCGCTGGAGAGCCCTGCGTCCATTCCGATTGCTGCGCATAGATCAGATCAACGATCCCGAAATACCGCAACGGCCCGGCGCAGCGCGCCATCATTCCGGCCCACAGGCCATAGCGATCAAAGTAGACCTCACGATAGACAAAGTTGATCAGACCAGGCTCGATGAACTCGGCTTCCAACTGGGGTAACACGTTTTGGTGGAACGTCCGGCAATGGGGGCAGGTGAAGCTGGCATATTCGATGAGCGTGACGGCGGCGTCGGGGTTGCCTTTGGTCATCTCAACGACTTCTGGCAAATCCTCTGCGGCCACCTCCTGCGCGCTGGCGGCGCCAAACGGGGTCAGCTGCGACTGCGCGGTGTCGGTTGCGGCGGGCTGACGCCCATCCCACAGCAGATAGGCACCCGCGCCGAGAATGCCTGTGGCGCCTCCCATCAGCATCGCTCTGCGGTGCATTGTCATGTCTTCACCTCTCAGATTTTGAAATTACGTTGCCCGCCAGCTTGGCCAGAGCATCACGCAGGGCAGGATCTTGTATGCCATCCAGCCCTTCGGTGGCCTTCGCCAGACGTTTTGGATCCGGTTTGGCGGGGGCTTTGGGTGTTGCACGTGCGAAGGCGACCTGTCCGTCGGCGAAACCGGTCGGAGCGCTCTGTGTCACCTGCACGTCCTTGATTGCGGAATAGCCATAGCAGGCATTCACCCGCGTCACGATCGCGTCCTTCTGCATCGCAAGAAGAGGCGCTTGTGCCCCGGTTGTCAGCAGGATCAGCGTGCCGCCTATACCGCGCCCGTATTTCACCTTCACCGGAACGGCGGCTTCTGCAATCTCGGGGCCGACGATCTCGGCCCAATGGGTTAGCAGCTTGGTTTCTGCGAAACCGCGTTTTTCGGCCGGGCTGCGCAGCTCGCGTCCGACAAGCGTCACGGCACGCTCAAATCCCCGCATCCGGCGGGGCGTTGGATAGGCCTTCGATGTGCCACCTTTAGGCGCCATGACTTGATCCTTTCGTCCGCCGCACTCTATGCGTTCCTGAGGCGTCAACCAATAACAAGCCGCCGGAGGATGATAACGGGTGCGTGAACAGGCAATCGGAGCTGAGATTTTGGATTGGTATGACGCGAACGCGCGGATTTTGCCATGGCGCATCGCGCCGGGTGACCGTTTGGCGGGCATCGCGCCTGATCCATACCGCGTTTGGTTAAGCGAAATCATGCTTCAGCAGACAACTGTTGCAGCGGTAAAGGAGTATTTTCTGCACTTTACGACGCTTTGGCCTTCGGTGACGGATCTGGCGGCGGCCGAGGATGCCGCTGTGATGGGCGAATGGGCGGGCCTGGGCTATTATGCGCGGGCGCGAAACCTTCTGAAATGTGCCCGTGCGGTGGTGGCTGAGCATGGCGGGCGATTCCCTACCACGGAGGCAGAGTTACTCACGCTACCGGGGATCGGCCCCTATACTGCTGCGGCAATCGCTTCGATTGCGTTCGATCGGCCAGCCCCAGTGATGGATGGCAATATTGAACGGGTCATGTCGCGTCTTTTTGCGGTGGAAGAGCCTTTGCCGACGTCGAAGCCAGTATTGAAGGCGCACGCCGAACGGCTCACGCCGCAGGGACGGCCGGGGGATCACGCGCAGGCTTTGATGGACCTGGGCGCCACGATCTGCACACCGAAAAACCCGGCTTGTGGGATTTGTCCGGTGATGCGGAATTGCGCGGCTCGCGCCCAAGGGATCGCCGCGGACTTACCGCGGAAGCTGCCGAAAAAGGCCAAGCCTACGCGATTGGGCTACGTCTATCTTGCGCAGCGAGCCGATGGTGCGGTCTTGCTGGAGACCCGGCCCGACAAGGGATTGCTGGGGGGCATGCTGGCCTTCCCGACCTCCGATTGGTCCGAGTTCCCGACTGAAGCGCCGCCGCTTGAGGCCGCGTGGGAAGATCCAAGCGCAGAGGTTCGGCACACCTTCACGCATTTCCATCTGCGGTTGGCGTTGCGGGTTGCACAAGTCGGTGCCGAGGTTCAGCCAAGTCGGGGGGTCTTCGTGGTGCGCGATCAATTCAAGCCCTCCGCCCTGCCGACGCTCATGCGCAAAGCTTATGATCTGGGTCGTGGGACGCTGGGTCACAATTGATCTTATCGGGGAGTTGGGCGAGCATTTCAGTGGAGGAGAGGCTCATCATGATCCCTGCAGACACGCTCGCGAAGTTTCACCGCGCGCTGCCGTTTTGGCTGTGCCTCATGCTGATCCCAGTGGTTTGGATCGCGGCCGCATTGGGGGGATGGTGGCTGCTACTGGTTCCTGCCAGCACGTGGTGGCTGTTTTCCGTTCTGGATCAGATCGCTGGGTTGGAGACCCAAAATGCCGACCCGACGACACCGGATGATCAGCTGTTCTGGTACCGGCTGATCACGCTCATCTGGCCGCCATTGCAATTCATCACACTGTTCGGTGTGATCTGGTATGCATCGCGGGCGGAGCATCTGGGCAGCTGGGAACTGGCCGGCCTGGCTTTCGGGTTGGGCGTGATGAGCGGGACGATTGGGATCACCTATTCCCACGAATTGATGCACCAGCGTCCGAAGCTGGAACGGTGGCTGGCGGATGTCTTGCTGGCCATGGTGCTGTATTCGCATTTTCGGTCCGAGCATTTGTTGGTCCATCACCGCTATGTCGGCACGCCGCGTGACCCGGTGACCGCGCGCTACAATGAAGGATTCCATCGCTTTTTTCTACGCGTGTTGCGCGGCAGCTGGGTGTCGGCCTTTGCGGCGGAGAAGGCGATGCTGGCGCGCAAAAGCCTACCTTGGTGGGATAGGTCAAATCCCTTTTGGCGCTATTGGGCGCTGCAAGCGGGCTTCTTGGGCTTGGCAGCTCTGATTGGCGGCTGGGTCGGGGTTGCGATGTTTCTAGGCCAGGCGGCAACGGCAATCTGGCAATTGGAGTTGACCAACTACATCGAGCATTATGGGCTTACGCGGAAATATCTAGGTGACGGGAAGTACGAACACGTGCAGCCGCGCCATTCCTGGAATTCCGCCCAGAAGGCGTCGAATTGGCTGCTGATCAATCTCGCCCGTCACTCGGATCATCACTACAAACCGGATCGCCGGTTTCCACTTTTGCAAACCTATACCGAGGCTGATGCGCCGCAATTTCCATACGGCTATCCGGTGATGACCGCGGTTGCGATGGTTCCGCCCCTCTGGCGCCGTGTGATGAACCCCCGGGTGCGGCGATGGCGCGCGATGTACTATCCGGAGGTCACGGATTGGCAGGCCTACAATAAGGCATTGCACCCTCTGCCGCGTTAGTTCGGCTCAGGGATTGCGCCCGCTTTGCGGTCGCTCGGGCGAGGGGCCAGCCCCTCGCGCTCCCCGGGATATTTTGAAACAGAGAATAGGGACTAACGCTGAAGGGCAGGTGTTTTGCCGATCATGTCGGTGCCTTCGGCGGCCGTTACGAGAAAATCGGCCACATCCGCACGCGATATCATGCCGTTGCGCCAATCGTCGTGGTTGGTCAGGATTTTATAGGCGCCGCTTTTTCGGTTGTCGGTCAAGATGCCGGGGCGAGCGATTGTCCAATCCAAGCCGCTGTCACGGATCAGCTGTTCTTGCACGTCTTTGTCCGCATAGGCGCGGCCCAGAAATGCCTTTTGGGTCAAACGCTCGGGCGTAGAAAGCTTAGGTGCTGAATCGCCCGCGCCGAACCCGGTCACGGCCAGTAATCGTTTGATGCCCGCTTTGGTCATTTGATCGATCAGGATGCGCGTTGCGTCGGAGAACAGTGTCGTCGCGCTCAGCACACGCAGATCGCGCGGAACGCCCAGCGTCAGGATCACGGCATCGCAGCCGTCGATTGCGTTGAAGACATCCACGGGATGTGTCGCATCCCCATCCAATGCCTCAAATCCCTCGGCGTCGATGTCCAATTTGCTAGCCGAGCGCGCGAAGGCGCGGACTTGGTGGCCACGGGCTAGCGCTTCGTCCACAGTTTTTCGGCCAATTCCACGGCTTGCTCCGATCACGGCGAGTTTCATGGGCAATCCCTCCTTCATCGATAAATAGGTCGCGTCTCAGCACAAAAAAGCCCGCCGGAATGCACCGGCGGGTCAAGGTGGCCCGCGCCACGGCGGAAACCGGAGCGGGCTGCAAGGATCGTATCCGGGGTCTGGCCCCGGAATTCTTATGGGGTCATTTCAGCGCGGATCTGTTGGCGCAGCACATCAATCGAGACGGTCTTACCGTCGCGCTTGAAGTGCCAATAGGTCCACCCGTTGCACGAAGGTGCGCCTTCCAACTCGGCACCGACCTTGTGGATCGATCCCTTGACGTCATCGGCGATCAGCGTGCCATCGGCCCGCACTTTGGCCTGTTGACCGCGCGCATTCAGCAGCATCTCGCCTGGACGCAACATACCGCGTTCCACCAATTGCCCGAATGGTACGCGGGGTTCGGCCCGTTTGCCTTGGCTGACCTGAAGGGCCGACTTGTCGAATTTGCGCACTTTTGACAGACGCTTTTCGGCGACCTTGCGGTAGGCTGCTTCGCGTTCAATGCCGATGAAATCACGGCCGAGCATTTTGGCGACCGCACCTGTTGTGCCGGTGCCAAAGAACGGGTCCAACACCACATCGCCCGGATTGGTTGAGCCAACCAAAACGCGATGCAGCAAGGCTTCGGGCTTCTGCGTCGGATGGGCTTTGTCGCCGTTGTCATCCTTCAACCGTTCCCCGCCGTTGCAAATCGGTAGAACCCAATCCGAGCGCATCTGGATGCCTTCATTCAATTCCTTCAGCGCTTCGTAGTTAAAGGTGTATTTCGCGCCTTCCTCTTTCGAGGCCCAGATCATCGTTTCGTGGGCGTTGGTGAACCGCTTGCCGCGGAAATTCGGCATAGGGTTCGATTTGCGCCAGACCACATCGTTGAGGATCCAAAATCCCTGGGTCTGAAGCTCTGCCCCGACGCGGAAGATGTTGTGGTAGCTGCCGATCACCCAGATCGCCCCGCCGGGTTTCAGCAGACGCTTCGCGGCGGCCAGCCAATCGCGAGTGAATTGATCATAGGCGCGGAAACTGTCGAACTGGTCCCACGCATCATCGACTGCGTCGACCTTGGTATTGTTGGGACGATGCAGATCGCCTTTGAGCTGCAAATTGTAGGGAGGATCAGCAAAAATCAGATCCACCGACGCCTCCGGCAGGCTTTGCATTACATCGATGCAATCGCCGGGAAGGATTTTGTTCAACGGCAACGGGACCGCTGCCTGCGGTTTGGTTTTTGTTGTCATTCTTCTGCCTCTGGCGGGCGCCTCTTTTTGGGCGCTCTGGGTCCATGGCGATAGAATCGCCTATCCACGAATCATGGTCAAACTTCTTTTGAATCAGTGGGTTAGTTTTTTATCCACACAATATCTTGTGGATCGGAGCAAAGCTGCGCCGGTGATGTTGGGTAACCCCAAGATCGTGTAGGGCGCGCCCGTGTTTGGCTGTGCCGTAGCCCATATTCGTCTCCCAACCGTAACCGGGATGCACCAGTGCAAGTTTTCTCATCAATCGGTCGCGCGCGCATTTCGCCATAATTGAGGCCGCCGCGATGCTGAGGCTGCGAGTGTCCCCTTTCACGACGCCGGTCGCGGGGCAAAGCAGATCCCTGGGCAGGGCATTGCCGTCAATCAGCGCGTGATCGGGGGGTGTGGTCAAACCGGCCAAAGCGCGTGCCATGGCCAGCAGACTGGCATTGCGGATGTTGAGCGCGTCGATCTCTTCGACGCTTGCCCAGCCCATCGCCACCTCGGCTGTGTCGAGGATCTGCGGTTCCAGCGCGAGGCGGCGGGGTTCCGACAATTTCTTCGAATCGTTCAGGCCGACCGGGATATGGGCGGGGTCCAAAACCACCGCGCAAGCCGTGACGGGCCCGGCCCAGGGTCCGCGCCCCACTTCATCAACGCCTGCGACACGCCCACCTAAGGCGCTCTCTAATTCGAAGTCCGGTTCCATGGAGTTGGTCTTGCGACATGGAAAAGGGCGGCGCAACCCGAAGGCCGCGCCGCCCGCTCTCTGCTCGATTATCTATGATGCGTGTCCAAATACGTCGGACAACTTGCGTGAATTGGAGTTATCCGCGGCTCCAGCCGTTATTGGCCAAACAGCGGCTGGTATAGATCGTGCGCTGACCACGATCAGTCCAAACCTGGCGCAGGCAATTCCGCGGCAGCAAATGGGCGGCATGGGTATGGTTTTGCATGCAGCGATAGCGGTACCCGCGGAAATTGCCGTTATAGTCGCGTCCTTGGATAAAGCAGCGCGACGGTGCGATCCGTTGAAAATGCGGCTGCGGCTGTGGACGCGGCTGGTGGATCACGGGTGGATTGTGACGGTTGCCGTTATTCCGGTTCGCTTGGCTCAATCCATAAAGCAACAGCAGGCCGCCGAAGATTGCGGCCGCTTCGGCGCCTTGGTTGCGATGGTTGTTCGCAGCTGCGGGGGTAGCGGTTGCAGTTATACCGGTGATGGCCAGGGTCAGAGCGAGCGCGCCAGCGGTCAGGGTCTTGGAAAGGTGGGTCAGCATGGGGTGGGGTCCCTATATGAAATGGTCTTGAAAGGTCGTGCGTCTTGGAGGCAGCGCGCTCATTCGGCGCCTTGTAGGACCAGTGATTCCCCGGCGCTTGACCGCCACGCAATAACGCCGCCGGGCTATCGAATAACGGCGCTTTGCCCACCCGATGACTCGGGCCATACGGGGTCCGGATTTCCACCACTAGCCACCCGGCCACTAAGCATGGCAGCGCCGCGCTAACACCCTGTCGAATCGAAGAAAATACCGGCGGATATCCGATAACATCGGCCAGAATACTTTGGTGTCATTGAATGACAGGCGGGTCTTTGCGCATATCGTTGCCAATTGCTGCTCCCCCTTCAGCACTCACACAGGCAAATAGATGAAACGCTTTTTTAAACCTCTTCTCGCCGCCGCCGCGCTCGCGGTCCTGGCAGGCCCTCTTCACGCCGCATGTTATGCGGATTACCGTGCAAGGATGGATAACCCCTTGCGTCTGCACTACGGTGTCGTCGAACTGCCCCAGAGCGCATGTTCGGTCGGTGCTGCCTCCTCGGTCGTTGCTGGCCGCCTTGCCGCCCAGGGCTGGCAATTGGTGCAGGTGATTTCGGTGTTTGACGATGCCGGTCTCGCCTCAAGGAGAGCGGATGCCGGACAATACTACCTCCGTTTCTGATACGCGGATTGCATCGACGCGTGTCGTTCAACTCGGGATTTTGGCGGTCGTTGCTGTTCTGGTGACGTCCGCCGTTTTACTTTTTCTGAACCTACCGGATGCCGATGCCTTCAACGAAGCGGTGGTTCAGGTGTTCGAGGCCAACGATGTCCGAAACCCAGACGCCATTCGGATGCTTGAGGTATTGGCCCAATCCGGCACCACCTTTGCCAAGGTTCTGGCCAGCTACCGGACGGTGATTTTCGTTCTGATGATTTTCGCGACTGCCCTATTGGTGGCATGTCTGGTGTTCCTGATCACGATCATCACGTTGAATCGCCGTATTGGCGAGATTGAGCGTCAGGGGATTCAGGTGTCCTCCCTGATCTTATCGCGCGAAGAACGTGTGGTGTTGATCAACAATCTGGAATTCAAATTGACCGAGGCCGCGATGGAAACACTGAGCGTGCTGGCCGAGGCGCGTTTGGATGACGATGTTCTGACGGGCGCACAGATTGAATCCATGGTGTCAGGCAAATCGGAAACGGATGTGGATGAGGCAGCCGGGGCTACCCGTATCAAGCGCCTGCGCGATACGTTGGGCAATCAGATGGTCTCAGAATTGCTGATCAAGAACATTGCGCGGCGCGGCTACGTTTTGTCGATCGACAAAGACGTTATCAAGATGGTCTAGCAGCGCGGCGCGCCGCGGCCAAACCCGGTGCTGTCGCTGATCGATCCGGTATCGGCGTCGGTCAAGCCGGTGCGCTGCCCACCACTACCGCGACCGCATCCGGCGCGGTCGTTCCAAGCCCCATTGTCACTGTCGGTTGCTTGGGCTTGCGCCGCTTGCGTGCCAAGCCCCAGGCCCGCCGCGCTCCCTGCTGCCATCAGGCCGAGCACATCCCGACGGCCTGTCACGCGCTCGACGGCGATATCGTTGTCGGTCAATGTCGGTTTGGTTTTGGCATTATCAGACATCATTCGACCCTTTTGGCGCTTTGGCTACGCATTGACCCTGTCGCATCGCCCCGCCACGGTCAACGCCAGGACATCTTCTGCTTTGCAACGCGGCTTGCAGCGTGGTTCTTTGACGCCACTTAGGGGCAAACGGGCATAGAGATGCAGGATTTCAGTTTCGATTGGGCGATCTCACCCAAGACCCAGGATCGCTTTTTCGCCGAGCATTTCGAACGTGCGCCGATGGTCGTCAATCGCGACGCGCCCGACTATTTCGCTGACCTGCTAAGTTTTGCAGAGATTGATCGCGTGATCTCGACGATGGGCCTGTCCCATCCTGAGGTTAACGCGACGCAAGCTGGTGCGCAGATCAAAGCGGCCGATTTCGCTTTTGAAGATGGCCGGATCGATCCTGTGCGTATCGCACAGCTTTACGCGGATGGCGCCACGCTGATCCTGTCGAGTTTGCAAGATCGCCTGCCCAAGCTGGCGCGGTATTGCCGTGCGCTTGAGGCGGTTTTGTCGGCGCGGGTGCAGACGAATATCTATATGACACCGCCGGGCCATCAGGGGTTCAACCCGCATTACGACAGTCATGATGTGTTGGTGTTGCAAGTGGCCGGTTCGAAAGAGTGGCGTCTATTTGGCACGCCGATCGAACTGCCACTCGCCGATCAGGCGTTTGAGAGGGGAGGCGAATTTGGGGTCGAGACGGCGCGCTTCACGCTGCATCCCGGCGACACCGCTTACATCCCGCGGGGCTTGGCCCACGATGCCGTCGCCTTGGGGGCTGGGCCGTCATTGCATGTTACCACAGGTCTGATGGTGCGATCATGGGCCGATGCCATGGTTGAGGCGATTTCCATGATGGCCCGCCGCGATCTGGCCTTTCGCCGGGCCCTTCCGCCCGGTTTTGCCAATCCGGGCGCGGATCTGGCGCAGTATGATGACATCTTTGGCGATCTGGTTCAGCGTCTTGGGCACGCGCCCGCTGACAAAGTGCTTGGCGCATTTCGCGAGGATTTTCTGGCCAGCCGGGTGCCGCGAAGCGACGATCAGATGGCCCAGATTGCCGCGCTAGCTGACTTGTCCACGGAGAGCTTGGTCGGTGCACAGCCCGATCTGATCTACCACTTGGAGATCGACGCTCAAACTGATCAGATGCATCTGTTGGTGCAAGGCGTCGAGATCACCTTGCCCGCTCATGCGCGTCAGAGTCTGGAATACTGCCTGAGAACGCCAGCGTTTCGGGTAACCGAGATGGCTGGTGATTTGGATGATCCGGGCAAGTTGGTGCTGGTACGAAGATTGGTGCGCGAAGGGTTGATGCGGATGCTTTGAACGCCCGTTACCATTCCATCTCGCAAGTGCCACTATTGTAGCATGCGACGACCTCTTCCAGCATCTGGGGTGTTGGGTCGATGAAGACATCCCTGGGGCAGGGCCCTTCATCCAGAACATAAGCGCCATCGACCTGTCGAAAGAAGAACAAGCCGCTGTCGATTTCATTCGCAGACCCGCACCATGCGCTGACGCAGTTTACATGGATCGTCACATTCACGATCCAATCGCGATCAAACGCGTTTCCGGTGAACAATTGACCGTTGAAAGAGGCTGGTTGCGTATAGCCCGCCATCTGATTGCGATCGCCATCCTGCGCGACGGCACCTTCGGGCGGGTCGCTTGGGCCGAGCAGCGCCAGCGAGCCCGTGCCAATCACGTAATCTTCCGGGCTTTCGGCAGCCGCCGCATAGGTGTTGGTCACCGATGGCCGCAGGCAGGACAAGGCGGATGCGGGTCCGGCTGCAAGCAAGGCAAACGTGAAAGCCATCATGCGGATCATAGCGCGAACTCCTTGAAGACGGCCCGATAGATATCTCGCTTGAACGGGACAATCGCCGCCAAGATCTGTTCGGCGCTCATCCAGGCCCAATCGCTGAACTCCACGTCTTTATAGGTCAGGTCGATCACATCGTCCGGTGCATCCAGTCTGAATTGCACCCACATTTGCTTTTGCCCGCGAAATTTTCCACCCCAGCGATTGGGGATCACCTCGATGGGCAGATCGTAGCGCAACCAATCGGCGGTTTGCGCGACGAGATGCACATGGTTCCGGCCCACGCCGGTTTCTTCTTCAAGCTCGCGGTAGGCGGCGTCCAATGGACTTTCGCCTGGATCCACGCCGCCCTGGGGCATCTGCCAGGCAGGTATGTCCATATCCGCCCGTTGCCCCGCAAAAATACGCCCCTGCGCGTTGGTCAGAACGACCCCCACACAAGGGCGATAAGGTAGCATTTCAGCCGCCTCCGGTGTCATACCGGCAGCGCCTTAATTCGGTCCCAGCGCGTTCAAGCCGGTCAGGATATCGATGGCATAGGCCAGCTGATAATCCTGATTTCGCAGATTCGAGGTGGCTTCGGCCGCGGCGCGTTCTTCCTCCAGTTGCCGGAGTTCATCTTCGGTCAGGGAAGAGTTTTCGATCGCGCCACGCAGGCTGGCCTCTGTCCGGGTGGGACGACCATCCTCGCCTTCTTCCTCCGCTTCTACCACGGGCCGCTGTTCCACGATGATGTCGGGCGCTACGCCCAAAGCTTGGATCGACCGACCCGAGGGCGTGTAATATAGCGATGTGGTCAAACGCATTGCGCCATCCCCGGCCAGCGGCATCACCGACTGGACCGAACCCTTGCCGAAGCTGTTGGTGCCCACCACCACCGCGCGGCGGTGATCCTGCAACGCACCGGCCACGATTTCAGAGGCCGAGGCCGAGCCGCCATTGATCAGCACAACCATCGGCAGCCCTTCAATCATATCGCCCGGCGTGGCGTTGTAGCGTTCACCGTCCTGCGGCTCGCGTCCACGGGTCGATACGATCTCACCCTGATCCAGGAATGCGTCACTGACCCGGATAGCCTGGTTCAGCAAGCCGCCTGGATTATTCCGCAGATCCAGAACCACGCCGTTGAGGTTCTCCAATCCACCCAGCTCATCAATCAGGCCTTGCAGCCCGTCGCGAAGATTGGGGTAGGTCTGATCGCTGAAGGTCGACACGCGCAGGATCGCGGTATTGCCTTCGAGACGTGACCGCACGGCGGTCAGACGGATCCGATCGCGTGTGATGGTGATATCGAAAGGTTCATCAGCCCCCTCGCGCACCACTGTGATGATGATATCGCTGCCCACCGGACCGCGCATCATATCCACCGATTCTTCCAAGGTCAGGCCCAGCAGCGCTTCACCGTCGACATGGGTGATATAGTCACCGGCTTCAACACCGGCTTCCATCGCCGGCGTGTCATCCATGGGCGTGATCACTCGGACAAAGCCGTCTTCCTGGGTCACCTCGATACCAAGCCCGCCGAATTCGCCGCGGGTCTGCACCTGAATGTCCTCGTAGTCACGTGCCGAGATGTAGCTGGAATGCGGATCAAGCGAGATCAGCATCCCGTTGATCGCTGCTTCGATCAATTCAGCTTCGTCGACCTCTTCCACGTAGTTCTGCCGAATCCGCTCGAAGATATCGCCAAAGAGGTCCAGCTGTTCATAGACCGAACTGTTGCGTGCATCTTCCTGTGCCAGCAATGGGCCGGCTACCTGTGTGCTGAGCAGGATGCCGCCCGCTAGACCGCCAAGGGCGGCCACCATCAGTCTTTTCATCCGTCATTCCCTTCCTCAATTCGTTCCAGGGCGGCGCATCATAGCGCGGGGCGCTTTTGCCTAGGGTTGGGCGAACCACTCTGCCGGGTCCACCGGGCGCCCGCCCTGTCTCAACTCCATATAAAGCGTTTCCGACAGCCCGGCGCTACCGCCGTCCGCACCAGAAACGATCAATTCCGTGCCACTTTCCGTCACACCACCGGGCATCAGGCCCAATGGCGCCCCTGCGGGGACCAGATCACCGGCTGTCACAAAGATATCGCCCGCACCTGCCATGACGAGAAGATAATCGGCCTGCGGTTCCAGTATAATGACATTTCCGTAATCCGTCAGAGGACCCGCGTAACGGATCGAGGCGGCCCAAGGCGCGGTGATCAGGCCGCGTTGCGGCACGGCGAGCACCTGACCGGGGCGGGTGACGCCAGCGGCGTCGGTCTCGCCAAATCGGCGCAGCAATGTGCCCAGCACCGGCATTGGCAACACGCCGCGCGCCGTCTCGAAGCGGGGCGCATCGCTGGCGGTGCTAACGGGTGTTTCCTGCAGCAGCGCCGCGAGTGAGCCCAGGCTTTCGGCACTGATCGCGATTTGCCGCATCGCATCTTCGTTCAGGGCGAAGCGCGGCGGCAGCTCCACGCGGTCGGCAATCGCTTGGCTCAAAGCCGTTCGCGCGGTTTGTACACCGTCGAGCGCAGTTTCCAACTCGGTCACCGCGACCCCCTGAACCTGGCGGATAAGAGACAATTCCTGCAACTGGCCGCGCAAGATCTGCGCCTCGCGTGCGACGGCGGGTGTCAGATCTGCGACGATCATGCCCAGCCGCGCGGTGCCCAAGGGGCCCTCGGGATGCAGAAGGGTTGCCGGGGCAGGCGCCGCCTCGATCCGTTGCAGGACTGACAGTAGATTGCCCAGGCGGTCGCGCTCGGCCTCAAAGACCAGAAGGATCGTGCGCTCGCGCGTCGTTGCGTCGCGCAGGCCGGCGCGCAATGCATTCAGCCCCAGCTCATAGGCGCGTACCGTTTCGGTCAATGCTTCGACCCGGTCACGGGCGCGCTCGGCCTCAAGCAGGCTCTGCGCGGCGGATTCGAGCCTATCGATGGCTTCTTGCGCGGCAGTCACCGGATCAGTGCTCTGAGCGGCCAAAGGTGCCGCGATAAGCCAAAGTGCGGCGACCAGCCGGATCATGTCAGCAAGCTCTCCCCAGTCATCTCGGCGGGCTGGTCCAAACCCATCAGCGCCAAAAGGCTCGGCGCCAGGTCGGCCAATCGTCCGTCGCGCAGCCCTGTATCTCTGGGCCCGTTCACCAGGATCACCGGGACGAGGTTCGTCGTGTGGGCCGTGTGGGGGCCTCCGGTTGCGGGATCGATCATTGTCTCGCAATTGCCGTGATCAGCGCAGATGATCATAGCGCCATCGACCTCACGCAACGCCTCCAACGCCGCGCCAACTCCTTTATCCACCGCCTCGCAAGCGGCGATCGCGGCGGCGAGATCCCCGGTATGGCCGACCATGTCCGGGTTTGCGTAGTTCACCACGATCAGGTCATAGCGCTCGCGGATCGCGGTCACCAATGCATCCGTCACTTCGTTTGCACTCATCTCCGGCTGTAAATCGTAGGTCGCGACAGACGGCGATTTTGGCATCTTCCGATTCTCACCCGTTTCCGGCACTTCGACACCGCCGTTCAGGAAGAAGGTCACGTGGGGATATTTTTCCGTCTCGGCGACGCGAAACTGACGCAGGCCCGCGCGGGCAACCCAAGCGCCAAGCGTGTTCACGATCTCTTGCTTGGGAAAGACGGTAGTCATGTAGGCGTCGTGAGCCTTTGAGTAATCCACCATGCCCAATTTGGCTGCGAAATCGGGTCGGTTGGTAACATCGAACTCTTCGAATTTGGGGTCACCCATTGCCGCTAGAATTTCGCGTGCACGGTCGGCGCGGTAGTTGAGCATGAAGATCCCGTCGCCGTCGCGCATCCCGTCGTAGCCCCCGATCACGCTGGGCGGGATAAACTCGTCGGTTGTGTCCGCATTGTACGCCGCTTTGATCGCCGCATCGGGCGTCTTGGCGGCATCACCTTCTCCGTTGACCATGGCCTGATAGGCGCGTTCGACCCGATCCCATCGATTGTCGCGATCCATGGCAAAATATCGCCCCAGCACCGTGACGATCTTTGCACCCTCGGGCAGTCGTGGCTCCAAACTCGCCACGAAATCCGCAGCGCTTTTCGGAGCGACGTCGCGCCCATCGGTGATCGCATGGATCGCAACCGGCACGCCCGCATCACACAGGACCTTCACCGCCGTCTCCAGATGCGATAATTGCGAATGCACGCCACCATCGCTGACAAGTCCCATCAGATGCGCGGTGCCGCCGGTGTCTAAAAGCGTCTCTGCGAAGCGGGTTAGAGCCCGATTCTCTGCAAAAGACCCATCGGCAATCGCATCGTTGATCTCGACCAGATCCATCTTCACCACGCGACCGGCGCCGATATTGGTGTGGCCCACTTCGGAATTGCCCATTTGCCCATCCGGCAGCCCCACATCGCGTCCATGGGTCAGCAGAGTTGCGTTTGGGCAAGTCGTCATTAGCTCGTCGATAACCGGCGTTTTGGCGAGCAGTGGCGCATTGTCATCCTGCGTGGTGCCGATCCCCCAGCCATCGAGAATGCAAAGGACAACAGGCTTTGGGGTCTGGGTCATCAGGATGCTCCTTTGATGGCGGTTCTACCAGCCCAGAGCGAGGGGGCAAGCGTTGCCACCTAGACCCGATGATATGGGCTGCCCGCAAGGATCGATGCAGCGCGGTAGAGTTGTTCAGACAGCATCACGCGTGCCAGCATATGCGGCCATACCATCTGTCCGAAAGACAGCGCAAAACTGGCGTCGTCGCGCAGCGCAGGGTCAATCCCGTCGGCACCTCCAATAACAAAGGCCAAATCGCCTTGGCCGCGATCACGCTGATCCGCGAGCTTTCTCGCAAAGGTAGGTGAGGCCACAACACGCCCCCGTTCATCCAATACCCATAAGACCGCCCCCGAAGGTAGCGCCTTGCGGATCAACTCCGCTTCTGCCGCCATACCGCCGCCGCGCTTGTCCTCAAGCTCAATCACTTGGCCAAGTGTCAACCCAAGGCCGCGGCCGGTTTTGTCGAAACGGGTCAGGTAGTCGTCAATCAGCGTCTTTTCCGGCCCGCCCCGCAGGCGACCGATGACGCAAAGATGCACACGCATGGGCCGGTCGCGTCAGGTCGACGCGTCCCCGGCTTGCTGCCACATCTTCTCCAGTTGGTAGAATTCCCGCACTTCGGGGCGAAACACATGCACGATGATATCGGCCGTGTCGATCAGCACCCAATCGCCCGCATCCTTACCCTCAACCTTGCAGATCAGCCCGAACTCGACTTTCAACCGCTCAACCAGCTTTTCCGAGATCGCCGCGACCTGACGGGTCGACCGACCTGAAGCGATTACCATGTAGTCACCAATCGAAGATTGCCCGCGCAAATCGATTTGCACGATGTCTTCGGCTTTGTCATCGCTGAGGGATTTGAGAACGCGCTCCAACAATTCCTCGCTCGTGTAGCTCGGCTGGGTTGGTGCGCTATGCGCCTGTGCGGCGGTGGTCTCAGCCACCGCATGGATCAGTCCGGTCAGGACTCTGTCCTCCTGGTTTTCGCGCCTGACTGCCCCGGCGCCGGGCATCTTCAATATAACAGTGCCAACGCAGCATCTCAACGTGTCGATGTTGTGACGTCACGGGGCCAGCCTGGGTCCGGCCCCGTGTACACTGGGCCTAGCTGCAGGGGGGCAGCGTGCGCAGTTGTTGTCCCAGCAGCCGCCGCAAGCGCATATCGTCGACGACCGGGAAGAATCCAACGGTTTCATCGGCGCGCAACTCAATGGAAACGCGCGCATTTCTAAGGTTTCCCTCACCGGTCAAGCAGGGATTGATGGCAAATGAAAAGGTGCCATCTACGTCCAATCCTGCCTCGCGATAGCCAAGGATCAGCATTTGCTGCTGGCGTAACCGCGTGCGATCCGCCTCGGTCAAAACATAGTATTCCTCCTCCTCAGCGCGCGTCATCACGTATGTTTCGTGCGTCTGTTGCCCCGTTTCGGGCATCGTAGCAGACAGAGTCGCCATGACGCTGCCGTCGGGCAAGGCCACACTGTCCGGCAAGGCCACGCGCGCTGCAAAGGCGTCTGGCTCAGCCGTGATTGGATCGGGGTCATTGGCCCATGCGGGCAAACAAAGCATGGCCATTGCGGCCCCGATAAAGGCCGCTTGGGTAGCTATATTAGTCATTAGAGATGATTCCTCTTTTCAGAAAAAGTTTTTCATGTAAAACATTAAAAAAACATTTTGTGGAGTCAAAAAATGAATGCCTATCAACTTAGGCGAGTCACGCGCCTCGCCCGGGTTCTGCATGTGGTCAGCACGTTGACAATGATCCTGATGCCTGCCTTCCTGATCTATTCAGCTTTCATCGGACTTGCCGGTGAGACGGCGTTGCAGCGGGAATATGATGATTACGTTTTGCCCGAAGTCATCCCCACCTGGACTGTGATCGTGGTGCGCCTGATCCAGATGCTTGGCTTTGCGCTGATCCTTTATGTGTTGTGGCAAATGCGGCAGCTTTTCGCGCTCTACACAGGCGGCGAGACGCTCAGCCAGCGTTGCGCGGATCGGATTCGTCGTTGCGGGCAAGGCTTGGTGACGATTGGAGCGTTCGGCATCCTGTCAAATACTCTCATCGTCCTGCTACTGACCACGGTCAATGTAACCGGGCCGCAAACTCTGGTCGTGACATTTTCAGAGGGCGATGTGGGCTTTTTCCTAGGCGGCGGTTTGATGGTGGTGATCGGCTGGGTGATGGGGGAGGCCGCGCGCATCGCCGAAGACAATCGCGGATTTGTCTGATGCAGATCGTTGTCCGCCTTGATGTCATGTTGGCGCGCCGCAAGATGAAAAGCCGCGAGCTATCGGCCCTGATCGGGATATCGGAACAGAACCTCAGCCTGTTGAAGAGCGGCAAGGTGAAAGGCATCCGATTCGAGACGCTCGCCAAGATCTGCGAGGTGCTCGACTGCCAACCCGGTGATCTGCTTGAGGCCGAGCCTACGGAGGAAACTTAGACTGCTTGTGCTCGTGTGTTCGAACAAACATAGATCTCGTTATTGGGCACATATGTTGGGGATAACCCGCGCAAAAGCGCCATATGCGGCGCGTTTCCGTTGACTCAGCCCGGTCGGCTAGGAAAACTGATCACCTAGAAGAATCGCAACAACGCGAGCAGGTATCAGTGAAGTTTACGCGGCTCAGGCTCAACGGCTTTAAGTCCTTCGTGGATCCCACCGATTTGGTTATCGCTGACGGTTTGACCGGCGTTGTCGGGCCAAATGGGTGCGGGAAATCTAACCTTCTTGAAGCGTTGCGCTGGGTGATGGGCGAAAACCGACCTACCGCAATGCGTGGATCCGGGATGGAGGATGTGATTTTCGGCGGCGCGGCAACCCGGCCCGCCCGCAACTTCGCCGAAGTCTCGCTTCAGATCGACAATGCCGAGCGGCTCGCGCCCGCCGGTTTCAATGAAAAAGACCAGATCGACATCATCCGCCGTATCACGCGAGATGCCGGAAGTGCCTATAAGCTAAACGGAAAAGATGTCCGTGCCCGCGATGTGTCGATGCTGTTTGCAGACGCATCGACCGGTGCCCATAGCCCGGCTCTGGTGCGCCAGGGTCAGATTTCCGAGCTAATTAATGCGCGTCCTAAAGCGCGTCGGCGTGTGCTGGAAGAGGCCGCGGGGATCTCGGGCTTGTATCAGCGGCGCCATGAGGCAGAGTTGAAACTCAAAGGTGCCGAGACAAATTTGGCACGGATTGATGATGTGCTGGATCAGCTGTCGTCACAGCTGAACTCTCTGGCACGGCAGGCAAAACAAGCCGCCCGGTATCGCGAGATCGGGTCGGATCTGCGCTTGGCCGAAGGGCTGTTATTGTTTCTGCGGTGGCGTGATGCGGACGCCGCGCGATTGACGGCGGACGAGGCGTTGCGCGCTGCATTGGGCGCCGCGGCGGCATCCGAGGGCGCTGCGCGGAATGCCGTTACAGCGCGAGAGGCCGCCGAGGCCGCTTTGCCTCCCCTGCGAGAGGAAGACACTGTCGCTGCTGCAATTCTACAGCGTTTGTTGGTCGAGCGTGACAGTTTGCAGGCGGAGTCTGATCGTGCCGAAGCAGCTGTTGAAGCGCTGACCAATCGGATCGCGCAAATTGACAAAGATCGCGAGCGGGAAGGTGCGCTGAATGCCGATGCAGGGGAGAGCGTATCCCGTCTAGAGGCCGAGCGCGCTGAACTGACCGAGGCACAGGATGGTCATGATGATCGCCTGATCAAGGCCGAGGCAGATGTGACTGAGGCACGTGAGGTGCTCGCTGCGCAAGAGGCAGAATTGTCTGACCTGACAGAGCAATCCGCGGCACTTGCGGCGCGCCATCAAGCGATTGAGCGTCGCATTTCCGAGGCAGAGAGAGCTGCGGCGCGCAATGCGCATGAAGCCGAAGCGGCTGAAAAGGCGACCCAAGATGCCGCAGATCGGCTTGCTACATTGAAGCGGGAAGCTGAGGCGGCCGCGGATGCACTGACTGCCGCCACCGACCTTGCGGCGCGTGCGGAAGAGACGCTGATTGAAACGGAAGCCGCGCGTGCCGCTGTTCAAACCACCGAGGCTGAGGCCCGCCAATCTCGGTCAGAGGCCGAAGGGCGCGCGGGCACGTTGGAGGCCGAGGTTTCGGCGCTCACCCGCGTGCTAGAGCGTGATCGTGGTGACGGCGATCAGGTTCTGGATGAGCTGCGGGTTGATCCCGGGTTCGAAGCTGCCATCGGTGCGGCATTGTCCGATGATCTCAAGGCGGCGCGAGCCGGAGCCGCTGGTGCGACGGGCTGGACCGAGCTTGACCCCTATGCTGAAGCCCAGCCTCTGCCCGCTGGCGCGCAATCCGCTAGCGATGTCGCGACCGGACCGGATCTATTTGCTCGCCGTCTTAGCCAGATCGGAATTGTGGATGCCGCAGATGGCGCCGCCTTGCAGCCGTTGCTGTGGCCCGGACAACGGCTTGTCAGTCGCAGCGGAGATCTGTGGCGATGGGATGGATTTGCCGTGGCTGCTGCGGATGCGGTCTCAACCGCCGCGCGGCGGTTGGAACAAGCCAACCGTTTGATTGAACTGGAGAAAGAGCGGGATACTGCCCGTGATTTGGCGGTTCAGGCGATCGAAGCCCATGATCAACTGGCGGCTCGCTTGGTGGAACTGACCGATGCCGACAAAGCCGCTCGCGCCGCGCGTCGGGATGCCGAGACACAGCTAAGCCAGGCCTCTCGTGCCGCATCGCGCGCCGAAGCCGATCAGTCGGTGCTGGACGGCAAGTTAGAGACCCTGCGCCTGACGGCCACGCGTCACGCGGAGGAAGCCGAAACGGCGCGCGCTGAGCTTGTGCGTGCCCAAGATGCCTTGGCTGAATTGGATGATCTGGACGCGGTTCGCGGGCGCCTGGCGGATATAAAAACCACGGTCGAAGCCGCGCGCATGACGATGTTGGCCCGCCGCGCCGCCTTTGACGAGGCCAAACGTGATGGCGAGGCCCGCGTGGCGCGGATCGGGAAGATCGGCCAGGATATCGACCGTTGGCAAAGTCGCTTGGACAACGCGGCCGGCCGCTTGGCTGAGCTGGAAAAGCGCCGCGCTGAGGCTGAAGCCTCATTGATTGATGCGCGTCAGAAGCCTGGCGAGCTCGAAGAGCGTCGCTTAGGTCTGGCGGATAAAATCACCGAGGCGGAAGGGCGCAAGGCGACCTCGGCAGATGCGCTGTCGGTGGGCGAATCCAATCTGCGCGCCGCGACGGCGGCGGAGCGTGATGCAGAACGCAAGGCATCTGAAGCGCGCGAGGGTCGTGCCGCTGCCGAGGCGCGTCGCGATGCCGCCAACGAGGCTGTCCAAGCCGCCGCCGATCGTATTTCCGAAGAACAGGAGATGACCCCCGAGGCCCTGCGTGAAAGCCTTGGCGACTTGCCGGATCCCATGCCCCCAGCGGATCGCGTCGAGGCCGATGTCATGCGCCTGCGCCGTCAGCGTGACTCGCTTGGCGCGGTGAACCTACGGGCCGAGGAAGATGCGAGAGAGGTGCGTGAGGAGCACGATACTCTGGCCTCGGAAAAAGAGGATTTGGAGGCCGCCATTGCCAAGCTGCGTTCCGGGATCGCAAGCCTGAACAAGGAAGGCCGCGAGCGTTTGTTGACCGCGTTTGACGAGGTGAACACTAATTTCTCTCGGCTTTTCACGCACCTTTTCGGTGGTGGGGAGGCGCGCTTGGTCCTGGTAGAATCCGATGATCCCCTTGAGGCGGGCCTTGAGATCCTGTGCCAGCCGCCCGGCAAAAAGCTAAGCACACTCAGCCTGTTATCAGGTGGGGAACAAACGCTCACCGCATTGGCACTTATTTTCGGTGTGTTCTTGGCCAACCCTGCGCCGATCTGTGTGCTCGACGAGGTTGATGCGCCGTTGGATGATGCAAATGTCACGCGGTTCTGCGACATGCTGGACGAGATGACACGCCAGACAAATACGCGGTTCCTGACCATCACGCACCACGCAGTCACCATGGCCCGTATGGATCGCCTGTTCGGAGTAACCATGGGCGAACAAGGTGTCAGCCAGTTGGTCAGCGTTGATCTGAAAAAGGCCGAGGCGCTGGTTGCATAGGCGTCATGGGCAAGGTTTATCTCTGCGCGACAAAAGAGGTAACGAACGCCAATGGACCTGAAGACACGCCTCCAGATCTGGAACTTGGCCAGAAAACGGCGCCGAAACCGCAATAATGACCTATATCCGAAAAATCTGGTGGTGATGGGGATTGCCAAGAATGAAGGCATGAACATCGACGAGTGGATCGATCACTACCTCTGGCAAGGCGCGGACCGGATCGTGCTGATCGACAACGGTTCGACCGATGACACTGTCGCACGCGCAGAGCGTTGGGCGGCGGATGGGCATCCCGTTACGATCATGCATCGATCGCAAAGATCAATGCAGGTGCCACATTACAAATCGGTCTTTCGCGAATTGGCTCTGCAAAAAACCTACCGCTGGTTGCTGATCGTGGATCTCGATGAGTTTCTGTTCTGCCCCAACGGGGATCGCGTTGCTGATGCCTTGACGGAATTCGGAAGCACGCGCCTGATCTATTTTAACTGGCGGCACTTCGGCGCAGCGGGTCAAGATGATCATCCGGACAGTCTGAGGCGCAGATTGACCCATCGGCGCCCATCGCTTGGATCCCATCGAGATACCAAATGGATCGCTCGGACCTCGGCGTTGAACGGCGGACGCAATATCGGCCTTCACAAGGTGCCCGGTGTTTCAAGCCGCCACGTTGTGTCCGACAATGCGCGGTTTCAGTTGAACCACTACATCACCCAAAGCCGCGAGTTCTTCTTCAAGGTCAAAGCCACGCGGGGCTCTGCGTTTTCCAAGCAGAATGACCACGTCCGCACCGCCGAGTATTTCGACAAGGCGAATGCGGGCTGTACCTATGAAGATCGTACGTTGGTCGATCTTCTAGAGGGGCATGGTCCAAAAGGCGAGGACCGCACGAATTTGGCCGCTCCCACTGAGATATAGCGGCTCGCGCGGTTTCCACTATAGCGCGTTCAGCAAAGCGCGCGTTGGCCAAGCGTCGGCGGGCATGCCCAGACGGCGCTGTTCTTCGCGCACGGCGGCACGGGTTCCGGCGCCCAAGATACCGTCGATTTCACCAACATTATGACCGCGCTGCGCAAGCGCCTGTTGAAGCTGGCGCATCGCGTTGCCGTCCAAGCCGGGCTCAGGACTACGCGCGTCAAAGACCGGCGCGCCTTCCAGGCGGGTGGCGAAATAGGCGGCGGTCAGGACGTAGGTAAAGCTCTGATTCCATTCGAACAGCACGCTGAAATTTGGATAAGCCATAAAGGCCGGTCCGTTTCGGCCTTGGGGCAAGATCAGCGATGCTTGGGCATTCTGCATCGGCAGCGCGCCGCTGCGGCCTTGCACACCGTCGGCCATCCAGTCCGACACGCTGCGTGTTGTATGAATGCCGCTTTGGTACCAATCCAGATCGCTCGGCACCGTGACCTCGACCAACCAAGGCTCGTTGGGTCGCCATCCCAAAGAGGACAGCAGATTCGCTCCGCTCATCAATGCGTCCGGTGCGGAGGTCTGCAGATACACATGGCCGTCACCATCACCGTCCACACCGTGGGCGATAATATCTTCGGGCAGCATCTGAACCATTCCGATTTCGCCCGCCCAGGCCCCCAACGTGTTTACGGGATCGAAATCGCCCGCCTCGAACATCTCAAGTGCGGCGAAAACCTGCGGCCGAAAGATATGGGGCCGCCGACAATCATGGGCCAGCGTCACCAAGGCATCGAGCGTGTTGTAGTCGCCTTGGAAGGCGCCGTAATCTGTCTCAAACGCCCAAAACGAGAGTAGTATACCGCGCGAAACGCCAAAGCGTTGTTCGATGGCGTCAAAGGTTGCATTCTGTCGCTCGGCATTACGGCGGCCATTGTCCATTCGGTTCTGACTGATCAGACGGCGCGCGAAGTCGGTGAACGGGACAGTGAAGATGCCCTGGCGCCGATCTGCATCAATGGCCCGCTGAGAATAGCTTGCATGGCGAAAGAAGGCGTCGATGTTGTCTTGCGAATGACCGCGCTCAGCGGCTTCGGCGCGGAGGCCCTGCACAAAGCTGCTAAAATCACCCCCGCATTGCTGCGCGACCGCTGTCGATCCGAGAGTGAGAGAGAGAAGAAGCGGGGCGAGAATGCGCATATGAATAAACCAAGTTGAAGGCTGTTTTCCGGTAGACTAACGCGCCGCTGCTAGTGCGCAACCGTAAGAACGAAGCTTGCAGCAAAGAGCATTGCCCAAACGCGCCACAGCACCCGTACGCTGGCCGAGATGTCACCTGCGCTGGCCTCGCGCGTTCCCGCGGCATTCAATACAGGGTCGGATGTCATTTGGCCTTCATAACTGCGTGGCCCCGACAGAGCGAGACCAAGGGCGGCTGCCATGGCGGCCTCCGGCCAGCCCGCATTGATTGAGCGATGGTGCGGCCCATCCCGCATAGCGGCTGTAAGCGCTTTCGATCCGTGGGTGAGCGCGATCAGACCTGCCGTCAGGCGCGCAGGCACGTAGTTCAACACATCATCCAGCCGTGCCGCAGCCCATCCGAATGCTTCATATCGATCAGTTCGATGTCCGATCATGGAATCGGCTGTATTGACGATTTTGTAGAAGAGAATGCCGGGAAGTCCCCCGATCAGAAACCAGAAGGCAGGGGCGATGACGCCGTCCGACATGTTCTCTGCGGCGCTCTCGATCGCGGCGCGGGATATGGCAGCTTGATCGAGTGCGCTGGTATCTCGCCCGACGATCGTCGATACCGCCTGACGCCCCTTGGGTACCGATTGACGCAAAGCGACAGCAACCGCCTCAACATGGTCGGCCAGGCTGCGCTGGGCCAGCAGTATCGCAGCGCCAAGCACCTGCCAAAGCCAGCCGAGCGGCAGTTCGGATATGATCCATCCAAGTCCAAGCGCGCCGAGTGACAGGCCCAGAACCACCAAGATGCCAGAGATCCGCCTGCTTGCGCCACGGTTGAGCCGACTGTCACAGATTGAGATGATGCGCCCCATGAGCACGGCGGGATGCGGTACTCTCGCCCAAAGCCAGCGTGGTTCGCCGAACACGCTGTCCAGAACCAGTGCCACCAACAGCAGCGGTGCCGTTGCCATTAGAGGGCGGTCCGAAGCCGGACCCACTCAACCTCATTTCTTGGAAGGCCGAACCGGATCCAGGTCTGCGAATAGGGGAAGATGCGGGTAAGGATATGGCGCTGCGCCAGATGCTCATGCAGCGCTTTGCATCCCTTCGGCCAATGATAGGTGCGGAACAGAGAGGTACCGCCAACGATCTCAGCACCGCGGCTTAGCAAAAGGTCGTCCAATCGGGCAGTGTCGCGGATCAATCGTACGCGCGTTGCCTCTGCCCAATCTGAGTCGCGCAAGGCGCGCGCACCAATCCACAATGCAGGTCCCGAGACCGGCCAGGGCCCTAGTAGATCGGACAGGCCCGCGAGCGTTTCGGGTTGGCCGATCGCAAATCCCAAGCGTAGGCCAGCGAGACCCCAAAACTTACCCATCCCTTTGTATACAATGACACCGGGACGTTCAGTTAGGGCGATGTGACTGCATTCCTGCAATGTGTCGCAGAAACTTTCATCGATGATAGTCAACTGCCGGTCGCCAACGATACTCGGCGGCCAAAGGCGGCCATCGGGATTATTTGGATGCACGTAGACATGGGTGGGCTGATGAGGATCAGCCACATTGCCCAAACGTCCACGGGCTGCAAAGGCAGCGGCGTGTTCGTTGTAGGTGGGCTTCGGAATATGAGCGCCATATTCTTCTACAAGATCAGGTATTCGCGTGATCAAGGACGATACGCCGGGTGCGGCAATGATTTCGGTCGTATCGGGCACCTGCCAAAAGGTGCGTGCGGCAGCGATCAGGTTCTCCATCGCTCCGGTATCGGGCAATTCCGTCCAAGCTGTGTGGGGCACCTGTCCGAATGGATAAGCGACTGGATTGATCCCAGTCGACAGATCCACCCAATCTTCCCGCAGACCGCCATAGCGCTGCATTGCAGCATCCAAACCACCGCCGTGATCGCGTTTTTGTAAAGGACCTGTTGTTATCATGCCCTTGTTTGAAGCGGAAAATCAGGCCGCCTGCAATGCCGCGCGACCATGGGGCGCAGACCAATCGATTTCAGGATTAATGGGAATGATCCGGTGGGGGTTAATGCTTTCGTGGCTGTAATGATAGTGCCGCACGATGTGGTCGAAGTTTATCGTCCCAGAGACACCAGGCCATTGATACAATTCGCGGGTGTAAGCCCAGAGGTTGGGATAGTCGATCAGACGCTTGCGATTGCACTTGAAATGCAGGTGATAGACTGGATCGAAGCGCACCAGCGTCGTGAACAGGCGCCAATCGGCCTCGGTCACTTGCGCGCCGGTCAGATAGCGGTTTCGCGAAAGCAGATCCTCGATCCAATCGAGTGATTGGAACAGGGCGGAGACCGCTTTGTCATAAGCCGTTTGGGTCGTGGCGAAGCCAGATTTGTAGACACCGTTGTTGATATCGGAATAGATCCGCGCGTTGATTTCATCGATCCGCGCGCGATGTCTTTGCGGATAGTAGTCTTCGGAGTTGCCGGTGATGTCGTTGAACGCGCTGTTGAACATGCGAATGATCTCAGACGATTCGTTGGACACGATGTTATTGGTCTGCTTGTCCCACAGGATCGGCACCGTGACACGGGTGGTCACACCCGGTTGCGCCTTTGTGTAGATCTGATGCGCGAAATCGAAGCCGAACAGCTTGTCGCCTGTCGCCCCTTCGAAATCGGTGCCGAAATGCCAACCGTTCGACATCATGTCGGGATGGACGACGGACACGTCGATATGATCCTCCAATCCCTTCAAAGCGCGGAAGATCAGGGTCCGGTTTGCCCAAGGACAAGCATGGCTGACATAGAGATGGTAGCGACCGCTTTCGGCTTTGTAGCCAGCTGTGCCGCTTGGACCCGCTGACCCATCCGTTGTGATCCAATTGCGAAATTGCGCTTCAGATCGCTTAAATGCGCCGCCGGATGATTTGGTATCGTACCAAGTGTCATGCCAGTCGCCGTCAATCAGCAGGCCCATGGGACTCCCTCCGTGAGTGTGGTGTGTTGGAGGTAGTTTCGGCGGCCATGCACATAAACGCCCAGCCGCGCAGGGCGACCTCAGCACGATTGCACAGAGAGATGTTGCTAGTCGGTCTTCGCAGCGCGGCGACGTGCGCGGAAACTTTCGGCTTTCGCGCGATTCCCGCAACGGGCCATATCGCACCAGCGCCGCCCGCGTCCGCGTCCGCGGTCGATGAACAGGCGAGTACAACGGCGGCATTCGGACAGACGCGGGAATTCGGGGGATGTCGTCAGATCCATGAAAGACAGCGCCAAAACGTCTTGCAGGCCACAGCCCTGACCGGCCTGCATCGCCAGACCCGCGCTTCCAAAACTAACATGGGCGCGGCTGAGCGCGGTTTTCATGGCACGCTCCACATGGCGCACATCATCCCTCTCGGGCGCCTGCTTGGCAGCGGCTGCGGACAGCACCCGGAATGCCGCCTCGCGAAAGGCGATTAAGGACGCCAAGTCTTTGTTTTCCGGAACATCCAGCGCCTGACCCAACCCCGCCTGGATCAGCAACCCGACCAGCTCGACCCCGTTGTCGAACAAGTCGGACTCACGCGTTTTACCATCGTCAGCTACCGAGTTGACGAAGGCCAAGAACGGATGATCGGCCACCGGCGTGTCTGGGCGGCGCAACAGGTCGTTCATCGATAAGGTCCCGTTAACAATTGTTTAATTATTTCTTGGCGACAGTCATGGTCACAACGCGAAAATCGAGAAAAGGTTCAACGCTGTCCAGAGACCAGCGGAAAATCGCGCCTAATCGGCGGAGTTACGTCATTGACCTGACACGTTTTTAGGTCATTAACCGCTTGCGTACGGCCCCATCACCCGTCGGAGGATCCGATGTCTGATTATTTGCCGCAGGAGATCCGCGATCAATTGGTCGAGGCCCACCGTGCCGCCCGGCGCAAGCGCGCTAAACGCTCGGTTCATATCGGGGCTGACGCTTTTGCGATTCTCGAGATGTCTGACACAGGGTTCGCGGTCGACATGATTGAGACGCCGCCCTTGCGCGGTTTCATCGATATCTACGAAGGCGCGACCCATCTTTATCAGGCCCTGATCGTTGCGGCTGCTACGGATGGCGATCTGATGCGGTATGAGTTCAAACGCAACACGGCCGCCGCGCGTGTGGCCCCGGTGGATTTCGAACGTCCTCATCCAGAGGTTGCCGGATTGCTGTCCAAAGCTTAGTCAATTTGCTCAAGTGACGGGCCGCCATAAGTCTGGCGCGAAATTCTTCCAGAGGTGGCCTTATCAACGGGTTAAAATCCGCAGTATGGGCGATCAATCGCGAGTTGAGCCGGGGAAGGGCCTAAGATGATCGACACTCCGTATCTTCTGTTTCTGGGCGATGCGCCCGATCAACTGGCCGCTAAGGTCGCACAGGGGATCCGCGACTGGCGCCCCGACAATGTGATCGGCCAGCTCCGCATGGAGGGCTGTGGCGCCGACGTGAAGGTTGCCGATATGGATCTGCACGCGGCAAAAGCCTCGGGTGCCAAGACGCTGGTGATTGGTGTCGCCAATCGTGGTGGCATTATCTCAAGTGCGTGGAAGCGTATCCTGATCGAAGCTTTGTCCGAGGGGTTCGATATCGCATCCGGCTTGCACAACCTGCTGCGGGACGAGGCCGATCTGGTTGCGGTGGCCCATGAATATGGCCGTCAATTGCACGATGTGCGGATCCCGTCTGTGAAGTACCCGATTGCAAATGGTGTCAAACGGTCGGGCAAGCGGTGCCTGGCTGTGGGCACCGATTGCTCGGTCGGAAAAATGTACACCTCGCTGGCGATGGATAAAGAGATGAAGGCCCGCGGCCTGAAATCCAGCTTCCGCGCGACGGGCCAGACCGGCATTCTGGTCACGGGGGACGGTGTGCCGCTCGACGCCGTGATCGCGGATTTCATGGCCGGATCTATCGAGTATCTCACGCCCGACAATGACGATGATCATTGGGACATGATCGAAGGGCAGGGCAGCCTGTTCCATGTCAGCTATTCCGGCGTGACATTGGCGCTGATCCATGGCGGCCAGCCCGATGCGCTGATCCTCAGCCATGAGCCGACGCGTGAGCATATGCGGGGCCTGCCGACCTACGATTTGCCGTCGCTTGAGGCGCTGCGCGATATGGCGCTGCCGCTGGCGCGGATTGCCAACCCCAAGGCAGAAGTCGTGGGCATTTCGGTCAACACCGCGGCGATGGGCGAAGACGAGGCGCTGAGCTACCTGGACGATGTCGAAAAGCGCATGGGCCTGCCCACATGTGACCCGTTCCGGCAGGGTGCGGGCAAACTCTGTGACGCGTTGGAGGCGATATGATCCGCGTCACGCGGGACAGTTTTCGCCTGGCAGAGGTCTTTACGATTTCCCGTGGGTCGCGGACCGAAGCCCATGTGCTGACAGCTATCGTCGAAGAGGACGGTCTTCGGGGACAGGGCGAATGTGTGCCCTATGCCCGCTACGGTGAAACGCTGGATAGCGTGACAGCACAGATCGAAGGGGCCGAGGGTGATCCGTCGCGCTTGCCCGCAGGCGCGGCGCGAAACGCATTGGATTGCGCGATCTGGGATCTGAAATGCAAACAACAGGGCAAGCGCGCCTGGGATTTGGCGGGCCTGCCTGTGCCCGGGCCGGTCACCTCGGCCTTTACGCTGTCGCTCGATACGCCCGAGAATATGCGAGCGTCTGCGGCCAAGCAGGCCGCCCGACCGCTTCTGAAGATCAAGCTGGGCACGCCAGATGATATGGCACGGCTAGAGGCCGTGCGCGCCGGTGCGCCTTCTTCGGCGATCATTGTTGATGCGAATGAGGGATGGACGGCCGAAGTCTATTCCGATCTGGCACCGCATCTGATGCGCCTCGGCGTGCAGATGGTGGAACAGCCCCTGCCCGCGGATAAGGACGAGATACTGGCCGAGATTAACCGGCCGCTGCCCGTTTGTGCCGATGAAAGCTGCCATGACCGTGCAAGTTTACCTGCGCTGAAGGGCAAGTACGACATGGTGAATATCAAGCTCGATAAGACTGGCGGCTTGACCGAAGCGTTGGCGCTGCGCGAGGCGGCGCGGGCGGAAGGTTATGCGGTGATGATCGGTTGCATGGTCGGCTCATCTCTGGCGATGGCTCCTGCCGTCCTTCTGGCACAGGGGGCCGAAGTGGTCGACCTAGATGGACCGCTCTTGCTGGCTGAGGATCGGGTGCCACCGCTGCGCTTTGATGGATCAATCGTGCATCCACCGGAGGCGGCGCTCTGGGGTTAGAAATGGCCTCACGCTGATGTGGGGTGCATTGAGCCGGAAATTGAACCAGCTTGCCGTCGAATGTCGCCGGAGGATTCAATGCGTTTGATCATCGCTACCCTGCTAACACTTGTCGCTGGTCCCGCTTTGGCCTGTGGGTCTGACACTGATTGCACCGTTTTGGACGGCGACCGCACCTATCGCTACTACATGCCAGACACTGTCGAGGGCCCAATTGGCGCGGTTTTCCACGCCCATGGCTATAGGGGCAGTGCCGATGGCGCGATGCGCAACCAAAGCCTGCGCGCCATGGCGGATCGGTTGGGTATGGCGCTTATCGCCTTAAATGCCGATGCCGATGACTGGAACCTGGCCTATCGCCCGCGCGAACCGCAGCAGGCCGAGGCGCGCGAATACGATTATGTCACCGCTGTCATTGAAGATGTCGCTGATCGGATCGATTTGGACCGTGAGCGCATGATTGCCACCGGATTCAGTGCCGGTGGCATGATGACCTGGACGCTTGCCTGCGGTATGGGCGACACTTTTGCTGGTGTCGTGCCCTATTCCGGCACGTTCTGGCGCAGCATTCCGCCGACCTGCCCGACGCCCGCAACCAATATGATCCATATCCACGGCGATGCCGATACGGTTGTACCCCTGGAGGGCCGTGCGATTGGGCCAACCCGCCAAGGCAATGTGTATGACGCCTTGGCGATGTATGCTGAACATGGTGCGCAACCCGAGGCGGTTTTGGCCGAAATGCCCGAGGGGCTTTCCTGTTTCCTGCGCGAGAATGTGGACGGCTTGCTGTTGGATTTCTGCCTGTTCGACGGCACCCATGCCTACTCCGCCACGCGCGTCGAATGGGCGATCAACCGGATCTTGGATCGGCTGTAGGGCTGCTGCATTGCCTTGCCCATAGGCGGTTCAGGTGCTGCGGCGCCCTGGCCTGACATTTTCCGCATATTGTCTTCCGAAAATCAGTTCCCACAGGTCAGAATGCGCTCTAAGCCAAGGGAACGACCGTGAAAGGAGCTTCGGAAATGACCCGCACCGTATATGTCAACGGCCAGTACCTGCCTGAGCATGAGGCGACCGTATCGATATTTGATCGCGGGTTCCTGTTTGCCGACGGTGTCTATGAGGTGACGAGTGTTCTGGACGGCAAGCTGATCGATTTCGCGGGGCACGCGAAGCGCCTGCAGCGTTCGTTGGATGAGTTGGAGATGGCCAATCCCACTACCGAAGACCAGTTGCTCGAAATCCACCGCGAATTGGTGCGCGCAAACGACATCACCGAAGGCCTGATCTACCTGCAGATCACCCGCGGTGCGGCGGATCGCGATTTTGCCTATCCCGAAGATACCCCACCCACGATTGTGCTGTTCACCCAGGCCAAGCCAGGTCTTGCCGATAGCCCGATGGCCAAGACGGGGATGAAAGTAATCTCCATCGAAGACCAACGTTGGGGCCGCCGCGATATCAAAACTGTTCAATTGCTGTATCCGTCGATGGGCAAGATGGCCGCGAAGGCTGCGGGCGCCCATGATGCCTGGATGA
The DNA here is from genome assembly GCF_037544085.1 of Gymnodinialimonas mytili. Taxonomy (NCBI): domain Bacteria; kingdom Pseudomonadati; phylum Pseudomonadota; class Alphaproteobacteria; order Rhodobacterales; family Paracoccaceae; genus Gymnodinialimonas; species Gymnodinialimonas mytili. The sequence continues at coordinate 1,847,137 of NZ_JBBIFW010000001.1, forward strand.
TCGAAGATGGCGTGGTGACGGAAGGAACCTCGAACAACGCCTATATCGTGAAGGGCAACACAATCGTGACGCGGCATCTGGGCAATGAGATCTTGCACGGGATCACCCGTGCCGCCGTGTTGCGGATGGCGAAAGAGGCTCAGATGCAAGTGGAAGAGCGTCCCTTCACCATGGACGAAGCGAAAGCTGCGGATGAGGCGTTTATCACCTCAGCCTCAACCTTCGTCATGCCGGTTGTGGAAATCGATGGCCGGGCGGTCGGCACCGGTCAGCCGGGTAGCGTCACCGCGCGCCTGCGAGAGATCTATCTCGATGAGATGCGGAAGGCGGCGGTCTAGGCCTGACGCATCATGGATCGTGGTTTGTCCTCTCACCGCGCTGCATGATCCTTTGGCGGGTTACTACCAGTGGTGAGTAGCCGCACGGTGTTTCTTAGGTCGTAGGGTCCTTCAGATCCGCACGGAATGCGACCAGTTCGACAGTGTTGCCTTCGGGATCCTCGGTAAACACACCGCGCCATCCGACCCAGCCGAAATGCTCGACACGGCATGGAAGATTGTGCCGTTCGTACCAGTCCATAACCGCCTCCTGTTCATCGTAAGGCACGTTTAGCGCAATATGATGAAGCGACGATTTGGCTCCGGTCTTCGGTGCGTCCGCCCCGGTTGGATGCAAGCCGGGCCGACCTGACGTCGCCTTGTCAAACAAAGCCAATATCTGCGTGTGGCCTTGGAAGCCGTCTGCGATACGGAAAAACACGATCCCCGCAGCGGCACTTCCGCTCATTCGTTGCAGCCCCAAGATCTCCTCATAGAAATTGGCCATTTTGCCGAGGTCGTCGCAGCGAATGGCGATCTCACCCAGTGCACGGATTCTAAATGGAGGCATTCTAGTCGGGTCTCCGTCTGCATATTCATGGCTTTGCGCGCCCCTAGATACAGCACCGGTATATAGTCAAAAATCAAAACTGCGGCTCCTGTTGTCGGCGTCTGGCCATAGTGGTTCCGTCTCAGCCTCTCTATGCTCGGGTTATGGAGACATTGGCAGATCTTATCGCGCGTCATGCGAAGCCTGGGCACATTGAGTGGATTGGCCTGCGTCCGCTGAGGCTGCACATCATGAAATCAGTCGCCAGTGCGAGTTTGACAGGAACCGGTCTTCAGGGCGACCATTCACGCGCAGGTAAACGTGCGCTGACTTTGATCCAAGCCGAACATCTACCGGTCATCGCGGCCTTGGTGGGCCTGCCTCATCTCGGGCCTGAAACCTTGCGGCGCAATCTGGTTGTGTCTGGAATGAACCTGAATGCGCTGCGCGGCCGTCAATTGCGTATAGGGCCTGCGATTGTCGAAGTTACCGGCATTTGCGCCCCGTGCTCGCGTATGGAAGAGGCGCTCGGCCACGGTGGGTATACCGCAATGCGCGGTCACGGCGGGTGGTGTGCAAGGGTTGTGGAAACCGGTGAGATCTCTGTGGGTGATCCTGTGGCACCGGTCTAGAGATTTCGCCCTTCTAATATCCGCCAAAGTTCACTGATCGAAGCAGGGTTTCTGAGTGCTCAGTCAGGCGTTCCTGCCCCAGGTTCCTCACCCCCGGCGCAGACGCTCCAAGATGGATGGCGACGCATATCCATCGGGTGTGACGCCAATCGCAGCTTGGAACCGGCGCACCGCGGCGATGGTGTTCGGGCCGATAATTCCGTCGATCCGCTCGTCGTAGTGGCCCGCCGTTTGCAATCTGCGTTGCAGTTCTTCGCGTTCAGCGAAGGTCAGCGCGCGGTCCTGCCGCGGCCAGTCGGCTTCAAATGCAGGGCCGCCGCCAATGCGGTCTCCCAGATGCCCGACGGCAATCACATAGGCATCTGCCGGATTATAACGTTCGATGACGCGGAAATTGTCGAAGATCACCAAGGCAACCCCTTGCGCACCAGCAGGCAGAAGGATCGAGGCTTGCCCATGGTCGGGAATGTCTCCCCCTTCGGCCAATCTCACGCCCTGATCGTTCCAGAACCTGACAGGGCGACGCTCTTGTTCGCCCGCAAGCGCAAAGTCAAACCCATTCGGAAGCTCCACTTCCATGCCCCAGGGTTGTCCATAGGTCCAACCATGCTCCGCCAGATAATGCGCGGTCGAGGCCAGCGCATCGGTCGGGTCACCCGACCAGATGTTGCGTCGTCCGTCGCCATTGAAATCCTGCGCGTACTGCAAATAGCTCGTGGGCATGAATTGCGTATGTCCCATGGCGCCCGCCCAGGATCCGGTCATGTTGCGCGGGTTCGTGTCACCCGCATCCAGAATGCGGAGCGCGGCGATTAGTTGTTCCTCGAAGAAATCCTGCCGCCGCCCGTCATAAGCAAGGGAGGCCATCGCTTCGATGATATCTGTGGAGCCGCGCGACGCACCGTACGCGCTTTCAAGCCCCCAGATTGCAACGACAACCTCGGCTTCGACCTCATATTGCTGCTCAATCCGCGCGAGCGTGTCGCGGTATTCTTCGAACTGAGTGCGCCCGTTGCGCACGCGCGTCGCCGACACAGCGCTGTCCAGATACTCCCATAGAGCGCGCGAGAATTCGGCTTGGTTGGCATCGCGCTCTAGAACACGCGTGTTAAGCTGCACACCTTCGAAGGCACGGGTCAATGTCCGCTCGCGGATACCCATTGCCAGGGCGCGGGTTTTGAAATCTTCGATCCAGGCGCGGAATTCCGGGTCGCGGGTCCGCGTTGCCTCTTCTGCACGGGCACGCAACTCGGCTGCCCGTGCCGCGAAGCTCGGGGGCACATCCGCTCGCATCTGCGGACGGATCGAAGTGACCACAGCCAATGCACTGGGCGCGCGCGGAGACCGTGTCGCGATTGTTTCGACTGTTCCCGCATCAGCGGCGGGGCTTGGCCGCACCGTTGGCAACGGTGATATGTCCGGTGGCGATGCCAGAGCAGGCAGCGCGACGATGGCGAAGGCGGAAAAAAGTATTCGGGTCAGTCCAACCATGGGCTACACCGTATTTCTTATGCTCGATGGCGTGACACTATAGCGATAACAGCCAAAATTGACAGAGATTGCGCCCAAATGCGCGGTGTTACGCCGCCATCTTGTCGCCTCGGGTCTTCACCGAGGATAAGTGTCAACGGCGTACCACCTTCTTTCGCAACTTGGCTTTTCGCGCCTTACCTTGACCGGGCTTGCGTCGGGTCGCCGTTTTGCGATGGGATCGACGACCGCCTTTGGGGCGGGCTTGGCCCTCATGCTCCAGCAATTCCAGCGTCAATCCACCGGTCACAGGCACAGCCTCGGCCAATTTCACCAGAACACGGTCACCCACACCGATCATCACGCCGGTATCCGATCCCATAAGCGTTTGTGCTTCGCCGTCATAGGCGAAGTATTCACGTCCCAAGGCGCGCATCGGCAGCAACCCATCGGCGCCGGTTTCGTCGAGCTTGACGAATGCCCCAAATCGCGCAATCCCCGAAATACGTCCGGTGAATTCTGCGCCCACGCGGTCTGACAAATAGGCGGCTAGGTAGCGGTCCGACGTGTCCCGTTCTGCAACCATGGACCGACGCTCGGTGTCGGAGATCTGTTTGGCAGTGTCCTCTATCCGCTCGATATCGTCTGGCGACAGCCCATCGGCGTCCCAGCGATGGGCCGAGATCAGGGCACGATGGACGATCAAATCGGCATAGCGTCGGATCGGCGAAGTGAAATGCGCATAGGCTTTCAATGCCAATCCGAAATGGCCGAAATTCTCGGGGTTGTAGTAGGCCTGTTGCATGGACCGCAGTGTCGAGATCGAGATCAGTTCCGATTGTCCGCCATCCGCGGCGCTGGCCAGCAGCGCATTCAGATGTGCGGTTTTCAGCACCTGCCCCTTTGCCAACACCAGGCCCGATGCCTGCGCGGTCTCGCGTAGCGCGTCGAGTTTTTCCGGCGCCGGTTCCTCATGAACCCGGAACAGCAGCGGGGTGCGCTTGGCGATCAGCGTCTCCGCCGCTGCGACATTCGCCAGCACCATGAATTCCTCAATGAGTTTATGCGCATCGAGTCTGTCCTTGAAGGCGACCGAGGTCACCTTGCCCTCGTCGTTCAACTCGATCTGGCGTTCAGGAAGATCCAGTTCTAAGGGCTGACGCCGGGTGCGGGCTTTCAAAAGCGCATCATAAGCCGCGTAGAGGGGCGCGATAACCGGTTCCAGCAAGGGCGCGGTGCGCTCATTCGACACGCCATCTTGCGCGGCTTGCACCTCTTCGTAATGCAACGACGCGGCGGAGCGCATCAATGCGCGGTGAAAGCTGTGGCTGATCTTGTTGCCTTCGGCGTCTATCACCATGCGCACGGCCAGGATCGGGCGGTCGACACCTTCATGCAGCGAACACAGATCGCCCGATAGCCGATCGGGCAGCATCGGGACCACGCGGTCAGGGAAATACGTGGAGTTTCCGCGCTTACGTGCTTCGCGATCCAAGGCCGTACTGGGCCGCACGTAATGGGCGACATCGGCGATGGCGACCCAGATGACATGACCGCCTTTGTTACTTGCATCCTGATCGGCGTGGGCATAGCACGCATCGTCATGGTCACGGGCATCGGCTGGATCGATGGTTACCAAGGGCATCTTGCGCAGGTCTTCGCGCTTTCCAAGATCCGCGGGTTTGGCGGCATCTGCTTCGGCGATGACGGCATCAGGAAAGGCATCGGGGATGCCGTGTTCATGCACCGCAATTAGCGAAACGGCTTGCGCTGCGCCGGGATCACCCAGCCGGGTGACAATGCGCGCCCGGGGCAGACCCATTCGGGCTTTGGGGCCTGCCATCTCGCCCTCGACCAATTCACCATCGCGGGCACCGTGGCTATCGGAAGCGCGCACCATCCATTCCTTATCCGATCCTTTTGAGATCGGCACGATCCGTCCACCATTCGAGCCCTTGCGATAGATGCCAAGGATCTTGCGAGGGTTGGTCCCGATTTTGCGGATCAGCTTCGCGGTATAGGCGTAGTCTTCTGCTGTGACCTCAAACACTTTGGCCAGGATCCGGTCGCCTTCGCCAACCGCTGGATCAGAGTTGCGAGCGACAAATAGAACTCGCGGCTCCGGCCCCTCGCCATGCCATTCCAAGGGCCGTGCGAACAGATCCCCATCGTCGTTGGGTGGCTCGATCCGCAGAATCGTGACCGGCGGCAGCTTGTCCGGATCGCGGTAATTGCGCCGTTTCTTTTCGAGGTGACCGTCATCTTGAAGCTCACGCAGCAAGCGCTTCAGATCAATCCGCGCGGCGCCTTTGATCCCAAAGGCCTTTGCGATGTCTCGTTTGGTCTGGGCGCCGGGATTGTCGGCAATCCAGGCAAGAAGTTGGGTTTTTGTCGGAAGGCTGCTCATAGGTTCGGCCTAACACGGAGGTGGCGAGCCGTCATGGGGGAATTCATGACGCATGAGAATCGAGCGCAAACGCTGATCTGACGGACATGCGGTATCTGGTCCGGCGCCAGATTTTTGACCGCGTGTTTGAACAGGCGTTAGCCTTGGAAGTAGTCCGTCAGTATCCGCGTATAGATGCGTTTCAAGCCCTCGATATCGCGGATGCTGACCCGTTCGTCGACCTCGTGCATGCGATGGCCGACCAGGCCGAATTCAACCACATCGCAATGATCTTTGACAAAGCGTGCGTCGGACGTGCCGCCGGTGGTGGACATTTCCGGTGCCACGCCTGTTTCCGCCGACACGGCGCCTGCGACAAGCGACGACAAGGCGCCAGGCGGGGTTAGAAACGATTCACCACTCAGCTTGGTCGACATCTCGATCGATGTGCCGGTCTCTGTGGCCACCTTGTCGGCCTCTGCCCGAAGCCACGCGGTCAGGCTGTCGCCGGAATGCAGATCGTTAAAACGGAGGTTTACGGTCATCCGCGTGCGCGCCGGGATCACATTGTTGGCGCCGTTTCCAGTATCGATGGTCGTGATGGCCAGGGTCGAAGGGTCAAAATGATCAGTCCCCTCATCCAACCTATGACTTGCCAGCCGATGCCCCAGCAATGCAACGACCGGCATTGGGTTCAGCGCCTTGTGCGGGTAGGCGGAATGCCCCTGTTTGCCAATGATCTCGAAGAAGGCCGTCAGAGCGCCTCGACGACCGATTTTCATCATATCGCCAAGGGTTGTGGGGCATGTCGGCTCTCCAACGATGCAGGCATCCATGCGTTCGCCGGTTTCGGTCATCCAATCCAGCAACGCGATGGTTCCATCGGTGCTTTCGCCTTCTTCATCACCGGTGATGGCCAGGATCACAGCGCCCTCGGGTGGTGTGGTGCGCACAAAATCAACAGCGGCAGCCGCAAACGCGGCTACACCGGATTTCATATCGGTGGCACCGCGACCATAGAGCCAATCACCATCGATCTCGGCGCCAAAGGGCGGGTAAGTCCAAGCGCTTTCATCGCCGACCGGCACGACATCGGTATGCCCGTTGAACCCGAAAGCCCTACCATTTCCGCGCGTGCCCCAACGGGCATAGAGGTTGGCAATGCCGTTCCGATCCACGCGGGTGCAATCGAACCCGGCCTCGCTCAGTAGTCTGTCCAGAAGTTGAATCGCACCGCCTTCACGCGGAGTTACGGAATTGCAGCGCACCAGGTCGGCCGTTAAAGTTACAGGATCGACGGGCGTATGTGTCATTCGCTGGCCTTCTCGTCTATGGGGTCGAAGAAGGGTGTCATTTGAACGACAATCACGGCGTTTTCGGCTTTGGCGCGGTCCATCAGGGCGCGCTCTTCCGGATCGATTGTATCACCCTGTGCCTCCCGTTCGGTTCGGGTGCCATAGCCTGTGACATCCAGCGGCGCGAGGTCGGCTTGCTTCAGGACCGCAACAGCCTCACGCACCGCCTCAGCTTCGTCAACGCCAGACGAAAAGCAGAGGATCCCCGCCCCCGTGGCGTTTTCGGGCAATCCGTCGCCGGACTTGCGACCAACCTGAACGAGCAACGTGTAGACGTCGTGCCTGGACTTGTCCTTGGGCATCGCGTCTAGCGGCCCCGAATCAGGCGGATCAAGGCGATCAAGATGCAGGCCCCGATCAGGCCTGCGACACCTTGTGAGATCCAAGTGGGGGATGTGGCCAAGCCCAGAAGGCCCAGGGTAAAGTTACCAACGATGGCCCCGACGATCCCCAGGATAATGTTGGTGATCAGGCCGGTATTCGCCTTCATGATGCTTGAGGCGATCCAGCCAGCGAACCCGCCCACGATGATGGCGGCGACAATCCCGAGACCTTGCATAGCGTGCTCCGTGCTTATTGGCGAAAGGGTGAGGTATTCGGCGCGGCGGTGCAAGACCCATGGCCCTCGTTGTTTGGCGCGCGTGCGGACACATTAAGGAAAAGGGCGGCTGGTCGCTATCGCACGCCCATTCCGCCCTTTTGACACCTGTGGTTGGATCAGTCGCGCAGCAATTCGTTGATCGAGGTTTTCGACCGGGTTTGAGCGTCGACGCGTTTCACGATCACCGCACAATAGAGGTTCACACCATTCTTCGACGGCATGGAGCCCGCAACGACGACCGAACCTGCAGGCACTTCGCCGTACATGACCTCGCCGGTTTCACGATCCACGATCTTGGTGGATTTGCCGATGAAAACGCCCATGCCTAGGACCGATCCTTCGCGCACAATGCAGCCTTCGACGACTTCGGACCGGGCGCCGATGAAGCAGTCATCCTCGATGATCGTGGGGCCCGCCTGCATCGGCTCTAACACGCCGCCGATGCCGACGCCGCCCGATAGGTGCACGTTCTTGCCTATCTGGGCACAGCTGCCAACTGTGGCCCAGGTGTCGACCATTGTGCCGCTATCGACATAGGCGCCGAGATTTACGAAGGATGGCATCAGCACCACGCCCGGCGCGATATAGGCGCTCTTGCGGACAACGCAGTTGGGCACTGCGCGGAAACCCGCCGCGCCCCATTCGTTTTCGCCCCAGGTCGCCCATTTGCTATCAACCTTGTCCCACCAGCTGCCGCCCTGGGCCGAGCCGCCCTGCATCTCCATGTCTTTCAGACGGAAGCCCAAAAGCACGGCTTTCTTTGCCCATTGGTTCACATGCCAATCGCCGCTCTCCTGAGGCTCGGCGACACGCAAGCTGCCCGCATCCAAGGCATTCAGCGTATCTTCGATCGCCTCGCGGGTCTCGCCCGTGGTAGCGGGGGTGATCTGATCACGCGCTTCCCAGGCGGCTTCGATGGCACTCTCAAGTACAGCGTTGGACATCTGGATTTCCCCTCTTTGGCATTTGGCCCGGCTATAGGGCTTGCCGAAGGGTGAGGCAATGTCGTGTCGGGCAAGGAGGACCGGGTTAGGAGGCGCTTAATCTATCGATCAACACATCGGTATGGGTCAGACTTGTCAGAAATCCCCCATCGGGGATCTCGGTCAGCTTGATCTTGTCGGGAAAGGCAGCCGCAAAACGCCGTGCTGTATCGATGTTTGATATTCCGTCGTGATGCCCTTGGATCAATTCGATGGGAACGGCGCTGTCGCGCACCCAATCCGACCAATCCCGCATGGCATATTCGAAAGCGACGCCTGCAAAGTCGAAACTCTGGGCCAGAGCGGTGCGCGTGGCGTGATCCAGCTCTGCCACGGTTTCTGTCTGCGCCAGGAGCGCGACATCGGGTGCGTGGCCCCGCAATTGCATGGCGTAAAGCCTGCGTGAGCCCATAGCTTTCCAAGCCCGGATCGCGGCCCGGATCACCAGACGATACATGCCCGGCGATTTGACGATGGCGCGCATCAGCGCCGCGACCCAAGGGGACCGCACCTTGTTTGGGTCAAATAGCGGCGCTGGCACCAATGTGGATTGTTGGACAATCCGGCTGAGCCGATCGGGGATCAATGTCCCAACCGCATAGCCGAAGGTGGAGGAGGTATTGTGCGCCCACAATACGGCGGTCTCGCGGCCCAACTGATCCTGCAAGGTCACGATGTCTTGGGCCAAGGTCGCATTATACTCCGCACCCTTCAGTGGCGGATCGGTGCGCCCACATCCCGGGCGGCACAGGCTGGCCACACATAAGCCCGCGCTGCGAAAGCGCGCCTCGACCCAGGCTGGAAACAGGCATTGGGTGGTATCCGGGATGTAGACGATCAGCCGCCCCGACAGATCGCCGGCCAAGGTCACGTCGATGCCGCGCCCACCCGCGCCCAGCAAGTCGAACCGTTTCCGATGGGGGTGGCTCGCTGTTTGCGCCACTGGGTCGACATCTTTGAAGAATTGCGAAATCGCCAGCATGTTGCGCATCAATTCCGCTTGGGACGACGCGCCTGCCTTGTTCATGATGGTCTGGAATTGTGTGCGCACGGTGGCGTGAGACCGGTCGCGCATTGCCGAGATGTCGCGCAGATCATGGCCCTCCAGAAAGGCAGCCAGGATCTCACCCTCAGCTTCTGTCAATTGATAAGCGCGGGTCATGATGGCGGCCACATCGGCACGCCAGACCGGATCGATGACAAAGACCAAAGCTGTGCCCGCGGCGCTGTCCCCGTCGAGCGACGGGATCACGGCCAAGGTCGCGGAGCGATCAGTATCGAGATGGACGGCGTGGTGCAGGGCCACTTCGCCGCGCGTGTTCGCGCGGGGATCCAGGCTGCGCCGGATCACATCGGACAGCAACTCGGCACGATCGAGCCCATAGCCAATAGCATCCACATGGTCGCCTGGGTCGATGGTTAACCGGCCGATGGCCGTTTCATTCATCGCCGTTACGATGCCGTCCGAGCGAACCGCGAAGCTGGCATGCGGCAAAGCGTTGAGCAGATATCGCAATCGCGGCCCGATTACGTCGTTTTCATCGGCGGCGGAGATGGCGATCAACGCAGAATCGACAGCACGATCCAATTCTGGTGAAACGGCGGCCATGGCTTCGTTTTCGAAGACCTGGTTCCAGGTATCTACCAACTCTTCAAACTTGAACGGATCGGTGGCGGATGCTTCGACAACGGCGTTTAACTTGTCGGACATCTAAGGGTGCCCACTTGGGTTTTCATCACTCACCATCACACTAGCACCCTGAGAAATCCAGCGTCGTACTGCAAATGCAGTATGACCCAAAAATGCGAAATTGTCAGAATTTGTGCGGTTGGGAAGACCCCAGCGCATTCCAAGAGGACGCATTATGAACAGCTTTAAGAGAATTTTAGCCTCTGCCTGTACCATCTTAGCGATGGCAGGGGCGGCACAGGCAAATACGGTTTTGGCCGACGGCTTTGCACCGGACGCGACGGGCAACTGGTCGTTCGTCGCAAACTCAAATCAGATTCTGAGCAATCCGGTTGTCAGCAACGTTGCCGGAACAATTGATAGCTACCGGATTTGGGTCGCGCCGATTCAGGACTTTAACACCACGATGCAGCTTCAGCTTCTTGGCGGTCATTCAACACCGTTTCCGTCCGCCAGTGATATCTTGGCAACAGCCACATTCACCACAGCCGAGATTTTGATGGGCCGCCAAGTGGTCAGCGCCGATTTCCGCAATCAGACGTTTTATGAACTCGTCTGGGATTTATCGGGCTTTGGCATTACAGCGGCTGTCGCTGAAGAATTCTACGTGCGCCACGGCACACAATCGCTCGAATCCATCAGCATTGCCGGGAACGATACCCGCAGGTCTGGCGGTGTTGGCGCCGATACGAACGCGCTTCTGTTTGGCTCGCCGCAATCGCTTGGGGCCGGGACGGTCCGCAACAGCCTGGCGTTCAGTTTCTTCGTGAATGACGGTAGCAGCGATCCCGTCGACCCGGTCGATCCCGATATCGCCCCCGTCCCGTTGCCGGCGGGATTGCCGCTGTTGCTGGTTGGGCTCGGTGGATTTGCGTTGCTACGTCGTCGTCAAAGTTAAACGCAAAGGCGTTTCTTTTTCACCCATCCCCTTGGCGGGGGTGGGTCTTTTTCATCTGCCGGGCTAGGGTCAGCGCAAACATGCTCGGAGCCCCCGATGAAAGACGACCGCAAACCTTTTCGCGATGCCCAACAGGACATTAAGTCCGTTCAAAGACTGCCGAATACGCCGCAGGCACAATCCGCCTCCTACAGGTTGGCTTTCGCGGATCCTGATTTTCTGTGCGCGCCGGAATTGCGTCCGGTGCGTTTGCAGCTAGAGCTGTTGAAGCCGGAAATGGGCTTGGATGCCCGCGGGGTGAATTCGACAATCGTCCTGTTCGGCGGCGCCCGTATCCCGCGGCCCGAAGACCGCGATGGCGCGCGCAGCGATGCGCTGAGGGACATGTCGCAATATTATGAAGAGGCGCGCAGCTTTGCTCGCGCCATCACCGCGCGATCGGTGGAAACTGGCTGCACCGAAAATGTCGTAGTGACAGGTGGCGGGCCTGGCGTGATGGAGGCAGGCAATCGCGGGGCTTCCGATGCGGGTGGCTGTTCCGTCGGGTTGAATATCGTGTTGCCGCATGAGCAAGAGCCGAACCACTACGTCACGCCCGACCTCTGCTTTAACTTCCACTATTTCGCCATCCGTAAGATGCATTTTCTGATGCGAGCGAAAGCCATCGCGGTGTTCCCGGGTGGGTTCGGCACGATGGATGAGCTATTCGAAGCGCTGACGCTGATCCAGACCGGTCGGATGGAGCAGGTGCCGGTGCTGCTGTTCGGCGAAAGCTTTTGGCGCGATGTTGTGAACTGGAATGCTCTGGTCCACGCGGGCACGATCTCAGCCGACGATCTGAACCTGTTTCGATTTGTGGAAACTGCAGAAGATGCGTTGCATGTCATCGACACATGGACATTGTCAGGACGGCGCGGTGATATACCGGGGCGCTAAGCCATTTCAGGCGCACCCCGGCGGGTCAGCCTAATAACGGACGGCGAAGTTCACGCCTAGCGTTATGATGTCGACGTTCAGATCATCGGATTCGCTGAAGTTGCTGAAGCTGTGGCGCAGTAATTCGACGCCAACGGACGTATATTGACCGGTCTGATAGTCCAGTCCGATTCCAGCGAATGTCCCAAAAGACCGATTATCGCCATTGATCGTGTTTTGGAATGTCAGGCTTGCTAGCCCCACGGTGCCGTAAGGTAAGAAGCGTCCCGCGTCATAGCCCGCTTCGACGCCCAATCGGTTTAAGGCGGTCTGGGATTCCCCATCGCTCGAGAGGCCCCCAAAGGTTATGGTATTGTCGACATCACCGCCGCTGAGATCCAGTTCACCACCGACAACCAATGCGTTGAACTGGCGCCGGTAGCCAATGAATCCGCCCAAATGAACGCCTTCAAGCTCACCGGTCAAACCCGGAAGATTGTCAAATGTGATTTCCGTACTTGGCAAGAAGTCTAATTGAGCCCCGATATAAAACCCCTCCCAATCCGAATGAGCAGGGCCTGTAACTTGTGCGATTGCAGGGCTAGAGAACGCCATCGCGATGAATGGCAAAAGATAGCGGTTCATTTTGAACTCCGTTATATGCTCGACGTGCCTCAAGATCTTCGCACTAGCATATAAAATGAGACGGAGCGCAGGATTGGAAAATGCAATACAAGTTCTATTGTTGCGGCAGAGCCACAGCAATAAATAAGCGGCCTAATTCAAACCGCTCGAAATCAGCGATAGGCATTGTTGGGGCACATCACCCAATGCGACGCGCATGCCGCGGGGCGGTTGCGGCGGCGGGGGTGTTGGGTTCGGCGGGCCGGGTTGCGTCGGGGCGAGGATGCGTGCGGCGCGTTCCTCAGCCTCCGCACAACCATCATCAGAGCCAGTTGAGGCTTGGTTCTGGCAGTTTCGATCCCCCGAAGGGCAATTCAAGCGCACGTGGAAATGATAGTGATGTCCCGATGCGGGCCGAATATGGCTGAGCCAGGAGCGATCACCTTCGACGTTGCGGCAGAGCCAGACCTTCACACCGGTTGTGACAAAGATACGTTCGACACGCGGGTCGCTGGCGGCCAGGCGCAGGACTTCGGCATGTTCCGCCGTCCAGTTGTCGTTGATCCAGGCCCCGCCACGGCTGCGAACCGAGATCGACGAGAGGTTTTCACGCTCCTCGCGGGTCAATGACAGGTCTCGGGCGGGCAGCATCCAGATATCGACATCTGTACCGCTTTGGTGGCTGGCATGACCGGTCAGCATTGGGCCTCCTCGAGGCTGGGACATATCGCCCACATAGAGCCCCTCCCACGAGGTATTTGCGGCCACGTTGGCGGACAGGGATTGAATGTAGTCCAACAGCTCAGGATGGCCCCAATTGCGGTTCCGCGACAGCCGCATCGCCTGCCAGGTCGGGCCTGTTTCAGCCAGTTGCTGCCCACCTGCGAGGCATCCGTTGGAATAAAAGCCGATGGATTCCGGATCTCCGACGCTGGCGCTTGTTTGCGCTCCGAAAAATTGCCGCGCCTCTTGTCGGGATTGCGTTGCGTCCAATTGTGGGACCGGACCGCCCGAGCTGCAGGCGGCGAGGAAAGCAAATGCAAATGGCAAAATCCGTTTCATGGCGCGTCATCCCTAATATCGTAGGTGCCGTTTGGATTGACCCATATCAAAAGGATCAACCCGAGGCCAAAAAGCCCCACAAGGGGCAGCATTCCCAGGCGGGCATCGCCCAGGGCCGTCGTCGTCAAGTAAATCAGACCGGGTCCGAGAAAAGCCGTCGCTTTGCCCGAAAGGGCATAAAGCCCAAAGGCCTCGGTCGGTTTGTCGGGCTCTGCATGGCGGACCATCAATGTGCGAGAGGATGCTTGTAGTACGCCACCGGCCCCACCGATGATCGCTCCGCAGAGGAAAAAGGCCACATCGGGCGCAGTTGACCCTTCATCTAACTGGATGCCCCAAATGCTTTCTCGTGTCATGCCGAGGATAAACACGCACACGCCCATCAGCATCAGGATCGTCGCAATTATGATGGGCTTGGGGCCTTTCCGTTCGTCGATCATCCCGCCGACCCATGTGGAAATGGCCGAGGTGATGGCTGCGATTACGCCGAAGATCCCGACTTGGGTAATACCCCAATCAAGAACCAACACGGCGTAGGTACCGCCAAACGCATAAAGCGCGTTCAGGGCGTCGCGGTAGAACATGGAGGAGGCGAGGTACGCGCTGAGCGTGACGCGCTCTGGCAATGTCTTAACAAGGGCCACCAGATCGCCGAGGGCCCTGCTGACACCGCCGGGCTTGGCGGTCCGCGGCGCCTCTCGCACCCAGAGTGCGAAGGGGATCATGAAGATGACGAACCACAGCGCCATGAAGGGGCCAACGGCGCGCGTGCCTTCCCGGGCCTCCGCATCCAGGCCAAGTGCAGGGTCCAGGCCCATCAGGGTTTGGCCGTCCGTTTGTTCCACAAACAACAGCAGCATGATGAACAGGGCCAATACGCCTCCGGCATATCCGACGGCAAAGCCTGATCCGGAAATCCGCCCAATTTCATCCCGATTGCCCAATTCCGGCAGCAGAGAATTGGTGAAAATGGTCGTGAACTCCGCCCCGATCATGCCGATCCCAAAGCAGATCAGCGCGCCGACCAAAAAGCCGCCATCGGGCAACAGCCACCAAAGGCCGAATGCGCCTGCGATGTAGCACAGCGAAAAGGCGATGATCCACGGCATCCGCTTGCCTGCATTGTCGGCAAGCGCGCCTAGGATTGGCGCCAAGATTGCGATGAAGATGCCCGAGATGGTTTGCCCAAGCGACCAAAGGCTTTGCGCCTCGGCATCAGCGGCTGTCTCGCTCAGACCCTGGGCAAGGTAATAATCGGCTGCAACCGCTGCGAAATAGGGACCGAATACAAATGTCAGGCCAAGCGTGAAATAAGGCTGACTGGCAAAGTCGAACGCCCACCAGCCCCAGATTGCGCGCCGTCCCTCGGGCGACGTTGCCTCATAGGGCGGTAAGGGGCGTCTGGCGGCGAGGGTTTTCATGGGCGGTAACATCTCGCCCAGGCCCGGATTTGTCCATCGTTAAGGCTCTGTCAGATCTCCGGCGGCCAGGGTCGTGTCCCGTCGGCCTCAGCCCAATTTTGCACCCAGGCGGGCAAGGGTGGGCTATCGCCCTCAACCGACATGACCCGCGCGACATCCTCCACAGGTGCCAGACGACCATTTTTCGTGACACCAGTGCGCAACAAAGCATGGTTGCAGCACGTGTCGCCGCGATACATCCCTTGCTCCAGATAGAAGAACCGGTGATCCCACCCCACGAAGCGCGTGCGCAATTGAAATCTCTGAAACGGCGTGATCCGTGACCGGTAGCGAACGGTCGACCCTGCAACAACCAAGCCCCAGCGTTCGCGGCGCAGCACATCCCACAGCCCGACACGGATCGCCAAGGCAAAGCGCCCCAAATCCATCAGCGTCAGGATGCGCCCGTTGTTCATCTCGACGAAGCCGTCGATATCCCAGGGTAGACAGGTCATGGATAGGCGATGCGTATCAAACAGACCGAGCCGCGGTTTGCGACGTTCGGCGAAGGTGACGGCGGTGAGGCGTGCAAAAGGATACATGGCGCCAGCCTATGCCCCAGTCATCGGACGAGCTAAAGCCCGTCGTGGCGTCAAATTCTCACCGTTTCATGGAAATCCGCGCCGATTGCTTGCGGGACCGGCGGCGCCCGCCTATGTCCCCTGAAACCGACATGATGCCTGGATGCTCTGCCCATGACCTCGCTTTTCGAAATTCTGATGCTGCTGATTGGCGTGGTGAAGTTCATTATCATCGCTCATATCATCATGAGCTGGTTGATAACGTTTGGTGTGTTGAACATGCATCAGCCCGTTGTGGGGCAAATCTGGGATGGTCTGAATCGCCTGCTTCAGCCGCTTTACGATCCGATCCGGCGCATCTTGCCGAATATGGGTGGGCTGGATCTGGCGCCGTTGGTCGTGTTCCTTGGCGTTATTGCCGTAGAGATCATCCTGCGAAATAATATGGCGCTGTTCCTCTGATCTGGTAGATCAATCCTATATCAATTCAGGTGATCTGCCGCGAATGCGGCTTCGGAGCCCCAGATATCCAACACCCGTTGATCCCGTCCGCAGGCTTCGCGGTAGAGGTCATAGGCCACCGATTTCCGGCGTGGACCAAACCGCGTCAGGATGATTTCGTTCGAGCGGTAGTAATCCTGGTGATAGGCCTCGGCTGGATAAAACGCCGCCGCGTCGCGGATGGTGGTGGCAAGCGGCGCGCCCAGGGTTCCCTCGGCCTCACGTACGGCAACCTGCGCGATGTCGCGCTCCTGCGCATCCTCGACAAAGATCGCGGTGGTATAGGTTTCGCCGCGATCACAGAATTGCCCACCCGCATCCAGCGGATCAATCGACCGCAGGAACAAACGTAGAAGCCCGTCATAGGGCAGAATATCAGCGTCGTAAGTGATCTCGACGACCTCCAGATGCCCCGTACCGCCGCTGATCACATCGCGATAGCTGGGATTGGCGACTGTTCCGCCCGAAAAGCCAGAGACCACTTCGATCACACCTTCGACCCGCTCGAAATCGCTTTCGACACACCAGAAACACCCTCCGGCGACAATGGTCGTGCGGATATCTTGCGCATGGGCCTGTCCGTGTTGCAGCGCCAGGGCCGCCAGAATTGCGGCGGATAGCAAAATGGTCTTGACCCCTTCGCGGATCGGCGTGCGAGACATGGTAACCTCCAGCATTGATCTGCCAATGCTGGCCTCAGCGGGGATTGCAATGCAAGGCCGGGCGGCGTGATCTCACGCGGGTTTGAGATGCAGTGAAGGAAGCAAATGATGCTAGGCATATCGCAGATATCCGGCAAACAGATCGGTTTTATCCGATGAAGATTGCAGTTTGGTCTGGGCCGCGGAACCTATCGACCGCCCTGATGTATGCGTTCGGAAACCGCCCCGATTGTGAGGCCGTGGACGAGCCGTTCTATGCGGCGTATCTGGCCCAGACCGGCATCGATCATCCCATGCGCCAAGAGATTTTGGCGAACCAGGCAATTGTCCCACATGCGGTGGTCGAACGGCTTCTTCGAACATCGGAAAAGCCGCATCTTTATGCTAAGATGATGTGCCATCACATGGTCGACAATATGCCGTTGGATTGGGCGGAAGATTTTGTAAATGTTCATCTTATCCGCCATCCTGCCCGAGTGATCGCCAGCTATACCAATAAGCGCGACAGGATCGCCATGCAGGATATCGGCTGCGCCGATGTCGAGCGGATCTTTGAGGCGCTACCGGGTCCGATCATCGACTCGGCGGATATACGGGCGAACCCCGAAGGAACACTGCGGGCACTGTGTGACACGGTCGGTTTGGCGTTTGATCCCGCGATGCTGTCTTGGCCCGCCGGTCCGAAACCCTTCGACGGCGTCTGGGCGCGCCATTGGTATGATGCGGTCCATTGCAGCACGGGTTTTGCCGCTGCTGAGGGGCCGCTGCCCGAGGTGCCTGACGATCTGATGCCGATCTACGAGACGGCGATGCCGATTTACCGGGCGATGTATGCCAAGCGGCTCAGCGTCTAGTTGCTTGTCATCGAAACGTCTCTTGCAGGCCCCAACGGGCTTTGCGAAACTGTGTCATGGAACAGACCCCCCCGATTTTTCCGGCTTGGCAAGACGTAGCCTCTGACCTTGTGGCCAGTGCAGCGGGCCGTGCGCCTGCCGACTTGGTGCTGCGCGGTGGCAAGGTGGTTTTGGTCCAGACCCGCGAGGTGATGGAGGGCTGGCAGGTGGCCGTGCGCCATGGCCGCTTCGCCTATGTTGGGCCGGATGCAAACCATTGTATCGGGCCAGAGACCGAATTGGTCGAACTTGATGGCAAGTATCTGATCCCCGGCCTCTGCGATGGGCATATGCATATCGAATCCGGCATGCTGACGCCCGCGGAATTTGCGCGCGCCGTGATCCCCCATGGCACGACGAGCATGTTCACCGACCCCCACGAGATCGCGAATGTGTTCGGCTTGCGCGGCGTGCGGTTGATGCATGACGAGTCCCTGATGCAGCCGGTGAATATCTGGACGCAAATGCCAAGTTGCGCGCCCTCCGCCCCGGGGCTGGAGACGACCGGCTATGAGATCGGCCCCGACGATGTCGCCGAGGCGATGGCTTGGCCCGGGATCATCGGGTTGGGCGAGATGATGAATTTCCCCGGTGTCGTGAATGGCAGCCAGCAGATGCTGGCCGAGATCGCTGCGACGCAAGCGGCAGGCAAGACCGTGGGTGGTCATTATGCGTCGCCCGATCTTGGGCCGGAGTTTCATGCCTATGCGGCGGGTGGTCCGGCGGATGATCATGAAGGCACCTGCGAAGGTGATGCCATGGCGCGGATGCGGCAGGGTATGCGGTCGATGATCCGCCTGGGCTCGGCCTGGTATGACATTCAATCGCAGATCACCGCGATCACCGAACGGGGCCTGGACCCGCGCAACATGATCATCTGCACCGACGATTGTTTCGCCAAGACGTTGGTGGAAGATGGCCATATGAACCGCGCCTTGCGTCACGCGATTGAATGCGGCTGCGACCCTTTGATCGCGCTGCAAATGGCGACCATCAACACTGCAAGCCATTTTGGGCTGGAGCGGGAGATTGGCCAGATCGCCCCCGGGCGGCGAGCGGATATGATCGTGACGGGCGACCTTGCGACGCTTCCGATTGAGGCGGTCTATGCGCGCGGCCAGCGGGTTGCGGAGGCAGGCGAGGTTCTGGTGGATTGCCCGCATCTGGATTGGCCCGAAGATACAAGGGCCTCGGTCAATCTGGGGAAAGTGTTGCTCGCGGCGGATTTCGAGATCCGTTCCGATGCGGACGAGGTCACCGCGAATGTCATCGGTGTGATGGAAAATCAGGCGCCAACAAAGGCGCTGACCGCGACCTTGCCGGTGCGCGATGGCGTGGTTGAACCCGATGGGATCGCGCAAATCGCGCTGGTCGAACGGCATCGGGGTACGGGCGGCGTGACGAATGGGTTTGTCAGCGGTTTTGGCTATGGCCCTGGCATGGCGATTGCGTCGACCGTGGCCCATGACAGCCACCATATGATTGTGGTGGGCACCGACCGCGCGATGATGGCCCGCGCGGCGATGCGGCTGGGTGAGGTGGGCGGCGGCGTGACGCTTTGGCAAGACGGCGCGGAACGCGCGCTGGTCGAGTTGCCGATTGCGGGTCTGATGAGCGACCGGCCCGCGGCGGAGGTGGCCGAGAAAGTCACCGGTCTTGTTGCTGCGATGGAGGCGGCGGGCTGCACTTTGAACAATGCCTATATGCAGCATTCTCTGCTGGCGCTGGTGGTGATCCCGGAATTGCGGATCTCGGATCTGGGGCTGGTGGATGTGCGGACGTTCGAGCTGACCGAGGTGATCCGATGAGTTTCGCCGAAGGTGTTCGCGACCATCTGCCGGAGGGGATGCATCTTCCCGACGCGTTTGCGGTGACCTTCGATTGGCTGGAGGCTCAAGGGTGGGGCGGTGTGTTCAGACAGGCTGACCCGGGCGCGTTCTCTTCCCGCTATCTTTCGATCTACCCGCCAGAGCAGATGGATCAACCCGGGGGTAGTTACGTGCTGTTTTCGTTCGAAGCGGGGCCGCCATTGCACGCCCCGCCGCCCGAGGCGATGGCGCGGATCAGCATGATCGCGCAGATCGCGGGGGATGGCGGCACGCTGTCGCTGTGGCTGGATGATACGGGCAAGCAATGGTTTGTGGTCTTCAACCACGGCACTCCCCATGTCCTGACCGACGATCCTTTGAAAGTGCTTCAATTCCTTGCGATGGGCTATCCCGAGCCCGGCGCCCTTTTCGATGCGCGTGCCACGCCGCAAGAGGAGGCTGGGGGCGATACGCTGACTCTGCCGACGGCCTTCCGCGAATTCCTAGAAGGCCAATTCAGCGTGCATATTCCGGCCCGAGCCTCGGATCTGGGGATCGTGGTCCCGCCAGACGAGGTGGAGGATCCCATCCGCCATTGGCTTGATCAGGTGATGCCTGAGCCAGAGATAGGGGCCATTCCGGGAATGACGGCCGAAAACCCATATATAATCACCAGTGAATTGCGCGAAGTGCTGGAAGATGAGGGCATTGCCGCCATTCGCGAGGCCTATGAATTTGTGATCGAGGAAGAATGAACAGCTATCCCACCACCGCCATCCATTCGCCAGACAATGCGCGAACCGCCACCTTTACCGATGCTGGCGAGGCGGTGGAGCATCTTCAAACGCTCTATGCGCAGGCGACGCAATTCCTCAGCGCGAAATTCACTGACACGTTGACCAATGGCGTGCCCGCGGGAACGCGGTACCGGGCGTTTTATCCCGAATTGCGGCTGACCACGACAACCTTCGCCGCTGTCGATAGCCGGTTAAGCTTTGGCCACGTGTCCGAGCCCGGCACCTATGCCACGACGATCACACGGCCTGATCTGTTCGAAAACTACCTCCAACAGCAGATTGGCCTGTTGCTGAAGAACCACGGTGTCGGCGTCGTCGTCGGCCCGTCCAGCACGCCGATGCCGGTGCATTTTGCCGTGGCGGGCGAAGCTGGAGTGACCGTGCCGCAAGAAGGCGCGGGAAATTTCACGCTGCGCGACGTGTTCGACGTGCCGGATCTGGCTACGACCAACGATGATATCGTGAACGGTTTGGGCTTTACCTATGATGACGGGGCGCACGCTTTGGCGCCGTTTACTGCGCAGCGGATCGACTACTCGCTTGCTCGGCTGAGCCACTACACGGCAACCGATCCGGCGCATTTTCAGAACCACGTTCTGTTCACCAATTACCAATTCTATGTCGATGAGTTCGAGGCCTATGCCCGCGCGCAAATGGCTGATCCGGATAGCGGCTATACCAGCTTTGTTGCCACCGGAAATGCCGAGATTACGGCGCCGGACGGTGTGATCAGCTTACCGACGAAGATGCCGCAAATGCCGACCTATCATCTGAAACGCGCGGATGGATCGGGGATTACGCTGGTCAATATCGGGGTCGGGCCCTCGAACGCAAAAACCGCGACGGACCATATCGCCGTGTTGCGGCCCCACGCCTGGATCATGGTGGGCCATTGCGCCGGGTTGCGGAATTCGCAGAGTCTTGGGGATTTCGTGCTCGCCCACGCCTATCTCCGCGAAGATAAGGTGCTGGATGACGATCTGCCCGGCTGGGTGCCCGTGCCCGCCTTGGCCGAGATCCAAGTGGCCCTGGAAACGGCGGTGGCGGATGTGGCGGAACTGGAAGGGTTCGAGTTGAAGCGGATCATGCGCACCGGCACCGTCGCCAGCCTGGACAACCGCAATTGGGAATTGCGCGATCAAACCGGGCCGGTGCAGCGGCTAAGCCAGTCGCGGGCCGTTGCGCTGGACATGGAAAGCGCCACAATCGCGGCCAATGGGTTCCGGTTCAGGGTGCCTTACGGCACGTTGCTCTGCGTATCTGACAAACCGCTCCATGGCGAATTGAAGCTGCCTGGCATGGCCTCGGACTTCTACAAAACCCAGGTTTCACGGCATTTGCAGATCGGTATTCGCGCGATGGAAGGGCTGCGGGATATGCCGCTGGAGCGCCTGCATAGCCGGAAATTACGCTCATTTGAGGAAACCGCCTTCCTTTGATAGGATGAAAAGCGCTCAAAAGCCCTATTTTTCTGATTAAAGCGCCTGCGAGCCGTTGTGTGGTGCCACAATATTCGGTTAGTTTCCCTGCAACCGGCCCAAGGGCTCGGGGGATAGACAGCAGGAGTATAATGACATGGCAACGAAACCCATGACCAAAACGCAGCTCGTTGCGGCCCTGGCCGACGAAATGGGCGCAGACAAGAAAACTGCAGGCGCCGCGCTGGACGCCGTGACCTCGGTGATCACCAAAGAAGTCGCCAATGGCGGTGCCGTGACCCTTCCGGGCATTGGCAAAGTTTATTGCCGTGAGCGTCCTGAACGTATGGTGCGCAACCCTGCCACCGGCGAGCAGATCAAGAAAGAGGCTGACAAGCAGGTGAAAGTCACCGTTGCGAAGGCTCTGAAAGACAGCGTTAACGGCTGATTGCCGACGCCTTGGAATTCTGAAAGGGTCGCGCCTGTTGGGGCGCGGCCCTTTTCTTTTGTCTGACTACCGGGGACCTTCATGGATCTGCGCGCCGTCGCCATGGGCCTGACCTTTGCGTTGATCTGGTCATCGGCCTTCACGTCAGCGCGGATCATCGTTGACGCAGCCCCGCCGCTTTATTCGTTGTCGGCGCGTTTTGCGATTTCGGGACTGATCGGCATCGGTATCGCCTTGGCGCTTGGGCAGTCCTTCCGGTTGAGCCGTGGGCAATGGCGTGCAGTGGTGGTGTTTGGCCTTTGCCAAAATGCGATTTATCTGGGGCTGAACTTCGTCGCCATGCAGTGGATCGAAGCGTCTCTCGCTGCAATCATCGCGTCAACTATGCCGCTGCTGGTGGCGCTGGCCAATTGGACGATCTTTCGCGAGCGGCTGCCGACGATGGGGGTGCTGGGCCTGATCGCTGGATTCGCCGGTGTGGCCCTAATCATGGCGCAACGGTTTGGGGGCGGGGCCGACCCTTTGGGCATTGCGTTGTGTTTGATCGGCGCCGTCGCCTTGGCTGCTGCGACGCTGACCGTGCGAAGTGCGTCTTCAGACGGCGGAAATCTGTTGATGATCGTCGGTCTGCAGATGTTGGTGGGATCGGTGGCGCTGTTGTTGCCAGCGATGCTGCTAGAGGTGCCGCAGGTCGATTGGACCATGCCGTTTGTGGTTGCCTTCGTCTATACGACCCTGATGCCAGGGCTGGCTGCAACTTTGATCTGGTTTTTGTTGGTTGGTCGGATCGGACCGACTCGTGCCGCGACCTATCACTTCCTCAATCCCGTTTTCGGCGTCGCCATCGCGTTTGTCCTGTTGTCGGAACAACTCAGTTGGGTGGATGCGGTGGGCGTCGCGATCATCGCGGGTGGAATTTTGGCGGTGCAACGGGCGCGGATCGCTACATAGCTCTGTTTCACAAAGTGTTTAATGAACATTGCCGCGGCGACGCGGCATCACTGCGCTATGGACTTTTTATTCGCCTATGATGCGAGGCTTCTGACCCTGATTGACCTCTGCGTTTTGCCGGTTCTGCCCATCGTTTTGGCCGGGTCACTGCAATCCCTCACTATGGCCCGCCAGCGCTGGCCAGCGGCATGGGCTTGGCCCTCATCAAGTCAGGGTTTGGCGTGATCTTTGCCGACCATTTGATCGATTTACGCGAGGCGATGGTATCCTAGGCAGGTGCAATCATGATGACAGCCTTCGTGCGTGGGATCGGCAGTGTCATCATTGCGTTTGTCTATTTTTTGGGATTTCGCTTCTGATTGGTGTTCGACTTGTCAGAGCCAATACCGCATGATTGGCGCCTTGCTCGACGAAAACCTGGCCTGTCGCGAAGCGATTACGTTTTACCGCGTCGATTGGGATGGGTACGGCCGATCCGATCTTAGGTCGCAACTTTGGATCCCACATCGATCAACGTTGGTGGTGTTTCGCAATGGAGAAGAGGTCGCCCGCATCGTCGTCGGAACGCGCGAAGCGGACAACCGCACGCTGTTAGATGCTGGTCTTTAGAGTTTGATTCTAAGCCTCTGGTCCGCGCGCAACGACGCTCACATTGTCGATGGCCCAATTCGATTGGGCACCATCGACAAGCTCCGGCACAAGGCGAAGCGTAAGACGATCGGCGGGAAAGCTGACGGCAAGTTCCACCGAATAGCGTGCGACACGGTGATTGTCCCGTATCGGATCCAAAAGCGCCGACTGCGCTAAGACCGACAATCCATCTCGCGCGAAGGTGACAAGCTCTGAATTGTCGGAAGGCCAACCGAGCGCAAGCGTCTGAATTTCACCCAGAATGATGTGAATCGTATCTTCACGACCCCAGCCCCCATTCAGAAACATGTCGAACCGGATCGTTGCAAGCGCTGTTTCTTCGGGCAATGCAAAAACCCGTTCCACAGCTGTATCCACCGATCCATCCAATACCGGACCGAGGCCCGGCAGGCTGTTTTCCTGTATCGCCCTATCCCATCCGTCCGTGTCAAATGAAAAGTCCTGGAACGCGATCAACGTGTCGCGCTCTTCCAATGTGATCAATCCGCCGGCGCCCAATGAGTTAATAGATCCCTCGCCGGTGCGCACCATGGTCAGAATAAGCAACGCCAATGCGAATGCGGCAACCGCTAATACTATCCAATCTACCGAGATAAGGGCGCGTACAGGCCCCCGAGTTTGAGCGTACTGCTCCATAAGAAAATCCAAACCCAAAACTACGCAAGTGTGCCTTATTTGGAGCCAATTATGGCGAAACAAGGGCATCTGAGGGGCAGATTCGCCACATTGACGTGTGGTAAACGTCAAATTGTGGATAGCTGCGGAAATAGTATATTTCGCAGAAAGGGGTTAAGATACAATTACCCGATATAGCCCCGGTTGTCGCCGATTTGGCCGCGATGCAACAACATATGGTCCAGTAGGGTACTGGCCATCATAGCCTCGCCAACGGGTACAGCCCGGATGCCAACGCAGGGATCATGGCGTCCTTTGGTGATGATCTCAGTCGCCGCGCCGGACTTGGTAATTGTGGCACGCGGTGTCAGGATGGAGGAGGTTGGTTTGACCGCAAATCGCACCACCACGTCTTGACCGGTCGAGATCCCGCCCAGAATACCGCCGGCATGATTAGAGGAATATTCCGGGCCGGTTTCGCCCATATGAATTTCGTCCGCATTGGCGCTACCGGTCAGAGCCGCACTGGCCATGCCATCGCCAATCTCGACACCTTTGACGGCGTTGATCGACATCATCGCGGCTGCGAGATCAGTATCGAGTTTACCGTAAATCGGCGCACCCAGCCCGGCGGGAACGCCGGAGGCGCGCAATTCGATCACCGCACCGACGCTGTCACCGGATTTACGCAGGGCATCTAGATACGTTGCCCAATCTTCTGCGGCGGCGGCATCGGGCACCCAAAACGGATTTTTCTCGATCTGATCGAGATCAAAGTGATCTCGGTCGATCCCATGGGCCCCCATTTGAACCATGTAGCCGGTGATCCGCAGATCAGGCGCCATCTGTGCCAAGGCTGCACGCGCTACCCCACCTGCGGCGACCCGTGCCGCGGTTTCCCGCGCACTCGACCGCCCCCCGCCGCGATAGTCGCGGATCCCGTATTTCTGCCAATAGGTGATATCGGCATGGCCCGGGCGGAACTTCTCGGCGATGTCGCCGTAATCCTTGGACCGTTGATCGGTGTTACGGATCATCAATTGAATCGGCGTCCCGGTGCTTTGCCCTTCGAAGACGCCCGACAGGATCTCGACCTCATCAGGTTCGCGGCGCTGGGTGGTGTATTTGTTCTGGCCGGGTTTGCGACGGTCAAGCCAATGCTGGATATCGGCCGCGTCAATCGGTACGCCAGGCGGGCAGCCATCGACCGTTGCGCCCAAGGCGGGCCCGTGGCTTTCGCCCCAAGTGGTGACGCGGAACAGGTGACCGTAGGAATTCATACTCATGGGTTTGCAGTTAGCCGGGCGCGGCAGAAATGCCAAGTCGCTTGCCGCGGCACGCGCTTTATCCTAGGTGTTACGGCACCTCGGGGGGGTCTTGGTGTCTGACGACATCTGGGCCTGAGATTGCGCAAGCTGACCCGTTGAACCTGAACCGGTTAGAACCGGCGGAGGGAAGGGTAGCGGCCAGAGCCTCGACTTCACTTCGCCCACAGCCATTGGAGGAGTGAGGACATGAAACCCACCATTCTTGCTGCGGGATTGACCCTTTTGGCCGGGGCTGCTTTTGCGCAGAGCCCCGTTTTATCGGTCTATACCTATGACAGTTTCGTTGCCGATTGGGGCCCCGGACCAGCCATTGAAGAGGCGTTCGAGGCGACGTGCGATTGCGATTTGCAGTTCGTGGGCGCTGGCGATGGCGCCGCCGTTCTGTCGCGCTTGCGGCTTGAAGGCGAACGGTCCGACGCGGATGTTGTTCTGGGCCTGGACACCAATCTGACCGCCGCCGCCGTCGAGGCCGGGTTGATGGCCGAACACGGGCTAACGCCCGAGGGGCTGACGTTGCCGGTGACCTGGGATGATCCACATTTCCTGCCCTTCGACTGGGGCTATTTCGCATTCGTGCACCGCGCCGATCTGGAGAATGTGCCCACTAATTTCGAGGCGCTCGCCGCGTCGGAGACGTCGATTGTGATCCAAGATCCGCGGTCCTCCACACCCGGTTTGGGCCTGCTGATGTGGGTACAAAATGCCTATGGCGAGCGTGCCGCGGAGATCTGGGAAGGTCTGGCGGACAATATCGTCACCGTGACCCCCGGCTGGTCCGAAGCCTATGGGCTGTTCTTGGAGGGGGAGGCCGACATGGTGCTGTCCTATACGACATCGCCCGCCTACCATCTGATTGCCGAGGAAGATGACGGGTTCGACGCCGCCGCCTTCGACGAAGGCCATTACATGCAGATCGAGGTCGCGGGCATTCTCGCGGGCAGCGATCAGCCGGAGCTTGCCGCCGCATTCCTGGAGTTCATGCTGACTGCGGGTTTCCAGGAGGTCATCCCGACCACGAACTGGATGTACCCGGCGGCCATGCCTGCAGAGGATCTGCCCGAGGGCTTTGACACGCTGACACAGCCCACGGATGCGCTGATCTTCTCGGCTGAAGAGGCGGCGGCTATCCGTGATGCAGCATTGGCCACATGGCAAGACGCGCTCAGCCAGTAACACTGATACAAGCGACCGGCGGGGTGTTCATCCTGCTGGTCGTCTTGGCCATCCTTGGCCCGCTGATCGCTGTGATGCTGCGGGCCGAGACGGTCGGCCGATTAAGCGACGCCGATTGGGCAGCGATCGAATTTACGATCATTCAGGCTTCTCTATCTGCGCTGGTCTCGTGCCTAGCGGCTATTCCGGTGGCGCGGGCACTTGCGCGTCGTCGGTTCTGGGGGCGCAGCGCGCTGGTCGCGCTGATGGGCGCGCCCTTCATCCTGCCGGTTATCGTTGCCGTTCTCGGCCTATTGGCGATCTTCGGGAGGTCGGGTTGGTTGAATATCGGTCTTGCGGCCATTGGCCTTGGTGGGGTTGAGATCTATGGCCTGTTTGGTGTGGTCCTGGCACATGTGTTTCTGAACTTGCCGCTGGCGACACGTTTGATCCTGCAATCCTGGCTCTCCCTTCCGGCAGAGCGGATCCGCTTGGCCCATTCGTTGAACTTCACCGATACCGATATGCGCCGGCATTTTGAACGTCCCTTGCTGGCGGCCACGCTGCCGGGCGCGTTCATGGTGATCTTCCTGATCTGTACGACCAGCTTTGCGGTGGCGCTGACGTTGGGCGGTGGGCCGCGTGCCACGACTATTGAACTGGCGATTTATCAGGCGTTTCGGTTTGAATTCGATCTGGGGCGGGCGGCAATGCTGGGCATGGTACAAGTGGCGATTTGCTTGGCCGCCGGTGGGCTGGCTTGGATCTTTGCGGCGCGAGGTGGGTTTGGTGGCGGACTGGACAGGCCCGCAATGGCGTGGCCCGGCGACACATTTCGCAGCCGGTTGGTGGATCGAAGCGCGCTTGGCGTAGCGGCGGCATTTCTGCTTTTGCCGCTTGTGGCTGTCACCGCCGAGGGGGTCGGCGCCATTGCGGGCCTGCCAAATTCCACGTGGGTCGCGGCCGTGCGTTCGATTGCGGTGGCGCTGGGCTCCACCGCTTTGTCAGTGGCCTTGGCCTTGCCCATAGCGCTGTTCATCGCGGCGCGCGCCGCTCGCGCGGGGTTGGAAGGCGTGGGGCTGTTATCGATTGCGGTGTCGCCGCTTGTGATCGGAACGGGCCTGTTTCTGATCGTCTTCCCGATTGCCAATCCAGTCAGTCTGTCCCTGCCTATCACGGGGCTGGTCAACGCCCTGGTGGCACTGCCGTTCCTACTGCGTGCTCTGATCCCCGCCGTGGAACAGGCGGAGGCGACCCAGGGGCGGCTGGCTGACGCCTTGGGGATCACCGGGCTGGCGCGGCTTCGGTTTGCGATCCTGCCGCGTTTGCATCGCCCGCTGGGTTTCGGCGCCGGTTTGGCGGCGGCGTTTTCAATGGGGGATCTGGGGGTGATCGCGTTGTTCAGTGCGCCAGGACAAGAGACCTTGCCGCTTGAGATGTACCGCCTGTTCGGGTCTTACCGAACCAATGATGCGCAGGGGGCAGCGGTTTTACTGATGGCGCTGTCGCTGGGTCTGTTCTGGCTGTTTGACCGCGGAGGGCGCGTGAATGCTGAAGCTTGAGGGCGTACAGGTGACGCAAGGCGCCTTCACCTTGAACACCGATCTCGCGATTACGGATGGTGCACGCGTTGCACTGATGGGCATATCGGGCTCAGGCAAATCGACATTGCTGAACGTGATTTCTGGTTTCATCTGGCCCGATGCGGGGCGGGTTGTGATCGATGATCAGAATGTGAGCCGCGCGAAAGTGGCGTCGCGCCCCCTATCGATCCTGTTCCAAGACGGCAATTTGTTTCCGCATTTGTCTGTGTTTGACAATGTTGCGCTCGGGATCTCACCCAGTTTGAGGCTCTCCACCGAAGATCAGGAACGCGTCGATGATGCTTTGACGCGTGTCGGGCTGGCGGGGTTCGGTGCTCGCAAGCCAGCAGATCTGTCAGGCGGACAGCGCAGCCGCGTAGCATTGGCGCGGATGCTGCTGCGCGGAAAGCCTCTATGTTTGTTGGATGAGCCATTTTCGGCGCTCGACCCCGGGCTACGACGCGAGATGCTGGAGCTGATGCGCGCCCTATGCGAGGATAACAGTCTGACCCTGATCATGGCGACACACGATCTGCGCGATGCCGAGCAACTCTGCGATCACCTGTTGCTGTTGCAGGATGGCGGTGTCGTTTTGAATGAGGTGCTCGCCGATGCAATTGACCGTGCGCCCGATGCTCTACGTCCCTGGATGTAGCCCAAAAAAACGCGCCCCGAAACCGGAGCGCGTTTCATGATTCAGATAAGGCGTTTTATTCCGCTGGAGCGGTGCCCTTTGCCCGGGCTTTGACCGGTGCCCAAAGCTGTTTGTTGGTCAGATAAAGCAGGACCGAGAAGACGCCCAGGATCAGAATGGCGACCAAGCCCATCTGCTTGCGCGCCATCATGTGCGGCTCAGCCGTCCACATCAGGAAGGCGGCGACGTCTTGGGCCATTTGATCTACCGTGGCAGGCGTGCCATCGGCATATTCGACCGCATCGTCCCAAAGTGGTGGCGCCATCGAGATCAGACCACCCTCCATCGTTTCGTTTTCGTAAAGGACCGCGCCATATTGCTCGATTTCCTCGCCCGTGTAGTGAGTCAGAAGCGAGGCGATGTATTCCGGTCCGCCGATCCCGTAGATCAACTGGTTGATCCCAAGGCCCTCCGGGCCGTGGAAGCCAGCACGAGCCTTAGCCATAAGGCTCAGATCCGGTGCGCCGACACCGTTGTTGGCAGGGAAGTTGTCGTTGGGTGTGGCAGCGCGCCAATCTTCCAGATCGGGATCGTAGACTTCGATGAAGTTCGCATCGATATAGGCGCGCACTTCATCTTCGGTCCAGCCGATGCCGCCTTCGTCCGCCAAGGTCCGCAGGGGCACGTATTGGATCCCGTGGCAGCCTGCACAGACCTCGGTAAAGACCTGCAGACCGCGTTGCAGTTGGTTCTGATCATAGGTGCCGAAGGGCCCCTCGAAGGAGAATGCATAATTCTCCACGTAGCCAGAGCCACCCGCGGCCAGCGCGGCCCCCGAAGAGAGGGCCAGCGCCGCGGTGGTGCTGATTGCAAGTTTCCTGAGCATCCTCAGTTTCCTTTCTATCACTCTGCCGGGGTTGGCGCCGTGGCGGAACCCGAACCGGGTTTGCCGTGGTCGCCACCGTAGTGAGCGTTGAAGTCTTCTTCGATGGTCTCAGGCTGCGGCAAGGGCTTCTCGATAACGCCCAGCAGCGGCAGGATCACCAGGAAGTAGGCGAACCAATAGGTCGACCCCAAGAGAGCGATGTAGGGATAGATTCCTTCGGCCGGGCGTGCACCCACCCAGGTGAGAACCACAAAGTTCACCACGAAGACCCAGAACCACATCTTGAACATCGGCCGATACCGGCCCGACCGCACGCTGGACGTATCCAACCACGGCGCCAGCGCCATGACCAAGATCGCCCCAAACATTGCGATCACGCCGAAGAACTTCGCATCGACAATGCCGCCAGTGAGGAAATCGACAGCAATCACCAACCAGACCTCGGTGTCGAAGGCACGCAGGATCGCGTAGAAGGGCAGGAAGTACCATTCAGGCACGATATGCGCAGGCGTCGCCAGCGGGTTTGCCTCGATATAGTTATCGGGGTGGCCCAAATAATTGGGCATGAACCCAACGATGGCGAAGAAGATCACCAAGATCACGGCCAGTGCGAACAGATCCTTGATCACGAAATAGGGCCAGAACGGAAGCGTATCCGCCTCGGCTTCTTTCTTTGAGGTGCGGCGCACTTCAACACCGGTCGGGTTGTTGTTGCCCGTGGTGTGGAAGGCCCAAACATGGACAATCACCAGGCCCAGAATGATAAAGGGCAGAAGGTAGTGCAGCGACAGGAAGCGGTTCAGCGTGGCGTTGTCCACGGCAGGTCCGCCCAAAAGCCAGGTTTGGATGCCGTCGCCGATAAACGGGATCGCGCCAAAGAGGCCGGTGATCACGGTCGCACCCCAGAAGGACATCTGACCCCAAGGCAGAACGTAGCCCATGAAGGCCGTTCCCATCATCAGCACGTAGATCAGCATACCGATGATCCATGTGACTTCACGTGGCGCCTTGTAGGAGCCGTAGTAAAGACCGCGGAAAATGTGCAGATAAACCGCAATGAAGAAGAGCGATGCGCCGTTTTGGTGGATGTAGCGGATCGCCCAGCCCCCGTTCACGTTGCGCATGATGTGTTCAACCGAGGCAAAGGCCAGGTCGACATGCGGTGTGTAGTGCATCACCAACAAAACGCCGGTGATGATCTGCATCACCAGGCAAAACACCAACACAATCCCGAAGATCCACATCCAATTCAGGTTCTTGGGTGTGGGGATCATAAGGGTGTCGTACATCAAACCGACGATCGGCAGGCGGCGATGAAGCCACTTTTCGCCGCGTGAATTCGGCTCGTAATGGTCGTGGGGAATTCCAGACATCGGTAGTTCCTCCCTTAACCGAGTAAAATAGTTGCGTCGTCAAGGAACTCTGCCGCTGGAACGGGCAGGTTCTCAGGGGCAGGGCCGCGACGAATGCGGCCTGCAGTATCGTAGTGCGAGCCGTGGCAGGGGCAGAACCATCCACCAAAATCACCGGCGCCTTCGCCGATAGGAACGCAGCCCAGGTGCGTACAGACGCCCTGCATCACCAGCCATTCGCCGGTGTTTTCGCCATCTGGCGTGGTCAGCGTGCGGTTTTCGTCGGTTGCCTCGGCGCCTTCATTGTTGGCGTTCCGCGCATCATCGTCGATCAGTTCGTTCAACTCCACCGCGCGGCCCGCTTCGATTTCCTCCGCCGTACGGCGCCGGATGAAGATGGGCTTACCCAGGAATAGCACCGTCAATTGCGTCCCCTCGCCGACGCCCGATACGTCGACGCGCATCTGACTGGCGGCGCGTGTATCGGCCGACGGGTTCATGGAGTTAACAAGCGGCCATGCGGCCGCGCCTGCTACGACCGCGCCGGTGCCGGCGGTGGCGTAGTACAGAAAGTCCCGGCGATCGCCGGACGGATCCTCTGCTTGTGACACGAGCTTTCTCGTCCTTTCTCTCTGGGTCCAAACGTCTTTGGACCTGGGAAACTGCTAAGATGGCGATAGAATCCGCCCATCACCAAGCTAGGCGTGCTGTTACTGCGTGAAGTTATAGGCGTCCAGCGGACAAACGCGCGCACGGGTGCTGAATTGTCGCAGATTTACAAGTGCTTTCGCGCCACTCTTCACGCGCGCCTTCTCAGATAGCTAGATTGAAAATGCATCAATGTCGTAAAGTTTTTTTCGCCTACCGTCATGGGGCGCGTCGCTTTGGTCAATCGATCGATGGTCGTCAACCTGTCGCGTCGCCACCTGTCGCAAGAAGCATCGCGGCACCTCTCGTGATGCTGGCGATGGACAAATGCGCGCCCGCTTGCGATTCCGTAGTCATGGCGAACCATTTAATCGACGCGCTGCGCGCCCCGTCTCAAGCCCGCTTGGATGAGATTCTGATGGATGGAGGGGTCACCCTTGGGGCCTTTTGGCACGGGGTCGATCAGCTATCGGCGAGCTTGGCCGCCTGCGATGTCCTTCCCGGTGATCGAGTTGCGGTGCAGGTCGCGAAATCCGTCACCGCGTTACAACTCTATCTGGCGACCGTGCAGATCGGCGGAGTGTTCTTGCCACTGAATACAGCTTATACGCTCGACGAAGTTGCGTATTTGGTTGAAAATGCGGAACCGCGCGTGATCGTCTGCGACCCTTCCGCCGCGTCTGAGATGACGGCCCGCCACACCGCCTGTCGGGTTGAAACGCTTGGACCGGATGGTACCGGCAGCATTGTTGAAGACGCCCCTCGCGTTCAACCCGTCGCCCGTGGTCCCGAGGATCTGGCGGCGATCTTATACACATCCGGTACGACGGGCCGCTCGAAAGGCGCGATGCTGTCGCATAGCGCGCTTCTGTCCAATAGCCGGACATTGGCAGAGCTTTGGCAGTTCAACGCGTCTGACACGCTGATCCACGCTTTGCCGATCTTCCACACCCATGGGCTGTTCGTGGCCTCAAACATCG
Organism: Gymnodinialimonas mytili; assembly: GCF_037544085.1. Taxonomy (NCBI): domain Bacteria; kingdom Pseudomonadati; phylum Pseudomonadota; class Alphaproteobacteria; order Rhodobacterales; family Paracoccaceae; genus Gymnodinialimonas; species Gymnodinialimonas mytili. The sequence goes on from NZ_JBBIFW010000001.1 coordinate 1,879,908, forward strand.
CGCTGCTGTCAGGCGCACGGATGGTCTTTTTGCCGGGCTTCGATACGGATGCGATCCTAGAGGCAATGCCGCGCGCGACGGCGTTGATGGGTGTTCCGACATTCTACACTCGTCTTCTGGGTGATCCCCGGCTCGATCGCGCCCGCGCGGCGAATATGCGGCTGTTTGTCAGCGGATCCGCCCCGCTTTTGGCCGGGACCCATCGCCAATGGGAGGCGCGCACGGGTCATCGCATTCTGGAACGTTACGGGATGACTGAGACGAATATGAACACATCCAACCCGTATAAGGGTGAACGGCGCGCGGGCACGGTTGGGTTCCCGCTGCCGGATGTGGAGTTGCGGATCATGGGGCCGGGCGGCCCCGTCGAAAAAGGGGGTATCGGTGGGATTGAGGTGCGCGGACCAAACGTGTTCTCGGGGTATTGGCGGATGCCCGAAAAGACCGCCGAAGAGCTACGCCCGGATGGCTGGTTTATCACCGGGGATCTGGGGCAGGTCGATGCCGATGGCTATATCACAATTGTTGGGCGGTTGAAGGATCTGATCATTTCGGGCGGGTTCAATATCTACCCGAAAGAGGTGGAAGAGGTGCTGGATGACGTGCCCGGCATCTTGGAAAGTGCTGTGATCGGCGTGCCTCACCCCGATTTCGGAGAGGGTGTCGTGGCCGTCATCGTCGCCGATGGCAGCGTTGCGATTGACGAAAGGGCTGTGCAAGCGGCGGTGTCGGACCGGCTGGCGAAGTTCAAACAACCCAAGCGGGTCTTTGTGGTCGATGCCCTGCCGCGCAACACGATGGGCAAGGTGCAGAAGGCCGCGCTGAGGGCCGAGTATGCCGCGGTGTTTCAGGTCTCGAACAGCTAAAGATCGGCGCGCATCAGGCGGTGCATGATTCCGGACCCATCGTCATATTCCGGCCCCTCCGCAACAAAGCCGAGCCGCCCATAGAACGGGATGGCATAGACCTGGCTTTCCAATTCGGCGCGCGCAAAGCCGCGGGCTTTGGCGTCGGCCATCACGGCGCGCATGATTTGCGCCCCTAGGCCCGTGCCGCGATGGCGCTGCAGCACCGCAACCCGTCCGATCTTTGCGCTGTCATCGCGGGAAATCACCCGCGCCGTTCCGGCGGGGCCGAACGCATCTTCGGCCAGGTAATGCAGCGCTATGGCATCGTAATCGTCCCATTCCTCAGGCTCAGGAATGCGTTGTTCTTCAATGAACACCGCGCGTCGAATGGCAAAGCAGGCCTGTTTTAAGGCGTCGGTTTCAGCCAAGGCAATCTTCACGCAGGGGCCGTTTCAACCATCGAAGGACGCTCGGCAAACTTGGCGTACCAGGCTGCAGCAGCTTCGCGCCCGCTGCGCCAATCCACGTCCGGGAATCGGAAATCCAGATATCCCATCGCGCAGGCGACGCTGATCTGACCCATATCCACAGGCCCATACAGATGGCTCATCCATTGGCGTTCCAAGACGTCAAGCGAGCGATTGATCTTGACCCATTGCGCATCGAACCAGGGTTGGAATTGTATTTCTTCGGGCCGGAACCGTTTTTCGTAGATCATCCCGACGGCGGCCTCCATGATCCCATCGCCGGTAGCTTCCAGCGTCAGTGTTTCCCAAAGGCGCGCGTGCGGGTAGAGGTTTGCCTCGGCACGGTCATCCAGAAACCGGCACACGACATTGCTGTCGTAAATTGTGGGCCCGCTATCGCGAACCAATGCGGGGATCTTCCCAAGTGGGTTGGCAGCGTTGATCTTGTCTTCTCCACCCATGGGCGAGGCGGTCACTTCGACAAAAGGAATATCGGTGATCTCAGCCTCCATCAGCAAAACGCGCGTTTTTCGTACGAAGGGTGAGGCCGGAGAGCCCAGAAGTTCGATCATGTGAGTCGCCTTATCTTGATGCGTGCCAGGGCGGTGCCGTCGATACGGAATTTAGGACCTAACTGACCCAAACGCCAATCCCGTACCATCCGGGCCGAGCCCGAGACCTGGCCCCGCGCGCGGCGTAGACGAAGGCCGCGGGGGGCGCTGTCCATCCGTTGCTCGACCTCGCGCGGAAGGCGACCTCGTGGGATCATCCGTGCTGCGACATAGCCAGCGGCCGCGACCATGCCATAGCGCAACGCGAGCCCTGCAAGAGGCGTTAGGGGAATAGCCATAGCGCGTCCTCCATCCAGATCAGGAATGTCCTGCTTTTAGATGTAGGTAAGCGGGGCGCCCTTGTCTATTGACGGCACACCACCGGTCATCAAAGCGCCCAGGGTTTCGACCTCATGGCCGATGGGGCTGAACTTCACCGCATCGGCAGCTCCTTGGCGGGCTTCGTCGGTTTTATTCTGGTTCAGTTTCCAGGTCGCCTCGACATCTTGCACCTCAAACCGAAACGGCACGATCTGCCGCATCATGCGATCCAAGGTGGCTTTGGTCATTTTATGGGTCGTCCAAGGTGTTTTAGGCGCCAGGCGTTCTTCGAAATGCGCCGAGAGACGGTCAAGATGCGCACGCAGCTGGCCGTCATTCATACGATGGAGCACGCCTTTCAAATGCACAGCCACGTAGTTCCATGTCGGAACTTGATCGGGGGTGTCATACCAATCCGGCGAGATGTAGGCATCCGGCCCGCTGACGGCGATCACCGCAGGGGCCGGGTTGGTTACCTGCCGCGCAATCGGGTTGGAACGCATCAAATGCAATTCTGCCATCGTCCCCTCCGTGTTCAAAGCGAAGGGCACATGGCTGATCATCGGCACCGGATCGCCATTCATACACAACATCCCAAAGCCGCGCTTGTGGCACATAGCGATGTTGGAAAAGCGGGGTTCTTGGCGAAAAGCGGGGTTCTGATGCATCACTGACCTCTAAAACGGGGCGAGGTCCGTACGAGCGGCTTACGCGTGAAGCTGCCGCCCGTCATGACCTTGAATACGCGCAACTATGATCTCGCCTTCTGGCTGATCGTCAGCAAACACAACCTCTGAGAATTGCTCGGTGCGACCCATTCTTGGGTTTTCCAGCAGGATGTGATGTTTCTGCCCTATCTGTTTCGACAGGTGTCGGGAAATCTGGGCCTCTCCCGCGTGACGTAATTGCTTTGCGCGGGCTTTGATTGTGGGGCCGTCGACCTGCGGCATCCGAGCGGCCGGTGTGCCTTTCCGTGGCGAATAGGGAAACACATGGAGCCAGGTCAGATCGCATTCTTCGACCAGCTTCAGGGAATTGTCGAAATGCGCGGCGGTCTCGGTCGGAAAGCCTGCGATGATATCGGCCCCAAAGGTCATATCGGGCCGAAGGCGGCGCGCCTCTTGGCAGAAGGCAATCGCATCGTCGCGCAGATGGCGCCGTTTCATGCGCTTTAGGATCAGATCGTCGCCATGTTGCAGGCTCAGATGCAAATGCGGCATCAACCGTGGCTCGGTTGCAATTGCGTGCATCAGATTGTCGTCGACCTCGATCGAATCGATAGAACTGATGCGCAGGCGCGGCAGGTCAGGGACAAGCTTTAAGATCCGCATGACCAGATCGCCAAGCTTGGGTTCGTTCGGCAGGTCGGCGCCCCAGGATGTCAGATCGACACCGGTCAGAACAATCTCGTTAAATTCGCGGTCTACGAGGCGTTTGATCTGATCCACGACGACGCCCGCCGGGACCGAGCGGCTGTTTCCGCGGCCATAGGGGATGATGCAGAAGGTGCACCGATGATCGCAGCCGTTCTGAACCTGCACGTAAGCGCGAGACCGCGTGCCAAACCCGTCGATCAGATGCGCGGCGGTTTCTTGGACAGACATGATATCGTCTACGCGCACTTTTTCCATGTCGCCAATAAAGTCCCTGGGCAGACGTGCCCAGGTGTTGGGGTCCATTTTTTCTGTGTTGCCGAGGACCAGGTCCACCTCTGCCATCGCATCGAAGGTGGCGGGTTCTGTCTGCGCGGCACAGCCCGTCACGATCAGCTTCGCGCTTGGGTTTTCGCGACGAAGTCTGCGGATATCTTGCCGCGCTTTTCGCACAGCCTCTGCTGTGACGGCGCAGGTATTCACAATGATCGCGTCGCCCAGGCCTGCTTGCGCCGTCATATCGCGCATCGCCTCAGTCTCGTAGGCGTTGAGGCGGCAGCCATGGGTGTGAAAGATCGGCGGCGTGTTGGTCATTTTAACAGCGTTTCCAGGAATTCCGCCGTGAGCGTCGCATCGAACACATGGGCTGTGGGGCCGGTCATCCAAACGCCGTCCTCGCGCCAATCAATTGCGATCTCGCCACCATCCAGCGTCAGGCGCACCTTGCGCCCGGTTAGCCCGCGCCGCGCCGCCGCAACCGCAACCGCGCAAGAGGAGGATCCCGAGGCCAGGGTCACACCGACGCCCCGTTCCCAAACGCGCATCCGTAGGTGATCGGGGCCGACTACTTGGGCGAATTGCACATTGGTGCGTTCCGGAAACAGCGGGTGATGTTCGAAACGCGCGCCAAGCGTGGGCAGATCGACCGCCTCAGCATCCTCAACGAAAAAGGTGCAATGTGGATTGCCCATGCCGGTCGCAACCGGTGTGCCATCAATCGGCAGGTGCAGTGTGTCGCAGGCCTCGCTTAATGGGATTGAGGCCCAATCCAGCCCGGGTTTGCCCATATTCACCGAGGTCAGCCCATCGCCTGCATCGACGGCGTGCAGGATGCCGCGTTCGGTGCGAATCGTGATCGCATCGCGTCCCGTCAGAGTTATCTCGCGCCGTGCGATACAGCGGGTGGCGTTCCCGCAAGCGCCCGATTGACTGCCATCCGAGTTCCAAAAGGTCAGCGCGATATCGGTATGTTGGTCGTCATCGATCACGGCCAACTGATCGAGTCCCACGCCGCGATGCCGGTCGCCCAAGGCCCTCACCAGATCTGCCGAGACCGATACGGCGCTCGCGCGCGCATCAATGACGACAAAATCATTGCCGAGGCCATGCATCTTCATGAAGGGCAGGCCGGTGTATGGGGTCGGATCAGACATAGCGCGCATATACGCGCTGGCGTTGAATGTTCAAACACTTCGTCCGGATTTTCGCTTGACGGGGCACGGGCACGGCCATAGGTAAGCGCCCCTGAGTGGGCCCGTAGCTCAGTTGGTAGAGCAGTTGACTTTTAATCAATTGGTCACAGGTTCGAATCCTGTCGGGCTCACCATTTTTCAATGCAATGTGACGGCTCGTGATGTTTGACCACTCGGGTCATGTTTTTGGTCATTATGGTCGCTAAGTTTAGTTATTTGCCAGTTTAAGTGCGTTGGCTGGCTGAAATACCTGGCAACAGCAAGCAAGTGCGAAATCGCCTCTAGCTTACCGTTGACCAAGGTACACATCGCTGAGATGGTGCCTGTCGATCCTGCCATTCGCTACGACTGGAAAGTCTCGGCGAAAGCGAAACCACAGTCTGCGGACGAAGCCGACATCTAAGGTCATCTAGTGAATGGCTGCTTCTGTCGCACTTGCTGAGTAGACTTGGGTCTAGTTTTACCCAGACCCAAGCCTCTTAGTTGATACCGCGTTCGGCCAGAAAGCTGGAAATCGCTGATGCGATGAAGGGACCTTCCTCCTCAAGTGGCCAGTGTCCGGTCTCCAAAAGGTGGATCTCAACGTCATTGGCGTCGTTTGCGAATGCTTCTGCGCCAGCAGGCGTGAAGAATGCGTCATTCTGGCCCCAGGTCACAAGAACTGGCGGTTGATGCTCGCGCATGTATGCCTGCCAATCGGGATACGCGGCAATGTTGCTGGTATAGTCGGTCAGCAGGTCCAGGTGCATCTTAGTTTGACCGGGCTGTTGAAGACGCTCCAGGTCGAGCAACCAGTTGTCAGGCAAAATGCCATCTGGGTTACGCGTGCCATGTGTGTACTGCCATTGCATCGCCTGCGGGTTAAACATGCTTGCGGCAACCTGCGCATCAACTTCGGGCGTCCTGTTTTCCCAAAGCGCTTGAAGCGGACCGCTGGCATCGGGACTGACACCTTCCAAGTAGGCGTTGCCGTTTTGGATGAGCAAGGCAGTCACGCGCTCCGGATGCTCCAGCGCCACACGGAAACCAACCGGTGCGCCATAGTCGTGCATGACCAACGCATACTCAGAAATACCGCGCTGTTCGAGCAGTGTGTCGATGTGATGCGCGAGGTTATCGAACGTGTAGTCGAAACTGTCTGGCGACGGAAACGCACTCGACCCGAAGCCCGGATAGTCTGGCGCAAAGACATAATAGGTCTCGCTCAGATCGCGGATAAGATTGCGATACTGATGAGAAGAGCTTGGGAAGCCATGTAACATGACAATGGCAGGGTTTGATGGATCACCCGCTTCGCGAAAAAACAGGCTCACGCCCTCTACGTCTTCATATCCATACCGCGTGGCCGTCGTGTCGGCGTGCGCGTGTTGAGGCGAAAGGGCAAAGGCCAGTGCGACCGTCCCGATAAATGTGAAAGCCTTGCGGATCGTCTCAAGATGAGTGCCGGGCCATGCGCGAGAAATCGAATTGTTCATGTCTTCTTCTCCTGACAGGTTTCTGCCGGTTAGGGCTTGCATCAAGCAGTGCCCATGATCTCCGAAACGGGTTTGATCTTTGGGAATCCTTCGAGGGCTTCCAAGCGGGCCAGCCAAGCGCGGACATTTGGGTAGGCGTCCAGCGGCACGCCGGCTTCTTCGACGGCTGCGATGTAACCGTAATTGGCGACATCTGCGATTGTTGGTCCTGCTCCGACCAGCCAATCATTCTGAGCCAAGTGCGGCTCAAAGAGCGTTTTCATCAAAACATGGGTCTTCTCGACGGCTCCGTCATAGTCGATTGGCACACCGAAGAACTTAGCGATCCGCGCGCCGCAGGGACCTTCGAATACCTCTTTGACACTTGTCGCGAGCCATTCCTGAACCTTTGCCGCGAGCGCCGGGTCAGTCGGCGACCATGTGCGGGCAGGGTCATGTTTCAGGGCAAGGTACGTGAGAATGGCGGTTGAATCCCGTAGGACGACTTCCCCGTCCTGAAGCGTTGGCACCTGACCGACCGGGTTGAGCCTGATGTATTCGGGCTGCTTATGCGCCCCGCTTTGGAGATCGACAATGATGGTTTCGTAGTCGATGCCCAAAAGTGAGAGCATCGCGGTTGCACGGTGGGCATGGCCGGAAACAGGGTGATCGTAGAGTTTCATGATGTGATCCTTACTGGGTGAGGTGCTGCAGGTTTTGGGTCAGCCAGTCAGCATAGGAGGTGAGCTTGAGACCGAAGCGTTCTTCGATTTGCTGAGCGTCCGCCACGAAACCGGGCTGGAACTGGTCCGGGTTGGCTTGGATGCCGCCGTACATTCCGGCAATCATCCCGGCTACCGTTGGTCCCGCCAATTGCGCAAGCTGGCGTTCAAATTCCGCGGCTGGCATCGTTTCAAAGGTCACGGCGCGACCAAGAACTTCGCTGGTGATCCTGGCGAGGTCATCGCCGTCAAGCGCTGCGGGTCCACCCAGGGTGACAACCTCATTGGGAAGGTCGCCGAGAAGGGCCCGGTCCGCGACACGTCCAAAGTCGGCAGCCGCGCCCCATTGCATCTTAAAGGTGGCGGGAGTGGGATAAGGCAGCAGGCCCCTCGACAAGCCCTCTGTCGTCCACGGCCCCAGCAGGTTTTCCATATAGGTAATTGGCGTCAAACCGAGGAAAGAGAAACCGCCGTCCTGTAGGGCGCGCAAAAGAATAGCGCCCGGATCGGTCTGCGAGCTTGGGTCCATGATCGGACCACCTGTGTTCCAGACGATCCGGTTTATCCCGGCATCCTTGGCCGCTTGAAGGGCGTTCATGCCAAAGGCATTACGGTCATCATCCGCACCTGTGATCAGGGGAACATGCAGAAACAGGGCGTCTTGCCCTTCACTTGCCCGACGCAGCGCGTCAATGTCGGACATATCGCCAACGACTGTCTCGACACCGGTGTCTTTCCAACGCTGCGCCCCGCTTTCAGAGCGTGTGAAGGCACGGACTTCATGTCCTGCGTCCACAAGCGCCCGCGTTCCCGCCGCCATCTGTGCGCCATTCGCGCCGTAAGCCAAGATTTCAGTGCCATGTCAGTTTTCCTTGAAAGGGGTCAGACCAGGGCTGACCGGTGATGTTTCGACGAATTTCCAGCGCAAGGCTGTCGCGCCCGGGTATCGTCTGACGCGGGTGATCTCGATCCGCATGAGACGCTGCGCACCGGGGTACAAAGCGATTTCTTTGGGGGTCTCGATCAGCGTAGCGCGCCCATGCAAATGCAGCTGATCGCCGGTCTCGAAATCCAAGAACAGCAAGGCGGCTTCTGGGTTGAGCAGCAGGTTGCCAAGGGTGTTGAAAAGATAATTGCCCTTGTAGTCGGGTATTGTGATGGAGTTCGGTCCATCGACGGTGACGAAGCCAGGCTGGCCGCCACGATGGTTTACATCCACGCCTTCGTAGGGCGCGTTCGAGCCATCGCTGACATAGGATGCAATCAGAAAGGTGTCCGCCGCCTGAATGACCGCCGCGTCCGAAGCGTCCAACGTTCCTCAACAGCAATGGCGCCGGTGGAAACGCCGCGATCAGAGATTTCGCGCAAATTGATGTATTTGGGGCAGTTTCCGTAACTTTGGATGACAGTGATCGTGAGCGATGTTTCATCTATTGCGGAAATGCGTCCGTGCATCCGATTCCGGCGACGGTTGGACAAGTCCAGCCCCACAACGCCTGCAGGCTGGCCAACCGCGAGTGCATCAAATGCGATGATACCCTCGCGGTTGGCAGTCGTGATCACGAGTTTTGTCGGATCGGGGGAGGAAGCGAAACCGACCGGTCCCGTGACAATGGACGCATGAGGTGCGCCGCTTTTATCAACCGTTCCCAGAAAGATGTATTCCAGACCTTCGAAAAATTCACGATGCTGGTCCGGCATGAAGTCCCGCATCATGTGCTGCGTCAGCACGTCGATCTTGGCCCGCATTCCGGTCTGTTCCTGCAGACGCAATTCGCCTCTGTGAAAATGCTCTTTGGTCATGTGTCTCTCTCCGGGGAGGTGCGATCAGGCGAGGCTTGGAGGTCCGTTGGGGCAGTCGATCAGATAGCCCCAGCCGCCGTTTTCCAGCCTTTTGGCAACTTCGGTGGATTGCCCTTCGGCCATCACTGTGCCGTCAGGCGCGATGACGCTCCAATTCGCTCGCAGCATGGCAATGTCACCAACGATGATTTCGCTGAACACCTCGCTTTCGATCCGAGGTCGCAGCTCCAAAAAGCCTTCGAACGCTGCACGCGCGCCCGCAGTCCCTGTTGCTGGTGGTTGATCCGGTGGAAAGAAAATCTGAGCGTCGGGGTGGAACATTGAGGTAATTCCCTCAAGGTCCCCCTCTTGGAGATAGGCGCTGACGCAGTCGGCGATTTCGCGGGGTTGATGGGCAATACGCTGGGTCATGTTAAGCTCCTGAGCGTTTTGTGAGAGTTTGGAAGTTCAGAAGTCGAAAGACCCGGCATCGCGTTCGTGTGCGGGCAGCCACGTTTCTTGGATATGAAGCCAAGTGATTGGGTCGGTCATTTCAACTAGAACCGACGTGCGACGCGCGTTGTTGGCATCAGGCGACAGTGTCGCACCGGTCTGCCATTCCGTGTATGTCGCGAGCGCGAGTTCCCCTCGGAAATAGCGGAGGTCGACATTCCGGATATGGCTGCGGAAGTTGGAATTCGTTCCATATCCACGGCCAAAACCTTCGCGGATGATTTCCGTAGTCATCACTGAGCCTTCCGGCGGAATAAACTGTACGTCGTTGTGAAGTCGCGACAGGAAACGCGGTTCAAGTTGATCGCGGTCAACGGTGCCGTTGAACCATCCGGTGAAGAAATTGTGCAGATCGACGATCTCTTTGTTGACGATTGCAAGGGGTGTCACATCTCTGCTCCGGTTAGTTGGTTGATGGTTTGGCCGCGCCGCCTTGGCGCGACCAAAAGACGACTTAAGCAGGCCCGTTATTGTCCATGTCGAGGAACATCCTCCACGCGCCACTCTCGTCACGCTTGTAGCCAAGCACCAACCGACCTTCGGGGCTTTTGACCTCACCGGTATCGCGCATTTTCATGGTGCCGTAGAAGCGACCGGACACGATAACGGTGTCGCCATAATCCTGAAGCTCTTCGATGTCGTAGCCCGAAGTGATTTCAGCGGCAGCAATGCGCGGGTTGTACTTGTCGCGAATGGCTTGCGTGCCAACCGTGACAGGCTGGCGCTCGTTGATGGTCATGACATCCGGATGGCAGGACGCCACCATGCGCTCGATGTCACCGCTGTCGAGGCCATTGTTCCATTCGTCAATTGCGGCTTGGATTTCGTCACGTACAGTCATTGTCTTACTCCGATGTTTTGGGTTGATGGGCTTCGAAGAATTGGCCAACGACCATTTCTTCGATTTGACCAAGGAAAGCCTGGGTTGAAGGACGCTTCGCGAACTCTGGCGTCACCCGTTTGGCGGTCTCGTGGTCTGGAAACGTGAAAATGTCTGCGTAGAGCGTTTGGCGAGATTGATCGGTTGTCACTAAGGTTTCCCATGATGTCACACCATCGAGGGTGACAAAGTCTTTGCGGGCAGCTTCGCGGATCGCATCGACTTTTGGGTCATCTTTCATCTTGAGAATGAAAATCTCGGTGATCTCAGCCATTGGTTCTTCCCTCGTTTTGCGTCTTGCTGAGAACCTAGGATACTGCTACCGTAAGGATAAACCGTCTTATTCCTGACATTTTGATCGAAAAAACGAACAATGGCCCGTGGTAGTTTTGGAGATATCCGCGTCTTTGTTGAAGTCGCGCGGCGCGGAGGTTTCCGCGCGGCAGCCGAACATCTTCAACAAGCTCCGGCATCGGTGAGTGAAGCTGTGCAACGGTTTGAGGATCGCCTTGGCGTCCGGTTGCTCGAACGATCGTCCCGGTCGGTTGCACTCACGCCCATTGGCGAACAGTTCTATGCGAAAAGCCTGCCAGCCATTGTCGAGCTTGAAGGGGCGATGAACGACTTGGACGAACAGAAGGACGAGGTCACGGGCACTCTTCGCCTGACGGCCCCGTATAGTGCAGGTCCGTTCTTTCTGGATGATCTGGTTGCGCGGTATGCCCTTGAATATCCGGGCGTCAACGTAGAGCTCATTTACGACGACAAGAAGGTGGACCTTCTCACGTCTGGCATTGATGCGGCCATTCGGTCGAATACGCTACTCGGGCCAGATACCCACGCCGTACCCGTTGGGCCAGAGTTGGCAATGACCATCGTGGCATCGCTGCAATATCTGGAACAGAACGGCAGGCCAGAAATTCCAAAGGACATCTTGGATCATGACGCGATTTGCTACGCCTTCGGTATGGGAGGGCAACACGCACCATGGTGCTTCGATGGGCCGGACGGAGCCTACACGATGCAGCCGAAACCTCGCATGGTTGCAAACGATATGCGGTCTTTGGTGAACTATGCAAAACAAGGGCTTGGGTTGGCTTACCTCTATCGAGAAATCGCCGTGCCGCATCTCGGAGAAGATAGCTTAACGGAAGTGCTAAGCGATCACCTTGCTCAATTGCCGCGTTACTCTCTGAACTATCGCAGTAAGCGCAACATGGCTCGTAGACTAAGAGCTTTTGTGGATATGGCAAAAGCATCGTCGGCGCAGCGATAACGGACGTTCGACGGTCGCGCGGCATTTGTGAATTTGGGCTCGGAACCGACCTTAGAACTGGCGCAGCATGCTTGGGTCAGGCGCGTCCCGTTCTGGTGAGGACGGCCCAAAGCCGTCTTTTCCTAGCTTCACACCAATGTCGGCTTTGTTGCTAGCCTGATCGTTCCGAAGCATCACGAAGCCGTTCAAGGGCAGACGTCCAATAGCGCTCATACTTGGTGAGCCACGGTGCCAGACTTTCTTCGAGAACCTTCGCGTTGACGCGGTAATATTGGTGGCGACCCTCTCGGGCCGCTGACACGAGATCTGCTGCGCGCAATACCATTAGGTGTTTCGAGAGGGACTGTTGCATTAATAGGCTCCGCGGATCAATCTCGGCGCTTTGAGGTCGCGGATGCCACGTAGATCGCCGTTCAAACATCACCGTTTCCCGCGTGACGTCATCCTTTGCGCGGTGCGTTGGTACCTGTGCTATCCGCTGTCTTACCAGGATGTTGTGGATCTCTTGGCCGAGCGCAGCATCATTGTTGATCGCTCAACTGTGTATCGCTGGGTTCAGAAATTCGGCCCATTCCGGACCTTCGACCTTCCGTCAGGATGCTGCGGTGCCGACCATCAAAGCAGATGGGGTGGATGGCTCCCGCTCCCAGGCGTCGTAATGCGCCATGTTGCAGGTGTCATGATCAG
>NZ_JBBIFW010000002.1:0-963502 GCF_037544085.1 Gymnodinialimonas mytili
CTGATCATGACACCTGCAACATGGCGCATTACGACGCCTGGGAGCGGGAGCCATCCACCCCATCTGCTTTGATGGTCGGCACCGCAGCATCCTGACGGAAGGTCGAAGGTCCGGAATGGGCCGTTCTCATTGAGGTAGACGTGAGTGTTTAACGCAATGCTGCGATTGCTCCGATGGCGGCAGCGAGCACAGATCTACCAAAATGCTGCCGGATGGCGAAGGTGGGCCGTCTGTTCTTCAACGAACCGGTGAAAAACATCCAAAGGTGTCTGCCCGGGCCGGACGAGCCCACAAGGTTGTGATCATCCTCGACGAGCGTCATCGTTTCGAAGGAATGTAATGTGTTGCAGAGACGCTGAAGGCGATCGTTCCTCAGTTCCTGGCAGAGAATTCGGTCGTATCCACAACCTATGGGGCGTGCATGGCGACGCCCGCGCTATGAATCTTTGGAAAGGGTGTCAGAACCGGTAAGTTATCGCGTGACATGGCGAACCCAGGACGAGATCACCACGCATGACCCGGTGAGCGGACTTGTAACACCACTGACGGTGAACGGTTCTTACGCTGGATCGAACATCGGCATCCAGAGCTTCCCTGCGATACGATGCCGGTTGAACAAATACCCAGAACACCTTGACCTGCCTACGCATTTTTCTGCGAAGAACGGGCTGTCCTTCTCTCGCCTGATCGGCGCAAAGAAGGGAGGCGATTCGCAAGCTAAATCGTATGTCCATCACAAATTCGAAATATGGTGCAGATAGGCAATAAAACGCTTTATTGTTTGCTGAATATCGGTCAAATACTGCTCATACTGATGGTGGGCTCTGCGTTGCAGCCCTCAGGTCAGGGCACCCGTTGGAACTCCATCATGGGAGGACAGGCAGCCGATGTTCAAGAAATACGTGGTTTTTCTGGCACTTATGATGCCGTTGGCGACATGCGCCGGCCAGTTGCCAGTGCTATCCACTCGCGATGCGCCGGTCCTGACCAGTGCTATGAGCTTAGCGTCGCCGATGAGTGAGGATGAAACGCCCCAGAATCCTGGCCTGTTGGTCGGCATGACCGAGGTTGTGGCCCAATTGACAGGTGCCGAATCAGAAAATTCCACAGCAGATAGATGGAATGTGCATGGCACGGATCTGGGGCACATGTTTTTGCACAACGACGAACTCTACATGATGTTCGGCGACACCTATGGCCCCGACCGCAGCGATTGGCGGAGTAACGTGATCGCCCGGATCGCTGACCCGGACCCGCGTGCTGGTTTTTCGTTTGCCGCGATGAGTGAGGCGGCCGACGGCACCGCAAGCGAACTGGTGCGTGCGGCCCGTATTCCGGGGATTGAATGGACGGTGATCCCCACCAACGCCATCTCTGCCGCAGGCCAGATGGTCATGCACTACATGTCTGTGCGGATGTGGGGTGAGGACGATCGCTGGTATGTGCGCCGCTCTGGGCTGGCGTGGTCCGACGACGAAGGCCAGACATGGACAAGATCGCAGACAGCCGTTTGGCCCGCCGGAACCGGGTTCGAACAGGTCGCCTATCTTGAAGAGGGTGGTATGATCTACGTCTTTGGCATTCCGCAAGGTCGGTTTGGTGCTGTAAAACTGGGACGTGTCGCGCCAGGGGAGATGTTTGATCCTGCTGCCTATGAGTATTGGGACGGAGCAAGCTGGGTGCCGAACATTCATGCCGCCGCTGATGTGGTGCCTCCAGCCGTTGGCGAGCTGTCCGTTACTTGGAGCGCGGCACACCAGCGCTTTTTGATGATGTATTATGAGCCGACCCTGCGCGCGATCGTTTTGCGCAGCGCCTCGGCCTTGACCGGACCGTGGAGCGATATGCAGGTTGTTGCAGACAGCCGCGACTATCCTGGGCTTTACGCACCCTACATCGTTCCGAGTGCCGATATCGATGGTGAATTGTATTTCACGATGTCGCGGTGGAGGCCTATCTACAACGTGTTCTTAATGAAAACCCGGCTTGGAACTGAGACACTCGCGACACGGGTAAGTCCGACAGACGAGGCGCAAACAGCGAGAGAGTGATTGGGCCGAAGGGTTGGGTGCTGGGCGAAAAAACCGAATGTTTCTGACGTCCGCCTTTAGCCGGACTTACAAGAGGCGAAGGCCGGTGTCAGCTGGCGCCTAACCGTAGAGTGGATCAGATTATTTCGCTGCTGGTTCATCGCATTCTGGACCCGTTGCTGCCGATGTGGGCCAGCCTGTCTTTGGGCTGCCAACGCAGCCTGGCTCGCGACATCTGATTGTGTCGGTGCCGCTGCGGCGTCTACATCAGTTGAGGCCAAACCCGCGTCATGAAACCATTTCGAATGTCGGCATCCGTAGCGCAGTGCAAGACGCCGCGAGAGCCCGGTATGCGGACGCAAAGCAGGCCTTAGTGCATCGCAGCACGATGTCCGCCATAGACGTCCCGACAGGCGATATCTGTGTCCAAATTCAGAGCGTTGCACCGCCGCAGTTCGGCTGTGAACTCAGACCTACAAAGTGCTGCATCATGGTGAATGACCGCTTTTGGTGACGAGCGGCTGGCGCAGGATCGCTTGACCTACATCCGCCAAGAAATCTCTGGACGCAGCGAAGCAGGTCCGAACAGATCGCCCGGCGAAGCCCGTGCAAACTATGGATTCTCCAAAATCCAATCTCTTGGATTGATAGCAGAATAATTGAGGGCTCTGTTCATGGACCATCGCTGGCCCGACGCCATATGATTATGCCGACCGGTCGAATGGAGGCTAATACCTAAACGGAGCCGACCCATAAACTCGGCTCCAAAGGCGATCAGGTCAGTCGAGTCGATCGCTTGATGTATGACTTTGCGCGGGATCCAACCTTGTTCCGGCCGCCTGGAGTTAGCCCCGACCGCAGAATGCTCCGGATGTCGGCATATATCACGCAGGCAGTGACAGCGCGTATGGTGCAATTTTTCCACCGGTCAGCGCCATCGCGGCGTGTTGAATGGCATTGGCATCGATCCCGTGCAATCGATAGACGTCTTCGACCGTTCCGGCTTGTCCAAAATGCTCTACCCCGAGGGATTTGACCTTGTGGCCCTCCACCCCACCCAGCCAAGACAACGCAGCGGGATGAGCGTCTGTCACCGTCACCAGGCTCGCGTCAGCAGGCAAATCCGCCAGCAAGGTCTCTATCGTTGATCTCGCATGGGTCCGACCACGCTGGCGCGCCCGTTCCGCCGCCTGCCACCCCGCATTTAGCCGATCGGCGGATGTAATGGCCAAGACGCCGATGCCACGCATGGTCTCGGACAGAAGGCCCGCTGCGCGAATTGCTTCCGGCGCGACGACTCCGGTGTAAGCAATCGCGATACGCGTGCCCGGTTCGGGTGGACGTAGCCAATAGCCGCCGTCGATCACGCCTGCATCGAATGCCGCATCTGTTCGGCGGTCAATCTGCTCCAACGGAACGGTCGACAGGCGCAGGTAGAGCGAGCCACCGGTCTCATCGCGCAACCACGTCTCTTCGGATGGATCATTGGATCCGTCACGCTGCATATAGTCGAATCCCCACCGCATGATGGCGTTCAACTCGTCAGCAAAGGCAGGCTCAAAGCTTGCCAACCCATCCTGCGCCATTCCGATCAGAGGTGTGGAAATGGATTGGTGCGCCCCACCTTCGTGGCTGAGCGATACACCCGACGGTGTTGCCACAAGCATGAACCGAGCGTCTTGGTAGCACGCGTAGTTCAATGCATCGAGGCCACGGCAAATAAACGGATCATAGACGGTGCCAACCGGAAGAAGCCGTTGACCGAACAAGGAATGCGACAGACCAAGCGCGCCAAGAAACGTAAACAGATTATTCTCGGCAATCCCAAGCTCTACATGCCGGCCGTTTCCATGGCGTTGCCATTTCTGCACCGATGGCACCGATTGATCGCGAAACACATCGGCCTGATCGGTTTTGGAGAACAGCCCCGTCTTGTTGATCCACGGCCCCAGATTAGTAGACACAGACACATCCGGCGAAGTTGTGACAATCCGTTCCGCGAGATCCGGCGCGTCCGAGGCGATCGCTGCCAGGATCTTTCCGAACGCCTCTTGGGTGGAGGTGACATCCTTGATCCTCGGATGAACATTGTCATAGGTGGGTACAGATTTGGCTGTCAGGCGACGGTGACCCTGCGCGTTAAAGGGGAGGATCCCGTCCAAAAACTCCCTGACCTCAGCCTCGGGGATATCAATGCCTGCAAGGGCGTCCCATTCCGCCCCGGCCAAAATTCCCATCGCGTCGCGCAGGTCTTCGACCTGCGCGTCGGTCATGATCCCGGCATGGTTGTCCTTGTGCCCCGCCAGTGGAAGACCATGGCCCTTGACCGTATAGCAGATGAAACAGACCGGGCGGTCATGATCGATGGCGTTCATCGTTTCGGCCATCAGTGCAGCGTCGTGACCCGCAAGGTTGCCCATCAACCGCGCCAGATCTGCATCACTGTGATCTGCCAGAAGCGCCAACGCCTCGTTGTCGCCTTTGAAATCACTCTCCATCTGCGCGCGCCACGCGGCGCCGCCTTTGAAGGTCAGCGCGGAATACAGGTTGTTGTCGCAGCCATCAATCCACGCCTTCAACTGCGCACCCCCAGGACGCTGAAAAGCCTCTTGCATAAGCGTGCCGTATTTCAGCTCCAATACTTCCCAACCGCAGGCAACGAAAATGTCCCGGAACCGCGCGTTCAGGCCCTGCGTCACTACACCGTCGAGCGATTGGCGATTGTAGTCGACGATCCACCAACAATTCCGCAGATCATGCTTGGCGCCTTCCAAAAGCGCCTCATAGATATTGCCTTCGTCCAGTTCGGCGTCGCCCACCAAAGCGATCATCCGTCCCTTCGGACGATCAAGCCAGCCATGCCCGGCCAGATAATCTTGCGTCATCGACGCGAAAGCCGTCATCGCCACGCCCATGCCAACCGACCCGGTGGAAAAATCCACATCATCGTGATCCTTGGTGCGGGACGGATAAGGTTGTGTGCCACCAAACGCCCGAAAATCTTCCAGTTGCTGGCGGGATTGGTTGCCGAGAAGATATTGGATCGCATGAAAAACCGGGCTCGCATGGGGTTTGACGGCCACCCGATCTTCCGGGCGCAATACGTCAAAATAGAGCGCGTTCAGGATTGCATTCATCGAGGCCGACGACGCCTGATGCCCCCCGACCTTGATCTGACCCTTTTCGCGGATGTTGTTGGCGTGATGGATCATCCACGATGCCAGCCACAATGTCTTCCGCTCCAATGCCCGACGAATGTCTGATGTGCGTGTCATGTTAGGCAGCCCTTCCGACAGGCGTGGGCAGCGCCATGCCTCCTTCTGAGAAGAGGTGAACATGGTCTGTGTCAACCCGCAACCCCAGGGTATCGCCAGCCGCAATCGGAATGTTACCGTGTTTTCTGACCATCATCGGCCCGACCTTGTCGACATTCACATAGATGTTCGTGTCTGAGCCCAGATGCTCGACCACATCCGCCGTGGCGGTCAGGACGTGCGGGGCCGGGTCCACCACATCTAGATGCTCGGGGCGAATGCCAAGTTCGGTTGCGAAGGGCGTGTTTTCGCGCATCGACAAGGCAAGCCATTGGCCATTCGCCAGGGTGACCCCTTCCACACCGCCTGTCACTGGAACGACGTTCATGGTGGGCGACCCGATAAACTGCGCGACGAATTTGTTGGCTGGACGCTCATACAGGTCAAGCGGACTGCCGACCTGTTGGATATCACCTCCGTTCAACACAACGATGCGGTCTGCCAATGTCAGCGCCTCGACCTGATCATGGGTGACGTAGATCATCGTGGCGCCCAGGCGCTGGTGCAGGCGCGCAATCTCCAGCCGCATCTCGACCCGCAGGGCAGCGTCGAGATTGGATAGGGGTTCATCAAACAGGAAAGCGCGTGGGTCGCGGATAATGGCCCGGCCCATCGCGACGCGCTGGCGTTGTCCGCCCGACAACGCTTTGGGTAGACGATCCATCAGGGCCGTCAGCCCAAGGGTCGCAGCCGCCTGGGTCACACGACGTTTTTTTTCATCCACCGGGTCGCGGCGAATTTCCATGGAGAAGCCCATGTTCCGGGCAACATCCATATGCGGGTAAAGCGCATAGGATTGGAACACCATCGCGATGTCTCGGTCGCGCGGACGCACATCGTTCATGCGCGCCCCATCGATCATGAAATCGCCCTCGGTGATCGGCTCAAGCCCGGCGATCATACGCAAAAGCGTCGACTTTCCGCAGCCCGACGGCCCCACCAGAACGATGAATTCCCCGTCGGCGATGTCTAGGTTTATGTCGCGAAGGACCTCCACCATACCGTAGCGTTTGACCACATCCTTGAGTTCCATGCGTGCCATCGGCTGGCCCCCTATCCCTTGACCGCGCCGGACGTGAGGCCCTGCACGAGATACCGTTGAATGAAGATGAAGAAGAGACAACTGGGGATCAGGGCGAGCGAGCCTGCCGCCATCATCTGCCCCCAATCGACCGAGAACCGCGACACGAAGGTCAGCAGGCCCACCGGGAATGTCATGGCATCGTTGTCCGAGATCAGCATCAAGGCGAACAACAATTCGGACCAAGCTGCGGTGAAGACGAAGCCGAGCGTCGCGCCGAGGCCTGGAAGCGTCAGCGGCAAGATCACCTTGCGCAAGGCCTGGAACCGGGTGCAGCCATCCATCATCGCGGCTTCTTCCAGATCCTTGGGGATCGCATCAAAGAAGCTCTGCATCAGGAAGGTCGCGAAGGGGATGTTGAAGGCGGTGTAGACCACGATCAGCGACGTCAGCGAATTCAGCATCCCAAGCGAGGACACGATCTTGTAGATCGGCGCGATGATCATCAGAAGCGGGAACATCTGGGTGATCAACATGACCGCGACGATGATCTTCTTGCCGCCGAAGTTGAACCGCGAGAACGCGTAACCGGCCCCGGCGGCAATCAGCGTCGTGACCGCCCCCGTCCCAAGCGAGACATAGAGCGAATTGCCGAAAAACGCCATGAAATCCGTCTGAAAGATCACCGTCCGGAAATTGTCCAGCGTGGTGGCCGATGGCCAAAGCTCGGTGCCTTCGGTGAAAATCAGGCGATCTGGGGTGATGGCGATCTTCACCAACCAGTAGAGCGGAAAGAGTGCAAAGATCAGATAGGCCAGCAGCGCTAGGTATTTGCCGATGATCAATGCGGGGTTCGAACGAGTGACTGACATGGCCGATCACACTTTCACAAGTTTTTTGCGCAGCCACAGGACGAAGACAGCATAGACCAGAAGGATGATGAGAAGCGCCACGGCGATCGTTGATGCGAAGCCGAAGTCAAGACGGCGGAAAGCGGTGGTGAAGATGTAGGTCGACAGGATCTGTGTGGAGTTGGCAGGGCCGCCGCCGGTCATCACGAAGATCAGATCCGCGAAGTTGGCGATCCAGATCGTGCGGAGCATCACGGTGATGGCGATCATCGGCGCAAGGAAGGGCAAGGTGATCTTGGTGAAGGTCTGCCACGGCGAGGCGCCGTCGATCTCGGCGGCTTCGTACAGCTCTCCGGGGATCGATTGCAGGGCGGCCAGCAGCGTGATCGCGAAGAACGGCACGCCGAACCAGATATTGGCGACGATTGGCCCCCAAAGCGCGAGGTCAGGGTTCCCCATGATGTTATAGGGTTCATCGAGGATCCCAAGCGCTGCCATCCAGTGCGGCAGCGGTCCAATGGTTGGGTTGAAGAGCCAGGCCCAGGTCAGCGCGGACAGGAAGGTGGGCACGGCCCAAGGCAGGAACACCAGGGCCTGAAAGAGCTTCTTACCAAAGAATTGCGTGTTGAGCAGCAGTGCAAGGCCGAGGCCCAGAAGGAACTGGAACGACACCGACCAGAACGTCCACCAAAAGGTGTTTTCCAAGGCGATCCAGAAACGGCGATCAGACCAGAGATCGACGTAATTCTCGAACCCCACCCAGCCGGCGGCGAACGGATTCAGGATCTCGATGGACTGAAAGGAATAGGAAATCCCGATGATAAGCGGCACGAGGATGACAGTCCCAATCAGGATGATAGCAGGTGACAGGTAGAGAAACGGCTCAACCATGTACCGCCAGTAGAGCGAGCGCCGTGCCCGAGATCCCCCGGGCACGGAACTGATTTGTGCGCGCATCGTCACTGGGCGGCCTGCCAGTTGGCTTGCGCTTCAGTCAGATACTCGGCCCATTGATCGGCCAGCTCCTGTGCGGTGATCTGACCCAAAAGCGCTTCCTGACTGCTTTCGATCACGACGGTGCTTGCGAAATAGCCCCATTCTTCAAGATAGGTCGGCATAATCGTGGGCACGTATTCCTCGCCATTCAGCGTCTGGAACCAACCCGCAAATTGATCGGTCTGGAAAAACGGATCCTGATCGGCGCCCTGGTGGATCGGGATCACGCCGACACGTTGCGCCCAGACGGAATTGGCTTCCGGAGATGAGAGGGCTGCGATTAGATCGAACGCTTCGTCTTCATGCTCGGTCGTGTTGAAAATCGACCATCCCGCAAAGCCGATGGTCGGAAAGGCCTCACCCGAGGGGCCAACGGGCATCGGGATCACAGCGAAGTCTTCGGGATCCATCCGCTCGGCAATGGCGATGAGCGCATCGGGATCCTGATCCAGGAATGCACACTGGCCAGAATAAAAGCCCGCCACAATCTCGTTGAAGCCCCAATTCACGCTATCGCGCGGTGCATGACCGTTTTGATAGAGATCGAGCAGGAACTGGATCCCGTCTACCGAGCCCGGCTCATTGATGCGGCTTTGGCCATCTTCGGTAAAGAATTCATTGGTGCCGTTCATCACGGCGGCCATCATGATCCAACCATTCGTGCCACCCGGGCCACCCCTCAGACAATATCCCGACCGTCCGTCCAGCTCAGACACCGCGGCGGCGGCGGCGGCGAACTCTTCCATCGTGCGTGGCGGCTCTGCGACACCGGCCTCTTCCAGCAAAGCGCGGTTGTAGAACATCGCCCGCAGGTAGAAGCCGTAGGGGATCATGTTGAAGCCGCCAGACTGACTGCCCATTTCAACAGTGCGCTGGGTCAGTGTTTCGCCGTGCTCCCAGCCCGCGACATGCTCTGACAGGTCCACCAATCGGTCCGATCCAGCGTAAAGGGCGGCCCAAGTATCGGGCATTTCCACGACGTCAGGAATGTCGCCGCCCGCAACCATCGTAGCCAGCGTCTCAAACGCCTGGCCCCACGGCAAGCTGGTGATCTCCACAGTCACACCTTCGTTCGCGGCTTCAAAGTCGGCGACAAGCTGTTCCAGAACGGCGGTGCGTTCAGGGCTGGTGATAACCTCGACCAGTCGAAGCGTGGTATCGGCTTGCGCGGCGCCGGCACTCATCATGGCGATGGCGCTAGCACTTATAAGAATGCGTTTCATTAGCAACTCCCTTCTCTTCCTATGTGTTTGGTATCCGGATCCATTTTTTCAGGTCACGCTTGCGATCAGGGCAGTCTCGAAGTCTGCCCAAAGGTCTTCCGCGTCTTCCAAACCAAGGTTCAGACGAACCAGATTGGGAGACACCCCGAAGGTTTGCATTGAGTTATGCAGGCCAGCCTGTGCCAGCCCGACGCGGGCGGGCAGCAGCAGGCTCTCGAACCCGCCCCAACTGACACCCAGACGAAAAAGCCTGACAGCGTCGGCGAAAGCGCGGATATCCACGCTATCGTCGAACTCGATCGACATCAGCCCGGAACGCCCCATCAAGCCAGGCACCGAGTTGGCGCCGGGGCTGTTGATCTCGCGGACCTGCGGCACAGAAGCCAGCCGGTCCACGAATAAATCCGCGGTCGCTTGGTGCTGCATCATCCGGGCCTTCAAGGTGCGCAAGCCACGGGTCAAAAGAAACGCTTCAAACGGCGCCAGCTTCGCTCCGATCAGCGGTAATGTCAGGTCACGGATGCGGGCATTATAGGCGTGGGAGGACACCACAACGCCCGCAACCGTGTCCGAATGGCCCGAGATGTACTTCGAGGCCGAATGCAGCACGATGTCGATCCCAGACGTGATCGGGCGTTGGAACACCGGACTGGCCCAAGAATTGTCGATGATTGTGATCGCACCATGATGCCGAGCATGCTCAGCCACCCGCGATAGGTTCATCGGCCTGAAAATGACCGAACTGGGGCTTTCGAGATAGGCAATTGCGACACCGCTGAGGAGATTGGGATCTTCCTCAAACGCAGAAGCGGTGTGGTATTCGATCTCAACGCCAAAGGGGCGCAGGATGCGTTCAAAAAACCGGTAGGTGTCGGGGTAGACATGTTCGATGCAGGCGATCCGGTCGCCCGGTTTGACGAAGGCCAGCAAGGTCGAACTGATGGCTGCCATTCCCGATGCAAACCCAACAGCCGCCTCGCCCGCTTCCGCCTGCGCCATCAGATCTTCGAACGCGCCAACCGTTGGGTTCTGCACGCGGGTGTATATGGCGGTGTTGGTCTGTCCAGACATGCGGGCCTCAAACGCCGCGTAACTCTCGAATGAAAAGAGCGACGTCTGCACGATTGGTGGCGTGACCGCGCCACCATTTTCAGCCAAAACCGAAGCCAGAACGGTCGCAATGTCTGGCATGTCAGACATTGCCACGCTCCATTGCTTTCATCACATCCCTGATTTCGTGTTCAACCATGGACATTATCTGTTCCATAAGAGCTGCAGCCTGCTCGGCATCCCCAGCGGTCACCGCATCGGCCAAGAGCTGATGCATAGGGATCGAGGCTTGGCCCAAATGCGCCTGGCCAAACGGGGCTTCATAAATCTCGTTGAAGCCTTGCTGAATTTGCCGGATCAATTGACCAAACAACGGGTTACCGCTCGCATCCTGCAGAGCCGCGTGAAACCGGTGGTCGGCGGGCCGCCAATCCTCCCCGGCTTCGTAGGCAGCGATCAACTCGGCGGCGCGTGCGCTGATGATCCGCCGATGATGTGCATCGCAATTCTGAGCGGCAAGACGGACCGTTTCGATCTCAAGCGGGCGCCGAACGGCGTGGGTGCGTAACAAGCTTTCGGCTTCCAGCTTCACCGTTACCGGCAGTTGGATCGCGTTGGAGGACACCTCTGCTGCAAGACGCGTTCCCGCCTTTTTGTTGCGCGTCACGATGCCCATATTTTGCCAAGCGGTCAGCGCCTCTCGCACTTTGGCGCGCCCGACCCCAAGACGTTTCGCGATCTCGATTTCGGGCGGTAGGCGGTCGCCGATCCCCAAGCCTTGCGTCTCGATCATAAGCGATAGCGCTTCGAGCACGTCGCGGCTGGTACTACGCGCTGGCAACAGCTTCAGTGCATCGACTGGATTGGCGTTGGTCAGATTGGAAAAGGTGTCATTGAATGAAGGCAAAAGATGTATCCAGTTCTGCTTTATACCAGGTTAGTCATTAATGTCCGACAAAATCAACATTAATGTCGGACATTATATGAATGGTAGATTAGGTTAATATTGTCAGGGATTTGGCTGGGTTAAGAGCACAAAAATCGCGACTGCCCTCAGCTTCACTGGGCCTTGGTGGGACAATGTGATTCGAGCGGTGTGGCTAACGGACTCAGTTGCGCATGACTTATCGTATTGGCTAGCGGCACCAGAACCTGGTTCGAGGCATAGTGCGATTACGGCACTTCGAGAATGGGGTCTCAGCGCTGCTAACGGCTTGGCCGACTAGCTTTCCGGCGTCATGTCTCTAAAGGAAACTAGACTACGAGTTCACGGCTTTGCGGCGTCGGCGTCGCTGATACAATCCTTCATGAGCCCGGCCACTCGCGACCTTGCAGCGAATAACAGGTTGGTACCGCAGATCTCAGGCGGGGCTAATTCTAGGTTTTGCAACTGCCGTGAATGACCAGTTCGACGGGCCTCACCGGAGCATCTCGACTGTGCGCTCGATGTCGGTAATGGGCTGGCTTCACCTTGGTATATGGACTTAGCGGCTAAATGCTGTGCTGATCCTAGTAGTGGCTGAGAACCCAGATCTTACAAATCTGCGCCACGCGGCGAATGCCGGCTTCGGCTGGAGTTGAGTGTCTTCAAAGGCGTTGAGTGCGCGTCTGATAGCGGAGCTCCGCCACCGACGTACAAAAATCCGTTCCACGATATCTTTTGGATTGTTCGTTGGCTTCGACAGCACGATCTGACAGTTTTCTTAGTGCGGTTGAATGGAGAAGAAATCCGGTATCATTTTGATGAGGTGACCACGCTTATCAGCGGGTATATCGTGCAAAACCAGGTTACCATCCTTCATAAGATGCTGGGCGTGTAGGCGTTTATGTGTTTTCGAGGGCGACTCAGCGTAGGAAACGCCTTGGTTGACCTGGGGTTATTGGTAGCGCCGACTTAACAATCTCTGCCTATCTCACCAGCTCCATCGCGATACTCTTCCTGGGTCGAAATCCACCAGACGATGCCATTGCCATCGGCTATGCCGCCACGATGGTCACCGTCGCCCGATCGACGCAGCTCTTGCACTACTTTTCTACCGGCCGACAGCGCGCGTTCAAAGGCGGCCTCTGCATCCGGCACATAGACATGCACATGTGCCTCAGCGGCTTCTGGCACCTCGCCCATCATGATGGCATTCCCGTCGATGCGGGCTTCGGCATGTTCCACGCCAGAACCACTATCCCTTTGATGCACGCGCAGTCGTGTCGCATCGAAGACGGTTTCCAGAAAACGAAGCGTTGTTTCAGCATCACGCACCATCAAATACGGGCTGACACTGGAACAGTTGTCGGGCTTCTATGTCATAGTCTAAGCTCTCCATTGCTATTCTGATGCGGCCTTATAGAGCCGGACGGGCTTGGCCGTTCCTCTGACGATGATACCCTTCGCCTCCAGATCGAGCTGCACCGCTTTCAGCCACCATCCGGCTTTCTCCCCGCCGGGGAAAAACTCCTGAGACAAGTGCTTTAGCAGTGCCGTCTTCGCGTCGGCTACCGTCATGCCAGGCGCATCAGAAGGAAGCACCGGCAACAATGCCTCTCGCATCGCGTTGTATTTGGCCCGATTAACGCGCTCGGTTTGACCAGGAGATGTGATACTTTCGATTTCGATCTTGTCGTCACTGTCCAGCATGCAGCTCTCCATTGTCAGCAATTTGGGGGTTCCGAAATCCCATCCTCGTCCATGCGCCGAATAGTCGTCCGTAGAAGGCGAGGGAGTGGGTTTTCAGGTTGGGGACGTCACTGGGGAGGTCCTTGCGAGCACCTGTCATGGTGCGCATCTCAATGGCGGGTCGATCTTCATCAGACCAAAGCGCAGCATAAAGGCTTAACCAATGCCCACCCTTCAGTTCCATGAACACCGGGGTGTTGCAACAGGTGGCAACGACGCGGCGGGTCCCGGCGTCATTCGAAAGCCGGTGTGCTTTCAACTTGTCCTGACCTGCGACAATCGCGATGCGATCCTTTCGATACAAGACAAAAGGAGTAGCGCCTTTGGCATCCAAGACAGCGGCCGCACCCGGTAGCGCCTCCAACGTCTGGGCGGCTGTTTGACAACTCGAACATAGACACTCCACGGATGCGATATGCAGCCCTTCGACCGTCAATTTAACCTCTCCGCAGCGACAGCTAAGATTGGCCATTTGCATGGCATGGTCTTCCGATTCTTCGTGAAGTAGACTGGACCATCCAGTTTGATCAGTCAAGGATTTGGTGTAAGGTGTCGGTGAGCTAAAGGATAACCAGCATGTCGAACGGCGCAGAAACACGCATCAAACGCAGCCAGATCAAGATTTTGACAGCAGCGGAAGATGTCTTTCTGCGCAATGGTTTTGTTGGCACAAACATGGATGCTGTGGCCAAACATGCTGGTGTCTCCAAACAGACCGTCTATGCGCGTTTCAATTCGAAGGAAGCTCTGTTCATTCAGGTCGTTGAGCAAATGACTGGCAGCGCTGCCTGCGACATTGGCGAGGATGTCGAGGACAACTTTGAAGGAAAGTCAGTTAAGGACTTTTTCATCAATGCAGCGATTGATCAGCTGTCCGTCGTCATGACGCCGCGATTGATGCGATTACGTCGGATGGTCATCGGCGAAGTCGAACGCTTTCCCGAATTGGGCGAGTCACTATACGAGCATGGCCCACAGCGTTCCATCAGGCGCATTGCAAAGGCCGTCGCGCATTACGGTCGCGTCGGTGAACTGCAAGAGACTGATCCATACACGGCAGCGGCCCATTTTAACTGGCTTGTCATGGGCGCACCGATCAACTCAGCTATGATGTTGGGAGACAAATCAATACCTGCAAAGAATGAGCTTGAAAGCCATGCACGTGAAGCCGCGAATATCTTTCTGGCAGCATTCTCAGCGGAAGAGCCATCGCGACGGAACGCGAATAGTATATCAGATACGGACATTCGGGGCCGCTAGATCAAGACCCTTTGGGCCCGCACTCTTGATATTGATGAATTTGACACTTCGCGCATGCAACTATTGTCTGTTCCGGTCGGCCGCACCGCGACATCCTCTTGATACGTCAAAGTTCTAGTTTGGCTGCTCACGGCGAATGGTCCGAGCTCCTACAAACGGAATCTGTGTTGCGTCTGACATAGGTTCCGGGCCCTTACCTTCCAAAATTGGCAACGCAGCGAATGACCAGTTCGAAATTGTAATGTGAACTTGTTATATAACATATTTACTATGTAATGGTGCTGTGACCAACCTTGACTCAGCCTTTCAGACTCTAGCTGACCCTACACGTCGCGCCATCTTGGCGCGGCTTATTCAGGGAGAAGCGACCGTAGATGAAATCCGTAAGCCGTTCGCCATATCGCAGCCTTCCATCTCGCGTCACCTCAAGGTGTTGGAAAAGGCTGAACTGATTACGACACGTATTGAGGGTACATCGCGGCCTCGACGCATCGAACCTGCAGCGTTTGCGGCCACTGATGGTTGGCTGAAACAGTACCACGCGATTTGGAAAGCGAACTACGCCCGGCTTGATGATGTGTTGGATCAACTTAGACAGGAAGAAGATACCCCATGAAGCCTCTTCGCATAGCAACCCCGACCGACACGACAATTGAAATCACGCGTAGCTTCGATGCTTCAGTGTCCATGGTCCGGCGCGCTCACACCGAAACTGACGACCAGACGACAGTCACAATGAGCCTGCACTACGACGGCAGAGCAGCGCGGGATGGTGTCCTGCAAAGTCCAATGGATAGAGGGTTTGGGGGCCAGCTATCGCAACCTAGACGCGCTGATATTCGAGACGGTGTGATGGTCACTGCAGCAGACGTTGTTGCCGCGCTGGAAGCCGAGGCCAAATCGGTGGATGTCGACTATGTTGCGCATTTCTACAATGGCGGCGATCCAGCGACCGTCCTGATGGGGTGCGTATGTCGAAGGTCTTTCGCATCGCGAAGAAATTAGCTTCACTGAAGCTAAACGATATCGAGAGCCTTCTGGACGACAACAGGTACGAAGCCAGAATGGCCTCTGTCGCCATGATGGACTTTCAGGCCCGGAAAAGAACCTGGACGCGGGTCACAGCCAAGCATTGTTCGACCTCTATTTGAGCCACGACGACCGAGTTGACGATTGGGACTTGGTAGACAATGCGGCCCCGCATGTGATCGCCTGCCACGATCAAAAAGCTCTGCCGCTTCAAAGATATTCCCTGAAGAGGTCAAAAGACGATTTCGTCTTCGCTGAAAGCTCTCGCTGAATAGATGCCAGGTTTGCCGCCTAACAAATCGGCCAAATCTCAACTACTCCGTGGGCTACGGAACAGGGAACGCCAGACATCTTTTTGATCGCTTCTTCAAGACTTTCCGCGTCGATGATTGCAAAACCAGCGATTGGTAGGTCGGAAGACAGGAATGGTCCTTCGGTGGTTTCAACGCCAGAGTCCTCGGGGTTGCGGACTTGCACAGGCGATCCGGCAAGTCCCATAATCGCACCCTCAGCAACAAGTCGAGCATCCTGCGCGTGCGCGGTTGCGCGAACTGCTGCCGGTGTCTGGCTATAGCCATCATTGTCGCCGTATCCGATTGTTAAAAACTTCAGCATATCTTGTTCCTTTCAGTGTTGTCGCGATGGTCCGCCAGGGAGGGCAACTCTGTTGCGACCGAACACTTATCCGCGCGGCGCGTCTGGCACCCAGTCGAATGTGGTGATCGCAATGCCAACTACCATTCTAGGCTCTCTCCGCGTTCGAGGATCATTGGATGGTCTTCAGCTCGCTGTCTTTGTCCGGACCGCGTCAGCGGCTTCGAAATGTGCGATTTGATCTGAATATGCTTTCTGAAAGGCTCGGCGCGCGGTGGCGCGTTCGACATAGGCGCGGCAGGCCGGGTGGCGGTCAAGAATGTCGTGACCGTCAAGCAAACGAAGCGCATTTGTCATGAAAATATCCGCCACGGAGAACTGATCTGCGCACCAATCCCGTTCCGCCAAAACCGCATCTAATCGCTCAAGACGGCGCTTCATGAACGCCTCTAACGCGTTACGGCCAGGTGAGCTTGGATCGTCTTTTCCGAAGAAGAGAGTACCGAAAATCGCTGGTTCGACCGAGTTCGCGGCCGCAAATGTCCATTGCATGACCTTAGCACGCCCCTGCGGGTCTGAGGGCATCAGCACCTCGCTTCGGTCGCCAAGATAAAGGAGGATCGCAGCGCTTTCGCCCAGAGTGACGTCGCCGTCGGTCAGCCATGGGACTTGTGCGAAGGGCTGAAATGGCAGTCGCTCTTCCGGGGTGTCGAAGGGTGTCGTTTCAACACGATAGGGAAGGTATGCTTCCTCCAACGCCCAACGAATGAGCAAGTCGCGGACGTAACCACGCGGGGAGTCTGGCACCCAATCAAGGGTCGTGAGGATGAGATCGGTCATCTTTAGTCTCCTTTGTCGGACGATTCCAGGGGAGCGCGATCGGCTTGACCCAACAGGCCAATGCCATCGCGCAGGGCTTCAAGCTCCAGACCGCCCTCCACTTTGAGAAGTAGCTTGTCCACGGCGTCATGCTCGGCCCGCCAGACGGGCAACGCATCGGATAGTAATGAACGACCCACTGCGGTAAGCGACAATCGCCGCGCGCGTGTGTCTTTCAAATCAGTGGCAACCGTGACCAGTTTCCGACGTGCAAGCGGTTTCAACGCCGCCGTCAGAGTTGTGCGGTCCATGGCAAGAAAAGCTGCAACTTCGCCAATGGTCGGTGGATCGGCACGGTTCAGCGCCATCATGAGAGAAAACTGCCCTTGGGTGATCCCGAATGGCCTGAACACTCTGTCAAAGCGCCGGGCGAGCGAACGCGCGGCCCGCTGTGTCCGAAAGCAAAGGCAGCGGTCGCGGACCTCCAGGGTTGCGGAAGGTGATATGATGCTTGGCATAATAAAAGTTGATATCAACATATATTTGGAGTCAAGGAAACCACCTGAAAAACTTCTCAGAAAGTGCCCTCGGCTGAAGCAGACATCTGTCGTTCAGACATGAATGACTGGTTTGCTCGCGCAGTGGACTTCCAAGGTTCCGATGATTTGTGCCTGCGGCGCAGGTTGGCAATGTGGGCTGCACCAGAGCATTTCGGCTTTGCCTTGAACGGTCCTTCTGGATGGCTCGTGCTTCGCCATCAGATCAACCAGACCCTAGCAGGGTAGTGGATATCGCAGATACCAACCCAAGGGGCATAAAATGAAGTTGCGCAGGGCGCGATGGTGTTTGAACGGCGATTTAGGCGGCTGGCTCTACCTCGGGAAACCGCAGATTGCCAAAGGCCAAATGGCACCGAAGCGCCCGCTATCTGTTGATCTCCTTCGGCGTATCTTCGGGCAAAGCGGATACATGTAATTTGTGCGACGGAATACAGTGCCGAGTGACCCTGATGTCGTATTTTCAGCGCTGATAGTGCGCCTCAGGAAATGGTATCAGACCGAAGGTGCTAAGGCTTTTGCGAGATTCTGCTTGAGATACTCGGTCAGGGCGCGCACCCGATCTGAATTGCGCACGTCGCGTTGCATAACCAAATAGACGGGACGAATGATCGGGGCGACAGGTTCCTCGATCACTTGAAGATCAGGCGCCGTCGCCGCCAGAAACGACGGCAGCAAAGCAATCCCCACACCATTCGACGCGGCCCTCAGCGCGGTGCGCAGATTGTTGGTTTGGAAGGCTGTCGAGCGCCCGACGGCCTGACGAAGCAAAGCTTCGGTAAGTTGCGGCTGATGGCTTTCCGAATAAAGGATAACCCGCCGCATCTTAGGTCTGGTTTTCAGCAGGCTCTTTGTTCCGTAAAAGTGATAATCCACGTCGCAGATGCGCTGCGTGACAAGTTCTGCGCCCTCGACATTCACCATGCGCAATGCGACGTCCGCCTCGCCGCGAGATAGATTCGCCTCTCGCATTTCGCCGAAGAGGCACAGCTCGATTTCTGGATATTCATCTTGAAATCCACGCAAAGCGCGGATGACAACTTCGCTGAGAAACTCCGGCGGAGCGGTCAAAGTGACCCGGCCCGAGATCTTTCCCAGTGAGAGTGCCGACCGCTGGATCGCCAGCATTTGACCTTCGATTGCAGCTGCTTGGCTCTGCAATAGGCGGCCTTCCTCCGTCAGGACCCAGCCTCGCACCAAACGGTTGAAAAGCCTGACATTTAGCGCGCTTTCCAGGCGCGTGATACGACGCACGACAGTGGAATGTTCGACATTGACCATCCGCGCTGCGCTGGCAACCGACCCCTCTGAGGCGACAGTGACGAAATACTTTAAATCATCCCATACGAAGTCGGACATTGGCAATTTACGCAACCTCAATTTGCAGGATTTGCGGATAGATCGCGGGCCGAAACCAAACAATGATGCTGCACATGCGACAAAAACATGCTGCAGCGCAACATCGTGCCCCTGACGCTCAGCGTATCTTTCGATATGTGGAAAGGAAAGCACCATGAAAATCATGCATATCAATGCCTCAACACGTGGCGCAGACAGTCAGTCCCTCGACGTCGCGCAAGCGCTGATCGCCAAGCTGCAGGATGCGCACGGCACCTCCGTGGACACGCTGGATCTGTTCGACGGTAGCTTGCCTGCATTCGACGCCAATGCCGTGGGGGCGAAGATGGCGCTTTTTACTGGCGCGGAGGCGACAAAGGACCAGAAGCAGACCTGGCAGGTTGTTGAAGAGGTTTTTAAGCGCTTTGCCGCCGCTGATACCTATGTGGTCAACACGCCTCTGTGGAACAACAGCATTCCCTATGTGCTCAAGCAATTCATCGACCTTGTGACGCAACCAGGCTGGGCCTTCGGGTTCGATATGGAGGCGGGGTATAGCGGCTTGCTAACCGGCAGGCGTGCCTTCGTCGTCCATGCCAGCGGCGTTTATTATGAAGGTATCAAACCGAATTTCGGATCCGATTTCGCCACACCCTATCTTGACGATTGGTTCAAGTTCATCGGCGTCTCGGACGTCGAGCACATCCATGTCGCGCCCACGGTGGTCAATGTCGATTATGCCGCGACCAAAGCCAAGGCTATGGACCGCGCAGTTGAGCTCGCCGAGGCGTTGACGGTGGATAGCTAGCGTTGGGCCCAATCCCCACATCGATCCGTTTGCGTCTCTCCAAAATCTCAGAAGGGAACACAAAGCATGAAGATTGGGCTGACCGGAACCTATTCGTCTGGAAAGACATTCACATCGCTTGTCGTAGCGAAATATCTTGGCGTCCCGCGAACCGAAGCCTCGACGATGCGAGAGATCTTGCCCCATGCGGC
Organism: Gymnodinialimonas mytili; assembly: GCF_037544085.1. NCBI lineage: Bacteria > Pseudomonadati > Pseudomonadota > Alphaproteobacteria > Rhodobacterales > Paracoccaceae > Gymnodinialimonas > Gymnodinialimonas mytili. The sequence goes on from NZ_JBBIFW010000002.1 coordinate 19,753, forward strand.
ACCTGGAAAGACGTTGGAGGAGTGCACAGCTGCCCAGTTGATCCAAATGATCGTGGTGCGCCATTGCGAGCGTGTGGTTCACGAAACGCGGCTTAATCCGGAATTCATCTCGGATGGCTGTTCATTGCAGGAATGGATCTATGGCAGCGTGCGGGTCAAATACGGAGTCAATCCCAATGCCTCAATCGATCTTGAACCGGATGAGAGCGTCGAGAAGACCGGTGAGTTGGCCTTCTTTGAAGATGTGATGTGGGAGCTTGGGAAAGCCTTCAAGCGCCATGTAAAGTCGTCCTTCGATCAATTCGTACATCTCAAGAATGAGCTGCCATTGGCCAAGGACGGCCATCGTCCGGTCAATGAGAACTTCCGCCGTTCATCGGACGAATTGCTGCTGTCCACGTTGGAAGAGATGGAAATGCCGCATGTGGTGATCAGCGGCTCGGTGGAGGAACGGGCCGACGCCATCGCGGATGTGTTCAAAAAGAAACCAGTGATGACCATCAAGATGGCCATCGCAGAGGCACAGGCGGACTACGACACCCTTCTCATGTAACTGACACCAAGAGGTTAAAGACATGGAACTCGGTTATTACGATAGCATTGATGACTTCCTCGGATTGAGACAAGGGCGTTACTTCGGTGACGGCTATCTGAAATCCTCACAGATTATTCGCGATTTCGAAATGTCTGGCGGGCTGAGCGCGCTTCAGATCTCCTGCATCGGTATCGTTAAGCTGCCCGAAATGTGGTCGACCAAAGGTGAGGCCAAGCAAAAGCCACATCTCAGCACCATTGATGTGATCGAATTTGCGCTGGAATGCTTGCGGCAATTCCGTATCGGCACCCGGCGCGGGCATGAACTGTCGACCGATCTGCTGAGCAGTATCGCCATCGTGGCTGGAAAAAGCCCCGTTGAAGATGACATGGATGCCGTTCCGATCACCGGACAAGTGCGGCTTGATGATGGTGCGAGCGAGGTCATGATCCTCAAAATCGCCAATATGGAGGTCACACTGCGGATGCGGTCGGAAATCGACGGATATGCGCGCGGTCTGACCTTCAGTCGCCAGCCGGTCGAGCTGGGCAAGGTGTTGCTCAATACTGATGAGATGCAGGCCTCAGCCATGGCACATTCCAGCCCGGACGAGGCGGGCGGAGCCTGGTCGCTTTCGGCGAGTTTTGCCTGTGCTCTGCAACTGGGGCAATTGCTGCTGTACAAGCTGGACAAGATCGACCGCGCCAAAAGCAATACGCTTTGGATGAAAAAGACCTTCATCACCTTCTCCGACCTGATGCCCTGCGTCGGTGGTCAACAGCCGATCCATGCCCATCTGGATGACGTGCTGCGCTACACAAAGGCCGATGGTGATTGGCGGCGCGCGAATGTCTGCGCCAGTTTTTGCAACGTCCAGATCACTTGCCGCGTCACGCACCGACTTCCAGATACACGCCCGCAGGCGCTCCAGTAGAGGTTGCGCCGGACGGCGTCCGCCCACCTGGGATCTTTGGGTGGGCGGTACCAAATGATCAAATCCGCCATTTGTTTCGCTGGGGAGCATACCGTGATCCGATCGCCCTGGAGTTTTGTTTTCGTTGTCATGATCACTGGCTTTCTGGTGGTGGCGCAGATCTACGCGGCGCTGCCACTGATGCCGGGTATCGTGAAAGATCTGGGCATCTCGGATCGTCAGGCCAGCCTGATTCCGGCCGCTTTTGGCTTGGCCTATGCGGTGGGCTTCATCATCTTCGGCCCCGTCGCGGACAGGGTCGACCGGCTGCGCCTGCTAATACTCGGTTTGGCGGGATTGGCCTTGGCCACCGGCTTGATCATGGTCGCGACCACCTATTGGAGTCTGCTTGCAATGCGTGTCCTGCAGGGGCTTGCTGCGGCCAGCTTCCCGGCAACCGCCCTGGCACTCGTCTCCCAAAAGGTCGCGCGCGCCGATCAACCCCTTGCGATTTCCATGTTGGGTTTCGCCTTCCTCAGTTCTGCGCCGCTATCGCAATTGATTGTCGCAGCACTAGGCTTGCCGATTGCCGCCGTCATGGGATGGATGGCATTGTTTTATGCGCTTCTCACCATCGCAATTTATGTCAGCTGCCCGCGTGAGGGGGCCGTGCAGACCGCGGCCGTTGGGGCAACGAACAGCGCAACTGGCAGGAACTTGCCGCCGCTCGCGGCCTTTGTCATCGCACCAAGTACCGTGCTGTTGTGCTTGGTAAGCTTCCACGCACTATGCCAGTTCCTTGCGACCGCAGATCCCACCATCGACCCGCAGCGATTGCGCTTGGCGGGATTTCCGCCACTGCTGCTCTGCTTTTTGGCACCGGCCATCACCAAACGGTTCGGTCCAGCGGTTACTGCCTCTAGCGGTCTATGCGTCGCCGCCATTGGCATGGGCGCGGCCGCGTTGGGGATCGACCTTACCTTTTGCAGCGTCATGTTATCGGCGGGCGTCGCGTTGGCGGTCCCCGGGCTCATCGCTGCTGTCACCTTTTGGTCGGGCGACGCGGTGCGCGCGCGGGCCCTGGCAACTTACACGTTTTTTCTATTCGCCGGCGCAAGCGGTGCGCCCGTCTTTGCTGAGTTGCTTTATCGCGTCGATGCCTCGATTGGCTTCGCCTTGCCGGGCTTGGCTGCGCTCTCGGCCTCAGGGGCGCTCTACGCGACAAGGCGGCGGCCCCGAGACACCAGATCTCAGACGGTACCTTCAGCATCCAGTTGACCCAGCGCTTTCTTATGATCTTCAAGTGAGGATATCGAAATGCTCGACGCGATCGACCCGACGGATCAGGCCCCCACGCTTCTGAAAGACAGTGTGCTGATCAGCTTTCCCATTTGCCCCTTCGTTGCACGCGCGCGTATCGTCGCGATCGAAAAGGGTGTGGATATTAAAGTTCGCTTCATTGACCTGGCAAACAAACCGTCTTGGTTCCTGGAGCGCTCACCGACCGGCACCGTCCCGGCTCTGGACACTGGCACGCACTTCATCTTCGAGTCTTCCGTTATTTCGGAGTTCATCGACGAGTGCAGCGATGGCAGCCTTCATCCCGCTCTGGCGGCGGATCGCGCCCTTAGCCGCGCCTGGACAGAATACGCCACCAAGCTGCTCATGCCACAATACATGATGATGATGGCCGGATCGCAGGCCGAGATGGACCAGCATCGTACGACATTGCGCACCGCAATGGGGAAGATCGAAGCGGCTTTGACCGCAAAGCCCTATTTTAACGGCGATGACTTTGCGATCGTAGATGCAGCCTATGCGCCGGTATTTGTCCGCACCGCTTTCCTTCTCAAGACCCGTAGCATCGACCTACTGGTCGGTTTGCCAAAGTTACAATACTGGGCGGCCGCGCTGACCGAACGGCACTCTGTGTGCCAGGTTCATGGGCCAGATCACTATGATCAGCTCGACGAGCATATGGCGCAGCGCGGGTCTATTCTCGCTGGCTGAGTGGCGTTGACGATTGTGCGAGGCATTGCGTCCGGTGTTGGTCTTGGGCACTGGTTCTCACCAAAGCCGCCGATGCGGGCCTCAGGTTCGGGACCAACACCGTTCGGCGGCTCTATTCGGTTGCGGCCGTCCCTCTAGGATGCGTTTCCTCCCTAAAGGCGAGCACCGCCTTTGCGTTTAAGGGCCAAATACCAAGGGTGGTGCTGGAGATTGTGCAGAGCATCATAGCTCTCCAACCGGCTACAGAAGGCGCTTATCCGCATCTCTGCCAACTTGTTTGCCATAGTTTCAAAATGATGCCTGGGTTTGGTACAATGGTACCCATATTTGCCGATAAAGGCAGGGTCCTGAATCGATTTTTGCATAAACTATTGTCACTGACTTAGTTAAGTTAGCTAGGCATTTTTGCCCAATGCAGTTTTCCGTCCATACCGCCAAAACGCAGCTTTCCAAACTCATCGGCGCGGCTTTGCGCGGGGAAGAGGTTGTGATCGCTAAGGGTGCTCAGCAGGTTGTTCGCCTGGTGCCGGTGCCGCAGGAGCGTAAGTTACTTGGCGCGCTCGAGGGCCAACTGACCGTCCTGACGATCTGTTCACGGCGATGTCGAAGGAGGAATTGGCGCTTTGGGAAGGCGATTGAGCCTTGGAAGTGCTGCTCGACACCTATGTCTGGGCCTGGATGCTGACCAACGATCCGAAGTTGACGCGAGCCGCGATCAGGATGGCGGAAGCGACAGATGCGGTGCGTCTCAGCCCGATCAGCTTTTTTGAGATCAGTCAAAACGCGCGCCTAGGCAAGCGACCCGAAATGGGCCCGTTCTTGACGCAACTGCCCGGTCTGACGACGGGGCAGGGCGTGTTGAGCGGTCCTCTGACGGCCGAGATTGCGGTTCTGGCCGGAGAAATGGATTGGAGCCATCGCGATCCGTTTGACCGCATCATCGCGGCGATATCGCTTTACGGCGATCAAATGCTCTGAATGATCCCTTAGGGACAGCGGCGTCTGTGTTGCGCTCGGTCGCCTTGGACGTGAGGTAGCTTTTTCGGCTGATCCTTTTTTGAGCAGATCATGGCGCGGCGCGCGCTCGCTAAGCAACGCGTTCAGCTGCCTCTCTCCGTTCAATCGAAAGAATTGCAATCCCGCGCAGGTGGTCTTCACGCTTCTCCATGACAACCGGAGGACGTGGAATGCAAAATGCAATGACCCGCCGCCGTCTGATCCAGATGGTTGGAACCGGGACTGGAACTGCCGCCGCTTATGCTACGATGCAAGCCATGGGTTTCATGGCGACACCCGCGGCTTATGCCGGGACGCCGGACCTACCAATCGGCAGCGGTCAGGGCCGCGCCGTGACGGTTTTGGGGGCAGGGATCGCCGGTATGGTGGCCGCCTATGAACTCGCCAAGGCGGGGTATGAGGTTACCGTCCTTGAGGCAACCGACCTTGCTGGGGGCCGGAACCGCACCTACCGCGGCGGCGACACCATAGTCGAAGACGACAGCCGTCAGCTTGTCGACTTCGACCGCGATCCGTCCCTTTACTTCAATGCGGGTCCGGCGCGGCTGCCGTATCACCATCAGGGGATCTTGGGCTATTGCCGCGAATTCGGCGTCGCGCTGCAGCCGATTGTGAATGAGAACCGTGGCGCTTTTTTCCAGGACGACGCGGCCTTTGATGGTGGGCGGGTCCTGAATCGTCAGGTCGTCAACGATAGTCGTGGGATCATCGCTGAGATGCTGTCGAAAGCGGTGGGCACGGGCGTGCTTGATCAAGAATTGTCTGGGTTGGACAAGGAGCGTTTCCTTGATTTCGTCTCCTCCTTCGGGGCGTTGGACGACGGAACCTATACCGGCACAAGTCGGGGTGGATATGTCGATGCTCCAGGATCCGGGCTCCGGCCACCCGGCGCAACGCTGCCGGTTCTCGATCTGGGTGAGCTGTTGGCGTCGGATTTCTGGGGTTACAAAATGCACTTTGGTGAAGGGTTCACCCAGGCGGCCACGATGATGGAGCCGGTGGGCGGTATGGATATGATTGCCCAGGCGTTCGCCGAGCGGGTGGGACCGATGATCACCTACAATGCCGAGGTGTCCGAGATCCGCCGTGAGGGTGACGGTGCGCGCGTGACCTATCGCACCCCTGACGGGTCTGCGCGCACACTGACCTCGGACCATATCGTCGTCACGATACCCTTCTCTGTGCTGCGCGACATAGACAATGATTTTTCAGCCCCGATCCGCTCGTCTATCGAAGCTTGTGGCTATGTCGCGGCCTGTAAGGCTGCTTTCCAGGCAGAGCGGCGTTTTTGGGAGGAGGACGACAAGATCTATGGCGGCATCAGTTGGTCCGCCAATGACATCACTCAGATCTGGTATCCGACGGCGGGCTTTGGTCAGCAGAAGGGCGTCGTCGTCGGCGCCTATATCTGGTCGAACTCGATCGGCGAACGCTTCGGCGATATGCCCCTTGCCGATCGTCTAGAGTTGGTCCTGGAGCAAGGCTCGAAGATACATCCCGCCTACCGTGACGCCGTAACCGGCGGCAGCTCTATCGCCTGGCACAAGGTGCCATTCGCCAAGGGTGGATGGGCCAGTTGGGACGACGATGCGCGCGCGGCCGCTTATCCCGCCGTGGTGGCAGGCGACGGGCCGTTCCACTTTGCTGGCGAGCACATGAGCTATCTCACCGGCTGGCAAGAGGGGTCGGTGCTTTCGGCCCATGATTGCGTCAATGCCATCGCCGAGCACACCCGCCTTGCCGATCTGTGACTTTCCAACCGAGGACATCTCGCCATGAAATACCCCACGTTGCTTGCCCTTCTCGCGCTTACCGCTGCCGTCCCGGCTGTCGCACAGGACAGCGGCATCGTCCGAAATCCGATTCCCGGAAGCGATTTCCCGATCGCGCAATCGGTCGAGGTCCCCGCCGGTGCGACCATCCTCTACGTGTCTGGTCAGGTCCCGCCAGTTATCGACGAGAGTGCCGAACGAGGCAGTCGCGCCGCCTATGGCGACACCGAGACGCAGACTGTAGGCGTCCTTGAACGCGTGGAAGCCGCACTCGTGAATGGCGGATTTACGATGGACGATGTCGTAAAGATGCAGGTGTTCCTTGTCGGCGACCCAGAGATGGACGGTGAGATGGACTTTGAGGGATTTATGCGAGGCTATACGCAGTTTTTCAGCGCCGAGCGGGGCAATCTTCCGGCTCGGAGCGCCATGGAGATTGCAGGTCTCGTCGTTCCGGGCTGGCTCGTCGAGATCGAGGTGATGGCAGCTCGGTAGGGAACTATGCGTTGAGTTGGACGGATTGAGGCATATCGGATCCGCTCCGGTTTTGACTGATGACTTACCTTTGTCTGACAGGTTCCCGGCGAGAGTGATCGTTGTCGATACCCTGCGCGCGCGACGCAAAGTGCGCCCTTGCGGATGACTTGGTGACCAGCAAGCGGGTTCAGACGCATTGAGCGCAGAATCTCGGCTGTGATGGCTGACTTTGTGCCATTTTGCGCATGGGTCTGAGCCCATCCTCACTATGTCCGACAAGACAAGATCGTTGGTCGGCACACAAATAGGCAGGCAGGCGCGCGGAATGGGGCGGCATATCGAGCCGCCACCGGCGCTTGTTGATCGCGCGCTATAAGTGGAACCCGGCTCAGGCGATCTCTGCTGTGGCGGGGCCCACAGTCGGGTCATTGGCCGCGATGCCCTGTGCAGTGTTTACAGCCGGTATATCCCAAACCTCGGCGATTTTGCCGTCGATGATCCGCCAGACGACAATCACATCAAACTCGATAGCCGCCTCACCCCGGCCAAGCCTGTTACGCGTTTGAACCACCACCAACTCATCACCAACTGCCCATGCTCCACGCGGGCTAATGGCGAAGCTTCCATCGCCATGGGCGTGAACCTTGCGGAAGAACTCGGAAAGACCGTCGATCCCACAGTAAGATCCTGCAATATCGGCCGCCTGGGCGTTGAAGAAATGCCACACGACGTCCGGTTGAAACAAATCCGCCTGTGCGGGAATGTCGGTTGTATCGATACGGTTGATCAGTTCAATGTTGGGGTGTTCGGTCTGCATTGGGGCTTTCTTTCAGCTTGGCGTCTTGTCGTTTGCACGGACTGAAATATGCGTGGCCAGGCGTCGCCGATATGATCTGCATCAAACGATCACTGTGGCCCGGCTGTGCTCTTGCAGGCGAGCTTGGATAAGCAGTCTGGCGACGCGATAGCCGGCATCGGGTGTCTAGAACGACCAGCCGAGGATTTTCATCACATCATACAAGACGTTGCGAGTCGAACCTTCGGCGCAGCTAAACATCATTGCACTAAGGAATTTGACACGCGATGGGCGGGTGATCGCAATGGCAACCAGTTATCGTATCTTGAAACCTTAGGTGCAGGTGGGTTTGCCTGACAAAGATCGTATAGGGTGTCGCCTCTGATGGCTGAGGCGGCGCTTGGTTAGGCGCCAAACTCAGACCAACACGTCGTCGACAAAGCAGTAGCGCCAGCGTTCCTTTGGTTCGTGGGACGCTATGATTGGATGGTTCTCGGCTTCGAAGTGCTTGCGTGCGTGTCGGTTTGGGCTGTCGTCGCAGCACCCGATATGGCCGCAGGTCAGGCACAGTCTGAGGTGGAGCCAGTCGGCGCCGATCTTCGTGCAATCTGCGCAGACCGCACCGGATTTGGCGGTCTCTGTGGGCCGGTCCAATTGGATCATGTGGGTATGCGTGCAGGTCATTTTATCCTCTCAATCAGTCTCGACACTCTTCGGGTTCACCATGATCCACGCGCTGAGGGCACTCGCCATGGCAAGCGCCGCCCCGGCCCATGCCGCGCTGGCCAGACCTGCCGTCAGATCCTCAGACGACCCGATCAGGACAAGGCCCAACAGTGCTGTTGCGATCAATCCAGCTATCCGGCTGATTGCATTGTTCACCCCTGAGGCCACACCTGAATAGCGGTCTCCGGCGCTGGCGAGGACAGCCGATGTCAGCGGGGCGACGCTGGCCGCCATTCCAAGCGCGAGAACAACAAGGGCGGGCAGAATATCCTGCCAGTAGCTTACATCCGTATTCGGTACACGGGCAAACAGCAGAAACCCGCCCCCGACCAGCAGCGAGCCAATCGTCAGGATCATGCGGGTGCCAATGCGGTCGGCCAACGTCCCGCCCATTATGCGCGACAGAAGCCCCAGAATGAGCGGAAAGGGTAAGATCGCAGCGCCCGCAGCGGTCGCCCCGTAGCCCAGCTCGCGGATCAGAACGTAGGGTAGAAGCACCAGAAGACCGCCAAGCGCCATGTAGAGGAAGAGCGTCAGCAACGAGAGCCCCGAAAACGTTGCGCTGCCAAAAAGCCTGAGCGGTGTCATGGCATTGTCGCCTTTTCTATGCTCGACAGCCAGGAACGCCGCGACAAGGGCGATGCCAAGGGCTCCGGCGGCCAAGACATTGCGCGTTGCCCCGCGTTCTGGAAGCGCAATCAATGACCAGATCAGCGCGAGCAACCCCATGGCGATCAAGCCCGCGCCCAGCCAATCGAGGGGTGCGCGTGCCTCCTCATCGGCGCGACTTTCCCGGATCGCCCCTTGTGCCACCCACAGACCATAGATGGCGACGGGGACAATTGCCACGAAGGCCCACCGCCAGCCGGCAAAGTCGACAATCACACCACCGAGCAAGGGCGCCAAAGCTCCGGCGGCGGCCCCGGCGGCGGCCCATGTGCCGATGGCCTGGCCACGCTCACGACCCGAGAACCCGTCCGCGATGATGGCCAGTGACGTAGGGGCGATCATGGCCGCACCGACCCCTTCCAGGGCGCGCCCGATCATCAGCACGGGAAAGCTCCAGGCGACGGCACATAGAACGCAGGCCAAGGAAAAGATGATCATCCCGGTCTGAAAGACCAGCTTGCGCCCATAATGATCGCCGATTGCGCCGCCGATCAGGACGAGCGCCCCCAAAGGCAGAAGATAGGCATTCACGATCCATTGCGCGCCGGTCGGGCCAACGCCGAATTCGTCCTGCATGGCCGGAAGGGCGACGTTGATGATCGATCCCACAACAAAAGCGAGGCTCGATCCCACAATGGTCGCGATCAGAGTTCCACGCTTATCCCGGCAGTCGTCCGATGGATGCGCGAGGCTGGGCGGTTCACCGGTGCAGGGGAGGGGCAGAGCGTTGGTCATGTCGCTTCAACCTAGCCTATTTGCGCAGACTTTGCGCTGCCGAATTCGGGGTTATGCGCCCTTTCACCCCTGCTAAGCGCTAAGAGTTCCGATTGGGCGCATCAGCTTCGGTCTGTGCGCATGATCTTACGTGGTGCGCCGGGGTTCCGATCCATGCCCGGAGAGCCCCATGTCAATCAATGCCAATTGTGTTTCGATCACAATGTCCGCGCCGTTCTGGATCAACAGCTCAGAATGCCGATCCTCGATACCGCGCAGATGTGTTCCACCTACGAAACCGGCACATCGCATGCCTGCCGCAGCCGCGGCCTTGACGCCATAGGGCGAGTCCTCAACGACCAGGCAGGTTGTAGGGTCGGCGCCAACGGACGCGGCCGCATGCAAAAACAGATCTGGCGCGGGTTTACCGCGCGCGACCAGTTCAGCGCTGAAGATGTGGTCGAATCGATTCGAGAGGTTCATCGCATGAAGCGAAAGAGCGATCCGCTCAAACGTGCTGCTGGAGGCGATGCAATAATCGAGGCCTGTCCTGTCCAGATGCTCCAGAAGAGCTAGACAAGACGGCAATGCACGCAAAGAGCGTTTGAGTTGTGTGAATAGCTTCGATTGCCAGGTTTCGGCGAAACCATCTGCCGCTTGCGACAGCGTGTGTTCGGCGACATAGGCGGAAATGGTGGCCAAAGACCGCCCCAAAAACGCGGCGCGAACATCATCTTGGCTCAACTCTATGCCAACCTCTTCCAACGCGGCGTGCAGGGTCGATAGCGACAGAACTTCACTATCGGCGACAACGCCATCGAAGTCGAAGATGACGGTGCGAATATCGCTCAGATCAAGCGACGTCGCGGCGCTGGACGGTCGCCACGTGGGAAGCGGTTTGCTCATGACGCCCCGTTCAGATCGCGCGACCCGCGCTGTTGAATTGATGTAAACGGTGTTGGGGTATCGTTACGCCGATCTCAGCGCCGATCTCCGTTTCATCGTCGCCGTCTACCCTGGCGACGATGTCAGGCCCGTCCAACATGCTGAGATAAAGCAGGCTCTCGCCGCCCAAACGTTCCTTCACGCGCACGGTTGCCTGCGCCTGTCCCTGGCCCGGAGGCATCAACTGCAAATGTTCTGGGCGGCAGCCGATGAAACGCGCCCCGGAGGAAAGGGGTAGGCTTTTCAAGCTGTCATTCGCCGGAAAGACGTTCATCGCCGGAGAGCCGATGAATTCTGCAACGAAGCGCGAGTTGGGCTTGTGATACAAGTCCATGGGGGAGCCGACTTGCTCAACACGACCTGCATTCAACACGACGATCTTGTCGGCCATCGTCATCGCTTCCACCTGATCGTGAGTGACATAGATCATGGTGGCTTTAAGCTGCTTGTGCAGGCCTTCGAGTTCGACGCGCATCTGCACCCGAAGCTTGGCGTCGAGGTTCGACAGCGGTTCATCGAACAGAAAAACCTTTGGGTTTTTGACGATGGCACGACCGATGGCGACGCGCTGTCGCTGCCCGCCCGACAATTGCGAGGGTCGCCGATCCATATAGTCCTCAAGCTGAAGGATGCGCGCGGCCTCGGCGATCCGGCGCTTGCGTTCGGCGGGATCGAAGCGATTGACCTTCATACCGAAATCCATGTTGTCGCGCACGCTCATATGCGGATAAAGCGCGTAGGATTGGAACACCATCGACAGATCGCGGTCGACCGGTTCAGCATTGGTCACGTCCTTTCCGTCGATCTCGATCCGCCCGCTATCGGCGGCCTCAAGCCCAGCCAGCGTGCGTAGCAATGTGGACTTTCCGCAGCCAGACGGGCCGACGAAGACGACAAATTCGCCGTCTTGAATGTCCAGGCTGATATCGAAAAGCGCCTGCACACCGCCGTAGAACTTGTTGAGCGCATTTATCGTGATGCCTGCCAAGGCAGTATCCTCCTTTCGCGATCCACTGTCAGATCATTTGTAACTTACTATTAACAATTGTATTGACTTTCAAGGCTGATTGTTACTTTTGTATCAGTACTGATGCATATGAAATGTGCAGAGTTTCATCGTCTGGGAGGACCCTTACACCATGAAAATCAAGAGAAATCTGCTGTGCACTGCTGCTTTGGCAAGCCTCGTCGCTGGCCCCGCTTTGGCCGATGGCCATGGATGGAGCCTCGAAGAAGCAGCAGCGCCCTATGCCGGAACGACCGTAGATGTCGTGTTCCTTTTGCGGCCGGGTTATGATGCGATCGAAGCGATGTTGCCTGCCTTCGAGGAGGCCACCGGCATCGACATCAACATTATCCGCCACCCCTATGAAAACGCACTGGGGGAACAGGTCCGCGACTTTGTGGCGGGTGGGGACCTTGATATCGCGTTGATTGACCTGGTCTGGATCGGCAACTTTGCCGAAAATGACTGGATCGTGCCGGTCGAACAGATCATGGCCGACTATCCCGATATCATCGATCCTGATTTGAACATGGACGATTTCTTCCCGCTGGTGCTGAACGCGTTCGGTGGCTGGAACGACACGATCTATGGGCTGCCCTTCGACAATTATTCGGGACTGATGTTCTACAACAGCTGCATGTTGGAGGAGGCTGGCTTCGACGGCCCGCCCGAGACCTGGCAGCAATTGATGGACGAGTATGGCCCCGCGCTGACGGGTGACGGCCAATATGCGTTTGCGCTGCAATCCAAGCGGAATGAAACGCAATCCGCCGACAGTTTCGCGCGGATGCTCTGGCCCTTCGGCGGGTCGTTCCTAGACGATGAATTCCGCTCGAATCTACTCAGCGAAGAAAGCCAGGCTGGACTGCAATTCCGTCAGGATCTGATGCAATACATGCCCGACGGCATTGTCGCCTACGATCATGCCGAAACCGTCAACGCGTTTGCGCAGGGCGAAGTCGCCATAATCACCGAATGGTCGGCCTTCTATTCGTCGGTTGTCGATTCAGACACGTCTCGGGTCGCCGATTGCGTGGGGATCGCGCCAGAGCCGATGGGGCCCGAGGGCCGTCGCCCGGCACTGGGGGGGTTCTCGCTCGCGGTGGCCGAACAGGCCGATGACGATGAGCGCGCGGCCGCATGGCTGTTCATCCAATGGGCGACCTCGGCAGCCAATGCCGTCGAGTATCTGGAGCGTGGCGGCGTCCCAGCCCGTATGTCGGCCTATGAAGATCCAGCCCTGGCTGAGACCTATACCTTCATCCCGGCTCTGGTCGAAAGCTGGCAGGAGGGTGTGCCGGAATTCCGCCCGCGCTTTGCCGAATGGCCCGAAATCTCGGAAGTGGTCCAGGAATGGGGCACGCGGATGATGCTGGGTGAAGTCAGCGTCGAGGAAGGCGCGCAGGAAATTGGCGACCGCATGGAGTCGATCCTTGAGGCCGCCGGATATTACAGCGGCGACAAGCCACTCGCCCAATAACATAGAACGGCCGGGGCAGTTCAGACTGCCCCGGCGCACCACGCGAGGGAAGTCAAATGCGCGGCAGGGCACCCAAATCCACGATTTTTGCCTTTATCGGTCCGGCGGTGATTGCCTTGGCCTTGGTGGGCATCGCGCCGCTCCTCTACGCGGCCTGGACCTCGGTCCAGTTCTTCAACCTCACGCGCCTGAACCAGCAACGCTATGTGGGGCTGGAAAACTACTGGACCGTGCTGACTGACAGCACCTTTTGGCAGGCGATGGGGCGCACATTCCTTTTGCTGATCACCTCCCTGCCTTTGCAGCTGGCGCTGGGGATGGGGATCGCGCTGGTGCTGCATCGTCCGGGCCTGTCACTGCTGAAAACGCTCTGCCGGCTCAGCCTTGTTCTGCCGATGGCCACGACCTACGCGGTGGTGGGCCTGCTCGGCCAGGTGATGTTCAACCAGCGTTTCGGGGTGGTGAACCAGCTTCTCGGCAATGCGGATATCAACTGGATCGGCGACCCGACAAACGCCTTCATCATGATCGTGTTCTGGGATGTCTGGCAATGGACGCCGTTCGTGGCGCTTGTCCTTCTGGCGGGTCTGACCATGGTGCCCACCGAAATCGAAGAGGCGGCACGGCTGGAAACCAAAAGCTGGTGGACGGTGCTGCGCTACGTGCAACTGCCCTTTTTGCTGCCGGGGCTTGTTGCGGTCCTGATCTTGCGCACCGCAGATACGCTGAAGCTGTTCGACATGGTATTTACACTGACCCGCGGGGGGCCGGGCGCTTCGACCGAATTCATCTCACTGATGATCCAACGGGTGGGATTCCGCGCCTTTGACCAGGGCCTTGCCTCGGCTCAGGCGATCATCTTGCTGATCATCACTATCATCCTGGCGCAGATTTATATCCGCGTCTTCTACAAGGAGGTGTGAGGTCATGACCACGCAACGCGCAAGCCTTGGCCAATTCATCCTGTTGATGCTGATCATACTTGTCTGCGTCTTCCCATTCTATTGGATGGTCACGACGTCACTGAAAACCCAGGTGGTTGCGTTGGAGGCGCCACCGGTCTGGCTATTCGAACCGACGCTGGCCAATTACCGTGAAGCGCTGTTTGAAGACGGGGTGCTTGGCACGCTGATCAACTCTTTGATCATCGCAGTAAGCACCACAGCCCTCGCCCTTGTGCTTGGGGTGCCCGCCGCTTTCGCGCTCGCCCGGTTCGAGTTTCGCGGCAAGAAGGACCTGTGGTTCTGGTTCATCACCAACCGAATGGTCAGCCCAATTGTTCTTGCCCTGCCCTTCTTTCTGATCGCGCGGAACCTTGACCTTCTCGACCGGCACATCACGCTGATCCTGATCTATCTGACCTTCAATCTGCCGATCGTGATCTGGATCGTGACGGATCAGTTTCGCGGCATTCCCTACGATCTGGACGAAGCGGCGCGGATGGAGGGCGCCTCGCAATTCACCATCATGCGCAAGATCTGCCTGCCGCTGGCCATGCCCGGCGTGGCGGTGTCGTCGATCTTCTCCTTCATCTTCTCGTGGAACGAGTTGATGTTCGGCCTGGTACTGACGCGCAATGATGCCAAGACCGCGCCCGCGATGGCCGTGTCGTTCATGGAAGGCTACAACCTGCCTTACGGGAAGATCATGGCGACCTCGACATTGATTGTGATCCCGGTCCTGATCTTCGCCCTGATCGCGTCGAAGCAATTGGTGCGTGGTTTGACCATGGGCGCGGTGAAATGAGGTCGCGCGCACCGTCCTTTTCCGGCATTGGCCGTTAATCGCTCGGAAAAGCAGAGGATCGCCCATGTCGCGTTACATCAAACTGGATAAGATCGACCCGGAGGAGCAGCTTTTGGTGCGCCTCGCCTGGGCTTGCGAGATCGAAGGGATGACCCAAGCCGACGCCGCCAAGCGGTTTGGGATCACGCGGCTTCGGGTGAACAAGGGTCTGTCCGAGGCGCGCCGCCGCGGGATCTTACGGGTCAGCGTGGACTCCGTTTTTGCCGCCGCGGCGGAATTGGAATGGGATCTGGAGCGCCGATTTCGCCTAGAGCGCGCCATTGTGGTTCCCTCACCTGAAGATGGGCTGTCGGTCACGCCGCTGGTGGCCGCCGGATTGGGGGCCTATCTGGGCGATCTATTGCAAGATGGGGGCCTGACCCGTTTTGGCATGTCCTGGGGCAACACACTCAACCTCGCCACGCGCCACATGCAGCCGCTCGACCGCCCGGACCTTGAGATCGTGTCGACGATGGGCGGCGTCTCGCGCGGCTCGGACGTGAATGGCTACGAGATCACCACCCGGCTCGCCGATCTGTGCAATGCCGAGCACAGCTTTTTCCTTGCGCCGCTTTATGCAAGCAGCGCCGAAAGCCAGGCCACGTTTATGGCGCAGGACGTGATCGGCGAGATGCTGGAGAAAATCCGATCTTGCGGCGCAATCGCTTTGGCGACCGGGGATCTGAACAGTTCGCTGCTGGTGCGCGATGCGTTGCCGCGCGGGATCACGGCGGCGGATCTGATCGCAAAGGGCGGTGTGGGCGACATCACCGGGCATATCCTGGATGCCGAGGGGCAGCTCATTGATCACGAGATCAATCGGCGCGTGGTTGGTGTGTCGTTGGACGACCTGGCGCAAATCGAAAATGTCATTCTGGCCGCTGGAGGCCTACACAAGGTCCCCGTGATCCGAGCCGCTTTGCGGCGCGGTTTCGTGGATACGCTGGTGACCGATGAAATGACGGCGGCGGCCCTTATCGACGGCCTGCCGAGCTGAGACGCGTGGCAGTTGGCGCGTAGAAAGAGAGAGGAGATCATGGCCAAAGCTCTTGTTCTGGAAGAAACGCGCCGCCTTGCCTTGCGCGATATTGATCTTCCCGAAGCGCTCGGTCCAGAGGATGTGCGCATCGCCGTGGACACCGTTGGCATCTGCGGCAGTGATGTCCACTACTACACCCACGGTCGGATCGGACCTTTCGTGGTCCAGGCGCCCATGGTTCTTGGCCACGAAGCCTCGGGCACGGTCACAGAGATTGGCGCGGAGGTGTCAAATCTTGCTGTTGGCGACCGTGTCTGCATGGAACCGGGCATTCCCAATATGCAATCCAAAGCGTCGAAGCTGGGGGCCTACAACGTGGACCCATCAGTACGGTTCTGGGCCACGCCGCCGGTGCATGGATGCTTGACGCCGTCGATCATACATCCGGCCGCCTTCACATATCGGTTGCCTGACAATGTGAGTTTTGCCGAGGGTGCGATGGTCGAGCCCTTCGCCATCGGTATGCAAGCCGCCGCCAAGGCCGCGATCAAGCCTGGCGATGTGGCGCTGGTCATCGGCGCCGGTCCGATTGGCATCATGTGTGCGATTGCGGCTTTGGCCGGTGGCTGCGCCGAAGTGTTTATCGCCGATCTGGTTGAAGAGAAGCTCGCAGTCGCAGCCGCTTATGAGAATGTGAAGCCAATCCTGATCCCGCGCGACAATGTGACGGAGCTGCTTGCCGACGCATCGGAAGGCTGGGGCGCCGATGTGGTCTTCGAATGCGCTGGCGCCGCTGCCGCGGTCCAGACGGCATTGGAGGCCGTCGCGCCCGCAGGATGCGTTGTCTGGGTCGGGATGCCGGTCGATCCCGTGCCCGTCGATATCGTTTTGGCGCAGTCAAAGGAGATCCGAATGGAAACGGTGTTCCGCTACGCGAATATGTATGATCGCGCCATCGCCTTGATCGGGTCAGGGAAAGTCGACCTTAAACCGTTGATTTCCGATATCTTTGCCTTCTCCGACAGCGTCGCGGCCTTTGACCGTGCCGTTGAGGCACGGCCGACGGATGTAAAGATCCAGATCAAGCTATGACCGCCATCGCCGCCGATACTTTGCTGGATGAGTTGCGCCCCGGCCTCGCACCGGAGGTCTTGGCGCAGATACCTCCGCTGTCCGAAGAGATTGGCACCGCAAATCGCATCTGTTGCGACGGCGTCGGGCGTGAGGGGCTGATGATGAAGGCGCTTGCCATGCGGCTGTTTCATCTGGGCTGTGATGCCCATGTGGTGGGCGATATGACCACCCCGCCCGTGGGCTCGGGCGATATTCTTCTCGTCAGCGCGGGCCCTGGGCATTTCTCGACAATCGCCGCGCTGGCCGATGTCGCGCGGAATGCCGGGGGGCGGGTGATCTGCGTGACAGCGGAGCCGGATGGCGCAGTGCCCCGCGCCGCTGATCATGTGGTGTATCTGCCCGCCCAGACGATGGCCGCCGATCAAGGTGCCGCCGCGACGTCAATCCTGCCGATGGGCTCGCTCTATGAAGCACTGATGTTTCTGTTTTTTGAGCTCCTGGTCCTTGATCTGCGCGACAGACGTGACCTCTCACCGGATGCTATGCGCGCCAACCATACCAATTTGGAGTAGCCCCTTGGCCTGGCACACTCGCTTCAGTCTCACCGGAAAGACGGCGCTTGTGACCGGCGCCTCCTCGGGCATTGGCACCGCCATTGCCGAGGTTTTCGCCGAAGCGGGCGCGGACATTGCGGGCCACGGGCGGAACGCCGAGCGCCTGGACGCCTTGGGCGCCCGTATCAAAGCCAAAGGTCGCCGCTTTGCCGCCATCAGCGGCGATCTTGCGGACCCGGTTCAAACCGATGCCGTCGCCGCCCGAGCCCTGGCGGCCATGGGGCAGATCGATATCTTGGTGAATTCCGCAGGCATCGCCTTGACCGGCCCGGCAACCACCTACGACCTGGCCGATTGGCAGATGACATTGGCCGTGAACCTTACCGCGCCGTTCATTCTGTCCCAACGGCTGCTGCCCGGCATGATCGAACGCCGTGCGGGCAAGATCATCAACATTTCTTCCCAAACTGGCGTCATCGCATTGCCCGATCATGCGGCCTATGCGACCTCGAAGGGCGGGCTGAATGCGCTGACGAAATCGCTGATGACTGAAGCGGCCCCGCATAACGTGCAAGTCAATGCAATCTGCCCAACTGTCGTTCTGACCGAGATGGGCCAACAGCTTTGGTCCGCACCTGAACGTCGCGACCCGATGATCGCGAAAACCCCGCTTGGCCGCTTTGGCGAACCGGTCGAGATCGCCGATATGGCGCTTTACCTCGCCTCACCCGCTTCGGACCTCGTCAACGGGGCGATCGTGATGATCGAGGGGGGCTATTCCAGCATATGACACAGCGCATAGCGACCAAAAGCGACCAACGCGACACGTCTACAACAACAAGAGGACGCACATGCCGGATCTGAATGGAAAGGTCATTGCCATCACCGGGTCCGCGTCGGGCATTGGGCTGGCCTGCGCGCGCGCCTGCATCGCTACAGGCGCTCGGGTCGTCCTGATCGACCGGGACGCCGACGCATTGCAAGCCGCCTGCGCCGATCTGGGCGAAGCAGCGATACCCGTCCAAACGGACGTCCTCGACAAAGACAGCGTCGCTCGGATGCTGCCCACCATCCTCGAGAGGGCAGGGCGGCTCGACGCGTTCCATGCCAATGCAGGTGCCTATGTCGGGGGCGATGTGCTGGAGGGTGATCCAGATGAATGGAACCACGTCTTGAATCTTAACATCAACGCCGCCTTCCGGTCCGTCCATGCCGTTCTGCCCCACCTGGCGCAGCAGGGCTCAGGCGATGTGATCCTCACAAGCTCAATTGCCGGTGTCATTCCCGTGGTGTGGGAGCCGATCTATACCGCGTCGAAACACGCGGTGCAGGCCTTCACCCACACGGTCCGGCGCCAGGTGTCCAAACATGGCGTCCGGGTGGGAGCCATCCTGCCCGGTCCCGTCGTCACGGCCCTTCTTGACGATTGGCCGCAGGCGAAGATGGAGCAGGCGCTGGCAGAAGGCAGTCTGATGCAGCCAAAGGAAGTTGCCGATTGCGTCGTGTTCATGCTGACCCGGCCGCCGAATGTCACGATCCGAGACCTTGTGCTTTTGCCGAACGCCGTGGATCTTTGAGGCATGTTTGTCGGTGTTGATGTAGGAACGGGATCGGCTCGCGCGGGCGTATTTGACGCGTCGGGCAAGCTGTTGGGCAGCCACAAGCAAGACATCCGAATGTGGCGCGAGGCCGGTGGGATCGCCGAACAATCCTCCGCAGACATATGGTCGGCTGTATGTGCCTCGGTGCGCGGCGCCGTCCAGCGGGCCGGGATTGCACCCGATGCTGTGCAAGGGATCGGGTTCGATGCGGCCTGTTCCATGGTTGTCCTCGACCGCGATATGGACCCGCTCAGCATCAGCGCAAGCAAAGCGACTGAACGGAACGTCATCGTCTGGATGGACCATCGCGCCACCGATCAGGCCGCGCGGATCAATGCTCAAGGCCATGACGTTCTTAGTTATGTCGGCGGGCGCATCTCACCTGAGATGCAGACGCCGAAGCTGCTATGGATCAAGGAAAACAGGCGCGACACGTTCGCCAAAGCCGGTCAATTCTTCGACCTGCCCGATTTTCTGACTTGGGCCGCCACCAAGTCGCTCACCCGCTCGGCCTGTACAGTGACCTGTAAGTGGACCTACCTTGCCCATGAGTCGCGGTGGGACGACAGCTATTTTGAACAAATCGGCCTGCCCGAAATGCCCGCTGAGGATTACGTACGGATCGGGCAGACCATCGTGCCGCCCGGTACGGCGCTGGCGCAGGGTCTCACCGATGAGGCGGCGCGCGCCATGGGGCTGACGGCGGGCATCCCGGTGGGTGCAGGTCTGATCGATGCCCATGCCGGGGGGATAGGGACCGTTGGCGCCGACCCGAATCGCGGGCCCGAGGCCACGATGGCCTATGTTTTCGGAACATCGGCCTGTACAATGGCGACATCAGCAGACCCGCGCAAAGTTCCGGGCATCTGGGGTCCATATTATTCGGCCATGGTACCTGGTATGTGGCTCTGCGAAGGCGGGCAATCCGCAGCCGGTGAGGCTATCGCCCATATTGTAAAACACCACCCTGCGGGCGTCGAGGCCGCCAAGATAGCCGCAACGGAGGGACTTTCGCTTCAGGCCTATCTCTTGCGAGAGGTGGAGCGCCAAACAGATGATATCAGCGACGCCGTCCGTCTGGCCGGCCCCAAGATCATCGTTCCCGACTTTCTGGGCAACCGTGCGCCCTTCGCCGATCCGACGTCGACGGGGATTGTGTCGGGGCAGAACCTGAACGTGAACCACGACGATCTTGTGGCAAGCTATGTCGCCGCGGTTCTGGGCGTTGGCTATGGGTTGCGGCAGATCATGGAGGTGCAGCGTATCCATGGCGTTTGCCCGTCCTCGATTGTGATTAGTGGTGGGGCGGGCGAAAGCAACCTGATCAAGCAGTTGATTGCCGATGCGGTGGATGCGCCCGTGACCGCTCCGCAAAGCCCGGAACCCGTTTTGCTGGGGGCAGCGATGCTGGGGGCAACGGCCTGTCAGGCGTATGCTGCGCTCGGGGATGCCATGTCGGCCATGTCGGCCATTCGACAGGTCTTCGTCCCGTCACCAGGCTATGGGGATGTGCACACAGCGCGGTTTCAGGCGCACAAGGACCTTCAGAAGGCCGACTTCGATCTGCGCGACCACCTGGCGCGCCTGTCAGCATAGAAGCGTCGTTTCAGCCTTGATCCAGAAGCGTCACAATGTGCGTGGCAGGATCAGTTCAGGCTTGATTTTCGTCAGCGACGGCGCCGTATCGCGCGCATCGAGATGGACAAAGGCCTTCCGTATCATCACCTCTGCCTTCTGCCGTATCATTGGCATCGAAATCCGGCAAAGCGCCGCGATCGGGTCGTAATCCCAAACGCCAAAGTGGCACATCGCGATCTCCTGTTCCGGAAGTTCGCTTAGGAATTCCAGCGTGCCCTCGAAACACCCCATGGAGTTGATGATCAGGCCTTTTGGCAGGCGTCCAAGACGGCCATATAGATCCTGCAGCGAATAGAAGGAGGCCGTGCGACTGTATCCGCAGGCCAGCACCCGATCCTCAATCGCAGGCAAGCCCGCCTGACGCAGCGCCGCTTGAAACCCCTCGATCCGCTTGCGTGAGGCGTAAAGGTGGCTGTCACCGCCCAGGAAGTAGATTTCTTCCCCGATCTCGGCGCCCGCGCGGTCGAGAATAGCCAGCGTCAACTCTTCCACACCAGCCGCATTGTCGGAGACAACCGATGGCGCCGCATTGCAAGGCTGATCGACAAACACATGCGGCACATTCGCGTCGCGGCAAATTTCATGCAGTTCGTCATGCGCTTTCGCACCAACGATCATCAGCGCATCAACGGAATATCCGATCAGGTTCCAAAGCGAATCCACTTCCTGATCTCGGTCGCGGCGCGTGGAAATGATGGCTGGCATCGCACCGCGTTCGCGCGAAGCTTCGGTGAAGGCTTGGCTCAGCGATGCAAAGAAACTGTTATCGTGTTGCGGCAGGATCATGCCAACGATACCCGACTTGGTCGTCCTAAGCGCCCGCGCTTGAATATTCGCGGAATATCCCAACTCCCGCGCGACTTGCCTGATCCGATCAGCGGTTTCGGCACCGATCCGGCGCTTTTTCCATGATCCGTTCAGCACCGCGCTGACGGTGGAGGGCGATGCCGCCGCCTTTGTAGCGATATCGTAAATCGTGGGTTTGCTAAGGTCATTCATAGCAAAACCCTATTTCGAAACCTTGGAACGCACAATGCACCATCGATTGTGCTTGACAGATCAAATAGCCGCGGCAATCTTAAGCACCATCGATTGTGCGGGCATATGCACGACGTATGTCGCGTTACAGCGGGAGTGGCTGTGCGCTGCAATAGGGAGATGGGCCAAAGGCCCGAATACGGGAGAGAGAGATGAAGCTAGTTCAAGCAACAGTATCAGGAGTGGCGCTGGCCGCTGGCCTCGCATCGGCAGCGGTAGCTGACGGCCCCTCGATCGGTGTCGTCGTGAAGATAGGCGGTATTCCGTGGTTCAATGCCATGGAGCAAGGTATCCTGGAACGTGCCGAAGAATTGGGCGTGAGCGCCGAGATGATCGGGCCCGTGTCGCCCGACCCGGCCCTGCAGGTGCGGGCAATCGAAGATCTGATCGCACGCGGCGTCGATGTGATCGGCGTTGTGCCCAATGATGAAGCTGCGCTGGAACCCGTGCTTCAACGCGCTCGGGAGGCGGGAATTGTCGTGATCTCGCATGAGGGACCGGGTCTTGAAAACGTCGATTGGAATTTCGAACTCGCATCGGCTGAAGGCTTCGGCGAAGCCCACGCCAAATTGCTGTGTGACAGTGTGGACGAGCCGGGCAGCTATGCCGTGTTCGTCGGTTCACTGACAGTGCCACTGCACAATGCCTGGGCCGATGCCGGGATCGCCTGGCTAGAGGAGAACTGCAGTGACCGGCTAACGCTTGTGGGGGATCGCTATGGCGTTGCGGAAAGCGTTGATGACAGCCGGGCAACCGCGCTTGATTTGATCGCGGCCAACTCGGATCTGCGGGGGTTCCTTGCCTTTGGAAGTCAGGGGCCCATCGGTGCCGGACGCGCGATCGAGGAGCGGCGCCTGACGGGCGAAGTGCATGTGATGGGCCCGTTTTCCCCCGGCCAGGGTCAGAGCCTTGTGATGGATGGCACCATCACCGGCGGTTACATGTGGAATCCGGCCGAGGCGGGTCGCGTGTTCGTCACGCTCGGGAACATGCTGGTCGACGGAGCCGAGATCGGTGACGGCACCGAGATCGAGGGCCTGGGTGTGGTCAGCCCGGACTCGGAGGGACGTGACATCATCACGGACAACCTTCTTGAGATCAATGCGGAGACCGTTGGAGTCCTAGCCGACATGGGCCTCTGACGATCACGGGTCCCACCGCTTGTGGCGGTGGGGCCCAACCCCGCCGTTTCAAATCATCCCGCCCGGCACGCATTCTTTTTGTCGGCAGACCACAGGTAAAGTGCGACGCCATGAGCGATCAGCCCGATAATGACGCATACGCTTTGAAGCTGCGGAATATCTCCAAGCGGTTTGGCGGCGTTCAGGCGTTGGACAGCGTCGATTTCGATGTACGTGTGGGCGAGGTCCACTGCCTTGCGGGTGAGAACGGATGCGGAAAGAGCACGTTGATCAAGGTCGTCACCGGCGTCCACAAACCGGAGCCCGACGCCGAGATAGAGGTGTTCGGTGAGCCACAGACAGGCATGTCGCCAACTTACGCCCGCGCGAAAGGCATTGCTGTGATCTGGCAAGACCTTGCGCTGTTTCCACATATGAGCGTGGCTGAGAATATCGGTTTCGACGAAATGGTTGGGACGACACCAAAACTTACCGCGATGACGCAGCTCAGGGCCCGGGCGGGCGAGGTGCTTGCGCGGCTCGGCGTCACCCTCGATCTTGATGCCCCGTTGAACACGCTTCCGATTGCCCAACGGCAGATTGTCGCCATCGCCCGGGCTTTGATGGGGGAGGCGCGGCTGATCTTCATGGATGAGCCGACCGCATCGTTAACCCAAAGCGAAACCGATGCGCTTCTGGACGTGGTGCGAACCTTGTCCGCAGATGGTGTTGCCATCGTCTTTGTCAGTCATCGACTTGCGGAGGTTTTGGAGATTTCATCGCGCGTGACAGTGGTGCGGGACGGCAAGCTAGAGGGCGTCTATCCGACCGAGAACATGACGCAGGCGCGGTTGGGCGAATTGATGACGGGGCACCTTCTTGAACACGAGGTGAGCGCACGCGACCGCTCAGGGGCGCCTGTCGTATTTGAGGTCGACGGCCTCAGCAAACGCGGCGCGTTCGAGGATATCTCACTCCGGCTGCGCGCGGGCGAGATTGTCGGTGTAATCGGGCTGATCGGCGCTGGCCGTACGGAGCTCGCCCATGCCGTGATCGGGATGATACGGCCGGATGCTGGCAAGATCCGCCTGAACGGAGACATCATCCAACCCAGGAATATCCGAGAGGCGATCCGCTTGGGGATCTCCTACGTTTCCGAAGATCGGCTGTCACTTGGCTTGGTTCAGCAGCAATCCATTGCCGACAATGCCGTTGCGACCGTTCTCGATCGCATATTGGGAAAGACCGGCCTGATTTCGAGCCGCAAGAAGGACCGGCTGGTTAATCATTGGATCAGGGATCTGTCGATAAAGATCGGATCGCCTGACGACGCCGTCAGCACATTGTCAGGCGGCAACCAGCAGCGGGTTGTCCTGGCAAAATGGCTCGCAACCGAGCCGCGTTTGCTGATCCTCGATAGCCCGACCGTGGGTGTCGATGTGGGCGCGCGCGCGGGCATTTTTCGGATCGTGCAGGACCTCGCCGACATGGGCCTTGCTATCCTGCTGATTTCTGATGAGGCCAGCGAGGTTTTCTACAATTCCGACCGGATCATCCACATGGCGGAGGGTCGGATCATCTCCGAATATGATCCACATACCACGAGTGTCGAGGCGTTGGAGACAGCAATCTATGCGTAAAGCTGCACGCGCCTATCCGGTTGAGATCAGACTTGGCCTTGTTTTGATCTTGCTGATTGTCGGACTATCCCTTTCGACCGACAGCTTTCTGACCCTGGCCAACCTGACATCGCTGCTGAACAACAATGCGGTGAACCTGATCTGGGCGGTTGGTTTGCTTGTCGTTTTGATCGCAGGCGGTATCGATATCTCCTTCGCCGTTGCGGCATCGGTCGTTCAGTATCTGACGGCACAGGTCTTCGGGTCGATGGGGGGCAATTGGGCCTTGGGCTTTTTGGTCGCCGGTGGCATCGGCTTGGCGCTTGGGCTGATTAATGCAGCCTTGATCCACGGGCTTGGTGTCATCTCCATCGTCATTACAATTGCGACATTCAACGCATTCTTCGGCCTTTTGATGTTCTTCACACGGGGGCGGAACATCTACAGCCTTCCGGATTGGTGGAGGGACCGGATCTTCATTTTCGAGCATCAATCCGCAAGCGGCGTTTGGTCGGAACTGAATCTCTCCGTCGGGGTGATGATCGCCTGCGTCATCGCGACCGCGATTCTGATCCGATATACGAATATCGGGCGGCAACTCTACGCATTTGGCGATAATCCCGAAGGCGCGCGCCGGGCGGGTGTGAATATCGCGCTGATGCAAGCTGTGGCATTCGGCTGGATGGGCATCATGGCGGGTATCGGCGGGCTGATGCAGGTAAACATCGCCAAGGAGGTTATCCCCAACGCATTGGCCGGGCGAGAGTTGGATGTGCTGGCCGCCGTCGTTCTGGGTGGCGCACGCTTGGGGGGCGGTCGCGGCACGATTGTCGGATGCATCCTTGGCGTAATGTTTGTGGCGATCACGCAAAACGGGCTGAACCTGCTCGGCGTCTCACCTTTCGCTTTCCAGATGATTATCGGCGCCGCGATTCTGGTGGCGATCTCATCGTCGAATATTCGTTTCGATATGGGGCGCCTATTCACAGCCCCAAGGCCCTCGGAGGGTAGGAAATGAAGGTCATCACCCAGATCAATCGGCTTTTGGGGGCAGAGGTCCTGCCGCTGGCGGGTGCGCTTATTCTGGTCGTTGCGGCCTTTTCGCTTGCGACACCGTTGTTCCTGACCATTGCCAACTTTAGTTCAATGGCGTTTCAGCTACCGGTTCTTGGCCTGTTGACGCTTGCGATGATGGTGCCGATTTTGTCGGGTGGCTTGAACCTCGCTATTATCTACACCGCAAACATATCTGGCTTGACCCTGGCCGCCATCTTGATTGCCTTCGGCGGGCCGGACGCGGGAATTGGCGCCTTCGCGTTGGGCGTTGTCGCGGCGCTGTTGGTGGGCGCGCTATCTGGCATGGTGATGGGCCTTGTGATTGCGTATATCGGGGCGCATCCGATCCTCGTATCCCTTGCCATGATGATTTTCCTGCGCGGTTTGGGCGAATTCCTGACGCGCGGAAGTGACATATCGGGCTTTCCCGACTTCATGGCTCCGATCGGCCATGGCTTATTTTTCGGAGTTCCCGTGCCGCTGTTCATCTTTCTGGCTGCGGCTATCCTGTGGCACGTTATGCTGCGCCGTTCGCGTCATGGCTTCTCCGTGTTCATGATCGGCTCCAACATCGAGGCGTCCGAGTATTCAGGGGTGCCCACGCGCCGCACGCTTACGCTGATCTACACGATTTCGGGGATAATCTGTGCGGCTGCAGGGATCCTGATGGCGGCACGCTTCAACTCGGTGCGGGTGGGCCATGGCGAGGCGTTGCTTCTTGTCACTGTGCTGGCGTGTTTCCTCGGTGGGCTTGATCCCTTCGGAGGGTTCGGCAGGGTCATTCCGGTCGTCTTGGCGTTGATGATCCTTCAGGCCTTGTCATCCGGCCTGAATCTGATCGGGGCCAATCAACATCTCAGCACAGCCGTCTGGGGCCTTTTCCTGATTGCCGTCATGGCCATTCGGCGGGCTGCCGGGCATTTGTCGATATTCGCGAGGGGGAGAGGATAGATGCAGGGATTCGGCGTTCACACAAGCATGTGGACCATGAGTTGGGATCGTGAAGGCGCCGAGCGCGCGGTCGCGGCGGCGGTCAACTACAAAATGGAGTTCCTAGAGATTGCTCTATTGCAGCCCCATCTTGTCGATGCGGCGCATACGCGTGCCTTGCTCGAAAGGAACGAGATGCGCGCTGTCTGTTCGCTTGGATTGCCGCAAGAGGTCTGGGCTTCGGTCAACCCAGACGGCGCCATTAGCTTTCTCAGGACCGCGCTCGACAAGACCAAGGAGATGGGAGCAGAGGCGCTGTCAGGCGTTATCTACGGCGGTATCGGAGAGCGCACTGGTCTGCCGCCGACTGTACAAGAATTGTCGAATGTCGCTCGTGTGATAGAGGCCGCTGCGGCGCATGCGAAATCGCTGGATCTGTTGCTGGGGATCGAACCGGTCAACCGCTATGAGACCCACCTCATCAACACGGCGCGGCAGGGCGTGGATATGATTGAACGGGTCGGCGCAGAGAACCTCTTCCTCCACCTCGATACCTATCACATGAACATCGAGGAAAAGGGCGTGGCCAACGGCATCATCGATGGTCGAGAGTTTTTGCGGTATATCCACCTGTCCGAAAGTGATCGCGGAACGCCGGGCGCCGGGACGTGCGACTGGGACGAAATCTATGGCGCCCTTGCGGCGATCCGGTTTCGAGGCGGGCTTGCAATGGAGAGCTTCATCAACATGCCCCCCGAGCTTGGGTTTGGCCTGTCCGTCTGGCGCCCTGTCGCCGAGAGTTTCGAAGAGGTTATGGAGAACGGATTGCCATTCCTACGCAACAAAGCGCAGCAATATCGGCTCGTCCAAAGCACATAGAGGGGGCTGCGCATTCGGGCTGGGCCTCAGGTAGCTCTTCTGCTTTGTTCTGATGGCTTGGTGCCATCCCGAATTGGCCCTGAAATAGGAGAATGGACCCCTTCTTGGGGAAGACAGCTGTCTTGTTTTCACGTGGATACTCCCGAACGGTTGGATACGTGCAAGCTTTCCGCGTCACCTACGTTAGGCTTTCTCCCGCACAGGCTGGCCAATCGGCGCTTTTAGCGGCTCTCTCCCCGAGAGCATCTTGAAAAATCTCCCTCTCTCCCGTCTCCTTGGCCTTGGTTTTATCAGGGAGGATCAAGACCAATGGGAGTACGCACCGTTATCTCGGTCAAGGCAGCCTTTGCCACGGCCGCAACCGTTTTTACCCTTTCCGCCGCCCCGCAGATGGCGCAGGCCGAAGAGTGCATCGCACCATCCAACCCCGGCGGCGGATGGGATTTCACCTGCCGCACGATCGGGCGCATCTTGTCCGAATTGGACCTGGTCGAGGGTAACGTTCAGATCACCAATATGCCGGGCGGGGTAGGGGCCGTGACCTACGCGATGGTCGGTGCCGAACGGTCCGATGATGCGTCGCTGTTCGTGGCGACCTCGACCGTCGGTATCACGCAGATCGCGCAAGGTCGCTATCCCTCGGGCATCGACACGATGCGCTATCTTGCCATGTTGGGGGCCGATGTGGGCGTGATCGCAGTGGCCGCTGATAGTGAATACGACACGCTTGCTCAGTTGAACGAGGCGATTGTCGCTGACCCATCCTCGGTTGTGACCGCAGGTTCGTCCGGCGCGGGCGGTTGGGATCACATCCGCCTTCTGATGGTTGCGCGCGAGGCGGGGCTTGAGGATCTGCCAGCGCTGCGTTGGGTGCAGTTTGATGGCGGGACCGATGCCGTGACGCAGATGATGGGCGGCCAACTTGATGTTGTATCCACGGATCTGGGTGAGATCGCGGGCTTTGTGGAATCTGGTGATATCCGCATCCTTGCAGCCCTGTCGACCGACCCGATCCCAGCCTTCCCCGACATTCCCACGGCGATCAGCCAGGGCATCGAGGTCACGGGCTACAATTGGCGCGGTCTTTATACCGGTGGCGATGTGTCCGACGAAGACTACACCGCGCGCGTCGCACAGCTCGAAACGCTTTATAATTCGGACGAATGGCAAACCGCCGCAGTCGAATTCGGCCTTGTTCCGATCTGGCGCGGTGGGGCCGAATTCGAGGCCTATGTCCGTGAACAGGAACAGATCATGGCCGAGATCTCCCGCGATATCGGCGTGATTGAATGAGCATCAGGCTTGCGGGCGTCGCGATTTTTCTGGTCGCGGCGCTCTACGCATGGACGGCGCAAAACTACACGGCGCCCTTCGGTGATGTGCTTGGGCCGTCTGTCTTTCCGATCATGGTGGGCATACCCGCTATGGTGCTTGCACTGTCTTTGGTGGTGTTTCCCGGCGGCACCGTCAGCTGGCCAGGGCCGACGCGGCTGGTTCGGCAGGGATTGGCGCTGGCTGCGCTTGTGGCGTATTCCGTATTGCTCGAACCCCTCGGCTTTCCGCTAGCCACCGCCACTCTTATTTGCGTCGTCGGAATCATCATGGGTGGACCGGTTCTGAAATCCGCGATGATCGGTCTAATCGGGTCGCTCTCACTGTGGGTTCTGTTCGATCCGGTTCTCGGCCTTCCGATCGACTTCTTCGGCACCCTCTTCGGCGGATAAATCTCGATGGAAACGCTCACGTCCCTTGGCCTTGGCTTTTCGGTCGCGCTTCAACCGCTGCATCTGGCGCTGCTGTTGTTCGGGTGCTTTGCCGGGACGCTTATCGGCGCAATGCCTGGCCTTGGTCCCGTCAACGGTGTGGCGATCCTGATCCCGCTTACATTTGCGTTCGGCTTTGACGCCACTGCCTCGCTGATCCTGTTAAGCGCGGTTTATTTCGGGTGCATGTATGGCGGACGGATCAGTTCGATCCTGCTGAACATCCCTGGCGATGAACCGGCAGTCATGACCACGCTCGACGGCTATCCGATGGCTCAGCAGGGGCAGGCCGCGAATGCGCTGGCGATCTCTGGCGTTGCGTCCTTCATGGGCGCGACGGTTGCGATCATCGGCCTGACGCTTTTCGCACCACTTCTGGCGCGGGCCGCTATATACTTTGGTCCGGCGGATTACTTCGCGCTTTATGTCATGGCCTTCGCGACGATTGGCGGTTTGGCGGGGGTGGACCCGAGAAAGACGCTTCTATCGGCACTGATCGGTCTCATGATCGCCACCATCGGCCTCGACCCTGCCACCGGCATCCCACGTTATACGGCCGGATCTTTTCATCTCTACGACGGTATTGATCCCATTGTTGCCTTGGTCGGCCTGTTCGCCATATCCGAGCTGATGGTTCTGCTGGAGCGCGCGCTGAGGGATCGGGAGAGCGCCATTCGCCTGACCACCTGGATCCCGGAAGTTCGCGTGATCGTCTCGACCGCCTGGGCCACCATACGCGGCGCAATCGTGGGCTTTGTCGCGGGCGTCTTGCCAGGCGCTGGCGCATCCCTCGGCGCGGTCATGAGCTATTCGATCGAAAAGCAAGTGAGCAACCGAGACGGTACTTTCGGGAAGGGCGATCCCAAGGGGGTCGCCGCGCCTGAGGCGGGCAACAACTCCGCCTCGGCCGGCGCGCTGATCCCAATGCTGTCGCTCGGTGTGCCGGGATCCGGAACAACCGCGGTGATGTTGGCGATGTTGATCTCGCTGAATGTGCAGCCCGGCCCCTTGCTGTTCGAACGGCAACCGGACCTTGTATGGGGCCTTGTCGCGTCGCTCTACATGGCGAACGTGATGTTGCTGATCCTGAACTTGCCCCTGATCGGGTTGTTCACGCGGCTGATGGCTATTCCGACCTGGGCGCTCATACCACTGGTCGTCGCGATCAGCTTCATCGGGGTCTATTCGATCGGCAATTCCACCTTCGATCTGTATGTGATGATCGGTTTCGGTGTGCTGGGCTACGTTCTGCGCAAACTCGACATCACTCTGGTGCCATTGGTGCTAGGTTTGCTGCTGGGGGCGGATATGGAAAACAACCTGCGCCGCGCATTGTCGATTTCGGGTGGCGATTACGGCGTCTTGATCTCAAGCTGGATATCTGTCGCGCTCTACTTGGCAACTGTTTCTTTCCTCGCCCTGTCAGTCTGGCTTACGCTGCGCAATCGCAAAGACAAGACGCCCTCAGCCAATTGAAGTTGCCCGTTGCGAACTATGAAAGGGCAGATTCATCCGAGCCGATCATTAGCGACCCATAACGATGGCAGGTAGCCATCAGATTTTCCATTCTACATGCAATTTCTGTGCGCCAGGTTTGGACGCCAAAGCTTTGCCTGATGGGCTTTCACCCTAAAGAGCCTGCGCAATTCCGGATTTCGCGAGGTGGTCCAGGACTGCTCTGACGCGGCCTACACGCGTGAGATCGGGATGCGTGAGTAGCCACAAATCTACAGCCATATCGGGGATAGCGTCAGCTATGCGCGCCAGATCGGGATCTTGCTTGGCCAGATAGATCGGCAAGATGGATGCTCCAATCTTCGCTCGGACTGCAGAATACATGCCCAGCAAGCTATCGACCCGATATCCACAACGATCATCTAACTGGTGTTCACGGAGCCAGGCGTGAAACTGCGGATAAGTCATGGAGGCGCTTGGGCCGACCCATGGCAAATCTGCTAAGTCCCGCGTCTTTGCAGTGGCTGTATGATGTGCGCGATGGATATACACGCATTGTTGTATCGTGCCCAACCGGCGCCCGATTAGGTATCCGTCTGGCGCAAGCATCGGACGAATGGCGATATCTGCGTGACGCAGTGAAAGATCCGCGACCTCGTTTGACACGACCACTTCCACGGAGATCTGGGGTTCTTGTTCGCGCAATTCGGCGAGTCGGGGTGCCAGAAGGCCGTATAGAAGCGTGTCGGTGGTCGCGATACGAACCAGGCCGGACGGCCTCAGATCGCGCCCTGATACACGCCGCTCTGTCTCGTTGGCGAGTTGGGCAAATTGACGCGCGGTTGCGACAATTTCCTCGCCGGCGGGTGTTGCTTGGTAGCCTGTGCGAAAACGCTCGAACAATCGCACGCCCAACTTTTGCTCAATGGCGTTTACTCTGCGAAACATTGTTGGATGACTGGAGCCCGCCAGTCGCGCAGCCGCCGACAGCGTCCCTGTCTCTGCGATCTGCAGCACCGTCTCGTAATCCGTCCAATTCAGTTTGGTGTTCAATTTTGAAAGCCTGATTTCGAATGCTTCAGTTGGTTATCCTAAACTGAACAGCGTGGCTTAGGATAGCGATCCACATCGCCGCAAGCCGCGCGCATTCGTATTCTCCATGCTCTTCCGGCTGCTAAACCTTAAGGGCTGGCGATGTCGGGCAGTCAGAAGCGCTTTACTCCGCCCAAAGGCCAAAATCGAGCGTATGGCCAAGGAACTCCAAGCCTTCATGCAGGCGGCTCCGCGAGAGCGGTCCGCCAAGACAGATGCGGAGTTGTTCTTTTGGTTCGTCGGTCACCACAAATCCGTCGCTTGGCACGATCCCAAGGCCACGGCCCGCCATACGCGCGACAACGTCCGCTCGGTGCCATCCGTGAGGAAGAGTCAACCATATGTTGAAGGCTTCCGGATCGGATACGTAATTCGCGTTCGGCAGGCATTTCGCTACAATTTCCTGCCGCGCTGCAGCCTCTTTTCGGACGAACCGCCGGATGCGATCCGCTGTGCCATCGGTGATCCAACGTGTGACCAACGCCATGGTTACGGGCGAGGCCATAATCGATATCGCCTTCAGCGCTTGTTCTAAGGACAGTGTTTGTCGGCTATCCGGGGCCACCACATAAGCCAGCCGCAAACCTGCACCGATGCATTTGGCCAAGCCGCCCACATGCCACGTCAGGTTGGGCGCCATGGTGGCCAGCGGCGCGGGCGCGCGGGCGGGAACAAATCCGTAGGCGTCATCTTCGATCAGCGGCAGGTTGTGATGCTGCAAGATACGCGCAATCGCCATGCGCCGGTCGGTGCTCATTGTACGGGTGGTCGGATTGTTGAGTGTCGGATTGAGATACAGCGCGACGGGTCCGTGATCCTTGATCGCCTCTGACAGTGCTTCGGGAAGGATGCCCTCCTCATCAAAAGCGAGGCCGACCAGATTGAGGTTCAGCTGTTTGCAGATCCGCCTGATACCGGGATAGGTGATCGCCTCACACGCCACAACGTCGCCGGGTGCGGCGATCGTGTGCAGGATCGCCACGATGGCCGGATGTGCGCCCGGCGTGATGGCAATCCGATCCAGGCGCGGCACCATTCCACGCATCGATAACCAGATTGAGGCGGCCTCCTTGTCTTTTTCGCTGCCGACGCCGGATTGATAGCGCAGAAGTGAGACCAGATTGGCGGAGACATCTGCCAGACCGCCGCGCATGCGATTGATCAGATCCGGATCGCTCGGCTCAGGTGGCAGGTTCATTGTTAAGTCTACCTGAGCGGTGCGCATGGGATCTGTGACATCACCGTCGGGAAGTGCGCCGCTTATAAACGTTCCGCGCCCCACATGACCTTCCACAAGGCCGCGACGCTCGGCTTCTTTGTAGCCGCGCGAAACGGTGGTGAAGTCCAATCCCAACAAATCCGCCAGTTTTCGCTGGGGCGGCAATCGATCGCCCGATTGCAGCGCGCCGGTTTCCATATCGCGCGAGATCGCGTCTGCGATCGATAGGTAAGCGGGTTGCGAGCCGCTGATTATCTTCGGGGTCCAAAGCGCCACGGGCACCTCCATACAATTGGCGCAATTTAGGAGATTCCGCACAGCGATGTCAATTGATCGGATTGACCGAGTAAGTCTTAGAAAGCTGATTTAATACGCCCAATTTTCAAGCATATCGAGGTTGAAACGCCTTAGAAAGTGCTGAGATGGCGCAAATTTTGCATGAAATTGTATGCATACAATTGTGGCGCAATTTGCTATGCGATTGCATGTGGTGAGCGCCAGAATCGCGCTGAGAGACGTACTTAACGAAGGAGACGGCCCGGATGCCTGAGGTCAAAACAGAACCATACAAAGACGGCGACTATTTCGTGGATTACGAAGACAAGGTCTTCGAGGACGTTCAGGCTGAGCCAGGCGAAAAAGCGTTGATCACGTTTCACACTGTGGCTTTCGAAGGCTCGATCGGGTTGGTGAACATACTGGTCGGTCAACGGCTTTTGAAGAAGGGCTTCGATACATCTATCCTGCTCTACGGCCCTGGCGTGACCCTTGGCATTCAACGCGGATTTCCAACTTTGGGGGATGATGCCTTTCCCGGGCATCAGAACTTTGCCGCAAACCTCAAGAAATTCATGGATAAAGGCGGCAAGGTTTACGCATGCCGGTTCGCGCTTCAAGCGCTGTATGGTCACGGCGAACAATCGCTTTTGCCTGGTATCACACCGATCGCGCCACAGGACGTCTTGGATATCGTTCTGCTGCACCGCAAAGACGGCGCTTTCATCCAAGACACGTGGACTTTGTAAAGACAATGGCTCGGGCCTGTTTCAGGTCCGGGCCACTCTTCACGCTTCGCCTATCTGAAGGATTTTGGCCATGACGAGCCCTCGTATTGTCCGTGCAGCCGCCGTGCAGATCGCGCCAGATCTGACGTCACGCGCTCGGACCCTTGCCAAGGTCAACGATGCAATGTCCGATGCCGCAGCGCAGGGCGCACAGATCGTCGTTTTCCCGGAAACGTTTGTCCCGTGGTATCCTTACTTTTCCTTTGTTCTGCCACCCATGTTGCAAGGCGCAGAGCATTTGCGCCTTTACGACGAAGCGGTCACTATTCCGTCGCCCGAGACCGATGCGATTGCGGCACTGTCGCGGGATTTGGGCTTGGTCACAGTGCTTGGCGTGAACGAGCGCGACACCGGATCGCTTTACAATACCCAACTGGTCTTCGACGCCGATGGCCAGATGCTCCTCAAGCGCCGCAAGATCACGCCCACTTATCATGAACGGATGATTTGGGGGCAGGGGGACGGTGCCGGTCTGAAGGTTGTCGAAACCGACGTCGGCCGCGTTGGCGCGTTGGCCTGCTGGGAGCACTATAATCCATTGGCGCGATACGCACTAATGACCCAACACGAAGAAATTCACGTGGCTCAGTTTCCCGGCTCATTGGTCGGGCCAATCTTTGGCGAGCAGATCGAGGTATCGATGCGGCATCACGCACTGGAATCGGGCTGCTTCGTGATCAATGCGACGGGCTGGCTGACCGAAGACCAAATCAAGTCGATCTCCGATGATCCCCAGCTGCAAAAGGGTCTGCGTGATGGATGCATGACCTGCATGATCACCCCTGAGGGGCGTCATGTCGTCCCGCCGCTCACCGAGGGTGAGGGCATCTTGATCGCTGATCTGGATATGAAACTGATCACCAAGCGCAAGCGGATGATGGATAGCGTCGGTCATTACGCGCGGCCCGAAATGCTGCATCTGGTCCATGATGCACGGCCCACGCAACCCCGCCATGCGCAGACTGCGCCAGACCCTGCTCAAGCAGAGCCGACTGATCCGCCCGCCGAGGAGACACGCCTTGTTCAATGAGACGCTGATCAACGAATTGCAAACTAAGGGCATGCGCTTGGTCGATCCCAGTGTCGGCCATGAAAGCCGCCGTGGCGGCGCTGGTCCCACGGATCACAAAGCGGTCACCATTGGCGACATGACCGTAATGATCCCGGTTCACACCGCGCCAGCCTTTGACAGCCCATACGTCGTCGAGGCGCCAGATGCGGATGGCACAGCGCTGATACGGCGCGCTGGGCAAGAGGTTGCGCGTGTGAGCTTCCCGTCAAAGCCCAAGTTTTCGGATCTGACCACTGCCGATGGCGTGCCCTTTAGCAAGATCGCGGTGTTGCACGGGCGTGACGTGCTGGCGACGACGGTGCTTCAAACCTGCATCCGATATCAAAGCCGGACCAAGACCTGTCAATTCTGCGCCATCGGTCAATCGCTCGCTGCGGGACGGACGGTTGCACACAAGACACCCACCCAATTGGCCGAAGTCGCAAAGGCAGCGGTCGAGTTGGATGGCGTCAAGCATATGGTGATGACCACGGGGACGCCGAAAGGGCCGGATCGTGGGGCCGCTGTCCTGGCCGAAAGTGCCGCCGCGATCAAAGCGGCGGTAGACCTGCCTATTCAGGCGCAATGCGAGCCACCCGAGGATGATATCTGGTTGCAACGTATGAAAGGCGCGGGCGTTGACAGTCTAGGTATGCATCTGGAGGTCGTCTCGGACGAGGTGCGTCAGCGCATCATGCCAGGCAAAGCGCAGGTCAGTGTCGAGAAATACTTTGCCTCATTCCGGGCGGCAGTGCCGATTTTCGGGCCGGGCCAGGTTTCGACGTATATTCTTGCGGGGCTCGGCGATAGCGTCGCGCAGATCCTCGATATGTCACAGCGGCTTGTCGACATCGGGGTCTATCCCTTTGTGGTGCCATTTGTCCCGGTGTCGGGTACGCCGCTGGAAAGCCATCCGTCGCCCAGTAGCGATTTCATGAATGCCATTCTTGAGCCGCTGTCGGGAATGATCATCAAGGCTGGCCTGGCAGCGACCAAGGCCAAAGCAGGCTGCGCGAAATGCGGCGCCTGTTCTGCGCTCTCCACCTACGAAAAATTTCGCATCAAGGAGTTTGCCGCATGAGCTTTCATAGTCCATTGCCGAGCTCAACAACCTATGTGGTAAAACTGGCGGATTGTGCGGCAGAGCATCAGGCCGCGAGTGCTTTGCGCCGGACGGTCTTTTGCGACGAACAAGAGCTTTTCGAGAGCGACGATCACGACGCGGTCGATGCCTATGCGACCACAATTGTTGCCTTGACCTCGGATGCTCAGGTGGTCGGCACGGTTCGCATTCATGAAGAAGCGCCGCATCTTTGGTGGGGGTCCCGCCTCGCCGTGGCGCGCCCCTATCGACGGGTTGCACAGCTTGGCGCAGCTTTGATCCGCTGCGCGGTGTCGACCGCGAATGCGCACGGATGTGATCGATTTTTGGCCCATGTGCAGATCCAAAACGAGCCACTGTTTCAAAAACTCCGTTGGGCAAGCCTGGCCTATGAGGTGCACCATGGAATCGAACATGTGAAGATGCAGGCGGATCTTGCAGCTTATCCGCCGGGGATGGATCCGTTGTCGGCCGACAAGCCACTCATGGCGGCTGAATGAGCCGGCAGCCGAATATCAACTCGGCCGAGGGCCTGCGCGCGTTTGCAAGGGATTTGGCGGGTCTGCGCGGTGTGACGGGAAAGACCGATATTGCGGCGGTCTCCGCCGGGCTGGGACTTGATCAACACGCTGTGGGTCATCCTGGCGACGATTGCGCCGCCTTGCCCGATGGCCACGGAGGATGGACGCTCTACGCCATTGAGGGCTTCATTCCCGGCTTTGTGCAGGCCGATCCATGGTTTGCGGGCTGGTGCGGGGTGATGGTGAACATTTCCGATGTACTGGCCATGGGGGGCACACCTACCGCCGTCGTCAACGCGATTTGGGCGCCCGACGCCGCATCTGCAGAGCCGGCGTTGCAAGGCATGGCCGCCGCCGCGAAGGCATATGGCGTGCCGATTGTCGGCGGGCACAGCAATCTTGGAGCTGATCAGCTGAACCTGTCTGTGTCGGTTTTGGGCCATACGCACCATCTGTTGACCAGCTTTGATGCGCGCCCTGGCGATGTGCTGATCTGTGCCATCGATCATCGCGGCGCTTATCGCCCACCTTTCGACAATTGGCAGGCCGCGCTGGAGGCGCCCCATAAACGCTTACGTGACGATGCCGCGCTTTTGCCAGACCTTGCTGCGACCGGGTGGATCAGCGCGTGCAAGGATATCAGTCAGGCGGGCATTCTTGGAACGGCCTTGATGCTGGGGGAATGCTCGGGTGTGGGGATGCGCGTGGATTTGCAGAGCATTCTACGACCGCCGGATGTCCCGTTGGATCGGTGGCTTCGCAGCTTTCCCAGCTTTGGATTTTTGCTGACAGCCAAGGCTGTGGATGCGCCGCGGATCATCGATGCCTTCGCGGGGCGAGACATTGCAGCCGCCGCGATTGGTGTTGTGACCGAAGGCAGCGCCCTCACTCTGGCCGCGCATACTCATACCGCCACCTTCTGGGACCATGCAGATACCCCTTACATGGGGCTCGCGCCGAAGGAGCTTGCCCATGCCTGAAACCCGGTTTCGCATTCGTTGGCCGGACGGTCATATCGAGCATTGTTATTCCCCATCCTCGGTTATCGCTGACCACCTTCATATTGGCGGCCGATATACGGTTGCGGATTTCATGGCGCGCGCGCGCCGTGCATTGACCCAAGCCAGCGCGCGGGTGGAGCAGATCTACGGGCGCCCATGCAGTCTCGCGCTCGCACAGGCAGAGGCGTTTGAAGATCGCTACGCCACAGCGGGTTTCGCGGACACCGCGATCGTTACCTGTCTCGACATTACACCATCTTCCAACACGGAAAGGACCGCCCAATGACCGATACATCAACTTCGATTTCCTGCGTTGTTATTGGCGGTGGTCAGGCCGGTTTGTCGGCAAGCTACTATCTTAAGCAACGCGATATCGATCACGTGGTGTTGGAGAAGCACCGGATCGCCCATGCATGGCGTGACCAGCGTTGGGACAGTTTCTGCCTTGTCACGCCAAACTGGCAATGCCGCCTTCCTGATTTTCCGTATGCCGGGCCCGATCCGCACGGCTTCATGCTGAAAGACGAGATCGTTGACTACGTGGAAGCGTTCGCGGACAGCTTCGCGCCACCGGTGATCGAAGGCGTGACCGTGACCCGTGTGTCGCGCCGATATGACGGGCGGTTTGTCATTGAGACCAGCGCGGGCCAATGGATCGCCGATGAGGTTGTGATTGCAACCGGTGACTACGACACGCCCATCATTCCGCCCTATGCCGCCAATCTCGATCCCTCGATCCAGCAGATTCAAACCACGGACTATCGCAACCCGGAGCAAATGCCAGATGGCGCTACGCTGGTCATCGGCACTGGCCAATCCGGTGTGCAGTTGATGGAGGATTTGCGCATCGCAGGGCGGGAGGTGCATCTGGCGGTCGGCCCGGCGCCTCGGTCGCCACGTATGTATCGCGGACGCGATGCCACCGATTGGCTGTTTGATATGGGGCATTACGATCTGACGGTCGACAACCATCCGCTGGGTATAGAAGCGCGCGCGAAGACCAATCACTATATGACCGGGCGCGATGGCGGGCATGAGATTGATCTACGCCAATTCGCCTGCGATGGCGTCCAGCTTTACGGCAGCCTCGCGGGGTTTGGTGGAACGACCGCACAATTCTTGCCAGATCTGGAGACAAACCTGGATGATGCCGATGCCAGTTATTGCAACATACGGGCAACGATCGACGCCTATATCGAACAGCATGGCATAGATGCACCAGAAGACCCCGCGTTTGAAAAGGTCTGGCGGCCACAGCGCGAAGTCACGCAAATCGATCTTGCGGAACGTGGCATCACGTCGGTTCTGTGGTGCATCGGGTTCCGGCCAGACTACACTTGGATCGATCTGGATGTCTTCGATAGCCAGGGGCGCCCGGTCTTTCACCGTGGTGTGTGTGATGTGCCTGGCGTCTATTTTCTAGGCCTGGGTTGGCTAAATACCTGGGGCTCTGGCCGGTTTCTGGGGGTCGCCGAAGATGCGCGGTTCTTGGTGGATTGCATTTCAGCGCGCCACAGCCAAGGCGAACGTTTGGTTTCTTAGCATTTGCGGTCTTTGTGGGCGCCAACGTTTTTTGAACTTGCCGCTTATGCGAGCATGCCGCCCAATATTGGGTGCGGTTGAGCCAAGCCGCGCCACCTTTGCGCGGTCTTCTGAGCGGTGATCCGCGCAACCGGTTAGGGCAGGCTTGCGGTGCGATGCGTCATTGTTCCTAACGTGCGGCACACCAGCCGGAGAGCATCCTGTGGGCCAAGTCACCTTCTTTGCATACGATCTTGCCGAAGCCTCTCAGATCCGCCGTATCGAAAGCGTGCGATGGCTTGGTCACGACGTCAGATCAGTTTCGTTCCGGCGTCGTAACATGAACCTCAATTTTGAGCCTGCTTGGCCAAATCTCAAGCTCGGCCAGACGACAAACCAGAATTTCTTAAAGCGCCTCGGGCAGTTGGGGCGCGCCGTGCTGCGATGCTGGCGCGAACGGCAGTTTCTGGATGACAGTGACGTATGGATCGCTCGGAATTTTGATATGCTGGCTATGGCCTGGGCGGTGCGCGCGCTGACGCAGCGCAAAGATGTGCGATTGGTCTATGAATGTCTGGATATCCACGGGCTGTTCACGCGCCCTGACATGATTGGCCGGTTGATGCGCTGGCTGGAACGGCGTCTTCTATCGCGAACTGCGCTTCTCGTCGTGTCGTCGCCAGGCTTCTTGCGGGCCTATTTTGGACCGATTCAAGGCTATGATGGACCTGTCTCGTTGGTTGAGAACAAGATATGGCAGCAGGAAGGGTCTTCTCAGCGTCCCAGTGCGCCGCGACAGGCTGC
Organism: Gymnodinialimonas mytili; assembly: GCF_037544085.1. Classification (NCBI taxonomy): domain Bacteria; kingdom Pseudomonadati; phylum Pseudomonadota; class Alphaproteobacteria; order Rhodobacterales; family Paracoccaceae; genus Gymnodinialimonas; species Gymnodinialimonas mytili. Next base: position 59,680 of record NZ_JBBIFW010000002.1, read on the forward strand.
GGTGGATGGCCCACTGGTCCTGGGCTGGGTCGGTTCGCTGCGTTGTCAGACAAGCTTGGATCTTTTGGCCGCCGCGGCCCTCCACCTTGGGCCAAAGCTGCAAGTGGTATTTCACGGCAACGTGCATCACCATGCGGTTGAGAATTTTGATGCAATCGTCGCTGCGCATGACAACATCACACACGCTGGACCTTACAAATACCCCGATGATCTGGGCCCGATCTATGCATCCTGTGATTTGGTATGGAGCCAGGATCTATGGCAGCGCGGCGCGAATAGTGATTGGCTGCTGCCCAACCGGATCTACGAGGCTGGATTTCACGCCTGCCCTTCGATCGCGGTAGCTGGCACCGAAACCGGACGCCGGATCGCCGAAGAACGGATGGGTTTTGTCATAGATGAGCCATCAGTTGGATTGTTAACGGAATTGTTGACCTCCTTGACGCCCGCCGCCATCGCCGAGGCATCGCGTCGGCTTTTGGAAATGCCGGAAAGCAAGTTCCGCATGTTCCCAGAAGAACTCGAGTCGTTGCTTGCGCCGGTCTTGCCGCCGGAAGCCAGAGATTTGGTGGACGCCGCGGAGTAACCTGGGCCGCTGCGTTGCCGAATTCGTTTCTAATGAAAGATTCGGAACGCTGCGTTTTGAAACCATCCAATTTATGTGCAGGTTCGCCTGATTTAAGGCAATTTTGATTGATGATCTTGTGAAAGAGATATAGTGAATTAACCACAACATATTGCATTTTGGTGTTCGCGTATATCTACATGCTGTGCTTCACATTGTCAGTAACGTTTGGATCGAGTGGATTGTCGCTGATCGCGCCGATCGCGCTCGGCAGATAGATGCCGCAGCACAGCGTCAATTCGAGAAAATGCTGCACTTGCGAGACGGCCTCTGTCAGTAGTTACAACGACGCGCTCAAACTGGAGACTTTCGCAATGACGATGATGGACACGCCTCGAGGCGAGATCGAAGTTCGGCAGCATGCTGTGATCGCCGGTTTGGAAAAGCCATCAGGCGCGATCACTTGGCCCCCGGCGTTTGCCGTTGGTGGTGTTGCGAAACGCTGCCTGGATTTTTCAATGGCGTTGTTCGCGTTGTTGGTTTTGTCGCCACTTCTTCTGTTCGTCATTCTCGCAATCAAGCTGACAAGTCCCGGCCCCGTGTTCTTTGGGCATGAACGCGTTGGATTTGGCCGCAACACGTTCAAATGCTGGAAATTCCGGACAATGTGTGTGGATGCCGACCGCGTTCTGTCTGAGTGCTTGGCGTCAAATCCTGAATTGCGCGCGGAATGGGATGCAACGCAAAAGCTGAAAGATGACCCGCGGGTGACGCGTCTGGGGCGCGTCTTGCGTGAATACAGCGTCGATGAACTGCCTCAGCTATTCAATGTCCTTCTGGGTGATATGAGCTTTGTCGGTCCGCGCCCTGTGGTGGATGCGGAATTGGTCCGGTTCGGGGACAGCGCACCACTCTATCTATCTGCCCGGCCTGGCATAACGGGCCTTTGGCAGATTAGCGGGCGCAGCGACACCTCTTATTCAGAACGTGTCCAGTTGGATGCGCAATACGTAACCCGGTGGAGCCTCTGGCAGGATGTTATGATTGTGCTCAAAACCGTGCCAGTCGTACTGGGTGCACGCGGATCCTACTAAAAGGCCGCCTTAGATAGCCCTGAAGTATGTGTCTTCCTTGAACGTAAAGCGTATCGGTGCAGACATCTCTTAGACGCCATGGCAACCAGCCGAGGCTCTTATTGTTAGTCTTTCACTGTCCTAGATGTAAGCCCGGAATACCGCTCTCCGCCTGAATGTAAGGGACATTTCAACGCGCTACTGGTGGTGTTTGTGTGTTCAGATCCCGCGCCGGTGCCGATCAATGGCCCGGCGCAATACAGTCATAAAGGTTTGAAACTGTAGCTCTGGGTTCACTTCAGAGCGGCGCGCATAGATCCGCGCAGCATCTGACAGCAGCCTGTAGTGATGCGGATCGTCCCAAAGGCGGCGAACCTCAGCGACCCAATCGTCAATCGGTGCCGTGTAATCCAGCGCGATACCGCCCGGGCCGATGGCCTCAGGCAGGCCGCCACTGGTTGACCCAACTACAGGTATTCCGCTGCAATGGGCTTCAGACGCGATCCGGCCCCAAGCCTCTGCCCATTTGCTTGGCGCGAGTACGATGCGCGTGCGCCCGTAGATGGTGCGGATATCGTCGGTGCGGTGTTCGAAGCGGATATTGGGGTAAGGGCGGATCGCCTCGCCGAGCGACTTGAGATCAGAGGGCGACAATAACCAGCTTTCCACAAACAAGAACGGGATGTCGGGGCAGCGCGCTGCAATCTCGATGGCGCGTTCAACACCCTTTTCCGCGACCGGGTTCACAAATGTCACGAAGTCCCCCGACGTCGGGCCCTCATATTTCTCACGATTGATCGTGGGGGGGATCACGGTCGCCGCGATGCCGAACGCCTCCTGATAGGTACGCGCAGTGAATTCCGAATTGGCAATGAATTCGGCGTGCCTAAGCGCGGAAAGATCGCCACCAAGCTCGTTAAATTCAACATTCCTCAGATAGATGACAAGCGGTACGTCACGGTCCCGGAAGGCTTGGGCGATAGGTACAGTGCCATGGCATTGCACAATGGCCACGTCGGGTGCGGTTTGATCGACCAGATTGCTGACGGTTTCTTCCGGAAACCACGCGCGATTGACGGGGTAGCCTGACTTCATGTCCCGGGCAAATGGCTTGCCGGATATTTTTAGCCGCGTCCGCGCTATCAGTCCAAACAGACCTTTCCCATATAGCGGTGCCAGAACGCTGGGATTGTGACCCTCTTCGACCATCCGTGTCGCCAGATCGTGGGTGCTGCTTTGCACGCCCCCACTATCCTCTGGCGGAAACCCGTTGCCGCCCGCGAACACCGCATTGATGGGAGGCTGCCCGTCCTTCGCCATTCGGATCGGGGATAGCGGGAAAGGCTGGTGGTCCATCTTGACGTTTTGGTTCATTGCAAGGCGCCTTTGCCCAAGCGCACGCGCTTTGCGCTCGCCCCGATGCGTCGCAGATCACGTTTGATTTCAGTTCGGGATTCGTACACGGTCATGCCTTTGATTATCGCAGATTTTTTCAAGATCCGACGGCGTAATATTATCCCTTGCGCTGTACCATCAGAGGTATGGGCGATGCCCCGCCGACAAAGCGGAGTGTTTTCGCCGATGCTGTCTGGGTTGCCTCAATATCGGGCGCGAATGAAACCTGGTCTTCCCCTAAAATAACGCGAAACGGGTTTGATCATGATGGAGATCGTGCAAATGCACAAAGACGGCGCCAGCGTTTGCGTGATCATCGCAGCTTACAATTCCGCAGCTACGATTGGTGCCGCGGTCACCTCGGCGCTGATGCAGGCAGAGGTTGCTGAGGTTGTCGTGGTTGACGATGCTTCCGCTGATGGAACCGCGGCAGCTGCGGCGCAAGCCGCCTCGGGGGACGCGCGGCTCAGCATCCTGCGATTGTCGGAAAACCATGGGCCGGCCGCCGCGCGGAACATGGCAATCGCGCAATCAACCGCACCCTTTATCGCGATCCTGGATGCTGACGATTGCTATCTTGATGGTCGGTTCCGTCATATGCTGCAAGAAGAGGATTGGGATCTGATCGCCGACAACATCGTCTTCGTGCCCGAAGACGATCATGGTTCTTTGCGTCTACCGAAGGCGGTCGGCGCAGCCGTCGCCACCTCGTCTTTGAACTTGGCTGACTTTGTGGCTGGAAACCTGTCGCGCAGTGGGGCGCAGCGCGGCGAGTTGGGCTTTTTGAAACCGGTGATGCGACGCGAGTTTCTGACGGCGCATGGCCTTCGCTACGATCCAGATTTGCGGCTGGGTGAGGACTACGACCTGTATGTACGGGCGCTGCTTCATGGGGCACGGTTCCGGGTGTCGCGAAATGTGGGATATGCTGCGCGTGTGCGGTCCAATTCGCTCAGCTCGTCGCATCGCACCACAGATCTGCACGCGCTTTTGCAGGCGGCCGAACGCCACATCGGTTTGGTGGCGGCCTCCGACCCGGCAAAACCTGCGATGGTGCACCATCGCCGTCAATTGCGTGCGCGTTACTTGTTGCGAGCGTTTTTGGATCGAAAGGCCGAAGCCGGGTTGTTGGGCGCCGCGCGATTTGCCTTGATGCCGCCGACAAATATGCCGCCGATTGTAAAAGGCGTGATGTCAGACAAGTTGGCCGCGATGCGACCGCGACGTGATCAATCGCCGAGCCCGGTTAAGCGCTATTTGATGCCGCCCGTACAAATCGAGCCACAGACCGAGCCCTAGGCGGCCTTTGCACCTTCGTTTGACGCGTTGTGGTGAGCACAATGGCTGACACCATGATGCTGCTGGCCAAGCTCAATTGGAAATAGATATGTGTGTCGATTGGCGTCATGGAGACGATCATCGCGACCAACGAAAGCAATGTTGCCGAGGCTCTGTCGCGGTTGGCCAGCGCGTGTCTTGCCGTCATAAAAACGGCTGAGCCAATCATAAGCGATTGGATCGCAACACCGATGATGCCGATTTCCACGGCATTCGAAAGATAAGTGTTGTGAAAGCTAAAGCCGCTTTGGTTTTCGATGCCAAACTGCCGCCAGATTGCTTCGGCAATTGGATTTCCCGGAACCCAAAAGGCTTGGTATCCGATGCCAAGTAGGGGGCGCTGCGCGATGAGCTCAGACGCGATCGCCCATAATTCTGTCCGTCCGGTGAGGGTAAGATCCTTGCCCGTTAAGTCCAGGATAAGGTCGACCAATGCGTCAAGATTTGCCACGGCCAGCAAAACGAAGAGTGTCGTCAGGACCGTCATCACAATGGCCGAGGTGATCCGTACGATGGGCGGCAATGGTCGCAGGATCTGCACCGCGCCCAAAACGCCGAACCCGACAGCTAACGCGATCAGCGCACTGACGGATTGAGCCAGCACCACGGCAGCCAGGGCGGTCACCAAACCCAGAAGAGCAACCAATGTCTGTCGGCGACGCCAATGTCTTAGATTGATGTTCCCCATAGCGAGCAAGGCGAGGAAGGCTGCTGCCATGCCCATCGCGTTTTTACTGCCGTAAAAGCCTACCAGTGCACCGGTATCGCTGCGATAATGCCCGATAAGGACGCTTGCCGTGACGACAATCAACAGGGTTGTCATCATGGTTGTAAGATAGATCGAAAGTGATATGCGCCGCGCCAAAACGATTGCAATCGCAAGGGTGATTGCCAATTGTAGGCCAAAGCGCATCGAGCTTGATGGAACATCCGACCACAGAATGCTCAGCAGACAGAAGGCGGGTAGCACGAGCAGTGCCTTGAACTCCACTAGGTCCGAAATGGCCGCTTTCGGGCGCAAGGCGATCAAAGACAAGCCCGCCAACAGGAACAAAAGCGCGGCGAGACTGCCAAGCATTGGTATCGCGATCAGCGACACCAATGCAGTCGTGCCGAGGCAAACATCAACATTGATGCCTTGGCCGCTGAAGCGGCCAAACCCTGTGGATTGGACGCTCATCTCGCTACAGCTGACATAGGACCGATTCCGGGAAGGCACAGTCGCCGCCAATGGGTGTGAAGGCGATCCAGTCGACCTCAAGGTCCATTGGAACAGCGGCGGGGTCGAATGGCCCCATCCAGTCGATAAAGGTCTCACTGCCCCAAAGGCTTGCATAGATTTTCTGGTTGTTCGCTGGGCGCGGAACGCCATCTTCGGTGCGATGGACTTCGGTGCCATTCACATACCAGCGGATCCCATCGCTCGACCATGTGAAGGCGTAGTGAATAAAACCGTCGTCGGAGGCCTGCGGCAGGCTTGCGACGCTGCCGTTCTCCGGCGCGCCGCTGACATATGTGTTGAACGTGACCTCATCGGTGTTCTGAAGCAGGACTTCGACGTCAATTTCATCATGGGGCTGGTCATGGACGGGGCCGATGTAGGTGAAGAACGCAGCGTTAAAGCCCGATCCGCTCATCGTGCGCATGCTGACTTCGTAGGTGCCGTAGCCGAACTCCTCGCGGGTTTGAATTTCGCCACAGAGATATCCTTCGGACGGAGTGTCGGCCTCGAAATAGCTGAGCACAAGGTTCCCGTTTTCGACGCTCACCGCATCGCTAGACCATGTACAATTCATCCAATCGCCATTGGACCATCCGTCTGAAATAAACCAACGATCAGTGTCAAAGCTGTCGAAGGTTTCCAGAAAGGCCGCCCCATTTTGCGCTGCGGCAGGTGCGGCGCCGAGCATGGCACTTACCACCAACCACGGAATGGCGAAGCGAGCAGGTGTTTGGGCCGAAGCGGCTTTATATTTCAACATATTACAATGATGCCTGAGAATGCTGCGTTGCGACAAAAATCCTCTGGATTGGCCCCAAATCGGCGGTTCGTCGCCCGGCCTTTGCGGCATTGCAGAACATCTTGGAAACGCTGCACAAGCGGAGCATGGTCTTTGCGATAGCGGACGAAATAATAGCGTTCGATAGGCGGGCCTACTCGCCACGACAGAGGAGATAGGCTTGAATGACACACGCGGAGACCAAGCCTGCCGCAGCCCCGATCGTGTCTGTTATCATGGCATTTCACAATGCAGGGCCTTACCTGGAAGAGGCGATGGCCTCTGTTCTGAATCAAAGCTTGTCCGACATCGAACTGATCCTGTCCGACGATGCCTCAACCGATGGCAGTCTTGCCGTGGCCGAACGGGCGGCGGCGCGTGATAGACGGGTGCGTGTCGTCACATCGCAAATGACGGGCGGACCTGCGGCGGCGCGCAACCGGGCTTTGGACGTCGCCCGTGGAGAGTGGATCGCCATTGTTGATGCAGATGATTTGTTGCACCCGGCGCGTCTGGAACGCTTGATCGAACAAGCGCGGGTTTTGAACGTCGATATCGTGGCGGATGACCTGATCCATTTCGGTGGCGAAAGCGGAAAATCCGTGCTTGGGATCCTGGCCTTGATGCGGGTCTGGCTACCCAGCCCCGAAGATCTTATGCGCGCCGAAAGCGGCTGGCCACCTGTTCCTGTCGGCTATCTCAAGCCTATTCTGCGGCGAGAGGTGTTGGGAGAGATGCGGTACCGATCCTATCTGCGGGTCGGCGAAGATTTTGACCTGCTTCTGCGCGTTTGCCTGGCCGGGGCACGGTTGGCGGTGGTGCCGGATGCCTACTACCTTTATCGCCGCCATTCAGGCTCGATTTCCTACAGGCTGTCCGATGAGAGTGCCGCGCAGATGCTCAGAGCATTGGACGAACTGGAAGCTGAGATCAGTCCCGTATTTCAACGTATGCCAGCTTACATCGAAAGTCGTCGGCGGGATCTGCGGCTGAAACATCACTTTGCCAAACTTGTCGTGTTGCTGAAATCGCGCTCGATCAGCAAAGCCCTTGCGCTGTCTTTGAAACATCCCGGAACCCTAAGCTTGCTGGCCCGTGCGGCGTTCCAAAGCCTAACCCGGCGCATCGCAACAGCGAGCACGCCTGAACCGAAGCCACATCTGCTTCTGACCGGTGAAAATTCATCTGAGAGCGGAGACGCGACTTGGGTGAGAGTCGCCGTTCCGGAAGATCCGTTGAGCTGGACGGCATCGATTGCAATACGCGTCACAGCGCTGGCGAGTAAGGGCAACGCACGCTTACGTGTTGTCGGACGCCCCGGACTGGAGGCGTTGGGATTTGTACCGGGCTGGACCGATGCCGAATTGGTTCCACCCCCAGATGGCTGGACGCAGCAAGAGGCTCATTTGATCGCGTCGTTTCCGTGGCCGACCCGTCCTGTGCAGGATCCGATCTTAACCGCGCGGTCCGCTACGACCGTCGCGGGTCGCGGTGACCGGTTCACCACCGACCCCGTTTGAGGCGGTGCTTTTGATGTGGGTTGAAGGCTCAGACCCAGTGCTCGGCCTCATCCGTGACACTATCAGGATCCAAATCACATAAGCCAATTGCAAGGCGATCAGGACAGCCGCTATGCGTAGAAAAACTGTCCATCCATCGTGACCTTGCAACGCGGTCCAGATCCCGAAGGCTGTAGCGACGAGCACGTTTACTAGGAAGAATACAACAATACGCATAGATCACACATGGCCAGGGCAGCGGCGATTGCAATGATCCTAAGGCCTTTTTGCGCGTCGCGAAAGCGTGGCAATCCTTACCTTCGGTAGAATCTTATGCAAAATGGACCTAAACACTGCCCTATGCGGGGGCTAATCCGGTTGCTGACATCGGCACGCCATAGCGTGGCAATTGTCGCAATTGCGTATCGCAAAGCACCACTCCAAAAACGCGCCGTCGCAATTCGGGTTCGTTTTGTAGATATTCCCGCATGACTTTTCGCGGCGTTCGGCCCCAACGTGCGCACAAGATCAGATGATCGGCGGGATGTGCGAGGCTTTTGGTCTCGGGAAAAATATCCACGGGCGGTAGGTTTATGAAAATGTAGTCGAAGTTTGGCCGCAACATTTGGAACAAGTCTTGCAAATGATCCAGTGATGGAGGCGCCTGTGTCGCGGACGATCCTACCGGCAAAAACAGCATATCACTCATCTCAACGCGTCGTAGAGCCGTGTCGAGGGAGGCCGTGCCTTGAAGCAGGCCTTGTAGGCCCGGGTTATTTGCGGCGCCGAATGCCTTGGACAGCTGGGCTTTGTGGAAATCGCAATCGACCAGAAGGCTGCGTTTACCCGTGCGTGCTGCGAGATTTGCAAGATTTGCGGCCAGACCATTGGCGCCACTATCGGTACCAAGGCCACCAAACGCCAATATCCTACCGTCGCGATGGGCGATTTCGGTTTCAAGCGTGCTGAAAATCCGCCGGATCGCGCGATCTGGAGCGGATCCTGGCGACGCGTTCGAAACCATGTATTCGCGCGGCGCGACGTATGGCGCGGCCTCGACGGGCTGAAGGTATGTTGCTTGATCCTGCGGCTCTAGACCGGGATCATTTGGGTCATCCAGACGCTCCACATCCGTTCTAGCCGAAGCGAATTGTACAGTGGGTTCACGGCGGGGCGGGGTAGGAGTGGGCGCGGATGTGCGTTTCAGACGGCCCAGCTTTCGACGCTGGATGCGTGGCACGTAGCCCAAGAAAGACAGGTTTAGAAAACGGGTCACGTCATTGCCGTTGCGGAACCCCAACTCTCGCGCTTCGCGCAAGATCGCCAAAGCGAGACCGATAAAGACACCAAACACCATCCCGATCCCCAAAATCACCCAGGCTTTGGGCTCTGCGGGACTGCGCGGCGGCAGCGCTTCAGATAAAATACGACCGCTTTGAACCGGGAATGTCCCTTCGAGTGAGATTTGCTGGTATCGAGATTGAAACGTCGTCAGCAATTCGTTGAGTGCATCGACCCGGGCGGTACGCTCGCGCAGTCCCTGCTGATCAAACGCGCCGTGCTCTTGCCGAAAAGCGGCAACATCGGCAGCCGCTTCCAGCGCTTCCTGGCGCAGTTGCTCGACCTGTTCGCGCATCCAGCCCGCCGTTCGATCGGAGGCTTCGATATTGGCTTGCGTGCCGTCGATCATATACGCCTCGGCATAGGCATTCACGATTTCTGTCGCGAGCGCTGGGTCATGGGAGGAGTGGCTGATTTCGACCACGAAGCTGCGCCCAACGCGTCTGAATGAGGTGCGATTTCGCAACCTTTGGGCAGTTTCCATAATCGCGCGCTGCTCCGCAGCTTCTGCCGAGACCTCATTTGTCGGTCCAGATGGGGTCGAACGGCTGGGCAGCAAAGACCGAACGAAAGATCTAGCGGCTCTGATTTGTGTCCCCAGAAATGACGAGGGCGTTTCGCCGAAGCTTTCGTTTTCAGTCAGATCCAAAAGGCCCACGACCTGAACAGCCAGTTGCTGCGATTGCAAGATCTGGATCTGGTTCGTGATGCTGGTTTCGCTGCGCGAGCTTGGGATCACGGCGGCGATCTCCTGCTCCAGTTCGATCTGGCGCTCTTCAATAAGAAGCGTCGAGGCGGCTGTAAATTCGCGCGGGCTGGTCGCGTAATGTGCCGCCCCTGCCAGTAGTCCCAAAAATCCCCAAAACGCGATGCGCCACATCTGACGGCGCGCTGCCAAGACCAATTCCACAAGGTCGTTATGCTCAGGGCTTTGCGGGGTTGCAGGTCCGTATTCCAAGCGTTCAACAGGGGTGATGCGCTGTTTCATGCGCTGCGGCCCTCCTGCGGGTCAGGTGTTCCGTAGAGGCTCAGATGCGATTGACCCACCAGACCAGCAATCACACCAGCATGCAGACATCCGCGTAAGACAGACATGTTGCGCATCCGGGCATGGGGCAATGTGAGAAGTGCCGCCATGCCGCAATAGATGAGTTTCGCCGCCGCCAAAGGCAGTGATGTCCAACGGCTGCGGCCCTTGCGGCTGAGTAGGATATGGGCGTGGGTCTGGCCCATGCGATATCGTCGTCGTGCCAACCAGTCGAAGGCCAGACGTCCTGGCGTGACGGGCTCGCGCACGATGGCATCGGGCGCATAGGCGATGTGACCGCCTTGGGCATGGATGACGGTAAAGAAATCGGTGTCTTCCCCGCCACTTCGACCAAGCGAGAGATCAAACCGCAGATCAGCCATCGCCTTGCGTCGGCGGTCGATCAACACGTTACAGGTGTATCCTGTACGGATTTCGCCCTCGACCCAAACCGGCTTTATTGCGTGGATGCCGGATTGCGGCATCCAGTTCGGGGCACCATCGGGATAGATTGGCTCTACCGGGCCGAGCACAACCTCGGACTTGTTTGCTAGATGCATGGCATGCAGACGCTCCAGCCAATCGGGATCGGCTGTTGTGTCGTCGTCCAGAAACGCCAAGCCGTCCGCTTCGGAGGCATCGAGCGCCGCATTTCGCGCTATGGAGATGTTGCGCCCTGGGCGGTGCAAATAGCGCACCGGATGCGGCAAGGTTTGGGCTGCGGCTTCGACGCGGCCCTTCGCGCTGGGCGTATCATCGTTGTCGATGACAATAACACCCAATCTGACGCTTTTCGGCACATGTAAGTCCGCCAGAGAATGTAGGGCGTCAACAACGCTGTCTCGCTGGAACGTGCAGATGCATATGTCGATCGTATTCATCCTGCCACGGCCTTTCGAGAGGTCATGCCGCTGCGCGCCACCATCGTCCAAAACCCTGTGGACCAAGCGAAGTGCATCAGCATGGCGATTGGTCCGGCAAGCAAGAGCGCTAGTGATCTGTTGCTGAATGCAAGTTTCACGCCAGCCATGCAGGCGGCGGCGCTCCAGACCAATACGGGCAATATGAACAACCAGTGCAATGGCGCCAAGGCTGCAAGGGCGACCAGCGGGGCGATCAAGATCACGATGGCTTGCCGGAGTTTTGGCCAAGTGCCGTGTTTGAGTTGGTTTCGCGCGCGCCCACGCCCATAATTGTAGTATTGCCGGGCCAGAGAGGACAAATCGCGTCGCGGGAAATATGTAACCTCAGTGCGATTTGTGAGCCAGATCCGGTGCCCAGCCTCGACCAGACGATGGTCAAGTTCGGCATCCTCATTGTGGGAGAATGTCGGATCGTATCCACCCACCGATTGAAACGCATCCATGCGCATCAGCGCATGGTGACCATGTTCTACGAATTGTCCGCTGCCCCGCTGTCGATGTTTTGACCCGCCATTGCCGAGCTTGGAATTTTGAGTGGCCGCGTTGATCCGCTGCAAAAGATGATCGCCGCTCGCAACCATGCCCACAACGATTGAAGCTGCGCCGGTGGCTTCCGCCTCTTCTAGAAGGGTGGAGATGTATCCATCAGGATAGGCGCCATGGGCATCGATCCGGATCAGGTCTGTAAATCCGCCGCCATAGGCGGCCACGGCCTCATTGATGCCGGAGCTTTGAAGGCGCGCGGCGTTGTGCATCAGGGTAATAGAAGGGTGCTGCCGCTCAAGTTCGGCCGCGATCTCGACCGTGCCATCGTCGCTACCGCCATCGGCGATAATGACTCGTCCTCCAAATGGTGCCACTTCGGCAACCATTTGCTGGGCGAGGCCTTCGATATGCTGCGCCTCGTTGAGGCAGGGAATCACAATAATAGGCACCCGTTGGGGGCCCACGGCATCTGAGCGCATCTGTACCGTTCCTTTCGAAACACCAGCCTGAGGAGCAGCGGTGTTGAGCTGTGATCTCTATCGTTTCCCGCTCGCTACGCTGCGGCATTCTGCAGTTGCAAACAATCACGCTGAGTGGGAGTGGAAGGGATCGGCAGTTCAGCGCTCGGATTGGGTGAAAATGCGCCTATCCAGACGGCGAATGTAGAATTTTTTAGCGCAAGCGGTCTGTTGGCCGGTGCGGCAAAGGTAGAAAACGCATGAGAAGCTCTTCTGGTAGAAGTCGTAGATTCCCGGGCAATGCACCTGAGCCGCTGATCGGAGGTCTTTGCCTTACAGCGCGGTGGTGTGCAGGTCCGTCCCTAGTGGAAATCCCGGCTTGGGAAGAGCCGTTTGGCTTGGTCGCGAGGATGCATCGCGCGAGCGGGGTAGCGGGCCTTTTTGGGCGTTTCGTCAGCCCGCAGGCCCTCTGTGGTCAAAGCATCTGGCATGGGATGGCCCAATTCCGACAACTTATGGGACATGTCCTGGATATCCTGGGCGATCAGGTGCACGACAATCCCTTCGCGTTGCAGATAGCCGTTGACCCGCAGAAGGCGCCCGCCCATCACGATACGGCGAAACCGTTCATAGATCTTCGGCCAAACAACCACATTGCTGACGCCGGTTTCATCCTCAAGCGTTAGAAAAATCACACCTGACGCTGTGCCAGGCCGTTGCCGTGTAATGACAAGGCCGCACACGCTGTACCGCCCCGGTGTGACATCCTGCAATGCGGCATGGGTCACCAAACCCGGAAGAGATGGGCGCAAAAGCTCCATCGGATGGGCGCGGAGGGTCAGGCGTGTAGCCACGTAATCTTCGACAACTTCTTCGCCCAAATGCATGTTCGGTAATATGACTTTCGGCTCATCGATGCTTTCGCCATCAATCGGGTCATTGAACAACGGCAGAGGGGTTTGATTGCGAATGGCTTTGACCTGCCACAAAGCGTCTCGGCGCGTTAGATCCATGTCCGAAAAGGCATCTGCCTCGGCCAATCGGTTCAACACATCGGGGCGCAGGCCCGCGCGCAGCCACAAGGCCTCTGGATCGGGGTAGCCATTGCCACGCGCGGCCACGATCCAGCCCGCATCCTCCTCTTTGAAGCCCTTGATCTGGCGAAATCCAAGGCGCAGGGCTAGCGTACCATCGGGGCGGCGTTCCAGCGTATTGTCCCATTCGGAATGGTTCACGCAGATCGGGCGCGTTTCGACCCCATGGTCCCGCGCATCCCGCACAAGCTGCGCCGGGGCGTAGAATCCCATGGGCTGAGAGTTCAGAAGCGCACAGGTGAAAATGGCCGGATAATGGCGTTTCAACCAGGCCGACACATAAGCCAGCATGGCAAAGGCCGCCGCATGGCTTTCGGGAAAGCCGTAATCGGCAAAACCTTCGATCTGGGAAAAGCAGCGCTCGGCCACTTCGGGACTATAGCCGTTGTTGAGCATCCCATTGATGAATTTTTCCTTGAAAGCGCCGATTGTGCCCATCCGCCGAAAGGACGCCAAGGAGCGACGAAGATGGTCGGCTTCCTCGGCCGTAAACCCGGCCCCGACCACAGCAATCTGCATGGCTTGCTCTTGGAACAGGGGTACGCCCAAGGTGCGTTCCGTGACTTTTTCCAGTTCTGGACCAAAGGGTTCCGGCTTTTCCAACCCGTTGCGCCGTCGAATATAGGGTTGGACCATATCCCCCTGGATGGGCCCGGGGCGGACGATGGCGACCTCGATGACCAGATCGTAGAATTTACGCGGTTTCATCCGTGGCAGGAAATTCATCTGCGCCCGGCTTTCCACCTGAAAGACACCGACCGCATCCGCCTTGCACAGCATGTCATAGGTTTCCTCATCCCCCTGTGGGATCGAGGCAAGGTTGTGGGTCAGCCCTTCATGCGTCTGCAAAAGAGCAAAGGCCTTCTGCACACAGCTCAGCATACCCAGACCCAACACATCGACCTTCAGAATGCCGAGCGCATCGATATCGTCTTTGTCCCATTCGATGACGGTGCGGTTCTCCATCGCGGCGTTTTCAATGGGCGATAGCTCGTCCAAGCGTCCTCTGGTGATGACGAATCCGCCGACATGCTGCGACAGGTGACGCGGGAACCCGATGATTTCTTTGATCAACCGAATGGTCTGCATTAGGCGGCGGTCTTCTGGGTCAAGGCCAAGCTCCCGCATGCGGTCCAGGTCTACGCCGCCGTTGGTCATACCCCAAATCTGGCTCGATAGACCGGACGTCACATCTTGCGACAGCCCCATGACCTTCCCCACTTCGCGGATTGCGGCGCGGGAGCGGAAATGGATGACTGTGGCGCAGAGCCCCGCGCGATCACGGCCATATTTCTCGTAAATCCATTGGATTACTTCTTCACGTCGCTCATGTTCGAAATCGACGTCGATATCCGGCGGCTCCCCTCGATATTTCGAGATGAACCTCTCAAACACCATTGTGATCATATCTGGCTTAACATCGGTGATGCCCAGCAAATAGCACAGGATCGAATTTGCTGCTGATCCACGCCCTTGGCACAGAATGCCTTTCGATCTCGCGAATTGAACAATGTCGTGGACGGTCAGGAAATAGGCCGGAAAATTGAGTTCTTTGACCAGTGCCAGCTCCTTGTCCATTAGCTGGATCGCTTTGTCGGGCGGGCCGTCAGGATATCGACGTTTCAGGCCCTCGTAGGTCAGCCGTTCCAACCGTGCCTGTGCTGTCTCCCCCTCCGCTTCTTCGTAAGGGTATTCATAGGACAATTCCCCAAGGTCGAAGCTGCAACGATCTGCTATTTCGAGCGTCCGACGCAAAGCGGCGGGGTGGTCGCGAAACAGGCGCACCAGATCCGACCCGCCTTTCAGGCGACGTTCGGCATTGGGCAGTGCATGGGTGCCGATCTGATCAATGGTAATGTGAGTGCGCATACAGGTCAGCACATCCGCCAATTGCCTGCGATTGGCGCGGTGCATGATCACATCTCCAACCGCCACCATCGGCGCGCAGGTTGTCTGGGCGAGTTTTGCACAGGCCGTCAGATAGGCCTGGTCGCTGCCATCGTAGCGCGGGGCCGCGCCTAGAAAGACGTGATTGGGGAACTGAGATCGTAGTTTGCGGATATCCGCAGCTGCGGCTTTCAAGGTGGTCTGCGGCAAGGCAACCAAAACCATGCCTTTGCATGCGGCCAACATGTCTTTGATGTAGAGCGTACATTGCCCTTTTTCGGCCCGCCGCTTTCCCAAGGTCAGCAGGCGCGTCAGGCGTTTATAGGCGGTGCGGTTGCAGGGCAGGGCGACCCAATCCACAGAACTATCCTGTAGAACCAAACGGCAGCCGACGATCAGCTTAGGAAGAGAGATGGCGGCGGATTTTGTGATTGGATCAACCGTCCCAACCTCTTGCCGAGAGGACGAGTCTGTCATGTGCTGCGACCGGATGCGCACGGCATCATTCGTCTCGCGCTTAAGTTCCTTCAAGGCCGTCCAGGCACGCACGACTCCGGCCAAAGAATTGCGATCCGTGATTGCGATGGCCGACAATCCCAATTCTGCAGCACGCATGACGAGTTCTTCAGGATGCGACGCACCCGTCAGAAAGGTGAAATTCGTTGTGACGCACAACTCGGCATAGTTCTGGTCCTGTGCATATGCGTCCAACATGTCCCGACGAAAGGCCTCTACCGGGCGATGGGTGCGGTTCACTTCGATCATGCGAATTCTCCCTGAACAAACCAGCCTGGCTGTTGCGGCGTGTAAAACATCCACAATCGTCGCCCCTGCCGGGTTTCGATCCGCCAGTAATCACGCACGCCCGAGCGCCAATTCTCATCTTCCAGCCACCATTCCGGCGAAATACGTTCCGGGCCCGTTGCCCGCCCTGTGGTCAGCGACATGCGTCGCCAGCGAAACCGGTCCGGCGGATTGGAACCTGTTCCGGCAATCGGTTCAGGCGGGAAAAGGCAGATCGGGCGGGGTTGCGTGACCTTCCAGCCGCTTTCTGGGTCGGAATAAGCTGCGGGCGCCGTGATGAAGCTACGTTCGGGGATATGGCTATCGGCGGGAAGGAGGCGATGAATGTTTTCCAACCCGATCCGCGTGCCGAGCCGGGTGATCAAATCGTCGAGCGCGCCTTTCTGGGCCGCGGATACATGCCCGATTTGTTCGACTTGGAGGGGTTCAACCTGTGTCGCCTCAAGACGCAGACGCTCGATGCCAAAGCCTGCATCCACTGCGCCAACGCCGCTTTCGAACAGGGGCAGGATACGGTTGGGATCGCGTAGGGGCCGGGCCAGGCGCAGTTCCACCTTCTGGTTGCCATGATCGACGCGATCAAGCGTCAGGCAAAGAATGCGTGCGCCCATCTCTTGCGCTTTGAGCTTGTCGCAAAGCTGCCTCAGCAACCGGTCTGTGCCCGCCATCACATCCGAGGTCAGTCCGATGGGTTCGGGCAAGGTCAGGCGCACCCCGTAATGGGGAGGCTCTGCCAGTGGGGTAATATCCTCGGGGTGGGTGCCCAGCGCTTGATCCAGGCGCAGCAGCAGGTTTGGTCCAAAGCGGCGCGTCAGAGGTGCTCGCGCCGCGCTGGCCAAGTCGGAGATGCGGCGTAATCCTAACCGTTGCAATCCGACAGAGGTTTCATCGTCCAAACGCAAGGCTGCGACTGGTAATTCCGCAATGGTGTTTAACGTATCACCGCTGGGCGCGATGATGCCCTGCCCGTAATGCGCCAAGGCCCAAGCGGCGCCGCGCGTATCAGCCAATCCGATCTGTACCGAAATGCCCGACCGTTCCAATCGGTGGTGCAGATCGGCGATCAAGGCATCCTCACCACCGAACAGATGCGTTGATCCGGTCACATCCAAAACCAGCCCATTGTCGCCTTCCAGGCCCACCCATGGGCAATATCGTGTGGCCCAACGGCGCAGAATACGGAGAAAGTGTCGATCTTTCTGGGGCTCGGCAGGGCGGCTTTGTAAATTGGGGCAAAAAGCGCGCGCGTCGGAATAAGGCATACCCCTTTCCAATCCCCGCCGTGTGGCTTCAGCGTTCAGACAATAAATGCGGTTCGCATTTTTTTGTTGGAGCGTCAGAACAAAGGGCGCATCATTGGGATGCTGCCGCAGAACCCGGTCAGTTGCCAGCCGGGGAAACCATAACGAGACGACGCGACGCTGTATCCCATCGAACATACCAGACACCCAATGTTCCTGATTTGTTCTTTATAAGTTCCCACTTTTGATGAGTCGAGTCTTTGGGGTCGAATGTCGGATTGCAGCGCCACCGGGTTTCAGCGGCGTTGCTGCCCATGCCGTCTGGAATGACGGCCAAGCCGGTGGAGGCGCCATCTCGGGCAGCCAGTTGCAATCGGCGTCCCTCAGTCAGGCCCAAAGGTTTGCCAAGTGTCATCACAACAAGCGACGCGGCGCCGGATCTAAGCGCCTCTTCCGCAACCGCCAATGTTTCGGATTGGGTCTTTGTCTGGCAAATGATCAGGTCCGCCGGGTCAACAAAGGCGATGCTGCCATTGGGGTTGATCTGGGTGGGCTCCCAGCCTTCGCGCACCCAGATGATTTTTCCGCCTTTATGTGCGGCCAGGGCAAAGGCAAACACAAACGCACCGGCGCCGCAGACCTCGTGGGCGCGGCCACTTTTCAGCGGGAAATGGGGCAGGCTGCTATACGTCATGAACTCGTTTTAGCACTCGCCGGCCTGCGTGCCAGTCTTCAGGTGCCGCAACCCTAGGGTGCGGGTCCGCTGCTATCGCGGGCGATGAGGCTGACTGGAACGACCACATGCCGGTCCCGTTCCTTTGACTGCGTTCCGCGCCCGATTTGGTTCAGCAACAGCTGCGCCGCCTCGGCCCCCAGGGAAATACGGTCCTGCCGCACCGAGCTAAGCGGGGGCAAAAAATGCTCACTCATTTCAATATCATCAAAGCCAAGAACCGAGATATCGGTGGGCACAGTCAGTCCGGCTTTCGTCAGCGCCGATATCAACCCGAACGCAATTTCATCCGAGGCGCAAAACACAGCGCTGGGCCGCGTTGGCAAGTTGAGGACGGTGGCTGCGGCAGCTACACCGGCCTCAACCGAAAACGATCCTTCAATAAGGATAGGCTGCAGTTCGTGGGCTTCACAAAAGGCCAGATACGCCTCACGGCGCGCATCGGTCAGCACATTTCCAGCGGGTCCGGTTACATGGGCGATCCGCTGATGCCCAAAATCGTGCAGATGTGTCATCGCCATTCGCGCACCGGCTTTGTTTGCCGAGCGGACGGATGGGGTTTCGGCCCGCTCATGCCATTCGCAGGCAAAGACCACCTTGGCCGCATGGGGGGTGCCTTCAAGATCATCCAGGAACTGCTTTGGGATGGCGCCGTCCAAGACAATGACACCATCCGCGCGGCGATCGTTTAGATAGCTCAGCAAACCGTCGCCAGCCGCCTGGATCTGCTGTGTTTCGGCGACGATCAGTGATTGGCCCGCCGGAGTCAGGATATTTTCGATGCCTTTGAGCACTTTTGAAAAGAACGGATTCCCCAAGGTCGGCAGAAGGGTCAGAATCGTGTTTGACCGCTGCGTGCGCAGGTTCCGAGCGGCGCGGTTGACCCGGTAGCCCGTGCTTTCAATCGCCTCCATAACCGCAACACGTTTGCGCTCGGAGACCGAATCCGGCGCGGACAACGCCCGTGACACCGTCGCCGTTGATACGCGTGCGCGGCGCGCAACATCTTGAATTGTAGCGGTTTTCGTAGTCATTAAATCCTCTTTTGAAAAGGATTACAAAAAATCTTGACAGATACAAGGTTTGACGCAAAGCTTATTTGTAATCGTTTGCAAATTGCTCACGCCGAGCTTTGAAATCGATTGCAAAAGTCACGCGAACTGCGTGGATATGGGAGGACAAAATGAACAAAACAGCCCTGGCCTTGAGCCTGACGACTGCATTGGTTGCGCCGAGTGTTGGTACCGCGACTGAACTGGAAGTGACGCATTGGTGGACGTCGGGCGGCGAAGCCGCTGCCGTTGCGGAATTGGCCAATGCCTTTAATGAGAACACCGCGCATGAATGGGTTGATGGTGCGATCGCCGGGTCCGGCTCGACCGCCCGCCCGATCATCATTTCGCGGATCATCGGCGGGGACCCAATGGGCGCCACGCAGCTCAATCACGGCCGTCAGGCTGAGGAGTTGATCCAAGCGGGCTTGATGACCGACCTGACAGAATTGGCTGAAGAGCAAGGCTGGCGCGATCTCGTCAATCCATCCTCGCTGCTGGATGCCTGCACCTATGAAGGCCGCATCTATTGCGTGCCGGTCAACATCCATTCCTGGCAGTGGCTGTGGCTGAGCCATGATGCGTATGAAACCGCTGGCCTTGATGTGCCGTCCGATTGGAATGAATTCGTGGCCTCCGCCCCTGCGTTGGAAGAGGCAGGGATCCTGCCGCTCGCCATGGGGCAGCAAAGCTGGCAACAGATCGGCGCGTTTGACGTGTTGGCCGTGGCCCTTGCGGGAACCGATGTGTGGCGCGATGTGCTGGTGAATCGGAACGCAGATGTCGCGGCAGGCCCCGAATTTGCCGCCGTGTTCGAAGGGGTTGCGACGGCACGTGAACTGGCCGCCAATTCCAACGTGCAGGATTGGAACCTTGCCACCAATATGGTGATTACCGGCACGGCCGGTGGGCAGATCATGGGCGACTGGGCTCAAGGCGAGTTTCAGATCGCGGGCCAAGTTGCAGGCGAAGACTACACTTGTTTGCCGGGTCTGGGCGTCAACCGCGTGCTCGATACGGGTGGCGACGCTTTCTATTTCCCACTGATCGATGATGAAGAGACGCGTGAAGCTCAGTTGGCCTTGGCCTCGACGCTGATTTCACCGGATGTACAGGTTGCGTTCAACCTGCTGAAAGGATCGCTGCCGGTGCGCGGTGATGTCGATCTATCGGCGGCTAATGCGTGCATGCAGCAAGGCTTGGAGATCCTGGCCGAGGGCGGTGTCCTGCCATCCAGCGACATGAACCTGACCCAGGATACCACGTCACAGATCGAAGATCTGATGGCTGAATTCTGGTCCTCGGATATGAGCGCCGAAGACGCCCAGGCTCGGTACGTTGAGATCATCGCAAGCGCCGATTGATCGTTAAGAGCCTGACTTGGTCGGAGCCGTTTCCTCCCAGCGGCTCCGACCACCTTTTCTCTAAAGGATGCCACCCATGGCGGATGCTAAACGGCCCAACCGGCTGTTTCGAAATCTGAATGCCAAGATCGCATCGATCCCGATGATCCTGACCGCACTCGTGGTTTTTGTCGGCGGGACCACGTGGACTGTTGTGCATTCCTTCACCAATTCACGCCTGCTGCCGCGTTTGGAATTTGTAGGTTTCGATCAATATGAACGGCTGTGGGAGACGCGCCGTTGGCTGATCTCGATTGAGAACCTGCTGATCTATGGAGTTTGTTCGCTGGTGCTGACGCTGGTGATCGGTTTTACGTTGGCCGCGCTTTTGGATCGGAAAATCCGCGGTGAGGCGCTGTTTCGCACGATCTTTCTCTACCCGTTTGCGCTGTCCTTCGTGGTGACGGGGTTGGCTTGGCAGTGGATCCTGAACCCCGAATTTGGCATTCAACACGTCGTCCGGTCCTGGGGTTGGGAAAGCTTCGCCTTCGATCCGCTGAACAATCCTGACATCGTCATTTATGGCGTATTGATTGCCGGGATTTGGCAGGGCTCCGGCCTTGTGATGGTTCTTATGCTCGCGGGCCTGCGCGGGATCGATGAAGACATCTGGAAGGCCGCCCGCGTCGACGGCATTGGAACAGTGAAGACCTATTTGGTTGTGATCATCCCGATGATGCGGGGTGTGTTTACGACCGCCTTGGTCATCATCGCGTCAGGGATTGTGAAGCTTTACGATCTGATTGTCGCACAAACCAGCGGCGGGCCAGGTATCTCGTCGGAAGTGCCCGCGAAATACGTCATTGATTACATGTTCCGCGCGCAAAACTTGGGACAGGGCTTTGCCGCATCCACCATGATGCTGCTGTCCGTGGCCATCATCCTGATCCCTTGGGCCTATCTGGAATTCGGAGGGAAATCCCGTGGCTGATTTGACCGCCTCTTCCCTCAGCAATGACAGAGCGCTGCGCAGCGGGCCAGCGGGCCCAAAGCCGCGCCGTCGTCTGTCGCGGGCCAATATCATCGTCTACGGCACGCTTTTGGTGTTCTCGCTCTACTACCTGCTACCGCTCTATGTGATGGTGGTGACCTCCCTGAAAGGCATGCCAGAAATCCGGCTGGGCAACGTCTTCGCGCCCCCGGTGGAGATCACCTTCGCCCCTTGGGTCAAGGCTTGGGCCGAGGCGTGCACCGGCATCAATTGTGACGGGCTGAGTCGCGGGTTCTGGAATTCGGTGCAGATCCTGCTGCCCTCCGTCACGCTGTCAATCGCGGTGGCCAGCGTGAATGGCTATGCGCTGGCGCGGTGGCGTTTCAAAGGGTCTGAGCTGTTCTTCACGATCCTGATTATCGGCGCCTTCATCCCCTACCAAACGATGATCTACCCGATTGTGATTATGCTGCGCGAGATTGGCTTGATGGGCGATCTGGGCGGGCTGGTGCTTGTGCACACGGTCTTCGGAATGCCGATCCTGACGCTGCTGTTTCGCAATTACTTCGTCTCCATCCCCGAAGAGCTGTTCAAGGCCGCACGGGTGGATGGGGCTGGGTTCTGGGGCATCTATTTCCAGATCTTCCTGCCCATGGCCCTGCCGATCTTTGTGGTGGCGATCATCCTACAAGTCACCGGGATCTGGAACGATTTCCTGTTTGGCGTGATCTATACCCGGCCTGAGACTTATCCGATGACGGTGCAGCTCAACAACATCGTCAACTCGGTGCAGGGCGTGCGCGAATACAATGTGAACATGGCCGCAACGCTTTTGACCGGGCTGGTGCCCCTGACCATTTATTTCATCTCGGGCAAGCTGTTTGTGCGTGGGATCGCAGCCGGGGCGGTCAAAGGATGAAAGATACACTCACCTCGCAGGCCGACCGGCCCGATTGGCGCGCTCAGGGCGCCCACGACTTGGGCCATGATCAGCCCGCAGGAGATACCGATATGCATTCCGTTGAAATCCGGGGCCTGGACCTTTCCTTCGGGGCCTTTGAGGTTCTTAAAAACCTTAACCTCGATATCGGACAAGGGGAGTTTTTGGTCCTGCTGGGATCATCAGGTTGCGGCAAATCCACTTTGCTGAACTGCATCGCGGGCTTGCTTGAGGTAAGCGACGGTCAGATCTTCATCAACGGAAAGAACGTCACCTGGGCCGAGCCGAGCGAGCGGGGCATCGGCATGGTGTTCCAGAGCTACGCACTCTACCCCCAGATGACCGTTGAGGGAAACCTGTCATTTGGCCTGAAAAATCAACGTATGCCCAAGGCCGAAATCGCCAAACGTGTGGCCCGGGCGGCCAAAATCCTACAAATTGAGCCCCTGCTGAAACGCAAACCCGGCGCGTTGTCGGGCGGACAGCGACAAAGGGTGGCCATCGGCCGCGCCTTGGTGCGCGATGTGGATGTGTTCCTGTTTGATGAGCCGTTGTCGAACCTGGACGCGAAGCTGCGCACCGATTTGCGGGTTGAGTTAAAGCGCCTACACCAGCAACTCGGCAACACGATGATCTACGTGACCCATGATCAGGTCGAGGCGATGACGCTGGCCGACCGGATCGCGATCATGAAAGACGGGGTCATCCAACAACTTGACGCGCCGAATAAGATCTACGCGAAACCGCAAAACAAATATGTGGCGGGGTTTATCGGATCGCCAGCCATGAATTTCCTCCAAGGCGAGGTCACTCATGGGGACAACCCGGTGTTTTCGGTCGGGGATGTCACTATCCCGCTAAGCACCTATGAGTTCGACACACCCACCCAAGGGGCTGCATGGTTTGGTCTACGCCCTGAACATGTGCGCACCGGCATCGACGCCGAAACCTGTGGGTATCGCACGGAACTTACGGTGGAATTGGTCGAACCGATGGGCTCAGACACCTTGGTCTGGAGCACTTTTGCCGGTGAGCCCTGGCGCATCCGCATGGAGGGGCAAACTCAGATCGAGGCTGGTGCACGTCTGAAGGTTGGCTTCGATATCGCCCATGCCTCACTGTTCGATGTGGCAACTGAAACTCGCCTGTGATGGCGGATCAAAGGACATTCCATGGATATCTCGTTTCAGCTCTATAGTTCGCGCAATGTCGCCTCGCAGATCGACTTTCTGGCCGAGCTTGCGCGGCTTGGATACAACCAGGTCGAAGGTTATGGCGGCGTCTATGACGACCCAAAGGCTTTCCGCGCGGTGATGGATGAGGCGGGGCTGACCATGCCGTCGGGGCATTTCAGCGTCGATATGCTGGAAACCGATGTCGAGAGTGCCCTGATGATCGCCCGCGCACTTGGGATCACACGGATCTACGCGCCATTCCTTGCTGCCGAGGCTCGACCGAGCGATGGTCCTGGCTACGCTGCATTCGCGCGACGTCTCACGGCCATTGATGCGCGGCTCAGTGCGGAAGGGTTGAGCTTTGGCTGGCACAACCACGATTTTGAGTTGGAGCCGCTCTCCGACGGTTCAATTCCGCTGGGGGTCATCTTGGATGAGGCCCCCGATATCGGTTGGGAAGGCGATTTGGCCTGGGTCATTCAAGGTGGCGCGGATCCGATGGCCTGGCTTCAGCGTTACGGGTCTCGGCTGACCGCGGTTCACGTCAAAGACATCGCGCCCGATGGCGAAAAGGTCGACGAAGATGGGTGGGCCGATGTCGGCGAGGGCACGGTGGATTGGCCAACGCTGACCCAAAAGGTGCGGGAGATCGCGCCGAATGCCTTGATGGTCATGGAACATGACAATCCTTCCGATGCGACCCGCTTCGCAACGACATCCATCCAATCCTTCAAAACCTATTAGGGAGATCGCGCCATGACTGAACGATTGGGTGTCGGCATCATTGGATGCGGCAACATCTCGGCGGCCTACATGCAATTGGGCCCGATGTTTCGGGGGATCGAGATCCGGGCCTGCGCCGACCTGAACCTGGAGGCCGCCCAAGCACGCGCCGACGAATTTGGTATTGCTGCGACCAGTGTCGACGATCTGCTGGCCCGTGACGACATCGATATAGTTGTCAATCTCACCATACCCGCCGCACATCATGGCGTCAGTTCGGCGGTGTTGGATGCGGGCAAGCATGTCTATTCCGAAAAGCCCTTCGTCTTGAGCGCGGAGGAAGGTGCGGCACTTGTTGCCAAGGCCGATGCGGCGGCGCTGCGCGTGGGCTCGGCGCCCGATACGTTTTTGGGCGGATCCCATCAACTTGCGCGACATATCATCGATGAGGGGGCCATTGGGCAGGTCACTTCGGGTATTGCCAGCGTTCAAAGCCGCGGGATGGAATCGTGGCACCCGAACCCGGATTTCTTCTTTCTGCCCGGGGCCGGTCCCGTTCTTGATATCGGGCCTTACTACATCTCGAATCTGGTGCAATTGATCGGCCCGGTGAAATCGGTCCAAGCCCTCACGGCGACCCCACAGGCGACACGGACAATCGGCTCGGGTCCGCGTGCGGGCGAGATTGTTCCGGTCAAAACGCCCACCACGATCCACGCGTTGCTGGAGTTTCATACCGGAGCTGCAATCACCTTGATCGCCAGTTGGGATGTGTGGGCCCATGACCTCCCGCGAATGGAGCTTTACGGCGCGGATGGCATGATGTCGGTGCCGGACCCCAACTTCTTTGGCGGGGACGTGCGGCTGACCAAAGGCGGCGACGCGGTTCCGGTGCCGAATTGGGACCATCCATTCTCAGTTCCGAATTTTGGAGCATCCAATGAACACGCCAATTATCGCGCGGCAGGATTGGCCGATATGGCCTTGGCCATTCAGGACGGGCGCGATCACCGCTGTTCGGCGGCGTTCGCCCATCACATCGTTGACGTGATGACAGGCATTTTGAAGGCAGGTGAAACGGGCCATCCCGTTACGCTTTCAACGACATGTGACAGGCCCGCGCCGCTTGATGCGGTCGACGCACGCGCGCTGATGTGTTGAGGGAGAGGCATCCATGGCATCCAAAACGATGAAGGGCCCCGCGATTTTTCTTGCGCAATTCGCAGGGGATGATGCGCCCTATAATTCGCTGCCTGGCATCACGAAATGGGTGGCCTCGCTGGGCTATAAAGGCGTACAAATCCCGACCTTTGATGCGCGTCTGTTCGATTTGGAACGCGCCGCTAATAGCGACACCTATTGCGACGAGATCAAAGGGATCTGCGCCGATGCGGGTGTCGAGATCACCGAGCTGTCGACCCATTTGCAGGGCCAATTGGTTGCGGTGAACCCGGCCTATGATGCGGCCTTCGACGCCTTCGCGCCAGACAAGGTCAAGGGCAACCCGCAGGCGCGGCAGGAATGGGCCGTCGACCAGATGATGCTGGCCGCAAAGGCCAGCGCGCGGTTGGGGCTTGGCGGATCGGTATCGTTTACCGGGTCGCTCGCCTTCCCCTTCCTCTATCCCTGGCCGCAACGCCCGGAGGGGCTGATCGAAGAAGCATTTGCTGAACTGGGGCGGCGTTGGACACCCATCCTGAACGCGTATGACGATGCCGGTGTGGATATCGGATACGAGATCCATCCCGGCGAAGATGTCTTCGATGGCGCCACGTTCGAGATGTTTTTGGAGGCTGTGAGCGGCCATGCGCGGTGCCGGATCAACTACGATCCGTCGCATTTCTTGCTGCAACAACTCGATTACCTGTCTTTCATCGACATCTATCACGAACGGATCAGCGCGTTTCACGTCAAGGATGCAGAGTTCAATCCCGACGGTCGGCAAGGCGTCTATTCCGGGTACCAACCCTGGACCCAGCGCGCTGGGCGGTTCCGGTCGCTGGGTGATGGTCAAGTGGATTTCAAAGGCATCTTTTCGCGCCTTGCGACCCACGGATTTGACGGATGGGCCGTGTTGGAATGGGAATGCTGCTTGAAATCGCCTGAAGTGGGCGCTGCTGAGGGCGCTCCGTTTATCCGCGATCACATCATTCCACTGACCGAGAAGGCGTTCGATGACTTCGCGGGCGGCGCCGCCGATCAGGCGCAGTTGCATCAGATGTTGGGTATCAAATCATGACCCCTCGGATCCGCTTGGGAATGGTCGGCGGCGGGCAGGGCGCCTTTATCGGTGCCGTGCACAGGATTGCCGCGCGTATTGATGATCGGTTTGACTTGGTCGCGGGCGCGCTTTCGTCAGATCCGGCGCGGGCGAGGGCATCCGCGGATGAAATTGGCCTGCCGCGCAGTTACGGCGCCTACATCGAAATGGCCGAGGCAGAGGCGGCGCGCGAGGATGGCATCCAGGCGGTTGCCATCGTCACCCCTAACAACCTGCATGCGCCAGTCGCGGAAGCCTTTTTGCGCGCGGGCATCCATGTGATCTGCGACAAGCCCCTGACCGCGACGCTGGACGAGGCCTACGTCTTGGCCGAACTTGTGCGCCAGAACGACAGCCTGTTCGTTCTGACCCACAACTACACCGGTTATCCGATGATCCGGCAGGCCCGAGCGATGGTTGCAGCCGGAGAGCTTGGGACGCTTCGATTGATCAACGCGGAATATCTGCAGGATTGGCTGGCTGAAACACCCGCGCCCGACCAGAAACAAGCCGCTTGGCGATTGGACCCGGAGCAAGCTGGTGCCGGGGCGCTGGGCGATATTGGCACCCATGCCCATAACCTGGCTTGTTTCGTGGCCGGGCAATCAGTGGCACAGGTTGCTGCCGATGTGGGCAGCCTGGTGTCGGGCCGGATTATTGATGACAACGTCCATGCCACGTTGCGTTTCTCCGGCGGTGCACGCGGCACGCTTTGGGCGTCTCAGGTGGCCATCGGCCACGAAAACGGCCTATCGCTGCGGATTTACGGCGACAAGGCGGGTTTGCGCTGGCATCAGGAAGAGCCGAATAAGCTCTGGTTCACAAGGCTAGGCCAGCCGCCGCAGCTTTTGACGCGATCAGGATCTGGTGCCGCAGATGTCGCCAACCGGGTTAGCCGCGTGCCAGCAGGTCACCCCGAGGGCTATCTGGAAGGCTTTGCCACGATCTACAGCGAGGCGGCGGATGCTATCTTGGCTACAGAAACCGGTGGGACGCTGCCAGCGGATCATCATGTGAATGGCATCGAAGAGGGCGTTGCGGGAATGCGGTTCATTGCTGCGTGTTTGAAGTCATCCAAGGCGGATGGGCTTTGGACAGCGCTCTGATCTTGCGCGCGGGCGTCGCCTATGCGTCGAGCCCCTCACGATCATACCAATCGATCTGCGGTTGCTGCCCGATGATGTTGTGCGGATTGTGACTTCCGTCATTGACGTAATAGCCATAGCGGATTTCGTCAAAATCCACGGTCTCCGCGATGCCGGGCATCTGATAAATGCGGCGCGTAAAGCGCCAGAGATTGGGGTAGTCCACCAACCGCTTCCGAGTGCATCGAAAATGCGTGGCATAGACCGTGTCGAACCGGACTAATGTTGCAAACAAACGGATATCGGCCTGCGTGAGGCTATCGCCAAAGAGGAAGATCTGATCTGCCAAGCGGTGTTCCAGCAGATCCATGGTGCGGAAAACGCTGTCGACAGCGTCGTCATATTCCTCCTGACGCTCGGCCTTGCCTGCGCGGTAAACGGCATTGGACAGGCCATCGAAGATGCTTTTCGTCAGGGCTTTGATCGCCTCGCATTGGTCGGGTAGCAGCAAATCGGGCCCCTGTCCGGCTGTATCGAAGGCGGCGATGATATCTTCTGAGGCGTTCGACAGTACCTTGCCCTGTTTGGCATCCCATAGAACCGGCACCGTTGCGCGGCCCGTATAGTCTGGATCTGTCGCGGTGTAGAATTGATGCAAATGCTGAAACGGAAGGCTCTCGGCCAATGGGCCCTGCGGCTTTAATCCGTATCCCTCGATCCGCGGCCCACCCGCCCATTGAATGCCAATTGTCTCGCCAAGTTGTCCCAAAACCAAAGCGATGACGGCGCCATGTGACCATGGGCAGCTTGCGGATGCGATAAGATAGAACCGGTCGCGATCATGCGCGAGTGCCTGCAGAATTTCCGCGTTGAGTGAAGTCGTTAAGGCGCTCGCTTCGCGCCGATAGGTGCCATCAATCATCGAGCGGTCGGCATCCGCGTGCCATTCCCCGTTGATCAGCATCCCCATCGCGCGCACCTTCAATCTGGTCTCTCGCGCTCAGTTTAGCTTTGTAGTGGCCAATGTCGACGGAGGTTGCGATTGCCACATGCAAGATGCGGCAATCGCTAATCTCAGGTTGGTCAGAGGTTGCCAGCCGACATCTCTGACGCGATGTGATCCGCCTGCCGGATCGCCAGCGCCACGATGGTCAGCGTCGGGTTTTCCGCCGCGCCCGTGGTGAATTGCGAGCCATCTGACACGAACAGGTTTGCCACATCGTGGGTCTGTCCCCAGCGGTTTACCACGCCATCTCGGGGGTTTTCGGACATGCGGTTGGTACCCAGATTGTGGGTTGAGGGGTAGGGTGGTGTCGGAAACGTGCGCGTGGCGCCCACCGCATCATAGACCGCCTGACCTTGCCCATAGGCATGGTTGCGCATGGCGATGTCATTGGGGTGATCGTCAAAATGCACATTCACTACAGGCAAACCATGCTGATCCGTGACGTCGTGGTTCAGCGTCACCCGATTGGTTTCCTGTGGCATGTCCTCGCCGACGATCCACATGCCAGCCATGTTTTCATACCCGTCCAGAGCGGTCGTGAATTCCCGACCCCACGCGCCCGGATCAAGGAACGCGGCCATGAAGGGCAGGCCAAGCGCCAACGTCTCAAGCTCATAACCGCCGACAAATCCGCGCGAGGGATCGTGGCGGGACTCGTCTTGGATAATCCCGGCCATCGTTGTGCCCCGCCACATGCGAACCGGTTGGTCAAACACAGCATAGACCGAGCCCGTCATGTGACGCATGTAGTTTCGCCCAACCTGACCAGACGAATTCGCAAGGCCGTCGGGAAACATCGAAGAGGCGGAGTTCAGCAACAGCCGCGGGCTTTCAAACGAATTGCCCGCCACGCAGACAATCCGCGCGGCCTGGAACTGCGTGTTTCCGTCGGCGTCGAAATATTCGACCCCGGTCACCAAGCCTTCGTCATTGTGCAAGATCCGCGCCACATGGGCGTTTTCACGGACCTCAAGATTGCCGGTCGCCTCGCCATTGGGGATGTCGGTATAAGCCGATGACCATTTCGCGCCCCATTTGCAGCCCTGGAAACAGAAGCCCGTCTGTTGACAGGCCGGCCGACCATCGTAGTCGGCGGAATTGATCGCCATACGACCCGTATGGACTTGCTCATAGCCCAGCGCACGGGCTCCGACCTCGAACACCTTGTAGTTGTTGTTGCCTGGCAGACCTTCCCGGCCATTGGTACGCGTGACCCCCAACTTGTCTTCGGCCAAGGTATACCAAGGCGCCATTTCCGCGCCATCAATGGGCCAATCCAACAGGTTGGCGCCTTGCACGCGGCCATAGGTCGTGGCGGCCTTCCATTCGTGATCCTGGAACCTCAGCGACGCCCCCGCCCAGTGGGTTGTCGTGCCGCCAACGGCCTTTACGATCCAGGCTGGCAACCCGGAAAAGTCGTTCGCCACCCGCCAATCACCGCTGGTTGTGCGGGCGTCGGTCCAGGCCAGTTGTCCGAAGCTTTCCCATTCGTCGTTGACGTAATCGTCGGGCAGATACCGCCCGCCAGCTTCAAGCGCGACGACACTGACACCGCGTTGGGCCAGTTCGTTGGCAAGAACGCCCCCACCGGCACCGGTGCCGATGATCACGACGACGCTGTCGTCGGTTAACTCAAATGGTGCTGTCATGTTCGTGTCCTCCCCCAGATCAAAGCCAATTGATGTCGTCAAAGCCGCGGTCGACGTAACCGCCCTGACTGAAGCTCTCGCCCTCGTAGCCAAAGAGCGGCCACACGGCTTGCTGGTTATAGAGGCCCGTCACCAAGCCCCCGCGGATCTGTTGGAAAAATGTGCTATCCTCAATCCCGCGTAGGATATCGACACGGTCCCGTTCCCAGCCCGTCTCCAGATAGCTGGCAAAGCCGCGCCCTTGCGCAGCCGCATCGAGTGCCGCGATACCCGCCTCGACCCCGCCCGCTGCATCCGCTGAATCGTAGCCTTGCACGGCCATGACATAGTGTTCGTCAGGGACATGATCGTGGGGGTAGATATCGCGCGCCATCTGAACCAGCGTCGCGAACGTACGGGCCTCCAGATGTGCTGTTTCCTGGGCCCAGGCGGCGTTAGGCGCCGCGATGAATCCAGATCCGATCACGAAAACACCCGCCGCGCTGGCGCGTGACAAAAGTTCCCGTCGGGTTAAGCCGCGTGGGCTTTGAGTTGTGGTCATGTTTTCCTCCCTGTTTTGGTTGCGAATGCTGCCTTTCGCGGAAGCAAAGTCACTTGAAGCGGCCACCTCGCTGTAGAACTTCGATCTGATAGCCGTCAGGATCGACCACGAAGAAGAATTTCGCGACGACCTCTCCCGCGGGTGCAAATTCGACTAGTTTTCGTGGGTTCAGCCCGGTCGCTTCAAACCGGGCATGTTCGGCATCCACATCCTCAACGGAAACCGCGAGATGACCGTAGCCATTGCCAAGGTCATAGGGCTCGGACTGGTCCTTGTTGACGGTCAGCTCAAGCTCGAATTCCGTTTCGGGATTGCTCAGATAGATGAGCGTGAAGTCGGGAAAATCTAACCTGTCTGCCACCTGCAGGCCGAAGGCTTGGCTATAAAAATCGATTGACCGGGCTTCGTCCAGAACCCGGATCATGCTGTGAATTGCCTTGGCCAAGGCGCCCTCCCATATTGGTTGCAGTTCGCTTCCAACAGGCTACGCCAGGGCAATACCGGCCCGGGTAGTAATGCGTTACTACCGAGCTATAAATCTTGTCTTCCGTTATTCAGCGGCGATCAAATCCGTCGTAGTCTTTGACTTGTTGTCTAAGAATACCGTGCAGGCCGTCCGCAAAAGCGATGTGAAATTCTCGGGCTCTCCACGTAGCTCGATCACTTCGGCATGCAGGGTAGAGATGAAGGCCGGCGTCGTGACCCCATCGGCTGCTGCAATCTCGTCCAGAATGTCCCAAAATGCGTTTTCCAACCGGATGCTCGTGCCGTGGCCGTTGATCCGAAGTCGTCTGGTTGTCGTTGCATATTGGTCTGGGTCTTGTCCGGCGAAAACTTCGCACATCACAAATTCCTCCCTAATCCTCCCCGTGCGCTCTTCACATTCGCACACCAGACGATACCCATAGGGCCGGATCACACCAAGAAAAAAGACGTTAAGCGGTGTGGTGGGAATGGCATGAAGGCGTGCTGCCACAAACCATGGTTGCACACGACGTGTCATCGACCCATCACATTTGCCCTTTAGTCGAGGCGCGAAGAAGGAAATTGCGATGATTGCTTCCCAAAACCTCGATCCGGTGACCTATTTGACCGGGGCTCATACAGATGTGCCGCGCCCTCCTGCGGTGACCGAGCCTGGATTGGGCGGCAAATTCCAACCCACCGGCGTACCGTTGCCTTATCCGGGCAACACGGTCCTGTGCCATATCAACCAAGATTCCGGCGCCTTTGATGCGCTTGTTCGGCTGCAGGATCGCTTAAAGCAGGGGCCCTTGGCCGAGGCATTTACCTTTCTTCCCCAAGCCAGCCTGCACATGACGGTGTTCGATGGAATATCGGGGCCCAGCGATAGCCCGCCCGATTGGCCCGCAGATATTTCGAAAGACACGCCGCGCGATAAGGTCAGCGAGATCCTATTGGGCCGGTTGTCGAACCAATCCTGGCGTCAGTCGTTCCGTATCAGTCCCGTCACTTTGTTTGCCGGACATAGCCTGGTGGTCACCGGTGCGGATGCCGCTGAAACCGTCGCGATCGCCGACACACGTGTGGCCGTGCGTTCGGCGACACGGCTCAACGGGCGAAATTTCGACAGCTATCGCCAGCATATCACGCTGGCCTATTTGCTGCGTTGGCTGACGGCGGAGGAGGCGGCTGCGGTTGAAGCCCACGCTGCAGATTGCTACGGCCAATTCGTAGCCGAGATGGCGACTAGCGATATTGGGATCGGGCCGATGGAATTCTGCGACTTCGAGGATATGCATCATTTTGAGCCGCGCGCTCTGTTGACGCGCCCATGAGCAGCCAAGATGCCGCCGATCTGGACGCGCTGATCGCCATTACCCGCCATGTTGCAGCGCAACAGATCCTGCCCCGGTTCCGCAACCTTTCTGCGGCTGAGGTTCTGACAAAGGCTGACGATCAAGATCTGGTCACCGTCGCAGATCAAGAGGCGGAAGCCGATCTGACCGCCGCCGTCACCCATCGGTGGCCCGAGACGCAAGTGATCGGCGAAGAGGCTGTGTCGGATAATCCGTCGCTATTGGATCGGCTCGGGGATGCATCGCGCTGCGTCATTATCGATCCGGTCGATGGCACGGTGAATTTTGCTTCGGGCATCGCGACCTTCGGGGTCATTATTGCACTGGTCCGGGACGGCGTAACGCATGCTGGATTGTTGTATGATCCGGTCTTGGACGATTGGGTGGCTGCGGTGAAGGGTCAGGGCGCCTGGTATCAGCGGCCAGGCATGGCGCCGCGTCCCTTGCATGTGCGCAAGGTTGCCGATCCCGCCCAAGCTGAGGGTTTTGCCGCCGTCGGGTTTTGGGACAAAGAGGACCGAAAGTCAGAGATCGCGCGCTACGATGCGTTTGGCCATGTTCGCGTGATCCGCTGCTCGTGTCATGAATACCGCACCCTTGCCTTGGGGCGCGCCGATTTTGTGGTCGCCGGCGGCGAGAACCTGTTTCCTTGGGACCACGCGGCGGGCGCTTTGGTGGCGCAAGAGGCCGGTGCGAGCGTGCGCGTTGTGGGTCACGGGGACTACGCGCCAACCTTGCGCCGGGGTAAGCTATTGGTCGCAGGGGATGGCGATTTGCTCGATCATTTTCAGGTCGGGGATGCGGTCACGGCGGGCTAAAGAGCTGCGTGGACGCCATGCTCGCGGATCGTCTGATAGGCGTGCGCGACTTTGCTGTGGAACATATCGGACGCGGCAAGGTCAGACGCAAAAATGTTGTCAAAAGCCAAGATAGCTTCGACAGGATCTGGCCCGTCATGGGCCTGGCGCAAAGCGGTGGCTTGTGGGTCGCGCACATCGATCAGCTGACCGCTCAAATCTGCTCCCCCTACATAGATCATCCAAGCTGCAACCGCTGTTGCAACGCAATCGATATCCCGTCCTGCGCCCAGGTTGTCTGCGGCGGTCCCCAATAGGCGCTGCGGCAATTTCTTGGAACCGTCCATAGCGATCTGCCAGGTGCGGTGCTGAATGCTCGGGTTGCGAAAGCGCGTCATCAGATCGACGCAATAGGCCATCAGGTCGGTCCCCTCGGGCGCAGCGAGCGTTGGCACGATCTCAACTTGCCAAAGGCGTTTGCAAAACTCGGCCAAGGCCGGATCGGAGACGGCATCAAAGACTGTCTCATGCCCGGCGAGATACCCCAGATAGGCCAGCGCGGAATGGCTGCCGTTCAGGCAGCGCAGCTTCATTGCCTCATGCAGATGGACCGAGCCCGCCATCTCGGCACCCGCTGCCGCCCAATCCGGGCGTGCACCATCCACGAAATTGTCTTCGATGACCCATTGGCGGAACGGTTCATGCACCACGCAGGCCGCATCTTGCATGCCGGTTGCATCAGCCAATGCGGCGATATCTGCCGGGGTTGTGGCGGGCGCAATGCGGTCGACCATGGTGGCTGGAAACCGTGCTTCGCGAGCGATCCAATTGGCCAGGTCGGGGTCCTGTTCGGCGGCGAAATCTAGGACCAAACGGCGTATCAACGCCCCGTTATCGGGCAAGTTATCGCAAGGCAGGATGGTAAAGGGACGCAGACCAGCTCGGCGGCGGCGATCCAAAGCGGCTACGATATATCCGATAGCTGATCGCGGCGCTTCTGATCGCGCCAGATCACGGGCAATCTCAGGATCCTCCAGTGCGAGCTCGCCCTGTGCATTCGCTGGGTAGCCCTTCTCCGTGATGGTCAGCGACACGATGCGAATGTGCGGATCGGCCATCTGCTGTAGAATCGCCTCCGGATCCTCGGACGCAACCAGGATGTCGGAAATTGCGTTGATGACCCGATGTTCGAGGCCCTCTGCTGTTAGCGCGATGGCGGTATATGCGCAGCCTTGCGGTTTTAGTTGATTCCGTGCCGTTCCGCTGCGCAGAGCCACGGCGATGATCCCCCAATCGCCGCCCGATGCGTCCATTGCATCTTGTGTGAAGGGGGCATTGAAAGCGCGGAAAAACGCACCCGGGCCCAGATGGACAATGCCTGGCCGCGGGGCGGGCGCGGTGCGCATCAGCCTCGGGTAGCTCATAGATTATAGGCCTGTTGCGGCAGGGTTAGGGTCAGATCGTGCGCCAATTCAAACGCGTCGTTTTCCGCCAAACGGCCTGTTGCCACCAAGTCGGCCAGATAGGCGCAATCGACCCGCCGCGATACGTCATGGCGGGCGGGGATCGAACAAAAGGCGCGGGTATCATCGTTGAAACCGACCGTATTGTAGAAGCCGCAGGTCTCCGTCGTGGCGCGGCGGAAACGCTGAATGCCTTCATAGCTGTCGTGGAACCACCAGGGCGGCCCAAGTTTCAGGGCCGGATAGGCACCGGCAAGCGGGGCAAGTTCCCGCGAATAGGCGGTCTCGTCCAGCGTGAAGAGAATGATAGTCAGGTTCGGTTCCATCCCGACAGCGTCCAGCATCGGTTGCAGCGACAGGACATAATCGGTGCGGGTTGGGATATCGAACCCGGCGTCGCGCCCATGCATGGCGAGAACGGGCGCGGAATGGTTGCGGTGTGATCCTGCATGGAGTTGTAGCACCAGCCCATCATCCAACGACATCCGTGCCATTTCGGTTAGCATCTGCCCACGGAACAGATCGGCTTCAACCGCATTGCACTCGCCCAGCAAGGCTTTCGCAAACAGCGCCTTCGTCTCAGCTATTGGAAAGTTTGCAGTGGTCGCTTTGGGATGCCCATGGTCACTGGCCGTCGCGCCCATTGACTTGAAATAGGCCCGTCGCTTGCGGTGGGCGGCGAGGTAGCCATCCCATGTGGTCGTGTCTTCGTCCGTTATTTCTGCCAAAGTCTGCAGGTTGGCCACGAAATCGGGCGTCTCAGGGTCGATGATCGTATCGGGACGGTAGGTTGGGATGATGCGACCCGACCATGCGCTTTCCCGGATCCGGCCATGGGCACTTAGATCATCCAGCGCGCCATCGGTGGTGGCCAGACACGCGATCTGAAATTGATCAAAGAGGGCGCGGGGGCGGTATGCGGGATCGGCCAGGCGCGTTTCGATGTGATCGTAGATGGCGTCGGCCGTTTGCTCGGACAGAACCTCCTCCACCCCAAAGACGTGCTCAAAGGCGTGGGTCAGCCACATCGATGAGGGCGTTCCACGAAACAGATGAAAATGTGTCGCAAAACGCCGCCAGATCATCCGAGGATCCGTTTCCACGCGACCGCCGTCCCTGCGGGCAACGCCCAGATCGGCATGGGGAATGCCTTGGCTGACCAGCATCCGAAACACGTAGTGATCCGGCACGACGAACAAGCTGGCGGGATCAGGGAACCGCATATCGTCAGCGAACCAGTTCGGGTCGCAATGGCCATGCGGACTGATGATCGGCAGTGTCTCGACGGTTTCAAACAGCGCACGTGCAATCGCGCGACTGCGCGGATCGGTCGGCAACAGCCTGTCGGGGTCCAGGGATGTCATGGCACAATCGGTAGGCCAGGGCGCACGGGGTGTCAAAGCGCGTGACTGTCACGTTACGTCCATCGGGCCGAAAAAGATGATCTGTAACGCATTCCCAGCGGCAAACGCGCCTGCTAGGCTCCTCCAAATGACGGGAGGATCACAATGACCGAGGCCTTTATATGCGACTATATCCGCACTCCAATCGGGCGGTTCGGGGGCGCGCTTGCGCCGGTGCGGGCAGATGATCTGGGCGCGGTGCCCCTGCGGTCATTGATGACGCGCAACCCAAAGGTCGATTGGGCGGCGGTCGATGACATGTTCTATGGCTGCGCCAACCAAGCGGGCGAAGACAATCGCAACGTCGCACGGATGTCCGCGCTGTTGGCGGGCCTGCCCGAGGCCGTTCCGGGCAGTACGATCAACCGGCTCTGCGGATCGGGTATGGATGCCATTCTGGCGGCTGCGCGCGCGATAAAAGCCGGAGAGGCCGATCTTATGATCGCTGGCGGTGTCGAAAGCATGTCGCGCGCGCCGTTTGTGATGCCCAAGGCCGATGCCGCGTTTTCCCGCCAGGCCGAGATCTTTGACACGACGATCGGTTGGCGGTTCGTGAACCCGACAATGCAGTCGCAATATGGCATCGATTCCATGCCGGAAACTGCCGAAAATGTGGCGGAGGACTACGACATCAGCCGCGCTGACCAAGACGCATTTGCGGTGCGTTCTCAGCAGAAGGCCGGCGCTGCGATGGATACGGGGCGTTTGGCGCGAGAGATTACGCCGGTTTCAATCCCTCAGCGAAAAGGGGAGACGATTGAGGTCACGGCAGACGAACATCCGCGACCGCAGACGACGTTGGAGGCGTTGGCAAAGTTGAGGGCGCCGTTCCGATCCGGTGGCAGCGTGACGGCTGGCAACGCATCGGGGGTCAATGACGGCGCGGCAGCGCTGATCATCGCATCCGAGGCCGCCGCGATACGCCATGGATTGACCCCGATTGCACGGATTATGGGCGGCGCTACTGCCGGGGTCGCGCCCCGGATTATGGGTATCGGACCGCTGCCCGCTTCGCAAAAGCTGATGGCGCGGCTCGGCCTTGGGATTGCGGATTTTGATGTGATCGAATTGAACGAGGCGTTCGCCGCCCAAGGTCTCGCTGTGCTGCGTGGGCTGGATGTTGCCGATGACGATCCCCGTGTAAACCCTAATGGCGGTGCCATCGCACTTGGGCATCCTTTGGGGATGTCGGGCGCCCGGATCACAGGCAGTGCGGCGTTGGAATTAAAGCTAAATGGCGGCAAGCGTGCCCTGGCCACAATGTGTATCGGCGTCGGGCAGGGGATCGCCGTGGCGCTAGAGACTGTCTGACGCCATCGTCTCGGCGCTGGGCCAATCGTTGCGGATGAAGCGATAACGAATCTTGCAATTGCATAGGGGCTATGTTTGCTCCCCTGAAAAGGGGACTGATCATGGTTTCATTCGGGCGCGCGGTTCTGGTTTTGGTGTTGGGCATCGGGGCTTCGATCCCAGTAGCCGCTCAGGAAGCGCCGCCGCGGCCAGCCATTTTGATGGATGTTTCTTCCGACGAGGTCGGCGTGACACGCCAGTTTTTTGGCCATGTCGTCGCACGGCAGACCGTCGATCTGGCATTTCAAGTGGGCGGTCAAATCGTTGAATTCCCAGCGCCCGAGGGGGAGGTTATTCCGGCCGGCGACCTGGTGGCGCGCTTGGATCTGGAACCGTTCGAGTTACAGGTGCAGCAGGCGCAATTGCAATTGGAGCAGGCCGAACGGGCACTGACCCGCTTGCAGCAATTGACGGTTTCGGTCACCGAAGTGCAATTGCAAGACGCAGAGACCGATGTTGCGTTGGCCAGCGTGGCCCTACGCAATGCCGAGGTCGCCTTGGACAACGCTACGCTGATGGCGCCGTTCGACGCTTTGGTGGCCAGCCGGAACGTCGCAAATTTTTCAACCGTCAATCAAGGCACACCCGTGGTGCGGCTCCATGACATGTCGGAGCTGCGGATCGAAATCGACGTGCCTGAGGTGCTGTTTCAGCGGGCAGGCGAGGATGCCGATATCCGCCTGGAGGCGCGCTTTCCCACCAGCGATCAGACATATCCGCTGGAAACACGCGAATTCAATGCCGAGGCATCGTCGGTCGGGCAGAGCTTTCGATTGACCCTTGCCCTTCCCTCCGACAACGGCGTCGCGGCATTGCCGGGCAGCTCAGTGATCGTCTTTGCGACCCTGTTCGAAGGCGACGCGCCGATGCTGATCCCTGCCACGGCGCTGCGGATCGCGAATGATGGGGCTGCCTCTGTGCTGCGCTTTGTACCGGGGACCGACAACACCGGCACCGTGGAAGAGGTGCCGGTCAGCGTCTCGCCCACTCGTGACGGTAGGATCGAGGTGACCGAAGGCCTAAGGCCTGGCGATGAGATCGTGCGCACCGGGGCGCATGCCATTGACGATGGTCAAACTGTGCGCCGCTTTGAAGGCTTCTCAAATTGAGCGTCGGGTCATTGTCCATCGCGCGTGGCTCCATCGAGAAACCGATCCTGACCTGGCTTGTGATGTTGATCTGCCTCTTCGGTGGGATCTGGGGGTTCATGTCGCTTGGTCGGCTGGAAGATCCGGCCTTTACGATCAAGCAAGCTATCGTGATCACGCAATATCCGGGCGCCTCGGCCGAGCAGGTGATGATCGAAGTCTCTGAACCGTTAGAGGCGGCGATCCAGCGGATGGCGGAGGTTAACCGCGTTACCTCACGCAACATGCCCGGCGTATCCCGATTGGATGTTGAGGTTCAGGATACCTTTTCCGGTGAGGAATTGCCGCGCATTTGGACAGAATTGCGCGAGCGGATCACCAATATCAGCGGCGATCTGCCCGAAGGCGCCGGTACACCGTTTGTCGATGATGGCTTCGGTGATGTATACGGCATCTTTTTTGCAATCACCGCCCCCGGCATGACCGATGCCGAACGACACGATTTGGCAACCTTTCTCAGGCGTGAGGTGCTGGCCATAGATGGTGTTGCCGATGTTGAGGTGGCCGGGCTCCCCGAAGAGGCGATTTTTGTCGAGCCGAACCAGGTGGTTGCCGCAAATCTGGGCATCAACCCCCAAACTATCTCGCAAGCCATCGCCAATGCCGACAGCGTTGCCGCGGCCGGCGCGGTGGATCTGGATGACGGCGCACGGGTGCGCATTCAGGCGCCCGAAGGATCTGACACAGTGGTGGAAATTGCATCGCTGACGATCGGTGTAGGTGGGGATACGATCAACCTGATCGATGTGGCCGATGTCAGCCGAGGGCGGCAGGACAATCCAGATCAGATCATCCGCTTCAATGGGGAAGAGGCCTTTACTCTGGGCATTGCTGGACAAAGCGATGAGAACATCGTGGAAATTGGCGCTCGCGTCGATGCACGTTTGGCGGAATTATCGCCCGAAATTCCGTATGGCGTAGAGCTTCACCCGATCTACCAGCAGCATGTCGTGGTGGATGAATCGTCAAATGGTTTCTTGATCAACTTGGCGATGTCGGTCGGTATCGTGGTACTGGTGTTGGGGCTGTTCATGGGCCCCCGCGCGGCGATCGTGGTGGGCACGACGCTTTTGCTGACGGTCGTCGGTACGCTGCTGTTCATGTCAATTTTCGCCATCGAGATGGAGCGGATTTCGCTGGGCGCGTTAATCATCGCGATGGGGATGTTGGTCGACAACGCCATTGTCGTGGCCGAAGGGATGCAAATCTCGATGTTGCGGGGCAAAAGCTCTCGCGATGCGGCGGAGGAGGCCGCGGGTAAGACACAGATCCCGCTGCTGGGCGCCACTGTGATCGGGATCATGGCCTTTGCTGGGATTGGTCTGTCGCCGGACTCGACCGGAGAGTTCCTTTTCTCTCTTTTCGCGGTGATCGGCATTTCGCTGCTGCTGTCTTGGGTCTTGGCGATCACTGCCACGCCTTTGCTTGGCCACTACGTGTTCAAACGCGGCACAGATGCGTCCGGGGATGCATATGGCGGCATGGTCTTCCGGATCTATGGCGCGACGCTGCGCGCCGCATTGCGGTTCCGTTGGGCGGTGCTGACGCTCCTCGTCGTCGTAACGGTGTTGTGCTTTGTCGGGTTTGGACAGGTCCGGCAGCAATTCTTTCCCAATTCGAACACGCCGATCTTCTTGACCCACCTGACCATGCGGCAGGGTACCCCGATTGCCGAGACCGCGGAGCGGATGGCGTTGCTTGAAGCATTTTTGGCCGAGCGCGACGATGTTGTATCCGTCTCCAGCTTCACCGGCCAAGGCGCGACGCGGTTCTTGCTAACCTATAGCAGCGAACCGACCGATCCTGGCTACGGGCATCTGATCATCCGCACCCCGAATCTTGAAGCGATCCCGCCGTTGCAAACCGCGCTTGAGGCCTTCGCTGCCGAGATGATTCCGGAAGCTGAGTTTCGCACTGAACGTTTGGTTTTCGGACCCGGCGGCGGTAGTCCGATTGCCGTCCGGTTTTCCGGGGGCGATCGCGAGGTTTTGCGGAACTTGGCGGATCAAGCAATGACTGCAATGTCCGACGCGTCACCCGATATTCTGAACCCGCGGATCGATTGGCGGGAACAGGAATTCGTGCTGAACCCAAACTACAACACGGACCGCGCCCAGGCCGCAGGTGTCAGCCGGGATGATGTCGCGCAGATGCTGCGTTTTGCCACTGAGGGCGAGGTCACTGGCACGTATCGGGAGGATGAACGCTCGATCCCGATCATCCTGCGTGCGGCGCCGGATGCGAATATAGCTCTGCTCGATCATGTCACCATTTCTCAAGACGGTGAGACGCTGTTGTCGCTGGAACAGGTGGTCGATGGGTTCAGCCTTGAGGCACAAGATACGTTGATCATGCGGCGCGACCGTCTGCCGACGATCACCGTTGGTGCCTCGATCCCGCCGGAACGTACCGCCGCCGAGGTCCATGCCGAAGTGCGCGCCGCGGTTGAGGCGATCCGCTTGCCCGTCGGCTACCGGATGGAGTGGGGGGGTGAGTTCGAGAATTCGAACAACGCCAATGAAAGCCTAGGCGCGCAATTGCCAGTGACCGCGTTGATCATGGTCTTGATCTCGGTTCTGCTATTCAACGCCGTGCGCCAGCCACTGATCATTTGGCTGCTGGTCCCGATGTCCGTGAATGGTGTGGTGTTGGCGTTGCTGGGCACCGGTCTGCCCTTCACCTTCACGGCCTTGCTGGGGTTGCTAAGTCTATCGGGCATGCTGATCAAAAATGGGATCGTCTTGGTCGAAGAAATCGATTTGGTAAAGGTAGATGGCGGGCCGATCCGAGATGCAATTGTCGAGGCTTCCACATCGCGCCTCCGGCCCGTTCTACTCGCGGCGAGTACGACGATTTTGGGTATGATCCCCTTGCTGGGCGATGCTTTTTTTGTGTCGATGGCCGTGACGATCATGGGGGGGCTCGCCTTCGCCTCTATCCTGACATTGGTGGCCGCGCCGGTCTTGTATGATGTCTTTTTCCGAGGTGGCTCAATAAAGGCAGCGTGATCCTTGGGCACGAAAGAGACCGACGCTTTGCACAGCGTCGGCCTTGCTCTGTCGCGTGAGAGTTCTTTACTCGAAGACGTTGACGATATCGTCGACCCCGACGCCTTCCTTAATCTCGCGCAGGCGGGCATAGGCCAGTGCCGTTGCGATCCCGCTAATACCGTAGGCGATCGAATTGACGAAAACGGTGATGATCAGGGCCACGACGATGCCGCCAATGGCGGCAGCCAGGAACTGGGTGATGAAGCCCAGAACGATGAAGAAGATAGCGATCACCAGGAATAGTCCGACAATCGGCCAGCGATATCCCTTGGTGAGTTCGGCGCTCCGGCCCATCCCGCCAAAGCCGACACGTTCAATTGCAACAGCGGGCGCTGTGACAAAAAACACCGCGTAGATCCACAAACCTGGAATGATCAAAAAGACGAGACCGATACTGGCAAGAATACTGATCGCGATGAACAGAATTGCGATGGGCAGCGCGGAGCTTAGGGCCGGGCCGAAATACTCCCCAACGCTGATTGGACGGCCGAGTTTGGCGTTGTAGGCAAGCTGCACGAGCAACGCGACGATCAAACCGTAAATTGCAAACTGCACGATCATTGATAGGCCAAATGTGATCCCGATACCGGGGCCAGCGAACGCATCCAAGGTTTGCTCTGGATCAGCGGTACCCAGCGCGACGCTCCAGCCCAGCAAGACGCCGCTGACGGCCAGGCCGATAAAGGTAGGAATCGCGGCCAGAATGACGACGGCCACGAAATTCTTAGAAAGAATGGAAAAGCTCTCGCTGATAATGGCCCCGACGCCAAGCGGGGCCGTGGGATTTGTCGCATCTGTCATGTGCCGTCCTTATCTCAAAAAAACTCCAAACACCGGGGACGTGACTCAAAAATCAAACCCGGCCAGACATATACTCACGTTTACGTGAATTCGATCCATGGAACCAATATGGATTTCGGGGGCCACGTCATGGGTCTTTTTCCGCCGTGGCATGGTGCTTGTCGACGCGCCTGTCGCCAAAGAGCTGACGTTGTTCCAGATGGGCGCGTTGGGCGGCATAGAACGCTTTCAGGAACGCGGTGCGATTGTTAGGTGTAACGGCGTCAGCATAACCGATTTTCTGCCGGATTTTTTCGACAATGGCAGACAACGTCTCGTTGTGGCGGACTTGATCGACATTCCCCTCCACCCGCAGCACACGTTCAAGGGTCTGCAATTCGAAAGCGCCGTAATGGTCCA
Organism: Gymnodinialimonas mytili; assembly: GCF_037544085.1. Taxonomy (NCBI): domain Bacteria; kingdom Pseudomonadati; phylum Pseudomonadota; class Alphaproteobacteria; order Rhodobacterales; family Paracoccaceae; genus Gymnodinialimonas; species Gymnodinialimonas mytili. Next base: position 102,540 of record NZ_JBBIFW010000002.1, read on the forward strand.
ACTGATAGGGCAAAAAACTGAATTCGGTCCCATCGACAGCCGCAGGTGCGCGCCCGCTGGCGAGGTCTTTGAGCAAAATTGGCTGCGGCAAATGCACGACATGGGTGCCCGCCAGGAAGTCGCCCAGACGTCGCCGGTAGCGGTTGCCCAGTGGAATGGCGAGGGTCATCAAAACCCACATCGTCCCGATCAGCGACCCAATCGGCGAACTGGCATCAAGCGACAAGAGCAACGTGATCGGCAAAAAGATCTCTGCCTCTTTCATCAGATTTCGAAGCACGATCGCATGGGTCGTCAGGGTGCCGCCATCATGGGAGACAACTTTGATTTTCATGATGCGCTTGCCGAGTGTCTGGCCGTTCCACATCAGTTCGAACAAGACGTAGTAGGGGATGCGGATCAGGAAGAAGGCGAAGGAGGCAATTGCCAAAAACCCGATCATGCTCACCGCGTTCAAGAACACCGCCAGAAACACAACAGCAAGGGCGGCACAGCCGGTGATCAGGATATCGGTGATCTGCGCAGCCATGCGCACGCCGACACCAGCAATTTTCAAATGAACCGGCACGCCTTCGGGAGGGACCAATTGGCTTGGGTCCGACCGCGATGTGCGGGTCCTTTTGCGCCACCTGATCACGTCTTCGTCCGTCCTGTCAGCGCAAACCAAGCCAGCCACAAAGCGCCGATCCCCCAGCCGACCACATAGCGGATCACCGGATCTTGGATCAATTGGCGGGCAAAACCTTCCAACGCCGCCGCCGCCAACAGCATCAAAGCGGCCACGAGCGCCAGCTTGACGGCATCCCGTCCAGCCTCGCGCAGCGCGTCGGCCCGGGTTAGATCACCCGGAAACAGCACAGCAGTGCCAAGCTTCAGGCCACCGCCACAGGCAATACAGATGGCCGCCAATTCTGTAACTCCGTGTACAGACAGCCATCCACCTAGATCATAGCCAAGCCCCCGTTCCACATGCAGGGCCATGAACGCGCCGATGATAATCCCGTTGTAGAAGGTCAGCATCGCAGCAGGCGCGCAGGCAAAAGCGCCCAAGCCGAATACGAAGATTGCGATGCGCGTATTGTGCGAGAACAGATAGGTCGCAAAGGCGCCCAGCCCGCCTTCCCGGCTGTGCTCATCATAAATCACCGCGCGCAGCGAGGCTGTCGATGCGTCGGGGCCACGGCCCTGGGCCAGTTCGCCGGGAATGAACACATAAAACCAACTGGGATCTTCCAGATACAGCAGATAGCCGACCACGGCGCCCAGAAACATCGCCATAATGCCCGCGACCACATAAGCCCAATTGCGCCGCATCGCCTGTGGCGCGCTTTGGGTGAAAAAGCGACCGACAATTCCGCCCAAGCGCTCTTGCGGTGCATAGACGCTGAGATAGGCGCGGGCGGTCAGCGCCTCCAGATAATCCAGCAACGCACGGTCCAGTGAGATTTCGCGTGCGATGGCCAAAGAGGTCGTGACTTGTCGGTACAAAGCAGCCAATTCCTTGGCGGCATCGAATTCCATCCGGTGCAATCCCCGGCGCTCGGCTTCTTCGACCAAGGCCTCCAACTTGCGCCAACTGTCTTCGCGTTCCGCGCGGAAGCGGGCGGAGCGCATGAGCTGTGCGGTCTCCATCAAATCAACTCCCGCGCTTTGATTTCTAGATAGGCTGTGATCAGCTTTGGCGTGACGGATTTGGGGTCTGCATCGATCACGGTGACGCCAATGCGGTTCAGGCGTTCCAGCACCAGACGCCGCTCGGCGATGGATTGGTTGGCGGCCACAAGCATCGCGACACTGTCCAAATCCTGCGGCGCCTCATCGACATATCGTTCGATCGACGTGTCACGAATGGCTACGAAGACAACCAGATGGCGTTTCGCCAATAGACTAATGTTTTCGACCAAAAGCTCGGCTGAGGTCACATCGACAAAATCGGTGAAGATGATGATCAGGCTGCGCTTTTTCGTGCGCGCGCCCAACTCCGTCAGGGCCAGGGTGTGGTTGGTCTCACGCCGGACATAATCGAGCTCCGCGGCCCAACTGCGCATCCGCGCAAAGGCGATCCGGCCCGGTTCCGGCGCGAAATAGCTGCGCGGGCGCACATCGTAGGAAAAGTATCCCACCAAATCACCGCCCACCGCAGCGGCCCATGCCGTTGCGAGTGCTGCGGTCACCGCGTGGTCGATCTTTGGTACACCCGCCACATCCTCGCCCATCAGGTACCCGTTATCCAAAGCGATGATGACATGGTGGTTGCGCTCGGCCCGCAGCTCGCGTGCAACCAGTGATCTGGTTCTGGCGGAGCGTTTCCAGTCGATGGTTTTCACGTCCATTCCAGGTACGAAATCGCGTAGTTGATGGAATTCGGAGCCCTCGCCAATCGCGAAGTTTTCTTTCACGCCGTATAGGGTGGATTCCACCCGGGTCGAAATCTCACCGGACCGGACACGACGGATATTGGGGACGACGCGGATGGATTGTGCCAATGCCAAACGCGGCACAAATTCAAACAAGCCAAAGCGCGATTCCCAAGATAGCCACAGCCGATCAACCTGCCAGACACCACGGCGCAGGGCCTTCAAATCCAATGTCGCGCTGCCATCGGTGAAGGTGAATTCCGTCGGTCCCTCTATTCCGTCAGGCCATTCAATTCTGCCTGTGACGCCGGGCCGAGACGTCTCGAAGCTGATTTCGAACACCAGATTTTCGCCTACGAAGACTTCGGTCGGCGCGTCAACGCCCACACTTTGTCGCGGGGCGCGCGAGGCCACCAGATCGCAGATCGCAAAAACACCCAGTGCCAACCATAGGAACGGGATGGCTTGCCGCAAGCTCTCATCAAGCGCTGCCACAAGCGCCGTCAGGGACAGCGCGGCCAGGCCGATCAGCAGAAATTTAAACGATGGGCGTATCAGCGGGGGGCCTCGACCTGGTTGAGGATGTTCTCCAAAACATCACGTGGCCCGCGCCCTTCGATCTCGGCGGCGGGTCCTAGGACGATCCGGTGTTGCAGCGCCGGGACAATCATCCGCTTCACATCGTCGGGGATCGCAAAATCACGGCCCGCCAGGGCGGCAGCAGCACGCGTGGCCCCGGCTATGGCATCGGCGGCGCGGGTCGAGGCACCATAGGCGATGTCATCGCTTTGACGCGTCGCACGCACCAGGCGCAGAATATAGGCTAAGATCTCATCCTGTAGGATGATTGAGTCCACCAAGGCCCGGCTTTCGGCCATCGCCTCTGGCCCAAGTACTTGGTCGATGCCTGCTGTCTCTACCCCGCGATCCAGCGGCTCGGCAGCATGCTTTTGAAGGATCGACATTTCCACCGCTTCGTCTGGGAAATCGATGTTAAGCTTAAAGAGAAACCGGTCGAGTTGCGCCTCGGGCAGGGGATAGGTGCCCTGCTGTTCAATCGGGTTCTGGGTCGCCACGACCAGGAATTCCTTGCCAAGGTCATAGTCGGTGCCGTCGATTGTGACGGCCTGTTCGTTCATCGCTTGTAGCAGAGCAGCCTGCGTCTTGGGGGGTGCACGGTTGATTTCGTCGGCCAAAAGTACCTGTGAAAAGACCGGGCCCTTGGTCAACACGAATTCATTGGTCTTGAAGTTGAAGATTGACGTGCCCAAAACATCGCCCGGCATCAGATCGGGCGTGAACTGGATGCGTCCGAACTCAAGGTTCAACGCGGCGGCAAAGCTGCGCGCCAGCAGGGTCTTCGCCGTGCCGGGGGGGCCTTCCAGCAGAACATGGCCACGGGAAAACAACGCTGTCAGCAGCAGGTCGATGGCCTCTTCCTGTCCAAGCACACTTTTGGCCAGTTCGGCCCGCAGGGCGTCGGCGCGGCTGGCAAGCGTTTCAAGTGTCATGGGTGATGTCCTCCAGGACTTCTTCTAGGTTTCGAACGTGACTGGCCGCCTCGCTGGCGGTGATCCGGTTGGGGGCGCCGCGCAGGTTGTCCAATACCGATGCCAACCGGGCGGCATGGGCCGGGTGGCGGCGCTGGACATAGGTCTGGAAGGTCGCATCGGTGCCGTAGCTTGGTCCGTGGGCGGGCCCCAGAATGGCCGTTGCGGTGGCCGCGATGCGCGCCGAGGCATAGGCGCCCAGCATCGCGCCATCCTGGTCGGTGAGCCGCATCAGGCGTGCACGCGCGCGGATGGCCAGCGTCTTGCTGGCACCAAGATCTTGCTGCGACCGCCGTGGCGGGCCGTTCCGAATGCCGCTGCGCCAGATGGCCAGGGCCATGCAGGCCGCCCCGCCCATCCATAGGAACGTGAATGGCGGCGCGAAGAAGCGTAGCAGATCATCCCAATCTCGCTCTCGTGTGACGGCTTCGCGGGCCTCGATAAACCACGATTGCGTACTGTAATCGATCAACATCAGGCCGCCATCGTAAAGCGTTCCGAGGAAATCGGCGGCAATTGTGGCATTGTCGCCCAACCGCAGCCCATGGTTGTTCAACAGATCCGGATCACTAAGCACCAGTACTTCGGTCTTGCCATCGGAACTGGCGCAGGCCCCCAAAAGCATTGCCTCTTGTGTGCCGATGATCGGGCGGCAATCGGCCCCTGAGATCACTTGCGCGGCGTAGATCTGCGCCTCCATCGGATCGCCACTCTCCGCTATATAAGAGAAGTTGCTGAAGGCGGTCGGCGCATATGTCAGTTCCGCGCCGCGCAACCCGACGATAGACTGAAACGCCCGCTCGATCCGGTCATGTTCCGATAGAAGGATTGGATGCCCGATCCCGGTCAGCCGTAAACCTGTACGCCATTTGGGCAAGACAATCAGCGTGGGCACGGCTTCTGTCTTGGCCAACAGCTCATGCATGAATTGATCGAATTCGTCTTGCTGAAGCAGTAATTCTTCTTGCGTCGACGGGCGCGCGCGCTGGGCGGCGAGGTCCGTGTCGAAGAGCGGCACGATGGCCAGATCGACCCGATTCCGCTCGATCTGCCAGCCCCCGAAGAAGTTCTGCGCGGGTACATCACGGGAATCCAGCCACGTCTCAAGCCCATCGAACCCCATCGGCGAGGCGCGCAATTCCGTCTGGCTTTGGGAATAGATATAGGCCCCGACGCCAATCACCACCGCAACGATCAGACCGATCACAATGAATTCTGTCTGTCGGCCTTCGCCCGAGCTTTGCGTGAGCGTGCTCATGTGGTCTGTCCGCTTAGAAAGGGACGGATGGTGGCAACATGTGTCTGGAATTCCTGCTCGCTGATATCGCGATTGCCGTATTGCACACGTTCACTGGTCAAGACCAAAGCGCGGAGGGGCGTGACATCCCGGCCGAGCCGCGCCACGCGGCGCAAGGCCTCGCGGGCGGTCCAGCTTTTCTGCGGAAGGATATCGTTGGATGCCAGGGTATCCGCCAATGCGCGGCGGGCCAAAGCGACGATGGCCTCGCGCTTGTCAGATAGTGCCAGGATCGCGTCCATGCCGATCACCACCTCACCGTCCAAGATCTGTGGACCGAGCGTCTTTCTGCGTCCAATCTCCGCGTTTTCGGAGTCGTCACGCAGCGTCAGCCCGCCTCCAAATCGGTGCAGCAGATAAGCCATGCCCCCCAGAAGGAGAATGACGATAACCCAAAACAAGAATTGATTGGAGGTCGACCCCGGATTTGCGCGGCTGGATTGGGTTTGTTCCTCGGGCACCTCGGCGTCGGTTTCCAAGGCGGGGGCCTCCCGGTCGGGATCAAAGTAGACGACGTCGGTTTCAACACCCGCGCGGCGGACCGCGCGCAGATAGGCCTCACCCGATGCGGTGATTTCTAACGTCTCAGCCTCGGCGTCTTGGGCATGGGCCATTCCGGAAAATGGCGTCTGAAAAAGAAGGGCCGACAGGAAAAGGACAGCAAAGAATAACAGGCACGTGCGAACCATGCGGTAGTGATGGAGGATTGCGACGCTTGCCGCAACCACCTGTATTCCCGACCTTGCATGGCTTTGTGCAAGATCCTCAATTTCAATATGAATTTTCGCATTCGGGGCGGCTTGCTCAGGATTTCAACAGATCAAAAATCCATCCGCGTCGCGCGAGCAGGGCCGCAAGCAGCAGGTCAAACCGCAAAACTCAGCGTTAATGGTCCTGGAACTCCACGGTGATCGTGTCGGTCGTTGGCACGGCCTGACAACTCAACACCGTTCCGCGCGCCACCTCGTAATCTTCAAGTGCATGGTTGGTCAGCATATCTGCGTGGCCTTCGCGGATCTGGCACATGCAGGTGGAACAGACCCCGGCGCGACAGGCATATGGTGCATCAAGCCCGGCGCGGAGTGCGGCCTCTAGGATGGTTTCCCCATCGGATACAGAAACCTGCTGGCTTGTCCCGTCTAAAACGATGGTGGCCACGGCGCCCGTGGCGCTGTCGTCCAGTATCGCGCGTTGCGGTGCTTGACCCTGCTGGTTGCTGCCGAACAGCTCATATTTGATCGCATCTTTCGGCATACCATGGGCTGCGAGACGGTCGGCGATCACGTGCATCGCGGGTTCGGGGCCGCAGATGAAGGCGGTATCTGCTGTAGCGATCGGCACCCAGTTGGTGAACATGGCATCCAGCTTGGCCGCGTCGATCCGACCGGTGAACAAATCGATGCCCGTTGGGTCGTTTTTGAGGATATAGACGATGTTCAAACGGCCCATATGCTCGTTTTTGAGATCTTCCAGTTCTTCGCGGAACATGGCCGACCCAACAGAGCGATTTGCGTAGATCAGGGTAAACCGGCTATTGGGCTCCACGGCCAAAACCGAGCGCAGGATCGACAGGACGGGTGTGATACCTGACCCGATTGCAAAGCCGAGGTAGTGTTTGCGGGCATCGGGTGACAGCGCGGTGTGGAATGTGCCCATCGGGCTGAGCGCCTCGATCCGATCGCCGATCTTCAGATGTTCATTGGCCCAGGTGGAAAAGGCTCCGCCACGCACCTTCTTAATTCCCACCTCCAATGTTCCATCTTTGATGCCTGCGCTGATCGAATAGGCCCGGCGCAACTCGACACCGCCGATGTCGCGCCGGAACGTCAGATATTGGCCTTGATTGAACGGCAGGGTCGATCCATCTACCGGCGCGAGGCGAACGGCAATTGCGTCGGGCGTGGTCCGATTAACGGCCGTCACTTCAAGGTCGATAAACCGCGCCATTGCTTAGAAATGCCGGAAAAGTTTCGATGTGATGCGCCAGGTTCCGTCATGCAGTTGCGCCAGGTGGAAATGATTTATGAAAGATAGGCCGAGCAGGTTGGTCTCGTGCAATTCGGCGGTGGCGATTTTGTCGCTGATCTCGACCGAGACGATGTTGGATGTGTAGTCGGCACCAACCTCATTGGTTTCTAGCGCGGTGTAGAATGGCTCCGGGCTGCCGTTCAGGAAATCCGGTCCAAGCCACCCAGTCATAATTGCGCTGTCATGGAAGATTTGCTTAAGCAACTCGATATCCCTGCCGCGTGTGCCTTCGACATAGGCTTCAACAACGGTTTGCGGCGTTTGCGTGTGCGATGACATGGGATCTCCGGCTAAATGCATTTGAAGTAGTCAAAGGGCTCGAGGCATTCGGTACAGCGCCATTGCGCTTTGCACGGGGTTGACCCGAATTGGCTGATCCGTTCGACGGCTGTGTCGCCGCAATGGGGGCAGGTCTCCGGGCCACCGGCGGGATTGGGTGGCGCGATGCCATATTCGCGCAGTTTTGCGCGGCCCTTATCTGTCAACCAATCGGTGGTCCAAGCTGGCGCGATCTGGCGCTTGAGCGTCAGCATCTCAATTCCGCGGGCCCGCAGCGCTGTTTCCACCGAGATTTCTATCACCGAAGTCGCGGGGCATCCTGAATAAGTCGGGGTCAACGTGACCTCCAGCGTGTCCCCGGCCCACGCCACTTTGCGCACGATGCCCAGATCTACCACGGAAATCACCGGTATCTCCGGGTCGGGCACCTCATCCAGCCAAGCCCAGATCGCGGACGTATCTCGCAACGTGGCTACCATGAGGCATTCGGATGACTGCGCGGCAAAGACTGCATCACCGCCAGCAAGTGGCCGAGATGTTCGGAATGCATCTGGCCGGTTTTGCCGCCCTTCTGAAAGTGGCTGACATCGGGCGGGATCAACGTGGCCTCGGCTAAGACATTGCGCGCCATATACTCCCACAGGGACGCCAACGCGCCGGGATCGGCGATCACATCTGCCTCCGCCATCGCATGATCCACTTGATCCAGGGCGGCCATATCGCGTGTCAGCGGCCACAGCGCATCAAGCGCGCGTTGCATGCGGATATGGCTTTCCTCAGTCCCATCGCCCAGGCGGATCACCAGATCAGCAGACCGTTCTTGCTGATAGGTGACCTCTTTCACGGCCTTCGCGGCAATCTCGGCGATACGCTGGTCAGAAGACGGGTTTGCGCGATGCGGCGCGCCAGCGCCCTTTCCGGTTGCCAACATGTCCAACAGACAGAGGTGATAGCAGTCGAACAGGAATTGCCGCATCATCGTGTAACCGAAATCGCCGTTGGGCTGTTGGACCAACAGGCAGCAGCGGAAATCGTAAGGGTCGCGGAAATAGGCCAAGCGATCTGCATCGCGGCCCTTGCCCTCGACCTCACCAGCATAGGTCAGCCACATCTGCGTTTGGCCGATCAGATCCAAAGCGGTGTTGGCAAGCGCAATATCCTCTTCGAGTACCGGCGCCTTGCCACACCATTCAGATAGGCGATGGCCGAGCACCAATGTGTTGTCGCCCATCCGACAAAGGAACTCGAACAGTGGATCCATCACATCGGGCCTACTTCGTCTGGGATGTTGAAGAATGTCGGATGCCGGTAGGCTTTGTCCTCCGCCGGGTCATACATTGGGCCTTTTTTCGACGGGCTTGATGCCGCGATCGCCGCAGACGGGACGGCCCAGATGCTGACGCCTTCCTTGCGGCGGGTATAGACGTCGCGGGCATTCTTAATCGCCATTTCCGCGTCAGGCGCGTGCAAACTGCCGACATGTCGGTGCGACGCGCCATGCTGGCCGCGGATGAAGATCTCCCACAGGGGCCATTCGGTTTGGTCCGTCATTTCAGCCTCCTATTCGGCGGCCATCTGCGAAGCGCGCTTCTTGGCGGCATGGGCCATCAAGCCATCGCGGACCCAAGCGCCGTCATCCCAAGCTTTTTGCCGGGTCGCGATACGGTCGGCAGAGCAGGGCCCGTTGCCCTTCAGCACTTCATAGAATTCTGTCCAATCGGGTTCAGCAAAATCATAACCGCCTTTTTCCTCGTTCCAGGCGAGCGTTTCGTCTGGGACGGTCAAGCCCAGATATTCGGCTTGCGGCACCGTCTGATCGACAAATTTCTGCCGCAGCTCGTCATTGGTGTTCATCTTGATCTTCCACGCCATCGATTGGGCGGAATGCACACTGTCTTTGTCTGAGGGGCCAAACATCATCAGCGCCGGATACCAAAAACGATTGAGCGCATCTTGCGCCATACGCTTCTGCGCCTCTGTGCCTCCAGCCATCTTCATCATGATGTCAAAGCCTTGACGCTGGTGAAAGCTTTCCTCTTTGCAGATCCGGATCATGGCCCGCGAATACGGCCCGAAAGATGTGCGTTGCAGGGGCACCTGGTTCATGATTGCCGCGCCATCCACCAGCCAACCGACTGCGCCCATATCGGCCCAGGTCAGCGTCGGATAGCTAAAGATGGACGAGTATTTCATCCGTCCGTCCAACAGCATTTCCGTCAATTCATCGCGACTGACGCCCAAAGTCTCTGCCGCGCAATAGAGGTAGAGCCCATGGCCCGCCTCGTCTTGTACCTTCGCCAACAGGATCGCCTTACGCTCAAGGCTTGGGGCGCGGGTGATCCAGTTGCCTTCGGGCAGTTGACCGACGATCTCGGAATGAGCGTGTTGGCCGATTTGGCGGATCAACGTTTTGCGATAACCTGCGGGCATCCAATCTTTTGGCTCGATCTTCTCGCCAGCATCGATACGTTTCTGGAACGCGGCCAGCGCCTCGGGATCATCCTGGGTCGCTTCGGATTTCACCATCTGAGCATACATTGCACTTGTTCCATCTCGGGCCGATTCCATCCCATTGGGACATATCGGCTGTGAATCTGACTGTTTGTGAACTTCTATCAGATCGCGTGGGCTAAATCTACAAATACGTTACGAATACAGGAAAGGTGAGAAAATTTGTAACACATCAAGTTTTGCTCCGATTGTCGACAACGCGGCGCGCCTTGCCTTGGCTGCGCTCTACGCTTCCGGGATCTGCGACGAGGATTTCGGCAGAGACCCCCACCACTTCTTTAATGCGGTGTCCCAGCTGCGCGGCCTGGACCGCTTGTGCCTCTCCGTCGCCGTGATCCGGCAGGCTTTCGACATGCACACGCATCGCATCCATCCGGCCGTCTTTCAAAAGTTCGATCTGGTAGTAGGGTGCGAGACCATCGACTGTCAGCACTTGCTCTTCGATCTGGCTGGGGAACACATTCACGCCGCGCAGAATGATCATGTCGTCTGAGCGCCCGGTTATCTTCTCCATGCGCCGCAGTGACCTGGCGGTTCCAGGCAGCAGCCGCGTGAGATCTCGGGTGCGATATCGAATGATGGGCAACCCTTCTTTGGTGAGCGTCGTAAATACAAGCTCTCCCATTTCACCGTCGGGCAACACCTCACCCGTCACGGGATCGATGATTTCCGGGTAGAAATGGTCCTCCCAGATATGCAGACCATCTTTCGTTTCCACGCATTCGCTTGCCACGCCGGGGCCCATTACCTCGGAGAGGCCATAGATATCGACGGCATGCATGTCGAAAGCAGCCTCGACTTCGGTACGCATCTTGTTGGTCCAGGGTTCAGCTCCGAAAATACCCACCTCCAACGAACTCGCGCGCGGATCGATGCCCTGACGATGGTATTCTTCTAAAATATTCAGCATATAGGATGGTGTGACCATGATGGTGCTTGGCTTGAAATCTTCGATCAGTGTGACCTGTCTGGCCGTCATGCCACCTGAAACCGGCACAACGGTGCATCCCAATTTCTCCGCGCCGTAATGGGCGCCCAATCCACCGGTGAACAGGCCATAGCCATAGGCGATATGCGCCAGGTCGCCTGGTCTGGTGCCCGCCGCACGCATCGAGCGGGCGACCATGCCGGCCCACATGTCTATATCACCTGCTGTGTAGCCCACGACGGTCGGTTTGCCAGTTGTCCCGCTGGAGGCATGGAGGCGCACGATTTGATCCCGCGGCACGGCAAATAGGCCAAAGGGGTAATTGTCGCGCAGATCAGATTTGACGGTGAACGGAAACTTCGCCAGATCCGCCAGATCCACCAAATCACCTGGATGGATCCCAGCCGTGTCAAAGCTTTGCCGATAAAACGGAACATTGTCGTAGGCATGGTGCAGCGACCATTTCATCCGCTCCAACTGGGTCGCGGCGATTTCGTCCCGGCTGGCGATTTCCATCGGGTCTAGGCTGTCTCGGGGCGGCGTCAGATCTTTCATGGGGATTCCTCAAACAGGCTGCCGCCTATGGCACGGGACGTACCACGAAACTCAGCGATAACTTTACCGTCTTGGTTTGTAATGGTGACGTCCGTGATGCCGGATCGCCCTGACAGAGCGACCTCGCGTGCGGTCGCGGTTAAGGTGTCGCCCAAGCGCACTGGAGCCAGATAGGTGATGCTGTTGTGCTGTGCGACTGTCGCCTGGTTACGAGAATTACACGCGAACGCGAAGGCTGAGTCTGCCAGCAAAAAGGTGACACCCCCATGGCCAATGCCATGACCGTTGCAGTGATCTTCGCGGATTCGTAACGCCAGCGTGGCGCTGCCCTCGTCAATCGCAGTGATTTGCATGCCAACCCAGGCCGAGGCGCGATCCCCAGCCCACAGGGCCGCGGCACTTTTTTCCGCGCGCTCTCTTGGTGTCATGCTGCACCCCCTGCGCCTTTTGCTGGCTGCATGAAATGCCCTCCCAAACTTTTAGTTGCGCCACACTGCCGCATCGCGCAATGTGTTACAAGAATTTTTGGGAGGAGCGAAACATGCAACATGTTGGAAGTTTCGCGAAAGGTGCTTGGGTCGCGTCAGGGCCGGGCGCGCGCGCCATTGCCGATGCGGCAACGGGACAGGTGATTGCCGAGGCGGGCAACGACACATTGGATGTCGCGGGAATGATCGCCTATGGACGCGAGGTCGGCGGACCAGGCCTTCGCGCGCTTGATTTCCATGATCGTGCCCGCATGCTCAAGGCGTTGGCCCTGCACCTAAACGCGAACAAGCAGGCACTCTACGATCTGTCTTTCACCACAGGCGCGACGCAGGCCGATCACGGCTTCGACATCGATGGTGGGATTGGAACGCTGTTCGTGTTCGCGTCGAAAGGTCGACGGGAGATGCCCGAAGGCCATGTTTTGGTCGATGGGACGTTCGAACCCCTAGGCAAAACCGGCAGTTTCGGCGGACAGCATATTTATACACCGCGTTTGGGTATCGCGTTGCATATCAACGCGTTCAACTTTCCAGTTTGGGGCATGTTGGAAAAGATTGCCCCTGCGCTGCTGGCGGGGGTGCCGTCTATCGTAAAGCCAGCCACCGCCACGGCCCATGTCACGGAATTATGCGTGCGCCTGATGCTGGATGCCGGTGTCTTGCCCGAGGGTGCGTTGCAACTGATCACCGGCGGCGTGGGCGATGCGTTGGATCATCTGGATGCGCAGGATACGCTCACCTTCACCGGTTCGGCTCAAACAGCGCGCATGTTGCGCGGGCATCAGGGGCTCTTGAACCGGTCTGTGCCCTTCACCGCAGAGCAAGACAGTCTGAATGCCTCTATCTTGGGCCCAGATGCGCGGCCTGGCGCGCCGGAATTTGATCTTTTCGTGAAAGAAGTCGTCCGTGAGATGACGACGAAAGCAGGGCAAAAATGCACTGCAATCCGCCGGATCCTGGTGCCGCAGCATTTGGTTGATCCGTTGGTCGAAGGGCTTTCGAGCCGATTGGCGCGCGTTCTCGTAGGGGATCCGCGAAAGGAAGGCGTGCGGATGGGATCGGTCGTTTCGCTTAGTCAGCGTCGCGATGTTCTTGAGAAAGCTCAGGTGATTGCGCAAGAGTCCGAATTGGTCTTTGGTGGTCAAGACGGGTTCAATCCTGAAGGCGATCTGGAAAAGGGTGCTTTTGTCGCGCCACATCTGTTCGTCTGTGCTGATCCGGATGCTTCCGAGCAGGTCCATGCTACCGAGGCATTCGGTCCGGTTTCGACCATTATGCCTTATCGCGACGTTGATCATGCGGTTTCGCTTGCCAATCGCGGGCAAGGAAGCCTTGTGGCGTCGCTGATCACCCATGATCGTGAGGTTGCCCGCCAAGTGGTAACGGGTATCGGAGCCTGGCACGGCCGGGTTTATATCAATGACCGGACCAGTATGGCGGAAGCGACAGGTCATGGCGCGCCAATGCCGCATTTGACCCATGGCGGCCCTGGCCGCGCGGGTGGCGGGGAAGAATTGGGCGGGATCCGAGCCGTGAAGCACTATATGCAACGCGTCGCCGTTCAAGGTTCGCCCGATATGCTGTCGGCGATAACGGGGCGATGGTTGCCCGGCGCGGCGAAGACGACCCCGCCGCGGCATCCGTTCCAGATGCGCTTTGGCGATCTGACGCCGGGCCTGTCTCTGCACACCGAGCCACGGACGATTACGCTAGCCGATATCGAGCATTTTGCCGAATTCACCGGCGACACGTTTTACGCTCATATGGATGAGCGTGCGGCAGAGCGGAATCCATTTTTTCCAGGGCGCGTGGCCCATGGCTACCTGATCCTGTCTTTCGCGGCGGGCCTTTTCGTGGAGCCAAACGAAGGTCCGGTTCTGGCGAATACAGGTCTCGATAACCTGCGATTTGTGAAACCTCTTGCGCCCGGCGAGACGATCCGTGTCGATCTGACCGTCATGGATCGCAAATCGCGCAACGAGGAATATGGCGAGGTGCGGTGGCACGCGGACGTCACCAATCAGGACGGCGACGCTGTGGCGGAATATGAATTGCTGACGATGGTTGCCAAATGAGCGGTGCCGTCGATGACCTTGCCAAAGGCCTGGCTGAGGATGGCGCGCTCAAGCTCTGGTCGGTGCTGGTGACTTGTTTGGGCGATGTGTCGCAAAAGGAAAACGTCGAGGTGTCGGGCCTTGTCCTGTCGACATTGGTCGAACGGATCGGCTTGCAGCCTCAGGCGATGCGGGTCGCCCTGCATCGGTTGAAGCGGGATGGATGGATCACCAGCCGACGCGACGGTCGTGTTGGGTTTCACTGCCTCAGCGATGTGGGTCTTGCCCAGACTCGCGCCGTCACGATGCGCGTCTACGGTCCGCCGCTGGAGGCCGGGCCAAGCCATCTGGTCGGTCTGCCACCCGATACCCCAGATGCCTTGTCGGTCCTGCCCGCAGGCATGGCGGCAGTGCCGATCTCGCGCAGTTTCGCGCTTGTGACGGGGCCGATCGACAATTTGCCAGACGATTGGATGGTCGCGACACCGGCGCCGCGGCCTTTTCCAGGCTGGGTGCAGGATGTGTTGAAAGAGGCCGCCTGCGAGGTGGAGTTTGCTGCACTCAGCGAACGATTGGCTGGCGTTGCGCTGCCCGACACACCGCTGGATCGGTTCGCCATGCGGGTGTTGGTTCTGCATGCTTGGCGGCGCCTGATCCTGCGGTCCAACCCGGCGGCCGAAATGGCCCTGGGGCAGGCGCGGGCCGAGGTCGCATGCCGCGCCCAGGTACTGGCCGTACTTCGTGATCTCGGGCCTCTGCGCACGGATAGGGCGTTTGCAACCAATCAGTCGGTGCTGCCTTGAGGTTTTTTGTCCGGCATGACCAAGGGCGCACGGGCGAAATCATTGCCCGCCAACGCCACCTTGGCGGCGAGACGCACGAATTCGTGCCGCTCTTCCTGGGTCAGCCCCGGCAGAATATCGGCTTGCAGCTGTGTCACGACAGGTCGCAACTCGGCGAGCAGACGCGCGCCATTGGTCGTCAGCGACAAAACTTTCGCGCGCCGATCCGCGGGGTTTTGGCGCCGTTCGACCAGGCCTTTGCCTTCCAATCGTTCGACAACGCCACCGATCGTGGCGCGGTCATGGGCGATCATCCCGGCAAGGGTCGCTTGATCGATGCCGGGTTTAGCCTCCAGCGCCGCCAAGGTTGCAAATTGCGGAGAGGTCAGGGTTTGGCCCAGATCACGCATCCGTTCGGTGAAGACCGAAACCGAGATTTGCTGCAACCGTCGAATCAGGTGCCCAGGCATGGCGTAGATATCATCCATACGCGCAGCCTGCGTCAGGGGCGACAGCGCGGCAACCACGCTTATGATAAGTATACCCCTTTTGCGGTGATTGCGGGGTGGCGCAGCGCAAAAGAGGGTGACAGGACCATTGCCTTTATGCAGCATGGCCCAGAATTTCTGCGGGCGTCATCCGCCCGCAGGCAGACCGAAGAACAGCGGCGATACGTCCGCTGCGGGATTTAATGAAAGGGAGGAATATCACATGGAATCAAGATTGATGAAGGCCGCTTTGGGCGGTGTGGCCCTTGGTGCATTGGCGGCGGGCGGCGCGATGGCGCAAGAGGTCACGCTGAAGCTGCACCAGTTTTTGCCCGCACAGGCGAACGTGCCTGCGCTGGTGCTGGACGTATGGGCGGACCAGGTTGAAGAGGCCTCTGGCGGGCGCATCGAGATCGAGCGTTATCCGTCGATGCAACTGGGCGGAACGCCGCCGGAACTGATGGATCAGGCCGTCGATGGCGTGGCCGACATCGTTTGGACCGTGGTTGGGTACACGCCTGGCCGATTCCCCTCGACCGAGGTCTTCGAACTGCCGTTTATGGTGACAGACGCCCGTGCCGCCTCTTGTGCCTATTGGACGATGTATGAGGAGAGCATGCAGGAAGAGTTCGCGGACGTGCATCTTCTCGGCACCTGGGTTCACGGGCCTGGCATGTTCCACACTGCAGATCCGGTCGAGGTGCCCTCCGACTTGGAAGGGATGCAGATCCGCGGTGGCTCTCGCACCGTTAACCAGCTTTTGGAATTGACCGGCGCCACCCCTGTCGGGATGCCGGTTCCTGCGGTGCCCGAGGGTTTGAGCCGTGGTGTGATCGATGGCACGACGATCCCGTGGGAGGTCACGACTGCGCTGCGCGTACCGGAACTGGTCGAGAACCACACCGAGTTCGAGGGTAATATGCTCTATACGCTGACCTTCGTCCTGGCGATGAACAACGATGCCTATGCCGCGATGCCCGAGGATCTTCAGCAGATCCTGGATGACAATTCCGGTCTGGAATTCTCGATCTTTGCCGGTGGGACACAGTCCGATGCCGATGGCCCTGCACGTGAAATCGCGGTTGAGGCGGGCAACAACATCATCACCGTCGATGCCGCTACCGCCGAGGCGGAATGGGTGCCCGTGGTTCAGCCGATCTATGACAACTGGATTGCGGATCTCGACGGTCAGGGCATTGATGGTCAAGCGCTGATCGACCGGGCGCGCGCCTTGATGGGCGGCGAGTGCTCGGGCAACGGCTAGGGACGCAACATGTCGGGCCGTGGCGTTATCAGATCGCCACGGCCCGGCTTTGGCTTGCAAATCATGTATAAGATTCTGTTGTTCCTTGCCCGCCTGATGGCCGTGCTAGGTGGTGTCATGCTGTCGGCGCTGATCCTTTTGACCGTGTTCGCCATTGGTGGACGCCTTCTGGATCGCTTGTTCCATTGGATGGTCGATGCCGATGTGTTGGCGGGGCTGGGTCAGTGGATGATCAATGCCGGTATTGGTCCGATCCTAGGCACGTTCGAGTTGATTGAGGCGGGTGTCGCGTTTGTGATCTTTGCCTTCCTACCGATCTGTCAGCTCACCGGCGGCCACGCGACCGTGGATATCTTCACATCGATGATGTCGGTGCGCACCAACCGGGTTCTGCGCGGCGTGACCGAGGTGGTGTTCGCCTGCGTCCTAGTTCTGATTGCCGCACAGCTCTATGGCGGTCTACTGACCAAACTGAATTCCGGTCAGACGACGTTGGAACTGCAATTGCCTGTCTGGTATTCCTATGCGATCTGCCTCGTCGGGGCGGTGTTTACAGCCGTAAACTCCGTGTATCTGGCCATCGTGCGCCTGACCGAGATGATGACCGCGCGTGAGATCCTGCCAAGTGATCTGGGGGCGGAGCATTGACCGACCAATTGATCGGCGTCCTGTCATTCCCCGCACTTCTTTTGATGATTTTTCTTAGGGTGCCGATTGGGCTGTCGATGTTTCTGACGGGTCTCGTGGGCTTGATCTTGGTCACCGGCGATACTCAGGTGCCATTCGGGCGATTGAAATCTGAGACCTACACGACCTTTTCCAGCTATTCGCTCAGCATCATTCCGATGTTCCTGCTGATGGGCCACTTTGCGACGCTCGGCGGCATGTCCCAGGCGCTGTTCAAGGCCGCCGAAGGCTTTCTCGGCCACCGCAAGGGCGGCGTGGCGATGGCCGCGGTGGGCGCCTGCGCAGGGTTTGGCGCTATTTGCGGATCCTCGCTTGCGACAGCGGCCACGATGGGCCGGGTCGCTCTGCCGGAATTGCGGCGCTATGGCTATGATGGCGGATTTTCCACGGCGGCTTTGGCCGCAGGTGGCACGCTCGGCATCTTGATCCCGCCTTCCATCGTGTTGGTCATCTACGCCATCTTGACCGAGCAGAACATCGCCAAGCTGTTCCTCGCAGCCTTCATCCCGGGCATCATTGCAGCTTTGGGTTACATCCTGGCAATCCGCGTCTATGTGGCCCTAAATCCTGACAGTGCAGGTGTGGGCCCCCGGATGCCTTATTCCGAACGGTTTGCCGCATTGGCAAAGATCTGGCCGGTTCTGATCGTGTTCGGTCTGGTCGTGGGCGGCATCTATGCGGGCTGGTTCACCCCGACCGAAGGCGCGGCGGTCGGCGCGCTGGGCACCGGGTTGATCGCCTGGGTCAATGGTGGGCTCAACCGCGGCACATTGGCCGATAGCTTCATCGTCACGGCACGCTCCACCGCTATGATCTTCTTCATTGTCTTGGGTGCCGCCTTCTACAACGGCTTTCTAGCGCTGACTCAAGTGCCCCAGGGCATCGCGGAATGGGTCACGACCAGCGGGTTCAGCCCCTATACGATCCTGATCCTGATCCTGGTCTTCTACCTGATCTTGGGCTGTTTCATGGACAGCCTGTCGATGATTCTTCTTACGATCCCGATCTTCTGGCCGGTCATGCAGGGCCTCGATTTTGGGTTTGTCACCATGGTCGATCTGCATAGCGCCCGCGCGATGGAAGCGTTGGCGGCGGTGCCTGACATGACGACCGCAAGTATCGAGGCGTTGATCGCATCCTACCGCGACGGCGTAGAGCTGACGCTGGCCCAGACGGTGCAGTTCGATGCGATCCGCGCCCATTTCGATGCCGATATCGTGGCGCTGGACGGGGCGCTTCAGGCGCTGGCAGCGGGCGAGGAACTGACCCGTGACCAGACCCGCGCGCTGGACTTGCGGCGGGTCAATCAGGGCGCGCTCAATCGGATCAACAGCGAACAGGTGGCGATCTGGTTCGGGATCCTTGTGCTGATCGTGGTTGAGGTGGGCTTGATCACACCGCCCGTCGGGATGAACCTGTTTATCATCAACGCGATGGAGAAGACCACGCGGATGACGCAGACCTATCGGGCGGTGCTGTATTTCATTGCATCGGATCTGTTGCGGGTGGTGCTGTTGGTGGCCTTCCCTGTGATCACTTTGGTTTTCATTACCTGGTAGAGGAGCGCACCCATGGATCTGGACGGACAAGTGGCCATCGTCACCGGCGGTGCCAGCGGGCTGGGCGAGGCGACGGCGCGCCATCTGGCAGAGCGCGGCGCGGATGTGGCGATCCTGGATTTCAATGGTGATCGCGCGCGGGAGGTGGCGGCAGAGATTGGCGGCTATTCGCAGCAATGCGATGTGACGGATGCCGAACATGCCGCGACCGCCGTAACTTCGACCATGGCCCGGTTCGGTCAAGCGGCGCGGATCTGCGTGAATTGCGCAGGCGTAGGCTTTGCGGCGCGCATCGTGGGGCGCGAGGGGAAGGTGGGCCTCGACACGTTCCGTAAAGTGATCGAGGTCAACCTGATCGGCACCTACAATGTAATGACCTATGCAGTGCAGGCGATGATGGATCTGCCGCCGCTCGACACGGGCGAACGGGGTGTTGTGATCAACACAGCAAGCGCCGCCTATCAGGATGGGCAAGTGGGGCAATCGGCCTACGCGGCCAGCAAGGGCGCGATTGCCTCCATGTGCCTGCCCTTGGCGCGAGAGCTGGCCAAGCCCGGTATCCGAGTGAACGCCGTGGCACCGGGCCTTTTCAACACCCCGATGATGGAAAGCCTTCCCGAGGAAACCACCGCAGCGATTGTCACCAATGTGCCGTTCCCGCATCGTCTCGGCGACCCCGATGAGTTCGGGCGGCTTGTCGCGCATATTGTCGAAAACCCGTATCTGAATGGTGAGGTGATCCGTCTTGACGGCGCCACCCGCCTGCCGCCGCGATGAGCTTGCTGATCGATATCGATGGGCTGGTCGCAACATTAACATTGAACCGGCCCGATAAGCGCAACGCAATGAACGATGCGCTTCTGGCCGAGCTTTCGGGGTTTTGCGATGCGCCGCCAGATGGCGTGCGGGCGATCGTCCTGACGGGCGCGGGCGGGCATTTTTGCGCTGGCCTTGATCTGGCGGAACAGTCGGAGCGATCCGCGGATGAAGCCATGGTACATTCGCGGTTTTGGCATCGCGCCCTGGAGCGGGTGCAATTTGGCGGCTTGCCTGTCGTCACGGCGATGTCGGGTGCGGTGATCGGCGGGGGGCTTGAGGTGGCAAGCGCCTGTCATGTGCGCGTCGCGGGTCCCGATGTGCGGTTCCAATTGCCCGAAGGACAGCGCGGGTTCTTTGTGGGCGGCGGTGCCACGGTGCGCGTGGGGCGGATCATCGGCCCGGATCGGTTGACCGAGATGATGCTGACGGGCCGGAGCTATGGCGCCGATGAGGGTATGGACCTGGGGTTGTGCCACTACGTCGCCGATGATCCCTTGGCCAAGGCACATGAATTGGCAATCCAAATCGCAAGCAATGCCCGTCTGTCGAATTACTTTGCGATCCACGGTGTCGCTCGGATCAATGCTATGGCACCGGAGGAAGGCTTGTTTGCCGAGGCGCTTTGTACGGCCCTGGCGCAAAGCTCACCCGATGCTCAGGAAGGGTTCCGCGCCTTCTTGGAAAAGCGCAAGCCACGGTTTCAGCCATGATCTGCCCGGTCGTCAGTCCAAAATCACGTGGGGGAGGCGACCGATGCAGCTTCGGTTCCAAGCCCATGATATAAGCCGAACCGACAGGCCCGATGGGTCAGTTTTGCTGCGCGCGCGTGAGCCGCTGCAACCGGCCACGCGACGCACGACCGATTGGCTGGATTTCTGGGCCGAAGAAACGCCCAACGCGATCTTTCTGGCCGAACGTTCAGCGATGGGATGGCGCGAGATTGCCTATCGGCAGGCGCGCGCGGCGGCGCGCGGGGTCGCCTCGGGTCTGATCCATTTGGGTCTGACCTCTGAGACGCCCGTACTGATCCTCAGCGGCAATTCAGTGGCCCATGGATTGCTTGCGCTGGGGGCGCAATATGTTGGGATCCCGATCGTGCCAATCGCTGAACAATACGCGCGTTTGCCCGAGGCCCACGGCCATATCGACGATATTGTCCATTTGGTGCGTCCTGGTGCGGTTTTTGTCGAGGATTTGGCGATTGCCGCGGATCTCTTGGCGCGTCCTACGCTGAAGGATCTTTATCACCTTTCTCCCAGCACGATGGCGAAGATCGCGAATATAGGAACCGAAAGGCGGGTGAATGTGGGCAGTTTCCACGCCGCCGTAGGCCCTGAAACAATCGCCAAGATCCTTATGACGTCTGGCAGCACTTCAGCTCCGAAGGGTGTTTTGACCACCCACAAGATGATGTGCACGAACCAGGCTCAATTGTCCCAGGCCCTGCCTTTACTGGGTGCACGGCGCCCTGTGCTGGTGGATTGGCTGCCCTGGAACCACGTCTTTGGCGGGTCGCATAATTTCAATCTGGTTCTTTCAAATGGCGGCACGCTTTACATCGATGCGGGCAAACCCGTGCCGGGCCTGATCGATACAACCCTTCGAAACAACCGTAACCAACGCGCGACGATCAGCTTCAACGTTCCACAAGGCTTTGCCGCCTTGCGAGATGCGATGGCCGTCGATGCCGCCTTCGCCGATGCGTTTTTTGCCGATCTGGACATGCTGTTTTATGCGGGCGCATCGCTGCCGCAGGATGTCTGGGATGATCTGCATGAGATGGCGCATCGGGCGCGGCCCGGGCGCGACATGCCGCTGTTTACGTCTTCTTGGGGGCTGACCGAAACCGCGCCAGCGGCTGTCTTGCAACATGAGCCGACGGATCAAGCCGGGGTGGTCGGCGTGCCGCTGCCTGGTGTCGATGTGAAGCTGGTCCCCGTCGAAGAAGAAGCGGGCCGCTTCGGTATTCGTGTACGTGGCCCTTCGGTTTTTCAAGGGTATTTCAACGATCCAGGCCGCAGCGACGAAGCGTTCGACGAGGAAGGCTATTTCATCACCGGCGACGCCATGCGATTTGTTGATCCAAGCAGTCCGAGCCGGGGTTTGCGGTTCGATGGGCGTTTGTCTGAAGATTTTAAGCTGCAAAGCGGCACCTGGGTGCGCGCGGCGGCATTGCGTTTGCAGGTGCTCGACCGTTTGCAGGGTCTTGCGCAGGATGTCGTGCTGACCGGCGAAGGGCGGCAAGAGGTTGGGGTTTTGATCGTGCCCAGCCCGGATTTGCGTCATATCGCAACTGAAGACGCTGGCGCGATGCGCCTGTCCGACCAAGCCCGCATTGCCGATGCACTGGCTGGCATGTCCGGCGGCGTGTCGGCGCGCATTTCACGCGCGCTGATCCTGGCCGAGCCGCCCTCCATCGCGCGGGGCGAAATCACCGCGAAGGGGAATTTGAACTTGGCACGCTTGCGTCAGCACCGCAGCGACCTGCTGGCACGGCTCTACGATGACACCGACCCGGCAACTATCCTGATCGGAGGTGTCTGATGGCCTACATTCCTTATGGCGCGTACTGGTCTACACCCTTTGCCCGCTGGCAAGGCAGTTTTGCGCATCTCAATTCCATCGAGTTTGCGGCTCATGTCGGTCGCCAAGAGCTCAAGCGGATGGATCTGTCCGTCGATAGTTTCGATTTTGCGGCGTTTGGGCAAACGGTGATCCAGCAGGGCAGCTTCTACGGCGGCCCCTGGTTTACAGCGATGCTGGGGGCTGAACACCTTGCCGCGCCCATGGTCAGCCAGGCTTGCGCGACCGGCGCTCGATTGCTGGCAACCGCTGTCGGTGAGATCGCGCAAGGCGCCGAACGTGCTCTGATTGTGTCTGGCGACAGATGTTCGAACGGCCCGCATGTCTACTTCCCGGCGCCCCATGCGCCCGGTGGTACGGGTGCCAAAGAAGATGTGGTGATGGACAATTTCGGCCACGATCCCTGGGCGTGCAATGCGATGATCCAAACTGGTGAAAATGTCGCCTTGCGCGAAAGGATTGAAACGGCGGAACAACACGATCTGGTGATCCATCGCCGCGGCCAATATCAAGATGCACTGGCCAAGGATCGTGCGTTTCAGCGGCGTTTCATGCCTGTGATTGAGGTTCCCGATGCGCGCTTTCGCAAGAGTGTGGGTGTGCTTGAAACGGATGAAGGTATAGAGCCGTTGAATGCTGCAAAGATGGCGCGGCTCAAGCCTGTGATCCCCGGCGGCTCGATTACCTTCGCCGGACAAACGCATCCCGCCGACGGCAATGCCGGGATGGTTGTGCTGTCTGATCCAACCGAGGCGTTGGAGATCTGCGATGGGCCGGTGACGCAAGTTGTGGCGATCGCCCAGGCACGGGAAGAGAAGGGCTTCATGCCCGCAGCTCCGATTGAGGCCGCTGCTGCGGTGCTGGATCGCGCTCAGATAGACATAGCTCGGGTCGACGCGATCAAATCGCACAATCCGTTTGCGGTTAACGATATTGCCTTTGCGCGCGCCTTTGGGCTGGATTGGCGTGGCATGAACAATTTTGGCAGCTCGTTGATTTGGGGGCATCCCCAAGGGCCGACGGGCCTGCGTGCTATGATTGAACTTATAGAAGAACTGGTCGCCCGTGGAGGCGGGACGGGCCTTTTCCAGGGCTGCGCAGCGGGAGACAGCGCTATGGCCGTGGTGCTGCGCGTCGGATGACGCCAACAGCGCAGTCACGAGACGGATAGGAGCGACAGGGAGGAGTCTGACATGACGGGAAATGCAGCGACGTATTTCGTGGATCGCCATCTGGAAGAAGGGCGCGCCGAAAAGCCTGCTTTTATCGAGGCCGATGGCGATAAACGCTGTCTGACCTATGGCGAATTGGCGGCGCAATCTGCGCAGTTCGCAGGCGCGTTAACGCGTGACGGCGTCCGGCGTGAGGAACGCATTGCAATGATCGTGCGCGATCAGATCGAGTTTCCGGTGATCTTCTGGGGCGCATTAAAAGCCGGCGTAATCCCCGTGCCGTTGAACACATTGCTCAGCCCTGAGGTTTACGCCAACATCCTGAAAGACAGCCGTGCGACGGTTCTGTTTGTCTCAGCGCGGATGTGGGAAGTGGTCGCCCCCGCTGCCCGGGACGCGCCTGTCTTGCACAAGATCGTAATAATTGGCGACGCGCCGGACGGGACGCAAAGCTATGACGCGTTTGTCCGCGATGCCCCTGTCGCAGATACGGTCGAGGCGAACGAAGACGAATTGGCATTTTGGCTCTATTCGTCAGGCTCTACAGGGCTACCCAAGGGTGTGCGTCACGTCCATGGCGCCTTGCGCGCCACCTGCAACACATTTGGTGATCAGGTTTTGGGTCTGCGCGAGGATGACATGGTTTATTCCGTGGCGAAGATGTTCTTCGCCTACGGCCTTGGCAATGCGATGTCATTCCCCATGGCACGCGGCGCAACAACCATTCTGTTTGGTGGCCGCCCGACGCCGGATGCCGTTTTTGACATTTTAAGGGATCATCGCCCGACGATACTCTGTGCGGTGCCGACCCTGTTCGCAGCCATGCTGGCGGCGATTGATGAGCCACTCGATCATAACTTGCGCATCTGCACGTCGGCAGGCGAGGCGCTGCCGCGCGATGTGGGAGAGGGCTGGCACAGACTGACAGGGGTTGAGATCGTGGACGGCGTCGGATCGACCGAAATGCTACATATCTTTCTATCCAACAGGCCTGGGGATTGTGTCTATGGCACGTCTGGGATGGCGGTGCCTGGATATGATCTACGTCTGGTCGATGAGGCGGGCGCTGATGTCGCGGATGGCGAAGTGGGAGAGTTGCTGGTGCGCGGCCCGTCCAGTGCCGAGGGATATTGGAATCGCCGCGAAAAATCGCAAGCGACGTTCGAGGGGCATTGGACGCGCACTGGCGATAAGTACGAGCATAAAGACGGTCGTTACATCTATTGCGGACGCACCGATGACATGTTCAAGGTCTCAGGTATCTGGGTCAGTCCTTTCGAGGTCGAGCAAGCCCTGGTTGATCATCCCGCTGTGCTGGAGGCCGCGGTTGTGGCGCGGCCCGACGAAGCTGGATTGGAAAAACCTGCCGCTTTTGTTGTGCTGAAGGATAGTGCCGGGCCGTTGGATGTTGAGACTCTCAAAGAGATGGTCAAAAGCAAGATCGGCATGTGGAAATATCCGCGTTGGGTCGATGTTGTGGAAGATCTCCCTAAGACGGCGACCGGCAAGATCCAACGGTTCAAATTGCGGGCATGATTTGGGGCTCTGGCTTTATAGAGGCGATGGACAAGCGCCTCGAATATCGATGCTGGGGCGCTCCGCCCACGAACGGTCGCGCGATCGTGCTGTTGCATGAAGGCCTAGGCTGCGTGGCGCTTTGGCGGGATTTTCCCGATAATTTGCACACCGCCACGGGAATGCCCGTCATGGCTTATTCGCGCGCAGGCTATGGCCAATCCGATCCGGATGATCTGCCGCGCCCGCTCGATTGGATGACCACAGAAGCAATTATGGTTCTGCCAGAGGTGTTGGAGGCTTGCAGGATATCGCGACCGTTTCTGGTCGGCCATTCCGACGGTGCGACCATTGCCGCCATTTATGCTGGGTTTCAGCCGGAAGCAGAGGCGGCGGTGCTGATCGCTCCGCACTTCTTCACAGAAGAGAGGGGATTGCTCGAGATCGCGCGCACCGATGCGCAATTTCGCGGGGAGGCGGATATGGCCAAGCGTATGGGAAAGTACCACCGTGACCCACAGGCCACTTTCAGCGGCTGGGCCGATGCCTGGTTGGATCCGGACTTTCGCCAGTGGCATGTCGAAGCGGCGCTTGAGGGGATCGAATGCCCGGTTTTGGCGATCCAAGGGCGGCAGGACCAATATGGGACGCTCGCACAGATCGATGCCGTTTCACGCAATGTCGACCATGCCAAGGTGCTTATTGTCGAGGAATGTCAGCACACCCCACATCTCGAACACCCGGATGCTGTGATTGCCGCAATCTCGCAATTTGTGCATTAAAATGCTATTTTTTGCTCCTGCGAACCGCTTCTTGTTGCGTTCAGGCATTAAAGTGCTTGATCGGGCTAGTCGCGACGCTATGCTTTCCGAACAGCGGAGGAGACATACATGGCCAAGGTCATCGACTTTCAGACTGACCCGTCGCGCTATCGCCATTGGCGCGTCACTTACGAGGGTCCGGTCGCATATCTGACCATGGATGTGGATGAGACCGGGGGCTTGTTCGACGGCTATGAGTTGAAGCTGAACTCCTACGATCTGGGCGTCGATATCGAGTTGAACGATGTGGTGGAGCGGATGCGGTTCGAACACCCTGAGGTCCGCGTGGTTGTGATGCAATCTGGCAAGGACAAGGTGTTTTGTGCCGGAGCCAACATTCGGATGCTGGGCGGCGCGGCCCATTCGCACAAAGTGAACTTCTGCAAATTTACTAATGAGACGCGCAATGCTTATGAGGCGGCGGAGGCCGAGAGCGGCCAGAAATACGTGGCGGCGGTGAAAGGGGCTTGTGCCGGTGGTGGGTACGAGTTGGCGCTGGCCTGCAATCACATCATGCTGGTGGATGACGCGACCTCATCCGTGTCATTGCCGGAAGTGCCTTTGCTGGCGGTGCTGCCCGGGACGGGCGGGTTAACCCGTGTAACGGACAAGCGTAAAGTGCGTCGTGATCTGGCGGATGTCTTCTGCGCAACCGAGGAGGGCGTGAAAGGAAAACGCGCCGTCGATTGGCGGTTGGTTGATGAGGTTGTGCCGAACTCGAATTTCGACGCGATTGTTGCGGAACGTGCCGCCGCTTTTGCGGCGGAGAACCCGCGCGATGCCGACGGAATTACACTGGGTTCGCTCGATCGCACCATCGCGGAAGACGGCTCGGTTGCGTATTCGCTGGTTGAAGTTGATCTGAACCGTGCCGGTCGATCTGCGACGATCACGCTGAAAGGTCCCGATGGCGAGGCGCCGGCCGATTTGGCGGCGCTCGTCGTGCAGGGAGATCAAAGCTATATGCTGCGCCTCGCCCGCGAATTCGAAGACGCGATCCTGCATCTGCGCCTGAACGAGATGGAATGTGGGCTTTGGACGTTGCGAAGCCAGGGTGATCCAGAGGCTGTCGCGGCCCATGAGGCGCTGTTGCGGGAGAATGCCGATCATTGGCTGGCCAATGAAATCCGCCATTACTGGAAACGCGTGCTCAAACGGCTTGACGTGACCTCGCGTTCCTTGGTGACGCTGGTCGAACACGGCTCTTGCTTTGCGGGGATGCTGGCGGAGCTGATTTGGGCGGCCGATCGGTCCTACATGATGGAAGACGAGTTTGAGGGCGACAATCGCCCCATGGCGACGATCACCCTGACGCCCGATAACTTCGGCACTTACCCAATGGGCAATGGCCTGACCCGGCTGCAGACGCGGTTCCTGGCTGAACCCGAGGCGGTTGATGCGTTGCGCGACCAAATCGGAGAGCCGCTGGAGGCGGAAGAGGCCGACGATCATGGTCTGGTTACGATGATCATGGATGACATCGACTGGGAGGATGAGATCCGGATTATTCTGGAAGAGCGTGCCTCGTTTAGCCCGGATGCAATGACGGGCATGGAGGCCAATCTGCGCTTCGCCGGGCCTGAGACGATGGAAACGCGGATCTTTGGACGCCTGACCGCTTGGCAAAACTGGATTTTCAACCGCCCCAACGCTGTGGGTGAGACGGGTGCGCTACAGCGCTACGGGTCGGGTATTCGGGGCGACTACGATATGGAGCGGGTCTGACGGGCCCGCAATCCCGCGCGGATCGCTTGGGGAAAGCGCGCGTTTTGCCGGGATCGCCCGGCAATTCGCCACCAATTATACATGGAAGCCGTCATGGTTTCCGATCTGGGAGGGCCGCGCTCAACTAGGCCAGAGGCCAACAGCGCAAAGGAGAACAACATGACTGCTTTGGACGTATCCTACGACACCCGTATCCCCAACAATGTTGGGCTCAGCCAAGACCGCAAGGTTCTCAAGGCGCTTGAGAAGTGGCATCCGGGCTATTTGGATTGGTGGAACCGGCTGATCCCGCAGAACTTCCAGGAAAGCATGGTCTATCTGCGCACGGCGGTCAGCGTGGATCCCAAAGGCTGGGCAAAGTTCGACTATGTGAAGATGCCCGAATATCGCTGGGGCGTGCTGTTGGCGCCGCAGGTCGAAGATCGCCGTATCCCCTGTGGCGAACATGCGGGGGAGTTGGCCTGGCAAGAGGTGCCCGGCGAATACCGCAACATGCTCAAGCGATTGATCGTGATCCAAGGCGATACAGAGCCGGGATCGGTTGAACAGCAACGCTTCCTCGGCCTGACCGCGCCGTCGCTTTACGACATGCGCAACCTCTTCCAGGTGAATGTGGAAGAGGGGCGCCACCTCTGGGCGATGGTCTATCTGCTGCAGAAATACTTCGGCAAAGATGGGCGGGAAGAGGCGGATGATCTGCTGCGCCGGTCCTCGGGGTCGGACGAAGCGCCGCGGATGCTGGGGGCGTTCAACGAGGAAACGCCCGATTGGCTGTCGTTTTTCATGTTCACCTATTTCACTGACCGCGATGGCAAGATGCAGTTGGAAAGCCTGGCCCAATCCGGCTTCGATCCACTGAGCCGCACCTGTCGCTTCATGCTGACCGAGGAAGCGCACCATATGTTTGTGGGCGAAACCGGCGTCAGCCGTATTGTGCAACGCACATGCGAGGCGATGGTCGAAGCGGGCATCACCGACCCTTACGCCACCGACCGCATCCGCGATCTGGGTGTGATCGACCTGCCGACGATCCAGAAGAAGCTGAACTTGCACTATTCGCTCAGCTTGGATCTGTTCGGACAAGAGGTGTCGACCAATGCCGCCAATGCGTTCAATGCCGGGATCAAGGGCCGCTATATGGAGCAGCGGATCGAAGACGATCACCGGCTGACCGATGCGACCTATGTGGTCAAGACCATCGAGGATGGCCGGATCTTCGACAAAGAGGTGCCCGCGCTGACGGCGATCAATATGCGCCTGCGCGACGATTACATCCGCGATGCGTCGGGCGGTCTGCGCCGGTGGAACAAGACGATCCAGCGCACCGGCGTTGAGTTCGAATTGAAGCTTCCGGATCAGGCATTCCACCGTCAGATCGGCGTCTTCTCAGCGATCAAGGCCAATCCCGATGGCGACCTGATCAGCGAGCAGGATTGGCAGGCCAATGTCGACAAATGGCTGCCCACCAAAGAGGATGGCGCCTTTATCCAATCTTTGATGGTGCCGTGCTATGAGCCCGGTGAATATGCCGGTTGGATCGCGCCGCCCAAACAGGGCATCAACAACCAGCCCGGCGATTTCGAATACGTCAAACTGCATATGGCTTGATCGGTTTGGGGCGGCCATTGTCGCCCTAAACACCCGCCCGAAGACAAGGACCACCTGATGAACATCCAATTTCTGTACGGCACGGAAACCGGCACGGCTGAAATCCTGTGCGAGGATATCGAAGCCGATTTGGGCGATGGCTATAGCTGCACCGTGACCTCGCTTGCTGATGTCGATCCGACAGAGATGAACGGCGACGCCTTCTACATCATCGTCAGCTCAACTTACGGCAATGGCGATCTGCCGATGGCCGCGCAGCCGTTCTACGATAAGCTCGATGCCAAAAAGCCCGATCTGTCCAAAGTGCGTTTTGCCATCTTCGGGTTGGGCGACATGGTGTTCTCTGAGACCTTCGCGTTTGGCTCGAAACTGCTGATGGAAAAGCTGCTGGAATGCGGCGCCAAGATGGTGGGGGAGCGTGGGATCCACGACGCCTCGTCCCCCGATATGCCCGAAGACATCGCTGTGCCCTGGGCGCAAGAGATCATGGGCCAATTGCAGGCGGAAGCCGCCTGATGCAGCCCCGCCCAGAGGGTGTTTTTGTCCATGATGTGCGCGTCACCTGGGGGGATTGCGATCCTGCGCGCATCGCCTATACCGCGCGGCTGCCGTGGTTTGCGCTGGATGCGATCAATGCCTGGTGGGATACCTATCACGGGCCCGGCGGTTGGTATCACCTTGAACTTGATAAGAATATTGGCACGCCTTTTGTCCGCCTCGAAATGGATTTTCGCAGCCCTGTGACCCCACGCCATATCCTCAAATGCCACACATGGCCCGCGCGGTTGGGCGAGAAGTCGATCACCTTCCGGGTTGATGGCGTCCAGGACGACACGACATGTTTCGAAGGTGCGTTTACCTGCGTCTTCATCATCGCCGATCAGTTCAAATCGCAACCGGCCCCGCCGGAGCTGCGCGCCCTGATCGAACCGCATATCCCCGCCCAATGAGCCGTCAGGACAAGGCCCCTCTGACCGCCGCGGATAGCAGTGCGGCGCGCCTGCAAAGTCAGGTCGGGGATCGCGTGCGCGCGGCACGGCGCGATATGGGCATCTCGCGCCGCATTCTGGCCGAACGATCCGGCGTTTCCCCGCGCTACCTTGCGCAGCTTGAAAGCGGGGCGGGCAATATCTCCATCGGGCTTTTGTTACGTGTGGCAACCGCGTTAAATTTACCAATTGTTTCGCTGATCGATGCCATCAGTCCCGAGGCACGTGATATCGCGATCCGATTTGATCGCGCAGGGACCGTGTTGCGTGACGATATCCGGCGCCGATTGCTGGATCAGTCGAAGGCTGGTCGTATTTGTTTGATTGGTCTGCGCGGGGCCGGAAAATCCACCTTGGGCGCCGCCGTGGCGCGGACTTTGGACCTGCCCTTCGTCGAGCTAAACCGCGAGATCGAGGCGCAGGGCGGTATGCCTGTGGCGGAGGTTATGGCGCTTTACGGCTCGGATGGATATCGGCAGCTTGAGGCGGACGCCCTGGCCCGGATCGAAGCCGAGTATCAGAGCGTCGTCGTGGCTGTCGGGGGCGGTATCGTTGGGGAGCCAGCTATCTTTGACCGCCTTTTGGCGCGTTTTCACACAGTTTGGATCAAAGCCTCGCCCAATGAACATATGGCTCGGGTTCTGGCGCAAGGCGACACGCGACCCATGGAGGGCAACCCGCAAGCCATGGCGCAGTTGCGGCTGCTTTTGGCGTCGCGCGAGGATGACTATGCCCGCGCCGATGCCGTGCTGGATACCAGCAATATGACAGTCGCGACATCGCTCGCCGATTTGATCGCGCTGATCGACAACAATGGATTTTTGCCGCCTACGCTTGATGCGGTGGACTAAACGGGGGGAAGCAGAATGAGTGTCACCACATCGCGAGAGGGATATGTCGGCTACGTCACGCTGACCAATCCGCCCGTCAATGCCATCGGTAAGGCGATGCGCCAGGGTTTGATGGACGCGGTACGGTGGGCCGAGGCGGAGAACCTGGACCGGGTGATCGTGACCGGCGCCGGACGCGCCTTTGCCGCAGGCGCCGATGCAAAGGAATTCGATGGTGCCGCGTTAGAGCCCTTCTTGCCGGATGTCTGCGATGCCATCGAACGCAGTTTTGTCCCGTGGATCGCTGCAATCAATGGGGTCGCGTTGGGTGGCGGTGCTGAAATTGCGCTGGCCTGCCGGATGCGCATCGCCGGACCAAAGGCGCAGATCGGTCTGCCCGAAGTGACCTTGGGCGTCATCCCAGGCGCAGGGGGCACGCAGCGGGCGATGCGGCTGTGCGGTTTGGATATTGCGTTGCGGATGATTGCTTTTGGCAAACCGCTCAGCGCGCGCGCTGCGCTTGAGGCGGGGCTGGTGCATGCCGTCGAGGAAGATCCGGTTGAGGCCGCCTTCATGGTCAACACCGAAGAGATGCAATGCGTTGTCCCGACCTGGGAATTGCCGCCGCCTGACATGGATGAGGCGGCTTTTGCCGAGATGCGCGATGCGCTTGGCAAACGGATGGCTGGTCAAGTCGCCCCCCTCCGCGCGCTCGATGTGATTCAATCTGGTCTCACACTGCCTTTCCACGAAGCCATGGCGTTGGAACGCGCGACCTTCATGGAGTTGAAGCAGGGCGATCAATCGTGCGCATTGCGGCACATGTTTTTCTCAGAACGTGCGGCAAAGCCCTCAGCGGACTTGCCCGCCGCGCCAGACCTCTCCCGCGTTGCGATTGTGGGCGGCGGCACGATGGGCACCGGGATCGCTTATGCATGCCTATCGGTTGGGTTGAACGTGGTTCTGCTGGAAAGTGACGACGAGGGCGCCGCGCGCGCACGCGGCAATATCGAAGCGCTGATCGAACAAGGGATCAAAAGGGGCCGGCTGGATCCCGATGGCGCAGAGGCATTGCGCGCGCGGTTGAACATAACAACGGATTACGCCCAGGCTGCGGAAGTCGACCTTGCCATCGAAGCGGCGTTTGAGTCGATGGAGGTGAAGGCGCAGATCTTTGCCAAACTCGACACCGCATTGGGCCCGGACGCGGTTCTGGCGACCAACACATCCTATCTGAATGTGGATGAGATTGCCGCCGCCACAAGCGATCCGTCGCGTGTTCTGGGCCTGCATTTCTTTGCGCCCGCTCACATCATGCGCCTTTTGGAGATCGTAAAAGGCGACAAGACAAGCGACCATGCTTTGGCGATGGGCTACGCCCTGGCCAAGCTGCTGAAAAAGGTGCCGGTGCTCGCGGGTGTCTGCGACGGGTTTATTGGAAACCGTATCTATACGCGTTACCGCGAGGAGGGGGATTTCCTACTGATGGATGGGGCCACCCCGTGGGAAATCGACGAGGTGATGGAAGCGTTCGGCTACGCGATGGGCCCCTATCAGGTGCAGGATCTGTCGGGCCTGGATATCGGCTACGCCAATCGGCGGCGCCAGGATGACACGTGCGATCCGAACCGCCGCTATGTCCCGATTGCCGACCGAATGGTGCAAGAGGGACGTTTGGGACGCAAATCCGGCGTTGGCTGGTATCGCTATCCCGGCGGTGGCGGCAAGGTTGTCGACCCGTTGATCGAGGATCTGATCGCGGAGGAGGCACATTTTGCGAAGGTTACCCGACGGGATATCCCGGCTGCTGAGGTGGAAGAACGGCTTCTGCTGGCGATGATCAACGAAGCCGCCGATATCCTCGACGAAGGTATCGCGCAATCGGCGCAGGATATCGATGTGGTCACAGTCTTTGGTTACGGGTTTCCGCGCTGGCGTGGCGGGTTGATGCATTATGCCGATACGCTCGGGGTCGCTCGGATCGTCGATAAAATTCGCACCCTGGAGGCGCAGGACCCGATCATTTGGAGACCCAGTCCCGTCTTGGTTGAGTGCGCCGAGCGCGGCGTATCAATAGCGGATTGGCGCAGGGCGGGTTAGCGGACGCGGATGGGCAACGCGGTATAACCTCGGAACCGCGCCAGGCCCAGCCTGGTGCGCGGGCCATCGGCGGCGAGATTCGGGAAGCGCGCAAAGAAGCGGCCCAAGGCGATCTTACCCTCCATCCGCGCCAGTGAGGCGCCCAGGCAGACATGGATACCGGTGATAAAGGCGATATGCGGGTTCGGGCGCCGTGCGATATCGAACCGGTCTGGACTATCGAACACCTCCGGGTCGCGGTTGGCGGCGGCGATTGAGGTATGGATATAGGTGCCTGCGGGAATAGTCTCACCTGAGGGTAGGTCGATATCGTCCGAGGCGAGGCGATTGCCGATCTGAAGCGGGCTCTCCATCCGCAAGCATTCCTCGACCGCGGGTCCGATCAGGCCAGGCGCGTCGAGTAGACGCTTATGTTCGCTTGGATAATCAAGAAACAGGCCCACGGAATTGCCGACCAGCGACGTTGTGGTCTCATGCCCTGCATTCAGCAGGAAAATGCAATTCTGGATCAATTCCTCCTCGGTCAGGCGACGCCCGTCATGTTCGCCGAAGATCAGCGCTTCCAACACCTCGCCTTCGCCCGCGCCATCGGGATTGCGGCGGCGGTGGTCGATCAGATCCGAAAGGATTGCGCCGAATTCTTCGACGGCGCGATTGCCCGCCGCCAAGCGGTCAGGGGGCACGACTGGGTCCAGTGCACCGAGGATTGCGATGGAGTAACCGCGCAGCTTAGCGCGGTATTCTTCGGGGACGCCCAGCATGAAGCTGATAATCTCCGTGGGCAACATCATCCCGAAATCGGCAATCAGGTCCAATTCGCCCAGATCTTCGACACGATCCAGCAGGCGATCGACGATGCCCTCGATCAGCCGCTCCATCTCGGCCAATTTGCGCGGCGTGAAGGCGCCTGCGATCAGCTTGCGGACCACGGTATGGTAGGGTGGATCGTTGAAAATCAGCGATGTGGTGTGATGGGTTTTGAGGGGGCACGCGCCGAACTTCTCTCCGAAGGCCACTTCCTTGTCCGAGGACATCTGGCGCGAGCGGTAGGTGGCAAGGCAATCATCGTGTCGCGTCAGATAGATCGATCCATCGGCGTTGCGATGCACCGGTGTTTTGCGCCTGAGTTCGGCCAAGGTCTCATAAGGGTCGTCGATGAACGCGTCATCGATTTGGTTAAGATCAAACGGGGCCACCGGCGCTCCTCCACATCGGGTGCTGCCCCCTAGGCTAGCCGATCTTGGGGGTGCCGCAAGGGCTTCCTACCACACCTGTCTAGCGTGATTGACAGGTCAGTGGGACTGACTTGATAGGTTTCAATCGCTTTTTCCATTGGAATGTAAACTAAAATTGACATGTTGGGTGTTTTGCGTTGGTATCTTTACTAATCGGCCCTGTCTGCTGGGGCTCGGGATGGGAGAGCGACCGTGACCCTGCATTCGCACCGACCAAGCCAAAGGTCAGAGACGATGGCAAGGAAAGTGCGCTCGAAACAAGCGATTGATGCCCTGGCCGAACAAGCCGTTGCCCAATTGGTCCGCTCCATCCAGCATGGTGGGCTGCCCACAGAAACGGTTGACTCGATGACGCCACCCCATGTGACCGCAATGGCTTGTGCCTTGGCGATGGACGATGAGTCAGCCGCCGAAGAATTGGTGCATGATCTGTTGGAGGCTGGGGTCAGTATAGAAGATCTCTGCGTGGATCACCTGGCACCGGCAGCGCGCGTTCTTGGCGAATGGTGGGAAGCTGACCGCGTCGCCTTCACCGATGTCAGCCATGCGGCCGGGCGCATCAGGGCGATCCTGCACAGTCTGCCTTATTCTGGTCCAGTCGCCGCTTGCGGTACCACAGGCGCCATTTTCACGGCCCCACCGACAGAGACGCACACATTGGGTGTGTCGATGGCGGCAGATCACTTTCGCCGTCTGGGGTGGGATGTCGGCTTGATCTTTGGCTCCGATATCGACGAGGTCGTCGAGAAGATTTCCAAGGATGATCGGCGTATTGTGGGTATCAGCTGTGCAGGCACCCATGCCTTGCCAAGTCTCACCGATTTGGTGGCGTCGATCCGGAAAACCTGCCCGGATCGTCGCATCATCTTGTCAGGTGCCATTACCACGGATCCGGCGATGGCATCAAAGCTGCCAGAGGTGGATGGCATCGCAAAAACCGTGTTGGGCGCAGAACAGTTATTCGAGAAGATGGTAGAGCGCGCTCAACCGGAGTGATGGGTTTCGGTGTCCTTGCGTCGTTGATCGCAGAGATATTCTGAGGCGTAGAAGGCCTTCAAAGTCTGATCGTCCTGCGGTGTATAGATTCCGAGAGATTTGGCTGCATCTATTCGATCGAGGCGAAACATTCGAAAATCGTTTCGCAATTCGCACCACGCCACAAGCGTCCAGACAGATCCCCAGAACCAAAGGCCAAGCGGGCGCACGATGCGATCGGTGGCGCGGGCTTTGTCGTCTTTGTAGGCAAGATGCAGGCGGTCCGGGCTTTTGATCGCAACTTCGACCATATCGATCATATCACGGGTTTGCGGATCCAAGGGGCGCGTTGCCCAGGCCTCGAACCTCAGACGCTCGGCTCGGGCGCGGGTGGTGTCGGGCAAGACGGCGGTGATCTTTTCCAAGGCGCTTTCGGCGCCGCGTACCATGGCAGAGCCACCCCAGGTGCGCACCATCCTGGCGCCCACGGTCAGGGCGATGATCTCTTCTTCGGTGAACATCAGCGGAGGCAGGTCGTAGCCGTCGCGCATCATGTAGCCCAGACCAGCTTCACCCTCGATGGGAACGCCAGAGGCCTGAAGATGCGCGATGTCACGATAAATCGTGCGCTCCGACACCTCCATCGCCTCGGCCAACTTGCGAGCGGTCGTCAGCTTGCCGGGTCGGAGCCGGTCGATCAGGCGGAAAAGGCGGTCAGCACGGCGCATGGGGCGTTTTACCTTTGGGGTCGGATTGAGGGAAGCGGCGATGCGGCGACGGTGGCCCACCCGACCAGCTACCGCCGCACCCCCGACCCGAGGATGCGGAGCGCGTGGTTGGTTGGAGGGCTGGGCAAAGGGGGATGGGGCTTTGCCATCCCGCTCCGTTTGAACCATGTCAGCTCTTGAACTTGAACAACCCGATCGAATTCCCGTCCAAGTCGCGCGCATAGAAAAATGCGCCCGATGGGATTTCGATATCTGGGCTTTCGACTGTACCACCGGCGGTCTCGATCCGTTCCCGTGCCGCATCCAGTTCGGTAGAGACCATCAGGTGTATGGTCGAACCACCGCGCGAGGGCGTCCCGGGATAGAGATGGCCACCAGTGCCAGGCAGATTGTCGTTGTAGGGGAAGAAAACCAGCGGGTTGGGGCCCTGATCCTCTGTGACGGTCAAGTCATGTTGCAGGACTGCGCTGTAGAATTTTCGTGCGGCCTCAAGGTCGCTAACAGCGATTTCAAACCAACAGCCAATGTTTGCGGATGCGTCGGACATGGGGGGTAAGCTCCACTTCAAGTTGCAGTGTGAGCCTCCTAGCACCCCCCTCCTGACAGCATCCTGTCAGGAGCGTTATGGCGTTGGCGCATACGCCGAAAGTCACAACCAACCTGCGTCTATATTTCGAGCTTAGTCGAAGCTTCCGTTCAGTGTCACGCGCTACAAAGGTGGTACGACATCACCGGAGTTTGCACATGCTGCTGACCTACCTCTACCAGAATTTTCTTGAGGAAGATCACTTTGCTGCTTCTGCCGGCTTCACGATCCAAGAACTGCAAGCGCTGATCAACGCAAAGGTGTTCCCGGAAGCATCCTACGTCTACTACGCAAGCGCCGAGGCGACGTCCTTTTTGGGTGAATTTCGAGACAAGCAACCATATCGCTTCCATCTTAAGGGCCACACGATTTGGTTGCACAATGTCGTTAGCCTGGGACTGAGGGACGAAAAGCATGCTCGCGACTACTTTTTCGCGCGATATAACGCAGCGCGGCAAGCCTTTGCGGGTGGCGAGCTGTATCGTCAGCTATCGCCTCTTGTCCCCGATGTGTTGAAGCGGTTCGATCAGCACCATGCTGATGCCACCTGGCAGCACTTCTTGCACGGCGTCTATGGCGTCTGCACGCGGGACGGCAGACCTGAAACGGTGTTCCAGAAACAAATTGGTGTCATGATCATAGACCATCTGATCGCTGAAGAGTCGGAGGAGAGGGACGCTACTCAGACAGCGCAACTCAAGGAGATGGTTGATTTTCTCGACATTGCTGAGTCTGACTTTGCACCCCATGAAGTGCGGCATTCCTCACGGCAGCGATGCATCATTGACGTACGCGACAGATTTTTGGCCTGAACGCACAATCGTTGGACACGGAAGCTAGCCCTCCAATTCGGCCATCGGGATCATCGCGAAGAACCGCCCGCCGGACCAGACGCCGAACATCTCCACCCCGTCGATCTCAAAGCTGTCGCCCATATCCACCAGCCGGTAGAAGCTCTTTCGGTCGATAAGCGCCTCTAGTCCCGCCCGGATATGCACATAGGGTGACGGTTCGCCATCGGCATCCCGCTCGACCCAGATTGCATGCGCGTCACCCGCAATCACGCTGTCGCCCACATTGGTGGTAAAGGTGATAAGCTGCGCGTCGCCCGTACCCGATGCCTCCAGATCCACCGCCACAAACGGCGCGTCCTCGACCCGGATTCCCACCTTTTCCACCGGCGTCACCAGGAAATACTTGCCGTCTTCCAGCTTCAGGATCGTGGAAAACAGCCGTACCAGCGGTTTTCGGCCAATCGGCGTGCCTTCATAAAACCACGTTCCGTCGCGTTTGATCTCCATATCCAGATCGCCGCAAAAGGGGGGATTCCACAGATGCACCGGCGGCAGCGCGCCTTTTTTCGAGGCATCTTGTGCCGCTTTCAGCAGCGTATCGGTGGCGGAGGTCATAGATGGGCTCCTATAGGCGGCATTGTCACGGGGATTTGTGCCAACGTGTCTTTTGCCATTTGTGGTCGGCGGAATAGGTCTGTTACCTGTCTGAGTGTATTTAACGTCTTCCCGGAGCTTTGCCATGGCTGACCTCGCCCCCCCCGTTGCCCAGATCGAAGCGCTTGGCGCCAAATTGGGGGATGCCAAGACGTCCATCGCCAAACAGATCATTGGGCAGGAGGATGTCGTTGATCTGAGCTTGGCGGCGATGCTGTCTGGGGGGCACGCCCTGCTGATGGGGTTACCGGGGCTGGGCAAGACGCTGTTGGTGGACACATTGTCGACTGTGATGGGTTTGTCGGCCAACCGTGTGCAATTCACGCCTGACCTGATGCCTGCCGATATCCTCGGCTCGGAGGTCTTGGAAACCACCGATGACGGTGCCCGGTCATTCCGGTTCCTAGAAGGCCCGGTCTTTTGCCAGCTGTTGATGGCCGATGAGATCAACCGCGCCTCACCTCGGACGCAATCGGCGTTGTTGCAGGCGATGCAGGAGCATGAGGTGACCATCGCAGGGGAGGCGCGTCGATTGCCTGCACCCTTCCACGTGCTGGCCACGCAAAACCCTATCGAGCAGGAGGGGACGTATCCATTGCCCGAGGCGCAGCTTGACCGCTTTTTGGTGAAGATCGATGTGCCCTATCCCGACCGCGAGACCGAACGCGGTATTCTGATCGCCACTACAGGGACTGCAGCGGAACGCTCAACTGAAGTCTTCACGCCCGAGGAACTGATCGAGGCGCAAGCCATCGTGCGGCAGATGCCGGTGGGGGAGGCCGTCGTAGAGCTGATCCTCGACCTTGTACGCGCCTGTCGCCCGGGAGAGGCTGAGGCCATGGACAAGGTGAAATCCACCGTCGCTTGGGGTCCGGGGCCGCGCGCGGCGCAGGCGCTGATGTTGACGGCTCGGGCGCGTGCGTTGTTGGATGGTCGCCTGGCCCCGTCTGCGGATGATGTCGCGGCGCTGGCACGTCCGGTGCTCAGCCATCGTATGGCGCTGACCTTCGCAGCAAGGGCCGAAGGGGCCGTATTGGAGCAGGTGATCGATGAAGTCACCGCCAGCGTCACCCGGATCGAGGCGGCCGCTTGACCGAAACTGCTCTGCATACGCCCGATTCCCTTAGATCCAGATCCGAGGCTGTCGCCGCCGCATTACCGCCACTGATGGCCGATGCGCAGCATTTGGCCGCGACGGTTTTGTTGGGGGTTCATGGCCGCAAACGCGCGGGGACGGGGGATGAGTTTTGGCAATATCGGCCAGCGGAGCCCGGCGACAGCTACCGCGCGATTGATTGGCGCCGCTCCGCCCGGTCCGACGGCCATTTCCTGCGTCAGACCGAATGGCAGGCCGCGCAATCGGTGATGTTGGGGGTCGATGACGCGGCCTCCATGACGTTCACAGGCCACGCCTCGCGGCCCTCCAAATTGCGCCGGGCTCAGACGCTGGCCATGGCGCTGGCGATCATCGCAATCCGCGGTGGGGAGCGTGTGGGGCTGACCCATCTGGCCGAACCGCCGCGCGGTGGACAGGCGCAACTAATGCGATTGGCCGCGGCGCTGATGGATGGAGTGGATCGCCCCGAATATGGGGAGCCCAAACCGCAAGTGATGCCCTCAGGCGGGCGCGCGGTGTTTTTCAGCGATTTCCTGGGCGATCCCAGTGCAATCGAACAGGTGCTTGGCCGCGCCGCCGATCGCGGGGTGA
Organism: Gymnodinialimonas mytili; assembly: GCF_037544085.1. NCBI lineage: Bacteria > Pseudomonadati > Pseudomonadota > Alphaproteobacteria > Rhodobacterales > Paracoccaceae > Gymnodinialimonas > Gymnodinialimonas mytili. The sequence continues at coordinate 142,209 of NZ_JBBIFW010000002.1, forward strand.
AGGGGGCCCTGGTGCAGATCCTCGACCCCGATGAAGAGGTGTTTCCTTTTGACGGGCGCACATTGTTTGAATCGATGTCCGGTGCGATCCGTTTTGAAACCCTTAAGGCCAAGGCCCTGCGGGAGGAATATCTGGCCCGTCTCGCCGCTCGCAAAGATGCGTTAAGCGCCATGGCTCGGCGCACGGGCTGGCGCTTTCATGTCCATCATACGGACAGCCCGGCGGAACCGACGTTGCTGTGGCTGTATCAGGCATTGGAGCGTCAGGGATGATTGGCAATCTGGCATTCGCGACACCTTTGTTGCTGCTGGCGCTGGTCGCTTTGCCGATCCTCTGGTGGTTGCTGCGCGCGGTGCCGCCTGCGCCGATCCGGCGACGGTTTCCCGGGATCGCGCTGCTGCTTGGGCTCAGCGATGATGAAAGCCAAACCGACAAGACACCCTGGTGGCTGCTGCTGCTGCGAATCCTCGCCGTCGCCGCCGCGATTGTCGGGTTCGCAGGCCCTGTCTTGAACCCGCAGGAAGACCGCGTTGCGGGGGACGGCCCGCTTTTGGTGCTTATGGACAGCTCATGGGCATCGGCGCGGGATTGGCAATCACGCCTGGATCGCGCTGAACGGGTGATCAACGACGCGGGCTTTGCCGGTCGCGAGGTGGCTTTGGTGCAATTGACCGATCTGCCCGCCGGCGATGTGGCCTTTCAAACCGCCAATGCCTGGGCGCCACGGGTCCAATCGCTACAGCCTGCCGCCTTCGCGCCGGATATGACTGCGGTGGCGGACTGGGCCGAGACGTTGGAGGGGCCGCTCGAAATCTTCTGGTTTTCCGACGGCATCAACCATGCCGGGCGCGCTGATCTGACCGCTGCATTGCAACGGCTCGGCTCTGTCGCGGTGTTCCAAGGCAACCGCGATCTGATCGCACTGACCCCACCGCGGTTTGAGGATGGTGCCATCCGTGCCGATCTGACCCGCCTGGGCGCCATGACGCCGCGCGATGTGACTGTGATCGCCCATGGTCTCGATCCGGCCGGGATCTCCCGCGATCTGGCGCGCAACAGCGCCAGTTTTGAGCCGGGCGCCATGGTCGCCCAAGTCGAATTCGACCTGCCCCCGGAATTGCGCAACCGGATCACCCGGTTTGAGCTGTCGGGTGAAAGGCACGCAGGCGCTGTGGCGCTGACCGATGATGCGTTGCAACGGCGACAAGTGGCGCTGATCGCGGGCGGGGCCGAGGACGAGCAGCAGGCTTTGCTGTCCCCGCTGCACTACCTGCGCCAAGCGTTGGAGCCGACTGCCGATCTGATGGAAGGCGCGCTGTCCGATGTCCTGCTGGCCAGCCCCGATGTGATCATCCTCGCCGACGTTGCGACGCTGGCCGAAGAAGAAGAGACGGGTCTGATCGAATGGGTCGAAAATGGCGGGCTACTGGTCCGGTTCGCGGGAACGCGCCTTGCCGGGTCCGACGTTGCACGCGACGAAGCCGGGCCTCTGATGCCTGTCCGCTTGCGTGCAGGTGGCCGCACGGTTGGCGGCGCGATGTCCTGGGGGGAACCCAAACAGCTGCGCCAGTTCGAAGAAGGGTCGCCGTTCTTCGGCCTGGGTATCCCCAGCGATGTGGAGGTGACAAGCCAGGTTATGGCGCAGCCGGACCCGACCTTGGGCGAGCGTACCATCGCCTCGCTGACCGATGGTACGCCTTTGGTGACGCGCGCGTCGGTCGGGCAGGGCTCGGTCGTGTTGTTCCATGTCACTGCCAATGCGGAATGGTCTACGCTGCCGCTGTCGGGTCTGTTTGTTCAGATGTTGGAGCGTCTGGCGATCTCCACTCGTCCTGTCGCCCCCGAGGCCGAGGATTTGGAGGGCACGATCTGGACGCCCGAACAGGTGCTCGACGGCTATGGCACCTTGCGCGATGCGGGTACACGACCGGGCGTCACTGGCGAGGATCTGGCCGATGCGCCGTTGTCCGCCGATCTGCTGCCTGGCCTCTATGCCGGTGAAGATCGCCGCTTGGCGCGCAACGTCTTGGCGCGCGATGCGACTTTGGCCCCCGCGGCATGGCCTGCCGATATCCCGGTTGAGGGGATGGCGGTGGTCGAGCCCACCGACTTGATGGCTGCTTTCCTGACCGGCGCACTAATCCTTCTGCTGGTGGATGCGATTGCTGCCCTTTGGCTTGGCGGGCGTCTTGGCGGTCTTGCACGCGGCGCAGCCTTGTTCGCCGTTGCCTCGCTGGCCGCACCACAAGCGGCCGATGCTCAGGCGCTGAGCGTTGAGGAAGAACTGGCGCTTTTGGCCACATCCGAGGCGACGCTCGCTTATGTCCTAACCGGCGATGCGGAGGTTGACGAAACCTCGCGCGCAGGTTTGCAGGGGCTGTCGAACACGCTCTATCAACGCACCTCCGTCGAACCGGCCCCGCCCATCGGTGTGGACCTGGAGATCAATGAGCTGGCGTTTTTCCCGATGATCTATTGGCCGATCACTCCGAACCAGCAGATCCCATCAGCGGCTGCCTATCGGCGACTGAATGATTACCTGCGCGGTGGCGGTATGATCGTGTTTGACACGCGTGATGCGCATGTCGGTCGCTTTGGGTCGGGCACGCCGGAGGGGCGACGTCTGCAGGTGATTGCGGCGCCGCTGGATATCCCGCCGCTTGAACCCGTGCCGGCGGATCATGTCCTGACGCGGACATTTTACCTGCTGCAGAACTTTCCGGGTCGCCATAACAGCCCCGATGTTTGGGTCGAAGCGGCGCCCGCCGATGCCGAACAGATCGAAGGCATGCCGTTCCGCAACCTCAATGATGGCGTTACGCCCATCCTGATCGGCGGAAACGATTGGGCAGCGGCTTGGGCACAGGATGCCAACGGGCGCCCCCTGTTCCCCGTGGGCCGCGGCTCGACCGGCGAACAGCAGCGCGAGATTGCGCTGCGTTTCGGCGTGAATCTTGTGATGCATGTGCTCAGCGGAAACTATAAATCCGATCAGGTCCACGTGCCCGCATTGCTGGATCGATTGGGGCAATAGAGATGGCGAACCAGATCCTTTTCGATCCACAACTAGCGTGGCCTGTGATCTACGCACTTGCGGCGGCGGTACTGCTGATCACCGCGTTGGCCATTTGGCGCGGCCTGTCGGGCTGGCCCTATCGGCTGCTGGCCGGGGCTGCCCTGTTGGCGGCGCTGATCAACCCCTCGCTGCAAGCCGAAGATCGCGATCCGCTAACAGACATCGTGTTGGTTGTCGTCGACGAAAGCGCCAGTCAGCGCATCTCCGATCGGCCCGAGCAAAGCGCCGAAGCGCTGGCCGAGTTAGAGGCTGAGATCGAGGGCTTGGGGATGGAGCCGCGCGTGTCACGCGTTGGCGATGCGGAGGATAACTCCGGCACGCTTCTAATGGCCGAATTGCAGCGCCTGATGGCTGAAGAGCCGCGTGCGCGCATCGCGGGCGCTCTGTTTGTCACCGATGGGCGTCTGCACGATGCGCAGCTTGTGCCCGACATGCCTGCGCCGATCCACGCACTGATCACCGGGCGCGAGTCCGATTGGGACCGCCGCCTTGTCATCGAAACCGCCCCCGCATTTGCCATTATCGGCGAAGAGGTGATGCTGACCCTGCGCATCGAAGACCAAGGTGCAATCCCTGACGGCCTCGGCGGTCGGTCCGAGATTGTCATCTCCGTTGATGGCGGTGACCCGCAAAGCTATCAGGTGCCGGTGGGCGAAAGCCTGGAACTGCCGCTGACGCTGGAACATGCGGGCCAGAACGTGATCCAGTTCACTGTGCCCGAGGCCGAGGGGGAACTGACCAATCGTAACAACGCTGCCGTGGTGCAGATTAACGGTATCCGCGATCGATTGCGCGTGCTGCTCGTCTCGGGCGAGCCGCATCCGGGCCAGCGCACCTGGCGCAACCTGCTGAAATCCGACCCGTCAGTCGACCTTGTCCATTTCACGATTCTGCGCCCGCCCGACCGCCAAGATGGTGTGCCGGTCAGCGAGTTAAGCCTCATCGCCTTTCCGACGCGCGAATTATTCATGGAGGCCGTGGACGAGTTCGACCTGATCATTTTTGACCGCTATCAACGCCGCGGTATCCTGCCGATGATCTATATCGACAATATCCGCCGCTATGTGGAAGACGGCGGCGCGCTGCTTCTGGCTGCCGGGCCCGATTTCGCGGGCGCCTCATCGCTCTACCGTACACCGCTCTCCGAAATCCTGCCGGGCCGTCCAACGGCCCGCGTGATCGAAGAGCCCTATCTGCCGGTCATCTCAGACCTCGGCGCGCGGCACCCGGTGACGACGGGGCTTGAACTGGAACACACGCCCGCTCCAGGCAGTGACGATCCTTGGGGCCGATGGTATCGCCAGATCGAGCTGACTGAACAGCGCGGACAAACTGTGATGCAGGGTGCGAATGAGGCACCGCTTTTGATGCTGGACCGGGTCGGCGAAGGTCGTGTGGCGCTGTTGGCCTCGGACCATGCCTGGCTTTGGGATCGTGGCTATGAGGGCGGCGGGCCTCAGCTGGAATTGCTACGGCGCCTGGCCCATTGGATGATGGGCGAACCGGATCTGGAAGAAGAGGCCCTCATGGCCGATGTCGATGGCCAGAGGATCTTCATCACCCGCCGGACCCTGTCCGACGAGGTCGGCGCCGTGACAATCACCGCGCCCGATGGCACCGAATTCGACGTCCCGCTGGAAGAGACCGAACCGGGTGCGTTCACCGCCGAGGTCGAAGGGCCTGAGCAGGGTCTCTATCGGCTGCGCGAGGGCGAGTTCGAGCGCGTCATCGCCCTTGGCCCTGCCGCGCCGCGCGAGTTCGAGGTGACGATTGCCGGCGGTGAGCGGTTCGAGGGTTTGGCCGATGCAACCGGCGGCGCCGTCTTCCGCCTGGAGGATGGCTTGCCCGATGTTCGCCGCGTCTCTGAAGGGCGCACCGCCCATGGCCGCAACTGGCTCGGTCTGACCGCTCGCGATGCGTATCTGACAACCGACGTGACGGTCACGCCGCTGATCTCGGCTTGGCTGTTCCTTCTGATCGCCGGTGGGCTGATGCTAGCCGGGTGGCTGCGCGAAGGGCGACGCTAGATCAGGGGTTAGGCTGGAGGTCTTGAGGTCATATCCATCCCGCCCGAGTTGAGAATGAGCCGGCACCAACGTTTGCCTTGAAGCAAAAACTACAGAATGCTGCGCGTTTCGCGAATATCTGCCTCTGCATCACCACAGAAGGACCGACCCCGCCATATGCACAGGCGGAGCCGGTCCGCGTGTAGTTAGGTGTTGTGAAGGGACGCCCGCATGCTGGCCAAATGCTCGTCCCATCCCCCATCCAGGGATAGCGCAAGTCCAAAGGCGTCCTCTCCTTGCGGCAGACCCTCGTGACGCAAAGACAGTTTCGTGCCCCCTGCGACCTCTTCCAACGACCATTTCACTGTGCTTGATTGTCCCGCCATCGGCGTGACCGAGAACGTATATTCGAGGCGCGTGAATGGTTCGGCGACCAAGACTTCCCCCCAGATGAGCCTGTCGCCGCTTTCCGTCCCGAACATTTCGTATGCACCGTCGGTTAACGGAGCGCTTGGTTTGTGAAACCAGATCGCCAGCTTTTCGGGGTCGGTCAGGTATTCCCAAACCTTCGCAGGTGTCGCTCTGAGATAGATCGTTTTGGTTATGACGGTTTCGGTCATTGCATGTCCTTCTCAATTTCGGATTTCAACGTGTCGAGGCGCTCATCCCAGAACGCGTCGAAGTAACTGAACCAATCGAACACGCGTCTCAGGCCGTCTGGATTCAATGCGTTCACTCGCGATCTGCCGCTGACTTGAACGGTAATCAATCCGCCGTCGCTTAAGATCGAAAGGTGTTTCTTGACGGCAGCTCGGGTCATATCGAAATTTTCGGCGACCTCAGCGATTGTCATCTCGTTCGCTGCAAGCAGGCGAAGGATGTTTCTGCGCGTCGGGTCGGCGAGGGCGCGAAATCCCATTTGTTCCGATCCGGTCATGGTGTCACCGGCAGAAAATCGAAAGCGCCGTCCTGATAGAGATATGCGATGCAGGGTATTTCGGAAACGCAGGCAGAAATATGGGCGGTACCTGCGGCGATGCTGTAGAAGGATCCTGGCCCTATTCTGCGAGCGGTTTCAGACGCGTCGCCGCTGCGATAATGGATCATTTCGCCTTCCAGCATGACACCAAACATATTCGCTGTCTTCACATGCGGCGGACTGACGGTTCCTGCGGGCAGGCGAACCAACGCTTGGTAGGGTTCAACGAAGCGATCACCTTGCAGCGCCGCGAATGCGACACCTTCGGGTGTCGTTTGCCATTCGAAGTCACTTGATCCGAGCAGACGTATTGGCTCGGGCGAGGCGGGGGTGGTCACGGCCAGCAGCAAGATCACTGACGATCTGAGCAATAGTTTCATGGCTCCCTCATAAATAATACCTATTGGTATCATTAAATATGAAACCATTTGGTATCATGTCAAGTCAATTTTGCCTCCGCCTGATGTGGAATTCAAAAAGTGACCATTCCCATCATGTATTGAGAAGCAGCGTTCCCGCGCAGCGGGCCATGGATCAGACATGCGTGATTTTTAGGTCCGGAACGTCTGAAAAGACGATCAGGCCAAAAGGCTAACTTCGGGCTAAGCTGATCGACGTTTCACATTCGTGCCGGCGGGCGTCCGACGAAAAAGCGGCGAGCGCTGTCCCCCGCGCCCGCCGCTTCGACCCACACCAAAGGCATAGGCCCGCTCCGTGAGTGACCCCCGTCGCGATGCTTCTAGCGGCCTGTTCTGACTCGCGGAAAAGCCCAACGGAGCAAAGCCCGCACCCCCTCGCGCTCAGCCGCTTGGAACGATGTCCGGCGACGGCGCGGGAAGTAGGTGCTGACTTCGCGCTTGGATGCGGCAGGAGCTATGGTCAAACGAGGGGAAGAAACAGCCCATTTGCGTCACAATTGATGCACTTTGCGGCCTGTATGCTTGTGACGTTACGTCGTTTGTTGCCGGTTACCCGTCATCTGACAGCGGAAACGGTCCAAACGTGTCTTCGGCATAGCCTTCAATATTGGTGGAGGCGCGGATCATGACCTCGGTCACGCCATCGGGAATCGCAACACCACTGACCGAACGGGTGAAGGGTTGCTCATCGACATGGGGATGCGCCAGGGGCCGTTCACCGTAGATCGTGCCGTCCGCGCCCTCAATCCGCCAGCCATCTGCATAATCGTCCCAACCGGCATCGGCATGGGCGATGGTCACCGAAAAGCGCCATGTGTCGCCAGCGGAGGTGGCCTCAACATCGAGCACCTCCGCCGGATCGGCGAGAAGCAGAGAAGGAGCGATCAGGGCGGGGCCAAGCAGGGTGGCAAGACGGATCGATGTCATGGCGCGACTATACGCACAGCTTATTCTCTGTTTCGATCATAAGTGTGTGAGATCGCGACGCTGGGCTTAGAACGGCTTGTAGACCACCAGAATCAGAGCGCCGATGGCCCCTAGGACGCTGATTTCGTTATAGACGCGCAGCCACCGGTCGCTGTGTTCGAAAATGCCCCTCCGCGCGCGCAGAATCAGGCGGCCGGTCCAGCCATAATGGATCGCCAGCAGGGCCACGACCGCCAGTTTGGCATGGGTCCAGGGGGGGAAGCCCCAAAGATAGGCCAGGTAGATCCCGCTGAGAATCGCGATCACGCCCAGGCCGAGCGAGAACCGGTAAATTCGAACGGTCAGATCGCCGGTCGGGCCAAACTCACCCAATCGGTCCCATTCCCGGTGCCAAAAGATCAGGGCGCGCGGCGCGGCAAAAATACCGGTCATCCACCCCAAAACGCATAATAGATGCAGGACCTTGACCCATTCCATGACGCGGACCATGGGCGCGATTGTATCCGGCTGCAAGCTGCGACCTTGCGGCGCGCGGAAATCATTTGCGTGACCTTTGAAATTGGTTATGTTATTTTACCAATTAGTGGATATGCGGAAATTTGGGAGGATACGCAATGGAAATGCCAACACCCGATGCCAGCGTTCTGGCGCGCAAGGCCCGGATCATTGAGCGCCTGTCCGAGGTGCTTCCAACAGATGCCGTCATCCACGCCGAGGAAGAGACGCGCGCCTATGAATGTGATGCGCTCACCGCCTATAAATGTCCGCCATTGGCAGTGATTCTGCCCAGGGACACCGCTCAGGTCGCCGCGGCACTAAAGATTTGCCACGAAGAGGGTGTGCCGGTGGTCCCGCGCGGCTCTGGCACCTCGCTGGCCGGAGGGGCTTTGCCCACCGCCGATAGCGTCATCCTTGGCGTGGCGCGGATGAGTGACGTGCTGGAGACGGATTACGACAATCGTGTCATTCGTGTGCAGACCGGGCGCACCAATCTGAGCGTCACCGGCGCGGTAGAAGCCGAGGATTTCTTCTACGCACCCGACCCATCCAGCCAACTGGCCTGTGCCATTGCGGGCAATATCGCGATGAATTCCGGCGGCGCCCATTGCCTCAAATACGGTGTCACGACCAACAACCTGCTTGGGGTCACCATGGTGAGCATGGAGGGTGAGGTGATGGAGATCGGCGGTGCGCATCTCGATAGCGGTGGCTATGACCTGTTGGGTCTGATCTGCGGCAGCGAGGGGCAGTTGGGTGTGGTGACGGAGGCGACGCTGCGGATCTTGCGCAAGCCCGAAGGCGCGCGGCCCGTGCTAATGGGCTTTGACAGCAACGAAGTGGCGGGCGCCTGCGTAAGCGACATCATCAAGGCGGGTGTTCTGCCCGTCGCCATCGAATTCATGGACCGTCCGATCCTGGAGATCTGCGAAAACTACGCCAAGGCAGGTTACCCCGATTGTGAGGCGCTTCTGATTGTAGAGGTCGAAGGATCCGAAGCGGAAATCGATGCTCAGCTTGGTCTGATCAAACAAATTGCCCGCAGTCACAACCCGGTGGAATTGCGCGAGGCGGAAACCGCCGAAGAGGCGGGTCGCATTTGGCTGGGTCGCAAATCGGCCTTCGGAGCGGTCGGGCAGGTGGCCGATTACATGTGTCTGGACGGCACGATTCCGGTCAGCGAACTGCCGAGGGTGCTTAAGGGGATCGAGGAGATCTCGGCCAGATACGGGCTTAAGGTCGGCAACGTTTTCCATGCGGGCGACGGAAACATGCACCCGCTGATCATGTTCGATGCCAACAAGCCCGGAGACCTCGAACTCTGCGAGCAATGCGGTGCCGATATCCTGCGGCTCTGCGTTGAGGTGGGCGGTTGCCTGACCGGCGAACATGGTGTGGGCGTCGAAAAGCGCGATCTGATGGGCGCGCAATTCACCGATGCTGATATCGATGCGCAGATGAAGGTGAAGGACGTATTTGACCCGAAATGGCTGCTGAATCCTGCGAAGGTTTTTCCGCTGGAGGCATCTTTGAACCGGCGTCATCGCGATGCCGCTGCCTGACGACACAGATCAATGGGGCCCGTCCCGATGAGACCAAAAAAGGGGGCTGTCGCCCCCTTTAGAACCCCCGAGAGTTTTTTGCCAAGATGAAGGAGCGGGCGCGATGATCAGCCCTGCCACAGAAGCGGAGTTGAGTGCCGCAATTGCAGAGGCGAAAGGCGCCTTGAAGATTGTGGGTGGCGGCACACGCGCCGTCGGCGCCGTAGATGGCGCAGCACAGGTGGTTTCGACGGCCGCGATGACAGGCGTCGAACTCTATGATCCCGGCGCGCTGACGCTGGTGGTGCGTGCGGGTACACCCTTGGCAGAGGTTCAGGCATTGCTCGCCACGGAAGGTCAGATGTTGCCGTTCGAACCCGTTGATCTGAGCATGCTGATGGGCCGGACGGGCGCTTCGACCATTGGCGGCGTCGTGGCCGCCAATGCCTCGGGTCCACGTCGGGTCCAGGCGGGTGCATGCCGCGACGCCCTGATCGGCGTAAGGTTTGTCGATGGGTCTGGTATTGTTGTGAAAAATGGTGGCCGGGTGATGAAGAACGTCACCGGCTATGATCTGGTGAAGCTGATGGCAGGCTCTTGGGGGACGTTGGGCGTTCTCAGCGAAGTGGCCTTCAAGGTGCTGCCGAAGTTGAACGGGGCGACGCTGGCGGTGCGCGGGGTGGATCCTGATGTTGCTTTGGCTGCGATGACGCGTGCGATCGGCTCGCCCTATGACGTGACGGGCGCGGCTTCTGTCCCAGGCGAGGCAGCCTTTTTACGGGTTGAGGGGTTGGAGACATCGGTCGCCTATCGGGTTGGACAGTTGAAGGATCTGTTGGGCGATCTGGGTGACGTCGACGTGTTAGACGACCCAGAGGCATCGGCGCAGTTGTGGCGTCGGATCGGCGAGGTGCGCGATTTCGCAGACGGCTCTACCGCGATTTGGCGGGTGTCGATGAAGCCGTCGGATTTGGTGGAGCATCTTTTGCCCGACGCGGTGCTGGACGGTGCGGAGTATCGATTGGATTGGGCAGGCGGATTGGCCTGGATCCGTGTGAATGCAGCGGATGGCGTGGTCGAGCGCCAGCGCGCGCTCCAGGCAAAGGTGGCGCGTTTGGGTGGGCACGCGACACTGTTCAAAGCCCCTGCCGAGGTTTTGGCCCAGGTTTCCGCGTTTCAACCCGAGGCCAACGGCGTCGCCGCCCTGTCGCGCGGGTTGCGGCAGAAATTTGACCCGCGGGGCATTCTGAACTCCGGCCTGATGGGAGCCTAGAAGATGCAGACGACCTTCTCGCCCGAGCAGTTGAAAGATCCGGCGACAGCGCGCTCCAACGAGATCTTGCGGACCTGCGTGCATTGCGGGTTTTGCACTGCGACTTGTCCGACCTATCAAGTGCTCGGCGATGAGCTCGATAGCCCGCGCGGGCGGATTTATCTGATCAAGGATATGCTTGAAAACGGGCGCCCTGCCGATGAAAAGACCGTCAAACATATCGACCGGTGCCTGAGCTGCTTGGCTTGTATGACGACGTGCCCGTCGGGCGTGCACTACATGCATTTGGTCGACCACGCGCGCGAGTATATCGAGCAGACCTATAAGCGACCTTGGTCGGATCGGGCATTGCGCTGGGTTTTGGCGCGGATCTTGCCCTATCCAATGCGCTTCCGCGTCGCTTTGCTGGGCGCCAAAATCGGGCGGCCCTTCGCGCGGCTGATGCCCGATGCCCGTCTGCGCGCCATGCTGGATATGGCGCCGAAGACCATCCCGCCGGTCAGCCGCAATGACGATGCGCAGGTCTTTCAGGCGGAGGGCACGCGGATCAAGCGGGTGGCTCTGATGACGGGCTGCGCGCAGAAAGCGCTGAACACCGATATCAACGATGCCACAATCCGAATTCTCACACGTCTGGGATGCGAGGTTGTGGTGGCCGAAGGAGCAGGCTGCTGTGGCGCGTTGACCCATCACATGGGCAAGACCAAGGAAAGTCATGCGACGGCGGCCAAGAACATCCGCGCCTGGTCGCACGAAATGGCGGGCGAAGGTCTGGATGCGATTGTGATCAACACATCCGGCTGCGGCACCACGGTGAAGGATTACGGCCATATGTTCCGCGAGGATGCGGAGTTGGCAGCGGATGCCGCAAACGTCGCGGGGATCGCTAAGGATATCTCCGAAGTGCTGATCGACCTCCTGCCTTCGGGCGATGCGCGCTTCGATGCCAACGTGACCAGGCGCGATCCGGCAGTGCCCGGCCACAAACGGCGCCGCGCCGATACCCTCACCGTGGCCTATCATGCGGCCTGTTCGCTGCAACATGGTCAGCAGATCAAGACCTATCCCAAAGACCTTCTGAAACGTGCCGGGTTCCAGGTGGTCGAGCCTGCCGATAGTCATCTGTGCTGCGGCTCGGCGGGGACTTACAATCTGATGCAGCCCGAGATTTCGGGACAGCTTAAGGCGCTCAAAGTGGAAACTCTGGAGGCCGTTCAACCCGATCTGATCGCCGCGGGCAATATCGGCTGCATGATGCAGATCGGCTCAGGCACCGAGGTGCCGATTGTCCACACGGTCGAACTGCTGGATTGGGCAACAGGCGGCCCGCGTCCAGCTGGATTGGACCGCGATGGCACCCCTGCGATACCGATTTTACGGTAACGGATTGGTGCGGATGGTGCCTTAGTTTCGCCTTAACGGATGGCTACCCAAATGTCGTTATTTGCGATTTGGGATTTCTCTATGTTGCCGAACTTCCGCCAGTGGCTGCCGATGCTTGCCGCTGCTTCCGTCTTGTGCGCGCTGCCTTTTGCGACGGCTGCGCAAATCATGCCGCAGCCGGGCGATCTGCGCCCGATTCAAACCGCGGATGACGCGCGTGGATGGGAGGCTGTGGGGCGCTTGGATACCGGTGTGTCCTTCTGCTCGGCCACATTGATTGCGCCGGATCTTGTCCTGACTGCCGCGCATTGTCTGTTCGATGACAGCCATGCCCGTATCCCGAATGAAAACCTGCGATTTTCGGCGAGTCTGCGGAACGGTCGCGCCGATGCAGTGGGCCGCATTGCACGCAGCTTCATCCCCGATGCCTACGTCTCCGATGATGATGGCCCGACCGTCGATACGGTCAGCGATGACGTGGCATTGCTGGAACTCACACAGCCGGTTATCAATGCGCGGGTCTCGCCGCTGCAGGTGGGTAGACGCGGGCGCACGCGTGATCTGGTGACGGTTGTCTCCTATGGACGCGACCGCGCAGACTACGCCTCAATCGAAGAGGATTGCGCGATCCTGGCCTCGCAATTGCCGATCCAGATCCTGTCCTGCAATGCTGTTCCCGGAACCTCAGGCGCACCGATCCTGCGCGAAACCGGCGCTGGCGTCGAGGTGATCGGCGTCGTCTCGGCCATCGGCGAATGGAACGATGATGACGCGACCTTCGCCGTTGCCATCGATGATATCTTGCCCGCTTTGATGGCGGAATATGAAAGCACGCGTCGCGGGTTTTTCGGTGGCACATCCGCTGGGGTCCGATCGCTTTCGGTCGGAAATGGGGGGCGCGACACGATCGGCGCGCGGTTCATTCGTCCCTGAAAATGGGCCTTGAAAGCGAAAAAACGGCTTCCCAAATAACAAGTGTCGGCGCCGGGATCGGGCCGACACTTACGTTGTTTGGGCCTGTGCCATAGATGCGGGCAGGCCCGTCACATGTTGTCGCTCAAACGGAGGATAACCCATGCGCACATATGATTTTTCGCCCCTATACCGTGCTTCTGTCGGTTTTGACCGGATGGCAGATATGCTGGATCGTGTTCTGACCCAGGATGTCGGCGGAGCTAACGGCTACCCCCCTTACAACATCGAAAAAACGGCTGACGATGCCTACCGCATCTCGGTCGCGGTTGCTGGGTTTACCGAGGATGAATTGTCGGTCGAACAGCGCGAACAGGGCCTGGTGATTGCCGCCCGCAAGGCCAAGAACGAGGCCGAGCGGACTTACCTGCACCGCGGCATTGCGACCCGCGCCTTTGAAAAGCGCTTCCATCTGGCCGACCATGTTCGCGTGACCGGTGCGGTAGCCGAAAACGGCATGCTGCATATCGATCTGGTCCGCGAGGTGCCCGAGGCGCTAAAACCGCGCCAGATCGAGATTGGGTCTGGCCGCGCGAAAGCCATTGAAGCCGAGCAGGTCGAGGCTTAGCGCTCCCTGCCTAGCCAAATGCCGGGGCGGTCCTCGACGGGCCGCCCCTATGCGTTGAAATGCCCAAATAACAGATCCGTGCCCCTGTTTCAGCTTGGCAGAAAAACTCCCCCCGGAGGGTCGATCTGTCACCCACTTCCCGAAATCAGCCGGTTCAGAACCACTGCCCCGGTTCCATCAGTCCCAACTCCATCAATTGCATGGAGGACCAGTGGAATTGCTCCGATTTATGCCAGCGAAAGTCCGAGATGTCGTGACGGGAACCGGGATTGGTCCGCAGCGCCTTCGCCACACGGAATGAACAGATCGTCGCCGTCAGCGAATGATGCCACGGGCAGGCATAGGTGTTCATCTCTTCATCATTCAACCGATGATCCGGGCCCAGACGCAAACCGCGTTTGGCACGGAACAGCGCAACCCGGTCTATGCGCCGTTTCGGCTTGGGCACGTGTTCTTCGAACCGCCATCGCAGCCCCCCGAAAAAGTCCATTTGTCGGTCAAGTTCGGTCTTTCCGTCCGGACCGCCCATGCGCGTTTCCGCGTAGTAGCCGGAACTGTCCAGCAACGCGCCGTCCAGATCGACGGCATCGGGATGCGTGGTCAGATCCCCTGCATAAAGGTCGATCACATAGCTCAGCACCGCATCGCGCCGTTCTTCCATCACCCAAGTGACCAGCTCACCTACGGTGCGATCCTCACAAAATGGGTAGAACAGAAATTCGCCGTTGTAGCAGTAGTGAATCCAGACGCCGGGCACTTTGTCGATCAGGGCGTTCACCACCGCCTCTGCCGCGCCGCTTTGCCGGGAGGGATGGCGAATCACGAACTGCGGCGGTGGCCTGCGCTTTGCCGATTTCGGCGCGGCAGGCACATCCATGCCGACCGGCGCAACGATCAAAATCGCCTTGAACCCCAGCCCACGCAGATGTTCCAGGCTGTTATTCAGCGCAACGCTGTCTTCGGCCACCAGCACCGCAAACGGCCCTTTGCCAAGCTCTGCGCCGGGGCTGGCCCGGAACCGGTCGAGGCTGTCAAATTCCATATTCATCCTGCTAGGCATTAGCTGCGTGCCACGATGACCATGATTGCCGGTCATTGCAAATGCATCGACCACATGTTGATGCCATGGCCGCTGAGCGATACATGCAGTTCGTTGAGATCTCGTTTCCAAAGCCAGGCACCGCCGCGATGACCAAGAAGCTCTATGTGAAGACTTATGGCTGTCAGATGAATGTCTATGACAGTGAGCGCATGGCCGAGGCTTTGGGCGCATCAGGTTATGAGCAGGTGGATGCCCCCGAAGGCGCCGATATGATCCTGCTCAACACCTGCCATATCCGCGAAAAGGCGGCGGAAAAGATCTATTCCGAACTGGGTCGCTACAAACCCTTGCACGACGCAAACCCCGATCTGAAGATCGGGGTGGCGGGCTGTGTCGCCCAGGCCGAGGGGGAAGAGATCATGCGCCGTCAGCCGATGGTCGATCTTGTGGTGGGCCCGCAGACATACCACCGCCTGCCCAAGATGATGGAGGCCGTGGATCGCGGCGAAAAGGCGCTCGATACCGATTTCCCCGAGGAAGACAAATTTGCGCATCTGCCCAAGCTCCGCCAACCGCGGCGCGGGCCGACGGCGTTTCTGACGGTGCAGGAGGGCTGCGATAAGTTCTGCTCGTTCTGCGTGGTGCCCTATACCCGCGGCGCTGAGGTCAGCCGTCCCGCCACCCGCCTGTTGGGTGAGGCGCGCGATCTGGTCGACCGCGGTGTGCGCGAGATCACGCTACTGGGTCAGAATGTGAATGCCTATCACGGTGATGGCGGCGACGGCGAATGGGGTTTGGCGCGTCTTATCCGCGAAATGGCCAAGATAGACGGGTTGGAGCGGATCCGCTTCACCACATCTCACCCCAATGACATGGACGACGATCTGATCGCGGCCCATGGCGATTGCGCGAAGCTGATGCCATATCTGCATCTGCCGGTTCAGGCGGGCTCGGATAAGGTGCTGAAGGCGATGAACCGCAAACATACCGCCCAGCAATATATCGATTTGATCTCCCGCATCCGCGCCGCGCGGCCCGATTTGCACCTGTCCGGTGACTTCATTGTCGGCTTTCCGGGCGAGAGCGAGGCAGATTTTCAGGACACGCTCGAACTGGTGAAAACCGTGGGGTTCGGCACCGCATATTCGTTCAAATACTCCTCACGGCCCGGCACGCCCGCCGCAGAGCGCGACGGCCAAGTGCCCGCCGATGAGGCCAGTGACCGATTGCAACGCCTGCAGGCGTTGTTGACCGAACAGCAGCGCGCAACTCAAGATGCGATGGTCGGGCGCGAGGTCAGCGTTCTGTTTGAAAAGCCGGGCCGTCAGGCCGGGCAGATGGTCGGTAAGTCGGAATATCTCCACGCGGTCCATGTGGACGGGCCAGATCGCCTGCGGGGGCAAATCGCCCCCGTGCGCATCGTGGAAAGCCGCACAAACTCGCTGCGCGGCGCGCTGCTTTAGCGTCGCGGCGGCTGCTGGATCAAGATGTTCTGCAGGATCTGACGGGCTGCGGCCGGATTGTCCACGCCAGCCTCATCGCGGCAAACGCGTTCGCCGATGGCGTTGGCCTCGCCATAGGAATAGCCGACGGCCACAAGGCTATCGATGAATTCAGGGTTCGGACGATCCCAGATTACATCATCCCAGGGGCCGCGATAACAACTGAGAAGGATCGCGCCTTGGGTGCTTTGGGCGGCTCCACCGCCGACCTGTACGCTGGCGCCCTCATGGGAATGCGCTCCGTCATGGGCGTGGGCCATGTCGGGTGCAAATCCGGCTGGAACGGCGAGGGCGGCAAGAAGGGCCAAGGTCGGGATGTGGTTTGGCATGGATCGATCTCCGTAGAAGGCGCATGGCCAAGTGTCTCAGCCAAAGGTTGAGCATACGCTAACATGACATTTTGTCAGATGGCGGAAAATTTCCAGTCTTTCCCAAGGCGTAGCAGGTTCGCGCGCGTCGGGGCCCGTGGTGCGGACACCATAGGTGTGGCGGTGGCGCACCGGCAATAACACGAAATATTGGTGACATGCGCAGATCGGCGGTAGACAAGCGTCCACACCGAAGCCAGACTTGTGATCAAGACGGCCTCGGATGGTCCGGGGGCGCATACCCAACCGGAGACTGCTTTTGGCGATCAACCCGCTGCCGCATCCAGACCCAAAAAGTGACACCCATATCGGCAGCGACGCGCCCGAACGTCTTCTGGAATTTCCCGACAATCGCCTGTTGATCGAGCTGTGCGGCGAATTTGACCGCAACCTCTCGCATATCGAGCATCAATTGTCGGTTCATATTCTGCGCCGGGGCAATGCCGTAGCGGTGATCGGTGACGCCCAAGACCGGGCGGTCGAGGTGTTGGAAGCGCTCTATGCGCGCCTTGAGCAAGGCAAATCGGTGGAGCCTGGCGATATCGATGCCGCCGTGCGGCTAGGCGGCTCCGATGAAGGCACCGGTGTGCGCGATGGCGACCAGATCGAGATGTTCAAGGGTGGCGCGCTTGAGATCGGCACAAGAAAGAAAACGGTCGAGCCGCGCACTCAGGCGCAGCAGGCCTATGTGCGTGCGCTCTATGACCATGAATTGGCCTTCGGGATTGGCCCTGCGGGAACCGGCAAGACCTATCTGGCCGTGGCTGTGGCAGTGAACCAGATGATGTCGGGCCATGTCGACAAGATCATCCTCAGCCGCCCCGCCGTTGAGGCGGGCGAACGGCTGGGCTTCTTGCCCGGTGACATGAAGGACAAGGTCGATCCCTATATGCAGCCGCTCTACGACGCTTTGAACGATTTCTTGCCCGGTAAGCAATTGGCAAAGCTGATCGAGGAAAAGACGATCGAGATTGCGCCTTTGGCCTTTATGCGTGGGCGGACGCTGTCGAATGCATATGTCGTATTGGACGAGGCGCAGAACGCCACAACCATGCAGATGAAGATGTTCCTGACGCGTTTGGGGCAGGGGAGCCGCATGGTGATCACCGGCGACCGCTCACAGGTTGATCTGCCGCGCGGTGTGACATCCGGCCTGCGGGATGCGGAGCGCATTCTCGACGGGGTCGAGGGGATCAGCTTCAACTATTTCACCGCCAAGGATGTCGTCCGCCATCCGATGGTCGCCAAGATCATCGAGGCCTATGACAAAGACGCGCCTGCGGGCTAGCCGCATGGTGCGGCGCGTCGTCAAGCAATCCAAGTTGCGCCGATGGTGGCTGCGCAACAGGCCAAAGGTGTTTCGACCGCGCATTTTTCAAGATGAGGCGGCTTATCGCGCGCGGTTGAAGCGATGTCTTGATCGGAAGACGGATGTGGCGGCCCAGCAAGAGGCGTCAGGCGCGATTAGAGGCCACCCAACCCGGTCATTTTCATCAGGTCTTTCAAATAGGCGCCTTCGTAAAGCATGAACCACAGGTCGGGGAACATATCGGCCAGATAGGTCTCGCCAAACATCATGCCGACAAACCCGATCGTGACTGCGATGGGCGCTACGGCTCGGCCAGGTGTGATGCGGTCCACGAGAAATGACATGACCAGCGCAATCCCGAAGGCAACAAAGCCCAGCTGCGGGGGGATCTCGCTGAAATCTATCATGCCGCCATCAATCAAGACGACCTGAATGATCCCACCCATCAAAACCGACGCGGCACCCAGAAGCATGGCGATTGGTGCGGCGATCACCATCAGCGCCAAACTCCCGCCACCGCCGGTCTCGTGCCCGGTTTCGTCGTGATCGTTCTGTGGTGCCGGGGTAAAGCCTGCCTGTGGTACGGTTGTATCTCCGTGACCCTCCGCGGCCAAGCGCGCCAATCGTTCTTCAAAGGTGGCCATTGTCCTGTTCTCCACTCTCTTTGTTGCCAAGATGGCGACAGATCATGGCGGGATTGTGGGAAGAACTCGGCTCTTTGACGAAATCTTGCCTGCAGATCGGCCTAGCACAGCACATCGACCGCTGCGTAGATCAGCATCCACAGATGCGGAAAGCTGTGCTCCAGCATTCCCTCGCTCATCGCCATGAAACCAAAGCCCGCCGCCATGCCAAAGGCGCCCGCCATGTTGGTGCGCACCGTGCAGCGCAACAGCAGGAACAGCACCAGCGCCGAGATCATGTGCGACAGTGTGGGTGGGGGTGGAAAGGCGATCATCGGGGTGAAGCCGCCATGCACGACGACCAATTCCACGATCCCGCCGATCGGCACCGACAGGCACCCCATCACCACATAGATCGCCACGACCATCGGTTGGCGCCGCGCAATCCGCGATATTGCTGGGCGAAGACGTGGTCGACGGGTGGTGAGGGCGATCATAAAGAACATGGTCGCATTCAATACGAACAGTTTATGGCCAAACCTTTGGCGTAACGGCGCGTGATCCTTAAAGTCTTAGGCGTTCTGGGCCCGCAAGCGTTGCGTGGTGGGGCGTTCCCGCCTAAAGCCGCGCCATGGAAATCGATGTCTTGATCGAGGATCCGGCCTGGGATGCCGTGGATCTTGAGGCTGTGGCCGAAACCGCCTTGCCTGCGGTTTTGCGCGCGCTGGATCTGCCACCGGCACGTTTCGCCGTCAGCCTATTGGGCTGCGACGATGACCGGATCGCCGGGCTGAATGCGGAGTTCCGTGGCAAGGCCACGCCGACCAATGTTCTGTCATGGCCGTCGGAGGAACGCGCGCCGTCGCCTCCTGGGGCCATGCCTGATCCGCCCAAAGCTCCGGACGATGGCCCGCCCTTGGAGCTTGGCGACATTGCCATCGCCTATGCCACCTGCGCCCGCGAGGCTGCGGCGGCGGGCAAGCCGTTGAGCCATCACTTGACCCATCTGCTGATCCACGGGTTGCTGCATTGCCTGGGCTACGACCACGAAACTGACCCGGATGCCGCACTGATGGAGGCGTTGGAAACGCGCATACTTGCAAGCTTGGGGGTCCCTGACCCATATTAGGCGCAACGGGTGTTCCAGACCCGGTTATCATTGGAAAGGAGCCATGAGCTCAAATCCCGATCCGTCGTCTCCCGCGGCGCGTGGCGCGCCCTCGGACGATGATGATACTCCCGCCCAGAGGCCGGGATTTTTCGCGCGACTTTTCGGCGCTACACCCGCTGTGGCGCAACCGTCTGATCCGACAGAAGATGACAGCACACCGCAGGCCGGTACGTCGGGCCCACGATCCCTGGGGCTTGGCAATCTGCGCCAGATGCGTGTGGAAGATGTGGCCATTCCGCGGGCCGAGATCGTCTCGGTCAGTGTCGACACCGATTTGAGCGGTCTGGTCGAGGTGTTTCGCGACAGCGGGCTGACCCGTCTGCCGGTCTATGATGGCACCCTGGATGAGCCCATTGGCCTGGTGCACCTGAAGGATATTGCGCTTGGCTTTGGGTTCAACGGCGGCAGCGCGGATTTCATCCTTTCCGAAAGCCTGCGGCCGGTTCTCTATGTGCCGCCCTCGATGCCGATCGGTGTTTTGCTGACGAAGATGCAGGCCGAGCGAACCCATATGGCGCTTGTGATCGACGAATATGGTGGCGTCGACGGGCTGTTGACCATCGAGGATCTGATCGAACAGGTCATCGGTGAGATCGAAGATGAACACGACGTGGAAGAGGCGCAGCCCTGGATCCGCGAAGAGGATGGCGCCTTCCTGGCGCTGGCCCGGGCGCCCCTGGATGAGTTTGAGGCTGAGGTTGGGCTGGACCTGGTCGAAGACGATGACGAGGAAGAGGTCGACACGCTGGGCGGCCTTGTCTTCCTGTTATCGGGTCGCGTCCCGGCCCGTGGTGAGGTTGTGCCGCATCCCACCGGGGTCGAGTTTGAGGTGATCGATGCCGATCCGCGCCGCATAAAGCGCCTGCGCGTGCGCATGCCGAAAGAGGCCGCCGAGTGAACCCGGCCCAGGCGCTGATGCGCCTGTCGGGATGGCGCGCGCGGGGCCTTTGTGCTGCCGCCGGGAGTGTGGCGGCGCTGGCCTTGCCGCCCTTTGATCTTTGGCCTGCCCTGTTTCTCGGATTTTCCCTTGCGCTGGCATTGATCGGCACGGCCCCCACATCCAAAGCTGCCGCTGGGCGCGCCTGGTGGGTGGGCCTTGGCTGGTTCGGCGTCACGATGCATTGGATCGTACAGCCGTTTTTTGTGGAGCCTGAAATCTATGGCTGGATGGCGCCGTTCGCGCTTGTGCTGATGGCGGGCGGGTTGGCCTTGTTCTGGGCACTCGCGGGTGGGCTTGCGGCGCGTTTCTGTGGGAGCGGTGCCGTGCGATTTCTGGCGCTGGTCGGTCTGTTGACGCTAACCGAAGCCTTGCGCGGTCGCATCTTCACCGGCCTACCTTGGGCGCAACCGGGGCATGGGCTGATCGGTTCCGAGGCGCTGGCGCTGTCGGCCTTCGTCGGACCGCTGGGATTGACCCTTGTCTTACTGGTCTTGGCCGGGGCCTCCGCCGCGCTTTTGGCGCGCCCGCTCATCGCGCTGGCACCATTGGCGGTTGGTCTTGGCCTGGGTGTGGTGCCGTTGACGCCCGATCCGCTGGCTATGCCCGATGATGCTGCAACGGTGCGCATCGTTCAGATCAATGCACCCCAGCATCTGAAATGGGATGCGGATTATATTCCCGTCTTCTTTCAACGTGCCCTGACCCTGACGGCCGAGGCCCCGGGCGATCACGGCGCGCCCGATCTGGTGGTGTGGCCCGAAACCAGCCTGCCGGATATCCTGCGCCGCTCGGATCTGGCGCGGGCCGAGATCGCCGGAGCCGCGCGCGGTGCGCAGGTCATTCTGGGCGGGCAGCGCTATGCCGGGATTGAGCCACGCAACATCCTGGCGCTGCTCGATCCTGCGGGTGGCGTGGATCAGATCTACGATAAGCATCACCTGGTGCCGTTTGGAGAATACCTGCCCCTACGTGGCTTGACGCAGCGCCTGGGTCTGCAAGGGATCGCGGCGCAATTGTCTGGCGGCTATTGGCCCGGCGCGGGTCCGAGTTTGATCGATCTGGGCCCCCTGGGCCGTGCCTTTCCGATGATTTGTTACGAGGCGATTTTCCCGCATTATCTACGCGCGTTGGAGCGGCCCGATTTCATGGTTGTGATCACCAATGATGCTTGGTTCGGCAGTTTCGCGATGCCCCATCAGCACTTGGCCTTGGCGCAATTGCGCGCCGCCGAGCAGGGGCTGCCTGTGATCCGGGCCGCGAATACCGGGATTTCCGCCATGATCGACGGGCGCGGGCAGATCGTCGAGGCATTGCCAATGGATATACACGGGATCATCGATGCCCGCCTGCCGCCGCCCCGCCCATCGACGCTTTATGCGCGGACCGGCGATCTTCCGGTGCTGGCTGTGGCGCTTTTGATCACAATCATCGGGAGTGTTCTCTCGGGTGCCATTGAACGTCGCCCAAAAGCGGCGTAAGGGCATCCGACCCCACAACGGCTTCCTGGCGTGGGGCGCAACTTCAATGGAGCAATCCCATGGCCCGCGAGAACTACCTATTCACCTCGGAATCCGTCTCCGAGGGACACCCCGACAAGGTTTGCGATCGGATTTCCGACGCCGTGCTGGACGCCTTCCTGGCCGAAGAACCCGAAGCGCGTGTCGCGTGTGAGACCTTTGCCACCACCAACCGCGTTGTGATCGGCGGTGAAGTGGGCCTGAGCGATCAAGCCAAGCTGACCGAATATATGGGGCGGATCGATTCCATCGCGCGCGACTGCATCCGCGATATTGGCTATGAGCAGGACAAGTTTCACCATGAAACGGTT
Organism: Gymnodinialimonas mytili; assembly: GCF_037544085.1. Taxonomy (NCBI): domain Bacteria; kingdom Pseudomonadati; phylum Pseudomonadota; class Alphaproteobacteria; order Rhodobacterales; family Paracoccaceae; genus Gymnodinialimonas; species Gymnodinialimonas mytili. The sequence goes on from NZ_JBBIFW010000002.1 coordinate 164,634, forward strand.
GAGGTCACCAACCTGCTGCACGAACAATCGGCCCATATCGCGCAAGGCGTGGACGCGGCCGACAACAAGGATGAAGGCGCGGGTGACCAAGGGATTATGTTCGGTCACGCCGTGGCCGAAACGCCTGAATTGATGCCCGCGCCGATCCACTATGCCCATGCCGTGTTGAAACGTCTGGCAGAGGTGCGTAAATCCGGCGCAGAGCCCGCCTTAGGCCCCGATGCGAAATCGCAGCTTTCCGTGCGCTATGAAAACGGCAAGCCGGTTGCGGTGACGTCGATTGTCTTGTCGACCCAGCATCTGGACGAGGCGCTGACATCCGATGACGTGCGCGCCATCGTGGAGCCTTATATCCGCGAGGAATTGCCCGAGGGATGGATTAGTCCCGAGACCGAATGGCACGTGAACCCGACGGGTAAATTCGTGATCGGCGGCCCTGATGGGGATGCCGGACTGACGGGCCGCAAGATCATCGTGGACACCTATGGCGGCGCCGCGCCCCATGGCGGCGGCGCGTTTTCGGGCAAAGACCCGACCAAGGTCGACCGCTCGGCGGCCTATGCCGCGCGGTATCTGGCCAAAAACGTTGTCGCAGCGGGCTTGGCCCATCGCTGTACGATCCAGTTGAGTTATGCGATTGGAGTCGCCAAACCATTGTCGATTTATGCCGACACCCATGGCTCCGGTCAGGTGCACGAGTCGCAGATCGAAAAGGCGTTGGAACAGGTCATGGATTTGACCCCGCGCGGCATTCGGACCCATCTGGGCCTGAACAAGCCGATCTATCAGCGCACCGCTGCCTATGGCCATTTCGGGCGCGCGGCAGAGGACGATGGCGGCTTTTCCTGGGAGCGCACCGATCTGGCCCAAGCGATCACAGCAGCACTGTGATGCGTGAATAGATCGCTTGCCTATTATGTCTTGCGCTTCGCCTTATCGGTGATCGGGGTGACAGCCATGATATGGGGGGTGTCGGTGCTGTTGGCCCAATTTGCGCCAGAGATCGCGCAAATGGTGTTCGGCGGCCCGGCAGCCATCGGTATTGGCGTCGCAATCATGATCTTTCCGCCACTGCAACTCGCACGGGTCTTCTACGCGAATGAGGAGCGGCGCATGGGGCGCGGCGAAGGCTGGTCGCTCGCCTTTATCTGCGCCACGCTGTTCACCCTCGTATTGACAGGGCTGACCTTCGCTGCCCTAAGCCAACGTGCCGGTGCGCTTGCCGAGATGCAGCAGGTGATCGGATCCGATCTGGCAATCGCGATGCTCCCGCTGGCGATTTTGGCGGTTATTTTGACACTCATCTATCGCCTGTTCTTCTGGGCCACGATCCGCGGTGAGGTCAGACGGGCCGAGCGGCGCGCCGCCAACGGGTGATGCATCGCTTGCCTTTGAGCCTTACCCGCCCTTAGCGTGACGCAACTGAGGGAGGGGCCAATGGATATGATTACGAGTATCGGATTGCCGCTGTCGCTTGCGGTGATCATGCTGAGCTTGGGCGTCGGCCTGACATTGGCCGATTTCCGGCGGGTGGCCGAGCGTGCCTATGTGTTCGGTATTGGCGCGGTCTGCCAAGTGATCCTGATCCCGGTACTCGCCTATATCGTCATTCTGGTCTTTGGATTGACCGGCGAAATTGCGGCTGGTGTGATGTTGCTGTCATTTTGCCCCGGCGGTGTGACGTCGAATATCGTCTCGCGGCTGGCGAACGGGGACGTGGCCTTGTCGGTGTCCCTGACGGCGGTGATCTCTCTCTTGTCGATTGTCACGGTGCCGCTGCTGGTCGGTTGGGCGGTCGCGCATTTCATGGGGGCGGAGGCGCCCGATGTCTCGGTCACGTCATTGGCGCTGGCGATGGTGGTGATCACCTTGTTGCCGGTCTCTATCGGCATGGTGATCCGCGGTCTCGCGCCCGGATTTGCCCTGCGGGTTGAGCCCACGCTGGTGCGCCTGGCCAGCCTGCTGTTTGTCTTGGTCATCCTTGCGGCCATCGCATCGAACTGGGTGCTGCTGATGGCCAATGTCGCCACTCTGGCGCCCGCTTTGATCACGTTGAACGTTGTCGCGATGTTGGCGGGTCTTGGCATTGCGGCGGCCGCAGGCTTCACCTGGCGTGAACGCAAGACGATCTCGGTGGAGGTCGGTATCCAGAACGGCACGCTCGGGATCACCTTGGCGCCGTTGATCGTCAGCGGCGTCGGCATTCCTGCGCTTGGGCTGCCCTCGGCGGTCTATGGCGTTACCATGTATCTGGTCGCGTTGCCTTTTGTACTATGGCTGCGTCGGCGATGAGATTGGGGTTTGAGCCCGGGGGCGCAAGCCGCTAAGTCGCCCGCCATGGAACATCCAAAGCGCCCGCATCGCAATTTCTATGGCCGTCGCAAGGGCCAACATCTGAAAGACAGCCAGGAGCGATACTTGGCCGAAGATCTGGCGGCGCTCAGCCCTGGAGCCGTGGATTGGGACGTGAACCCGGACCGCGCGCCGCTGGACCTTGAGGCTCTGTTCGGCGGGCGCGACGTGTGGCTGGAGGTGGGTTTCGGCGGCGGGGAGCATCTGGTGCACCAGGCCGCGCAGAACCCAGATATCGGGATCATCGGATGCGAGCCCTATATCAACGGTGTCGCCATGCTGCTGGGCAAGATCCGCAAGGCCGGTGTCGACAATCTGCGCGTCTATCCCGGTGATGCGCGGGACCTGTTCGATGTGTTGCCCGAGGCGAGCATCGCGAAGGCATTTCTGCTCTATCCCGACCCATGGCCCAAAAAACGCCACCATCGGCGCCGCTTCGTCACACCGGAACACCTCGCCCCCCTTGCGCGTGCCTTGAAGCCCGGCGCCGAATTTCGGGTGGCCACGGATATCCCGGATTACGTGCGCCAAACCCTTGAAGAAGTGCCGGGGGCCGAATTTGACTGGCGCGCGGAACGGCCCTTGGATTGGAGAGAACCCTGGCAGGATTGGCTCTCCACGCGCTACGAACAGAAAGCTTTGCGAGAAGGTCGTGTGCCGCACTACCTGACCTTTAAAAGACACTGAGCTGGGTCGATGGATGGTCGGTCCGATGGGCCTACAGATCGCTGGCTAAGGTTGGTTCAATCAAGTGGAACACGCCCCGCTCTCAAATTGCGCGGCCTGTGACAGTCAATAAGGCCTCTATCGATCAACGCTTTCAGAGGCGTCTTCGCTGCGAGCCTTCGGGGAAGTGACCCATGTTTGCAGGGTGCTCTGCCCCCAGGTGAAGCCGTCCCCGGGATATTTGAAAAACAGAGAAAACTAAATCGCCCGGTCCGCACCCGACCAAGACTATCTTGGCGGGGGTTTCTCCGTTTGCAGCCATCGGCGTCCCCGCCTGCACCGCAGCCCGAACATGCCGGACCCGCGGTTAAACTTCGTTACCCTCGTTCTTTGTTTCTTAAATATACCGGGGGAGTCCGCAGGACGGGGGCAGCGCCCCCTTAATCGTCTCGTGGTGTGTTGATACCTCGGCGCAATCCCTGGACAAGCCTGTGCAATTGGCCGGTGGACCTCCTCTGTCCGCGGGACTATCACCGCGCTGACCACAGCAAGCGGAGCCCCCATGTCGAGCCACGGCGATCCAATCCCTATGACCGCCCGTCGGGGCACGGCCCTGAAGGGCATCGCCGATGTCCCAGGCGACAAGTCGATTTCGCACCGCTCCTTGATCCTCGGTGCGCTGAGTGTCGGCGAAACCCGCGTGACGGGTTTGCTTGAGGGGCAAGACGTGCTCGACACCGCTTCCGCGATGCGCGCCTTCGGGGCCGAGGTGACCCGCTCCGATGACGGGGAATGGTCGATCCACGGGGTTGGTGTCGGCGGCTTTGCCGAGCCCGAAGATGTGATCGATTGCGGCAATTCGGGCACCGGTGTGCGGTTGATCATGGGCGCTATGGCGACATCCCCGATCACCGCCACCTTCACGGGCGATGCCTCCCTCCGGTCGCGGCCCATGGCGCGGGTCACGGACCCATTGGCGCTGTTCGGCACGCAGGCCTTTGGCCGGGCCAAAGGGCAATTGCCGATGACGCTGATCGGGGCCGCTGATCCGCTGCCGGTCACCTACACGACGCCCGTGCCATCGGCGCAGGTCAAATCCGCCGTCCTACTGGCCGGGTTGAACGCTCCGGGTCAGACCGTCGTGATCGAGGCCGAGGCGACCCGGGATCATTCCGAACGGATGCTGGCGGGCTTTGGTGCCGAAATCACCACCGAGATCACGCCCGAGGGGCGCGTGATCACCCTGACCGGCCAGCCGGACCTGCGGCCACAAACCATCGTGGTGCCGCGCGATCCCAGCTCCGCCGCATTCCCGGTATGCGCAGCGCTTATATCAGAAGGCTCAGATATCCTGGTTCCGAATATCGGCCTGAATCCGACCCGGGCCGGCCTGTTCGAGACGCTGCGCGATATGGGTGCCGATCTGACCTATGAGAATCCGCGCGAAGAGGGTGGCGAACCGGTCGCTGATCTGCGGGCCAGGTTCTCCCCGGAGATGAAAGGGATCGAGGTTCCGCCGGAACGCGCGGCCTCGATGATCGATGAGTATCCGATCCTGTCGGTCGTCGCCGCAAATGCCGAAGGCGCGACGGTGATGCGGGGCGTGAAGGAGTTGCGCGTCAAGGAAAGCGACCGGATCGCGGCCATGGCAGACGGGTTGCGCGCCTGCGGGGTCGAGGTGGACGATGGCCCGGATTGGTGGATTGTCCATGGACGTGGGCCGGGCGGTGTCACGGGTGGTGCGACGGTCGCAACGCATTTGGATCACCGCATCGCGATGTCGTTCCTTTGCGCGGGCTTTGCCAGCCAACAGGGGATAACCGTGGATGATGCAGGCCCAATCGCGACGTCATTCCCGATTTTTGAGCCACTGATGCGGGATCTGGGCGCTCAGCTGGACCGTGCGAACCGCTGAATGTGATTGACGCTTGATGACGGGCCAGTTCGGTTTGATGACATTGGTCTGGACCATCCTGAGAGAGCCTAGATTTGGGTCAATCATGGCAACAGCGCGGCCTTGTGTGTGCTGCTCAACTAGACTGCGGGATTCGTCATGCATCTACCAGATATGAACGGGTCGTCCCGTGTTCTGCGTGGTGCCGGTTTCAAGGCAACGTTCGAGCTGGCGAACGGGCAGATCAACACCTATCCGCCGATCAGGTCGTGACGCGGACGACCGCCCCGCACGCTGGGCTGTTTCATGTCGCATATTACGGCGGAACCCGGCCTATCCTGGCGTAAGATCTGAAGCCGGTCTTGCTCTACTCTGGCCTCAAGATTTACGATTTAGCCTGTGCTGGTACAGCCTGCCGCCCGCGGGGTTTCCCCATGGTGAATGTACCACGTTCTGATGACATCCATGTCTTTCCGTAGGCAGGAGCATCGGGCAATGCGGGCTCCCCGACCACAGCCTCCTGCCATGGTGAAGGATATTCCCATGATAATGACGATTGACCGGGCCAAAGCTCGTGCAAAGACGCTGCGCGGTGCCTTGGCGGGGATGACCCATGAGGTCAGCCATTCCCAAGCCCTCGATCTGGTGGCCCAGATGGAAGGGCTGAGGGATTGGAACACGCTGTCCGCGCGGCTGGCGCCAGAGGTTCAGATCGGACCATTGCCCCAAGGCTGGATGCGGTCCGGTGATCAGCCTGAGCGGTTCGAGATGGGCGTGGCCCGTCGAGGCGATCAGCGGGCCGCTGCGATCCGGCTGAAACCCGGAGAAGATCGCGGGTCGGCCTTTGGCACCTTGATGCAGATGGTTGACGCGGTCGCCTATCGCGGTCGTCGCGTGGCCTTGGAGGGCGATTTGGCTGCCGATGAGGTCACCGGTGGGCTCACCATCTGGCTGCGCGCCGACGCTGCGGACAAACAGGTGCTGGCCTTTGACAATCTGGAAAGCGCGGCGGCTGGCGCGGGGCCGATTACAGGCGATGCCGATTGGACCCATCGCCGCGTGGTGCTGGATATTCCAGAGGACGCCGCCGCGCTCAATTACGGGTTTTATCTGCGAGGCGGCGGCACGGCCTGGTGCCGGGGCCTGTCGCTTCGGGTGGTCGAAGAGGATGTGGAGGTGACCGCCGAAAGCGGTGTGCAACTGGCGGCGCCCCAAAACCTCGACTTTTCCGCCTAGCGCCCGACAATCGCGCGGCCGATCTCTGTATGGGCCGCGCGAACCGACCCGGGCAGGTCGCGTGCGCCCAGCTCATCTTCCCACTCGATCCCGCCGGGCCAGGCATAGGCGAGCAGCATCGCCACGCCTTCTGTTGCCGCAAGGGCGGCATAGTTCCGGGCGACCTCGGCCATATCCTCGGGTGCCAAGCCTGCCTGGCTATGGATCGGCGTATGGGTGGCATCCATCACCAGCACCAATTCGACGCTGTGTGGGCTGCTATTACGGGCGGCATTCAGGTGGCGCATGAAGCGCTCATCCTGGGCGGGATCGGACAGCAGATACATGTTGAACCCCCAATAATTGACATTCCAGGGCACAGCCGGTGGATGCCTGTCACGATACGCATCGATCACCATGGTGCGCGCGCCCGGCAGATCGGCTCGGATGCGGTCGATGACCTGCTCCAAACGGCGCGGATTGAGGCGCATCAGCGAAGGTTCGTCGGCGACATAAAGGACCAGCTCTTCGGTAGGCACGCCGCTCACCGCGATGGATTGCAGACCGGCTTGCCACAGATCGAGCGAGTTGCGCCGCCACATTGCAAAGCCGTTCCGACGGAAAAACATCGGCTCCACATGGAAGAGCGGGGTCATCCCAAGTTCCCACGCGCGCGCGAGACGGGCGGCGTCGGTGGCGATGTCACCGGTGGGGCAGACATGGGCGATGTTGGTGAAAGACGCGACCTCTGCCGCGAAATCCTCGCCCGCGCCGTCCAGCCCACAAAGCACACCGGCATAGCCAAAATGGCTCTGCGCCGTGGCGGGGGCGGTGATCAGCATCGCCAGCAAAAGGATTATCGCTTTCATGTGCTCTTATCTCCGCCCGCTGCGCTCAGGTCCACCGACCAATGCCAGCCGACGGCGCCCCACCAGAACGGCAAGCCGAACAAAGCTCCGAACGCGGCTGACAGGATCAAGCCGCCCGCCGCGCCTGCCAGGGGAACGAAGACCAGCGCAGACCATCCGCCGACAAGGGCAACAGATTGCCACCAGATCGCCCGTCTCAGGCGCCGCCGGAGCATGTGATAGCTGACAAAGGCCAGCAGCATTGCGGGGCCAAGCAGCAACAGGCCGTAGCCGCCCAGGATGAGCAAGCTCAGAGCAAACGCCGACAACACCTGATCGGGTGCACCTGCGGTTGAGGTGAGGGCAATGATCAGCGCCAAAATCCCGACCCCGCCGCCATAGGCCGCAAAACAACCGCGCCAGACATCATTCACCTGCATAGATCATCTCCTGTTGCGCAATCGGGCTTTGTTCAGTGACACGTTTGAGACCTTCGCGGTGAGGCTCGGAGGAGGGGCCTTTGACGCCCCAGGCCAGGCCCATGGCCTCAAGCGTGCGGATGAGCCAGAAACCTGGATCCATCTGACCCCGCTCGACCCCGAGGCGGGCCGAATGGGGGAAGGCATGGTGGTTGCCGTGAAAGCTTTCGCCAAAGGTCAAAAGGCCCAAGCCGCGCAAATTATAGCCTTGGACGGGCAAGCCTTGGATCTCCCAGCCCTGATGGCCACCTTTATGGGCGGCATGGCCGACGGCCCAATGACCGATCAGCGATACGGCGATGCGCAGCGAGATGCCCCATAGGATCCACCCGATCCCGCCCAAGGCGAACAGAATGGCCGCTGGGATCAGTTGTTGTGCCATCCAGTGCCGCTCCATCCAGCGATACCAGGGGTCGTTTGCGATTTCGGGCTCGATCTCAAAGCGGGGTGGGTAGTCGAGGCGGAAGGCGCAATGCATCTGCCACCAAGCGTCCCGCAGGGGGCCAGCGCCATGGGAGGGGTGCGGCGGGCAGATCGCCTGCCGCTGGTGCCAATCGCGCATGTCATGGGCGCGGATCATGCCGAACGGACCCGCCATACCCACCAGGGTGCCAAGCCAGACAAGACCACGTTCCAGTCCTTTCGGCGCGGTGAAGGCGCGGTGGATCAGCAGTCGATGCATCCCCACCGAATGCCCGGCGCAGAGGGTCATCGCGGCCAGAAGCAGGAACGCCGCGAACCCACCCCAAGACGGGAACCAGATCAGCGCTGCCGCGCCCCCGGCCATATGGGCCAAGAGCCAGAGAGATTTCGCTGCGTCCCAGACGATGCGGCCTTGGGTGGCGGAGGTGTCGGGGCGCGCAAAAACGCGGTCGGTGTCGATCAGGCGGGTCATTGCAGCACCTCTTGCAGATTCGGAGTTTCAAGGCCGTCGGGTGTTTGGATGTTCCAGGCGAGGCCGATCCAACTGAGCCCGCGGATCACCCACCAACCGGGATCGAGCTGCCTTGCGGTGTGGCCCATCCGGGCGGAGCGTGGGAAGGCATGGTGATTGTTGTGAAACGCCTCGCCAAAGGTCACGAGCCCAAGGGCGGGTAGGTTGCGGCCATCCACCGCGATACCGTCATCGACGAAGGGCCGGTCGCCGCGCGTATGGGCGAAGTGCACCGTTACCCAATGTCCGGCCAGTGACACCGCAATGCGCAGACCGATGCCCCAAAGGACAAAGCCGACCCCACCCATCGCATAGAGCGCGATCGCAAGCGGAAGCTGCTGCCAGCGCCAGGTTGCCTCCAGCCATTGATAGAACGGGTCCTCCGTCACGTGCGCTTCGATGTGCAGCTTCGGCGGGTGATCCAGCACCTGCTCGCAATGCATCTGCCACAGCGCGTCGCACCAGAACCCGACATCGTGTTTGGCGAAGGAATGGCAATCGGGCTGTTGTTGCTGCCAATCGCGGATCTCGTGGATGCGGAACATCCCGACGGGACCGGCCATACCGACAAGTGTGCCCAGATAGACCAATGTGTATTCCAGCCAGCGCGGCGCGGCGAAACTGCGATGGATCAGCAGGCGGTGCATTCCGACCGAATGGCCCAAGCATAGCGTCAGCAGCATCAGCACCAGCGTGACACCCGCCGCCTGCCAGGACGGGTAAAGGATCACGCCGATCCCACCCGCAAACGCCATCGCGCTGAACCAAAGGGATTTGGCGGGGGCCCAGATGACGCGGCCCGCGACCGCCGAACTGCCTGGGACAGGGGTCACACGATCCGTTGATTTCAATGCAGGTTTGGCATCCATCCCTTGTATCTCCTCACTTCGTCATTTAACTAATAAGTGAAATCTCTATTTAACCTGTGAGTTAATTGGTGAAATATGTCAAGCCCTGATAAAGTGTTTGAGGCGCTATCCTCGGCTAACCGTCGGAGAATATTGGCGTATTTACGGGATAGGCCGCTCCATGCCGGGGCGATTGCTGACCGGTTCGAGATGTCGAAGCCAGCCGTCAGCAAGCATTTGTCGATTCTGGAATCGGCCGGGCTGATCTGGCGCAAGCGTGAGGGGCAGTTCATCCTTTACGGGATGGAGCAAGAGCAGCTCGCCGGGCATCTATGGACCTTCATGCAAGAGGTCTGCCCGCCATCGCGTGCGATCCGACGCGAGGTGCGTGACGAGATGGATGGCACCCTGCCGCCCGACACGGAGCCCGAGCAAAGCTGACCCCTGGCGTCGTGTCGCGGGCGGGTCTAGGCTGTCGGCGGGACGGAGGGACGCGATGCGTGACGTGACGGGATCGTGCCTGTGTGGGCAAATGAGTTATCGGGTGACGGGTGCGTTACGCCCAGTCATCGCCTGCCACTGCGTGCAATGTCGCAAAAGCTCCGGTCATCACGTCGCGGCAACCTCCGCCCCGCGAGACAGCGTTAAGATCACCGGTGAAGTCACCTGGTATGCCTCCTCGGGTACGGCGCGCCGCGGGTTTTGCGGGCTTTGTGGATCGAACCTGTTTTGGGATGGGCCGGGCACACATCTGTCAATTTTTGCGGGCACGTTGGATGGCGATCCCGGCGTGCGCATGGCGGGCCATATCTTTTGTGATTTCAAAGGAGCCTACTACGATTTGGCCGATGATCTGCCGCAGGCTGGCTGTGATGATCCGGACCTGACAACGCAGGTGCCTGGATGAGCCCGCGTAAGGCGTGGCAGGCTTTGGCGTTCCTGACCACGGCGCTCTATGGCGGCATCGCGTGGCTTTGGTTTGTCGAGTTGATCCCCGGTTCGGGAGGGGCCTTGCCGCTGGATGCAAGGTTGATCGGGTATAGTGTCGATGAGGCGCGCGCTTACCTTGCGGCTCTGACAGCGCCGGCGCGCGCGATTTATCTGAACGACATGCGGGTGCTCGACACGATTTTTCCAGTTTGTCTGGCAGTTTTCCTGGCCGCACCGATGATCTGGGCCCTGCGGGGCGTCTGGCGCGCTTTGGCGCTGCTGCCGATTGCCTTTCTGCTCGCGGATCTCGGCGAGAACGCTCAGATCGCGGCGTTGTTGCGGACGGATGAGCCCTCAGACGCAATGATCGCCGCAGCAAGCACTATGACGCGGGTGAAATTCGCTTTGTTGATCGCCAGTGCGATTGCGCTCACCGCCCTATTCATGAGACCCAAGCGCCCATGAGATTCACTGTTGCCATCGACGGGCCCGCTGCGGCGGGAAAAGGCACGATTGGGCGGGCCGTCGCCGCGGAATTTAGCTTTGCGCATCTGGATACGGGGCTGCTCTATCGCGCGGTCGGGGCACGGGTTTTGGCCGGTGAACCGGCGCAGCAGGCGGCTGAAGACCTGCAACCCCAGGACTTAGCCGATCCAGAGGCGTTGCGCACGCCTGATGTCGCACAGGCGGCCTCAAAAGTGGCGGTGATCCCCGAAGTGCGCGCCGCTTTGCTGGATTTCCAACGCGCCTTTGCCACTCGCGTTGGCGGTGCAGTTCTGGATGGGCGCGATATCGGGACGGTGATCTGTCCACACGCCGAGGTAAAGTTGTTTGTGACGGCCAGCGCCGAGGTGCGGGCAAAGCGGCGCTTGGATGAATTGGCGGATCGGGGGATTGAGGCCGAATATGCCACGGTGCTGGCCGATGTGCGCGCCCGTGACGCCCGCGATGCCGACCGGGCGACAGCGCCTATGCGCGCGGCCGAGGATGCGCTGGTGCTGGATACCAGTGCGCTGTCGGTCGACGATGCAGTGGCCGCGGCAATCGCGGCAGTCAGGGCGAAGCGTGACGCGTGAAACCGCAACGCTGATTGTGCATCGCGGCGGCGGCTGGGCAGATAGGATCCGCGCCTATCGGATCTTCGTGAATGATGTCGAGGTGGGTCGGATCAAGCGCAACAGCAGTTTGGAGCTGACCGTACCTGCGGGGCTCCACATGGTCGGCGCGAAAATCGACTGGACCCGGGCGGAACCCGTTCTTGTCGATCCGTGTGCCGGTGAGATTGTCGAGATTGACGTCTTCAACACCCACGGCGCGTTTGGATCGTTCGAGGCGATTGGGATAGGTCGGCATTCCTACCTCACCCTCTCGGTCCGGGGGCGGCCTGCCCGATCCAGGCAGCGCTAAGCACCTATGGCCGCGACCAAGGCGCTGCCCTGCCGCTGGACCAGGACTGTTGTTCATAGGTCTTGTACAATTTTCCTCAAAAACCGGCGCCGATGCCGATCTCGTGACAGAAGGTGAGCATTCCGCGCTAGGTGCATGCGCAAAGTCGCGCTAGCCTATCGCCACCTTGCGTTCGGAGACACCTATGTTGCGCGTTTTCACTCTGGCGGCGATGCTGGTCGTCCCGTTTTCCATGGCTGCCCTGGCGCAGAATGCCGAAGAGACGCCGCCCGAGGCTGAAGTTTCCCCGGAGGTGGCGAATGTCGAGCCGGACATGACCGTGACACGTCTTGCCAGTATTGTGACGGCTCTGGACCCCGACGCCACAATCGAACCGCGCGGTATGTCCTTTACCGTTGCCAGCGTTCCGGTGACCATCGTCATGGATCCTATCGCCGACCGGATGCGGATCCTGGTGCCGATCTCCTCATCTGAAGCGTTGGGCGAGGCGGAATTGCTGCGGTTGATGCAGGCCAATTTCGACACCGCTTTAGATGCGCGTTACGCGGTGGCCAATGGGCGGTTGTGGTCGACCTATATCCATCCGCTGTCGCCATTGCAGACTGAACAGGTGATTTCCGGCATCGCGCAGACCGTGACGCTGGCCCAGACCTATGGCGACAGCTTTACCTCTGGCGCGATCATGTTTGGCGGCGGCGACACACCCGGTCTGATCCGTGAGCTGCTGGATCTGGGCCAAGAGCTGTGATCTGACGCACGTGCCGGTCTAACGCCGTTTATAGCGGTCGATGGCGATGCGGAACGTGTCCTCGATCCGCGCGACGATATCATCTTCGCTTAGCCGTTCATCAAAGGTCGCCCGTGCCGCCGCGCTTTGGGCCGCAACCGCATCCTCGTCTGTGGCGAGCATCTGCATGTAATCGACGGCCTCGGTCGGGTCCGACAGGTTGATCAACGCGCCATTCACGCCGGTCTGGATCAGGAACGGCACGTTTCCAACGGGCGTGGAGACGACGGGCAAGCCGGTCGCCAAAGCCTCCACCACCGTAACCGGGGCCTGTTCATCCAACGAGGTGCTGACCAAGGCGTCGAAGGCTGGCAGCAATCGCCGCGCATCGTCGCGATGGCCAAGCAATTGGACCGCGTCGACCAGCCCCGCTTGCGCGCAGCCGGCGTGGATCTTCGCCACCTCGGCCTCGCCGGGCGATCCGATCAGAACTGCCTTCGTTGGAATGCCGCGCCGCGCCAGCTCTGCCAGCAAAGGCACGACTGCCGCTTGGTTCTTCCGCGCATCGATGGTGCCGACCATCACCAACGCGAAGATATCGGGGTCCAGGCCCAAAGCCTGCCGCGCCTCGGCCCGTGTGTCGGGAGACCGGCGGATGATATCGCCTGTGCGCACGAAGTTCGGGATGACCTGGATGTTCTTGCGCCGCGCCAGCCAGTTGACCACCAGCCAATCGGCGGTCGGTTGGCCCGGCGAGATTATGATGTGCTGCCAGCGCCAATGGGGATGCCAGATCCGCGCGGCCGCCTTGGCCAGCACCGGAAACGCGCCCTGCCGTCGCCACAGCGCCGAAATGCGATTGGCCTGGGTGCCGTGGGAATAGACCACTTCGACCCCGGCGGCTTTGAGATCATCGCGGAGCTGCGTGATCGCGGGCCGGTTCATGGAGCGCCCGCCCATATCGATGGGGTAGCGATGAATGGGGCCTTCGAATGTCTGCGCGCCGATCCAGGCATCGGGGCGATGCACCAGATACATCTCGTGCCCGCGATCCAGAAGCGCGCGGATCTGCGCGGTGCCGCTGGCGGTGACGCCGTTCAACTCACGGTGGGACATGACATAGGCGATTTTCATGGCCGCTTTGTTGGCGCGCTGGGACCGGATTGCAAGGGCGGGTCTTGAGGCAGCCGGATTGGGGCGTTTGGCGAGAGTAACTACACGCGGCCAGCAGACCTGCTTCGGCGCGCTATTGGGACATCAGGGCATCAGACAATCCGCCAATCTGTTTGCCTGTTCGGCTGCCACCCAACGCTGTGCAGCAATGGTGTGTCAGCTTCCGCCTCCGGATGACCAAGGCAGAGATATCCTGTCAGCGCCCAGCTTTCCGGCGTTCCCAAAACTGCGGAGACGGCATCCGGATCCAGAATGGAAACCCAACCGAGCCCGATATTCTCGGCTCTGGCCGCGAGCCAGAGCGTGTGGATCGCCATCACGGTCGAATAGGCGAGCATTTCCGGCATCGTCTTGCGCCCAAGGCCCCGCCCCTCTGTCACCGCCGCATCGGTGAACACGGCCAGATGCACCGGCGCTTCCCGCAATCCCGCAAGCTTGAGGGCGAGGTAATCCCGCCGCTCCGGGGGCGCATATGTATCGGCGGCTTCAGCATTGCACGTCTCGAAGATGCGGATGATCTGCCCACGTGCCTTTGCGTCTTCGACCTGCAAAACCCGCCATGGGCGCGCATTTCCAACCGATGGCGCCCGATCCATCGCCTGGCGCAGACGGCCCATTTGCGCGGCATCAATCGGGTCGCGCCGGAAATGGCGCACGTCCCGGCGCCAGGTCAAAATCTCGTCGAGCGCGGTGCGGTGATGGTCGGTCAGTTTCATAGGGCAAGCTTATGCCAAGTCGCTGCGCGGGTGTCAGTATGTCGGATGAAGCGAGCTTTTGCCGGCCTGATTGAACCCCCGCTTTCCGACCGTATGATTGGCGGAACGTGACCGACCCGACATGTGAGCATTTCCGTGACACATCCTTTATCCTCAACATTGATCCGGCCCGCACGGGAGGATGAGGCCGACACCATCGCGGGCCTCCATGTGGCCATTTGGCGTGCCACCTATCGCGATTACGCTTCTGCCGAAGCCTTGGCGACATTGGATGAAGCGAAGCGATTGCCCTATTGGATCGAAGCCCTTGCCTCGGACGACCCGCGAACCGGTGTGTTGGTTGCCGAGACGGCTGGTGCGATAAGTGGCATCATCAGTTTTGGCCCGTCGAGCCACGCCGCATTCGGGGGTAGGACTGAGATCAAGCACCTCTATGTCCAGAGCTACGTTCAAAGCCAGGGGATTGGGCGCCGTTTGCTGACATCCGTTTTAGAGCGGCCAGATATTCATGCCGGAAACGGTGTTGGGTTGGCCGTCGTGCGCCAAAATGAAAGGGCGCGGCGTTTCTATCAGACGATGGGTGGCGTAGAGATTGGAACCTTCACCGATCCTGGGCCCCTGTGGAGGTCGGATAACATCGTAATGGCGTGGGACAGCTAGACCGGCGGCCATATCGCGTCATGTTGGGCCGCTAACTCGCCTCAACAACGGCTTATCGATGTAGAACCGTATGATCGCACAAGCCCCCTGTCTTGGTATTCGCTCATGGGTTCGGGTGGTCGAGCGATAATACGCGATATCGAATCAAGCCGTGCACCCCTTGCGTGTAAGGGATTCGCCCTATATACGCGCGCACGTCAACTCGGCGGATAAGTCGTGGGCATCGAGATGAGCAGGGTCGGACGTTCTCCGGCCCTCTTTGTTTTATCAGCGGACCCTTGGTGCGCTGGTTTCGACCCCGCCAACCAACGGCTACACACCGCGCTCAAGCAGCGAAGTGGTCGCGCAAACCAAAGTAGACCGGCGGAGACAACCGCACGGCCAGTGAAATGAACCAAAGGATCGTAAACGCCACATGGCAAATAACATGATGGAGGAATTCGAAGCCCTCCTGAACGAAAGCTTCGAAATTGACACGCCCGAAGAGGGCTCGGTTGTCAAAGGCAAGGTCATCGCAATCGAAGCGGGCCAAGCCATCATCGACGTCGGCTACAAGATGGAAGGCCGCGTCGAGCTGAAAGAATTCGCAAATCCTGGCGAAGCGCCCGCTATCGAAGTCGGTGACGAAGTCGAGGTTTATCTGCGCAACGTGGAAAACGCCCGCGGCGAAGCGGTGCTGTCCCACGAAATGGCGCGCCGTGAGGCCGCTTGGGATCGTCTGGAAAAAGCTTATGCCGCGGAAGAACGCGTCGAAGGCGCCATCTTCGGCCGCGTGAAGGGTGGCTTCACCGTGGATCTGGGTGGCGCGGTTGCGTTCTTGCCCGGTTCGCAGGTGGATGTGCGCCCGGTGCGCGATGCAGGCCCGCTGATGGGCCTCAAGCAGCCGTTCCAGATCCTGAAAATGGACCGTCGCCGCGGCAACATCGTTGTCTCGCGCCGCGCGATCCTGGAAGAGTCCCGTGCCGAGCAGCGCGCCGAGGTGATCGGCAAGCTGAACGAAGGCGACGTGGTGGACGGCGTGGTCAAGAACATCACCGAGTACGGCGCATTCGTCGACCTGGGTGGCGTGGACGGCCTGCTGCACGTGACCGACATGGCCTGGCGCCGTGTGAACGACCCCAAGGACATCCTGACCATCGGCGAGACCGTCAAGGTTCAGGTCATCAAGGTCAACAAAGACACGCACCGCATCAGCCTTGGCATGAAGCAGCTGCAGGACGATCCGTGGGATGCCGTGCAAGGCAAGTACCCGCTGGAATCGACCCATACCGGTCGCGTCACCAACATCACCGATTACGGTGCCTTTGTTGAGCTGGAGCCCGGTGTCGAAGGTCTGGTGCACGTGTCCGAGATGTCGTGGACCAAGAAGAACGTCCATCCCGGCAAGATCGTTTCGACGTCTCAGGAAGTCGAAGTCATGGTGCTGGAGATCGACACGGTCAAACGCCGCGTCAGCCTGGGCCTCAAGCAGACCATGCGCAACCCGTGGGAAGTGTTCGCCGAGAGCCACCCCGAGGGCACGCAGGTCGAGGGCGAGGTCAAGAACATCACCGAATTCGGTCTGTTCGTGGGCCTCGAAGGCGAGATCGACGGTATGGTGCATCTCAGCGACCTGACCTGGGAAGGCCGGGGCGAGGATGTCATCAACGATTACCGCAAGGGCGATATCGTGAAGGCGGTTGTCACCGAGGTCGACACCGACAAGGAACGTATCAGCCTGTCGATCAAAGCCGTGGACGGCGATCCGTTTGCGGAATCGGTCGAGGGCGTGAAGCGCGGCTCGGTCATCACCGTGGAAGTCACGGCGATCGAAGATGGCGGCATCGAAGTGGATTACGAAGGCATGAAGTCCTTCATCCGCCGCTCGGACCTGTCGCGCGACCGCTCCGAACAGCGTCCTGAGCGCTTCCAGGTGGGTGACAAGGTTGACGTGCGCGTCACTAATATCGACGCCAAATCGCGTCGTCTGGGTCTGTCGATCAAGGCGCGTGAGATCGCCGAAGAGAAAGAAGCCGTGGAGCAGTTCGGCTCCAGCGATTCGGGAGCGTCCTTGGGCGACATCCTGGGCGCTGCGCTGAACAAAGGCGACGACGACTAAGTCTTTCCGACGTTAAGATTTGCGAAAGGCCCCGCCATCTGGTGGGGCCTTTTTGCGTCTGGTTGCTAAAATGCGATGGATCGACCTGTATACAAGGGCGAAAATGTGGCGAAACCATGTCGCTCAGATGAACTAAACCAAGGGTTCGCTTTCGTTAAGACTCCTATTACCGCCCATTTGTCAGTTTGCCGCCAAAGCTATTGGTGGAGCGAGAAATGGACAACGAGCATACCCAAGAACACGGCAACGGCGACATGGGCCACGATCATGACCATGGCCACGGAGGCGCTGGCACCCAGACGGGCACATCCGGCGCGGATATGATCCATAGCACCGGTGGTGCCGTGTTCACCTACGGTGGCAACGACACGATCATGGCGACCGCGCAAGATGGTCGGGGCCAAATCCACACTTATGCTGGCGCTGGCGCCGATATGACCATGCTGAGCTTTGCCTCAATCACAAGCTTCAGCCACGGGCATCATGTGCGCGGCGGGACCGGTGCGGACACGTTCAACTTCGTGAATACAGCCAATGTGCAATCCGACATTGTGGGCCGGATCGAGGATTTCGACCCGAAAAGCGATGTGATCCGGCTGGAAGGGCAGATCCTGGATTTCGACAACCTGCCGCCGAATGTACGCGTCGTCTCGTATAACGGGGAATATTCGGACACGACCGCCGAGCCCCAGCGCTGGCTTGTGATCGAAACCGCCGGGGGCGGCACGATCTTCTACGCGCTCGACGGAGCCCGGGCCGATATGACCCGCGATACCGGGCAAGAGCCGCACTTTCTAACGGTGATGCCGGACGTCTCGCAATTGCCCGACGTGACCTTTGATGATCGCGAGAACTACATCCCCGATGGCGCAACGGCACTGGGCGGGGTGGTCATCCAGGACAATGACCGCGGTGCCGAGGTGCTGGATCCGATCATGGGCAGCGATGGCGGCGATCTGATCGCGGCGGGTCTGAACGACGACCTGGTCTATGGGGAAGCAGGCCTGGACCAGATTTGGGGCGGCAGCGGCCACGATACGATCTGGGCCGGTGACGGCAATGACACCGTGTCAGGTGGCACCGGCAATGACGTGATCCATGGTGATCAAGGCTATGACATGATCACCGGAGGCTTGGGCAATGATTGGGTAGATGGCGGTCGCGGCTACGACCAAATCGATGGTGGCGCAGGCAATGACACTCTGAATGGCGGCCGCGGCCACGATACGCTTGATGGCGGGGTCGGCGATGACTTGCTCAACGGTGACAACGGCTCCGACCTACTGCGCGGCGGCACCGGCTCCGATACGCTTGATGGCGGGGCCGGAAACGACACCTTGTTTGGCGGCGCAGGCAACGATCACCTGATCGGCGGCAATGGGTCTGACGTGATCAAAGGCGGCTTGGGGCGCGACACGATCGATACCGGTTGGGGCCGCGACACGATAGTGGTCGAGGAATTCGATTGGGCCTTCGATGTTGTGACCAGCTTCGATGCCACGCGCGACAAGATCCAATTTGCGGGCGCGGTCGACAGTTTCGATGACCTCGTCTTCCAAAATTTCAACCACGAGGGCATCGAATCGACCGTGATCCGGTTCTTGGGGACCGATGGCCAGATCGATGACAGTCTGGGTGGCATGATCATGGTCGGGAAAGATCAAAGCGTGTTTGGCCAGGAAGACTTCCTGTTTCTCGCCTAGCGCATAGGACATCGCTATGGCAGCCTGACCCTGTCTTTCAAAACATGGGGTCAGGCGATGTTGTGTCGGATTGGTGAGGTTGAAGTTTGGCGCATCCTTGAGGTGAATGGCCTGTTCCGGGAAGCGGAGCGGTTGTTTCCCACAGCAGGGCCGGATGTTGTGCGGATCATGGAAGATCTGGCGCCTGGCCAGATTGAGGCCGCGTCCGGCTGCGTGATCCTGCCGGTGCAGGGGTTCTTGCTGAAGACGCCGGACCATGTCGTGCTGGTCGATTCCTGCGTCGGCAACCACAAAACCAATTCCTTCCCCGATTGGCATCAGCGCGATAGCGGGCGGTTCATGGCGGCGCTCGCGGCCTCCGGTACAGCGCCGGAGGATGTGGATTACGTGATGTGCACCCATCTGCACACCGACCATGTCGGTTGGAACACGCGGCTTGTCGATGGCCGCTGGGTGCCGACCTTTCCCAATGCGCGCTACCTGATGCCTTCCGCAGACCTGCCGCTTATCGAAGAGAAGGGTCACGACGTTTACCGCGAAAGCATCTTACCGGTGATCGAGGCCGGTCAGGTGGAAGAGGTGGGG
This sequence comes from Gymnodinialimonas mytili, assembly GCF_037544085.1. Lineage (NCBI taxonomy): Bacteria > Pseudomonadati > Pseudomonadota > Alphaproteobacteria > Rhodobacterales > Paracoccaceae > Gymnodinialimonas > Gymnodinialimonas mytili. The sequence goes on from NZ_JBBIFW010000002.1 coordinate 183,869, forward strand.
ACCGAACACGGGATCGGCGATTCCATCACGCTTATCTCGACACCCGGTCACACGCCCGGCCATGTTGCGGTGCGGATCCGGTCCGGCGGGGCAGAGGCGGTGATCACCGGCGATGCCATCCATACCACACCGCAATGCCGCTATCCCGATTGGCATTTCGTCTATGATGATGATCCCGAACGGGCGGTGGCCTCGCGTCGCGCGCTTCTGGAAAGTGTCAGCGAAAGCGGCGCACGGGTGCTGGGGACACATTTCTTGCTGCCGTCTATCGGGCGGGTCGAGGCCGATGGCGATGTGTTCCGATGGTGCCCCGACGGTGAGTGATCTTGCCACATATCCGATTGCGCAACATCGATTTTACGATGTTCGCATCCGTGTACAAAGCCGCCACGTTTGGCGCACCTTTCAAAATGCTGTGGATAAAACGCCGCAGGCGGCCCACTGCCATATCCTTGTTACATAGCGCGCCATGATGCGCGCCTGCATGTATGAGATCATCCGAGATGGCAGGCTCGGGACACTATTTCCAAACTCCAGGGAGACCCCAGATGAATCGGAAAGACATTATTGGCAGCGACGAGTACGGCAACAAAGCCGAAGCGTTCGAAGCGTTCGACGACATCCCGACAAACCCCAATCTCGGCAATACCATCGGTGACGTGATCAACCGTCGCTTCGGGCGCCGCGATGTCATGCGCGGCATGCTGGCCGTCACCGCAACAACGTCGCTGTTTGGCACCACGGCTCTGTCCTCGCGTCCCGCCCAGGCCGATGCCCATGCCGGTGACCGCTATGTCTTCGACGAACTGCCCTGGGGCAACGATGAAAACCATCACATCGCCGACGGCTATGACGCCAACGTTTTGATCCGTTGGGGCGATCCGATCTTCCCTGATATGGCTGAGTTCGATCCGACCAACCAATCCGCCGAAGATCAGTTGCAGCGCTTTGGCTACAACAATGATTATGTCGGTTTTGTCGAGCTGGAGCCGGGTCGTGGCATCCTGTGTGTGAACCACGAATACACCAATGAAGAGGTCATGTTCCCCGGCCTTGGTCGTCAGGACCGCGACGGCTTCCAGGGTATGACGGCCGAGATCGTTGATGTCGAAATGGCCGCCCATGGTGGGTCGATTTTCGAGATCGTCAAAAACGATGACGGCGTGTGGGAAGTGGTGCTGGATAGCCAATACAACCGCCGTATCAGCCCGCTGAATACCGAAATGACCTTCTCGGGGCCGGCTGCGGGCCATGCGCGCATGCAGACCTCCGCTGATCCGGCGGGCATGAACGTGATCGGTACAATCAACAATTGCGCCGGTGGCATAACGCCCTGGGGCACATATCTCATGGCCGAGGAAAACTTCCACGGCTATTTCTGGACCGATGTCGTCGATGGCGAAGGCGATCCGGATATTTCGGAGCAGGCCGAAGCCGTCAGCATGGCGCGTTATGGCACACCGGGCCGCTGGTATGCCTGGGGTCAGTATCATGAGCGCTTCAACATCGATGTGGAGCCCAATGAACCCAACCGCTTCGGCTGGATCGTGGAGGTCGACCCGCTCGACCCGACATCGACCCCCGTCAAGCACACGGCGCTTGGTCGGTTCCGTCATGAAGGCGCGGAGTCGATCATCGCGCCGTCGGGTCAGATCGTGGTCTATTCCGGCGACGACAACCGGTTCGACTATGCCTATAAGTTCGTCTCCGCAGGCACGGTCAGCGATGACCGCGCGGCGAATATGCAGCTTCTGTCCGAGGGCACGCTTTATGTCGCGCGCTACAACGACGACGGCACTTATAACTGGTTGCCGCTGACCCATGGCGAAGGTCCATTGACCGAAGAGAACGGGTTCATGTCCCAGGCCGATGTCATGATCGACACGCGTCTGGCAGCCGACCTACTGGGCGCCACGCCGATGGACCGGCCCGAGGATATCCAGCCGCGCGAAGATGGCGCGGTGTTCCTCATGCTGACCAACAACAGCCGCCGCGAAGAGGTCAACGCCGTGAACCCACGGCCGGAAAGCCTGTTCGGTCACATCTTGCAGATGAACGAAGCGGGCGGCGATCATGCGGCGCTGACCGGTGAGTGGGATATTCTGGTGCAGTGCGGTGACCCGACCATCGAAGAGGTTGGCGCGGTCTGGAACCCGGCAACGTCTGAAAACGGTTGGTTCGGTTCGCCCGACAATGCCGCCGTCGATACGGCGGGCCGTCTGTGGATCTCGACCGACCAAGGGTCCGGCTGGGGCCGCACCGGCAAGTCGGACGGTCTGTATTCGCTGGAAACCGAAGGCGATCTGCGCGGCCATGCCAAACTGTTCTTCCGCTGCCCTGTCGGCGGTGAGCTTTGTGGTCCGTACTTCGCCGATAACGATCAGACCTTGTTCCTGGCGGTTCAACATCCTGGCACGGACGGCACCGGCGATTTCGCCGGGTTTGAGCGGAACTCGACCTTCGAAGATCCGGCGACCCGCTGGCCGGACTTTGCCGAAAACATGCCACCGCGCCCATCGGTTGTCGTGGTCACGAAACAAGGCGGTGGCACCATCGCCGTGTAACCCCCCGTCGCAGGGCCGGGCAGTTGCCTTGTCCCGCTGCCCCAACCGGCCTGTGACAATTCTGGCCCCACGCCTTGCGCGTGGGGCTTTTTTCGAAAGTCCATATCCATATCGACGGCGCCGAGTGCTCGGCGCAAACCTGCCTATGGTCAGTACGGAATCGTCACACTTACTGACCCTTCGCCCACGTGATACGGTTTCAGCGTCAACCTTCTTTCGCGTTGATTGGGTAACATGGCTGGGCGACATTGGGAAAAGCGGATCCACCGCGATCCGACGCCTCGGGACGTGCCACTGACGGGATCGCTGATCTTGTTTGATGTGGATGGTACTCTTTTGGATGGCGGCGAGTTGATTTCGCACACCATGGTCGAGGCATTTCATGCCGCCGGTGAGACTCCCCCGAGCTTGGATCATGTGCGGTCCACAATTGGGTTGTCCCTGCCGGAAATGGTTGATGCGTTGGGGTCTCACCTCGCTCAAGATCGCCGTGACAAGATCCTGTTGGGCTATCGCTTGCGCTACTTCGATACGGTCGATCAAGAAGAGACGCCGCCGGTCTTTCCCGGTGCTGGACCCGCAATCGAGCGATTGCGGCGCGCGGGGTTTGTCCTTGGGATCACCACCGGCAAAGCCCGGCGCAGCACCTCGCACATGTTGGTTTCGATGAATTGGACCCGACATTTTCACACGGTGCAATGCGCCGATGACAACCCGTCCAAACCCGACATCACAATGGTGCGCCGCGCGCTGCTGGAGACCGGCCGCACCGCCGCGGAAACGATCCTGGTGGGCGATTCCCGCTATGATATGCGCATGGCGAAAGCCGCTGGCATACGCGCCATCGGGGTGTCGTGGGGCTATAACCCGCCGCAGGAACTGCTGTTGGAAGGGGCGATGTTCATCGCGCGGGACTTTGACCACCTGACCGAAGCTTTGTTGCCGACGCCCGTCATCTAGTGACTCTCGGCCCAAAGGTGACCGCTATCATCTGCATTTGAATGGTGTTGAGCGCAATTTCGGCCCTTAGGGGCCGCTTTGTCGCAGGCTTTGGCGTTGCCTTTGCGGATGAAGCGGTTATCTAAGTTTCAGAAATTTCTGAAATCCCAAACATGCGAACAGGATTGGGTATGAAGCTTACAAGTCTACAGCAGGAATTTGTCTTGCATTTCGGAGAGATGGGCAGCCGGTGGGGTATAAATCGGACGGTTGGCCAGATCTACGCATTGCTGTTTTTGTCCTCTGAACCGCTGAACGCGGAACAGATCACCGACGGGTTGGGCATCAGCCGGTCGAACACGTCGATGGGCCTGAAAGAGCTGCAATCCTGGAAGCTCGTGCGGTTGAAGCATTTTCAAGGCGATCGGCGGGACTATTTCACCACACCAGAAGACCTCTGGGAGATCACGCGCATTCTGATCGCCGAGCGTAAGAAGCGCGAGATTGATCCGACGCTGACAAAGCTGCGCGAGCTAGAGCTGCAGGGCCCCGCCGGTGACAACTACGCCGAGGCGCGTATCGCCGAGCTGCGCGAGATGATCGAACTCATGACCGGGTTCTACGACGATATGGAAAAGCTCGAAACCGAGCGGTTGGTCAAGATGATGACATTGGGCAGCAAGATCGCTGGCCTGATCGACAAAACCAGCGGCGCGCTGTCGCTGACGAAACGCAAGTAAAGGGGAAGACCTATGGAAGCCCTCGACACATTGCTTCTGAGCCGCATTCAGTTTGCGGCCAATATCTCATTCCACATCCTGTTCCCGACGATCACCATCGCTTTGGGCTGGGTGTTGTTCTTTTTCCGCGTCCGGTTTTCGCAAACATCGGACGAAAAATGGATGGCGGCCTACCGGTTTTGGGTAAAGATCTTTGCCCTGTCTTTCGCCATGGGCGTCGTCAGCGGCATCACCATGTCGTTCCAGTTCGGCACCAATTGGCCGGGCTTTATGGAAACCGTCGGCAATATCGCCGGGCCGCTGCTGGCCTATGAGGTGCTGACCGCGTTCTTCCTAGAGGCTGTCTTCATCGGCATCATGCTCTTCGGGTTCAATCGCGTGCCAGGCTGGCTGCATATGCTGGCGACGGGGCTAGTGGCCTTCGGGACCACCATGTCCGCCTTCTGGATCATCGTTCTGAACAGCTGGATGCACACCCCTCAGGGCTTTGAGATGATTGACGGTGTGGCCCATGCGACGAGCTGGTGGGAGATCATCTTCAACCCATCCATGCCATATCGCTTTGCCCATATGATGTTGGCGAGCTTCCTGACGGTTGCCTTCCTGGTGGCTGGCGTAAGTGCGCTGCGTCGTCTGATGGGCGATAACAGCCGGTCTGTGAAGACGATGCTGAAGGTCGGTCTGTGCATGGGGGCCGTTTTGATCCCGGCGCAGATCTTCATGGGTGACATGCATGGCCTGAACACCAAAGAATACCAGCCCGCCAAGGTCGCCGCGATGGAAGGCAACTGGGAAACCCGCGGGAATGTGCCGCTGGTCCTGTTTGCCATGCCGAATGAAGAGACCCGCTCGAACGATTTCGAGATCGGCATTCCGGGCCTCGCCTCGCTGATCCTGACCCACCACTGGGATGGCGAGGTGCAGGGTCTGAACGACTTTGTGGCCGAAGATGGCACGATCCTGCACCCGCCAGTGGCGCCTGTCTTCTGGTCGTTCCGGGTGATGGTCGGGACGGGCATGGCCATGCTGGTGCTGTCTTGGGCCGCGGTTTTTGTCATGTGGCGGCGCCGTGCGATGCATGAGGTCTCACCGACCTCGCATTGGTTGGCCTCAGAAGGCCTGCCGAAATGGATGTTGTTCGCCTTGGTGCCGATGGCATTCTCAGGCTGGGTTGCGACGCTGGCCGGCTGGTACACGACCGAAATCGGCCGACAGCCGTGGTTGGTCCAGGGTGTGATGACCACCGAGATGGCCGTGGCCGAGGTGCCTGCGCCCATGGTGGCGGGTACTCTGGCGGGCTACCTGATCGCCTATGCGCTGCTGCTCTTCGCCTATATCAGCGTCATCATCTACCTGTCGCGCAAGGCCGCGCGCGGTGATGATGCGCCTGCCAATGACATGATCCATTCGGGCAAAGCCCAGGTGGATATCATGACCCCAGCGGAGTGACCTGCAATGTTGCCTGATTTTGGAAATCCGGCCGAATGGCTGCCCTGGGCCTTTGCCTCTCTGATGGGGTTCTCAATCCTGGTCTATGTGGTCTTGGACGGGTTCGATCTGGGGGTGGGGATCCTGTTTCCACTGGCCGATGATGCCGAGAAAGACCGGATGATCGGATCCATCGGGCCGTTCTGGGACGCCAACGAAACCTGGCTCGTGCTCGCGGTTGGGCTGCTTTTGGTGGCTTTCCCGCAAGCGCATGGGATGATCCTGTCGACGCTTTATCTGCCGGTTTTCGTGATGCTGATCGGTCTCATCTTGCGCGGCGTTGCGTTCGAATTCCGCGCGAAGGCCCATGCCAAGCACAAAGCGCTATGGAATAACCTGTTCTTCACGGGCTCTACGCTTACCGCCTTGAGCCAGGGGTTCATGCTGGGCCTTTACATCATGGGGCTGGAGCAAAGCTGGGCGACCTATGCGTTCGCCGCCGTGACCGCGGTGTTCCTGACGGTGGGTTACAGCTTCATCGGCGCCTGCTGGTTGATCCACAAGACAGAGGGCGGGCTGCAGCAGAAATCGGTTCGGTGGGCACGCGAAAGTCTGTGGGGGGTGATCTTGGGGATCGGGGCTGTGTCACTGGCAACGCCGTTGGTCTCGACGCGGATCTTCGATCGCTGGCTGGAATTTCCCCAGGTTCTGTATTTGGCGCCGATCCCAGTGATCTCAGGCCTCTGCGTGCTGTGGTTGTGGAGAATGGTGCGCGATATGCCCTATCCCGATGATGCGCGGTCTTGGAAACCATTTGCCGTGGCAACGGGCCTGTTCGCACTGGCCTATGTGGGGTTGGCGTATAGCTTCTATCCCTATGTCGTGCCGGAGCAATTGACGATCTACGAGGCCGCCGCAGCGCCCGAGAGCTTGATGATTATTCTGGTAGGCGCATGTTTTGTGGTGCCGGTCATCGCGGGATATTCGATCCTCGCCTATACGATCTTCCGCGGTAAGGCGACCGAGCTGCGGTATTATTGACCCAGCGGCGCGGGCCCTGTCGGGCCCGCATTCCTTTTGCCTCGCGCCTGCGCGCTCAGGTTTTGGGGGGAGACCCCCAAACCCCCCGTATCGGTCGCGTCAGAAGTCGACTGTGACGCCCGGCAGGTTGAGGGCGGCCACCAGATCACGCAATTCCTGGCGCGCCGCGACGTTGGAGATGTTGAGGCGCTCCACCCCCATTTCGCGCAGATCCAGCAGGGTCATGCCGGAGGGGAACAGTTCGCGGAAAATCACCCGTTCGGAAAAGCCCGATGCGATGCGGAACCCGATACGTTTGGCCAGTTGTTCCAGTGCTTTGCCGACTTTGCGTTTGTTGTGCATTTGCTGCGCGGGCAGACGGTTGCGGACCACAACCCAATCCATCGGCTTCAACCCGGCCTTGGCGCGCAATTGGCGGGCGTGCCAGACCATCTCGGAATAGACCGACGGTCCCTTGAGCTCGTAGGTTTCGGGGTCGATCCGAGCGAGTAGGTCGAAATCGACAAAACTGTCGTTGAGCGGCGTGATCAGCGTATCGGCCAGGCTATGGGCCACCTGGCTGAGCCGTGTGTGGCTGCCGGGGCAATCGATGACGATAAAATCAAGCCGTGTCTCATGGGCAGCAACCGCCATCGACAGGCGGCGGTCATAGACATTTTCGCCCTCCGGCACCTCAGCCGCGTCGATCTCGGGCAGGTCGAGGATCTCGGGGCAGGGGATCTTGCCCCCTTTACGCGCCGATGTTGCGGCACGATTTTCGAGGTAGCGATGAAAGCTGCGTTGGCGCAGATCCAGATCCAGACCCCCTACCTTATGACCCATCCGAGCCAGTGCAGTTGCCACATGCATGGACGTGGTCGATTTGCCGGACCCGCCCTTTTCGTTCCCCAAAACAATGATATGCGCCACGGCCTGTCCTATCTTGTCGTCTGTTCGATGCACCGCCGGGGGCGGCAACTGCCTCAACTACATGCCTCGCGCCCTTCTTGACCGGGACGCGCATTTTGGCCGGACGATACCGGCCCGATGCGCGGCTGTTAAGCGGAAAGCGTTGCAATCGGGCGCGATTGACCTGCGATCTGCGACCGTTATGCCGCAGCTCGAGAAAAGCCCATCATCACTTTACAGAGCCGGGTGTTACCAATCGCTCAACGCTGGGCAAAGACGCGATCCAGTGCGGCGCTCAGGTCAGTCCGGCAGGACAAAGCGACTTTTTTTACGCTATAAACCTTTCGGTAAGACTTTCGCCGTAAACCTGTACACATGTTGATCACGTGACGTGGCTTCCCTACAGGCTACGCGTCAAATGTTGCAATTCCCGGGCTATCCTCACCTAGCCTTGCATCAGACATCACGCAGATCGGCTCGCCTGGCGCCGCAGGTCTCACCACTCTGGCGCCAGATATTGCAGACGCGGCAGAGCTGATGCTGCATTCGTTCGGGAATGGTCGTCGTGCCGGCTCCCGTTTGTCCTAAACGTTGCCTGCGCAGCGTAACCTTGCTTCGGGTGTTCATGATGTAGTTTCCCAACCCTACACCATGAACACCCAAGCAAAACGCCCCTCGTCAGGTCAGTGTCACAACAAAAAAGCCACCCCGAAGGGTGGCATTTCTATCTTGTTCAAAAACGCTGGCCCTAAAAGCCCAGGCCTTCGTACTTTTTCTTGAACTTCGACACACGACCGCCGGTATCCATCAGGCGTGATGTGCCGCCGGTCCAAGCGGGGTGCACGGTGGGGTCGATATCGAGCGACAAGGTGTCGCCTTCCTTGCCCCAGGCCGAGCGCATCTGAACGATGTCGCCATTGGTCATTTTCACGTCGATCACGTGATAATCGGGATGCAGATCCTTTTTCATCGAGTGATCTCCTTACGCTTCGGCGCTTTTGAGCGGTTTGTAATTGGTATCCTCGGCGATCCGCGCGGATTTCCCGCGGCGCGACCGGAGGTAGTACAGCTTCGCACGACGCACGCGGCCACGGCGCACAACGGTGATGCTGTCGATATTGGTCGAGTAGAGCGGAAACACACGTTCCACACCTTCACCGAAAGAGATCTTGCGCACGGTGAACGACCCGGCGATGCCCGCGCCGTTTTTGCGGGCGATGCAAACGCCTTCGTAGTTCTGAACACGGGTGCGGGTGCCTTCTGTCACGCGGAAGCCCACGCGCACGGTATCCCCGGCTTTGAAATCGGGAATGTCTTTCCCGAGGGAGGCGATCTGTTCGGCCTCCAGTTCTGCGATCAGGTCCATCGGACCCTCCATGATTTGCCCACGGTTTGCCCGCGGAGGTGATGCCGTTTCAGAGCTCTGGGTGTCGACCGGGTCCGCGATTTCCCGCTTTGGGAGCGCCCGCCAGAGTTACAAACAATCATTCGTTTTAGGTGGTTGCCGCCAAATAAGGCCCCGACAGTTCGGCCCATGACAAAACACAACCATCCGGCTGGCCGATTCCGACCCCGGATGCGCCGCGTATAAAGGCCGATGCGATGGCGATCAAGGGGGGCTTGCGCCTTGTTCCACAGGTCTTTTGGAGGTTGTCGCCGAGGATGGCGAAAACGCTGCCAATCCAAGGGCCAGGCAAACGACAATGGTGATGGGAATCGTGAACCAGAGCGCGCGCTTGCGCCCATTGCGAGACAGCAGAAGATCAATCAACGCCATCACCGCCCCAATCACCAAACCCAGAAAAATCGCACCCAACTGGATCATCAAAAGGACCGCGCCCAACAAGGCAGCGATCATCAATTGCCAGATGATCGACCCCTGCTGCCCTGCCGCCTCATCGACAAAGGGCCATATTTGCGCGATGGCGATAACGACTTGGCCCAGAACGGCCAGTAGAACCCAAAGCCAGGCTCGATAGCGCAAGGCCAATACGCTAAGCGCCGCAAGGATCAACGCCGCGGTCGGGCCCGCGACCATCATCATGTCGGTGGTTGTTGTGGTGGGGTCAGTCTCCATCGTGGCTCGGCCCTTGGCGATCCAGATGGGCCTGCCAAAGATCAGGCCGCGTCTCTTGGGTCAGTGTCTCGGCCATGGTCCGCCGCCAGCGGGCGACCGCGCCATGATCACCAGACAGCAAGACCGGCGGGATCGCGCGACCTCGCCAATCCGCGGGTTTGGTGTATTGCGGATGCTCCAACAAGCCATCGGAAAAGCTTTCCTCTTCGGTCGAGGCTGCGTTGCCGAGAACGCCCGGGATCAGGCGCACCGTCGTATCCAATAGAACCTGGGCCGCAATCTCACCACCGGTCAGAACGTAGTCGCCGATAGAGACCTCCTCCAGCGCGTAATGATCGATCACCCGCTGATCTAGCCCCTCGAACCGACCGCAAACCAGCGTCACCCCCTCGGCCTGTGCAAAGCGCCGCGCTGTGGCCTGATCAAAGGGCTTGCCCCGCGGGCTCAGGTAAACGCGCGGCCATCTGGCCGAATCCGAAGGCGTACCTGCGCCCGCCATATCCAAGGCTCGGCCCATCACGTCGGGTTTGAGAACCAACCCGGCCCCCCCTCCGGCGGGGGTGTCATCGACCTGCCGATGCTTGCCTGTCCCGAAGGTGCGCAAATCGATTGGCTCCAACGCCCACAGCCCGTCTTTCAGCGCTTTGCCGGTCAGAGATGCGCCCAAGACGCCCGGAAAGACCTCAGGAAACAAGGTGATGACTTTCGCTGTCCACGCGCCTTTCAGGCGCGGCACATCCGTCATCAATGCGCGGGGTTTCAGGCTGGCGGATTGGCTGAGGCGACCATGGGATTTGGGGGCAGGATGTGTCATGGCGGGGGCATACGCTGCCCGCCGCCTGCATTCAATCATGTCAGACCTGTTCAGGAATGAATGGCTTCCCTGCATCTGTGCATCTTGTGGCATCCGGCAAGCGGCCATAGGGTCCGGCGCGAAGGAGACGCCGATGACCGCCCCGATCTTGCGCGTGGACGCGCTGAGCAAGACCTATGACGATGGCTTCACCGCACTGGATGCTGTGTCGCTTGAGATTATGGAGGGCGAAATTCTGGCCCTTCTCGGGCCGAATGGGGCTGGCAAGACAACACTTATCTCAGCGATTTGCGGGATCGTGCAGCCGACATCCGGCAAGGTCTCGGTGGCTGGCCATGATACCGTCACCGCGTTTCGTGCGGCGCGCAGTTTGATCGGTCTGGTGCCGCAAGAGATCAACCTGGAACCTTTCGAGAAGGTGATCAACACCGTCCAGTTTTCGCGCGGATTGTTCGGCAAACCAAAAGATGACGCCAAGATCGAAACGATCCTGCGGCAGCTCTCGCTGTGGGATAAGAAAGACAACGCGATCCGCGAATTGTCTGGCGGGATGAAACGCCGCGTGCTGATCGCCAAGGCACTCAGCCATGAACCGCGCGTGCTGTTTCTCGATGAGCCGACGGCGGGCGTGGATGTGGAACTGCGCCGCGAGATGTGGGAGGTCGTGCGCGCTCTGAAAGACGCAGGCGTGACGATCATCCTGACGACACATTACCTGGAAGAAGCCGAGGCCATGGCCGACCGGGTCGGGGTGATCAACAAGGGCAAGATCCTGTTGGTCGAAGACAAAGCGGTGCTGATGCAGCAGATGGGCAAGAAAGAGCTGCGGATCGAGCTTGGCACGCCCATAGACGCAATCCCGGCGGCGCTTGACGACCGCGATCTGGAATTGGCCGAAGGCGGAACACGGCTGATCTATCGCTATGACACCCAGGCCGAGCGCACCGGGATCGTGCGGTTGTTAACGGCGCTGCAAAGCGAAGGGTTGGCCGTAGCCGATGTGGAGACAAAACAATCGAGCCTCGAGGAAATCTTCGTGGGTCTCGTGCAAGAGGGAGAGACGGAATGAACCTGGAAGCCGTCCGCGCAATCTATCGCTTTGAAATGGCCCGCACCTTCCGCACGATCGCGCAATCGATCATCTCACCGGTCCTGTCGACATCGCTCTACTTCATCGTGTTCGGCACGGCGATCGGATCGCGGATCGACCAAGTCGAAGGCGTCAGCTACGGCGCTTTCATCGTGCCGGGGCTGATCATGCTGACGGTGCTGACCCAATCGATCTCGAATGCAAGCTTCGGAATTTACTTTCCGAAATTCATCGGCACGATTTATGAATTGCTGTCTGCGCCCGCCTCATTCCTTGAGATTACGGCAGGCTATGTGCTGGCCGCAGCGACGAAGAGCTTCATGATCGGGCTGATCATCCTCGGCACAGCCTTTTTCTTTGTCGACCTGCAGATCCTGCATCCAGGTTGGATGCTGACTTTCCTGGTTCTGACCTGCCTGAGCTTCAGCCTGTTCGGTTTTATTATCGGCATCTGGGCGCAGAATTTCGAGCAATTGCAACTGATCCCGCTGCTGGCCGTGACGCCGTTGGTGTTCCTGGGCGGCGCGTTCTACTCGATTTCGATGCTGCCCGAGGCCTGGCAGTCGGTCAGCCTGTTCAATCCGGTCGTCTACCTCGTTAGTGGCTTCCGGTGGAGCTTTTTCGGTGTCGCCGATGTGGCCCTGGGCTGGTCCATCCTGGCGATCCTGGGCTTCACCGGCGCCTGTATCCTCACCATCGGCTGGATCTTCCGCACCGGCTGGCGGATCCGCGCGTAACCTAATTGTGCGGCTGCGCCGCAAGATCCCACCTCGCCCTGCCGCGCTGCGCGCTTCGGCCTCAGGCTGGGCCAAGCCGCAAGCGGTGCGTGCAACCCTGTCGTGGCGCCTGTTTCATCTTGGCAAAAAACTCCCGCCGGAGGCATCCTGCCCTGAGAGCCATTAATACCTTGGACAAGTGAGGCCGATCTGACCTGGTCCACGCCCGGAGGCCCCGAAAGGGGCACGCGGGCGCCGGATCCGGCGAGGGAAAGACGCCGTCAGGCGTCGTCCGAGGCGGAGGCCCCCGCTTTGGGATCCTCGAACAGCCCATCGGGCGGATCGAGGATCAGCCGTTTGGCGGTCAGGTCTATGGTGGGGACGGCAGCCTGGGTGAAGGGCACCAAAACGCCGGATCCCAATCCTTTGCCGCGGATTTCCAACAGGTCGCCCGCACCGTGGTTGAGCACAGCCGCGACCTTGCCCATGATCGCACCCCCGGTATCGACGACCGTCAGACCGATCAGATCGGCATGGTAGAACTCGTCATCGGGCAGATTGGGCAGAGCTGTGCGCGGCGCGTAAAGCCGCGTTCCGCGCAGGGCATCGGCTTGATCTTTGCTGGTCACGCCTTTGATCCGCGCCGCATAGCCTGATTTAACGGGCCGTGTCAGGGTCAGATCAAAGCTTTGTCCGCCTGCCTCATCGGCAAGCGGACCGTAGCGTGCGATATCAGTGGGATCGGCGCAAAAGCTCTTCAGCCGCACCTCCCCCCGCACACCGAAGGCGCCTGCAATGGCGCCGACGCAGACATGGTCGGATTTTGCCATATCGGGTCTCCGGTCTGCGCGTGCAGATTACTCTGCGGTTTCTTCTGCAGCGGCTTCCTCGGCGGGCGCCTCGGCCGGTGCATTTGCGGCCTCCTCGGCGGCGGCGGCTTTGGCGGCTTTCTCTTCCGCGCGTTCCTGGGCTTTCTTGCCCGGAACGGCTTTCTTCATATTGGCGCGCTCTTTCTTCTCGATCACACCGGCAGCTTCCAGGAAGCGGCTGACGCGGTCGGTGGGCTGGGCGCCCTGGCTCAGCCAGTGCTGCACGCGCTCCATATCCATTTTCACCCGCTCTTCGCTGTCTTTGGGCAGCAACGGATTATAGGTGCCGAGCTTTTCGATAAAGCGCCCATCGCGCGGCATGCGGCTGTCTGCGGCCACGATGCGATAGAAGGGGCGTTTTTTCGAGCCGCCGCGGGCGAGGCGAAGTTTGATAGCCATTGGGGTGTCTCCTTGTGAATGGCGGATTGAGGCGCGTCGGCCTCAGGATTGGTGTTGCTCGTGGTGACGAATGACCTCGTCGATCACGAAACGGAGGAACTTCTTGGCGAATTCCGGGTCCAGATCGGCCCGGTTCGCCAGGTCTTCGAGCCGCGCGATCTGCGCGGCTTCGCGCGTGGGATCGGACGGGGGAAGGTCGTTTGTGGCCTTCAGGCGGCCAACGGCTTGGGTGTGCTTGAACCGCTCACCCAGCGTGTAAATCAGGATTGCGTCGAGGCGGTCGATGCTCTCGCGGTGCTCTTTCAGCAGCGCGGCGGCGCGGGTTGTGGCGTCACTCATGGGGGCCGATCTCCGAAGGTGAGGGGTGGCGGTAGACAAGCGCATCGGCATTTGGATGCGTTGCGTTGGGATCGCGTGTGCAGCCCAGCCGTTCGGCCAGCGAGATGGACCGCGCATTGTCGCGGTGGATGTAGCTGACGATACTGTGCCAGCCAAGCCGGGTCCGGGCATCCGTGATGGTGGCTTTGGCCGCCTCATAAGCGATGCCTTTGCCTTCGGACCCGTCGAATATCAGCCATCCGATCTCGGTCTCGGGCCAGCCATCGGGGAAATAGGGCCCAACCAAGCCCAGGATCGTGTCTTCGCCAGTCCGCGTTACCGCCCAAAGCCCGTAGCCGCGGATGTCCCAATGGCCAAGCATGGCCGCAAAATACCGCCAAGCCGCGGGGCGCTGCAGGTTCCCGCCCGCCATCCGGGCGCGTTCGGACATGTAGAATGCCGTCGTCGCGGCGGCGTCCTGCGGGCCGGGTCTGCGCAGGGTCAGATGTTCTGTGGTCAGGATCTGGGTCATCGGGCCAGTTCCCCGGCGGAGGGGTGGCGCCAGATATGCAGTTTGCCAAACACTTCATGATCGAACGCGTGTTCCGGCGAGCACCCAAGGCGTTTGGCCAGTGCGACCGAACGGATATTGTCGGGGTTCACGAAGCTGGCCGCAGTGTTCCAACCCAACCGGTCGTAGGCAAAGCCGCGCGCGGCATGGGCGGCCTCATAGGCATAGCCATGGCCCTCGCCGCTCGCGAATAAGGTCCAGGCGATCTCGGGTTCGGGCCAATCAAGGGGATAAAATGGCCCGACGATGCCAATGGCCGTGTTATCACCGCCCGTTTCCGTGACGATCCACCGCCCATATCCGCGCATCGTCCAATGGCCGATCAACGCGGACAGGTAGGTCCAGCTTTGCGACTTGGTGGCAGGCCCGCCGACAAAGCTGGCGCGGTCCGAGGCGCGGAACTCCGCGATGGCTTCAAAATCCTGCGGCGCTGGGGCGCGTAGTGTCAGACGCTCGGTGTGTAGGGTCGGGATCATCCGGCGCCCTCCACTGTAAAGCGATACTGAATACCGTTTGGCATCCAAGGGGCAGGGGCGGCGCCGGTCGGCTCTCCACCCAGTCGTCTTGCCACCGCGTGGGATTTGGCGTTGTCGGTATCGATATGGGCCACGATGCTGCGCCAATTATTGGCAAACAGATCTGCCAGCACCGCGCGCGCGGCCTCGGTCGCATAGCCGCGGCCTTCATGGGTGTCTGACCAGAGTGTCCAAGTGATCTCGGCGGGCGAACCATCGTATTGCATCGGCCCCACATGGCCAATGGCGGGCGCATCCGGATCATGGCAGATCGCAAGTCGGCCAAAGCCACGCAACGCCCATTGTCCAATCATCGCACAGAACCGTTCGCAGACCTTGTGCTCTGGCTGGGGGCCGCCGACGCCGCCTGTGCGCGGGCTGGCACAATAGGTCAGATAGGGCGCAAGGTCCCCAGACCGTAACATGCGCAGGGTCAGCCGGTCGGTGGTGATGCGCTGTTTCATACCGCCCCCTCCCAATGAACCCAGACCTCACATGCCGGGTCATGGGCCGCCATTTCACCCGCAAAGCGCGCGCCCAGCTTTTCCGCCACGCGTTTGGAGGCGCCATTTCCGGCGTCGATATAGCTGACCAGGCGGCGCTGGTGATGGTCGTTTTCCGCGATCTTCAGGATGGCGCGTGCAGCCTCGGTGGCGTAACCGTTGCCCTGGGCGGCGGCGAAAGTGTTCCAGCCGATTTCCAGATCGGCTTGATGGGGTGGATGATGTAAACCACAGGCGCCGACCGCACCCTCGCCGTTATCGAGGATAAACCATCCAAATCCGTGCAGCGCCCAATGCCCAGCATCCCCGGCAAAAAAGCTCCAGGCGCTTTTTGTATCATAGGGGCCACCCGTAAAGCGTGTCGCATCCGACGCGTAAAACGCGCGATAGGCAGGCCAATCAGCCATCGTCGGCTTTCGAAGCACCAAGCGGTCCGTGCGCAACGCAGTCATGTCAACACCTCCGCCGGGGCAGGGTGGCGGTAGACCACGTCTTCGGCATGCGGGGCTTTGGCGTCAGGATCGATCACGCAGTCAAGACAAACCGCTAATGCCGCAGATCGGGTGTTTTTCGGATCGACATAGCTCACCGCGGTGTCCCAGCCCAGATCGGCATAAACGTGGCGACGGATCGCGATCATGGCCTCGGTCGCATAGCCTTTCCCTTCGGCATCGGAATCCCAGATCGTCCAGCTCAATTCGCGCTCTGGCCAGGGATCCGGATACCACGGGCCCATGGATCCAATGGGCGCGCCGGTATCTTTCCGCACGGCAACGAACACACCTGTGCCGCGCAGGTGCCAATGCCCACAGAGGGTGGCAAGGATGCGCCAGGCATGACCGATATCCTTGTCGGCCCCACCACCCACATAGCGCGCGCGCTCCGACATGACGAACGGGGCCAGCGCGTCGAAATCGCCGATCTCCGGTGCGCGGAAGGTCAGGCGCTCGGTTTCGAGCATGGGTATATCCACAAGGCGAGGCATCAAAGCGCCTCCTCCAAGAATATCACAAATTCAATAGCCTGACCCGGAAAAAACGCGATCAGATATGTAAGTATGATGAGGAAGTGCAAGGTTATCATGCCGCACCCCCATGGCGCCAGACCTGTACGGCTTCGCCATCAACGGCCAGGATCGCAGCTTCGGTTTCAGCATCCCGCGTCGCGCCCAGCCGCTTGGCGACGGCTTGAGAGGGGTGGTTTTCGGGATCGATATAGCTGACCACGTCAGGCAGAAGATCACGTGCAAAATCGCGCGCGGCGCTGGCCGCTTCGGTTGCGAAGCCTTGGCCGCGATGCTCGGGCAGGAACATCCAGCCCAGTTCCGGTTCCCAATCATCCCATTCCAGGCCGACATGCACAAAGCCTGCCAACGTGCCGTCTTTCAACTCGACCGCCCACAGCCCATGGCCATGCAATATCCAGCACCCGGTATAGTAGCTGAACTCGGTCCACGCATCTTCGCCGCCCATCGGCTCTCCGGGCCAGTCAGCGAAGATCTGCGTCCAGGCGGGCAGGTCTGCCAGGGTCGGCGCGCGCAACCGCAAACGCGCCGTTTCCAGTGTTGGAATCGAAGCGCGATGCATAGACGCGGCCTCTGCGGCGGCGCCGGTCGGCGGCTGGGTGCAACGGGGGCCGGTCATGCGTCGGCACCTTGTTTCGGCAACACGTAGACATCCCGGGTCACGCCATCGGGGAAGGTCTCACGACGATCAATGGTGCCGCCGAGGCGCTGCGCAATGGCGCGGGCCGCGGTGTTTTCGTCGCGCATATGTGTCTCCACGCGCAGCCAGCCCAGCACCCGATAGGCCCAATCGATCACCGCCCGGCTCGCCTCGGTCGCGTATCCCGCGCCGCGCGCCTCGGGCATCAGCCACCAGGTCAATTCATGGCTCGGCCAATTGTCGGGATGCACCAATCCCGCGCCGCCCAAAACGGCCTCTTCGCCTTTGCGACGCAACAGGAACATGCCAAAGCCTTTGTCGGCCCAATGGGCGATATCCTGGGCGAGGATCTCGGCAACCTCTTGCGCACTCCGGCCACCGCGATAGCCGCCGACAGTCACATCAGACACCGCATAAAACGCCTCATACGACACAAGATCCTGCGCGCCGGGGGCACGTAGAGTCAGACGCTCGGTTTCCAGCGTCGGGATATGCGGCGCCGTGTCGGTCACTTCTTCTTCCCGAAGCCCGACAGATCCGGCAGGCCACCGCTGCCACCGGGCAGGCCCATCTGTTTCGCGGCGCGTTCCAGTGCGGCGGGGTCCATCTGCGACGGGTCCATACCGGGGGGCATACCCGGCGGCATCCCGCCGCCCTTGCCCATCAGCGCGCCAAGGCCGCCTTTCAGCATGCCTTTCTTACCCATCTTCCCCATTTTCTTCATCGCATCGGCCATCTGACGCTGCATCTTCAGCAGCTTGTTCAGATCGCTGACCTCTTGGCCCGCGCCCGCCGCGATGCGTTTCTTGCGGCTGGCTTGCAGCAGCCCCGGATTGGCGCGCTCGCGCTTGGTCATCGAGTTGATCAGGGCAATCTGGCGCTTGATCATCTTGTCGTCGAACCCCGCATCCTCGATCTGTTTCGACATTTTTTGCATGCCGGGCATCATCCCCATCATGCCCTGCATGCCGCCCATCTTTTCCATCTGCTCCAGCTGGCCGCGCAGGTCGTTCATGTTGAACATGCCCTTCTGGAAGCGCTTCATCATGCGCTCTGCCTGTTCGGCCTCCAGCGTTTCCTGCGCCTTTTCCACCAGCGCCACGATGTCGCCCATGCCCAGGATGCGGCCTGCGATGCGCTCGGGCTCGAAGGTTTCCAGCGCGTCCATCTTCTCGCCCAGACCCACAAAGCGGATCGGCTTGCCGGTGATCTGGCGCATCGACAGCGCGGCACCGCCGCGCCCGTCGCCGTCCATCCGGGTCAGGACCACGCCGGAGACGCCGATCTTGTCGTCAAATTCCTCGGCGACATTCACCGCGTCCTGGCCCGTCAGACCGTCGACCACCAGCAGCGTTTCACGGGGATTGGCCACATCGCGGATGGCGGCTGCTTGGGCGATCAGTTCTTGGTCGATATGCAGACGCCCCGCCGTGTCGAGCATATAGACGTCATATCCCGCCAGCCCGGCCTGCGTCTTGGCGCGCTTGGCAATCGTCACCGCATCTTCGCCCGGCACGATTGGCAGCGTGTCGACACCGATCTGCGTGCCCAGGATCGCCAATTGCTCCATCGCCGCTGGACGGTTTGTGTCGAGCGAGGCCATCAGCACCTTCTTGCCCTCACGCTCCTTCAACCGCTTGGCAAGCTTCGCTGTGATCGTCGTCTTACCCGAGCCCTGTAGACCGACCATCAGGATCGGCGCGGGCGGATTGTCGATCTTCAATACGCCGGGGTCGCTGTCGCCTTGCAAGGTTGCGATCAGCTCGTCATGGACGATCTTGATCACCTGCTGGCCGGGTGTGACCGATTTCGTCACCGCCGCACCAGTGGCCTTCTTCTCGACCGCCTTGATGAAGCTGCGCGCCACGGGTAGCGAGACGTCAGCCTCCAACAAGGCGACGCGCACCTCTCGCATGGCGGTGCGCACGTCATCTTCGCTCAGCGCGCCCTGCTTGGTGAGGCGGTCAAAGACGCCAGACAGGCGTTCGGACAGATTTTCAAACATGGGCGCGGCCCCTTTTTCCTTCGGTTGCCCCCTCAAGGTGGGGGCGATGGCCCATCTCCCAAGCCCCATATGCAAAACGAGTAGCGCCCCCGTGGGCGAAACTCGCTGACGGGGGGCGATCCTGCGGACGCGCGCGGGACCGGGAAGCTAGGGCTTTCCGGCTATTGATCGTAGCAGATATGGGGATTTGCGAGGCGAGTCAATCTTTGCGACCTAGCCGCAATCGACGGCCAGTTGCACCACATCTCCTGCCAGCATATCGACCCCCTGGGCGTGCAAAGAAAAGCTGCGGCGCATGTCCAGATCATCCCATTCCGCCTGGGTGAGGGGGGGTGTGTCTTCGGGGCGCGTGCCGGGCGCGCCGAACAGGGTCAGCGCCATCGGACCGGTATAATCCAGCCCGGCGAAAGACAGGCCTTGCACATCTTGGGCATAGACGCCGACCAGATCTGCCGCATGTCCGCGCGATGTGGTGACCAGCGTCCAGATCGATCCGGCAATGCTCTCGCCCAAGGTCATATGGCCCATCGCCAGATGACCGGTCGAGCCGCCCTCCTGCCGGATGGACGGGCCGTGGGTGGTGAATTCCGCGTGGCCCGGCAGATGCGTGCCGGGGCGGATCGTGCCCACGCCTTGGGTGATTTCGATGGTGAAATCCAGCCTGCAGGTCTGTGCGGCGTCCGCCGGGACGGCAGCCAGACATAACAAAAGGGCGGTTCGCACGATACGCATCCCGAGACGCTAGCACGGGATGCGACATGCGCAAAGCGGCTGGGCGTCAGGCCGCCAGCGCCGCAACCTCGGCATGGGCCTTGGCCAGTGTCGCGTCCGGGTCGACGGCCATCTGGTCGGCGGAAATGATCTGCACATCGGTGATGCCGATAAAGCCCAGCACATGGCGCATATACCCGGTGGCAAAGTCGATCTCGGACCCGGCCTCGGTGCCGCCGGAGGCGACGGCCAGGATGGCGCGCTTGCCGGTCAGAAGGCCCTTTGGGCCGGTATCGGTGTATTGGAAGGTGCGACCGACGCGGGCGACCATATCGATCCAGGCCTTCAACGCGGTCGGCACGCTGAAATGGTAGATCGGCACCCCGATCACCAGCATGTCTGCGGCGATCACTTCGTCGACCAAGGCATCCGACCCGCTCAGGATCTCGCGCTGTTCGGCGCTGCGCTGATCGGCGGGGGTGAAGTTGGCGCCGATCCAGGCCTCGGAGACATGGGGTAGGCTTTCGGCCAGGTCCCGCGTCGTCACGGCGTCGGCATTCAGTTTGGCGATGATGCGATCCGTCAGATCGCGGGTGATGGAGCCTGTGCGGCGGGCAGAGGCGTCAACACGGAGAAGGTGAGTGGTCATGGCAACAGCCCTTTTGGCAAGAAGAAGATGCGCCGATAGAGGACGATTCAAGGCGTGAACACAATTCCCATATTTGATCATTATATGTGCACAATCGCACATTGACTGAGGGGCTGCACGGAACGTTGCGTTTCAAAAGAACTGCGCGCATTCTTGGGATATTTCGGATTTGGTGTGAGGAGGCGCACAGGACGCCATGGACAATTGGGATGAGTTGCGCACGGCATTTCAGGTGGCGCGTTTGGGAACAGTGTCTGGGGCGGCCGACGCGCTTGGAGTCCACCACGCAACGGTCATCCGCCATGTCGACGCGCTGGAGCGGCGCCTGGGTGCGAAATTGTTCCAGCGCCACGCGCGCGGTTATACGGCGACCGAAGCGGGACAGGATCTGCTGGCCGTGGCGGGACAGGCCGATGACCAATTCACCCAATTGGCAGGCCGCATCAAAGGCCGCGGGGATGAGGTGACGGGCGAGCTGATCGTGACCTCTCTGGGCGCGCTATCGCCGCTGCTGGTGCCGACCATCGCACTGTTTCAAGAGCGTCACACCGATTTGCGCGTGCGCCTGATCTCGGATGCGCGGCTATTCCGGTTGGAATATGGCGAGGCCCATGTGGCGATCCGGGCTGGCAAATTGCCTGATCAGCCCGACAATATCGTGCAGCCGTTTTTCACGCAGACGCTGAAATTGGTGGCCAGCAAGGGTTACCTGGACCGGTTTGGCCCGCTGACGGGGGACAACCTGACGGACCACCGGTTTGTGGGCACCACCGATGACACGCCCCGCGCGCCCTATTTCAAATGGCTGAATGATACGGTGCCAACCTCGTCGATTTACTTTCGGGCCTCGTCGATGGTGGCGGTGAAAGAGGCGGTGCTGGCAGGGATCGGAATTGGATTTGTCGCCTCATGGGATCAGGACCGGACCGACGATCTGGTGGAAATGCTGCCGCCGCTGGAGGATTGGACGGCGAAGATCTGGTTGGTGACGCATATGGATCTCCACCGAACCGCCAAGGTGCAGACCTTTGTGCGCCACTTGAAAGACCAGGTAAAAAGCTGGCCGGTCGGATAGGTCCAGGTGTTTCGCCGCGCCATGGGCGCGCGCGACCCGGCCGCCGCGGCCGCTGGCCGTTGGCCAGGAGCCCGCGGCGGCAAGTGCGCTCCGCTGCTGATGGTGCCGCGGGGTGGCAGGGGACGTCGGGATCCGCCCTCCAGATTGAGCAAGGTCAAGGCGTCATCATGAACCTGATGGCAGATTGAATGGCAAAGGAGGATGTCCCATGCCCGCTGCCACGACAAAACACGATCTGCTGACCGCAACCGACAAGGAATGGCACAAGCTGCAAGACCTGCTCGACCGTGTGCCGGACCGTTTGGCGATGCTGCCCCATGAGGATGACGGGCCCAGCATTCGCGATATCGTCACCCATCGCGCCCATTGGACCCAATTGTTCTTTCAGTGGCTTGACGAGGGGGAAGCGGCGCAGATGCCCGATCATGGGGTGAAGTGGAACGCGCTCAAACCCTATAACGCCGCCCTGCGTGCGCGCTACAGCGAGATGAATTGGAAAACCGCGCGCGCCTGGCTGGACGAAACCCATGGGCGGCTGCGGAACTGGATCGAAGGCACCGACGAACACGTTTTGTATGGCGAGCCGATGCCGGGCGGAAACGGTTGGACGCGCGGGCGCTACGCCGAAGCGTCAGGGCCAAGCCACTACCGCAGTGCCGCCAAATATGTCCGGTCGGTGTTAAAGGCTGTGGACGCGAAATAGGAATGCTTGGCGCCACGCCCAGGCGCAGATCAGCCGATCGTTTGAGAAAGGATGGAACCGAGGGCGCAACTCAACGTTGTCGTGATACCTGAATATATAGGAGTTACTGCTATGCGTTCCATTCTGACCCTTGTCGGCCTTGTCGTGGTGGTTATCGCCATCATCAACTTCATCTGAGCCGAATCTATGCGAAATATCCTATATATTATCGGCCTCGTCGTCGTGGTTGTCGTCATTCTGCGCCTTGCGGGGATCGTTTAGAATCCGCTCGCGTTCGAGGAAAGCTTCGAACGCGTCGAGATTGACCGCCTCAAACTGACCAAAGCCCTGCATCCAGATCGACGCGTCCTTCAGCGCGTCGATTTCCAATTTGCACCATTTCACACGTCCGCGCTTTTCCTGCGTGATCAGTCCTGCATTTGTCAGCACAATGAGATGTTTGGAAATCGCGGCCAGCGACATGTCGAACGGCTCGGCCACATCGGTGACGGCCATGTCATCCTCCAACAACATCTGCAGGATCGCGCGACGCGTTGGGTCGGCCAGCGCTGCAAAGACGGTGTCGAGGCGGGTCGTCATGGCGCCGCATAATCCTGTCCAGGCGCAATCGTCAACCGATTGGTTGAATAACGATATCCTTCCTCAAGGTGCGACACGCTGAACCTCAGCAAAAATTTACCATATAAATCAATACTATAATCCATCTCGCATCGCGTTGACTCTGGGCGATGCTCAGCCTAGCTTCCGCGCGAGCTTCCAACGGGGGCACGCTGGAATGAATGATCGGGATGAAGACGCCATACGCGCTTTGGAGGCGCGGATTGCGGCGGCAAAATCGCGAGCCGATCCAGAGCGCCCGCATATGGAAGAGCATTATTCCCAGGCGCAGCTGGCCTGGCGGATGGTGATCGAGTTGGTGGCCGGACTGGGCATTGGCTTCGGCATAGGCTTCGGGTTGGACTGGCTGTTCGGCACCCGACCGTGGCTGATGGTCGTGTTTACATTGCTGGGGTTTGTTGCAGGGGTCAAAACCATGATCCGTTCTGCGAAGGAAATCCAAAGGGCTGCTGAGGCCAAGAACGAACAGGGGACGCAGGATGGCGACTGAAAGCACGAATTCCAACGGCGGCACCGGCAAGACAGCCTTTTTGGTCCTGATCGGGCTGGCGCTGCTCGCGTTTCTTGCAGCCTTCTTCGACGACTATTCCGGCGGGTTGGCGATCCACCCGATGGATCAGTTCGAGGTAGCGCCCCTTGCCTTTGGCGAGGCTTACGCCGATGTCACGCTCTCCGATGCCGCTGCGCAAGAAGGGCAAGTTACCTATCGCGGTGAAGTTCACACTGTGATCTTGAGCGAAGAGCAGGTTGCTCAACTAAACGCCGGTGAGAACGTCGCTGTGAACCTTTGGGACTTGGGCATCCAGCAAGTACGCGCATTTACTATCACCAATGTCACGATGTGGATGGCGCTGGCCGTTCTGTCGGTTGTGCTGCTGATGGTTGTTGGAACGCGTGGCCGTGCTGTCGTGCCGACGCGGGGACAGTCGATGGCCGAATTGGCCTATGGCTTCGTCCACAAGATGGTTGAGGACGTGGCGGGCAAGGATGCGCTGCCCTACTTCCCCTACATCTTCACTTTGTTTCTCTACATCCTCTTCGCGAACTTCCTGGGTCTGATCCCGGGCAGCTTCACCACCACGTCGCATATCGCGGTCACGGCAGTCCTGGCCGCAGCGGTTTTTATCACTGTGACGGTGCTGGGCTTCGTCAAGAACGGCGCCTCGTTCCTCAGCCTGTTCTGGGTTTCATCTGCGCCGCTTGCGTTGCGTCCGATACTGGCGATCATCGAGGTGATTTCTTACTTCGTGCGCCCGGTCAGCCACTCCATTCGTCTGGCCGGGAACGTCATGGCGGGCCACGCGGTCCTGAAAGTGTTCGCGGGTTTCGCGGGCGCTATGGGTGTGGCGTCGGTGGTGCCGATCCTGGGCGTGGTCGCGATCTATGCGCTTGAGGTGTTGGTCTCCGCGATCCAGGCCTATGTGTTCACCATTCTGACCTGCGTCTATCTGAAAGACGCGCTTCACCCACATCACTAATTCGACCC
This sequence comes from Gymnodinialimonas mytili, assembly GCF_037544085.1. NCBI lineage: Bacteria > Pseudomonadati > Pseudomonadota > Alphaproteobacteria > Rhodobacterales > Paracoccaceae > Gymnodinialimonas > Gymnodinialimonas mytili. The sequence continues at coordinate 208,252 of NZ_JBBIFW010000002.1, forward strand.
GGGCAGAGCTGCCCGGACGACATGAGCTTTCGGGCCAATCGCCCGGAAAACAGACTTCCAACGTAAGGAGAAAGACTATGGAAGGCGATATCGCACAAATGGGTCAATTCATCGGTGCCGGCCTGGCCGCCATCGGTTCCGGCGCCGCCGCTATCGGTGTGGGCCACGTGGCGGGCAACTTCCTCGCCGGCGCCCTACGCAACCCCTCCGCGGCTGCTGGCCAGACCGCAACCCTCTTCATCGGCATCGCGTTCGCCGAGGCTCTGGGCATCTTCGCCTTCCTCGTCGCCCTGCTGCTGATGTTCGCTGTCTAAGAGAGCGATTTCATATCCTTACGTCGGGCGCGCTCTGCGATATGGGCGCGCCACCGTAACCCTTCGAGTTTAGACGACACCCCCTGTTGGAGGATCACCAATGGCCGACGACGCCGAACAATCAGGTGCTGATGCTGCCCACGGGGCTGCCGATGCCGCTGCCCATGGGGATGGCGCACCGGGGATGCCGCAACTCGATATCGCAACCTTCGACAACCAGATCGTCTGGCTTGTCATCACGCTGGTCGCAATTTTCCTGATCCTGTCCAAAGTGGCCTTACCACGCCTGTCGGCGGTGATGGCCGAACGGCAGGGGACGCTGACCAACGATCTTGCGGCGGCGGAAGATCTCAAGCGTCAGGCCGTCGAGGCCGAGGCCAGCTACAATACGGCGCTGGCCAATGCCCGGGCCGAGGCACAACGGATCTCGCAAGAGACCCGTGACGAAATTCAAGCGCAGCTCCAGGTCGAGATCGACAAGGCGGACGCGCAGATTGCTGCCAAGGCCGCCGAATCTGAGGCGCGGATCGGTGAGATTGAACAAGGCGCCCTGGCCACCGCGGAAGAGGTCGCCCGCGACGTTGCCGCCGATATCGTGCGCGCCCTGTCGCCCGGCCAAGAGGTCGATGCCGATGCCGTGGCCGCTGCCGTCACCAACCGCGTGCGGGGATAAGATGATGCGTATCGTTACATTTGCCACTGCCGCCCTGATCACCGCGCCGGCTTTCGCCGCCGATGACAAGCCCCATGGTTTGCTGGACCCGTCTTTCGGCAACTCGGACTGGGTCGTTCTGATCGGGTTTCTGACCTTCCTGGCGGTGCTGTTCTACTTTGGCGTACCGAAGATGCTGGCGGATATGCTGGATCAGCGTGCTGAAGGCATCCGATCCGAGCTGGATGAGGCGCGGGCCCTGCGCGAAGAGGCGCAGTCGCTGCTCGCTTCCTATGAGCGTAAGGCGCGCGAGGTCGAAGAGCAGAGCGCAAGGATCGTGGCCGAGGCCCGCTCCAATGCCGAAGATGCCGCCGAAGAGGCGAAAGGCGAGATCGAACGCTCCATCGCACGCCGTCTGGCCGCTGCCGAAGACCAGATCGCGAGTGCGGAAGCAAAGGCCAACCGTGCTGTGCGGGACCGCGCCGCAACCGTGGCCGTGGCCGCCGCTGCTGAAGTCATCGCCGGGCGTACCTCCGCCGCTGATCAGAACGCGCTGATCGATGACGCGATTTCTGAGGTTGAGCGCCAGCTGCACTGACACCTGTGCGACCAGATGAATGGCCCCGTCGGTTCTGCCGCGGGGCCTTTTTCGAGGTTGGATGGTCCGGCAGGGTGTCGCAACGCCCACCCACCCACCCCGTCGCGCCACCCCGCCTTTGCGCATATCTGGTGGCGTGTGCGTGAGTATCTGGGATTTGAGTGGAGCGCCCGTGCCCACAGGCCTTGGCGGCTAAGGCTAGTCGAACCGGTCGCGATAGGTGGGCAGCAGATCATTATCCTGCGCTTTGGCCGTGTAGACGCCGCGGGCCACAGCACGGCTGAGGCATAGTGCGGCCACGTGCCCCAACAGCAACGTATCGCTTTCTTGCGCCAACGGGGTTTGTCCCGTCGCGGCGGCAAAGACCAAATCGCCATCCATCGGCGTGTGGCTGGGATAGATCGCCCGCGCTAGGCCATCATGGGCGGCCACCGCCATCCGGGTGGCCTGGGCCTGGGTCAGATCGGCATCGGTGGCGATTATGGCGATGGTGGTGTTGCGGCTATCCCCGCCTTTTACCGGGGGGATGGCGGTGGCGTCAAAAGCCGGTGCCATGCCGCGCCCGCCAAACTCCCCCGCGATTTCAAACGGCGCGGCCCAGAAATGTGGGCTGTCTCCAACAGTGACCCGCCCCAGCGCATTCACCGCAACCAGAGCGCCGATCGTGTAGGGCCCCGCCTGCGCCGAAGCTGAGCCAAGGCCCCCTTTCAGATCCGCGACCAGCGCGCCGGTCCCGGCGCCGTGGCTGCCCAGGTCGAAAGCGACATCGGCGGCATCCAGCGCCGCGCGCCCCAGTGCTTTATAGGGGTTGTCCGCCCAATCCTTGTCGCCGCCATTGATCAGGTCGAACAGGATCGCGCCGGGCACAATCGGCACCCGCTGATCGCCGACGGGAAAGCCGCGCCCCGCTGCGCGCAGCCCATCGGCCACGCCCGAGGCCGCATCGAGCCCAAAGGCCGAGCCCCCCGACAGCACCAGCGCATCGACCTGCTGCACGGTCTTGTCGGGTGCCAGAAGGTCAGTTTCACGCGTGCCCGGGGCGCCGCCCATCACATGCACGGCGGCGGTGAAGGGCGCGTCTCCGACCACAACGCTGACCCCGGTTTTTATCCGATCATCCTGCGCCTGGCCCACGCGCAGCCCGGCCACATCGGTGATCAGATTGCGCGGGCCCGGCGTGATCATGGCGCGGGCACCATCTGCGGCACGGTCCCGCGCACCGCGCCCAGATCGCGCAACAGATCCGTGGTGCCAAGCGGACAGTCCAGCCCTGAATAGGCGCCGGGCAGCACCAGAATCAGCGTGTCCGTTTGTGGCAGCCGCGCCACTATATCCGCGCCGAAATAGGCGCCCAGCCGTGCCGCATGGCCCGATTGGATCACCTCCACATGGCCCAGATCCAACCCCGGCGCCACGTCCAACAGATGTGCAAACGCCAAGGGTTGTGAGGCGAAGTCGCCTGCAAGAACCTGGATATCCGCAGGCACATCGCGGCGGATAAAACCCGTCACAGGGCGACTTTCTCAGCGGCTGTCTCTGCATCCCCGGTATTGGGTGTGCCCGCCGGTTCGATCAGCAGCAGATGCGCCTCTTGCCGGGCGACAGGCCGATGTTCGACCCCTTTCGGCACCACAAACATCTCACCTTCCCGCAGAGTCACCGTGCCCTCGCGCATCTCGATATCGATCTCGCCCTTCAGGACCAGAAAGAAATCATCGGTGTCAGGATGCGAATGCCAGGTGAATTCCCCTTCGACCTTCACCACCATCAGATCGTTGCCATTGTACTGCCCGACGATCCGCGGGCTCCAATGATCGGAGAATTGGCTCAGCTTGTCAGCCAGGTTGATTGCCTTCATATGCAGCGTCCCCCATCGACCTCAAGCGCGACGCCGGTGATCATGCTGGCCGCGTCCGAGCACAAGAAGGCCGCCGCTTCGCCCATATCCTCGGGCTGGCTGAAACGGCCAATTGGGATCGTCGCCAGGAACTTGGCGCGGATCTCGGGCGTGTCTTCGCCCATGAAACTGGCCAGCAGCGGCGTTTCCCCCGCCACCGGGCAGATCGCGTTGACGCGAATGCCGTCTGGCGCCAATTCAACGGCCATGGCCTTGGTCGCCGTGATCATCCACCCTTTGGAGGCATTGTACCAATTCAGATGCGCGCGAGGGCTGATCCCGGCGGTTGAGGCGACGTTCAGGATTGCGCCGCTGCCGGCCGCCTTCATCTGCGGCACGATCTCACGCGCGGTCAGGTAGACCGATTTTGCGTTCACCTTGAAGACACGGTCGAAATCGGCCTCGGCCACATCCTCCAGCGGGCCTTTCTGATGCGTGGTGCCGGCGTTGTTCACCAGGATGTCGATGCGCCCCCAGGCCTCCAGCGCTATCTTGGTCATCGCCGCGACCGAGCCGCCGTCGGAGACATCGGTTTGCGTGGTGAGGCCGCCGATTTCATCGGCGATGTCCCGGGCGGCGTCCAGGTTCAGATCCGCGACCAGCACCTGCGCGCCTTCTCGCGCGAAGATGCGTGCGATCCCGGCGCCAAAGCCCGAGGCTGCGCCGGTGACGATGGCCGTCTTGCCCTCAAGTCGCATTGGCGACCTCCTGCTGGCTGCGTAACCGGTCGATGGTCCGCCCCCGCCGCATCGGGAAGAACGCGGCCAACAGGCCCAGGGCGCCTGCCAGATAGGTGGCGTCATGCATGAAGCCCGCGCGCAGGAAATCCGACCGTGTCGGGCCCTCGCGGAATGTCAGATATTCATCGAGCAGCCCGGTGCTGTCGGCGGCCAGCCCGCCCAACAGCCCGCCCAACGCGCCGAAGGTCGCCAGCAAGATGACCAGGAAAATCGCCCCCAGCCCCGCGGCCAGATAGGTGCGGTTCTGCGGCACGGCGAAGAGCCCATACAGAAAGGCCGGGGCGCCCACCAACGGGCCCATCCACCAGCTCGCCTGCACACCGACCCAGGCCGCGGCCAGCCGGTTGGGCATATCCTCGGGCATGCCAAATTGCTCAAACTTGAAGGCGGTGAAATAGGTCGGGCCGACCGAATAGCTGAGCTGATTGTGCAGCGCGCCAAACAAAGCCGCGGCCAAGGCGGCCAGGCCCAACAGAAAGAAAAACGTCGGAAATTTTCCCATCGGCCCGATCCTCCCCACTTAATCCTTAAACTAGCGACTGCCCGCCGGGCCGTCCATGCGCGCCCATGCCGCTATAGGTCGAACATGGCGCGCCAATTCTCCGCCGTCATCCCGGCGCGATAGTCTCGCTGCATCGCGGGGTCGAGCACCTCGATCAGGACCCGGTTTTCGACCCACAGCTCCACGCATTCGAAAGGCCCGCGATTGCAGATCCGCGTTAACCAACCGGCCCGCGTGCCGATCTCAACCACCTCTTCGGCGGGTCGCCCGGTTGCCACGGCCACATGGGCCAAGGCGGGACCGGTTTCGGCCGCCCCGGTGGTGAAGGCGATGGTCTCCGCCCCCGCTTCGACCCGCGTAGTGTTCGGATAGACCTCGATCGCCGTGCCGTCGTCGGTATCCGCGAATGCGATCCAAGCGCCGGGGCAGGGCGGAAAGGACAGGGCCGGTCCGCGTAAGACCTCCGCGATGATCCGTGCCGCGGTTTCGGGCTCCGCGGCGCCCAGTGACATGTGCAAGATACTCATGGGGTCACCTCCAAGGTCGGGGCCGCCGCCAGCAGGTTTTGCGTGTAGGGATGGGCGGGGGCGGTGAAGACCTGCTCGGTCGCGCCCTGTTCCACGATCTGGCCCTTCTGCATCACCAAAACCCGGTCGGTGATCGCGCGCACGACCGTCAGATCGTGGGAGATGAACAGGTAGGACAGGCCCAGTTCCCCCTGCAGATCGGCCAGCAGATCCAGGATTTGCGCCCGAACCGAGACATCCAGCGCACTCACCGCCTCATCCAGAACCAAAAGCTTGGGCCGCGTGATCAGGGCGCGGGCAATTGCGATGCGTTGACGTTGCCCGCCAGAGAACTCGTGGGGGTACTTCTCCATATCGGCGGGCGACAGGCGCACCGCCTCCAACGCGGCGGCCACGGCGGGGCGGGGCTCGGGCGGGTTGTCCAACAGGTGAAACGGCTCGGCAATGATCCGGTCCACCCGCCAGCGCGGGTTGAAACTGCCATAGGGGTCCTGAAACACCACCTGCACATCGGCGCGCAGGGCGCGCGCCATGCCGGGATAGACAGAATGCCCATTCAGCGTGATGGTGCCCGAGGTCACGGGGTCGAGGCCGAGGATCGCGCGGGTCAGCGTGGATTTCCCACAGCCGGATTCGCCCACCAACCCCAGGCTTTCGCCCCGTTGCAGGTCAAACGTCACGCCGTCGACGGCGCGCACCGGATCGCCCCGGCTCAGGCCCTGTCGCGGGCCGGGATAGTGACGGTGCACGTTGTCGACCCGCAGGATGGCATCCTTTGCCGCATTGCCCGCCCGCTCGGGCTGATGGGCCGAGGCTGCGAACAAAGCCCGCGTATAGGGATGCGCCTGTTCGGCCAAAACCTGGCGCGTTGGTCCGGTTTCCACGACTACGCCGCGCTGCATCACCGCGATCCGATCCGCCATATCGGCCACCACCGCCAGATCATGGGTGATCAGCAGCAAAGACATGTTCTCTTCGGCGACCAGGCCTTTCAGCAGATCCAGGATTTGCGCCTGCGTGGTGACATCCAACGCGGTGGTCGGCTCATCGGCAATCAACAGGCGCGGATGCAGCGCGATGGCCGCGGCGATGCAAACCCGCTGCCGCTGCCCGCCGGACAATTCATGTGGAAAACGGTCGAGCCCGATATGCGACAGCCCCACACGGTCCAGCCGGTCTCGCGCCACCGCCAACGCCTCGGCCCGGTCCGCTTTGCCGTGAATCGTCAGCGTCTCGGCGACCTGATCGCCGATGGTCTGCACGGGGTTCAGCGCTGTCATCGGCTCCTGAAAGATCATCGAGATGTCATTGCCGCGTAGCGCGCACAGATCCCGTTCCGGCAGGCGCAGCAGATCAATCCCGTCCAGACGCGCCGCGCCTTCGGTGCGCGCCCGCAGCGGCAACAGCCCCATCAGGGCCAACGCGGTCATGGATTTGCCCGATCCGCTTTCGCCCACCAGGCCAAAGATCTCTCCCTCGCCGATCGACAGCGAGACATCGTGCAGGATTTCGGTGCGTCCGATGGACAGCGACAGCGCGTCGATCTCAAGCATCCGCGCGCCCCCGCCTTAGGCGCGGGTCCAGCGCATCGCGCAGCCCGTCGCCCATCAGGTTCAGCCCCAGAACCATCACCACAATCGCCAGGCCGGGCAGAACCGCGAGCGACGGGTGCGAATAGATCATCGTCTGCGCCTCCGACAGCATCCGCCCCAGGCTAGAGGTCGGCGGCTGCGCGCCCAGCCCCACATAGGACAGGGCCGCTTCGGCCAGGATGCCGAGCGAGAATTGGATCGTGGACTGCACGATCAACAGATTGGCGATGTTGGGCAGCACATGTTCCGCGCTGATCCGGGCGCGGCCCTTGCCGGCGGTGCGCGCGGCCAGGATGTAGTCAAGCGTCCAGATCGGCAGCGCGCCGCCCCGCGCGACGCGGGCGAAGACGGGGATGTTGAAGATGCCAATGGCCAGGATCGCATTGGTGGCCGAAGGGCCGTAAACCGCCGTGATCAGGATCGCGATGACCAGGGACGGAAAGGCAAAGATCAGATCGTTGCCGCGCATGATGATCTCGTTCAGCAGCGACCCGCGTGTGGCGGCGGCGGCCAGCCCCAGCGGCACCCCCAGCCCCATGCCGATCCCCACCGCAACCAGCGCCACCGCGATCGAGGTGCGGCTGCCCTCCATCAGCATCGACACCATATCGCGCCCGAATTGGTCGGTGCCCAGCCAGAACTCGGCTGAGCGCGGTTGCAGCCGGTCGGCGATGCTGAGGCTCGTGATGTCATGCGGCGTCCAGACCAGGCTGATCAGCGCCAGCGCGGCGAAGATCAGGGTGATCGTGGCGCCGATCCACAGGCTGACGGGCAGGCGGCTCATCCGCGGCGCAACCTTGGATCGACCAGCGCATAGGCGACATCCACCAGAAAGGTCACCACGATCACCGCAAAGACCAGCAGCATGGTGACGCTTTCCACCACGATCAGGTCGCGCTGCGTGATGCCTTGGAAGATCAGCCGCCCCAGACCCGGCAGAAAGAACACGTTTTCGATGATGATCGCGCCCGCCAGCAGGAACGAGAATTGCAGCCCGATGATCGTCAGAACCGGGATCAGCGCATTGCGCAGCGCGTGGCGGCGGATCGCCTGGCCCCGTGTCAGCCCCTTGGCGCGGGCGGTGCGGATGTAATCCTGCCCCAGCGTATCAATCAGGGCTGAGCGCATGACCCGCGCCAGGATCGAGGCTTGCGGCAGAGCCAGCGCGATGGCGGGCAGGGTCAGCGCCTTGATCGCCGCACCGGGGTCGTCCCAGCCCGGAAAGCCACCCGCCGAGAACATCTGCAAGGTGACCGCGAACAGCAGCACCAACAGCATCGCGAACCAGAAATTTGGCACCGCGATGCCCAATTGTGTGGCGCCGATGATCGCGTAATCGCCCACGCGGCCCCGGTTTGTCGCCGCGATCACGCCGATCGGCACCGCGATCAGTGTCGACAATAACAGCGCATAGACCGTCAGCGGCAGCGAGATCCAGATCCGGTCCAACACAAGCTCCGAGACCGGCACACGGTAGGTGTAGGAGGTGCCGAAATCCCCGCTCAACATGCCCGAGACCCAAGCGATGTACCGCTCGGTCAGTGATCCATCCAGCTCCAACTCCGCCCGAAGCGCCGCGATCGCGGTCTCATTGGCATTCAGCCCCAACATGAAGGCCGCCGGGTCGCCGGGAATGACCTCGATCACCGCGAAAATCACGATGCTGGCCACAATCAGGCTCAACGCAAGGGATAGGGCGCGGGTCAGGATATAGCGGACCATGGCGCCACGTTAGGGCGACAAATCCCATTGGACCAGACCCATCCCCCGGGGCGACAAGACCGCAGGTTCCCGGAGCCCGTGCCTTTGCCCGCTACCGATACGCCGTCGACCAGTGAAAGTTCTGCAGGTCCCGGAGCGGTTTGAAAAGCAATGCGTTCTCCGGGGTCGTCACCGCAACCAAGACGTCCTCCCCCCAAAATCGCAGCCGTTCCTGGCAAATGCCGCAGGGGGTCAGCAGCTTAAATGACGATGTTTCGGTCTCTCTATAAAGGCACAGGCTGTGCGTAACCGCTTGATTTTGCTTATGAGCCTCCAGAAACCCGCCCACTTCCATACAGAGGGACAGCGCGTCAAAGTCGTCATCCGGCGCGACGCTTGTGATGATCTCACCGGTCGCCAAACGCACGGAGGCTGCACCGCCCCAATCTGTGGGATAGCGTCGCTCCACAAGCTCGACCGCAGCTTGATACATTTGGTGTTCGACACTCATCCTCAAACCCCGTGGCGATTCCGAGGCTGACCATATGGCCAGTTCCGAAAGACCGCAAAGCCCCAGATCAGCCAAATGTGCCTACCGGATATCGCGCCACCTCGGCCGAGGCGGCCTAGCGCCCGAACCTATCTGATCGACACGACGCCGCGAATATCGGCTGTGATTGCGGCAGCGTCTCTTATGGGTCGGGCAAGGCGGTCCTATACCGCGGGTTGTCAATCTGTCAGGGATCGCACCAGCAGATTGGATTGATCTAGGCGCTCGGCGATTGTTCTTAGGAAGAATTTGTTGAGCCGATCTGCCAGCACAGGATGTGACTGGGTCATCCGCTGTAGATCGTCCTGGCTCAGCCGCCAAAGGGTCGCCGCAGTTTCGGCGGTTGCTGACGCCGTCCGCACCCGCTGCAAGAAGAAGGACATCTCGCCAACCACCGCACCCGGCCTCAGCGTCCGTAGGTGAATGGGCGGATTGGGGGGGCTGTCGAGATGCACTTTGATCAGGCCGCTTTCAATGAAGTAGATATCGCTTCCGGCATGCCCTTGCTTGATCAGCACATCCTGCGCCTTGAGCATAATTTTCGTGAGATAGGGTTTCAGCGCGTCATGGGCGTCAGCGTCTTGCAGACAGCGCGTCAGCTGACATGCAATGGGTTGCGCGGCTGGGATGCCGCTGGCAGGTGTCCGGTCGCCAAGCAGACGATCCTCACACCATGCGATCGCGCTTTCGACCTCATCGAAACATCGCAGCGGCTTTTGCGCGGGGCTTGCGATGAGCCTGTTCAATCGGCTCAACATGGCGGGATTAAGCCCGCTGACGATCAGCGTGCCGTCCTGCTTGGCGATGATGCCGCAGATCTTGGTGAGGCTCTGAATGGCGGAGGAATCGATCCCCGTGACATCCCGACAATCCAGAACGATAAACCGAACTGGCGCGGCGCACGGCTCCTCAAAACAGGTCCGGACCCGATGATGCAGCTGATGCACACTGCCGAAAAAGATGAAGCCCTGAAGCCGCAGCACGCGGATCTGGGCACCGTGCCTGCGCAGATAGGCCTGATCATCCAAATTGTGCTCAACCCGGCTGCGGTAGGTTTCACCGGTGATCGCATATTTCACCACGTCGACCCGCGCATATTCTACGGTAAAGAGCGCGGCTGCGGCGAAGACACCAATCGCGACGCCCTGCAACAGGCCAAACGTGACGATGAGCAGGACGATCAGCAGCACGATCAGGTATTCACGACGTGAGACCGTTGCATAGATTCCGATCAGCCATTGATAGAGCAGCCCGCCGCCGATCCACAGGAGCAACCCGCCAAAGAGCGGGATCGGAATGACGCTGAGCAGCGACGCACCGAAGACCAGGATCGCGGCGCACACCCCGGCCACCAGCAGGCCGGTGATCCGGTAGGCGGCGCCCATGTGATGCGCCAGAATGGTCAGCCCCAGACCTTGAAATCCGGCGGCCCCGCCCCCGGCTCCGGCCAGAACATTTGCCAGACCCGCGGCTTGAAGCTCTCGGTCGAGATCGATGTCCCGGCGCACCGACAGTTCAATGCCGCTGGACGCGAACAACAGCGCGGCGGCGCTGATCGCGAGCAACGCGCTGATCTTGGGCAGCTCGGACCAGACCATCGACCAATCCGCCAGTGCCAGCGGGTTGCCTTGAAAGGGCATGCGGATGCCGCCGTCCTGCGGCGGCGCAAAGAGCCAGCCGTCGCGTTGCAGATCAATCAGCGACAGATCGAACAGCCATATGCCTGCGTGAAACAGGACAAGAGTGGTGGCGATGGCCACCGGTAGGACAAAGGGGCTGCCGCTGCGCCGGGCGGCCAGATCTACCAGCAAAGCGAAGGCAATAGCAGGCCCCAATTTGGCAAAGGTCTGGCTTTCAAGAAGGGTCGGCAGGCTTTGGACGGTAAGAGGGGCGCCGAGGGTCACCGCCAGCGCGCCGGTGACGATCAGCCAGCCCATTCCGGCCAGAAACCCGGCAAGCACGGGATAGGGGATAAAGCGGATCAGCCGGCCCAGACGGAAGGCGCCCAATGCAAAAAGGGCCGCCCCGGTCAGGATGGTGGCCAGCCCGATCATCACGATGATGGTCGCGAGGATTTCAGCTTCGCTGTGGGCGTCGAACATGGCGCCATGGATCGAGGCCGTGATGACGGCCAGCGTGACCACCGTGACCTCTTGCGTGACAGAGACCATGCCCTTGTACGAACTGAAAAGCGCGATCACAGCGTTGAGCACGATGGTGCCGAAAAGGCAGATCCCGATGGCCAGCGTGATATGTGTGCTGAGCACTGTCGAGAACAGCAGGGCCGCCGCCGAGATCGCAAACATCGCGGTCAGCAGGCCACAGACCAGCCCCGCAGAGAGGATGGCGGGCAGGTGGCTTAACCAGTAGGCGTGTTTGTTGGCCGTTCCGGGTTTGGCAGGATCAGCCGCGGGACCGCTGGTGATGTCTGGCCCGAAAATCTCTGCTTGCACGTGGTCATCCATGGGGTGCAACGCGGTATGGTCGATGCCGTCCTCCCGAGGACATGTTGCTCAGCTTGCCGTTGGTGATCTGCGCCGGGCACGCAAGGCGCCGAAGGCGACGAGACCAGCGAGCAGGAGCACTCCTCCAGCAGGAAGGGGAACCGGCGCAATGTCCGACGGGCTGAAGCGGGCGTATACGGATCTGGTAGTTTGCGAGGTATCGTAGGAAATCAGTATTGAGTTGCCTGCAGAAACCCTATCGTCGTTCCCGCCTATCGGGTCAGGAGATCCATTGAAGAAGTCAGCAGCTAGAGCCCTGTCTCGTACGACTGCGAAAGGGATCAAAAGAGTCCCCTGGTTGGAAAAAGGGCCTGACCTTTCGATGCCTGCGGTTAGTGACGGATCGCTATCGAAGTTGCCGAGGGGACCATCCAGAAAAACGGTTTCGCTGAGGCTTCGGCCAGCGGCCAAGGCCTGATCCAGGGTCGAAAATATGAAATCCGACTGCGCATCGCAGCCATCGAAGAGCGCCGCGCAAGTCCCGTCGACAAATTCGACATCGTAGAGCGCGCCGTTGACTTCGACGTTCGAGGCCCCGACCAGCTGGCCCCCAACCACGTTCAAAGTGACGGTGGACGCTAGGCCCGGCATTGCGGTAAGTGCTGCCAGAACGGTTGCGAAAGTAAGCGTTCTAATCCTCATATCTATGTCTCCTTAAAATGGTCCTGCTCGACAGGTCCGTGGGACGTTTCACGCGCTGCGAGATACGGGCGCCACCGGTATATGCTCGTGAAGGTTCGCGTCAGAGTTGAACTGCGCGTCGACTACAGGCATCATCTGAGCCAACTTTGGGGTGCGAAGAAAACGGGGTGGAGTTGTTTTGACCCATGCGCGCTCAAATTTGTCCCAAACCAGTGCAGTCGGCTGCGGCGAATTCGCATAGAACCCTCGATACATACACGTTTTCGATTGGGGGCCGATGAACAGAACATTTATGATCGCCCGGGTTCTGTTTGCGCTGCTTCTCTGCACGAGAGCCGCCTGGGCCGGGGATTTCGCCGATCCCCCATCTTCCTGTCCGCAACCGGAAGATGTGCCGCCTGTCGCCCACATGCTGTCCGATGCGCCGAATGATCAGTTGCGCGCGTTGCGGGCCGAGTATTTTCTGGACGATGCTGGCACCATGGGTGCCGACAGCATTCCCGGCCAACCCTTTCATCCGCGCAATTGCAGCGGCGTCTTCACCGCTCCGGTGCCGTCTCAAGCCTTATGGCTGCGGTTTGCCGTGGCCAATCCGCATGCGGAGCAGCGCGATTGGGTGATCGCCCTGATCGAGAAGATCTTCGATGAGGTGATCCTGTTCGAAGAACGGGGCGGCGCGCTTGTCGAGATCGCGCGCCTCGGCCGGATTGTCAGCGCCGAGGAAAACGCCGGTGCGGCCATGCGGACCGGGTTTCCGATTGCGCTTCAACCCGGTGATGACCGGGTGTTTTACCTGCGGATTGCGGGAACCTTCGAGCCCACCATCACCGCAGTCATCATGTCGGCGGACCTCTTTTCCGAGTGGGGCACGATGACCTTGATGATGACAGCGCTGTTTCTGTGCTACGTGGCGACGATTGCGCTCTTGAGCCTCATCCTGTTCCGGCAGATCGACCGGCGGTTTTACCAGTATTATGCGCTCTATCTGGTCTGCCTGTTCATGTTCTCGTTCATTTATGACGGCTGGTTGCACGCGATTTTCGATCTGACGCTGCCAGCCACCACGCTCACCCCGGTGACCGAGGGCTTTGCCGGGCTGGGGATGCTGGCCAATGTGCAATATTGCCGTGTGCTGCTGAACGTGGACGCGGACGCTCGGATCTGGCGGCGGCTGTTCCAGGGGCTCTCTTTCGTGATCGTCGGGGTCACGGCTCTGGCCGTGCTGGACCCCTGGCACCTCGCCATGCCGCTGCACCTCATCTATTTCGTCAGCCCGCTGGTCCTTCTGGTCGTCGCTGTCCGGAAGATTCGCGCGGGGCTGCCGCAGGCCTGGCCGATATCGGGCTCGCTGGTTTTGTTCAGCGGCGGCCTCTTCGCCGCGGTCTACTTCTTTCTTGTGCCGGTCAGTCCGACGCAGGCTGCGACCGCCTTCGATGTACTGCTGCTGCGGCCATTGTCCCTGGCGTATATCGCCGCGATTGTCGGTGAGACGCTCTTCATGATGCTGGCGATTTCAACGATGGTCCGCGCGATGCAGACGGAACGCCGCTCTGCCGTGGTCGAACTTGCCTCGCTCGGACAACAGGTCAAGGATATCGAGAAACAGCGCATCGAGGTGGAGCGGACAACGGCGGCCAGGCTCGAAGCGCTCGAGGCTGCGCTGGCCGATGACCCGGCGACCAAACAGCATCTCTCCGCAAAAAAGCAGTTCCTGGAGCGGTTGACGGAACATGTTCTCGATCATGTGGCGGATCAGGATTTCGGGGTGGAAAGGTTGGCCTCCGCGCTCGCGGTCAGCCAGAAGACCCTTGGCCGTCGCCTCAAGGAAGCGAACGGGCAGTCGCCCGCGTCGTTCATCCGATCGGTGCGCCTGACTTTCGCCCGTAACCTGATCCTGCTCGATCAGTATAATACCGTGGCTGAGATCGCCCGCGCTTCGGGGTTCGCAAGCGTCAGCAATTTCGCCAAGCTCTACCGGCAGGAATTTGGCGAGACGCCCAGTAAGTCCATCAGCCTGTTGAGGAATATCCAGTAGGCAATGCCCACATGCCGGATCGAAGGGGCTTCAACTGCGTTTTCCATCGCTTGCCGGATCTCGCCATCTTCAGAGGCGCATCTGCGCGACACCGAAAGCGCGTTCACATGGCAAAAAGCGGGAAGCCCTATCCAAGCACGGGTCATCGGCGTTTGTGACGTCCCGAGGGTCGACATCCACGCATCGGCAGCTTCGGTCCCTGTAAATCAGGCATCCTAATAGGCCCATGAAGCCGGCGTTTGGCGTCCCGACCTGTCCCAACCTGACTGGATGTCAGGCCGATTGGTCGGCATCAAAAGTAAACCCCCGCCGGGCGGACCCGACGGGGGAGTGAAATGGAGCGGCCCTAATACCCGTGGGCCTCTAAATATGCCTTTAGTCGGCGTCGATTTCGGCGCCGTCTGTGTCGATGCCGTCGGCGATCTCGCTGTCGATCACCCAAACACGGCCTATACCATCATCGTCCTGCACGGCTTCGATGCCCAATTCACCACCGTTATTGCCCGATGTGGCGCTGCTCAGCACCATCAGGCTCAAATCGCCTATGCCCTCTTCTTCGGCCACAATGCCGACGCCGCCATTGCCGATGGCCTCCACGGCCTGAACAACCGCATAGACATGGCCCGCGCCCTCTTCCGACAACTTGATCGCGTCATCGGCATTCTGTTCGCCGATATAGCCCATAAAGGTTACATCAATGTCACCGGCGCCCTCTTCGTCGAAATCAAATCCCTCATCGAGGTTGCCGCGCATGGTGCCGCCGGAAAACAGGCCCACCAGCGCGCCGGGCCCGGCTTCGTCAATATCGAACCCGTCATCGACATCGATCCCGAACCCATAGGCCGCGACGCTGCCATCGTCATACAGGTCAACCTCCCGCTCGAAACAGGCATCGTCGGACGATCCGGTGACGGGGCCGGGGATGGCATCGGCTTGGGTGACGCCTTCGTCAAATGCGCCTTCATCGATTTCAGGCAGGAAGGCGCGCAGCAGGTTCGGGTCACAATAGGCGCCGTTATCGACGAAATCGGAATAGATCACGTCCACGATCACGTCACCGTCCTGGCCTTCGTCCAACTCGATCCCATCGGCGCCCACATTCGAAACCTCCAGGAACATGCCGGTGAACAGGATATCGCCC
The DNA here is from genome assembly GCF_037544085.1 of Gymnodinialimonas mytili. Lineage (NCBI taxonomy): Bacteria > Pseudomonadati > Pseudomonadota > Alphaproteobacteria > Rhodobacterales > Paracoccaceae > Gymnodinialimonas > Gymnodinialimonas mytili. Next base: position 223,647 of record NZ_JBBIFW010000002.1, read on the forward strand.
ATGCCGCGTTCATCCACGCGCAGCCCATCGGCATCGAAGCGGCCATTGCCCACATCGGCGATGGTCACATCCACCAGCGCTACCTCGATCGACGCGGCCGAGCCTTCGCCCGCCCCGCCGCCACCGCCGCCGCATTCATCGGCCAGCGTACAATCCGAGATATGGATGCCGTGATTGGCGACACCCGACACCGCGACATCATCCAGCATCAGCGCGACGGTGCCCTCGGCGGTCTCGGCGACGTCCAGAAAAATGCCCTTACCCGCGGCGCCATCTTCGTCGCCGCGCGCCTCGATTGAAAAGCCGCCCGGGCCTTCGAACGCCATCCCTCGGATCTCCAGCGATCTGGTGCCGAGCGCTTCCAGAAGCGTGATATTCGCGTCCGTCGTGATCGTGGCGCCGTTGCCGATCAGCGTCAGGGGGTCGCTGCTGGCATAGCTCAGCGTCTCCGTGATCTCGATCTGTGCGTCCGGCAGCATCACCACGATGGTCGCCGGACCGGCTGCGTCCGCGGCACTGGCCAACGCCGCGCGCAGCGTGCCCTCGCCCCGATCCGCATCGCTGGTCACCAGGATCGGCTGCTCGGCCAAGGCGGGGATAGCCGTCAGGCAGAGGGCCAGCGCAGCGCCGCCCAAAAGACGCGGTTTCAGCATGTCGGATCATCCCCTATTCGTATCCTGCAAGCTCCCCTAGAGCTGGTATGTGACACTTCTGTGACATCTATCTGATGTGTCTTCGGGTGTTGCATCGCTGCAGCGCAGCGTGCGGCTATCTCGGGGCGATGAAGCCAAAGCTCGGATCGCGGCAGGCGCTTGCAGCGGTCAGCAGACCGGGATTGGCATCGATATGGGCCTGGAAGGCGACAAAGGCATCGAGATGGCCGCCATAAAGCGCGTTGACCTCGTCGTTCGTCATGTCCCACGTCTCAAAGGGCGGGGCGGCCAAGACGGCGGTGAGGCGCGTTTCGAACGGATCTTCGGTGTCGGGACCCATAAGAAGCCTCGGCAGCGCCAGCCTCAGCAGGACCTCGCGCCTCAAGGCGGCGTCCGAATCGTCCGGATCCTGACTTGCCTCGCCAAGGCCGGTCAATTCGAGGTTCAGCGCCGTCATATAGGTCATACCCATCAACGCATTTTGGAATCGCGTAACGTCGGCGCCCGGATCGGGGGCCATGAACATCTGCGCAAGCTGACGCACCTCGCAGCCTGCCATTTGACTGATCGACAGGTTCGTGGCGTAGGCATAGACGCGGATTGCGTCGCGCGTTGGGGCATCGGCCTCGTAGAAGTCCCAGATCCCCTGGCCGGTCGACAGCCTGAAGCCCTCTGCCGTCTGCGTATAGGCGGCACCATCCAGTCCCGCCAACAATGGCTCCACATAGGGCAGGGCGTTGGGGCTGTCATCGATGGCGGCATCGGCGCCTGCGGCGATATCCACATTGCTCAAATGCAGCGCGCCGTCCTGCAGGCCGACATCCGCGTGGGCGGCGATAATCCTGTCGTGACACTGTCGCTCTTCAATACAGGCGAGGTATGCCAGCGGCCCGGCACTGGCAAACTCCACCGAAACCTCGTCCCCCTCCACCAGCAATGTCACGTAGCGCGGCACATGGGTGTCGCCCCAGATATACGTGCCCAGGATATAGCTGCCCTCGGGCAACGGCTCCGCCTGAATCGGCAAGGCCCCCGCAGATGCGAGGGCCAGGACAAGGGCGATGGGGCGCAGGCTCATTCGCTCCAGCGCACCCCGGTCAAATCGTTGGCCTGGGTCGGCGAATTCTCCCACAATCCCTCGATGCCCGCGCGTGCGACGCCGGTCTTGGCCAATTGGAACAGGTAGCCATTGACATAATCGTTGGCGATCATCTCCTGGGCTTGCCGCAACAGGGCCGACCGCTCGGCCGGGTCGGAGGTCACGGCCAGATTGTCCATCAATGCCTGGAAATCTGCGCTGTCATACTGGAAGTAATATTCGGGCCGGGCATAGATGTTGATATCCGCGGGCTCGGTATGGCTGACGATGGTCAGGTCGAAATCATAGCCGCGGAACACCTGCTCCAGCCATTGCGCCCATTCCAGATTGGTGATCTCGGTTTCGATGCCCACATCGCGCAATTGGCTGGCAATGATCTCACCGCCCCGGCGCGCATAGCTGGGCGGCGGCAGCATCAGGCGCAGGGTCAGATCCTCGGCCCCCGCCTCGGCCAGCAATTCGCGTGCACGGTCGGGATCGAAGGCGGAGTTCTCCGTCAAATCCACGTAATCGGGATTGTGCGGCGCGAAATGGGTGCCAATGGGCGTGCCGTAGCCGAACATCGCACCGTCGATGATGTCTTGGCGGTTGATCGCATGGCTGATCGCCTGCCGCACGCGGATATCCTGCAACGCCTCGGCGCCATTATTCATCGCCAGGATCGTCTCGCCCTCGGTCGAGCCGACGATGACGTTGAATTGCGGGTTGCCCTCGAATTGCGCCAGGGTCTCCACCGCTGAGAAGTTCGGAAAGGCGTCGATATCGCCTGCCATCATCGCAGCGAATTGGGCGTTGGGGTCACTGATGAAGCGGAACGTCGCGGCCTCCAGCGCGGGGGCCTCGCCCCAATATGCCTCGTTGCGCACCAATTCGACGCGGTCGCCCTGCACCCATTCGGCAAAGCGGAACGGGCCGGTGCCAATGGGATTTGTGGCATTGGTCTCGGCGCTGGCCTCATCCACGATCACCGCGTCGCCCCAGGCCATGTCGAATGGAAACGCGCCATCGGGGCCGTCCAGCGTGACGGTGACGGTCGTGTCATCCACCGCCTCAACGCTGACGATATTGGCAAACAGCGCGCCTTGCGCATTGGTCGAGCCTTCGGCGCGGGTCCGGTCCAGACTGAAGACCACATCTTCTGCGGTCATCGCCGCGCCGTCATGGAAGGTCACGCCCTCGCGCAGCGTAAACGTATAGGTTGTGCCGTCCTCCGAGATCTCCCAGCTTTCCGCCAGGCCCGGCACCACGGCGCCATCGGCAGCAAACCGCGTCAGCCCCTCGAACACATTGGCGTAGACAACCTCATCGATCGCCGCCGCCGCGCCGCCTGTCGGGTCCAACATCGGCGGCTCCAACGCCATGCCGATGGTGATGTCGGTCTGCTGCGCAAACGCGGCCCCGGCGCTCAGCGCCAGAACAGCCGCGGACAGGCGGAATGTATGGGTCATTGTGATCTCCCTGGTGTCGTGGTGCGCCTTTCGCGGTGCACCGTTGTTGATTGGCCCCATCTTGCCGCCATGGAGGCAGGGAATCCTACCCAAAAATGTCAAGCCGCGGCCAAATGCACGCCCAGGCATCTGCGAAATGCTGCGATGCAGCCACCGTGTTGCGCCTTTTTTTTGAGCGAGATTAACGCTTTCTTAAAAACCTTGGCAGTTGTGTGACAAAAAGCAAGGCGCGCCAAAAGAATCGCTGTATACCGACATTTGGTTACGAGACCTTGAGAATGATGAGGGGTAGCGCACATGGTTCCAAGTCCTGAAGACATCCTGTCTGTGGAGGCCGACGCCGTTCCCGCCTTCATCCAATCACACGCCACCGCCAAGACGCTAACCGAACTGGTCAAACACCTGAACGATGACTTGATCGGCGGGGATGAAACGGCCAGTGAGATGGCCTCTCGCGCCCTGCACCATCTGGGTTTTGTCGAATACGCTTGAGGCGTATCTTATAGAAGAAGTTCTGACAGCGTCAGTGCCATGACCTTGGCACTGTCTTCCATGTCCTGCACGCCGACCCATTCGTCGGGCTGATGCGCCAGATCCAGGATCCCTGGTCCATAGGCGATGCAATTCTTCAATTTGCCGATCCGGTCGATATGTTTCTGGTCGTAAGTCCCTGGTGACACAACGAAATCCGCCTGCCTATCTAGCACCTTTTCAATCGCCGCCGAGACGGTGCGCACCACGGGGGCCTCGCGATCTGTCATGGTGGGTGAGACCGTCCACAATTCATTCAGCTCGTAGGAAAAGTCGGGCCGCTCCGATTTGACCTTTTCCAGCAGAGCGACGATCTCGGCCCGAACCTCCTCCACATTTTCTTCTATAAGATATCGCCGGTCGATGGTGATCTTGCAGCGATCCGGGACGCAGGCCGCGGGAAAGCCGGTGAAATCCTCGGGCTGGACCGGCTCTCCACCATGGATCGCGTTGATGTTCATCGTCGATTGGCGGGCACCTTCCGGCACCACCGGCATGTCGGTGCGCTTGCTGGCCAGAAGCGGGAACAGATGCGCCTCCATCTCGGCCAGGACCGCGCCCATATGGCGCACGGCGCAATCGCCCAGAAACGGCATCGAGCCATGGGCGATGCGGCCGTGGGTCTCGATTTCGGCCCACCAGACGCCGCGATGACCCAGGCAGATCCGATCCTTGTTCAGCGGCTCGGGGATAATCACATGCTGCACCCGCGAAGGGTCGAAGTAACCCTGCTCGGCCAGATAGGCGACACCGCCATATCCGCCCGATTCCTCGTCCGCCGTGGCGCTGATCTCGATACTGCCGTTGAAGGCGGGATAGGTGTCGATAAACGCCTCTGCCGCGATGATCGAGGCCGCGAGCCCGCCCTTCATATCACAGGCGCCGCGCCCATAGATCCGCCCGTCGTCCAATTCGCCGCCGAAGGGGTCGCGGGTCCACCCATGGCCCACGGCGACCACATCATGGTGGCTGTTGAAATGCACGCAATCGCCATCGCCGCCTCGGTACCGCGCAACCAGATTCCAGCGCGGATAGGTCTCGTTATCGGCGGGGGCGCCATGGGCTCGGATCAACTCTACCGTGAAACCGCGCGCGCCCAGACGCTCGGCCAGATAGTCGCAGATCTCGCGATATTTCACGCCGGGCGGGTTCAGCGTGGGGATGCGGATCAGATCTTGGGTCAGGGTAATCAGATCATCGCGTCGGGCGACGACGGCGTCCAGCAGGGGCAAATCAGTCATGGGCCGACCTTGCGCGCGCGATCCAATCGCCGCAAGCCCTGCCATTCGCCAATGACTTGCCCTATATCCTAGAGACGCCCATCTGATTTTTCTTGGAGAGCCCGCAGGTTATGTTTCTAGGACGCGCTGTTATCTTTCTGCTGGTGGGGCTGACTTTGGTTTATGGGTGCTTGTTCTTCTATCTCCGCGCCGGGGCGCGGATGCGTTTGGAAGAGGATTGGGCCCATGCCGGTCGGCCCGGAAACCGCGACGATTGGGTCGACGAACGCGTCGGGCCTGCGGTGCGGCGAATTCGGGTTCTGCTGACGATCTTTGTTTACGCCGTGCCCATTGTTGGGGTTACTGCCTTTGTCTGGCTGTCGAATTGAAGGAGCGCGCGGATGCGCTGGCCGCGAATAATTTTTCTGCTGATTGTGGCAAGCCTGCTGGGGGCGGTGTTTCACTACACGGTGCCACAGCGCGATATCGTACAAATCACCGATACCGACGTGATCCGCACGGATTTTTCCGGCTGGAATCGGATGTTCTATGCCCAGGGCGATAGCGGGACCGCGACGGTCGAAAATCGCGATCTGCGGATCATCAATGCGGTGCGCGATACCAATGGCGATGGCATCGGCGACCGAGACATGGTGTTTCGTAACGAGGATACGGGCTTTGGATGGCCGCCCTATTTCAAGCTCGACAGCGCCGATCTGCATGCCGAGGCAACGCGCCTGTCCAATGCGGGAACCGAGCAGTGGTTTGCCTTGACCCATTATGGATGGCGCTCGAATCTGCTGTCGATCTATCCCAATGCGCTGGGATTTGAGCCTGTTTCAGGGCCCGATGTGCGCCTGATCCCGTGGATGCCGATTGCCGCCTTCTTGATGTTGGCCCTGATCGCCTTTGTGATTTGGCGGATCTGGGAACGGTTCGAGGACCGTGTGATCAATCCCTTCGTGGACGCCACCGCCGTGCGTTGGGCGAAGCTGAAGGATCGCTTCGCTGGACGCGGATAGGCGCGCGTCCAACCCAAAGGCGCCGCTGCCGCGGCATTTCTGTTCAAGTTTGTGGCAGATGTGAGCCCGCTTGATCCACTGTTCTGCGGGTGGTTCGGGTTGGACGCCTCCGGCGGGGGTATTTGGGGCCATTGGAAGCGGTCACTCTCCGTAGGGCACCCAAATGGTCTTGGTCTCGGTGGCCGCATCGAGAAAGCGCGTTGCGGGAGTATTGACCCAATCGGGATTGCCGTCGTGGTTGATCCAGCTGCGTTTCAGGTTGCCGGCGCTGGCTTTGTCGAGTTCGGCCCGGTCGAGATGGGGGGAGAAGGACCAAAGCGCCTCGATCTCGGCATGGCTGGCGAGGGTGGGGGCGAGATCCGCATGGGGGCCGGTGACGATATTGACCACGCCTGCGGGCACGTCGGAGGTGTCGAGGATCTGGTAGAGGTCCGTCGCAGACAGGGGTGCGGCCTGGCTGGGTGCCAGGATGATCCGGTTGCCCATCGCCATGGCGGGTGCGATGAGCGAAATGGCGGCCAGCAGGGGCGCCTCGTCCGGGGCGAGCGCGCCGATGATGCCCACCGGTTCCACCATGGCCAGCGCGACGCCGCGGATCGGCACGCCTTTGGCCGTGCCATCGCGTTTGTCGGCCCAGGCGGCGTTGGTGAAGAGCCGCTCGATCGCGGTGGCGACCTCGTCGCGCGCTTTGGCCCTCGCATGGCCCAGATCAATCAGGCGTGTCTCGAATTCTTCGGCGCGGGCCGACAGGTTTTCCGCGATGTAGTAGAGGATCTGTGCCCGTAGATGGCCGGTGGTTTTGGACCAAGATGTGGCCTTTACGGCGGCCTCCACCGCGTTGCGGATATCCTTGCGGTTGCCCAAGCCGGTATGGCCGAACAATTTTCCCTTGGGCCCGTAATGGGCCTGGGAATAGCCGCTATCGGGCCGCGCCTGTTTGCCGCCGATATACATTTTTGCCGTTCGGTCGAGCGGGTTGGTCGTGGGCGTGTCCGGGGCTTGCGGGACGGGTAGGGCTTTGGCTGGTATCAGTTTTTCGGTGGGAGTGAGATAGGCCTTGAGGCCTTCCCATCCGCCTTCGCGACCGAAGCCGCTTTCGCGGACGCCGCCGAAGGGGGCCGCTGCGTCGAAGAGGTTGGTGGCGTTGATCCAGATCACACCGGCGACCAGCTTAGGGGCCACATCGAGCGCCAGGTTCAGGTTCTCGGTCCAGAGGGTCGCGGCCAGGCCATAGCGCGTGTTGTTGGCGATATCGACCGCCTCGCCCGGCGTGCGGAAGGTGGTTGAGACCAGGACGGGGCCGAAGATCTCCTCCTGCATCAGGGGGTCGGCGGCGTGCAGCCCGGTGATCAGGGTCGGGGGGTAAAAGCAGCCGGTCTTGGGCAGGTCGATGGGGGCGTGGTGGATCTCCCCCTCACTCGCATCGACCATCTGGGCAATCGCGGCGTGCTGCACCGGATCGACCAGCGTGCCGATATCGATGCTTTTGTCCATTGGGTCGCCCAGGCGCAGCTTGGCCATGCGCGCCTTCAGCCGCGTGTGAAACGCGTCGGCGATGCCCTCTTGCACCAGCAGGCGCGACCCGGCGCAGCAGACCTGGCCCTGATTGAACCAGATCGCGTCGACCAGCCCTTCGATGGCGCTGTCGATATCGGCGTCTTCGAAGACGATGTAAGGCGATTTGCCGCCCAGCTCTAGGGTCAGGCTCTTGCCGGTTCCGGCGGTTTGTTCGCGGATGCGGCGCCCGACCGAGGTGGAGCCGGTGAAGGCGATTTTGCGGGTGCCGTCATGGGTGACAATGGCCTCGCCCGTGGCGCCGTCGCCGGTCACGATGTTCACGACGCCTTTGGGCAGCCCGGCCTGTCGGCAGATATCGGCGAAGAGCAGGGCGGTCAGCGAGGTGTATTCCGCTGGCTTCAGGACCAGCGTGTTTCCGGCGGCAAGGGCAGGGGCGACCTTCCAGGCCAGCATCAGCAGGGGGAAGTTCCACGGGATGACCTGCCCGCAGACGCCGATCGGGGCACAGCCGGGCATTTCATCATCTCGGAGTTGGGCGAGGCCCGCATGGTAGTAGAAATGGCGCTGGGCGAGTGGGATGTCGATGTCGCGGCTTTCGCGGATCGGTTTGCCGTTATCGAGCGTCTCCAGCGTGGCGAACAGGCGGGAATGCTTCTGCAGCAGGCGGGCGATGGCGTAGAGGTAGCGCGCGCGTTGGTGGCAGGTGAATCTGGCCCATTTCGGGAAGGCTTTTGCAGCGGCTTTGACCGCTGTGTCGACATCCTCGGCCGTACCTTGAGTTATCTGGGCCAAAGCCTGGCCGGTCGCGGGATTGTGGGTCTCGAACACCTCGCCCGGCGCGGTGAAGGCGCCGTCGATGAAATGGCCGAAGACGGGGCCTGTTTCGGCGATCCAGGCCATCGCCTCGGCGGCGGATTCCGGGGCGGGGCCGTACTCCATGGAGTCGAAGATTTCGCGGGTGGTCATGGGCTGTTCCCTGCCATTGCCCCCGGTTTGGAAAGGATCGCGCCCGGCCCGAGGGTGGGTGCATCGCACCCGCCCTGGGGGGCGGGTCGGGTGCGATCCGGATCGCGAGCGATCCGGGAATTTGACGGCACGAGCAGATGCATCATTGGTTCGCATCGCATGGAAAGACCGCTGACGTTAACGCAACGGCAACACTCAAGCCGCTTTCAGAGGCGAGCGTAGCATCTGCCGCTATCAAACGAGATCCGTGTTGCTCGAATAACTGAGCAATTTCCGTTCTCGTTATACTGTCTGGAATGCATGCAGATCCGCTTAGAACGGCGCTGTCTGCGGCAGCTTGTAGGAATCCATTGCAAAAGCCAATCCAATCCATGTCTGGTCTGGTGCATGCGTCGAAAAGCTCTCGTGCGCTGAGGGTGGTTTCACTTTTTGCTGTCGCCGCGGTCAAACAACAGATCAATACAGCGGCTGTTAGCGCGAGATTTCTCATTCTGTTACCCAATCCCGTGCCGCCAGCCTGCCGAGTAGGCGCCGGTGACGTGGTGTTCGAGTTGGCGCTCGATATCGCCGAGAAGGCTGGACGCGCCGAAGCGGAAGAGGTCGGGTTGCAGCCAGCGGTCGCCCAATTCCTCTTTCATCAGGCTCAGATAAACCAGGCTGTCTTTCGCCTTGGAAATCCCGCCCGCCGGTTTGTAGCCGACCTTGTGGCCGGTGCGCGCCTCGAAGGCGCGGATGGCGCGGATCATGGTCAGGCTGACGGGCAGCGTGGCGTTCACGCTTTCCTTGCCGGTGGAGGTCTTGATGAAATCGGCGCCCGCCATCATGCAGATCAGGCTGGCCTTGGCGACATTGCGCAGCGTCCCAAGCTCTCCGGTGGCCAGGATCGCCTTTACATGGGCCTCGCCGCAGGCGGCGCGGAAGGTCTTCATCTCGTCATAGAGCGCCTGCCAATTGCCGGTCAGCACATGGCGCCGTGAAATCACGATATCGATCTCCGACGCGCCCGCAGCCACGGACATCTCGATTTCCTTCACCCGCAATTCAAAGGGGCTTAGCCCCGCGGGAAAACCGGTGGAGACGGCGGCAACGGGAATACCCGTGCCCTCCAGCGCCGCGACCGCCGTTTCGATCATGTCGTGGTAGACGCAGACCGCGCCGGTGGTGATCGGGGGCAGGCCAAGTGCATCCAGCAGATCGGCGCGGACGGGCTGGCGCGCCTTGGCGCAGAGCCGCCGCACGCGGCCCGCGGTATCGTCGCCCGACAAAGTCGTCAGATCGATCAGCGTGATCGCCTTGGCCAGCCAGGCGGCCTGGTGGGTTTTCTTCACACTGCGGCGACCGGGTAGGGTCGCCGCGCGGCGTTCGATGGCTGAGGTATTGGCCTGGACGGAGGCGACCCAGTCGAGGTCCAGATCCGTACCCGGATTGCGCGGCAGGTGCACCTGCGGCAGCTGGTCGGGTGTGGTGGACGTGGTGTGATGCAGCGTGTCGGTCATGGGGGCCTCTTGGCGTTGCGCAAAGGGTCTCATGCAGGGCAGCGAATGGCAAGCTTGACCAAACGGTCAAATATTGGCCCGCGATTGGATGGACCTTAGCGCTGGCGTGACAGCGGCGATCCCAGGGTTGTGCTGGGCGCATGCGGTGCGGCTGCTTTTGCGTCGGAGTGTGAACCCTCCTGCTATAACCGACTCAAGACCAAGCCCGCCGCAACGAGGGCAATCGCGGCGATCCGGGTCCAGCTGATCTCTCGCACCTGAAGCCCAAACGCGCCGATGGCATCCAAGGCCAGCGCCGCGGTCAATTGCCCGAAGATCAGCGCGGCAACCAAGGTCACCACCCCAAGCGTGCCCACCGACCAGACCGCCGCCCAAACATAGACCGCACCCAGCGCGCCACCGACCCAGGCCCACCACGGCGCCGCGGCCATCTGGCCGAGTGAGGGAACCGCGCCGCGCGCAACGGCTATGGCGCATAGAATGATCGCGCCGACGATGAAGCTGATCGCGGCGGCGGTCACCGGATCGCCCACATGGCTGCTGAGGCGGCTGTTGATCGGCGCTTGAGTCGCGATGCAGGCGCCACCGACGGCAATGGCCAGCAGCGCAAGAAGATATTGAAGGGACATGTTTGGCATTCCTTGTCGGATCTGGCGCGACGATGCGCCGGGGCGCTGGATTTGCCAAGGGCCGTTCCAGAGGCTAGGACGCGGGCATCCTCAGGAGGGCCCAATGACATTCGACCGCTCGATCAAGATCGCCCCATCGATCCTTGCCGCTGATTTCGCCAATTTCGGCGCCGAAGTGCAGGCCGTTGAGGCCGAGGGCGCCGATTGGATCCATATCGACGTGATGGACGGGCATTTCGTGCCGAACCTGACCTTTGGCCCGCCCATGGTGAAGGCGTTGCGCCACCATGTGACGACGGTGATGGACGTGCATCTGATGATCGCGCCGGTCGATCCCTATATCGAGGCCTATGCCGAGGCGGGCGCCGACATCCTGACCGCCCATGTGGAGGCCGGGCCGCATATCCACCGCACGTTGCAGGCGATCCGGGGCGCGGGGATGAAGGCGGGTGTGGCGCTGAACCCCGGCACACCCGCGAGCAGCGTGGCGCATGTACTGGATCTGTGTGATCTGGTTTGTGTGATGACGGTCAACCCGGGTTTCGGCGGGCAGAGCTTCATCGATATGTCGTCTAAGATTGCCGAGCTGCGCGCGATGATCGGAGATCGCGAGGTACATATCGAAATCGATGGCGGCGTCGATGTGGGCACCGCGCCGCTGGTCGCGCAGGCGGGCGCCGATGTGTTGGTTGCGGGCTCGGCCGTGTTCCGTGGCGGCTCGGTCGAAGATCCGGCGCCCTATGGTGAGAATATTCGTGCCATCCGGGCGGCGGCGGCCTAAGCACCGCGCGGATGCTCAGGCGAACGTGATCGCCGGGTGCCTTGCGGACCGCGATGGCACGGTCTTTATCAGCCGGACCCCGATTGGAGAGACCCGATGCCCAAAGCTATTCTGCACCGTATGGAACTACCCGATTACAGCTGCGGCTACGGCACCGCGGCGCGTGATTTGCTGAAGCGCGCGGGCTTTGAACTGGAAGAGCATATTCTGCGCACGCGGCGTGAAACCGATGCGTTCAAAGACAAGCACCATGTCACAACGACGCCGCTGATCTTTATCGATGGCAAAAAGATTGGCGGCTATACCGAATTGAAACGGCATCTGAAGGCGCAACAGCCGAAGAAAAAGCGGTTTTGGTCCCGTTAGAAACTTGGCGGGGACATCGCAATAGATATACCGCGCGGCTTAAATCGGATCCAAGCGCGAAAAACTGAAAAACTCTGGGAATTCTGGTCGATCGGACGATAAGGCAGTTTGCATATCGCGGATCGGTCCGATGCGCGGGGCGCATATGAGAATTGGCGGCGCCGCCGAAGGGCGGAGCGGTCGTAATGCCGGGGGCGGGTGACCCCCTATGTACAATCTGGCAACCCGTCCTGCACCCTTTGGGGGTGGTCTGGGGACAGGCAAAACCGTCCTGTCGTTGCAACGGCCTCGTTTGTCCTGTGGTCGGATTAACAAATAATTAACGTCCCACGCGTGGCGTGAAATCGATGTGAATTCGGTAGCGGATTCCTTACCTGAACCGCTATTTGGGGTATAGTGGATCTGTGATATAACCTGTCCTGCATTTTACAAGGTTTTTCAGATTTTCAATTGAAGGAGAGATGCCATGTCTCCCCTCACTGCCCCCTGTCGGCGTATTGCGTCGGCAGCCCTGATGACATCCCTGTTTACCGGCGCAACAAACGCACAGGAATTGCGGCTGGAAAGCTCGATGGTTCTCAGCCCGTTCGAGCCGTCCTATATCGCGCCCAATATCGATTTGCCGATCTATGCCGAGCCCCCGGCGGGATTTTTCAACCTGCCCGGAGACATCGTGGGCCATACCCAATCGGGCGTGCCCTACGGCATTCTGGATGACCGCGAGGTCGGCTCCATCGGTGGCTCAGCCATTTGGATCGAAGTGGCGCCGATCCAGAACGGTGTGATCTCAGGCGAAGACGCGGTCTGGCTGCCCTATGACGCCGCAACTGCCGGACCTTTGCGCCCGATTTCAGGTTTGATGGAGTGAACCCGATGTGGATTTTGGAGACTGCCGAATATTGGTCCTACCCGATGGCGGCGATGCTGCTGCCCTTGGCCTGTTTTGTCCTGGGGGTGCGGATTGCGATTGTGATCAAGCGCTATCCTAATGTCTCGGCCAAGGCGATGTGGTGGATGTCGGCACCGGTAGCACTGCTGATCGTGGGGGCGAATATGTCGAACGCCTCGATCATCGTGCAAGGCACGACCACCTTCGCCTATATGCAGACGCCGGGGCAATTGATGACCGCGATGGGGATCACGATCCTTTATGGGGTTCTGACGCCGACGCTGTTCGAAAGCTTCCTGGAACGGCTGACCCCGAAACGCCCCGAAGACGACGTCGCAACGCCGGGCGCATAGCTGCGGAGCAACGAAAGGGTCGCTTGCCGGTGTGAACCAGTGCCCGTCACCGTGCGGGATCGTTTCTAGCTGAGATTGGGGCCGGTCTGGCGCTAGGAATAGTAGAATTCCTCTCGCACGATGGCCCCGTTTGCGACTTGGTAGACGGCGATCTCTTCGATTTCACCCAATTCATTCGTTTCGCGGTCGCGCGAACTGGCTTTGAGATGAAGCGCGAAATGCGTATCGCCGTGGGGAAACGGCCCGCCGATCTCAAGCGAGACGAGTTCTGCCGCTTCGGCATGGCGTTTGTGGCGCGCTTTGAGGTCTGTGATCCCCATGGCAACCCGTGGCTCTCCGGGTGGGAACCCGGCGCGCGCCTCAACCGAAACCACGTCCGGCGAATAGAGGTGCCAGAGTTCCGCCGTCTCGCCGTCGCGGCGCAGCGTGTCCACCAGTTCGGTTGCGATATCGTCCCGTGTCATCTCGGCTCCGTATATCTGAGTAAAACTATCAGAAATATGGCGTCGGGTTGTGATCTGGACAAGGGCCGCGTTCGTTGCGCATTTCTCAGCCAGCGTCGTGCGCTGTAACCCAGTCGGCCACGATCCGCGTCGCCTGATCCACCGCATCCTGCGACGCCTTTGGGCCATCGGCATGGCCGAACGCATGATCGGCGCCGGATATGCTATGGAACGCGATATGCGCGCTGGCACTGAGACGGTCGACGATGTCTGCCCTGCAAGACGAATCTTCGGTTCCGAGGATCGCAAGCGATGGATACGGTTGCGCCAAAAGCTGATCGAGCAGCGGCGTTTCGATCAGGCCGGGCGTCAGCCAGATCGCGTGAACCTGCTGGGGCGAGTAGTGCCCCTCGGACAAGACGCCGCCCATCGATAGCGTGCCGAGCGATTTGCCAATGATCCAGACGCGATCATAGGGTTGGCGCGACAGAAGAGCATCGATGATATCGCGGCCATCAGCAGCAAGCTGGTCGAATTGCAGCCCATCCTCTGCCTTCATAAATTGCGGGTCGTCATCATAGGTGAAGGTCACCCGTGCGATGTCGCAGCCACGGCTTTGAAACACCTGCGCCACATCGCGGAGCAGGGGGCGATCACATGTGTAGCGCAGGCCGGGCAGGATCACGGCAAGCTCCGCACCCGTCCCAGCGTCGCGTTGGACCTGAACCGCGCGTCCGTGTCCGAAGGTCAGTGGTATGGTCTGCATTTCAGCCATATCTCAGGCTAGCAAGTGCGCCTTGATGTCGAAAGTGTTCCGCCACTTGACGGGCGCCAGGCGCAAAAAACCGCGCCGGGTGAGGGGCGCGGTGAGTTGGTTTGGAGTGCACTTGGAGGATAGTTAGGTTGGCGTCGGCCCGGCTTCGAGCACGTCGTCCAGGGTGCGCAGACCCGTGCGGGGGGCCTGAACCAGGACGGACATGTTGCCGGGCTTGTGTTCGTTGCGGAGCATCTTGGTATGTGCCTCGCGCAGTTCCGCCCAGGGGAAGACCTCGGACATGCAGGGATCGAGACGGCGTTCCACCATCAGCTGGTTGGCCGATGCGGCCTGCTTGAGATGCGCGAAATGGCTGCCCTGCAGACGCTTTTGGTGCATCCACATATAGCGGACGTCGAAGGTGCAGTTGAACCCGGTGGTGCCCGCGCAGATCACGACCATGCCGCCCTTTTTGCAGACCAGGGTGGAGACCGGGAAGGTCGCCTCACCGGGATGTTCGAACACCATGTCGACATTCACGCCCTTGCCGGTGATGTCCCAGATCGCCTTGCCGAATTTGCGCGCCTCGGCGAACCACTCCTTGTATTCGGGCGTGTTCACCTTGGGCAATTGGCCCCAGCAGTTGAAATCCTTGCGGTTGATCACGCCCTTGGCGCCCAGGCCCATGACGTAGTCGCGCTTATCCTCGTCGGAGATCACGGCGATGGCATTGGCGCCTGCGGTGTTGGCCAGCTGGATCGCGTAGACGCCCAGGCCGCCCGAGCCACCCCAGATCAGGACGTTCTGGCCGGGCTTTAGCTCATGGGGGTGGTGGCCGAACAGCATCCGGTAGGCGGTGGCCAGCGTCAGTGTGTAGCAGGCGCTTTCCTCCCAAGTCAGGTGCTTGGGCCGCGGCATCAACTGCTGCGCCTGGACATTGGTGAATTGCGCGAAGGACCCGTCAGGTGTCTCATAGCCCCAGATCCGCTGGGTGGGCGAGAACATCGGGTCACCGCCGTTACATTCCACGTCATTGCCGTCGTCCTGGTTGCAGTGGATCACGACCTCATCGCCGACCTTCCAGTTGCGCACCTTGTCACCCACGGCCCAGACGATTCCGGAGGCGTCGGAGCCTGCGATGTGAAACGGCGCGCCGTGACCGTCAAAGGGGCTGATCGGTTCACCCAGACCGGCCCAGACGCCGTTGTAATTCACGCCCGCCGCCATCACGAGGACCAGAACCTCGTTGCTGTCGATCACGGGGGTATCGACCACCTCAAGCTCAAACGCCTTGTCGGGGTTGCCGTGGCGCTCGCGCCGGATCGTCCAGGCATGCATCTTGGGCGGCACATAGCCCATCGGGGGCATTTCGCCCATCGCGTAAAGGTCTTTCATCGGTGCCTCATAGGGCGCGTCTTGCGTCGGTGTGTCGAGGGCCATGGTGGTCTCCGTCATCTGGTGCATCCTTTGGCGGCGATGCCGCGCTGCGGAATCAATTGCTGCTGGTGCGAGGATTATGGATCGTCACGCAACAATGCAACCAGAATTTGGCGTATCGGGTAATTTTATGTCGCGGTCCGCCTATAGGCCCAGGAATTTGCCGATCCAGGCCTTCATTTCCCGCTGCACGACGCGGGGCGCACGATCAGCCAATGTGACGGGAAACTCGGTGCGAAACGACAACCGCAAAGCGCTTGGGCGCAAGATGGGCAATCGGAATTGGAAGCCCGTCGCATCCGACAGCCGTCGGTCGGTCCGCCGGCGCACCTGGCCGCTCCGTGCGATCCGTTCCACGCGGATCAGATCTGTCTCGCGGTCCATCTGGACCGAGATTTGGGTCGATTTGATGTTGCCGATGATGATCCCCAGCGCCAGCCATGCGGTGCCGATCACGATCAGCGCGTAAAGCTCAAGGTCAATCAGCCAGATCGCCAGGATCAACCAGATCCCCAACACCACCAGGCTGGGCACCCGCAACCGCGCCCGGCGGCCCGAGACGAAGTGGATGCGGCGGTCGGAGGCCTCCAACACCTTGATATCGCGTTTGGACAGATCGCGCAGACGTTCGGTTATGTCGGAAAAGGCAGCTTGGTCGGTCATTGCGGCGCGATAGGTCCCAACATATCGAATTCTGACGCGTCAACGGGCTGACAAGACCCGCTGGGCAGGCAGGGGCAAAGAATGCTTAAGAAACAGGCCGCTGCCAAGACAGCTTGTCCGCATGCCTGTCCAAGTGAGGCTTTGGCGTGTCAGGTCGTCGCGCAGAGGTGCCGGATCAGCCCTATATTTCGGGCGGGGTCACTCGGCCGCGTCCTCCAGGCTGTCGGCATCCAGAAGATGTGCGACGGAGGCTGCGTAATAGGCTACGACAGGGGCGCCCCGGTCGGTCACCTGGATCAGGTCGGGGGTGCTGTCGCGGTCGATGAAGCCGCGTTCTTCCAGCGCGCGCAGCCCCGCTTCGAGTGTGTAGCCCATATCGTCCCGCGCCAGATGCACGCCGACGCCGCGCAATTCGGCCAGTTGGATCCGGTGGTCGACCGCCCCCCGTAATTCATCGGCGGTTTTCGCACCCGCTTGCAGGGCATGGGCCACGAGCGGCACCGGAACGACGGGTGTGACTGCGGCGATCCGGCCCATCAACGCCTCACCCAGGGCGACCGGCTGATCGGGGCGATCCTGGGTCAGAAAATCGGCCAGCGACAGCGGATCGCCGAAGCTGACGGCGGCATAGCCGTAGCGGTGGAATTTGCCGGTGATCCGATGCCAGATCTGGCGCCGCAGATAGCGGTAGATCGGCCAGAGCGAAAACCGGAAGCCCGCGCTGCCGCCTGTCTGGGCGGCGATCAGGTTGCGATCTTCCATCACACGGTCATAGTTCAGCGCGACGGGCACGAAGACGACATCGCGGCTTTCGCCCGGCACGAAGCCGTCGACGATGTAGGAAATCAGGCCCAGCTTTGGCTTGCCCAGAGCGCCGGTCCGGCTGAGCCCGCCCTCGGGAAAGACGGCTTGGGTCACGCCCGCCTCAGTCGCCATCTGCACGTAGCGCGACAGCACCTTGCGGTAGAGCGGGTTGTTGTGGCGCCGCCGGATGAAGTAACCGCCCATGGCGCGGACCAGACTGCGCAGGGGCCAGACGCGGGCCCATTCCCCCACAGCATAGGCCAGCGCCGAGCGTTGCGCCACCAGCCAGGTCACCAGCACGTAATCCATGTTCGAGCGGTGGTTCATCACGAAGATCACGGTCGCCTCGGACGGGATCGCCTCGAGCGCGGCCTCGTTGGGGTTGGTCAGCCGCACCCGGTAGAGCGATTGGCTAAGCACCCGGGCGGCGCGGATCGCAAAGCCGAAATATGTGAAGGCGGAAAAGCCCGGCACAATCTCGCGCGCATAACGTTCGGCTTTCTGGGCGGCGACGTCTTCGCGGATATTGTTGTCGCGGGCATGGTCGGCGATGGCGTGGGCGACTTGCGGGTCGTAGATCAGCCGCCGCACGGTATCCATGCGGCTGGCCAGCTTGAAGGGCTGGATTGGCGTTTTCAACCGCTCGTTCAGCCGTTCCACCGCGCGCTCCAGACGCCGACGCAGAAACCAGCGGACGGACGGAAACAGGAAGTGCGACGCGAAGGTGACAGCCGCAAACAGCAGGATCAGAAGAAACAGCCAAAGGGGCAATTCGACGACGCGAAACATCTGCGCAAACTGTCAGGAAATCAGGGGCGGCGCAATTCGTGTCGGGCGGGGGTGCGTGGCCACAGGCGCCCGGTTCGAGCGGGTCGGTGGGTTTGAAACGGGGCCCGGTTAGCACAGCGACCCACCCGAATTGCGTAGCAAGAGGGTGCCTGGTCCGCCGATGCGGGGGGCGTTTGCCCCCCAAAGAGGTGGAGGCCCATGCCTAGGGCAGGGTGATATCGATCCAGACCAACCGGTGATCGGAGGCCCTCTCGGCGGCGTCCCAACCAGGCTCTCCCACCAATGGCCAATAGACCCCGGCCTCCACCACGCCCAGATTTTCCGAGGGCAGAACGTAATCGACGCGCAGATTGCCGGGTTGGTTTTCATCGGCATTGTCGCCGAAATCGGCGGTGTCGAAGGCCGGGTTGCCCAGATGGGTATCATTTGCCCCACTTTGTTCGGCGGCTTCGGTCCCGCCTTCGGATTCCGGCGGCGCGGTATCGTTGATCTGGCTCATATCCAGCAATTGCTGGGCCGCGGAGTCGGTGCTGTCGCCGTCCAGCGGGTCGGCATTCAGATCCCCGGCGATCACAAAGGGTGTGCCTTCGGGCAATCCGCCCGTCCCGCCCGTGTCATCGTAAATATATCCGGCATTCTCGATATAATCGGCCCAGAACCGGATCTCATCGGCATTGCGGGTGCCGTTGCGGTCCTCGGGCCCGTCGAAGACCGGCGGGGTCGGGTGGCTGGCCAACAGGTGCAGCACCCCGTCTGGCGTTTCGATCGGCACGTCCCAATGGGATTTCGACGACAGGCGGAACACCTCGCGCGCGGCGTCTGAATAAAAACTGCTGCCATCCTCGTTCACCGGCAGCCGCGCCTCGGGCATATCCGCCCAGAGGAAGGTCTGGAATGTCCGCACGGCCTCGGTGTCGATGGGATAGCGTGACAGGACAAGCATCCCATATTGCCCTTCGAACAGCCCAAATCCAAAGGCGTCATTGGCATAGGCGGGGCCTTCCGTGCCGATCTCGCCATCGCCATTCAGGTCCACACCCGACGCCAGACCGGTATTGGACGGCGCGATGAAATGATGCGGATAGGCGCCCCCCAGATGCGTCTCGGCAAAGGTCGCGGCGGCCTCCGGGTCGTAGTCGAATTCGTTGATCAGCAGGATATCGGGCTCCACATGTTCGATCACCTCGACCACCGCCGCGATCTGGGGGTCATCTGCGGCCAGCGCCTCGGCCAGCCCGCCCTGGGTCTCGCGGTTCATCGAGGCATTGAACGTCGCGACCCGGATCGGATCGGCGAGCGCCGGTGTCGCGAACAGGGCAGCGGTGAGCATAAGGGGGAAGCGGGTCGGCATCGTAATCTCCTGCGTGCATGTCCAACGGACCCTATCACGCTGGATGCGAAATCCATGTGTCTGCGCCCGTACCGCCTTGGATCGGCGTGAAAATGCGCTCGCGCCGCAGGGTATCGGGGCGCAAGCTGCCCGGCATGTATCAGAGCGATTCCTTTTTCACCCTCAGCGGGGCGGGTCAGATCGGATTGGTAGCCGTCTCGATTGCCTTTGCGCTGATCGTTGCCGGCATTGTGCGGTTTCTTGCGCGGGGCCGTCCTTGGGCGCTGCGGATCGCGATCTGGGCTGCTTTGTTCTTTGTGTTCGTCTGGCTGTCGCCACAGGGCTACTACGCCTATTACCGCCTGATTTTCGACGATTTGCCTCGGCAATGGGTGATCCAAGCGCCGCCGCGCCCCGCCGAGTTGGCGGCGCTTTTGACCTTTTCGGTCCGCGCGAGCCTGTCCTTTCACAGCCAGGGGGTCTTGGGATGGGCGCTGCTTTTGGTCGCTTTATGGCCGTATCGCCGAAAAATGCCGCAACGCAGCGGATTGACGCCGCCATAAAATTGCGCTGTATTCCGCGTGATCGTAATTTTGTTTCAATTGTACCGTGAGGCTGCGATGACACAGACAGACCGCCCCCAGGCCGCGAAAGATCGTCCGTGGTTGATCCGCACCTATGCCGGGCATTCGACGGCCAAGGCGTCAAATGCGCTTTATCGCGGGAACCTTGCCAAGGGGCAGACCGGCCTGTCGGTGGCGTTCGATCTGCCCACGCAGACGGGCTATGACAGCGATCACGTGCTGGCGCGCGGTGAGGTGGGCAAGGTCGGTGTGCCGATCAGCCATTTGGGCGATATGCGGACGCTGTTCGATGACATCCCCCTGGAGCAGATGAACACCTCGATGACGATTAATGCGACGGCGCCGTGGTTGCTGTCGCTTTATATCGCGGTGGCCGAAGAACAGGGCGCGGATGTCTCCAAGCTGCAAGGTACGGTGCAGAATGACCTGATGAAGGAATATCTGTCGCGCGGCACCTATATCTGCCCGCCCAAGCCGAGCCTTGGGATGATCGCCGACGTGGCCGAGTATTGCTACAAAGAGGTTCCGAAATGGAACCCGATGAATGTGTGTTCCTACCATTTACAAGAGGCCGGCGCGACGCCGGAACAGGAGCTGGCCTTTGCGCTCGCCACGGCGATTTCGGTGCTGGATGAATTGCGCCCCCGCGTCCCGGCGGAGGATTTCCCGGTTCTGGTCGGCCGGATCTCATTCTTCGTGAATGCGGGCATCCGGTTTGTGACCGAGATGTGCAAGATGCGCGCCTTTGTGGATCTGTGGGATGAAATCTGCATGGAGCGCTATGGGGTCGAGGATCCCAAGATGCGACGCTTCCGCTATGGCGTGCAGGTGAACTCGCTGGGTCTGACCGAACAGCAGCCTGAGAATAACGTTTATCGCATTCTGATCGAAATGCTGGCCGTGACCCTGTCGAAAAAGGCACGGGCCCGCGCGGTGCAATTGCCCGCCTGGAACGAGGCACTGGGCCTGCCGCGCCCCTGGGATCAGCAATGGTCGATGCGGATGCAGCAGATCATGGCGTTTGAGACCGATCTTTTGGAATATGGCGATCTGTTCGACGGCAATCCGGTTGTGGATAGCAAGGTCGAAGAGTTGAAAGAGGGCGCGCGCGCCGAATTGGCCAATCTGGAAGCCATGGGCGGTGCAATTGCGGCGATCGATTACATGAAAGGCCGCTTGGTTGAATCGAATGCCGATCGGGTGAATGCGATTGAACGCGGTGAAACCGTGGTGGTGGGTGTCAACAAATACACGGCCTCCGAACCCTCGCCTTTGATGGGCGAAGATGGTGGCATCATGGTGGTCGATCCTGCGGTTGAACAGGATCAGATCGCGCGGCTTGAAGATTGGCGCGTGCAGCGCGACGGCGAGGCAGTCAAGGCCGCCCTGGCGGATCTGCGCGCTGCTGCGGCTGACGGCAAGAACGTGATGCCCGCCTCGATTGCCGCGGCGAAGGCCGGTGTCACGACCGGCGAATGGGCCGGTGTGATGCGGGCGGTCCATGGTGAATATCGCGGGCCCACCGGCGTGTCGGGCGCGGTGTCGAACAAGACCGAAGGGTTGGATGACATTCGCGAAGCGGTGGATCTGGTCAGCGATAAGCTTGGCCGTCGCTTGAAGTTTTTGGTCGGCAAGCCGGGATTGGACGGCCATTCCAATGGTGCTGAGCAAATCGCGTTCCGCGCGCGCGATTGCGGGATGGATATCGCCTATGAAGGCATCCGGCTGACGCCGTCCGAGATTATCGAGGCGGCCAAGGCCGACGGAGCCCATGTCATTGGCCTGTCGATCCTGTCGGGATCCCATGTGCCGCTGATCCGCGAGGTGATGGATCGCTTGCGCGCCGAAGGGTTGGATGTGCCGGTCATGGTCGGCGGGATTATCCCCGATGAGGACCGCGCAACGCTTTTGAGCTATGGCGTGGCGCGGGTCTATACGCCGAAGGATTTCGAATTGAACCGCATCATGATGGATATTGTGGCCCTGGCCGACCCTGAGCCGATTGCCGCCGAATAAGCTGAAGACCGGTCTGTCGGTCTTCCGTTTTGCCAGAAATTCCTTGTATTTGTTCAGTTTTAGCGCCAATGCGCAATTACTGGAGAGGTTACAAGGAAGATACGTATGGCAAAAGCAATCGAAAAGATGAGCCTCGAGGAATTGCAGGCGCATCAAAAACAGGTGGATGCAGCGATCAAAGGCTATGAGAAAAAACGCCGGTCCGAAGCATTGGCCGAGCTAAAGTCAGTCGCCAAAAAATACGGCTTTTCGCTGGATGATTTGACGGGCGGCAAAGGTGGAAAAGCGGGCGCAAAGCCCAAAGGTATCGCCAAATACGTCAATCCCGCGGATCAATCACAAACTTGGACGGGCCGCGGCCGTCAGCCAAATTGGGTCAAAGAAGCCCTGGCCAGCGGAAAATCGCTGGATGATATGGCGATCTGATCGCCAAACTTACACGACGAACACCATAAAAAATGGGTCGTGCCTTCGGGGCGCGACCCTTTTTTCTGCGCAGTGGAACGGGCAATTGCGCTTGCCTGCGCGCTGGCCTATCCAAATGGCACCACGCAGCATATGGGGGCGCAGATGACAGTTCATATCGGAGCAAAACCTGGCGATATTGCCGAGACGGTGTTGATGCCGGGGGACCCGATGCGCGCCAAATGGGCCGCAGAGACGTTCCTGGACGATGCGGTTTGTGTCAATGAGGTGCGGGGGATGCTGGGCTTTACCGGCACATGGCGCGGCAACCGCGTGACGATCCATGGCAGTGGCATGGGTATGCCCAGCCTGTCGATCTACGCCAATGAGTTGATCCGCGATTACGGCGCGAAGACCTTGATCCGCATCGGCTCGACCGGCGCGATGCAGCCGCAGGTCAAGCTGCGGGACGTGATCCTGGCGATGACCTGTTCGTCGATTTCGACGCCGTCATCGGGTATTTTCCGCGAGCTGAATTATGCGCCTTGTGCCGATTACGGCTTGCTGCAGGCGGCCTATGGTGCTGCGCAGGGGAAGGGTGCCGATATCCATGTCGGTGGGATCTACTCGGCGGACGTGTTCTATGATGAGCGTCCGGATTTGAACGAGCAGATGACCCGCCATGGCGTTCTGGCCGTGGAGATGGAGGCCGCGGAGCTTTATACTTTGGCGGCGCGTTATGGCTGCCGCGCTTTGGCGGTGCTGACGGTCTCGGATCATCTTCTTACAGAAGAAGCCTTGCCCTCCGCCGATCGACAATCGAGTTTTTCGGATATGGTCGAGATCGCGCTGGAAGCGGCCTTCGCATGAAACAGCGTCAATTGGCCGGGCACGATGTGGGTGCCGTTGGCTTGGGCTGCATGAGTTTTGGCGGGATCTACGGTGCAACCGATGAGGATGAAAGCTTCGCCTGTCTGCAAGCCGCGCTTGATCTGGGTGTGACCCATTGGGACGTGGCCGAGGTTTATGGCGATGGCGTCAGCGAAACGGTGATCGGGCGGTTCCTGGCCCAGACCGGCGCGCAGGTGACGCTGGCCACGAAAGGTGGGATCTATCGGCAGCCCGAGCGGCACTTTTCCAACGCGAAGGATCGGCTGCGCGCGTCGCTTGAAGGCTCGTTGACCCGGTTGGGGCGCGACCGGGTTGAGCTTTACTATGTCCATCGCCGGGACCACACGATTGAGGTCGAAACGGTGATGGAGACGATGGCGGGCTTTGTGGAAGAAGGTCTGATCGGGGCGGTCGGCTTCTCCGAGATCGCACCGTTTACCTTGCGCCGCGCCCATGTCGTCCATCCCGTGGCCGCCGTTCAGTCGGAATATTCGCTGTGGACGCGTCAGCCAGAGCTGGGAATGCTGCAGACCTGCGCGGAATTGGGTGTGGCGTTTGTAGCCTTCTCGCCCTTGGCGCGCGGGATGCTGAGCGATGCGTTTGCCGGGCGCGACAGCTTCCGCGACAATGATTTTCGTAAGGGGTCGCCGCGGTTCTCGGACCCGAATTATCAGGCCAATCTGGAGGCTATTGCGGGGTTCAAGGCGTTTTGTGCGGAGAAGGGATGGTCCACCGCTGCGACTGCGCTGGCCTGGGTTTTGGCGCAAGGCGATTACATTGTTCCGATCCCGGGAACACGCAGCGCGTCGCATCTGAGGGATCTTGCGGGTGCCGATGAGATTGCGTTGAGTGCTGCGGATCTTGCCGAGATTGAGCGGCTTTTGCCCGCTGGCTTTGCCCATGGCGCCCGATATGGGGGCGCGACC
The DNA here is from genome assembly GCF_037544085.1 of Gymnodinialimonas mytili. Taxonomy (NCBI): domain Bacteria; kingdom Pseudomonadati; phylum Pseudomonadota; class Alphaproteobacteria; order Rhodobacterales; family Paracoccaceae; genus Gymnodinialimonas; species Gymnodinialimonas mytili. Next base: position 247,660 of record NZ_JBBIFW010000002.1, read on the forward strand.
TGGCCTGGGATTGAGATTTACGGGTAAATCAGAATGTGAGGTTTGCCCCGCGATGGCAGGCCGTGGCTGACGGGGCGGAGCCGTCGCCAACCCTCCCACCCCGCCGTCTCCGCCCCGTCAGGCAATGCCGCGCGTTTGGATAAGAGCGTTCCGGTGGCCATTGGGCTGGTTAGCACAGCGACCCCGCACCGATGCGCGCAGCGCGAGGTGCCGGGTCCGCCGACGCGTTTGGCTTTGCCAAACAAGAAGGCGGAGGCCCCCGTCTACGCGCGACCGTGGGAGCGGTCGTAGGTGTTTGCGGGTGAGATACCTTGGTCTGCCGTATGGGCGGTGTCGAAGACCTCGATCTGCAGCGGATAGCAGGGTGTGACGTCCGAGGAATGCTCCGCCCCGCAATCGCCGCCGGGGCAGGCGCTAAGCGCGCCCAGCAGGTCGATCTCGGCGCGCAACTCAAGCACATCGCCGGGGCGGACCGGGCTTGCCTTCATGAAATACTGACCGGTGTCGCGCGTGAAGCCGGTGCACATGAAGACGTTCAGTACGTCATGAACGTGTCCCTCCGCTTCGTTCAGGGGCAGGCCTGTCGCATCGGCCAGGGCGCGTGTCAGGTTGGAATGGCAGCAATAATGGTACTGGTCACCGCTGTGCAGAAGCGCATTGGTATAGGGGTCGCAGCGTGTGCCGATCACATCGTGGACCGCCCCGCCAAAGGCATCGATGCCGTACCAATCCAAGCTGTCATGGGTGATCGTCGCCATGGCGCGCAGATGTGGCAGGCATGACCAGAGCACATCGCCCGCGGTCACATGGGTGCCGTGCAGCGCGCGGGTTTTGCCCGAGAAAAACCGCTCGGACAGGTCATGGGCGTTCCAGAGATTGAGATCACCGACCTGCGGCCCCTCGACCGAGGTGATGCGGATCGTCTGGCCCGCCCTGGCCTGGAACGTCGCCGCATCGCGGGGGGCGGCGATGGTCGTGGCAATCGGCCCCACCGGGATGGCGGGGCCGATCGCGACCGGGTCGGGCAGCGTTGCCGGATCGTAGCAGATCACCGGCGCCACCGCCCTGCGGGCCTCTGCATCAGGGGGCGGGGGACTGACTTTGGGGCGTCGGTTTGGCATTCTCTGGGGCCTTCTGCTGCGGATTGGTCCGCCGCAGCCCGCCGAAGAGCGTCTTCGACGGATCCCGGGGCGGGCCATACCAATCCTCGTTCCGTGTCAGATACATGGTGAGCGCCAGGGCCAGGAACGCAAGGGTCGATCCGGCCAACAGCGCATAATCGGCTGAGCGCAAGATCAGGTAGAGTACGCTATAAGTGATCGCCAGCATCAGCCCCAGGATCAGGCTGCGCTTGCCCAGCTTCAGCCCCACCGCGCCGAACAGCGTCAGAAGCGCCGTCGTCGCGCCCGCCGACAGCAGATAGGCCGCGCCAAAGCCGATCTGTTCGGCATAGGATACCATCAGCAGGACAAAGGTCGATTGCGCCAGGCCGATCAGGATATATTGCACCGGATGGACCGGCCGTTTCGTGCGGCCTTCGACCAGCAGAACGGTCAGGAAGGTCAGACCAATGAACAGCAGGCCGTAGCGGGCTGCACGATAGGCTTTCTGATAAAAGTCGTTGGGCTGAAAGAAGCGCAGGCCGAAGGCCGACTGGTTGCGGGCGGTCTGGTCGTGATCTTCGCGTGAGGCTTGCGGCAAGGCGCGGGCGAGGTGTGGGATCTGCCAAGTGGCGGTGAACCCGGTCTCATCAATCACATGTTCGCTGGGCAGAAAGGCCCCATAAAAGCTGGGATGCGGCCAGTCAGAGGTGATCGTCACGGTGGAGTTGCGGCCCATCGGCGTGGCGCGCAGATCCGCGGCGCCATTGAAGCCTAGGGTCAGCGCGTAGCTGTCGTGATCGCGCGGATCGCCCAAATTGGCGATGACCCCCGCGATCCCGTCCGAGCGCGGCTCGAGCGCGATGGCCAGGTTGTCTGCCAACAAGCTGGCCTCACCCCGCAGCGCACGGTTTTGCGACACCGTCGCCCGCAATTGGGCCAGATCCCACAGGATCGTTTCCTGCGGGTTCAACTGGCCCTCGGCGGTCTCAAGGTCATAGGAAAACGCCATCTGCGCCGTGGCCTGGAAGACCGGCACGTTGAACAGACCGCGCGACCGGATCTCTGTCTCGGTCGCGATGTCGAGGGTAAAGGTCTCGGGCATCAGATAGATCGATCCGGTGCGTTGGACGCGTGTGACCAGGCGACTGTCGGTTCGGGTTTCGCCGGTATCGGGGTCGGTGATCTCGACCTGTTGCGAGACCTGCACCGGGCCTTGCACCGGCACGATCAGGATGGGCCCCGACAGCAACTGCGCGCCGCCCCATTCATCGCCGACCTCGTCCAATGTGCGATCGGCCAGGCGCGACCGCTCCTGCACGATATTGGAAACAGAAAAGACCGGAATCGCCATCAAAAGGGCCAACAGGCCCACAATTAAGAAACGGGTTCCAAGACCACGCATAATACCCTCCTACGGATTATCTGAGAGGGTTCTAGCGCCGCCGCCATCGCCACATGTGCAGGAGATGTGCAGATTTTCAGGTGTTTACAGGGTCTCGCCCAGCACTTTGCCCGAGAAGATGCAGCCGCCCAGAAATGTGCCCTCTAGCGCGTTGTGGCCGTGATAGCCGCCGCCGCCGAACCCGGCCGCCTCACCCGCCGCGAAAAGGCCGGGCAAGGGAGTGCCGTCCGCCCGGAGGCATTGCCCTGTCAGGTCCGTATGCAGCCCGCCGAGCGATTTGCGCGTGATGATGTTGAGCCGCACCGCGATCAGCGGGCCATGGGCGGGATCGAGGATGCGATGCGGTTTGGCGGCGCGGATCAGCTTGTCGCCGATATATTTGCGGGTCGCGCGCATCGCGTTGATCTGTGCATCTTTGGAAACCTTGTTGGTTAGTTGCGCATCGCGCGCCTCGATCTGAGACCGGATGCGGGCGAGGTCGAGCGGCGCCTGCGGGGTGATTTTGTTCATGCCCGCGATCAGCGTGTCCAGATCCTGGGCGACCACAAAATCCTCGCCCTTCTCCTTGAACGCCTCGACCGCCGCGGTGGCGCCTTTGCCCAGCCGTTCGCGCAGGACGGCGGACCATTTGCCCGAGGTCAGATCGGGGTTCTGTTCGCTGCCCGACAGCGCAAACTCTTTCTCGATGATCGATTGGGTCAGGATGAACCAGGAATGGTCGTGGCCGGTTTGCAGGATGCGTTTCAGGGTGCTGGTCGTGTCAAAGCCTGGGAAACAGGGCGCCTCCAGCCTTGTGCCCTCGGCATCGAACCACATCGATGAGGGGCCGGGCAGGATGCGGATGCCGTGATTGGGCCAGATCGGATCCCAATTCCGCAAGCCCTCGGTATAGTGCCACATCCGGTCGCCGTTGATCGCGGCGGCGCCGGAGGCTTGAGCGACCTGCGCCATCTGCCCGTCCACATAATCGGGCACGCCCGAGACCATATGGATCGGGGGTGGCCCCAGCCGGTCGCGCGGCCAGGCGGCGCGGACCAGATCGTGATTGCCGCCGATCCCGCCGCTGGTCACGGCGACCGTACCGGCGGTGAAGGCAAAGGCGCCGGTGACCTCGCGGTTGGTGGAGGCCCCGCGCACGGCATCGTCATCGGCCAGAACCTCGCCTGTCACGCCGGTGACAGCGCCGTTTGTGAGGGTCAAATCGGTGACGCGGTGGCGGAAGTGCAAGGTGATGTTGGGATGGGCGCGCACCCGGTCGGCATAGGGCGTTACGAGGCCGGTGCCGGTGCCCCAGGTAACATGGAAGCGGGGGATGGAATTGCCGTGACCATTGGCATGGGCGCCGCCGCGTTCGGCCCAGCCGACAATGGGAAACCAGCGCAGACCCAGATCATGGAGATAGCCGCGCATGGGACCGGCAGCAAAGTCCAGATAGGCTTCGGCCCATTGCCGCGGGATCGCATCTTCGGGCCGGTCGAATTGCGCCGAACCGTACCAATCCGCCGCCGCCAGATCGCGGCTGTCGCGCAGGCCCAGGCGCCGCTGTTCGGGGGTGTCGACCATGAAGAGGCCACCAAGGCTCCACCAGGCTTGCCCGCCCAGGCTTTGCGGCCCCTCCATATCCACCAGCGCGACCTGACGGCCCCGTTCGGCGGCGTGAAACGCGGCGACCAGACCGGACAGCCCCGCACCAATGATGATCGTGTCGTAATTCATGCATTTATCCTATGCGATCCGGTCTGGAAAACCATCCGCTCATGGATCACGGATCCATGTGTCGACGCCGCGGCGGCAATAATCCGGCACCTGCCGGAGGCCCGCCGCTTTCAGGGCTGCGCGGCAGGCGCGCATCCCCGCGCGCTCATAGATACCGCGATGCAGTTCCACAACGATGGCGCGAAACGGGGACAGATCGGCGCTTTGCAGAAAGGGCAGTTCAGCCCCTTCGATATCCATCAACAAGGCGGTCGGGTGAAATTCTGCCACGATATCAGACAATTGGACCGTCGAAACCTGAGCGATCTGCGCCGTGGGCAAGGGGATGTCCGATCCATTCGCAAGCTTTGAGCCAAGATAATCCTCGGCGATTGCGAAGGGCAGGGTGGTCGGCGCATCGGGATCGGCGACCAGGACAGCGTGGCGCGCCTCGGCCCGATTGGAAAGGTTGTTTCGCGCGTAGAGCGCCTGGGCGACGGGCACCATCCGGGGATTGGCCTCGAAGCTGAGCAGTGCCTCGACCTGGCAATTCACAGCAACGGTGGTGCCGACGATGCCTGCGCCTGCGCCCAGTTCCAGAACCCTGTCGCTTGGACCAAAATGCGCAAGCGCATTGCGCACCTCTTGGCGTTCATAGAACCCATCGCGCAGCGAGCGGATCTTGCGCGTATTGAGATGGGGGCCATCGGGGATCTCGATCCCCCAGAACCGCGATAGGGCGGGTGGAGAGGGCAGTGCCACATCGCGCTCGACCGGGATATAGCCCATCTGCGTGGCGCTGGCGGCGGCCTCGGCAGGTGTCGGCAGGCCGAGATCTTCGGGTGTGTCGCCCTCTTGGGTCGCACCATAACCGCGCAATGCCTCGAACAGATGCCGCGCATCCAGCTCCCCATCGCTCTGGGAGGTCGGCCTGTCCGCCCGTTTCGGGCGCCAATCGCGCAGCACCGCATCGAACACTTTCAAATCGGTCTCGGCAAAGCTGCGCAATTGCCGTTCGCCCACGGCTTTGCCATCCTGCGGCAGGCGACGTTGAATGCTGGCGACGGTTTGATCAGTCTCGGCGACCAGGCCAAAGAGATGCAGGGCGGAGCCGTCGTCGAAGATCAGCCGCCGCGCCCCACGATAGAGCGCCAATTGATCATGGGCGTTGAGTTTTTGCGGATGCACGACATGATAGCCGCGCCGCGCAAGGAAATCGGCGAGGTTCGTATCCCCAATGATCCGGCCCTTCTTTTGCGGGTTCAGATCGGCGCGGGACACATAGATGCATTTCGGTGCATCCGGATTGGGGGCGGGCCAGGCCCGGCTTTTGATGAAGGCGCGGAAGGCGGCGGTGCCGGTTTCCAATTGCGCGGTGCCAAAGCCCTGTTCAGGCACGATCAGACGTTCCACACGGGTTGGACGGGTCAGGACCTCTCGCGGGATATCCGGCGCGATGATATCCAGCACTTCGCGTTGAAACCGGGTTTCCGAGCGTTGCTTGTCCGCCGGTCCCTTGGGCACGAACAGGACGGAGGCCAGATCGTCATGCTGGCTGTGCAAGGGCCATAGCCGCGACAGGCTTTCCACAAGGAAATGCCCGAAATGCCAGGACATGATCCCGCCGAACAAGTGGGTTCCGGCCAGTTCGGCCTCGGGCTCAACGGGGATTGGCGGTTCGAACAGAGGCGCATCCATGCGCCAGATGATGCTTTCAGGTACAAATGCGCCGCTGGCATCCAGCACACCCAGACCGTCCGAGCGTTTCTGGCCGGGCACGATCAGGGCGTTCTCGATTGTCACATAATGGCCCATTGCGTGCCCTGCCCCCCTTGGCCGCATCGATGGGCGCCACGCGTGTTGCGGACCCGCGCTTCAGACGGCGTGATCAAGTGGCATGCAGGAACGGGAATCTGTCAAGCAGACCGCCCCGGCCATGCCAGAAACGCCCGTTCTGTTGCAGGTGAGTGCCGCTTTAGAGCTGCCGTTCGACCATCATTTTTTTGATCGATGCGATCGCCTTGGCCGGGTTCAGGCCTTTGGGGCAGGTCTTAGTGCAGTTCATGATCGTGTGACAGCGGTAGAGCTTGAACGGGTCTTCCAGCTCATCCAAGCGCTCTCCAGTGGCTTCATCGCGGCTGTCGATGATCCAGCGATAGGCGTGCAGCAGCGCGGCTGGCCCCAGATACCGGTCGCCGTTCCACCAATAGGACGGGCAGGAGGTCGAGCAACAGGCGCACATGACGCATTCATAGAGACCGTCAAGCTTTTCGCGGTCTTCCACGGATTGCTTCCACTCCTTCTCGGGGCGGCGGGTCTTGGTTTCCAACCACGGCATGATCGAGGCATGCTGGGCGTAGAAATGCGTCAGGTCGGGGATCAGGTCCTTGACCACGGGCATATGGGGCAGGGGATAGATCTTCACATCGCCCTTAACCTCATCCATGCCGTAGATACAGGCCAGCGTGTTGATCCCGTCGATATTCATCGCGCAGGATCCGCAAATCCCCTCGCGGCAGGATCGGCGGAAGGTCAGCGTCGGGTCGATCTCGTTCTTGATCTTGATCAGCGCGTCCAGAACCATCGGCCCGCAGGTATCCATATCGACCCAATAGGTGTCGACCGAGGGGTTTTTGCCGTCATCGGGGTTCCAGCGGTAGATCTGGAACTTGCGCAGATTGGTGGCGCCTTCGGGCTTGGGCCAGGTTTTCCCCGTGGTGATGCGAGAATTCTTGGGGAGTGCGAGTTCAACCATGGTTGGGCTCCTTGCAGGATTTAGCTGCGCGCCGGTCTGGGGGCGCGGAAATGGCTGGGCGGTGGATCAAAACGAATCCCCGCCGATGGAAATCGCGAAGGTCGGACGGCGCGGCGGGCCGTCATCGCCGTTCAGGCGGCGGGTGACGCAGTTGCGCCGGGCCTCGTCTTCGGATTGTGGGTTGAAGATATCGTTTGTCACGGTCAGCGAGCCGGTGGCGCCAAACCCTTCCGATCCGCCGCCGACCCCGACCCGCCCGGCGAACCCGTCGGCCAGGCGCGCCTCGTCCGCGCATAGCCGCTGTGCGCGGGCCATTGTCATCGGCTGCGGTGGGCCGCACGCCGCGAGCGCCGCGAGCGCCGCGACAAGCAGGGGAAGCGCGCGCAGGATCATCCGGCAAGTCCCCGGAAGGATGTGTCGAAGTAAGCGCCTGCGGTGCAGCGGATCGTGTCGCGCCGCTCCAGAATGCCGGTGATCGTATTGCTGGCCGCAGAGGTATTGCCGACGGCATAACCGCCCGCGATGGTCACGATCTCACTGGCCGAGGCGTTGTCGATCACGCAATCGGTCAGAGCCTGCACATCGACACCGGGCGCGCGGCGGGCGATCTCGGAATTGACGACAAGGCGCGCCTGGTCCCGCGCGACCTGATCGGCCGCCCCTTGGACGTTGCCGACGCAGGCGGACAGGCCAAAGGCAACACAAGGGAGAAGGAGATACCGGATCATTCGGCCTGACCCCTCTGGATTGTACACATGGCGGTTTCAACGGGCACAAACGCGAGGACGACCGATACCTCAGAGGCCGATTGCGCCTGGGCCAGGGTGGCCAGGTCATCCTCCGCCAAGCAATCGATCCATGCCAGCGCCTGTGCGATATTCTCTGCCTCGGACAGATCAGCATGCTTGTTGTGGGTCAGCAGATTGTCCAAGGCGCGGTCTTGGTCGCTTTGGGCCGCGGCCGGTCCCGCCAGCAGCAGGATCAAGGGAAGCGCGCGTATCATTGGGACATTGCCAGAAGCGCGCACAGCTCGGCTCCCTCGGGATCTGCCATGGCGTTGATGATCTGCTCACGTTCCGTATCGTCATCGGCCTCGATCAGGGATGTCACCTGCTGATCGGTCAGCCGGTCCATGAAGCAGGGCACCATATCCATGGCCATCGTCTCCGGAATGCCCTGCGACGTCATCTCGGTCATGAGCATGCCGACCAATATCTCCCGTTCGGTCAGCGCCGATGCAGCGCCGCCCGCGACAACAAGGCAGATGAGCAACCAGCGCATCAATAGACCCGCGCCTTTGGCTTGATCTTGTCCAGATCGATGCCGCCTTCGTTGTGACCCATCAGCGGGTTCAAATGCACCGGGCGGTAATCCAGATCGACCTTGTCGTTGTCGACGACGGCCAACGTGTGGACGCGCCAGTTTTCATCGTCACGGTCGGGATAATCCTCGTGTGCATGGGCGCCACGGCTTTCCTTGCGCGCCTCGGCCCCGGCGATGGTGGCCAGCGCGTTGGGCATCAGGTTGGTCAGCTCCAGCGTTTCCATCAGGTCCGAGTTCCAGATCAGCGACCGGTCGGTCACGGCCAGATCATCCAGCTTGCCCGCCACCCCGGTCATCTTCTCCAAACCCTCGGCGAGCGTCTTGTCGGTGCGGAACACGGCGGCATCGGCCTGCATGGTCTTCTGCATTTCAAGCCGCAGCTCGGCGGTCGGCGTGCCACCATCAGCATAACGGATGCTGTCGAAGCGGTTCAGGGCTTTGTCAATCTCGGCCTTTGGGACATCGGGATTGGTGGCCTCGGGGTCCACAACCTCGGCCGCCTTGATCGCGGCGGCGCGGCCAAAGACCACGAGGTCAATCAGGCTGTTCGAGCCCAGGCGGTTCGCCCCATGGACCGAGGCGCATCCCGCCTCGCCCACGGCCATCAGGCCAGGCACGATGCGGTCGGGATCGTCTTGCGTCGGGTTCAGCACCTCACCCCAATAATTCGTCGGAATGCCGCCCATGTTGTAGTGCACTGTGGGCAGAACCGGGATCGGTTCCTTGGTCAGGTCCACGCCCGCAAAGATCCGGGCGCTTTCCGAGATCCCAGGCAGGCGCAGGTTCAGCGTTTCGGGCGGAAGGTGGTTCAGGTGCAGGTGAATGTGGTCGCCATTCTCGCCCACACCGCGGCCTTCGCGGATTTCCATTGTCATGCAGCGGCTGACCACGTCGCGCGAGGCGAGGTCTTTGTAGGTGGGCGCATAACGCTCCATAAACCGCTCGCCTTCGGAATTGGTCAGATAGCCGCCTTCGCCGCGCGCGCCTTCGGTGATCAGACAGCCAGCACCGTAGATGCCGGTGGGGTGGAACTGCACGAATTCCATATCCTGGAGCGGCAGGCCCGCACGCGCCACCATCCCACCTCCATCCCCGGTGCAGGTATGGGCAGACGTCGCGCTGAAATAGGCACGACCATAGCCGCCCGTGGCCAGCACGCACATCTTGGAATGGAACACGTGAATCGTGCCGTCGTCGAGCTTCCAGGCCACGACGCCGACGCATTCGCCGTCATCGTTCATCAGAAGATCGGTCGCGAAATACTCGATGAAGAATTCCGCGTCGTTCTTGAGCGATTGGCCGTAGAGCGTGTGCAGGATCGCGTGGCCCGTGCGGTCAGCGGCGGCGCAGGTGCGCTGCACTGGAGGGCCTTCGCCGAACTCGGTCGTGTGGCCGCCGAAGGGGCGCTGGTAGATCTTGCCTTCTTCGGTGCGGGAAAACGGCACGCCGTAGTGTTCCAACTCGTAGACGGCCTTGGGCGCCTCGCGGGCGAGGTATTCCATCGCGTCGGTATCACCCAGCCAGTCCGAGCCTTTCACGGTGTCGTACATATGCCAGTGCCAGTGGTCCGGGCCCATATTCCCCAGGCTGGCTGCGATGCCACCCTGGGCCGCAACCGTGTGCGAGCGGGTCGGGAACACCTTGGACACGCAAGCTGTTTTCAGGCCCTGTTCGGCCATACCCAGCGTTGCGCGTAGGCCAGAGCCACCGGCGCCCACGACGACAACATCATAGGTGTGGTGGGTCACGTCATAGGCGGTGGAGGACATGTCTTTCATTTCAAACCCTCACAAAGCAATTTGCATCAAGGCCACCAGCCCGCCAGCGGCGAGCCCGTAGCTGAGAATGGTCGTCACAATGATCGCGATCTTGCGGGTCAGCCCGCCCGTATAATCTTCGACCAACACCTGCATGCCGTAGCGCAGGTGGTGCATCCCGACGACAAGATAGGCCGCGACAATCGCAGCGGGGATCGGGCGACCAAGGGTCGCAATAACATCGTCATATGCGGCGCCCAGAAGCGGGCCGATCACACCCAGAAAGAAGGGTGTCAGGACCAGCAGCGCAACCGAGGTCACCGTCATGGTCCAGTGTTGCGCTGTGCCACCGCGGGCGGAGCCCAGGCCAGTGACGCGTTTGCGGTCTGTTACAAATGCCATCATCCGCCCCTTAAATCGCAATCAACGTGAGGAAGGTCAGCGCGACAGACCCGATGATCATGCCCCAGCCCATGCGGTCGGCGGTTTCCATGTCCAGCCCGCGCCCCGTATCCCAGATCAGGTGACGCAGCCCGCCAAGCGCGTGATACCAGAGGCCCAAAACGCTGAGTGTCATCACGATATCGCCCAGGACGCTGGTGATCAGCCCATCGACGGTCGTGAAGTATTCGGCGCCGGACGCAGCGGCCATCAGCCACCAGACGACCAGCATGGCCGAGATCAGCATCGCGTTGCCGGTGATCCGCACGAGGATCGAGGTCATGGAGTTCAGCTGTGGACGATAGATCGTCAGATGCGGTGAGAGCGGGCGGTTGCCTCGGTTCACGTCGGCCATGGCTGGAGTCCCCCTTAGGTTGAGCCGTCAGGTCTGGCGGATGCCGGTCGTTTCATTATCAATAGCAAGTTTCGCGCCGCTGTCACGGGCGCGTGCCTTCAAAATACCGACAATTGTGGGGCTTAACGCCGCAGAAAGGTTAAGTGTGATCACAAGATTTAATGCTGTGATCACAAAATTCTGCGTTATGGACAGGTGACTTGGAAACGGCCGAGGGGCTCTGGGTCGCGGGTAGGGCCGACAAAGGCGAGAATGCAGGAGTCGTCGGGTCCGAGCGCCGTTTGCCATCCACTATTTGTGATCACACGCTCGCCTTCGAACCATAGAACCGCGTTGGGCGGCGTGTTGTTCCAGCCATTGAAGGTGATCCGGGTGAAGCTGCCATCGGACAGGCGCAATTCGACGGATTCGCCCGGCGCCGCATCGGCCATGCCGCCCAGGGCCAGCACCTCATCACTGGACAAGGCGTTGAGATTGCGCGCCAGTAGCCCGGCCACGGGTTGCGCGGCCTCGGCCACCTGAGCCTGCACCTCAGGCGCTGTGAGGTCGACATTGCCCGCTTCGATGGCCTCTCGGATGCCGTTCAAGGCCGCCACCACGCCATCGGCGCTGTCTATCGGGCCGGGCTGTGCCAATTGCCAGACCGCGGCGGCGGCCGCCACGGCGCCACTGGCCCCGCCGAGCATGGTGCCCGCATTGATCCATTTCGACATATGTGTCCCCCAGTTTGGGACAGATTTGCCCAAGGCAAGGGACTTGGCAAGGGCCGCCTAGGTCGGGATCAACGCCCAATAATCAAGGTCGAGCAGCACGTCGGGTAGGTATTTTCCATCGTCGCCGCGCAGCGCACCGGCCTCACCTTTCGTCGCGACCAGGCGCAGCCGCAGGGCGCCGACCCCGGGCGTTTCGGTTTCGGCTTTGTCCAACACCTCGGACCAGGCGCGGATCGTGTCACCCGCCATGGCTGGATTGGCGTGGGAGCCCGCATTGATCGCCGCGATCAACTGCGCATTGCCCAGCCCGTTGAACGACAGCGCGCGCGCCATTGAAATGATATGCCCGCCATAGATCAGGCGGTTGCCGTCGGGCCGCGCGGTCACGTCGAAATGCACCTTCGCCGTGTTCTGCCACAGGCGCGTGGCCATCATGTGTTCGGGATCGGTCAGGGTGACGCCGTCGACATGGTCGATGATCTCGCCCACCTGATAATCGCCCCAGCGATGCGGTTCCCCGGCGGCGGTGAAATCGTAGGCGGCCCAATCGAGCCCCTCGGGCACGTAGAGGTCGGCGGCGGGCACGGTGGGGGCCAGTTCTGGTACCACCGGATCGGGCGCGGGCGCATCGGCATCGCGTTTGCGCACCATCACCCAGCGCACATAGTCCAGCACCGGGCGGTCGCCATTGGCATAGCCCTTGGTGCGCACCCAGACGATCCCGGTCTTGCCGTTGGAGTTTTGCTTCAGGCCAATGATCTCAGAGGTCGAGCGGATCGTATCCCCGGACTCAACGCGGCTAAGGAACCGCCCCTCGCCATAGCCCAGATTGGCGACGGCATTCAGCGAGATATCGGGGACCGTTTTGCCGAAGACGGTGTGAAACGTGATCAGATCGTCCAGCGGCGGATTCTTGAACCCAAGCTGCGAGGCGAAATCCCACGACGATTGCAGGGCGAAGCGCGGGCCATAGAGCGATTGATACATCGCCACATCCCCGTCATGCAGGGTGCGTGGCGTGGCATGGTCCAGCACTTGGCCGACGCGGTAATCCTCGAAGAAATAGCCTTGATTGGTCTTGGTCATTATTGTTGGCCCAGCTTCATGTCGGGGGAATAGGGGGTGTCGATATCCTTGGTGACGGCCTGGGCGCAGCGCATCACACCACGGGCGCTGTCAAAGGCCATGGTCGGATCGCCATGCAGCACCCAGCCCTTGGACAGCGCCTCGGACACTTTATGGCAAAAGGCCGAGGTGTCATCCTCGGTCAGCAGGCGGTAGATCTGCACGGTCTATCCCCAGGGCACAACGCCGAGCCAGTAATGGATCAGCATGACGACAATGGTGGCCACGATGGCGGCGACAATGGCGGTGACCTCTTTCTTGATCGGGGCGGGGTGGGGCGGCTCCCAAGGAACGCCGGCGCGTTTCAGGACAATCACCTCGACCACGGCCCAAGCCAGCAGGCCGCCGAACAGAACGAAGGAGGGCACATCGCCGTTCACCAGCAGGTGGGACGCTGCCCAGATCTTGAACGCCGTCAGCTGCGGGTTCTTCACCACCCGGGTGATGCGGGTTTTCGGGCCCGATGAAGCGAAGAGATAGAAGGCCAGCAGCATCAGCAGGTTGTTGATGCCGACCAGGGCGGGCGAGCGGCCCCAGAAAAACGCGCCCTCCGCGCCGCGATAGCCGAGTGTCATCAGAACGATCGCCAAAACCAGCAGACCGGTGACGATCCCCTTGCCGGGGTCGCCGAACCTGGCGCGGGATTCGGGCGCTACACGTTTCCACAGATGCGCCCCCCACCACAGGGCGACACCTGCGATCAGCGCAAGCCAGGCCATCATGCGGCCTCCAGCGCGGCAATGGCGTCAGCCTTGGCCAGGGTCGCCTCGGCGGTGACGATATGCAGATTTTCCACGATGCGCCCATCGACCACGGCCACGCCTTCGCCCTTGGCATTGGCGTCGCGCCAGGCGTCGATCTGGCGGCGGGCCAGGTCAATCTCAGCCTCGGACGGCGCGAAGGCGGCATTGGCGATGGCCAATTGAGCGGGGTGGATCAGGGTTTTGCCGTCAAAGCCGAAATCGCGACCTTCGGTGCATTCAGCGCGCAATCCGTCCTCGTCCTTGAAGGCATTGTAAACGCCGTCGATGCAGACCAACCCATGGGCGCGGGCGGCCAGCAGGCAAATTTGAAGCGAGGTGACCATCGCAGCGCGATTGCGCGCGTTCAGGTCTTTGGCCAGATCATTTGTGCCCATCACAAAGCCCGCCATCCGCGGGGCTGCGGCGATCTCGGCGGCGTTCAAGATGCCGAGCGGCGTTTCCATCATCGCCCAAATCTGGGTCTCAGAGGTGTCGGGCCGAGCGTCCAGTCGTGCGGCGAGATCCGCGATATCCTGTGCGCTGTTCACTTTCGGCAACAGCACCGCTTGCGGCGCGGCGGCGGCGATGACGTCCAGATCGTCGGCGCCCCATTCCGTATCGAACCCGTTGATCCGCACAATCTGCGCCCGTGGTCCGAACCCGCCCTGTGTCAGCGCGGCGGCCAATGTCACCCGCGCGGCCGCCTTTTCATCGACCGCGACGGCATCTTCGAGGTCGAAGATGATGGCGTCGGTCGCCAGGCCTTTGGCTTTTTCCAGCGCGCGTTCGCGCGAGGCCGGGATGTACAGAACCGAGCGATAGGGGCGGGCGGTCAAAGACATGGGCGGGCTCATTGGGTGGCTTGCGGTTGCGCCGGACTTTAGGCCAAGCGACGGGCCAAGGGCAATGCTGCGGCGCAGAATTTGGCCCCGTTGCGACAATTGCGAAACCTCCGAACGGTGAAGCCTGAGAATTCACCTAAAATTAAAGGATAAGGCGCAGGCTGGTCGGATCACGGTGCCGCGAAGCGCGTCGGATCGGAGGAATGTCTTGTCACGGAACCGGGCCCGCACTGGATCGCGGCGGCCTGACTGAGGAAAGGACAAAGACATGAAAGGTATCTTGATTTCACTTGCCCTGGCCACCGGGTTGAGCGTTGCAGCACCCGTCAACGCCCAGGGCTTTGGGCCCCGCATGTTGTGTGCGGAACGCGATACGGTGGTGGCCGCCTTGACCGGACGCTATGGCGAACAGGTCCACGGTATGGGCCTGGCCCCACATAATCGGATCATGGAATTCTATGTGTCCGAGGAGACCGGGACCTGGACGATTATTGTGACGATGGCCGATGGCCGGGCCTGTCTGATGGCCTCGGGGGAGCATTTTGAAACCCATTCTCCACAACCTGTGGGCGAAGATCTGTAGGCTGTTTCGCGGGCCTTGAGGCTATCGGTCGCGCAGCGCGCCCTTGCGCGCCGCGGGCCGTGGCGCTACCCCTCCGCCGGACAAAACACCGGACCGAGGACCTAAATAATATGGCCAGACCGAAGATTGCGCTGATCGGCGCGGGACAAATCGGGGGCACGCTCGCCCACCTTGCCGCCCTTAAAGAACTGGGCGATGTCATCCTGTTCGACATTGCCGAAGGCGTGCCACAGGGCAAAGCGCTCGACATTGCAGAATCGGGCCCGTCTGAGAAATTCGATGCCAAGCTGAAGGGCACCAACGATTATGCCGATATCGCCGGCGCGGATGTGTGCATCGTCACCGCCGGTGTACCGCGCAAGCCGGGCATGAGCCGCGATGACCTGCTGGGCATCAACCTGAAAGTCATGAAATCGGTCGGCGAAGGCATCCGCGACAACGCGCCGAATGCCTTTGTGATCTGTATCACCAACCCGCTGGATGCGATGGTCTGGGCGCTGCGCGAGTTTTCGGGTCTGCCCCATGAGAAGGTCTGCGGCATGGCCGGTGTGCTCGACAGCGCGCGGTTCCGCCATTTCCTGGCCGAAGAATTCGACGTGTCGATGAAGGATGTCACCGCCTTTGTGCTGGGTGGCCATGGCGACACGATGGTGCCCTCGGTGCGTTATTCCACGGTGGCCGGTATTCCGCTGCCTGATCTGGTCGAGATGGGCTGGACCACGCAGGAGAAACTCGATGCCATCGTTCAGCGCACCCGGGATGGCGGCGCCGAGATCGTGGGTCTGCTGAAAACCGGCTCGGCTTTCTATGCGCCTGCCACATCGGCCATCGAAATGGCTGAAGCCTACCTGAAAGACCAAAAACGGGTTCTGCCCTGCGCGGCCTATTGTGACGGCCAACTGGGGCTGAAGGGCATGTATGTCGGCGTACCCACCGTGATCGGCAAAGGTGGGATCGAGCGCATTGTCGACGTGAAGCTCAGCAAGGATGAGCAGGCGATGTTCGACAATTCCGTCGATGCGGTCAAAGGTCTGGTCGATGCCTGCAAGGCAATCGATGAGACGCTGGGCTGACAACACCCAATCGTTTTAGTTTGGCCCGTCCCCTCTGGGGCGGGCTTTTTCATGTGTTAGGGCTTCGCCAGCGTCGCACCCAATTCCACGAGCGTTGTCACGACCCCCTCCGTCGCAAGGCTGGGGTGCAGAACGGCGGTGTCCTGTCCGACACGGGCGGGCTTGTAGCCTTCATCCAAAAACCGGCTCATCAAAGCGCGATTGGCCTGACGTGCCAAATGTTTATGTTCATACCAGATTAAGCGTGGCGCGGCTTTGGACAGGTCGAAGCTATCGAACACCTCGATTTCATGGCCTTCGACATCGACGATCAGCATGTCGATCCGGGTGATCTTCTCGCGCCGCAAGACAGTGCGCAGGGGATCAAGCTGAACCGTTTCGGTGCAGATATGCGCGTCGGCCTCGGCGCTATGTCGCATCATGTGGTCCAGCAGAAGCTTTCGGTTCAGGCTGGCGCATCCCGCGATCGAAAAAGGATAGGCGGCGCGGTGGGCCTCATCGACGCGAAACAGGGTCAGCTTTTCTTTCTTCGCCGATACGCCGAGGTTGCGAATGATCATATCTGGGCGATCCGGATAGAGTGCGCAAAGCTGATCGTAATAAATGGCTGAGGGTTCCAACAGCAAACCGCTCCATCTATGCGCGATGGTGCGGTCGCAGAGCGGGTCACCCAATACGCCGTCATGGGCCCCAACCTGGACGTAGAACGGGCGCTTCCCGGCGGCCTGGGCGGTCTGTTCGACCAGATCTAACAAAAGCGGCAAGATTGCAGACCGCCGCCGCCGCATCTGGCGCTTTTCGGCGCGCTGCATCGCCGCGCGTTCCTCTGCAATTGATGTGGCGGTGTCAGTCATGGCGATCTCGGTTCATACCTATCGCTATGGGGCGTGGCGCGAGCGGGTTTGTAAATGGCCCCCGCGCGTTTCCGGCTCCGGCGCGGTGCGCCGGTCACAGTGAGGCGTTTGCAGGTGAGTCGCCGGACAGGTGCAGCTAATTTGTGATCACACGTTTTTGGAGTGTGATCACAAATGTCGCTTTTTCCGCTGAAACACTGCATTTGTTGGAAAAAAGCGTTCCACTTCATCTGTAAGTTGTGTTTAGCAAGGATCAATCAGACCTCAAAGACGGACCAGATCCATGAACATCCATGAGTATCAGGCGAAAGCCCTTCTTCGGCAATATGGCGCCCCAGTTTCCGATGGACGCGTGGTGTTGAAGGCCGAAGATGCCAAGACCGCCGCCGGTGAGATGGATGGGCCGCTGTGGGTCGTGAAGGCGCAGATCCACGCTGGTGGCCGCGGGAAGGGCACCTTTAAGGAGGCCGACGCCGGTGAGGCGGGCGGTGTGCGTCTGGCCAAATCCGTGGAAGAGGCTGCCGATGAAGCCAAGAAGATGCTGGGCCGCACGCTGGTTACCAAGCAGACCGGTGAGGTCGGCAAACAGGTCAACCGGATCTACATCGAAGACGGCTCGGGTATCGAGACCGAGATGTATCTGGCGCTGCTGGTGGATCGCCAGACCAGCCGCGTATCTTTCGTGGCCTCCACCGAAGGCGGCATGGATATCGAAGAGGTCGCCGAAAGCACGCCTGAGAAGATCCTGAGCTTCAGCGTCGATCCCGCCACCGGGTACCAGCCCTATCACGGCCGCCGCATCGCGTTTAACCTCGGCCTGGAAGGGCAGCAGGTGAAGCAGTGCGTGAAGCTGATGGGCCAGCTTTACACCATGTTTGTCGAGAAAGACATGGAGATGCTGGAGATCAACCCGCTGATCGTGACCGACAAAGGCGATCTGAAATGCCTGGACGCGAAGATGGGCTTCGATGGCAATGCCGTCTATCGCCATGCCGATATCGCCGCCTTGCGCGACGAGACGGAGGAAGACCCCAAAGAACTCGCCGCATCGAAATTCGACCTGAACTACATCGCGCTGGATGGTGAGATCGGCTGCATGGTCAACGGCGCGGGCCTGGCCATGGCGACGATGGACATCATCAAGCTTTACGGGGCCGAGCCTGCGAACTTCCTCGATGTGGGGGGCGGTGCGACCAAGGAAAAAGTGACCGAAGCCTTCAAGATCATCACCTCCGACTCGAATGTGAAGGGCATCCTGGTGAACATCTTTGGCGGCATCATGCGCTGTGACATCATCGCCGAGGGCGTAATCGCGGCGGTGAAGGAAGTCGGTCTGGAAGTGCCGCTGGTCGTGCGCCTTGAGGGCACGAATGTCGAGAAGGGCAAAGAGATCATCAACACCTCCGGCCTTGCCGTCATCGCCGCCGATGATCTGAAAGACGGCGCCGAAAAGATCGTGAAGGCGGTGAAGGGGTAAGCTCGTGCGCCTAGCCGCAACCCGATCGCTGCTGCTGGCGGCCGTCTTTTGGGGCGGCACCGCGGCGAGCGCGATACCGGAAGCGCCGCGCGTCGGTGCGGTGATCGGGCAAACCGCGATCTATGCGCAGCTATATGCCGAGATTTGTGTCGAGACCGAGACGCAAGACGCGGCGCAAGAGTTGATGCGCGAGGAGGGGATGGTCGAAGATCCTGAGACGGGGACCTTTTTCCACCAGCATTACGATTTGTCGTTCAATCCCTCCGGGAAACGCTGTGCGATGGTGTTTCGGTCGGAAGAAGCGCCGGAGACCGTGACCGCGGCGCTGTCTGATGCGCTGGCCGCACAGGTCGATGAGCGGATGACAGAGCTGCAGATCGATCCGCGACCGGGCAATGATGGTTTGTATATCCTGACCAGCCGAGAGGTGGATTGGTGATGCAGTTGGGACGGACGGCGCTCATGGTATTCCACGTGGCCGCAGCGTTTGCGTTGCTGCTGGTGGCGGCGACCCGTGTTTCTGGCGGTACGCATTCAATTGCCGAAGACGCGACCAGCGCCTTTGCGGCCCATTGCTTCAGCCCGTTCCTGACAGCCGCGTTGGCACGGGAAAGGCTCGCCTCGACTGGCGCGCGGGTGGACTTCTACGACCTCGACCCGTTTTCCAACGCCGAACCGTCGCCGGTAATCGGGCGCGCGGCCACCGTAGGAACCGACCGCCGGTGCGAGATCGCCTTTGATGGCGATCACACGGAACTCGCGGCCAGCGCAGCTCTTGCCGGGTTGCAGATCGAAGGGATCGAGACCGAGGCGCCTCTGCCCGACCGCTATCGCGCGACCGAGGGCACGGCCCTGCTGGGCGCGCGCCAGTTGAACCCGCGCCGGATCGCCGTGGTCCATGTCGGCACGCGGCCTGGCCCAAACGGGATCGAGACCTTCATGTTTGTTGAGCGGCTGATGCCGTTGGAGCCTGTCGAATGATCGGTCGTGCGGCCTTGATCTGCGCCCTCAGCGCTGGTGTGGCTTCGGCCCAGACAGCCGATGAGGTTCAGGCCGCCGCGACCAATATGTGGCTTGCCGTGTCCACCTGTTTCGAACATGCGCGATCGTTGAACACGCTTGTCCCGGGCTTTGAGGCCGCTGGGTTCTCCATTGGCACGGATCTGGACGCGACGACCTTCCAAGCCTTTGGTGTCATGGGATATCTGAACCCGACCCATCCGAATTTCTTCTGCAGTCTGCAATCCGAGATTGTGCCATTTGCTGTCGCGCAGCAGGTGGTTGCGGACAATTTGGCCGCCGCCTTTCCCAATGCACAGATCGGGGCGGCGGAGCCATCCATCGACAATCTCGGCTGCCCGATGCGCGCCGTAACGCTCGACGGCGAGACCTACGATCTTCTCTTTCTCAATGCTGGCAATGGGATCGTCTGTAGCGCGCCCGACACCAGCGCCATCCTGTTTCAATAGACCACCCGAAGGACCGACCATGGCCGTACTCGTCGATGAAAATACCAAAGTGATCTGCCAGGGCTTCACCGGCTCGCAGGGCACGTTCCATTCGGAGCAGGCCATCGCCTACGGCACCAAGATGGTCGGCGGCGTGACGCCGGGCAAAGGCGGGATGACCCATCTGGATCTGCCGGTGTTCAACTCGGTCCACGAGGCCAAAGCCATGACGGAGGCGAACGCCTCGGTGATCTACGTGCCGCCGCCTTTCGCCGCGGATTCGATCCTGGAAGCCATCGATGCCGAGATGGAGCTGATCTGCTGCATCACCGAAGGCATTCCGGTGCTCGACATGATGAAGGTGAAGCGCGCGCTGGAAGGCTCATCGAGCATCCTGATCGGGCCGAACTGCCCCGGCATTATCACGCCCGACGCCTGCAAGATCGGCATCATGCCTGGCCATATCCACAAGCGCGGCTCCGTCGGCGTCGTCAGCCGCTCGGGCACGCTGACCTATGAGGCCGTGAAACAGACGACCGATGTGGGCCTGGGCCAGTCGACCTGTGTGGGCATCGGCGGCGACCCGATCAAGGGGACGGAACATCTGGATGTGCTGGAATGGTTCCTGGCCGATGACGAGACGCAATCGATCATCATGATCGGTGAGATCGGCGGCTCGGCCGAGGAAGAGGCCGCGCAGTTCCTCGCCGATGAGAAGAAGAAGGGCCGCTGGAAGCCGACCGCCGGGTTCATCGCGGGCCGCACGGCGCCTCCGGGCCGCCGTATGGGCCATGCCGGCGCGATTGTGGCTGGCGGCAAAGGCGGCGCGGACGACAAGATCGAAGCCATGCGCTCCGCCGGGATCGTGGTGGCCGACAGCCCCGCGACCTTGGGTGAGGCGGTGCTGGAAGCGATCGGATAGCCGATATGGCGGGCCGGAAAACATTGCCGATTGCTTTGTTCTGGGCGGCTGCATCTGCCCTGACCGGCCTACCTGTCTTCGCTCAGCCCGAAGATAGCGCGGTTTCGGCGGCGTTGGCGCTTTGCGCTGACTTGCCCGAAGAGACACAGACAGCGCGCGACACACTTCAGGCAAACGGTTGGCAGGCGTCGGAGAGCGCGACTCTGGTTGCGCTCTTCAATGCAATCGCGGCCTTCAATTTCGATGCCTCCGATCTTAGCTATACATTCCAAAATGCAGGTTTCATGGCGGGATCGGTCTTGGGAAATTCTGCGCTTGGCCCTGATCAAATCGGGATGACATTTGAAACCTATACCACCGCGGCCATAGGCATCGCAGAAGGTGAAGCTTATTGCGTTCTCACCGGACCCAACCAACTGTTGAGCGCCTTGGAGCAACTCGACTTTAATCGCGAAACGCAAACCTCGTCGGGCGTTGTCACACGGCTGACGGGCGCCTTGGCCGGTGGTCACCGGGTATCAGCCGTCGAGTTCGATCTTGCAGCACTTGATCTGATGCTGGCCGAATCTGAGCTTCCGGCTGACCAGGTCAGCCGTATTCAATCATATCTCTCACCTGTCATAGTTCACATAGTCTCACCGGAGGTCCCTCAATGACCGACCAATCCCCCAACGACCTGTTCCATGCCTCCTCCTTCATGCAGGGGCACAATGCGGAATATCTCGAACAGATGTATGCGCGATACGCCCAGGACCCGGCGGCGGTGGATGCGGGCTGGGCCGAGTTCTTCCAGGCGCTGGGGGATACGCCCGCCGATGCCCAGGCCGAAGCGCAGGGGCCAAGCTGGGCGCGCAGTGATTGGCCGCCGATGCCGGGTGATGATTTGACTGCTGCGCTGACCGGCGAATGGCCCGCCCCCGCCGAGGCGAAGGAGGCAGGTAAGAAGATCGCCGCCAAGGCCGAGGAAAAGGGCATCGAGCTGACCGATGATCAGATCCAGCGTGCCGTGTTGGACTCGATCCGCGCGCTCATGATCATCCGTGCCTACCGGATCCGGGGGCATCTGGTGGCCGATCTGGATCCGCTGGGGATGCGCGACCAGACCCCGCACCCGGAATTGGACCCGAAAAGTTATGGCTTCACCGATGCCGATATGGATCGCCCGATCTTCATCGACAACGTGTTGGGGCTGCAGACCGCGTCGATGCGGCAGATCGTCGAGATCGTGCGGCGGACCTATTGCGGCACCTTCGCCCTGCAATACATGCATATTTCCGATCCGGTTCAGGCCAGCTGGCTGAAAGAGCGGATCGAAGGCTTCGGTAAGGAAATCGCCTTCACCCGTGAAGGGCGCAAGGCGATCCTGTCAAAGCTGGTCGAGGCCGAGGGGTTCGAGAAATTCCTGCACGTCAAGTATATGGGCACGAAACGCTTCGGTCTTGATGGCGGCGAGAGCCTCGTCCCCGCGATGGAGCAGATCATCAAGCGCGGCGGCGCGCTGGGTGTGAAGGATATCGTGGTTGGCATGCCGCATCGCGGGCGCCTGTCGGTGCTGGCCAATGTGATGGCCAAGCCCTATCGCGCGATTTTCAATGAATTTCAGGGCGGCAGCTTCAAGCCCGAGGATGTCGACGGGTCGGGCGACGTGAAGTACCACCTCGGCGCGTCGTCGGATCGGGAATTCGACGGCAATACCGTACACCTATCGCTGACCGCGAACCCCTCGCACCTTGAAGCGGTGAACCCCGTGGTTCTGGGCAAGGCCCGCGCCAAGCAGGACCAGCACGGCGATACCGACCGCACCAGTGTGTTGCCGATCCTTCTGCATGGCGACGCGGCCTTTGCGGGCCAGGGCGTTGTGGCCGAGTGCTTCGGCCTTTCGGGTCTGCGTGGGCACCGGACGGGCGGCACGATCCATATCGTGGTAAACAACCAGATCGGCTTTACCACCGCGCCGCATTTTAGCCGCTCCTCACCCTATCCGACGGATATCGCGCTGATGGTCGAGGCGCCGATTTTCCACGTGAATGGCGATGATCCCGAGGCCGTGGTCCATGCCGCGAAAGTGGCCACCGAATTCCGCCAGATGTTCCACAAAGATGTGGTCATCGACATCTTCTGCTATCGCCGGTTCGGCCATAACGAGGGCGACGAGCCCATGTTCACGAACCCGATCATGTATAAGAAGATCAAGACCCAGAAGACGACCTTACAGCTTTATACCGAGCGTCTGGTCAAGGACGGTCTGATCCCCGAAGGCGAGATCGAGGACATGAAGGCCGCCTTCCAGGCTTATCTGAACGAGGAATTCGAGGCCGGGAAGGATTATAAACCCAACAAGGCCGATTGGCTCGACGGGCGGTGGAGCCATCTGGACCGCGAGGGGGAAGATTACGAACGCGGCCAGACCTCGATCAAACCTGAGACGCTGGAACAGGTTGGCGCCGCGCTGACCACGGCGCCGGAGAATTTCACCCTGCACAAAACCGTGGGCCGTCTGCTCGACACGAAGAAAAAGATGTTCGAGACGGGCGAAGGCTTCGATTGGGCCACGGCTGAGGCGCTGGCCTTTGGTAGTTTGTTGACCGAGGGCTATCCGGTGCGTCTCGCTGGGCAAGATTCCACCCGCGGCACGTTCAGCCAACGGCATTCGGGCCTTGTCGATCAAGCCACCGAGGATCGCTATTATCCGCTGAACCATGTCCGTGAGGGGCAGGCGAAATATGAAGTCATCGACTCGATGCTGTCGGAATATGCGGTGCTGGGATTTGAGTATGGCTATTCGCTGGCCGAACCCAATGCCTTGGTCCTGTGGGAGGCGCAGTTCGGCGATTTCGCCAATGGCGCGCAGATCATGTTCGACCAGTTCATCTCGTCGGGCGAGCGCAAATGGCTGCGGATGAGCGGGTTGGTCATGTTGCTGCCCCATGGGTTCGAAGGGCAGGGGCCGGAGCACAGCTCGGCCCGGTTGGAACGGTTCCTGCAAATGAGCGCGGAAGACAATTGGATTGTCGCCAATTGCACGACGCCTGCCAATTACTTCCACATCCTGCGCCGCCAGATCCACCGCGATTTCCGCAAGCCCCTGGTGCTGATGACGCCGAAATCACTGCTGCGGCACAAGCTGGCGGTCAGCAATGCGGAGGATTTCACCACCGGGTCCAGTTTCCACCGGGTGTTGTGGGACGATGCCCAGATGGGCCATTCCGAGACCGAGTTGAAGCCCGACGACAAGATCAAACAGGTCGTGATCTGCTCGGGCAAGGTCTATTACGATCTTCTGGAAGAGCGCGATGCGCGCGGGATCGACGATGTCTATATCCTGCGCCTGGAGCAATTCTATCCCTTCCCGGCCCTGGCCCTAACCAAGGAATTGGAACGATTCAAGCAGGCCAAGATCGTCTGGTGTCAGGAAGAGCCCAAGAACCAGGGCGGCTGGTCGTTTATCGAGCCGAACCTGGAATGGGTGCTGACCCGGATCAAAGCCAAATACAAGCGACCCCGTTACTCGGGCCGCAACGCTTCGGCTTCGCCTGCGACGGGCCTGGCCTCCGCCCATAAATCCCAACAAACAGCGCTGGTAAACGACGCGCTGACCATCGAAGGGTAAGACAAGATGAGTGTAGACGTTCGTGTGCCGACCCTCGGCGAAAGTGTGACCGAGGCCACCGTGGCCACGTGGTTCAAGAAGCCGGGCGATGCCGTGGCCGTGGACGAGATGTTGTGCGAGTTGGAAACCGACAAGGTCACCGTCGAAGTGCCGTCGCCCGCCGCCGGGACGTTGGGTGAGATCGTGGCCGCCGAGGGTGAGACGGTTGGTGTGGATGCATTGCTGGCGACGCTGAGTGAGGGGCAGGGCGCTGCACCCTCATCGGCCCCTGCTGCTGCGGCTGAGGCGCCTTCGGCCGAGGCTCCAGCCAGCGAGGGTGGAGAGGCTGTCGATGTGATGGTGCCCACGCTGGGGGAATCAGTGACGGAGGCCACCGTATCGACCTGGTTCAAGAAGGTGGGCGACCAAGTCGCACAGGACGAGATGCTGTGTGAGTTGGAGACCGACAAGGTCTCGGTCGAGGTGCCCGCGCCTGCGGCGGGGACCTTGAGCGAGATCCTGGCGCCGGAAGGCAGCACGGTGGAAGCTTCGGCCAAGCTGGCGGTGATTGGCGGCGCGGTGGCCCAGGTCTCGGCACCCACCGAGGGCGGGCCGGACGTGGCTGCGCCGCAAGCGCCCGCTGCGGGGGGCGGCGATGTTGAAAACGCGCCGTCGGCCCAGAAGATGATGGCTGATCAGGGCCTGTCGCCCGATCAGGTTCAGGGCACGGGCCGCGATGGGCGGATCATGAAGGAAGACGTCATGAAGGCCGTCGCGGCTGGCACGGCCCCGCCGTCTACGACGAGCGCGCCCGCCCAGCCTGCCCAAGCCCCGCGGGCCCCGGTCGCCGCCGAAGATGTCAGCCGGGAAGAACGGGTCAAGATGACCCGCCTGCGCCAGACCATCGCGCGCCGCCTGAAGGATGCCCAGAACACCGCCGCGATCCTGACGACCTATAACGAGGTCGACATGACCGAGGTCATGGCGTTGCGCAATGAATACAAGGATCTGTTCCTGAAGAAACACGGCGTGAAGCTGGGCTTCATGTCGTTCTTCACCGAGGCCTGCGTCCATGCCCTGCGCGAGGTGCCCGAGGTGAATGCCGAGATCGACGGCACCGATATCGTCTACAAGAACTTCGTGCATATGGGCATTGCCGCGGGCACGCCCCAGGGCCTTGTCGTGCCGGTGATCCGCGATGCCGATGCGATGAGCTTTGCCGATATCGAAAAGGCGATTGCCGAAAAGGGCGCCCGGGCCCGCGATGGCAAGCTGTCGATGGCCGAGATGCAGGGCGGCACCTTCACGATCTCGAATGGTGGCGTCTATGGCTCACTGATGTCCTCACCGATCCTGAACCCGCCGCAATCCGGCATCCTTGGGATGCACAAGATCCAGGAGCGGCCCATGGTCGTGAACGGCGAGATCGTGATCCGCCCGATGATGTATCTGGCGCTCAGCTACGATCACCGCATCGTCGACGGCAAAGGCGCCGTGACCTTCCTGGTGCGCGTGAAAGAGGCGCTGGAAGATCCGCGGCGGTTGCTGATGGATTTGTAGGTCTATGCATTTGCTCATGGTGCTACTCGTGGAGCCTTTTCACTTAGTAGGGCACAGCTGCCCTAGAGGCCGAAGTCTTGGGAGGTAGCTTCCATGAGCCTAGATTTTGACATGACCCTCTTAGCTGTCAGTTTCGCCATTCTGTTTGCAGTTTTGCTCCTTCTGCATCGGACTTGGCGTGACCTTGGCCGACTAGAAAAGTCGATCCGTGATCTTCACGTCACGCAACAGCGTCGATCTATTTCCTTGATAAAGATTGAGAACGACTTGGGAGCGCTAATGGAATGCACTGTTGCATTGGCTGAAGGCGACCCAAAGAAAGAAACTGCCGTCTTGGAAGCTCTGACGGTGAATCGGCACAATCGGCTGAAATCGAGGCTTCGAAACGGGATAGGTGTCGGCGACCAACTCCGCGGGCTACAGATCCCAACTGGTGAGGACGATCCGTGGTTCGCTGGTAAAG
Organism: Gymnodinialimonas mytili; assembly: GCF_037544085.1. NCBI lineage: Bacteria > Pseudomonadati > Pseudomonadota > Alphaproteobacteria > Rhodobacterales > Paracoccaceae > Gymnodinialimonas > Gymnodinialimonas mytili. The sequence continues at coordinate 273,883 of NZ_JBBIFW010000002.1, forward strand.
AGTGGATCGAAGACGTCGTTCCGGAAGCCGACAATGATAGAAGAGTTGCCACATGACCCCCGAACTCACCGTCCTTGCATTCGCGCTTTTACTCCAGGCGGCTCAATTCGTCGCCTATTCCATCCGGGCCAATCTGGATGTTGGGCCGGGCTATGCGATGTCGGCGCGGGATCGGGAGCCGTCGCGGCCGATATCGGAACTCGGCGGGCGCCTGCTACGGGCGCTTAACAACCATTTTGAAGGGCTGACGCTGTTCACCGCCGCCGTGGTCATCGTGACCCTTGGCGATCAATCCACCCCGTTTACCGCCACCTGCGCCTGGACCTATCTGGGCGCGCGCATCCTCTATGTTCCGGCCTATGCGCTTGGGCTCAGGCCCTGGCGCTCGGTCGTGTGGATGGTCGGGTTCATCGCCACATTCGCGATGGTCATCGCAGCCCTTTTGTGAGCGCCCTGGCGCATTTATGTATCCCCTAACAGACCGACGAAAAGGACAGACCCAATGGCAAATTACGACGTGATCGTCATCGGCTCCGGCCCCGGTGGCTATGTCTGCGCGATCCGCTGTGCGCAGTTGGGTCTGAAAACGGCCTGTGTCGAGGGGCGCGAGACCCTAGGCGGCACCTGCCTGAATATCGGCTGCATCCCATCGAAAGCGCTTCTGCATGCGTCCCATCAATTGCATGAGGCCGAGCACAACTTCGCCAAGATGGGCCTGAAGGGCAAAGCGCCTTCGGTCGATTGGAAACAGATGCTGGCCTATAAGACCGAGGTGATCGGCCAAAACACCAAGGGCATCGAGTTTCTGTTCAAAAAGAACAAGATTGATTGGCTGAAAGGCTGGGGGTCTATCCCTGAGGCCGGGAAGGTCCAGGTTGGGGATGAGGCCCACACGGCGAAGAACATTATCATCGCGTCGGGTTCTGAACCATCGAGCCTGCCGGGGATCGAAATCGACCAGAAGGTGGTCGTGGACAGCGAAGGCGCGCTGAGCCTGCCGAAGATCCCCAAGAAGATGGTGGTGATCGGGGCCGGCGTGATCGGTCTGGAGCTGGGCTCGGTCTATGCGCGGCTGGGATCTGAGGTGCAGGTGATCGAATTCCTCGACCACATCACCCCCGGCATGGATGGCGAAGTCTCAAAGCAGTTCCAGAAGCTGCTGACCAAACAGGGGCTTGGGTTCACGCTTGGCGCCGCGGTGCAAAAGGTCGACGTGACGAAGACCAAGGCGAAGGTGACGTACAAGCTGCGCAAGGATGACAGCGAGGCCACGATTGACGCGGATGTGGTTCTGGTGGCGACCGGGCGGAAACCCTACACGGATGGGCTGGGCCTGGATGCCTTGGGCGTGAAGATGTCTGAACGCGGGCAGATCACCATCGACAAACAATATGCGACGAATATCCCCGGCATCTATGCAATCGGCGATTGCGTGGATGGCCCCATGCTGGCCCATAAGGCCGAGGATGAGGGGATGGCCGCCGCCGAAGTTGTGGCGGGCAAGCATGGCCACGTGAATTACGGTGTCATCCCCGGCGTGATCTATACCCACCCCGAAGTCGCCAATGTCGGCGCGTCGGAGGAGGATCTGAAAGAGGCGGGCCGCGCCTATAAGGCGGGCAAGTTCAGCTTCATGGGCAATGGCCGCGCCAAGGCGAATTTCGCCGCCGACGGGTTTGTGAAGATCCTTGCGGACAAGGAAACGGACCGGATCCTGGGCGCCCATATCATCGGGCCCATGGCGGGCGACCTGATCCACGAGATCTGCGTGGCGATGGAATTCGGTGCCTCGGCCCAGGATCTGGCGATGACCTGCCACGCGCATCCGACCTATTCCGAAGCCGTCCGCGAGGCGGCCTTGGCCTGCGGAGATGGCCCGATCCACTCTTGATCGTCAAATGCATCGGTCGGGGCAGCACTGGGCCGACGCATGTTTGCGCTGAAAGCCCGCCGGTCAGGCAGGCCCGAATTGCCACGGCCGATGCGCTCGGCAATGTGGTGCCATGACAGATTTGATTGCCGTCGAAGACTTGCCCCGATCCAGGCGCCCTTTCGGGATACGAGTCTCAAATTGGTGGCGCTATCTGAATTGATGCGGTCCGGTGGGGTTGATCCGTTGAGGCATCCGACCCGCTTGGAAGAGCTTGATCTGGGCTTGACCGGGATCTGGTGGAGTTTCGATGCTCTGGAGGCGCTTCCCAGCTCAAGAAACTGATCGTGTTTCAATCTGATCTGCCGCCGTTTGAGCCAGCGCGCAGATCCAAGGTGGTGCAGCTCTTTCGGGCGAATGCGCCTGGACCCGACACACATCCCGTTTTGCATCGCTCAGACAACAGGGTGTGCAGGTCTCGGTCTACTAAGTCGCCAACAATCGCAGGCCCTGCGTGACATCGGCACGGACGGCCAGGCGCAGGCCGGGCTCGTCCCCCGCCTCCAACGCGGCAACGATCAGACGGTGGTGCTGCGGCACCTCGGTGCGTCTGAGGCGGCCATAAAGCGCGCGCATGGTAGGGCCGAGTTGCAGCCAGACGGTTTCCGCCAGGGCCAGCATCGCGGGTGCCTGGGCCCTCAGATAGAGCGTTCGGTGAAACTCCAGATTGGTGCGGATATAGCCGACCGCATCCCGGCGGGCGATGACCTGCGCAATTTGGGTGTTGATCGCCTCCATCCGCTCGATCAGGGCGGGGTGGGCGCGGGGCAGGGCGCGGCTGGCCAATTCCGGCTCCAACAGGGCACGGATGGCGGCCAGTTCCTCGATCCGTTCGTTGGACAATTCAGGGGTCGAGACACGCCCGCTGGTCGACAGAAACAACGCCCCCTCGCTGACCAGGCGCCGCACGGCCTCGCGCGCGGGCGTCATCGAGACACCGAACTCCCGGCCCAACCCGCGCAGCGTCATCGCCTCGCCCGGGCCAACCTCGCCATGCATTATGCGCGAGCGTAGGGCGCGGTAGACACGGTCATGGGCCACCGCGGCGCCGGTCTCTGTGGGGCGGGGGTTCATCAACATCGCGCTATTCCTCGGCCTCGAACCGCCAGGCCAGCAGATCCGCGCCATGGCTGCGGAACCAGGCACGCTGCCGGTCCGTCTCGGGATAGAGCCGCCGACACAGCGACCAGAACCGGTCGGAATGGTTCATCTCGGCCAAATGCGCGACCTCATGGGCGGCGACATATTCCAGGGCTTCGGGGGGCGCCATGATCAGCCGCCACGAAAACATCAGATCCCCCTTGGACGAACAACTGCCCCAGCGTGATCGTGGGTCGCGTAGCGTCATCCGCCCGGGCGCCCGGCCCAATTGATCGGCATAGCGTGTCACTGCATCGGACAGCCGGTCACGGGCCATCGCGGTCAGCAGGGCCTTGATGCGCGGCCCCTCACGCGGGCCCGGCGGAACCTGGATCAGGCCACCGACAAACCGCGCAGACCGGCCCGTGCCCGCCACGACGTCGCGCGGGACACCGCAAATCGGGATCGCGGCGCCGACCCGCGCGCGCTGCACAGATGGCGCGTCCTGCAAATGGTCGCGCACCCAATCCTCTCGGGCGCGCAAAAACGCAACCGCCTCGGCCTCCGGCGCCCAAACCGGCAGGCTTAACGAGACACGCCCATCCGACCGGCTGACCCGAAGCGAGAATCGCTTGGCCCGCGCATTTCGGCGCAAGATCACCTCAACCGGAGGCTCCCCCGGCAGGATATGGGTTGAAACAGACGAATGCGGGGCCACATGCACCTCAAGGGATGTTTGACAGTCCAGCAGCACTATGGCAGAGGACCGCATCCCGCGATACCGATGATTGAAGGGGGTGTCATGCCCAAAGAGGAATGGGGCGTTAAACGCGTCTGTCCGACCACTGGCAAACGGTTCTACGACATGGGTCGCGACCCGATCGTAAGCCCCTATACCGGTGAAGCTGTTGTGCTGGAAACCGGCAAAGGGGGCGCCCGCAACCTGGTGGCCGATAAATCCGCGGCGAAAGCCAAGGAAAAAGAGACCGAGGATGAAGATCTGGTCCTCGATGACGATCTCGACATCGAAGATGACGATGCCGATATCAGCGACGATGATGTGCTGGACGATGATGACGACGAAGATACTGTCGCACTCGATGATCTGGCCGATGTTGCCGCTGACGATAACGACGATTAGGGCGATCTAGGCCGGACCAGGCGCGGGCGGGATAAGTGGAATTTTCCGCTTGCACGGCCCTCGCCCCGGCCTTAAACCGCCATCCCACGGGGCCTGACCCTTTCGGCAGATTTCCTTGGAATCACCTGCCGGGTTCAGACCCACACTCCGCGATGCGGAATTCGGGGCCTTAGCTCAGCTGGGAGAGCGCCTGCATGGCATGCAGGAGGTCAGCGGTTCGATCCCGCTAGGCTCCACCAACCACTTTTCTTCGGGACAATGGCCGACTTTCGAACACGAGACTCGGACGACAGGCGTATCGCGACCGCAATCGGATCTGCGTTGGTTCGGTATCCCGCCTAGCTGAAATGCTGCCGGTCCTCTCACATCGTCGCGTGCTGCGACTGGAGCGGTTTGAACTCGCCTTGTGTAGCGACAGATCATCGATTGCGCTGCGATCTTTGCCCCGCCGGTCCGAGCCCCTGTCGCGCCTGCCAAATCTTGACATCTCTGCTGGGGCTGACATCCGGACAGGTTGCCACTCCCGCGCCATATCCCCTGCCTGGTGTCCGCGGACCAACCCGAGGCCCTTCCTTTCGCTGCGCAGAGGTTTGGTGAGGCTGGGGTTGAGCTCATCTTTGGTGATCGCGTTGGCGCCAGGTTCGTAAAGACAACGCTGGATGATGTGTTTGAAGAGCGCGCAGCCGCCGCTTTTGGGTTTGACCATCTGCGCCTCACCTAAGAAGCGATCGGCTTTCACGGCTGCGACCGGGTGCCACCGGCCAATGTGCTGGACCGATGGCACGAAGATCGCCGAGCCTTTCATAATGTGACAGGGCGTGTCGATCACCTTGGCCGATGATGCCCGGCTAATGGTGGCGGGTCGGACTTCCGACCGCCGTGCGACCCGTTACTGCTGGGCCAAACTTTCGGCCAGGCGCATCAGTTGCACGGCCTCTTGGCGGGATCCGAACCGATCCTCGCCGCGATTGGCGTTGGCCAGCGCGATGGCATCGGCATAGTCCCAATCACCCAGGAAACCCGATCCGCGCAGAAGCTGGCCGAAGCCCGCAATGGCTGCGGCAAAACCGGCCTCGGGGCTGGGATCTGACGCGGCGGCGGGGATCGCAAAATCCACCAATTGGCTGTCTTCGGCGCCTGGTTCTTTCCAGCGCAGGCTCAGATAGCCCAACTCGTTCGCAAACTCCGTCTCGCCCGTCTCATCCGCCGCATAGCGCAGCGGTGCCACCAAAGTGGCAGGAGAGCCGACCGGCGTGACCTCGTAGATCGCGGTCACGGAATGGCCCGCCCCCAATTCGCCCGCATCCACCGCGTCATTGGCGAAATCCTCGCGGGCCAAGCCGCGGGTTTCATAGCCGATCAAGCGGTATTCGGCGATCACCTCGGGGTTGAACTCCACCTGCACCTTCAGATCGTCGGCAATCGGAAACAGCGCACCGACCAGTTGATCGACCAGCACGCGACGCGCCTCGTGCAGCGTGTCGATGAAGGTGGCGGTGCCATTGCCGTTCTGAGCCAGGGCCTGCATCGTATCGTCCTGCAGATTGCCGCGCCCAAATCCCAGCACGCTCAGATAGATCCCGGTCTCGCGTTGCGCGGCGATGTAATCTTCCAGCGCCGCAGGATCGTTGATCCCGACATTGAAATCGCCGTCGGTGGCCAGCAGAACGCGGCTGACCTCGCCCTCGTCGGTCATGTCGGCGGCCAACCGGTAGGCCTCTTCCAGCCCGCCGACGCCATTGGTGGAGCCCCCCGCCTGCAACGCGGTCAGCGCATCCGCGATCGCGCGCGTCTCGCTTGCGGGTGTGGGGTCCAGTGCCACACCGGCATTGCCCGCATAGGTCACGATGGCGACCTCATCCTCGGGCCGCAATTCGGCCAGCATCAGACGGAAGCTCTGGATCAGCAGCGGCAGCTTGGCGGGGTCGTTCATCGACCCGGACGTATCCACCAGAAGTACGAGGTTCAGCGGCGGGCGATCCTCGATCGCGGGCAATTCCCCTTGGATCCCGATATGGAGCAGTTGGGTATCGGGATTCCACGGCGTCTCGAACACACTGATTGTGGGGCGGAACGGGCTGATATCCTCGGCATCCGGCGCGGGCAGATCATAGGCGAAGTAATTCACCATCTCTTCGATCCGCACGGCCTCGGTCGGGGGCATCTGCCCCTGCATCAGCGAAGACCGCACCAGCGCATAGGAGGCTGTGTCGACATCGCTTGAAAAGGTCGAAACCGGGTTTTCGGCCACGATTTGCAGTGGGTTCGCATCCGCATTGGCGAATTCCTCGGTCACAGGCGCGGGAGGGACGATATCCTCCGCGATGCGCCGACCGGGCAAGATGGCAGTTTCGGTGTTCGCTCTTCCCCCGGCGATGCCCATTTCAGCACCTCCGGTAATTTCGATGTCGCCTAGCACAGGGGCAGGGCTTGGCGGGGCATTGGGGAGAACGCGGTCTTCGGCATCGGCGAAGGTGTCCGCGCCACCAGCGACGCCGAATTGAACCGAGCCGTCCGATGGGATCGTCACGCCAGACCGCGGCCCATTGTCCAGTGACGGATCCTGTGGTCCTCCGACCTCGCCGCTCAAGGTGAATGTCTCCTGCCTCAGTTCCGGCTCGGCCAGCAAAGGCACTTCGGTGCTCGGCAGGTCAGCGATATCGGCGGGGCCTGCCTCCTCCGCCACGTAGGGTCCGGTATGAATCTCAGGACGCAGGACCTGATCCGGTCCGCGCAATATCTCTTGCCCCGTTGGGCTGAGGACGAGGAACCCGATGGCGACCAGGGCGGTGGTGCCGGTCAAAGTGCCGACTGTATTGGCTTTCAACATATCAATCACTCCTGCAATCCAGCCCCGCTTTTGAGGCGTCACAGGGGTTTGACGGGCGGTCGTGCGTGATCCTTGGGTCGCATCGAAGGCGGCTTGGGCGCGGGCCAGCACATCGGCCTTGCGCACCGGATCGGGCGCGGGTGTGGCCGCATCCATCGCGGCTTTCAAATCATTCAAGTCTGTGTCGGAGGTCATTGCATCCCCTCCTTTTCCTCTAAGGCTCTCATCTCGCGCAGCTTTTTCTTCGCTTCCGAGACACGCCAGGCCACGGTGCCTTCGGTTGTGTCCAGGATCTCGGCGACTTCGGCCTGGGTCAGATCGTCCAGGATCAGGGCCAGCGTGTCGCGCATGACCGGCGAGAGCCGCGCCATGGCGGTGTGAAGCCAATCGACCTGCGCGCGGGTGTCTGCTGCCGCGGCCTGGCGCGCGATCTCCCAATCGCCCCAACCCTCGGCGGCCTTGGCATGGCTGGCCGCGCGCCTGCGCCGGTCAATCGCGGCATTCACTGCCACGCGGTAAAGCCAAGTGGTGACCTTCGCGCGCCGTTTGTAACCCGCGAGCTTGCCGGGCAGAGCCAGGCAGATGTCTTGCGTCAGATCCTCCGCCTCGGCCTGGCTGCCGGTCAGCCGAAAGCAAAGCCGGAACAGCCGGTCATAGACCCGGTCCAGCAACAGCTCGAACGCGGCCCCATCGCCACCGGCGGCCGCCTCGGCCAAGGCTTCGTCACTGACATCCATACGCATCTCTTAGATCATGACGCAGCCGATGGCGCGATCCTTGGGGAGCGAGACGAAAAAATCTCTGGACCTATAAAAAGATTGGGAATTGAGACCAGCATTCTCATAAATCCCTTGACGTCGCCGGGGGTGAGGGCGCACAGGAAGCTATCGCCATGCCAGTTCGCCGCATTCCCCCGCTGGCAAAACCGGCCAAGGCGGGTTAAATCGCCCTACGTTTTACCGAAGGCCTATCCGATGCAAATTTACCTACCCATCGCCGAGGTGAGCGTGAACGCGTTCCTTCTGCTGGGGCTGGGTGGGCTTGTCGGGGTTCTGTCCGGCATGTTCGGCGTCGGCGGCGGCTTTCTGATGACGCCGCTGTTGTTCTTCATCGGCATTCCCCCCGCCGTCGCTGTAGCGACCGAGGCGAACCAGATCGTCGCCTCGTCCTTTTCGGGCGTTCTGGCGCATTTCAAGCGCAAGACCGTCGATTTGAAGATGGGGGTGGTGCTGTTGGTAGGCGGCCTGATCGGGGCCGCGATCGGCGTGCAGGTCTTTGCGGCACTGACTGCGATTGGCCAGGTCGATCTGCTGGTGCGGCTGTGCTACGTCGTGTTTCTGGGCATTATCGGCGCGCTGATGTTTGTGGAAAGCCTGAATGCGATCCGCAAGGCGCGCGCCACCGGCCCCGCCGCCGCACCGCCGAAACGGCGCCAGCGCGGCTGGATGGATGCATTGCCGTTCAAGATGCGGTTCCGCACATCTGGCCTCTATATCTCGGCGATCCCGCCTCTTTTGGTGGGGCTGTTTGTCGGCGTTCTGGCCGCGATCATGGGGGTTGGCGGTGGCTTCATCATGGTGCCGGCGATGATTTATCTGCTGGGAATGCCCACCAAAGTGGTGGTGGGCACGTCGCTCTTTCAGATCATCTTCGTGACCGGCTTTGCGACCTTGATGCATGCGACGACGAATTACACCGTCGACATGGTTCTGGCGGTGCTGTTGCTAGTGGGCGGCGTGGTCGGCGCCCAGATCGGCGCACGGATCGGCACCCGGCTGAAGGCAGAACAATTGCGCATCCTGCTGGCCATCATGGTGCTAGCGGTCTGCGGGAAGCTGGCCTTCGACCTGCTTGTGATGCCGTCTGAATTGTACACGCTGGGCGATGGGGCAGGACATTGAGGATCTGCGCCTTTCTCCTTGCCTTGGTCTTTTCGGCGCTGCCCGCTGCGGCGGAAACCGTTGTGGCGGGGCTCAGCCGCGACACGATCCGCATTACCGCGAATTTCGAAGGCTCCGAGATCCTGATTTTCGGCGCCGTGGCCCGTGATGCGCCCGCGCCCCAAGGGGACCCACTTGAGGTGATCATCACTGTCGAAGGCCCTTCACGCCCGGTGGCGGTGCGCCGCAAGGATCGCCGGTTCGGCATCTGGGTGAATACGGACGCGATTGAGGTCGATGCGGCGCCGTCTTTCTACGCTGTGGCCACAACCGCTCCGATAAACGAGGTTCTGACCCAGACCGAGGATCTGCGCCACCAGATTTCGATCCCGCGCGCGATCCGGGCCGTGGGCGTTCAGGTGGACGATCAACAGAATTTTATCGCTGCCCTGATCCGCATCCGGGAAAGCGAAGATCTCTATCAAACCCTTGAGGGAGAGGTGGAATTACGGGACGAGACGCTGTTTGACGCCTCGGTCCGGCTGCCGGCCAATCTGGTTGAGGGGGATTATCGCACGCGGATTTTCTTGACCCGTGGGGGCAACGTGCTTGATGTCTATCAGCAGGACATCTCCGTGCGGAAGGTCGGTTTGGAACGCTTCATCTATAATCTCGCCCATGAACGCCCCTTGATCTATGGGATCATGTCGCTTGCCATTGCGATTGCCGCAGGGTGGCTGGCCTCTGCCGTGTTCCGCTACATCCGGACCTGAGCGCATATGGCCATGGACCCGCAGCAGGTCGTCCGTCGGTTTTGGCGGGTTATGGGCAGCAATGATTTCACTGCTGCAAGCCAATGTCTGACCGAGGATTTCCGGCTGCATTGGCCGCAATCGGGTGAGGTCATCGAGGGGCGCGCGAATTTTGCGGCGATCAACACCGCCTATCCGGCGGCGGGCGCCTGGCGGTTCGATCTGCGCCGGAGCATCGCAGATGGCGTGCAGGTGGTCACAGAGGTTGGCGTGACGGATGGTGAGCTGAAAGCGACCGTCCTGACATTCCATACCGTGCGCGGTGATCTGATCGCATTGCAGCGTGAGTTCTGGCCCGACCCGTTTGTGGCGCCGGATTGGCGCGCGCAATGGGTCCGTGTTCCGAGAATGTGAGTTTGTGCGTTGGGTGGGCCCGCCCACCCACCCCATTTGGGGCTCTGCCCCGTCCTTCGGACTCCCCGGGGTATTTGGGGCCATTGAAAGAGGTTTAGGGTGTTTTGATTTGTTTATAGGGGGTTAGCCGCGTCCCACATAGGGCATGTTGGTGGCCATCACGGTCTGGAACAGCACGTTGGTGGAGAGCGGCATATTCGCCATATGCAGCACCGCTTCGGCAGCGTGTTTGACGTCCATCATTGGCATCAACGGTTTGCCCTCGGCGATGAGGCGGTTGTTGAGATTATCGACCAGCTCGGTGCGCGCATTGCCGATATCGATTTGGCCGGCGGCAATGTTGAAGGGGCGGCCATCGAGGCTGAGGGTCTTGGTCAGGCCCGTCACGCCGTGTTTTGTCGTTGTATAACAGATACTTCCCTCGCGCGGGGTGTGGGCGGAGAGGGAGCCGTTGTTGATGATCCGCCCGCCTTGGGGGTTTTGCGCGCGCATCTGGGTGAAGGCGGCGCGGGCGGTGTTGAACATGCCGGTGAGGTTCACGGCAAGGCTGTTATGCCAATCGGCGGGGTCGATTTCGTCGATTGTGCCCTGAGGTGTGAAGATGCCCGCATTGTTGAAGACGGCATCCAACCGCCCGAATTTATTGACGAATTGCGCGACAGCAGCGTCGGTTTGAGGAAGGTCGGTGACGTCGCCCGGCAGGGCAAGCGCGTTGTCATGGCTGTCTGCGATCTCGGCCAGCGTGTCGGCGCGGCGGGCGAGCAGGCCGACGGCCCAGCCGTTTTCCAGGAATAAGTTTGCCGTGGCGCGGCCGATGCCCGAGCTGGCGCCGGTGATCAGGATGGTTTTCATGGCCGGGCTTTCATCGAAATTTCTGATAGTCTATTTGCTTTATCGATTTCTTTAATAGTCGCTGCGTCAGTGGACAACCTTCACCCGGCATTCAAGCAGGCCCCAACCGCGAGTGAGTTTGGCGGCTTTCAGGGCCTGAGCGATCCGGTCGGTGAGGAAGAGAGCGCCGAAGAGGCGGTCTTCGATCCATATCTCTGCGGACCCTTCCGCAGGCGGTAGAACAACCATGGGGTCTTCGCCGTCTGTGGAGGTGATCATGTTATAGGCCACGCCGTCGCGGACTGTCACAGCGGGAGGTCTAATAGCGCCTGACTCTTCGAAAAGGGTTTCGCGGCGGCATTCCAGGACTTGCATCATGTGCAGGTCGGCGCCCTCCCACAGAGATTTGGTGCGCTCCGCGTTTAGGACGTCGATCTTGTGGAATTGGAGCGGGCCGGGGTTGAGGCTCTCCAGAAGCGCGCGCGTCTCGGCCGTGACGACCAATCTGTCACCGCCGAAATTCATGATCGGTTGTGGGCCGGAGGGTTTTGCCATCTCTGGAACGAGTGAAAATACCTCGCCCAAAGCATTGGAAGACAACATCAATCCCGATTGGTAAGTAAAGCGAACCTTTTTGCTCGCCTCTATTCGCTCCAGAGTTTCTTCGTCAGAGATTTGGTTGTAGTCAGCTTTGTGGGAACCTACCTGCCAGATGGGTTTCACGAATTCCGATCCGACGCTGACCTGCGCGAGCCAGACTTTTCCAGTGCTGCTCATATGTATCTCCGCACTATGCGTCTTCGCCGCTTTCGAGCGCGAGGGGCTCGGGTTTGGCGATCAGGTCGTCGGTGGCGAGTGCAGCGGCGGGGCGGGAGAGCCTGTAGCGGGTCACCCAGATCAGGCGCGTCTCGGCCCGGGTGATGGCAACATAGGCGAGGCGCTTCCACAGCGCCTGGCCCGCTTCCATCCGTCCGGCGCGGGAGGCGGCGTAGAGGTCGGGCGCGAAGACTTGCACGTCGGGCCATTGCGAGCCTTGCGCCTTGTGGATCGTGACCGCGGCGCCATGCAGAAAGGCCGCGCCCATTCGGGCGGCATAGGGCAAGAACGGCTCTTCCTCGTCGGGCTTTTCGATCTTCACAATCGAGGAGGCGGAGAAGCGCGGCGTGTCGGCGCCGATCACATGCAGCTTGGAGAAACCGGGGCGCGAGCCGGGACCCAGGTAGATGACGGGCGCGCCTTTGATCAGGCCGCGCGCCTCAAGATCGATGCGCTTCTTGCGATGTCTGAGGGGCAATTCGATCCCGTCGCAGATCAGCGGCTCGCCCGGCAGCAGCTCGTCATCGCTGGCCCCAAAAGCGGCGCGGAAGGCGGCGATCAGGCGGATGCGGGTGGCGTTGCGCCAGACCAGAACCGGCGAGCGGGCCATCATGTCGGAATTGGCGCGGGGGACGACCTGTACCCTGTCATCGCGGCGCGCGGCGTCTTCGATCATCCGTTCGAATGCCTGGAAATCGAGCTGCGGATCGCCAAGCGCATGGGCAAGATCCAGGATCGGGTTATCGGCGTCCTGGCGGTGGATGCGGGCCAGATGCAGCAGATTGGGCGCCTTGAACTTGTCGAACACCATCTCACCCGATTGGCCGACGGGCGCGAGCTGGGCCGGGTCGCCGAACAGGACCAGGACGGGAAAGATCTCGCGCAGATCCTCGAATTGCTTGTCGTCGAGCATGGAGGATTCGTCGATCAGCCCGATATCGAGCGGGTCTTCGCGGCGCTTCCAGCCGGTGATGAAATCCGAGCCCCTGAGCCCGGCGGAGGCCAGCGCCGCGGGCACGGATTTGTGCGCCTCGTAGACCTCTTTGGCGCGGTCCAGCGCCTCGTCGGTCAGCGCCTCGATCTTGGGCCGTTCGCCCTGACCGGCGAGCCATTCGGCGACTTTCTCAAACTCGGGGTCATAGACCGGCGTGTAGAGGATGCGGTGGATCGTGGTGGCGGGCACACCCCGGGCGCGCAGGACCGAGGCCGCCTTGTTGGTGGGGGCGAGCACGGCGACGGTGCGGCGGTCTTTGCGGCGCTTACCCTCCCAATCGCCGGAAATCAGATCGACGCCCGCGCGGGTGAGCGATTTGACCACCTCGGCCAACAACAGTGTTTTGCCCGACCCTGCCTTGCCGGTGATTGCCAGTACGGCGCCGCGCCCTTCAGCGGCGGGCGACAGCGTTTCATCGTCGATATCCACACCCATATCGCGCAACACTTCGGCGATGCGGTCGTGGGCGGCGGCTTGGTCGTCGGAGAATATGGGGGCGAGGGCGTTCATGGGCCGAACCCTAGACGCTTTCCGGGGGGAGGTGAATCGAAAGACGCAGGCGCCCCTGCGTCTTGTGTCATCAGTAGCGTGCAGGATGGCCTGCGGGGCGTGCTATACGGGCAAATCCACCAGACGCAGCGCGGGGCGGTCCTGGCTGAGTGCGACATCAACCTCATCCGCGGCCTCTGTCAGCATCACGGCCAATCGGCGGGCGCGGATCGCATCTTTGCGCCCCGCGGCATTGCCATTGAAGGTCTCGTGGATCACCTGATCAGCGCTGAGCAGCGCGCGGATCAGGGCCAGCACGCGGACATCGGGCACGGCGTGTCGCAGATGCGCCATCACCCCGACATCGTCTGCATCCGCTGCCATCACAGCGGCGAGGACAAGTTCAAGAAGGTCTTCGCTATCTTTGCGCATGGATTGCCCCGGTCTGATCACGCCCAAGCATCTAAGCGGGCAACGGCAACCGGGACGTTTATCCCGCACATCTGGCCGCATACTGCAGCGTTACTCACAAACTGATTGGGAAATAATCGTTCTGACGCCGTCGAGCAAGTCCAGCGGCGCGATACAAGAAATTTTAATAAACCGGTTAACGAATGGCGCGACCGGGGAAAGGCGGGCGGAGAAGCCCCTTTACGGGCGGGTCGGCGCGCTTGTAGGGTCGCGACGTTGTTATCTTATTGATTTAGGGTCGATCTCGTCCGATGTCCGACACGCATGTTTCTTGTCCGAATTGCGGCTATGGCTTTGAAGGTCTGCGCAAATCGACACGCATGTTCGATTGTCCATCTTGCGATACAACTCTGTTCCGCAGTGACAGCGCGTTGAAGCCGGTGGGCAACAATGGCGAGATGCATGATTATCCGATGCTGTTCGGTCTGCATGACAGCGTGAAGATCGATGGCCGGACCTATGTGGTGACCGGCCATTCCCGGTACGATTATGGGCGCGGCACCTGGGATGAGATGTATGCCGAGGATAGCGGCGGCAACGGCGTCTGGATCTCGCTGGATGAGGGCGATGTGGTGGTGCAGGTGCCGTTTAAGCCCGGCTCTGGCCCGCGGCGCAACGACCCGCCGCCGGTCGGGCAGGCGCTGACCTATTCGGGTCGCGACTACCATGTGACCGAGGCTGATACCGCCACCTGCATCGCCGTGCGCGGTCAGTTCCCCGAGCTGATCCAGGTGGGGGATGAGCATTACTTCATCAACGCGTCGGGCCCATCCGGGCAGCTTTTGTCCGGTGAATTCTGGGACGGCGGCAGTACCTGGTATGAGGGGTCGTGGCTGGATCCGTTCACCCTTCAGGTCGCATATCAGGATGGGGCGAGCCGCCAATGAGCGCGACACACGGATTATCCTCGATCAATTGCACCTCCTGCGGGGCGGGCCTCTCGGTGCTGGGCGGTGGGCGTGTGCGCAGCCATGTCTGCGGCTATTGCGGATCGGTCCTGGATACCCAGGACAATTACAAGGTGCTCGACAGTATCGGAAAGCGGAACCACCCGTCGAGCCCGGTGCAGATCGGCATGACGCTGACGCTGGACGGGGTGCTGTTCACCGTGATCGGCACGTTGGGCGTGGTGGAGCAATATGGCAGCAGCACGTGGCGCTGGGTGGAGCATCAGATCTATTCGCCGACCCACGGCTATCTGTGGCTGAACTTTGAGGACGGCAACCTGACCTTCACGCGGAAGATCCGCGACTACAATATGGGCCATTGGCTGAGCCCCTCGACCGTGGAACGCGCCGAGACGCCCCCTGTCCGGGCCTATCAGGGCGAGCGGTACAAATATTACGAGACCTCGATGACCCAGATCGACTTCATGGAAGGTGAGTTCAATTGGGTCCCCAAGCTGGGCGAACGCAAAGAGGTGGTCAGCCTGTTGGGCCCCCATGCGATGTTGTCGCTGGTCCGTTCGGCGACCGAGCGGGAGGTGGAGTTGACCCGGCTGTTGCCGCGGGCCGAGACCGCCGCCGATCTGGGAATTGAAGAGCGCGCATTGGGCCATGCCGAGCCGCATCCCTTGACGCCGTTCAAGCAGATCTCCGAAGAACCCGCGATCCGCAAAGCGCTCTTGGTGACCATGGTGGTGGCGCTGCTGTTGGGGTTGGTGTTCTGGATGAGCGGCGGACAGCGTGTGCTGTCGACGCCGGATATCCCGCTGGCCTCGCTGCCCGAGAGCTACGAGTTCGAAATCGACAATACCGCTCAGCTTGTGCGGGTGCAGTTCGACACCGCGTTTCAGAACCAATGGGCGGAATTGGCCGCCGAGATTGTTGGCCCTGACGGCCAACCGGTGATCGCGGGCGCACGCACGATCTCATATTATTCCGGGCGGTCGGGCGGCGAAAGCTGGTCCGAGGGCAGCCGCCGCGGATCGTTTCTGTTCCGCCCGACCGAGCCGGGCACCTACCGCGTCAGGGTCGAGCAATTGCAGGGATCCAGCACCGATATCGGCCAATTCCGCGTGAATGTGGGCCAGGGCAAGCCGGTGGCCTTCTGGTTGTTCTGGCTGGCGATCTTATCGGGTCTTGGGTTTGCCGGCCTGATCGCCCGCAGGGCGGCCCATGCCTCGCGGCGCTTTGCCGGATCCGATTGGAGCGACGATTGATATGAGCCCCATCCGTCTGATCATTTTCGCCGGATGCGCCCTGGCCCTGATGGGGGCGGCCTATCTGAGTTACTACGGTGTCGGGCGCGAAAGCCGCGACCTGGCCAGTTCCACGCAATCGATCCGCACCGGATCCTCCGGCAGTACGGGCGGCGGTGGCTTTGCCGCCTTTGGCCGCATCAAGTGAAGTTTTGGACTAGCACCTGGAAAGGGAGCCCCCGATATGTTTGAGCAAATCATCCTGTCCGAGTTCGTGTCGATGCTGTTTTACAGCTTCGTTGGCATGGTCCTGTTGTGGATCGCCTATAAGGTGATCGATGTGCTGACGCCGTTTCCGATCATCAAAGAGATTGAAGAGGATCAAAACACCTCGTTGGCCGTCCTGATCGGCTCAGTCTTTCTGAGCATGTCGATCATCATCGCCGCGGTGATCTTATCGTAACGCCCTTCCGCTGGCGTGACGCGGTGTGACCCAGACCTCTGACAACGGCGCTGCGCCGGAATTGACCCCAAAAGTTGCCTGGCTGTTGGCGGCCACCTTCGTCGTGGCGGTGGCGGGGCTGATCTATGAGCTGATTGCAGCGACGATCTCGTCTTATTTGCTGGGGGACTCGGTCCGGCAGTTTTCCTTTGTTATCGGTGTGTTTCTGTCGGCCATGGGGGTCGGCGCCTGGGTCTCGCGCTTTGTGGGCGATGCGTTGGGCGCGTTTGTCCGGGTGCAGATTGCGCTGGGCGCGATTGGTGGCGCGTTGGGCCCGTTGCTGTTCTTCACCTATGCGATTTACGGCGCGGTGGGGTTGCCGCTTTATGGCGGATTGATCGCGATTGGGATCCTATCGGGGATGGAGATCCCGCTGATCACCCGCGTGATGAAAGAGATCGGTGCGGCGGAGTTCCGGTTCGAGAATGTGTTGACCGCCGACTATATCGGCGCGCTGGCGGCCTCGCTGGCTTTTCCACTGCTGATTGTGCCGAACCTGCCTCTGATGAGCGCATCTCTGGCTTTCGGGATCCTAAACCTGCTGGTGGCGGGCCTGTCGCTGTACCTGTTTCGCGACCGGCTGGGGCGGGGCCTGTGGCTGCCCTGGGGTGCACTGCTTGTGGCGGGCGTGGTGGCGTTTGCGATGAGCGAACGTCTGGTCTCGGCGGTCGATGCGCGGCTGTTTCAGGATGAGGTGATCTTTTCGGAGACGACGTTGTATCAAAGCATCGTCATCACAAGGTTCGATGACCGGTATCGCCTATTCCTCGACCACTCGATCCAGTTCGATAGCCTGGATGAGCATCGCTATCACGAAGCGCTGGTGCATCCGGCGATGGGCCTGGTGCCCGATGCACGCAGCGTGCTGGTTCTGGGCGGCGGCGATGGCATGGCGGTGCGTGAGGTGCTGCGCCATCCTGGCGTGGAGCGTGTGGTTCTGGTGGATCTGGATCCACGGGTGACCGAGCTGTTCGTGACGAACCCGGATCTTATTGCGCTGAATGACGGCGCGCTGCTGGATGAACGGGTGGAGATCGTCAACATGGATGCCTGGGTTTGGGCGGTCGAGGCCCACGGGGACGAAGTGTTCGACGTGATCATCGCCGATCTGCCGGACCCTAAGTCAATCGCCTTGTCGAAGCTCTACTCGGTGGAATTCTATGGGATGCTGATGGAGCGGCTGGCGGGCACGGGCTTGATGGTGACGCAGGCGGGCTCCCCCACTTTCGCGGCGGAGGCCTTCTGGATTGTCGAGGCGACGCTGGCGGGCACGCGCAACCCCGTGGCGCCGGGACAGGGGCTTGGGACGGTGCCCTATCAGGTCTATTTGCCGAGCTTCGGGAATTGGGGCTTCGTGATGGCCGGTCCGAACGTGCCAGCTGCCGCGCGATTGCCGGATCTGCCGGAGGGGTTGCGATACCTGAACGGGGATCTTTGGGGCGCGGCGCAGGTCTTCGGCGAGGATCAATTGCCCACGGGAGACGTCTCGGTGAATACGATCCAGGGCCATCCGTTGGTCTCTGCCTATCAGCGCGGTTGGACCTATTGGTTCCGCTAAGGGGGCTCGGCCCGTGCTCGGCCTGCGGCCTGTGCGCGAGACCGACCCGGCGCCCTCACTTCGTTCGGTCGCGTGGGGGCTTTGCCCCCTCCCGGCCCTAGGCCGGTCCCCCGATCAGAGTTGGCGCTGATCAGGCTAGCGCAGCGACCCCGCACCGATGCGCTTTGCGCGAGGTGCCGGGTCCGGTGAGGCGTTTGGCTTTGCCAAACAACGAGCCGGAGGTTGCGGCTACTGGTTCAGGGCAGCGCGCAGGGCGGTGATGTCGGTTTCGGTGATGCCATGGCCCGCCCCTTGTAGGATGTGGAGCGTCGTTTCGGCGCCAAGCTTGTGGAAGATGTCGGCGCTGTCCTGCGCGCGTTGTCGGGGAATATGGGGATCTTGGTCGTGTACGGAGATGTAGGCTTTAGTGCCCTTCAAGCTTGTTGAATAGTCGAAGCGTTTCGGACCATGGCCGTATAGCGCCTCGCTCGGGCGCCCCTCAGCATCGCCGGTGCCCACCAAACCGCCGGACAGGCCGAAGACAGCCATCACGTCGCCGCGACGGGCGGCATATTCCAGCGCCAGACAGGCGCCTTGGCTAAAACCTGCAAGGGCGATGCGGCTGCGCGGTAGGCCCGTTTGAACCAATGTCTCGATCGCCTCCTCGATTGCCGACAGACCCGCCTCGACGAAGGGCGTCACTTGATCGTGGGGGGCGAGGAAGGAGGTGGGCCACCAGGATCTTCCCTCCGCCTGAGGCGCGGCGCGCGCCACGTCGGGCAGCGCGAGGGCATCGCCCAGCCCGAGGATATCGGCGGCGGTCCCGCCGCGGCCATGCACCAGGACGAGGCCGTAGCGCGCCCGGTCCGGTGCGGCGCCCCCAAGGGCCAGGGGCGCCAGGTGTTGGCTCATCTTGCGACCTTAAGGGGCGGCAATACCCGTTCGAGGCGGTCGCGGATCCCCTCATATTGCGGGGGCAGCTTCAGTGCCTCACCGAGATGGGCGGCATCTTCATCCACGGCGAAGCCCGGCGGGTCGGTCGCGATCTCGAACAGCACACCGCCCGGCTCGCGGAAATAGATCGCATTGAAATACTGCCGGTCACGCACTTCGGTCACGCCGAAGCCAGCGGTTTGCAGTTTCTCCTGCCAGTCCAGTTGCTCGGCATCGTCCTTGGCCCGGAAGGCCACGTGGTGGATGGTGCCCGCGCCCTGCCGCCCGATGGAGGGGGTGTCCGAACGCATGATGTCGACGACCGCACCACGGGCTTCGCCTGGCGCGCGCAGGCGGAGGCGTTCCACGCCATCCACCGTCTCGTGCCCGACTTCCTGCCAGCCGAAATGGTCGGTCAGCAGCCGAGCGGTTGGCGCGATGTCATCCTCCCACAGGGTCACAGAATGGAACCCGTCGAGCGGCGCATCGGCGACACGGTCGGTTTCGATCAATTCCACCGGCGCGCCGTCAAGGTCCCGCAACAGGATCACACGGTCGCCAAAGCGCTCTTTCGGGCCAAGGAAATCCACGGCGTTTTCCGCAAGATCTTCCATCCAGCCGTCAAAGGCGCCGTTCGGCACGGCATAGGCATAGGCCGCGGCCATGCCCGCGCCCGCGCGACCGGGGCCCGCATCGGCAAAGGGGAAGAAGGTCAGGATGGTGCCGGGTTCGGCGTCATGGTTGCCATAATACAGATGGTAGGTGTCGGGTGCGTCGAAGTTCACGGTCTTCTTGACCAGGCGTTGTTTCAGCGTGCCTGTGTAGAAATCAACATTCTCCTGGGCGGGGCCGGAGATGGCGGTCACGTGGTGCAGGCCGGGAATTGTGGTGGCCATATCGTCTCTCCTTTTGGCTAACGGGGCGGATTGCCCTGTCTTCGCACAGACAGATGGCGTGTTTGTGATTGTGCGAAAAGGCAAGGCTGCGCACGGGCGATGTGCGCTGGTGTGAGACAGGGGCGTAGCCCCGGGGGCATTGGGGCGCCGCAACGCGCAACCGCCGAGCGCAGCGAGGCTGGGTCGCTCGCTGGCGCAGGCCGAAGGCCGAGACGCGGTGAAACACCTGCGGGGGCCGGGCGAGGTGCCGCGCGGCGGGGTTAGCGTTCCTTCACATAGGGCTCGCCGCCTGCGCGGGGCGGGATGGCGCGACCGACGAAGCCCGCAAGGATCACGACGGTCAGGATGTAGGGCAGGGCCTGCATGAACTGAACCGGGACTGTGAAGGCGAAGATCTCGATGTTCTGGAACCGGTTGCCCACGGCATCGAGGAACCCAAACAGCAAACAGGCATAGAGCGCATACCAGGGCCGCCATTTCGCGAAGATCAGGGCCGCCAAGGCGATAAAGCCGCGGCCCGCGCTCATATCCTTGACGAACCCCGCCGACAGACCGGTGGCCAGATAGGCACCGGCCAGGCCGCAGAGCATGCCGCAGATCGCCACCGCGGCGAACCGCAGACCGACCACGCTGATCCCGGCCGTGTCCACAGCGGCGGGATTTTCGCCCACCGCACGCAGACGCAGGCCAAAACGGGTGCGATAAAGGATCCACCAACTCAGCGGCACGATCAGCAGCGCAATATAGACCAGGATGGAATGGCCCGAAATCAACTCGGAATAGATCTGTCCCAATGGATCCTGCTGCGCGATATCGCGAATGCGCGATGCGGCACCCGGCAGCACGATTTCCTGGAACCTTGCATCGCCGCTCAGCGATGGCGTGCGGCCGCCCTGGCTGAACCAGGTCTGCGCGATCACAACGGTCAGCCCGGCCGCCAGAAAGTTGATCGCCACGCCGGAAATCAGCTGGTTGCCGCGGAAGGTGATCGAGGCCACACCATGCAGCCCCGCCAATGCCATCGAAGCCACAACCCCCGCCAAAAGGCCCACCCAGACATTGCCGGAGGTATAGGCGATCGCCGCCGAGAAAAAGGCCGCAGCGAGGATCTTGCCCTCCAGCCCGATGTCGAAAATTCCCGCTCGCTCGGAAAACAACCCCGCCAGACAGGCCAGCAAGAGCGGCGTGGCCAGCCGCACCGAGCTGTCGAGAAGTTGGAGGATGGTCATGAAATCCATGGGCTCAGATCCGGCTGGTGGCAAGTTTGAAGGCGGCGAAGGTGAAGAAGACACCGAGCGTGGCATCGATCCAGCGACGGGCGCTGGCATAGGCGGCCTGTACCGGCGCCGACACTAGCATGGCGGCCCAAAGGCGATGGATCACGGCGGATGCAGCAAAGGCCCCCACGGCGAAGATCAGGATGATCTCGACCGGCGGAACCGATGTGAAGGCGATGGCTGCCATGGCGGCCCAATAGGCAAGGGCTTTTGGCGAACTGGCGCCAAGTGTCAGGCCCGTCAGATAGGGGTGACGGCCAAGGCCCTGCGCGCCCAGGTCTTGGCGTGGGTGGGCGGTGCGGTGAAAGGCGCGCCACGCCAGCCACAGCAGGACCACGACGCCGAGCCAGCGCCCGATCTGCATGCTCCACCCGAATGTCGCGATGGCCGAGGCCAGGCCGAGGGCTGTGAGAGCTGCGAGCACAAATGCCGCCGTTGCGGTGCCAAGGGCGACCGCATTGGCGCCCCGGCGATCCCCGCTGGCCGCATAGGTGAGGATTGCCGCAACGACCGGGCCGGGCGTCAGGCCCGAAGCGATTTGCAGACCCCAGGCGGCGAGCAAACCGGGAAGATATGCGGCAAGCTCCGGCATCTCAGATCCGGGCCGTGGCGAGTTTGAAGGCGGCGAAGGCAAAGAACGCCCCCAAAGCGCCTTCGACATAGCGGCGGGTGCGCTGATACGCGGCGCGGACGGGGCTGGCCGACAGGGCCAACGCCCAGGCCGCGTGGCAGGCGAAGCTGAGCGCTGCGCAGGTGACCACAAACACCGCGATGACCCAAAGCGGGGCATTGGCCGTGGCGCCCACCGCCGCGATGGCCAACCAGAAGGCGATGGCTTTGGGGTTGGTGACTTGCAGGAGGTAGCCTTTGACGAACAGCGCCGGTGTGGATTGCCGGGCGACGGTCTGCGCCGCGATGGCGGGCGGGTGCACCGCCTTTTTGAACGCGCCATAGGCGAGGTAGGCCAGATAGGCGGAGCCGATCAGCTTGAGGGCCATCATGGCCCAGGCCGCTTGCGACAGGATCAGGCCGACCCCCAGGATCGTCAGGACGTTGATGGTGGCCGAGCCCGTCGCGATCCCCGCGCAGGCGATCAGCGCGGCGCTGCGCCCCTGGCCAAGCGACAGGCCCATCAGCATCGCCACGGCGGGGCCAGGGGAGGAGGCGCCCACAAACAGGATGCCGTAGGCGATGGCGAAGGCGGGCAGGAAGGGCAGGAGGGTATCGATCACGGGCACCTCATTCGGGCTTGGTGGCGTCGTCGGCGCTGTGATGCGCGGTTGCGGCCCCGGCTGCGGCGGCCCCGGATGGCCGGAAAGCGAGGAACAGACGCTCCATCGGCATCCGCACCATATTGTCGAGCGCTCCGGTAAACAGGATCACAAGGGCCTGTATCACTACCACCATTTCGCGGCTGACGGCGGGCATCTCGAATTCCAACTCGGCGCCGCCTTGGTAGAGCGCGCCAAAGAGCAGCGCTGCGAGGAAGACGCCAACCGGGTGGCTGCGGCCCATCAGCGCCACGGCGATGCCGACAAAGCCCGCCCCTTGCACGCTGTCGATCACCAGGCGCTCGGCCTCGCCCTGGACACCGTTGATGGCCATCATCCCGGCGAGCCCGCCTGAGATCAGCATCGCGATCATGGTGATCCGCACGGGGTTGATCCCGGCATAGATCGCGGCGGTTTCAGAGTGGCCGAAGGCGCGAATCTCATAGCCCAGGCGGGTGCGCCAGATCAGCAGCCAGACCGCGAGACAGGCGGCCAGCGCCACGAAGAAGCTGATATTCAGGGGCGTCGATGCGCGAAAGCCCAGGAAACCCGCGAAGGTGGCGGCGTTGGGCAGATGCGTCGCCGCGGGGAAGCGCGCGGTTTCCGGCGCCATGGAGCCTTCGACGCGGAACACATTGACCAGCAGATAGACCAGCAGCGCCGAGGCGATGAAGTTGAACATGATCGTGGTGATCACGATATGGCTGCCGCGTTTGGCTTGCAGATAGGCGGGGATTGCGGCCCAGGCGGCCCCGAAAACCGCGGCGGCCACGGTGCAGCCGATCAAGGCGAAGGACCAATGCGGCCAGGGCACGCTGAGCGCCATCACCGCCACGCCGAGCCCGCCAAGCGCAGCCTGCCCCTCACCGCCGATATTGAACAGGCGCGCGTGGAACGCGACGGCAACAGCCAGCCCGGTGAAGATGAAATTGGTGCTGTAGAACAGCGTATAGCCCCAGCCATAGGCCGAACCGAAGGCGCCGCGGATCATGATCGACATCGCCTCAATCGGGTTTTCGCCGATAAAAGCCACCACCGCGCCTGAGGCCAGCAGCGCAAGGATCACGCTGATCAGCGGGATCAGCAGAACGTCGGCCCATTTTGGCATCTTATCCATCTATGCGGCCCCCTGCGCTTCGTTCAGGCCCGCCATCAACAGGCCCAGATCGCCCTCGTTGGTCTCCGACGGCAGGCGCTCGCCACTGATCTGGCCGTCGAACATCACGGCGATGCGGTCGCTGAGGCCCATGATCTCATCGAGTTCCACCGAGACCAGCAGAACGGCCTTGCCCGCATCGCGCAGCGCGATGATCTGCTTGTGAATAAACTCGATTGCGCCGATATCGACGCCCCGTGTCGGCTGGCCGACCAGCAGCAATTCGGGCATTCTGTCCATTTCGCGCGCGACGACGATCTTTTGCTGGTTGCCGCCCGAGAAGTTCCGCGCGGGCAGGCGCGGATTGGGCGGGCGCACGTCGTAGCGTTCCATCTTTTCGGCGCAATCGGCTTTGATCGCCGCGTTGTTCATCAGCGGCCCGGATTGATACCGGCTGTCGTGGTGATAGCCGAAGGCGACGTTTTCCCAAGCCTCATAGGGCATGATCAGGCCCTCGACCTGGCGATCTTCGGGCACATGGCCGATGCCGCGCATCCGGCGCGATTGACCGTCACTCTCGCGGCCCGTCAGATCAATGGGGTCGCCATGCAAAGTCACCTTGCCGGATGTCGCCGGGATCATGCCGCCCAAAACCTCAAGCAATTCGGTCTGGCCGTTGCCCGCAACGCCCGCAATGCCCAGGATTTCGCCCGCGCGGATCTGGAACGAGATGGATTTGACGCGCTCCACCCCGCTGTCATCCACGACACGCAGATTTTGCACATCCAGCACCACATCGCCCGGCTGGGCGGGGGCCTTGTCGACCTGGAGCAGCACTTTACGGCCCACCATCAGTTCGGCGATTTCGGTGGGCGAGGTTTCAGCGGTTTTGACCGTGGCGGTCATCTGACCACGCCGCATCACGCTGACCGTGTCGGTGATATCCATGATCTCGCGCAGCTTGTGGGTGATCAGGATGATGGTCTTACCCTCTTCCTTCAGACGCCCGAGAATGCGGAAGAGTTGATCGGCCTCCGCCGGAGTCAACACGCCGGTGGGCTCGTCCAGGATCAGGATATCGGCGTGGCGGTAGAGCTGTTTCAGGATCTCGACCCGTTGCTGGTGACCAACCGACAGGTCTTCGACCACCGCATCGGGGTTCACGTCGAGACCGTATTCGTGGGCGAGTTCCGTCAAGGTGCGGCGGGCCT
The DNA here is from genome assembly GCF_037544085.1 of Gymnodinialimonas mytili. Lineage (NCBI taxonomy): Bacteria > Pseudomonadati > Pseudomonadota > Alphaproteobacteria > Rhodobacterales > Paracoccaceae > Gymnodinialimonas > Gymnodinialimonas mytili. The sequence continues at coordinate 298,374 of NZ_JBBIFW010000002.1, forward strand.
TCGCAATAGAGGGTTGCAGCATCGCGCCATCCTCGGCGCCGAGAATGACATTCTCGACGACGGTGAAATTCTCGACCAGCTTGAAATGCTGGTGGACCATCCCGATCCCGGCGCGGATGGCGGCCTGGCTGTCAGGGATTTGCGTTTGCGTGCCGTTGATCCAGATCTCGCCGCTATCGGCTTTGTAAAACCCGTAGAGGATCGACATCAGGGTCGATTTACCCGCGCCGTTTTCGCCCACAATGCCGTGGATGGCGCCTTTGGCGACGCTCAGCGAGATGTCTTTGTTGGCCTGGACGGGACCGAAGGCCTTGGAGATGCCTTTGAGTTCAATGGCGGGGGCGGCTGTCATCGATGGCACGCTCTCTTATGTTTGATCCAAGGCGCATCGGCGCTGATCCGCGGGGTGTCGCTTGCGGCAGCTGAGCGATGCGATTGAGGGTGAAGCGTCATTCGACCGTCTGCCGTAAGCGTCAATTTGCAGAAGCGCCGCCCCAGGGGGCGGGTCGGTACTGGCGCGGTGGTTTGGCCTTTGTTCCGCATCAGACCATGTCCTGGACCGCACCACATTCGGCGCGGTCCAGCTGGGTGTTTTCGCGGCGCGATTTACTGCATCGGGACCGGGCAGGTGCCGTCCTCGGTGAAGTTGTGCACGGAGATCTCACCGGCGATGATCTGTTCCCGCGCGGCTTCGACGGCGGCGATCATTTCTTCGGTGACCAGCTCGGCGTTGAACTCGTCCATCGCGTAGCCCACGCCGTCCTCGGCGAGACCCAGAACGGTGATGCCGGGTTCAATCGCGTCGGCGCTGAAGGCGTTGTAGACGGCCACATCGACGCGCTTGACCATGGAGGTCAGCACCGAGCCGGGATGCAGGTAATTCTGGTTCGCATCGACCCCGATGGAGAGGATGCCCTCATCCTCGGCGGTTTGCAGAACGCCCAGGCCGGTGCCGCCCGCCGCAGCGAACACGACGTCCGAGCCTTGGCCAATCTGGCCGCGGGTCAGCTCGCCGCCGCGCACGGGATCGTTCCAGGCGGCCGGTGTGGTGCCGGTCATGTTGGCGATTATGCTTGCATCGGCGTTGGCGGCCACGGCGCCCTGGGCATAGCCGCAGGCAAAGCGCGAGATCAGGGGGATGTCCATTCCACCCACGAAGCTGACGGTGCCGGTTTCCGAGGCCAGCGCGGCCATCATGCCGACCAGATACGAGCCTTCATGTTCGGAAAAGATGATCGATTGCACATTGGGCTGATCGACCACGCCGTCGATGATCACGAAGCTTGTGTCGGGATAGTCGGGGGCCACAACCTCAAGCGCGGAGGCTTGGCTGAAGCCCGCCATCACGATCGGGTTGGCGCCGGATTCGGCGAGGCGGCGCATGGCCTGTTCGCGCTGGGCGTCGTTCTGCAACTCGATCTCGCGATAGGTGCCGCCGGTTTCTTCGGCCCAACGCTCGGCGCCGTTGAACGCGCTTTCGTTGAAGGACCGGTCGAATTTGCCGCCAAGGTCAAAAATCACGGCAGGGCCGTCGGCCAGCACGCCGGTGGCCGAGATGGCCAAGGTGGCGGCGGCGCCGAGAAGGGTTTTCATCAATGTCATAATCGTCGGTCTCCCGGTTGGTTGCGCGGTGCTTGGCCTTATGGAATGGCCGCATCCCCGATGTTCCAGATCCGTTGGTTAACGGAATCCCCATGGGGAATAAGTGCAAAGGGGGCCCGAGGGGTCAACCGGATTCGTCAGAATGCCCCGTCCAGCGCCGCGGCGTGACGCAACGTGCCCGTTTATCGGGCCGTGTTGGGGGTGGTCGTGGGCCGGGCCATGAGCACGGCATCGCTTTGCGTGCCATCGGCATGGCGGTAATAGCCGCGCCGCTGGCCGGTTTGCGTGAAATCGAGGCGTCGGTAGAGCGCCAGGGCGGGTATATTTGTGCTGTCGACGTCAAGCATCAGCGTTGCTGCCCCGGCATTGTGGGCGGCGGCAAGCGTCTGGCCCAAGATCGTATGGCCATGGCCCTGGCCGCGATGGGCCGGATCGATGACGATGGTGAGTAATTCGGCTTCGGGCGGGATCACTTGTACCAGGGCAAATCCGTGTTCGTTGGTGACGCATTTGATGGTGGGTTTGGCGAGGAGTGTTTCGATCTCGGCCTCGGACCAGCCGCGCGTGAAACTGGCAGCATGCAGCCGCGCCATGGTGGCGGCATCCATCACGGCAGGATCGGTTTGACTTGCGCCACCGGTGCGGCGTCGGGCGGTTGCACGTAGAGTGGGGCCGGGCGCGGCTGGGGCTGGCTTAGGCGTTGCGCGGCCACCCGCGCGATGGACGGTGCCAGAGGGGGGCCATCAATCCGGGCGGTCAGGGGATGCCAGGATCGTTCGGGAAGTGCTGCGCCCGGGCTGGCGATCAGGGCGGGATTGCGGGCTGCGTCCAGTGGCGGCAACGCGGCGTCCGACCCGACGAGCTGTGGCGCAGAGCGGCACGTGCCGAAGGCCTGGGCGTAGAAGCTGTTGCGCGGGCCGGGGATCGCGACCAGAGCGTCGTCGCTGCGCCCGTGATACAGCGCGTCGAAGCCAGTCACGCCGATGGCTGGAATGTCCAGGGCAAGGGCCAGTCCACGGGCGGCGGCGACGGCGATGCGGATCCCGGTGAAGTTGCCTGGCCCGGTTCCAACCCCAATCGCGGCGAGATCCTGGAGCGTTGTATTGGCGTGGCCAAGCGTGTCTTCAATAAGCGACATCAGGTGCTGACCTTGGCCCTTGGGCATGTCGAGGCGACGCTCGGCAAGGAGATTGCCGCCGTCGAGCAGGGCGGTGACGACCCAGGGGCCGGATGTGTCAAAGGCGAGGATCATGGTGTTGGACTAGGGGTTTACGTGGGGGGCGGCAAGGGTGCGCGCCTGTGGCGCGCTTGGGGGCTCTGCCCCCGTCCTTCGGACACCCCCGGAGTTTTTTGCCAAGATGAAAGGGGCGCGAGATCACTCTTTGAGACGGTCGCGACCGGAGGCGCTGTCGCGGGGCAGGTCGTCATCTATGTGCAACCAGGGCAGGCGGCTGGAGATATGGGAATGGCTTTGCGGGGGCAGGTCGGCCGCCTGGTCCAGAAGGCCAAGCGGCACATAGACCTGACCCGGCAGGTAGTCGTAGGCGGCACATAGTTGTGTGCCGCAATCCTGACAGAACCAGCGATCGACGCCTTTGGTAAAGCTCTTCCGGGGGCCTTTGCCGGGTATAAAATCCACGCCATCGGGCGCAAAGGCGGCAAAGGCCGCAACGGGTGCCCCGGTGATGCGGCGGCAATCAGCGCAGTGGCAATAGCTGAGAGTTTGAGGCGGCGCCGCGGCCTGGAGGCGTGTGCGACCGCAATAGCAGCGGCCGGTGATGGCGAGATCAAAGCTCGACAGGGCGAACCTCGACGACCTCGGGGATGTAATGGCGTAAGAGGTTCTCGATGCCCATCTTCAGAGTCAGGGTCGAGGACGGGCAGCCAGCGCAGGCGCCTTTCATCCGCAGATAGACCACGCCGCGGTCAAAGCCGTGGAAAGTGATATCGCCGCCATCCTGCGCCACGGCGGGGCGCACGCGGGTATCGAGCAAGCTCTTGATCTGGCCCACAACTTCGCCATCCTCGCCGTCATGGTCTTCATGACCGGCGGTCGCGGCGCCTTCCCCCTCCATCACCGGCGCGCCGGATTGGAAATGTTCCATGATCGCGCCGAGGATCGCGGGCTTCACATGGTCCCATTCCACGGCATCGGCTTTGGTGACGGTCACGAAATCGGTGCCGAAAAACACGCCCGTCACACCGTCAACTGCGAAGATCCGGGTGGCCAAGGGCGATTTATCCGCGGTTTCGGCGGATGGGAAATCGGCGGTTCCGGCATCCAGCACGGTTTGGCCGGGCAGGAATTTCAGCGTCGCGGGGTTCGGCGTGGATTCGGTTTGGATGAACATGGGCGCAATCCTTATCTGTCCACTCAGATATGCGACCCGGGCCGGATGAAGTCAAGACTTCTGGAATGATTCTAAAGTAAGATCATTCCGCGGCATTGCTCCGTCCCGCTGTTTCGGGCCAGTCGAGGCCTTTCTCGGTCAGATGGTCCTCGAAATAGCTCCGGAAGGGGGGAATCGCATCTGCAAGTTTCATGAATTCTTCGCGGTCGAGCACCATGACGATGGTATCCTCCGCCGCCCTGGCTGTGGCCACACGGCGTGTGGCGCCCAACACCATTCGTTCGCCAAAGTGCCCACCGGGGCCGACGCGGCGACTGGCGGGTTGGCCAGGTTGCGGTGTTTCTGTGGTGATCTCAACGGCGCCTTCGATCACGGTATAGAACCCGTCGGCGCGGTTGCCCTGCTCATAGATCCGGTCGCCTGCGCGGTAATGGATATGTCGCGCGGCGGGTGGGGTGTGGGATTTCAGATTGACCAGGCTGCGCGGGGTGACCCAATCGAGCACCCAATGGCTGAGCACCCAAACTTTTGCCGGGAAGCCGGGCAGGAATGCGACGTAATAGGCGCGCCAGAGCAGCCAGGCCAGGAACCCCGTCAGCCGCACGCCCATCACATCGGCCACGCCGCGCCGGGCGCCAAGCGACGCCATGGCGCCTTTGGAGGTGTAGGCGAAAGGTCTGGTGGCTTCGGCACGGGCGGCACGCGCGATATTGGCGGCGAGCTGTTTGGCCTCTCGCACCGCGAATTGGGCAGTGGGTGGCGCGAAATCGCCGCGCGCCTCGGCGCCGTCTTTCATCGGGATCAGGGCGCAATCCCCCAGCGACCAGACATTGCCGCGATCCGGCACGGATAGGTCGCGCGCCACAGCGATCCGGCCTTGGGTCAGGGGCAGGTCCATCCGGGCCACAACGGGGGCGGGCGCGTTGCCGATGGTGGCAACCACGGTGCGGGTATCGATCAAATCGCCGGCAGTGGTGGTGATCTGGGTGCCGGTGGCTGAGGCGATGCCGGTGTTCAAGCGGATCTCGACCCCGCGCTTTTCCAATTGCTTCTGGGCATAGGCGCGCAGGGTATCAGGCATTTCGGCCAGGATTTTATCGGCAAATTCCAAGACGATGATGCGGATCTCGTCACGCGAGACATTGGGGTAGTATTTCAATGAACGGTCGATCAATTCGGCCATCTCGCCCACGGTCTCGATGCCGGAAAAACCGCCGCCGATCACAGTGAAGGTCAGCGCGCCGCGCTTCACTTCGGGCAGGTTGGTGATGTCGGCATGTTCCAGCCGCTCGATCACATGGCCACGTAGGCGCCGCGCATCTTCGAGTGATTTCATCGTCAGCGCATGGGGCGCCAGACCCGGCGTGCGGCTGAGATCGACGACCTGGCCGAGGGCAATCACGAGGTGATCGTAGGAAATCTCTGTCGGGCGCCGCTGAACACCTTGGAAAACGGTCACGGTTTTGGCGTCGAAATCGACGCTGTCGACGATGGCTTTGCGGACCCGCACATGTTTCAGCAAGAACCGGAAGGGCGATGTGGCGTGGATCGGCGTCACGGATCCCGCGCCGACCTCGGGCAGGAGCGGCTGGAAGACGAAGTAGTTTTCGGCGGTGACCAGCTCAATCTCGGCGCCGTCGCCGAATTCACGCCGCAGCGCGCGGGCCGTGTAAAGGCCGCCAAAGCCGCCGCCGAGGATGACGATACGTGGTTTGGGCATGGAAGCGGTCCCCGCGATGCGTTGCGTCACGATGATAGCCCGCGCAGATGGCGGATGCGAGGGAGGGACATACGCAATTTAGCGATCGCGGATAATTGTGAGATTTGGTCTAGACAGAATGTATACGATACATGAACGAATCATATGTTTTTGAGATGGGCCATGGGATTGGTCAAAATGGACGAAAAACTGCATGAACATGTTCGGCGGGCCAGCGCCGTCATGTGTCGATCTATCAAAGCGCAGGCGGAATTCTGGATGAAAATCGGGAGACTTGCAGAGGCGAACCCGACCATGGCGTTCACGGATATCGTAAGACTGCAGTTTGAGGACGCGTCGGTCGGCCCCGAAACCGACGCCGCTTAGATGACCGGAGCGTGACCGCCATGACGCCAGACCTCGCACAGGATATCGACGCTTTTTTCAAGGCCTATATCGATACATTTGCGCGTGTGAGGACCCTGACGCAATTAGTGCGTTGTGGGAGGATGTGGGCTTGTTCCCGTCGCCCACGGGAAACTTCCCAATGGAGAAGGACGCATTCCGAGCACATTGCGAGTCCATTTTGGAGGTCTATCGGTCGCAGGGTGTCGCGCGCTCTGTTGGGGAGTTGCTTTCCTAGGTCGAGCTGTTCCCGAATGTCGTGCAAGCGCGCATGGCGTACCAGATGCTCGACGATGCGGGCGAGATCGTCGCGTCATGGGAGCATGTCTCTATTCTGCGCAAGACAGATCAATGGCGCGTTTCGCTCACGATCGCAGATGACGAGATGGCCGCCTGGGCAAACCGAGAGGCGCAGCCATAGTTGCGGCCGCTCTAGGTAATCACCTCAAGCTGTTCCTTGCTCAGCTCGACGGGCACGACGGTCATCGGCACGGGCAGATTGCCCGCCTGTTTTGTAAGCGCGGTGACCAGGGGGCCGGGGCCGCCTTTCCCGGAATTGGCGCCCAGGACCAACACGCCGACCTCTTCGCTTTCGGCGATATGGGCGAGGATTTCGTCCACGGGTACGCCTTCGCGGATCACCAGGTTGGGGTCGACATCCTGTTTATCGTGCATCCATTTGGCGAAAACGTTGAAATGCGCCTCGATCCGTTCGCGGGCTTCGGCGCGCATCACTTCGCCGACACCAATCCAATGGTTGAACTCGTCTGGCGGGATGATCGACAGGATCTCGACCCCACCGCCAGTGTTGTGCGCGCGCATTGCGGCAAAGCGCATCGCGTTCAGGCATTCGCGGGTATCATCGAGTATCACGAGAAATTTGCGCATCGATTTGGTCCCTCTTCCGACGCCGCACGATGACGGAGCCGCGCCGGACTGTCCATCGCAGATTTTCCCGAAGACAGCCGTGCCACGCCCGTTTTTCGCGCGGAAAACCACACGGAAAACGAGTTTTATCGGCTGCGCCTTAGGCCGCTGAGGCCGCCCAATCCCAATAAAGCTCGCGCGCGCGGCGGGCGATGGGCCCGTGTTGGTAATGGGTGTCTTCGAAGGCCACAACCGGCGTGACCTTGTTGAGATTGCCGGACATGAACACCTCATCCGCGGCGCGGAAATCATCGAAGGTCAGCACGGTTTCGGTCACCGTATAGCCGTCGGCGCGCAGGTTCTTCATATGGCGTTGACGGGTGATGCCGTTCAGGAAGGTGCCGTTCGGGATCGGCGTGAAGACCTCGCCATCGCGGACCATGAACACATTCGCTGTCGCCGTCTCCGCCACGTTGCCCATCGCGTCGCAGACCAGCGCGTTGTCGAAGCCTTTGGAGCGCGCCTCCATCAACATACGCGCATTGTTCGGGTAAAGGCATCCAGCTTTCGCGTCGAGCACGGCGGTGTTCAGGATCGGCCGGTGAAACCGCGTTGTGGATAGGGTCGACACCGCATCGGGCGCGCCGATGGGCACCTCTTCGAGACAGACGAAGAACCCGGCCTCACTTTCGGCGGGCACGATGCCATAGGCGCCGCCATCGATGCCGAAGAAATTCGGTCGGATATAGACGGGTGTGTCCTTGGGATAGCGCTTCAGCCCTTCCCACACGATATCGTGGATCTCTTCGCCGGTTTTACCGGGATGCAAGCCAAGCGCCTTGGCCGAGCGCACCACGCGGTCGCAATGGCGGCGCAGATCGGGCGCCAACCCGTTCACATAACGCGCGCCGTCAAAGACAGTGGTTCCTTGAAACGTGGCATGGTCACCGGCGCGCATGACCGGCACATCATCGTCGTGCCACGCGCCATCCACATAGGTTTTTACATTGGTGCCATTTGCCATGGACATCCCCCCGAACCATCATTCGGGGGGAGCGTATGCTGCGATCAGATGCCAGGTCCAGAGGTGAAGCCCTGCTGGTAGGACATTGATGCACCGACGCGCTGTTCCGCGCGCGGCTGGGTCCGGTCCGGCTTACGATCAAGCCGGATCTGTTTACTCGATTTACTCGATGTCTTGCGACAGGTCGCGCGGGTCGACGCAACACGGTCTGCGATGCGGTCAGTGCGACTATCGGTCGGCGAATCCGACCGAGTGGTGAGATGTCTGGTCATTGCAGATCCCCCCGGATGAGCGGTGTACTTGTTTGGAGTAGCGCTAACATACCGACAGAAATGTTAATGTCTAGTTAATAAAACGGTTACTTATGTGCGCAAATGCGCAGACCAGGCCAATTCATGGAGTCTTGGAGGCCAGAAGCGTTTTGGTTTCAGCAACATAGTCCGGGATCGAAAACCGGTCGTTGACCATCGTCAAATTTCCGGCCGCGTCTTTGGGCCACTCGGATTGCGGAAAGTCGTAATACAGCTCCACGCCATTGCCATCTGGATCGCGCAGATAGACCGCCGTGCTGACACCGTGATGGGCCGCGCCGTCAAATGGGATGCCCGCCTCCATGACGCGCTCAATCACCTCCACCAGCGCCGCGCGATCTGGGTAGAGAAATGCCGTATGGTAGAGCCCGGTATGGCCAGGTGGCGGCGGGCCTGCGCCTTTGCTGTCCCAGACATTCAGGCCGATATGGTGATGGTAGCCATCCGCCCCCAGAAACGCGGCGCTATCGCCGTATTTCAGGTTCAAGGTGAAGCCGAGCACGCCCTCGTAAAAGGCAATGGCCCGATCCAGATCCGCGACGCGCAGATGGACATGGCCGACATGGGTGCCGCTTGGGGCTTTGTAACTCATTGCAGGGCTCCTTTCGCAAAGACGCCCTATCCTACGGTCGCATGACGGTGACGCAATTCGCCGCGAATGCAGAGCAGATGTGCGCTTTAGCTGCGCAGCATCCCGACAATGTCGTAGGTCTGCTCCAGGATCGGCACCGTGATCTCTCGCGCGCGCTCGGCGCCACGGCCCAGAATGCGGTCGATCTCGGCGGGGTCGTCCATCAGGCGGCTCATCTCGGACGCGATGGGGGCGAGCTTGTCGACCGCCAGATCCGCCAACGCGACCTTGAAATGCCCAAACAGGCTACCGGCATGCTGATCCAGCACCGCCTGTGGCGCGATATCGGCCAGGGCGGCGTAGATATTCACCAGATTGCGGGCATCGGGGCGCTCGGCCAGGTCGTCAAACGCGTCGGGCAGCGGGTCAGGATCGGTCTTGGCCTTGCGGATCTTCTTGGCAATCGTATCGGCATCGTCGGTCATGTTGATGCGCGTCTTATCGGCGGGGTCCGATTTCGACATCTTCTTGGTGCCGTCCTGCAGGTTCATCACCCGCGTGGCAGCGCCCCTGATCACCGGCTCGGTGATCGGGAAGAAGTCCACGCCGTAATCATGGTTGAACTTCGCCGCGATATCGCGCGTCAACTCCAGATGCTGTTTCTGGTCGTCACCCACCGGCACGTGGGTGCCGTGATAAAGTAGGATATCGGCGGCCATCAGCGCGGGATAGGCGAGCAGACCCAGCGACGCGGCCTCGGCGTTCTTGCCGGCCTTGTCCTTGTACTGGGTCATCCGCTGCATCCAGCCCATCCGGGCGATGCAGTTGAAAATCCACGCAAGTTGCGCATGTTCGGGCACCTGGCTCTGGTTGATCAGGATGCTTTTTTCCGGGTCAATGCCGGACGCGATGAAGCTTGCGCAAAGCTCCCGCGTGTTGCTGCGCAGTTCATCGGGATCCAGCAGTTTCGCGGTGATCGCGTGCAGATCGACCATGCAGTAGACCGTCTCGTATTCGCCCGCATTCTGCATGTCGACGAAATGCTTAACCGCACCCAGATAGTTGCCGAGATGCAGGTTTCCCGATGGCTGGATGCCCGAGAAGACGCGCGGGGTGAATTGGGTCTCTGCCATGATCCGATCCTTTTGCGCCCAGCCCCACTGGCCAAGCGCCGCGCAACCGCTTACCCACGGGGACACATATCGTCAACCAAGGGTCCCCTGTGATGGAGAACCACAACGTCTCACCCTTCCACGCGCTGCCCAAAGTGGTGATCGCTCTGGCGGTTGTGATCTTCGGCATCGAGGTGATGTTTCAACTGGCCGAGGCCGGGTTTCTGGGCGGGCAGGGCGGGATCGGCTGGCGTACCGCCGCGTTCGAGAACTACGCGGTGTTGGATCAGGTCTGGGCCTGGATGGTGACGAACCAGACCTTCCCGCTTGAGCATCTGGTGCGGTTCATCACCTATCCTCTGCTGCATCTTGGTTTTGTGCATGCGCTGTTGGTCTGCGTCTTCGTGCTGGCTTTGGGCAAGATGGTCGCGGAAGTCTATTCGATGTGGGCGTTTCTGGCCGTATTCTGGGTGGCGTCGATCATGGGCGGCTTGGGCTATGTGTTGATCTTGGACAGCCGTTTTCCATTGGTGGGTGGATATCCGGGTGTCTACGGTCTGATCGGGGCGTTCACCTTTCTGATGTTGATGCGGGCCGAGGCCGAGGGCAGCGGACGTGCGCGCGCCTTCGCCCTGGTCGGCGCCTTGCTGGCGGTGCAGTTGTTATTTGCCTTGATCAACGGTGATTTCGGATCGGTCATATCGGATTTCTGCGGGTTCCTGACTGGCCTTGCATTGTCCTTTGTGGTCAGCCCCGGTGGCTGGCGCCGTGTTCTGTCGCGGATGCGGCAACGCTGAGGGGTTTGCCGAAAGGTGCGGCGGGTTACATCCTGTTCCGTTGCAGATTGGAAAGGCCCAGAATGCTGCCCGTTGAACATGTTCAGGATTATCCCCGTCCACCCGCACTAGAGCCGGTGGCGCAGCCTCTGCGTGCCTCTTTCGGCGGAGTGCCCATTGTCGAGACCGAGGCGGCGCTGCGTGTGTTGGAGACGCATCACGCGCCCAGCTATTACATCCCGCCTGCTGACGTTCTGATGTCGGCGTTGGTGCCCACGCAGCATCAGACGTTCTGCGAATGGAAGGGGCGCGCGATCTATTTCGATCTGGTCGTGAACGGCAAACGCGCCCGCAATGCGGCATGGAGCTATCCGGCGCCCACCGCGCGGTTTGAGGCGCTGAAGGATCACCTCGCCTTTTACGCCACGGCCTTGGACGATGCCTATGTGGGCGCCATCAAAGTGGTGCCGCAGCCGGGGGATTTCTATGGTGGATGGGTGACGCCCAATCTGACCGGTCGCATCAAAGGCGCGGCCGGAACGTTGCACTGGTAACGTCTTACTGGGCGGCGGTGGCCATGGGGTCCATCTGCGAGGACCGGGCATTACGGAAGCGCGTCAATGTGCGACCATTGCTGACATCCCGCAGGCTCCAGCCATCCTGGCTTTTGTGGTAGCCATAATGCAGGCGATGCCCATGGACGGTCAGCATGGTCAGCGCGCCCGCATCCTGATCCGATTTGACGAAGGCGCGCATCTCGCGCACCCACATCTGCTGGTTGCCCTCTGCGAGCCCCCAAATCCCGGAAAACGTGCGCCATCCCTCGACGCAAGCGGATTTGACCGTGTAGGTGCCGTCAGCGTCGAAAATCCAAACGTCGCGGCTGGTCACTTCGCGCCATGCGCCGACCGGCGTTTCGCCTCGGCCCGACATGCGGAAATAGCGGTGATCTTGCCAGACCAGACCCGCGCCACCATCCTCGAACCGCAGTTGCGCGGCAGGTTCCGAGATATGATAGGCGCCATCGCCCGTGATCTCGTAGATCTGGGGTTGGCCGGGCAGTCGCCATTGGCCGATCAGGTCGGGATCGACCCGTCGCCGGGCCTTGACGGGCATGAATGTGATGCGGCGTTGCGTTTGATCAGAGGGGTAAGACATCATGGGGCAGCAGTCTGTAGGCTTTGCCGAAGCCTCCATTCAGAAGCCCAGCGGTTGGCATGAAGCGGAACAGAACAAAATCCGCGAAATCGAAATACAACTGAGCCTTTGGATACAAACCCAAATAGTGCTCTCTTAAGTCAAGTTTGTGACAATTTTTAGCTTCCGCTTGCAGAGTAAGGCGTGGATGTGTCAGCGGATCGCCCTTGGCGCCGGGCTCGCCGATCAGCAGGGAACAGGTGGGGTTGGCCGTCAGCGCGGTGGTGTGGGCCGACAATTCGGATATCAGGCTCAACGGCGCGCCGCCAGGGCCCGGGACCAGTGCAACCCGGGTCACCATCGGGCCGCCGGTCTGGGGATCGATCACGCCCAGTGCCGCAAAGCGGGCCTGCTGGATCAAGTCCCGTGCAAGTTGGCGAGCGTCATCGTCGGTGGGATTGATCGGGTCTTTTTTGGGGGTGTTGGCCATGGTCTGATTGTATCAGGCGCGCCGCGCGCAGAGTAGGGCCGCGCGATCAGAATTCGTGCCAGAGCGCTAGCGATACCCCGAGATTGTCCGACCCGGTCAGCGGCGCCCGCACGCCAAGCTGTACCGAGGTGGTTTCGGTGAAGTCATAGACGATAGACGGGGAGGCCGTGGCCAGCAGATCGGCATCGGGCCAATCCTCGACCTTGATTTGGAAGATTGCGGCGAACCGGTCCGACAGCCTGAACCCGGCAGTGCCCTCGACCTGCCAGATGAGCGCGGACTGGCCGAGATTGTACAGGCCCACACCGTCAAGCGTCAGCCAGCCGCCCTGATGGCTTAGCGGCATGTACCACGCATCCCCGCCATCGCCGAAGCCGCGCCCGAGCGAGGCGCCGATCCGGATCAGCCCGTCGGACTCTTGCTCACCGACCCGCCGCATCCCGGCACCGGCATCAACGGCAAACTGCCATGTCGCGTCAGATGGGGTCAGCGTGTAGCGCACGAAGCCAACCGCCTGGCGCGTTTCCTCGCCAAAGCCGATATCGGCGCCAAGGGTCAGATCACGGCCGAGGCCAAGTTCGAAATAGGTGCTGGTAAAGATCTCAGGCTCCCACAGGCCCAGCATGACATCGCTGGGCGCTTCGGCTGCTGAGATCTGAAAAGAGATAAACCCATCGCCTTGCGCACGCGCCCATGGGCCAGCGGATGCGGGGCTGCTCACCCCTATCGCCAGTACGCAGATCCCAAAAACCGTGACGCTTGCGCAACGCATGGCGCGGATAAGACTCTGGTAAGGTTAACAAACCCCTAACGTGACTTGCCCGCGCGCAGGGTGCGCAGGCATCCTTTACCCCTGCCACGAGCACCATGGGGGGATTCGCGGCCATATGGGTTTTGCGCAGCGTGAAACGGCGCAACCGCACGCATCTTCGTGCGACGTGCCAGCATCCTGTCGCTGATCGGACCGCCCCCCTGATGGAGTAATTTACAGTGCCGGAGTGGCCCGTTTTTTGACGGCCGGCCCGCCGATGTGACGTTTAGGGTAGTCAGTGTCTGATTTAACCGGAGCCATCCGATCCACCTTGTCCGACAGCGCCACGCCGGCTGCTGATCCTCGGTACTTTGGGTTGCCTCTGCGGCCTCAATCAGGTCCCCTGGCGGGCTATGTGGTCACGGCTTACCGGGGCGGACGTGACCCGGATGTACAAGAATTGCTGGTGCGGCGCCATGCAGCCTATGTCGATTGCCTCACGCTTGCCGGGGTGCGCGTGCCCGAGACGCAAATCCGCCTGATCGATGATGCCGGCACGCAGCGGCCCGTCATTGTGCAGCAGGCGATCCCGGATGCCGCGATGATGCCTCGGATGATGCAACACGCCGCGCCGCAGATGGCCATCGACTTGCTGGATCAGGTCGCCACGCAAGCCGCGGAGTTCTGGCGCCGCGTGGCACAGCGGCCCGAACGGATCGGGCTCCATGCGCAGCTTGATCGCTTTGCCCTGGCCGAGGATGGCGCACTTGTGTTTCTGGATACGTTTCCGCCGCTGATCGCCTATAGCCGCGATGAAATGGGCGTGCTGATCCAGCGCTTTGCCGACAATGCCTTGATCCGCGGGCTGGGCAAGGTGCTGCCTGGGCGCATCCGCGACGTGCAAGACCGTTGGTACACGCCCGCAGGATCGGTCTCGACCCTGATCGAAGGGGCGTTGAAGCTGCGCCCGCAGGACCATGATGCGATCATTGCCTGGGCCGAGCACTTTGCGGCCACCCGCCTTGAAGGCCCGTGGCGCAACGCGGTCCAGGCGCAGCTTGCGCGACAGGAACGGCTGCACCGGGCGCGTGTCAAAGGCTGGCCTGGGCTTAGCGGGCGACGCGACCGGCCCCATGCCTGAGGCCGATCCCGCGACGCGGATGAAAATCGTCCTCGTCCATCCCGAGATCCCCGGCAATACCGGCTCGATTGGACGCACATGTGTGGCGCTGGATCTGGAATTGATCCTGATCCATCCGCTGGGATTCGATCTGACCGAGAAATCGGTCCGTCGCGCGGGGTTGGATTATTGGAAACATGTACAACTGAGCGAATATGCCTCTTGGCAGGCGTTTCTGGATGACCGCGCACTTCGTTCTGGGCAGATGTTTCTATTCGAGAATGATGGCGCCGCGGGCGGTAGTGTCTACGATATGGCCTGTCCGCGAGATGCCTATCTGGTCTTCGGTCGCGAAACCAAAGGCCTGCCCGCCGAGATCCGCCAGGGCCGCGAGGCGCAGACCTTTTGCCTTCCGATGCGGTCGCCCCATATCCGGTCTTTGAACTTGGCAAATGCCGTGACGGCGGTCGCCTATCAGGCTTTGACACCGTATCTGTCCTAGCCGTCCAGACGAAGGGAACGACATGCGCAGGAGAAAAACACCTCAATCGACCGATGCGGATCAGGTGAAATCCCTGGAGGCCGAGGTGCACGCCCTACAAAGCGAATTGGCGCTGATGCGGCAGCATAAGATGTTCCTATTGTATCAATCCGTTCCGAAGGTGCTGCTGTTCAAGGCGGCACAGGGGGCTGCGGTTGGTCTCGGAACGGTGTTGGGGGCGACGGTTCTGCTGTCGCTGATGGTTTGGGCGCTGAGCCAGATCGAGTTCATTCCGATTATCGGTGAATGGTCCGTCAGCCTTGCGGAGGAAATCCAGGCCATCATCTCGGAGGCCGAATAACTGGACCCGTTGCGTCGCGCCGTCGCACACCTACATCCAAGGGAACACAGTTTGCTGATGGAGAGCGCGATGCAATGCCCGGTCGATGGAACCCAATTGGTGATGAGTGACAGGCAGGGGGTCGAGATCGACTATTGCCCGCAATGTCGCGGGGTTTGGTTGGATCGCGGCGAACTCGACAAGATCATCGAGCGCTCTGTTCCGCCCAGCGCTCCAGCCGCCGCGCCACGCTCGGACCGTGGGGATTATGATGACGATCGTCATCGCGGCCATCGCAAGAAACGCCGCGGGTCGTTTCTGGATGAGATTTTCGATTTTTGATCAACCGTCCCCGGTCTAGGCCGATAGAAAGCTGATCTCACCATCCGGCATAACCCGTGCCGCCGTGAGCGCGCCACCGTAGACAGCACCGGTATCGACGGCGATGCGCCCCGCATCGGCGTAGGGCACGTCGACTGGAATATGACCGAAGGCAACCCATTGGCCATCCTCGCGCTCGACCTCCAGGAACGCGCCGTAGCCCCACATCAGACGCTTGGGATCCTGTTTCGACATCGCAATCGCGGGATCTGCGCCAGCATGGACCACCCAAAGATTGCCGGATGACCAGGAGGTCGGCAAATGACTCAGCCAGCTGACAAGCTGCGGCGTCAAAGCCTCTCGCAGCGCGTTTGCGGTGTCCATGAGGGCCTTGGCGTCCTTGGCGGCGGCGCGCGACAACGGGCTGATGCCAAAGCTTTTGAGGGTTTCGGAGCCGCCATGTTTCAACCAGCGTTTGGCGTGTCCCGTCGGCGCGCCGAGAAAGTCGAGCATCATGTCTTCATGGTTGCCCGCCAGGCCGGTGACCATGGCAGGGTAACTTGCGGTCATCTCGGCCACGAAACGCAATACATTCGCGCTGTCTTTGCCGCGGTCGATGTAATCGCCGACAAAAACCACTTCGCCACCGCCGAGCCTTGCAATATCGGTATCGATCTGGTCGAGCAGCCGCGCCAATTGGTCGACACAGCCATGGACGTCACCGATCACATAGGTCGGGGTCTTTGGCTGCGGGGCCTGCCAACGCGTCATGGGATGCTCTGAGCCTCAGGGTTTTGGATCCTCCGCCCAATTGCAGCGGCGGGGCGCGGGAAGGCAAGAGCCGTCTGACGTCAATAGATCTTGCAGGGTGCCTCTGCCGCGGCGGGAAGCGCGGCGTAGCTGACGCCTTTCACATCAGCGCGGCCAGTGTCGGCAAGGTGGTTGGCCACCGCGATACGGATCGCCTCATCGCTCAGATAGGGACGTAGCGCTTCGAGATCGATCAAAGCCCGTGTGACTGAAAGGGGGCGGAGACGGCGCGTCGGGTCATCGGGTGCATCATCATCCAGCACGACGGCATCTGCGCGGGTGCCATGCGGCACATGCCCGAACAGATCGCCTATGGACGGTTTTGCGCGCAGAAATGCTTCGGACAAAGCGGCCCTGGCCTCTGTCACTGCGGCTTCTGCCGGTTTGTAGCGGCGCTCGGCCAAATCGAGCTGCGCCTGCAGCGGGCGCGTATGCATCAGGCGTGCCTCGGCCAGGTCGGCCTGCAGCCCGGCCAGATGATCCAGCGCCTTGGCCGCGCCATCCTGGGTCAGACCGGGATCCGCCGCGAGCGCCTGCGCGCGGTCGCACCATCGTGCCGTGCGGCCCCGCAATGCGGTGGCCGGGCAGGGGGGAGCGGGGTTATGGGACATATCGTTGGGCATGTCCGTGAGGCTGACTGATTCCGGTTAACCGACCATTACCGGATCGTCTCAAACCGAGGGCGTCTCCGTGCAGGATCTGAAACGCGCCACGGGCTCTGCGGCCCCCTCAAGCGACAGGGTCACAATCGCGGCGCCGCTGAACCCGGTGGCGGTTGCGTTGAATTGTAGACCATCCAGGACGTTGCCAAATCCACGGTCGCTGACGCTCAGCGACCGGCGGTCGGGTGACACGACATGGCGCGTCGTGCGGATCGTGTTGGGCCGCGGCCCGTCGAAGCGCATGCCGAATTCCGCGCTTGGCGGCCAAGGTTCGGGCAATGTCATGGTGATTGTGTAAAGCGGCACGGCGGGGTCGTAAGTGAGATGGACGCTGACCGCCGCCTCGGTATGGGAGAGCGTGCATCGCGTGCCGTCGACGCCCGCTTGCCAGGCTTCGGCCGCGGAAGCGGTCAGGGCGAGTGCCAGCAATACGGGGGGCAGATGTCGTATCATGGCAGGAAAGATAGGCGCCGCGCTGCGGATGGCGAGGCCCGGGCTTGCAGCCTGCGACGTGCTGCGCAAAGGTTCCGGTATGACGCGCGAAGAATTCAACGCCTTTTGCGGCGGTATGACGGCCACGACCCATGTCGTGCAATGGGGCAATGCGGATGTCTGGAAAGTCGGTGGCAAAGTCTTCGCGCTGTGCGGTTGGCACGAAGAGCGCGACGCCTTTATCTTCAAAGTTGGTGATGTCGCGTTTGAGGTGCTGCCCCAGCAGCCCGGTATTCGCCCCGCACCCTATATGGCCTCACGTGGCATGAAATGGGTGCAGGTCTACGAGGCGGGCGCGCTGTCCGAAGCCTCCCTGCGAGAGCACATCGTGGCCAGCTACGACATGGCGGTCGGCAAGCTGACAAAAAAGCTGCGGGCGGAGTTGGGTCTTTAACGCTTTGGGTTCACGCTGCAGGGCCACGTCGAAGTCGCCACTGAACTGAGCCATCTGATATCCCCGATTTGGAAAGTGGTTTGGATGCGTATCCCTCTTATCCTACTGGTTTTGTCCCTTGCCTGTGCTGGCGGGGCGGCTCTTCTCTACGGGCTCGTGCCAACTCTGCCCCTCGCCGTCGCGATGTTGGCCGCTTTTGCGGCGCTTCTTTTGGTCGTCAAATCCCTGGTCAGCGGTTCAAAGTCCAAGGCACCCCACGCGGTGATTGACGGCTCGAACGTGATGTATTGGAACGGTGAGACGCCAAATCTCGACACTCTGCGTGAAGTGATCGCGCAGCTGCGGGCCCTGGGTTATCAGCCGGGTATCATCTTCGATGCGAATGCGGGCTATAAGCTCGGAGGTCGCTATCTGGATGATCGCCATTTCGCGCGGCAATTGACCCTGCCCGCCGATCGCGTGCTGGTCGTGCCGAAGGGTGAGCCGGCTGATCCTACGATCCTTGCGGCCGCCCGCGATCTTGGCGCCAAAATCATCACCAACGACCGCTATCGGGATTGGGCCTCCGCCTTCCCGGAGGTGACGGAAACCGGGCGCTTGGTTCGAGGGGGCTATCGGAATGGGCAGCTTTGGTTGGATGACACGGCTTTGGCGGGGCGGGTGGGAAAGCGACCTGGGTCAGGTCAGCCGAAGGTGTGATGAACCATCCGCTATGGCGGGCCGAAGCGAAAGCATTGGGTGCTCAAACCGGATGCCCGAGGCTCATCCTGGCTTGCCGCGACGGCGCAGATCTGAGGCGAATAGAAAAAGGGCGGGTGCATGCCCCGCCCTTCAGGATTTGGTGTTGCGCGTTGCTCGCTACGCTGACCGGCGGCGCAAGAATGCGAGACCGCCGATTGCGGACAGCATCAGCAGGACCCCGGCGGGCAGCGGGACGGCGGCGATGCTGATCGAGTCGATATCGAACCCGTCAGTGGACCGCGTATCGGCATAGACGGAGCGCGAAATATCCCGGAAAATCAGGAAATCCCATGTTCCAGAGAAGTTTACGCTTGTGATTGCGGCCTCGGTATAGGCGCGGCCGTTATTCACTTGGCCGACAAGCTGAGTTGTCACCGCGTCAAACATGCCGTTCGCGTCGGCGCGTGCGACATATACCGCTGCCGCCTCAAAGTGCTCTGACGGGTTGGTGACTTCCACAACCATGGCCGGACCAGTGAAGGCCGGGCTGATCCGCAGAACCAATTCCGCGAAGCCGTCATTCTCCGTGGAAAGGCCGAGAGAGTAAAAATTCCCGTCGCCTGCGCCAAGATTGATGGCGCCGGCATCTGTCCGCGCCGGATTCGTCGAACAAATGCCCGTATCGGAACCAAAATTCGCAATGTTTGGATCACAATCGGCAAAAATCGGAGTGACCGTTGTAGCGGTCGCAGGTGCGGCAAATCCGGCAACAGCCGTCAGTGCAGCGAAAGCGAGCGTTTTGATATGCATCTTGCCCCTCAATGAAAATGAAAACAGCGCAAGTGCGCGCCGAATGACGTCGGGCTAGGAGATTCTTCTTAAAATAACAATAAAAATGCTGGCAGGAATCGCATTTCCGTAACGGCAGAGGGCGCGTAGCCACGCCTATGATCAGGGGCGCGGCGCAGGCGTTCTAGCGCTTGCGCCGCTTGACGTTCCCACCCCTTTGGCCGGGCCGTCCAGCGGTGCTGCGGCCACTGGCCTTTTGGGCGTCATCCACGGCCTGCTCGACCGCTGTTTGGCGCGCCAAGGGGTCGTCGGCCACGGCGAGTTCCACGGTTTCCAGGCGTTTGACTTCGTCGCGTAATCTGGCGGCTTCCTCGAATTCCAGATTCTCGGCGGCTTTGCGCATCTGGTCGCGCAGCCCGTCGAGATGGGCTTGCAAGTTGGCACCGACGAGCGGTTTGTCCACCTTCGCGGTGACGCGGGACTGATCCGTGTCGCCTTTGTAGAGCCCCGCCAAGATATCCTCGACATTCTTGCGCACCGTCGCAGGAGTAATCCCATTTTCCTCGTTATAGGCGATCTGTTTGGCGCGGCGGCGATCGGTTTCCCGCATGGCGCGCTCCATCGACCCGGTAATCCGGTCGGCATACATGATCACGCGGCCATCGGCGTTGCGCGCAGCGCGCCCGATGGTCTGGATGAGCGAGGTTTCGGAGCGCAGGAAGCCCTCCTTATCCGCATCGAGGATCGCCACCAGCCCACATTCGGGGATGTCCAAACCTTCGCGCAGCAGGTTGATCCCAATGAGCACATCGAAGGCACCGAGGCGCAGGTCGCGCAAGATCTCGATCCGTTCGATCGTGTCGATGTCCGAATGCATGTAGCGCACGCGGATGCCCTGTTCATGCATGTATTCGGTCAGATCCTCTGCCATGCGTTTGGTGAGCGTGGTGCAGAGCGTGCGATATCCGTCGGCCGCGACCTTGCGCACCTCGTCCAGCAGATCGTCCACCTGCATCTCGACCGGGCGGATCTCCACCTGCGGGTCCAGAAGGCCGGTTGGGCGGATCACCTGTTCGGTGAAGACGCCGCCCGCCTGATCCAATTCCCAAGCCGCTGGGGTCGCGGAGACGAAGACAGATTGCGGACGCATCGCATCCCATTCCTCGAACTTCAGGGGGCGGTTGTCCATACAGGACGGCAGCCGAAAACCGTGCTCGGCCAGGGTGAACTTGCGGCGATAGTCGCCCCGGTACATGCCGCCGATCTGCGGCACTGAGACGTGGCTTTCATCGGCGAACACGATCGCATTGTCGGGGATGTATTCGAACAGGGTCGGGGGCGGCTCACCCGGCGCGCGGCCTGTCAGATAGCGGGAGTAGTTTTCGATGCCATTGCACACACCCGTGGCTTCTAACATCTCCAAATCGAAATTTGTGCGCTGTTCAAGGCGTTGGGCTTCCAAAAGCTTACCTTCATCCACAAGCTGCTTCAGCCGTGTGGATAACTCGGATTTGATACCTTTCATCGCCTGCTGCATCGTGGGGCGGGGCGTCACGTAGTGGGAATTGGCATAGACGCGGATCTTTTCGAACGTATCCGTTTTCTCGCCGGTCAGCGGGTCGAATTCGGTGATGCCCTCCAACTCCTCGCCGAAGAAGCTGAGCTTCCAAGCGCGGTCTTCCAGGTGGGCGGGCCAGATCTCTAGGCTGTCACCCCGCACGCGAAACGCGCCGCGCTGGAACGCCTGATCGTTGCGGCGATATTGCTGGGCCACCAGATCGGCGATTACCTGACGCTGATCGTATTCCTTGCCGGCGAACAGATCTTGGGTCATGGCGCCATAGGTCTCGACCGAACCGATACCGTAGATGCAGGACACCGACGCCACGATCACCACATCGTCGCGCTCCAATAGGGCGCGGGTGGCCGAATGGCGCATCCGGTCGATCTGTTCGTTGATCTGGCTCTCTTTCTCTATGTACGTGTCCGAGCGCGGCACATAGGCCTCGGGCTGGTAGTAATCGTAATAGCTGACGAAATACTCGACCGCGTTTTCCGGAAAGAAGCCCTTGAACTCGCCGTAAAGCTGCGCGGCCAGCGTCTTGTTGGGCGCAAGGATGATCGCCGGGCGCTGGGTTTCCTCTATGATCTTGGCCATGGTGAAGGTCTTGCCGGTGCCGGTCGCGCCCAGAAGCACCTGATCCTGCTCGCCATCCATCACACCGGCACTGAGTTCCTTGATCGCAGTGGGCTGGTCACCGGCCGGTTCGAATTCCGAATGCATCACAAAGCGTTTGCCGCCTTCCATCTTGAGGTGGGCGCGCAATGCATCAACGGCGCGGCCGGTATCGGGCATTTGTTCGGGCGAATTGTTGTGCATGGGCGGCAGACCTTCCGTTCGGGTGCATAGAATGGGGCCTTCGCCAGGCTCTGCAAGGGGCAAGCCTGTCAGCAGGTGACAGCATTGTGTCAGGAGAGGTCCGGCAGATCTTAATCAAAAGGTCATAAAAGTCGTCAAAACGTTAATAAAATAAAGGGTTTTTTGCGGAGTATTCCTTTGATTTGCCGATGCAAGGATCCTAACTTAGCGAGGCAAGCAGCAGAAGCGGTTGCCGGCCTTTGGCCGTACCCACCCACCCCTCGCTCCACCGGCCAGGGCTGGCAACCACCTTCCCCATCCGATCCGCCCGGCCACGCCGTAGGCGGTTTTTTTCGTTCCCGATACGCAGTGAAGATCGACGGAGCTATGGGCGGCCCAGCTGCGCCATGAGCGCGTGCGCGCGGGTCTTCAGATCGCTCGCAGACAGGGTCATGCGCGCGGTGGTCTCCATCGGCAAATGCCGCAGCGCGAAGCTGACAAGCTGGCGGGGGTTGTCGACCTTGGCAAGGATCAGGGCGTGATATGATGCTTCCCCTGCCAGGACCTCTCGCAAGGCGCCGTCCTTCAGCGACCGCAAGACAGCCGCGCGGAAATCGGCGACATCGATATCCGTGGGAAGCGTATTGTCAGGTTCGATCAATTCGACCTTAGCCAGCAACAAGGGATGAGAGTGATCGCCCAGTGGCGGTGGCGTCTTGCCGAAGATCCAGGTTTTCTTCAGGGGAATGCTTTGTCCGTCATGGAGTCGCCCAACGATCTGGGTAAGACGGGCAGGGGCCAGGGCATGCAATCTATAGCTCTGGGGCTCCTTGGGGCTCCCGCCGCTGCCATCTAACCGGCAGACCTGACCGATCGCGCCGACCTCAAGCGTCGCGGCCATGAAGTATGGCCGTTTGAACGCGTCCCAAATATCGGCATCGGGCGAAATGGCCATCGCCAGATCGCTTTCGCCTTTCGAGGTGAAATGCCCGCCGCTGGGCAGAACGGCGGCACACTGACCCGCCGCCATCGGTTTGGAGAAATCCACCGGCTTCTTCTTGAACAGTGGAAATGGGCGCTCCGCGTATTCGAAGGTCTCAGGCGGGCTGTCATCAGCGGGTTCGCTGCGCAGACAGATCAGATCCGGGGGGCGCCGAGCCATCTTGGGCGCAGGGCGATCGCCCGCCGGGGCAAAGGCCACGACGTAATTGGCAAATTTCTCCGAGGCCTCCGCCTCCGGCAAATCGGAAGCCGTCCATTCGATGGCAGTGACGGTGACGTGCCAATCCCCTTTGGCAAGATCGATCCAAAGCGGGGAATCCTCTGCGAGGCTCGGTGCCGACCCGCCTGGCAGTTGGTAGTCCCCGTCAACCAAAACGCGCCCCGGACTGTGCAACGGAAAGGTCCAAGAGGCACCCGCAAGCGGCTGTTCATCCGCTGTCAGATCACCGGTCGTCAGGCGTAGAGCATATCCTCCGTCACTGCGTGTGCACCAAGCCACCAAACGCCCTGCGGCGCTTTCCGATTGCCAGGCCTCCGGCTCGCCGTACCAGCCGGTGGGCCAGTCTTTGGTGTGGGCGAGGGTTTCGGGATTGTAGATCAGGAAATGCGCGCCGTCCGTCCCCAGGCCGAGTTTGCGGTCAAAGCTCATACAATATCTCTCATTAAGACCCGTTCTCAAACGATGCGTGGCGTGGGCAGGGCGGTCAATCTGTCGATCAAACTGGATAGCTAATCGGCACCTTGGCGCCGCGTGGCGCCGGACCCCCGCGACAGCATCACCGATTGCGAACGCGCGCAAATAGGCCCATAAGATTGCGAACGATCTGAGAGGGCTCCATGCGCGCGCGAATCTACAAGCCAGCCAAAACTGCCATGTCCTCCGGCACGGCAAAGACCAAGCAATGGGTGTTGGAGTTCATGCCGACCGCAGCGCGTGGCATCGACCCGCTGATGGGTTGGACGTCGTCTTCGGACATGAACAGTCAGGTGCGCCTCTATTTCGACGATCTGGAAGCGGCGCAGGATTATGCGAAGGATCGTGGGATCGAGGCGGTTGTCACCAAGGCCAAAACACGCAAACCCAATATTCGCCCCGGCGGCTACGGCGACAATTTCGCGACCGACCGCAAGGGCGCGTGGACCCATTGAGCGCGCTGCGCCTCAGCCCGGCTGACCCGGCGTCGCCCGAGATCGCGTCGCTGATCGAGACCCATCACCAAACCGGTCGGCTCTATTATGCCGTCGAGGATTGCCATTCGCTTGATACCTCTGCCGTGGCCGAAACCGGCGTCACGATGTATGCCGCGTGGTTGGACGGTCAGGCCGTCGCCATCGCTGGGTTGAAGGATCTGGGCGATGGGCAAGTCGAGCTGAAATCGATGCACACGAATGAGGTCGCCCGGGGCCGCGGGGTGGCAACGGCACTTTTGGATCACGTGATGCAAGCGGCTCGCGATGCGGGATGTCACACGATCCTGTTAGAGGCCGGTCGCTCCGACACATATGCGGCGCCTGCCCGGGCACTTTACGCGCGTCACGGATTTTCCGAATGCCCGCCCTTTGGAGATTATGTCGCCCGACCCGCCAGCATTTTCATGTCTCGTCGGCTTTAGAAGGCCGGGCTGCGCAGGCGGTGTACGGATTGTGTACACGCATTTGACCGATGCCGAGAGGAGATCTTAGGGCCTGTCCAAACCAGTGATGGACGCTTCCGCACGCACCCGCTAAACCCACCCCCGTGCGGGCCCATAGCTCAACTGGATAGAGCAGCCGACTTCTAATCGGCAGGTTGAGGGTTCGAGTCCTTCTGGGCCCGCCAGACGAGACACTGCCAAACAACGAGAGTGGTGCGAATCGGCGGGCAATTTCGCCAACGTCTCACCTGTGAGGGTCTGGACAATTCCCCATCTCACCGGAAATCCCGCTTTGAAACAGGCATTTGGCGCCGCCTATGGTCGAATTATGTCGGCTTTTGAGTGTTCACTCGGGTGTGATCCGCTTATAGTGCCCGAACGTGTGTACCGCTACGCCCAGGGGATGATCCATGATACGCTCCGAGCTGATCCAGAAGCTTTCCGACGAAAACCCACACCTGTATCAGCGCGACGTCGAGCGCATCGTGAATTCGATTTTCGAGGAAATCATTGATGCGCTGGCAACGGGAAACCGGGTCGAGCTGCGCGGTTTCGGCGCGTTTTCCGTCAAGAAGCGCGACGCGCGCGTCGGGCGCAATCCGCGCACCGGCGAAAGCGTGTCCGTTGATGAAAAGCATGTCCCTTTCTTCAAGGCGGGGAAGCTGCTACGCGATAGGTTAAATGGTCACGACAGCTAGACGGCCTCGCTCCGAAGGGCGTTCGCGGCCGGAAGGAGTATCATGAAAATTCTTCGCCTCATTAAGATCGCGTTTCTTGTGGTATTTGGGCTCGCCCTGGTTGTGGTTGGCCTGGCCAATATGGACACCGTGACAGTGCAGCTTTTGCCCGGCGGTCTGGCGGAAGCGGTTGGCATCACCAACGCCGTAAACCTGCCGCTGGTTGTGGTGATCGTCACCTCGATCATCCTGGGTATCGTGGTGGGCTATGTGGTGGAATGGCTGCGAGAGCATCGCCACCGAAAAGAGGCCAAAGTGCAGCGGCGCGAGGCCACGCGGCTGAGCAAAGAGGTTGCCGCTATGAAAGGCGCGAATCGTCAGGAAAAAGACGACGTGCTGGCGTTGATCGAAGACACCGAGGGTGCGCGCTGACACGCGCGACGACCGAATGACTGACATCGCAATCAAATTCTGCGGCCTCAGCCGTGCCGAAGACGTGGCCGCCGCTGCCCAAGCGGGCGCGCGCTATGTGGGTTTTGTGTTCTTCGCGAAATCTCCGCGCAACGTCACTCTGGCACAGGCGCGCGATCTCGCGCTGTTGGTGCCGGCGGGGATCGCCAAGGTGGCGCTGACGGTGAATGCCGATAATGCGACGCTGGATGAGATCACCGAACAGGTGCCGTTGGATATGCTGCAGCTCCATGGCAGCGAGCCCCCCGAGCGCGTGGCCGAGATCCGCGCGCGCTACGGTCTGCCCGTTATGAAGGTGGTCGGCGTCGCCGATGCAAAGGATCTGCCCGCCATTGATGTCTATTCCGAGGTGGCCGATCAGTTGATGATCGATGCCAAGCCGCCGAAGGATGGCACCTTGCCGGGGGGTAATGGCCTGTCGTTCGATTGGACGCTGTTGGCCGGGCGCAAATACTGGACCAAGCCCTGGATGCTGGCCGGTGGCCTCACCGCCGGAAATGTGGCCGAGGCCGTCAAACGCACGGGCGCGCGGCAGGTGGATCTGAGTAGCGGCGTAGAAAGTGACCCGGGTGTCAAAGATCCTGCCTTGATGGCAGGCTTCGGACGCGCCGTCGCGGCAATTGAATGATGATGCGATCGCATTTGTCGCATGCCTTGCGTCCGTCATGCATTACATGGAATGACAGCCAACAAAAGAAGTGTGCGAGGGGACCATTATGCCAGACGATATCCTGAATTCCTTCATGACCGGTCCAGATGAACAGGGCCGATTTGGTGATTTCGGCGGTCGCTTCGTATCCGAAACCTTGATGCCGCTGATCCTGGAACTGGAGCGGCAATACGAGTTTGCGAAAACGGACCAGAGCTTCTGGGACGAAATGCACCATTTGTGGACCCATTATGTGGGCCGTCCCTCACCCTTGTATTTTGCGGAGCGGCTGACTGAGCGCTTCGGCGGTGCGAAGATCTACATGAAGCGGGATGAGCTGAACCATACCGGCGCCCACAAGATCAACAATGTGCTGGGCCAGATCATTCTGGCACGCCGTATGGGCAAGACCCGCATCATCGCTGAAACCGGTGCCGGGCAACACGGCGTGGCCACGGCGACGGTCTGCGCGAAATTCGGCCTGAAATGCGTGGTCTATATGGGCGCCACGGATGTGGAGCGTCAGGCCCCCAACGTGTTCCGGATGAAGCTGCTGGGCGCTGAGGTTGTGCCTGTGACTTCCGGGCGCGGCACCCTGAAAGATGCCATGAACGACGCATTACGTGACTGGGTGACCAATGTGCGGGACACGTTCTATTGCATCGGCACGGTCGCTGGGCCGCACCCGTATCCTGCGATGGTGCGTGATTTCCAGCAGATCATCGGCAAAGAGGCCAGAGAGCAGATGATGGCCGCCGAGGGCCGTTTGCCCGATACGATCATCGCGGCGATTGGCGGCGGGTCCAACGCGATGGGGCTGTTCTACCCCTTCCTGGACGACAATGATGTTGCGATCATCGGGGTCGAGGCCGGGGGCCATGGCGTGAACGAGAAGATGGAGCATTGTGCCAGCCTGACTGGCGGGCGCCCTGGCGTGCTGCACGGCAACCGTACCTATCTTCTGCAAGATGATGACGGCCAGATCCTGGAAGGCCATTCGATCTCGGCCGGGCTCGACTACCCCGGCATTGGCCCGGAACATGCCTGGCTGCATGATATCGGGCGGGCCGAATATGTCTCGATCACCGACAAAGAAGCGCTTGAGGCATTCCAGCTGTGCTGCGAGGCGGAGGGCATCATCCCGGCGCTGGAGCCGTCCCACGCTCTGGCCCATGTGGCAAAAATTGCAAGTGATTTGCCCCAGGATCATATCATCTGCATGAATATGTGCGGGCGCGGGGACAAGGATATCTTCACCGTGGCGCGTGCGCTCGGTTGGGACATGTCCGAGGCGTAATCACCGTTTGAGGGGCAGAAAAAGGTGCCTAGACCGATGGTTTAGGCGCCTTTTCCATGGGTTTACGGCCCCCTGTCTAAACTCAACGCCAATTTCGACGAAACGCTGGGCAGGTCAGCTTTGCCCCCAGGCCGTGCCACGGGGGCGCCGCCAGCTATACGGAAACCTACTCCCATGACTAAGACGTTCAAATTGCTTGCCACCTCTGCTGCCTTTGCCTTGATCGCGGGGGCTGCGCAGCCTCAATCCATTTCACAAAACGTGATCGATACGATTGTCGACCAACTGTCTGGCGAAGGGTTCGGGCGCATCGAAATCGATGTCGAAAGAGATGAGATCGATGTCGATGCCTACGGAAATGGCCGCGAAGGCTTTTATACGTTCTCGCTCGGCGGTCAATTGCTGGCGGGGGAAATCATCGAAGGTGATTCTGACGATGATGACTATGATGATGACGACGACGATGGCTATCATGATTGGGATGACGATCGGGATGATGACGACGACGATGATGATGATGATGATGACGATGACGATGATAGCGACGATGACGACAGCGACGACGATGATGATGATGAAAATGACGGTGACGATGACGACGATTGACGCTTGGCCCCGCGGTCGATCCTGTGACCATCACCAGACAGCCCTTGCCCACTTAGTCGGGTGACGGCGGATGTGAGGATTGACCGAATGAAATCTACCCGTAGGCGTATTCTTCTGACCGGCCTGTCAATGTTTGTTGCCGGGCCGGTCGTCGCCCAGACGGCACAACAAATTACCGATAGAATTTCCGCGCAAATCCGTGGACAGGGTTTTGAGATCACCCGTATGCAGCGCACGCTGCTAGGGCGCGTCCGCATCACTGCGCGCCGTGGCTCGCAAGTGCGCGAAGTGGTATTTGATCCGCGCAATGGCGCGATTTTGCGCGATTTTACCTCTGGGCCCGCACAGGGTATCGGTTCAGGTGAGGGATCGCGGACGCAAGGCGGCGGCGGAGGCGGTGCACCCGGTGGAGGAGGCGGTGGCACTGACGATGATGACGACGATGATGATGGCGACGACGGTGACGATGACGACGGGGATGACGATGACGACTAAGCCTCGTCTTATCCCGAGCGCATCATGACCCGTCTGTCCTGGCCTCTTGCACTGGTCTTCGTGGTGCAATTGTTTTGCGCGTTTTTCTTTGTGGCCGAAATCCTGCTGGCTGTTTTCGGAGTGCCGTTGGCCCCGATCCCATGGCTTTATCATGAATTGATCGAAATCGGTGCCGCCATCGGATTGATGCTGGGGGTTGTCATTGGAGCCTTGTTCTGGCGCGCGGCCTTGCGCCGGACGCGCATCGTCGAAGCCGCCCTGCGTGCCGCGTCGGGCGCGTTTATGGACTTGGTGAATGAACGGTTCGATGAATGGGGCCTGACCCCCGCCGAACGGGATGTGGCGCTTTTTGCGCTCAAAGGATTCTCTCTTGCTGAGATT
The DNA here is from genome assembly GCF_037544085.1 of Gymnodinialimonas mytili. Lineage (NCBI taxonomy): Bacteria > Pseudomonadati > Pseudomonadota > Alphaproteobacteria > Rhodobacterales > Paracoccaceae > Gymnodinialimonas > Gymnodinialimonas mytili. Next base: position 327,131 of record NZ_JBBIFW010000002.1, read on the forward strand.
GCCGATTTGCGTGAAACGTCACCCGGTACGGTCAAGGCACAAACCAATGCGATTTACAGAAAAGCGGGTGTGAGTGGTCGCCCGCAATTGCTGAGCCTTTTTGTAGAAGATCTGATGGCCGAGGCTCCCGTGGCCTCTTAGTCACGACTGCGGTGTCGAGCACCAGATGAGTGAGCGGCACACCCGGGCGTGTCTGACCAAAGTGCAGCGCATCCCGCTGTGATGACTAGCTTGGAGCAGAGATGGCGTGCGCTTCGAGCAGTTCCATCGGGATCACCTCAAGCGCGCGTTTGTGCGTGGCCATTAGGTTTACGGGTGGCGCTGCGCCTTCCTCGGCGGCCTGCAACCATCGGCTGGCGCAGACGCACCATCCATCGCCGGGATTTAGGCCGCTAAACCCATATTCCGGCCGCGGCGTCGACAGATCGTTGCCGACATATTTGGAGAACGCCAGAAACTCTGCCGTCACGGTGCAGCAAACCGTGTGTGAGCCGCGATCTTCGGCGCAGGTCTCGCACGCACCGTCGCGGAAGAAGCCGGTCAGGGGTTCGGTTGAGCACGGCTCAAGAGCCTCACCGAATACGTTGAGCGAAGGGGCCTTCTTGAAGCCCATGGTCTGTTACCTCCGGTATATTGATATGGTGGAGGTCGTTCACCCAAGAGTTAACGGAAACACGGGCTCCGGAAAAGCTTCATCTCGCCACTCGATCCAGACCCCATGGAAACTTACCCGCGCCAACAGGCGCTGAACGGGCGCGTCACCCGCCCACAATGTGGCGGTCAATCCGGCACCGGGTTGGTCATCATCGGCTTCCATGGCGAGATGGAGAAGGGGCGCTTGGGGCGAGGCGCTTGCCCCGGCTGCATTCAGGCTTTCGGCAATGCTGTCCTTCGTTGCCTTCGGAAAGTACTGCGCAGCGATTGTGGTATAGACCACATGGAGCCCCTCCCAGGCCGCGTCGAGCCGGTTGGCAAGCCAGGGGGCCGCATCCCCAGCGTCGGGTCGCGTTTCGGCAAGATCGATGGCAGCGCGCGTTCGCGTCATGCGATCCTGTTGATCCGGCCAGATATAGGATAGCAGACGCAATTGATCTTGCGGATCGTGCGGGTTTGGCGGGGTGAGATCTACGCCCGCCCGATCTGTCACATTGATTGGCTGTGGCGTCGGGATCGGTCCGGTCCAGTCGGGCGCAAGACGGACAGGGCTTTCAATTGCACCATGGAGGCCGCGCCCAATCGAGAGCGCGAAGTGGTCCATGGCGAGGTTTAGCCCTGCACTGGCCCCAAGTTCGGACAGGGTCACGGGCATGTTGCCGGTCTGCCCCAGGCCCCACCAGATACCCGGGATTACGGCGCCCGCACGACGCACTTCATTGGTTTGCGGCGGCCGGTCGAGCCATTGCAGGATCCGCTCTTCGTGCCGGGAAAGTGCGCGCAAGATTGCCTGCCAAAGTGCATCGTCCGAGACGTTATTGGGTGGATAGGCCGCGATCAGGCCGCTATCAGTGCCGTCCAACACCAAGGCATGCAGTGCACCGGCCAGGCGGAGTGGCACCGATTGGCCGGCGGCACTAACGTCACCTTCCCAGGCGAGGCACCGTGCCCCAACCTCGGTGCTGTCATCCAACCGAGCGCCAAACAGCGGCATCAGCCTGGCCATGAAGGGCGACCCGAGTTGATCGGTGACTTTGCCCTGTCGCTCAAACGCAGCACGCAAACGATCACTCATCGGAACTTATCCACCAGCTTTTGCAGCGCGCTGCGGTCGTCGCTTTTCGCTTCGGTTGGCGTGTCTTGCGATTTGGCCGGTTCCGCCTTCGGTTTGGTATTCGACGAACGGGGCGGTGCCACGCGCAGCGCCACGGCGTTCAGAAATTTCCCGCTGTCACCCTGGGCCAAATGCGCAGCGCCATCCGATAGGCCTCGCAGCAGGTCATCCAGCCAGACCTGATCGGCCTTGGCAAAATCGCTCAGCACATAGCTTGGGACGCGGTCTTTGTGGCCCGGATGTCCTACGCCCAAGCGTACCCGCGCATAATCCGGCCCGATATGCTGGTGGATCGATCGCAACCCGTTATGGCCTGCATGCCCTCCACCGGTTTTCACGCGGAGCTTCGCGGGGGCAAGGTCAATCTCGTCATGCCAGACCGTCACATCGGCGGGACTCAGCTTGTAGAAGCGCATCGCCTCGCCGACCGACTGGCCCGATAAGTTCATGAAGGTCTCGGGGCGCAGCAACAGGACCTTGTCATCGCCGAGCTTGCCTTCGGATAAGGCGCCTTGGAACTTTGACCGCCACGGTGCAAATCCATGATCTGCCGCGATCTGTTCCAGCGCCATCCACCCGATGTTGTGGCGATTCTTGGCATATTTCGCACCGGGATTTCCCAGCCCGACCCAAAGCTGCATTGTTCTTTGTCCGCGATTGTTCCGCGTCCCGGTGATAGGCGTCACGTGGCCGTTTGCCAAGGCACCGGCGAGCATGGCAGGTTTCGGGCATCGTCACGGGAAAGGCTAGCAAACATGTCTGATCTTCCAAAATCAATGCGCGCATTGGTCCTGACCGGGCCTGGCAAAACGCTGGAGGTGCAAGAGATGCCTCTGCCCAAGCCAGGACCCGGGCAAGTGCTGGTGCAGGTCGCAGCCTCGCCGATCAACCCGTCGGATTTGGCGATGCTGCGCGGGGAATACGGCTTGCGCTGGCCCTATCCGTTGGTGCCGGGGCTGGAGGGGTCGGGACAGGTCGTGGCCGATGGCGGGGGCATGTTGGCACGGTTCATGCGCGGCAAGCGGGTGTCGCTTGCGGCGGAGGGGCAGGGGCTGTGGGCGGAATATGCGGCGGTCTCAGCGAAACGGGTGGTTCCGTTGCTTGCCGGGACACCGCTGGGCATTGCGGCCTGTAGTTTCGTCAACCCGCTGACCGCCATCGCTTTGGTTGGCGAGGTGCGCCGGGCGGGCCAATGGGCCGCGGTATCGACCGCTTCGGGTGGCGCTTTGGGCGGCATGATCCGGCGGCGCGCTAAGGAAAAGGGTGTGAAACTCATCAACATCGTGCGGAAGGCTGAGCAGGTGGAGACGTTGCGGGCTGAAGGCGCGCGCTATGTGCTCGACGAAACCGCGGCTGATTTTGACGCGGACCTGGCCGCCTTATGCAAAGAGTTGCGGTGCCGGATGGCGTTTGATGCCGTTGGCGGTCAGATGACCTATCGCCTGGCCGAGGCGCTGCGCAGCGAGAGTGATATCTTGGTCTATGGTGGACTTGCGGGGAAAGCGGCGGCGCTGAACCCGGGTACGTTGATCTTCAAACAGGCGCGGGTGCGGGGCTTCTGGCTGTCGAAATGGCTTAGCCGCAAAACCGCACCTGAGATGATCTGGTTGACGCGGCAAGTGGCGCAAGGTCTTCAGGGCGGTTTTGCAGAAACCCGGATCGCGCAGGTTGTTCCACTCGATGAGGCGTCCGCGGCGCCCGCCGCCTATGAGCAGGCGATGAGCGCCGGAAAAACCCTGATCGCGCCGGGTTCGTTCGATTTGGGCGTCGCCACCTAGCCAGAGCGCTCAATCAGGCCGTGATAGCAGCCCTCGGCGGCGTTGTGGGCGTGGATGTAGCGGATGTCCGGGTCGCGCAACATTTCGCGGATCACCGGATCGGCCTCGGCCCCTGGGACCACTTTTGCGCTGACGATCATATCGTTCTGATCAAATCCGCGCAGTGATAGCAGGCGTCGGGTCATAACCTCAGGCACTTTGTCGAACGCCTCACCGGTTTCAGAGGCACCCTCACGGACGTAGATCGCATGGCTGGCGTGGTAGGGGGAGGTCGTGGATTGATGCGTGTAGTTCAGCAGTAACAACACCTCGCCAGGTTCGGCATCGCGTAAGCCGATCCGGTCCGGATAGCTGTTTGGCGCATCGGCGACCACGCGTTTGGTCCGGTGTTGCGCCAGCTCGTCATCGGGAAGGCCGAACAAATGGGTGAAACTGGCGGCGGGCAGGCCGCGGACGATGTAGGTCATAACAGGATCTCCGTACTGTATTGGAATGCCCTTTATCCTGCCCATCGCGCGGTATCCCGCGACCCGGAAGCTGCGCAAAGAAAAGCGCCGCCCGCGATGCGGACGGCGCCTTTTGTCTGTGATCGCTAAGGGGCCTATTCCTCGGCGGGGGCCTCTTCAGCGGTTTCTTCCGCCGCGTCCTCAGCCGCTTCGTTCTCGGCGCTCACCAGGCCGGACGGCGCGGTGATATTGGCGATCACGAAGTCGCGGTCGATCGTCGCTTTGGCGCCAGAGGGCAGATCAACCGAACTGATCGTGACGGTGTCGCCGATTTCCAGCCCGTCCAGATTGATGGTGATCTGCTCGGGGATATCACCGGCGGTCACGCGCAGTTCAACCTCGGGGCGCACCATGGTCAGGACGCCACCCTTTTTGATGCCGGGGCAGGTTTCTTCGCCAACGACCTCAACGGGGATGAACAGGCTCACCTTCGAAGTGCGGCGCAGGCGCATGAAATCGACATGCGTGGGCAGGTCTTTGACGACATCACGCTGCACGTTGCGACAGATCACGCGAACGTCTTCCTGGCCGTCGACCTTCATATTGAACAATGTCGACAGGAAGCGACCGTTCTTGAGGCTTTTCAGCAGGACGTTAAAGGGGATCTGGATCGGTAGTGGGTCCGCCCCACCACCATAAACGATACCGGGCACTTTGCCTTCACGGCGTGCTTGACGAGCGGCCCCCTTGCCTGTCCCCGTCCGTGCCTCGGCGATAAGATCAGGAATCTCACCGGCCATAGCTAATTCTCCTAGATGTGCGCCGCCTCCAAGGGTGTCGGCGCGTGAACGATTCCCGCGGACACTCTCTGCACCGCGGAAGTCGCGCGTATAGGCGAGCGCGGCGCGTTTGAAAAGACCCCTCTTGCGGGCGGCGTGGCTTCGTGTAGCGCTCGGCGCCATGAGTATCTTACCCGCCCTCTCCATCTCTCGCCGCCCGGTCCTTGGCTTTATGGCTATGGGGGTGCTTTGGGGCAGCTTCGCGGCGCAAGTCCCGGTGTTGAAAGAGCATATCGGCGCCGATGATGCGCTGTTCGGTCTGGTGCTGTTGGGCAGCCCCTTGGGCCTGATTGCGACTATGTGGCTGGCACCGGTTCTTGACCGCCGGTTACGAGACCTGTCGCTGCCGCTTTCGGCTGCAGCCTTGGCGATGGCCTATCTGATCCCAGGGATCGCTTCGAGCGCGCTTTGGTTTTTCTTGGCAATGCTTGGCCTTGGCCTGACCTCGGGTGTTCTGGATATCGTTTCGAATGCCCGTGTGTCCGAGCTTGAGGCGAGCACGGGACGGCCCTTGATGAACGCTAATCACGGCATGTTTTCGGTCGCCTATGCGATCAGCGCTATCGCGACGGGCTTCGCACGCGAGGCTGGGGTGCCGCCATTGCCTATATTCGCGTTCCTCTCTGCCCTGGTGATTGTGGCGGCCTTCTTCATGCGGATGGCCGTGACCCATGTGGATGAGGAAGAGCATCGCAGCGTCCATTTGCCCGCGGCAGTGGTGTGGCTGTGTGGTGGGATCGTCCTGACTGCCTTTTTCGTCGAAGCGGTCGTCGAGTCGTGGTCGGCCTTGCATATCGAGCGCACGCTTGGCGGAAATGCGGCGGAGGGTGCATTTGCGCCTGCGATCCTGGGGATCACCATGGCCGTTGGGCGTTTGTCGGGGCAGGCGTTGGCGGGGCGAGTGACCGATCGCAGTATCATCGCCTGGGGCAGCGGGATCGCGTTTGTCGGCGCGGCCATCGCCGCCATAGCGTCGCTGCCATCGGTGGCCTATCTGGGTTTTGGCCTTATGGGATTGGGCGTCTCCGTGGTGGGGCCCTTGGCTTTGGCGTTGGTTGGGCGATTGGTCCCTCGGGCGCACCGGGCCACGGCGGTGGCCCGGGTGAATGTGATCGGCTTTGCGGCATTCATTCTGGCCCCCCTGATCATGGGCCAGGTTTCTGATGCGTTTGGATTGCGGGTGGCCTTCGGTGTTGTAGCCGTTTTGGCACTGGCCTCTCCGTTCATGGTTGCCGCTTTGGAGCGTCGCTAGCCCGCTACACCCACTCGTCCTCAAATCCTTTTGGCAACAGCAGGTTATGGCGTCCCAAATCGGCCACGTTGCGTTCGCCGCACAGCGCCATGGAGGTGTCGAGCTCCTTATGGATGACCTGCAACGCCTCGGTCACGCCCTGCTGGCCGCGTGCGCCCAGCCCGTACACGAAGGCGCGTCCGATCATCGTGCCCTTGGCGCCCAGAGCCAGTGCCTTCAAAACGTCCTGGCCTGAGCGGATGCCGCTATCGAGATGCACTTCGATCTTATCGCCCACCGCATCCATGATCCGCGGCAACATTCGGATTGAGCTGAGCGCGCCATCCAGCTGACGCCCACCATGGTTGGACACGACAATCGCATCAGCCCCCACGTTCAGCGCCTGCTTCGCATCTTCTTCGTCCAGGATGCCTTTCAGGATGACGGGGCCGTCCCACCAGGACCGGAATTCCTTGATCCGGTCCCAATTCAGACTGGGATCGAAGGCCTCAGCGGTCCAGGAACTAAGCGAGCCGGGGTCGGTGACGCCGGCGGCATGTCCAACGATGTTACCGAAGAAGCGCCGCTTTGTGCCCAGCATTTCCAGGCCCCAGGGCACTTTCGTCGCCAGGTTGGCGATGGAGGCGGCGGTCAGTTTCGGCGGAGCGGAAAGACCGTTTTTGATATCCTTGTGCCGTTGCCCCATGATTTGCAGATCGACGGTGATCACCAGAGCCGAGCATTTGGCATCTTTCGCGCGGGCAAACAGGCGCTTCATGAACTCATCGTCTTTCAACGTGTAAACTTGGAACCAGAAGGGCTTTTGTGTGTGCGCGGCGACATCCTCGATGGAACAGATCGACATCGTGCTCAGCGTGAAGGGGACGCCGAACCGCTCTGCCGCGCGGGCTGCTTTGATCTCGCCATCGGCGGCTTGCATCCCGGTCAGCCCAACAGGTGCCAGCGCGACCGGCATCGAAACGTCCTGGCCCACCATTTGCGCCGCGGTCGAGCGGCCCGCCATATCCCGCGCGATGCGTTGACGTAGGCGTATAAGGCTGAAATCGCTGGTATTTTCATGGAAGGTCTGTTGCGTCCAGCTACCAGTTTCCGCGTAATCATAGAACATCTTTGGCACGCGCCGTTTGTACAGGCGCTTGAGATCCGCGATTTCGGTGATGGGGGGCATTGGCATGTCCTTCTGGCTGGTCAGATTTTTTTACCAATACTTAGCTGGGCTGTCCATGCGGTGGTTTGATGACTTTGCCAGTTACAGCGAGCCGGGTCAGCGCGCGGTGGTTTGTACCCGGACGCAACAGAAGGTCGGGCCGTGGCACATATGAATCCTGCGCAACAAAGCCAACTGAACAATCGCCGAAGTAGAGCCCGGATCAGCGCCAAAGGCGGCAAAACCGGGACTCGGGTTTGATACTTGGTAAAGATGCGTCTTCGCTACTCTCAATCGCACGGTTGGGATGCGGTATGGCTGAGAGAAGCAGTCGCGGGTGGTGGCGCGGCGCCTCGGATTTGCACCTTATCGGCTAGGGGTTGTCTGTGTGCACGACGGCAGCAACACCCTGGTCTATATTGGCAGCTAAATTCGAGGCGCCAAATCCGGCGCGGGCCCGAAGGACCAGACCTTGACGAAGATCGAACAGCATCCGAGCCCGTGCCTCTGACGGGAAGTCCTTGGGTAGGGTGCCCCTTGCCTTTTCCAGGTCGAAGCGCGCGGCGATGCGGACATCCGTCGTTTCAATCGCCTCCCGCAACAAGGTGTCGGCGCCCTCGACATGGCCCGCGCTTGTTGCCACGCACGATGCCAGGAAGCACCCCCGCGCGCCACTTTCATGATCCGTTGAATATTCAATGGCCTCTTCAAAAAAGGCGCGGACGGCCTTGGCAATGTCAGGTTCGGTTTCCAGCGCGACGAGGGGCGCACAGCCGTCATCCTGGGCGTAGCGGGCGATCGCCTCAAGATAGAGGCCATGCTTATCGCCAAATTCGGCATAGAGGCTGGGGCTGTTGATCCCCATCGCCTCAGTCAGAAGCTTCATCGACGCGCCTTCATAGCCATGGGTCCAGAACACGCCAACCGCGTTAAGCAGCGCCTGATCGCGGTCAAACTTTTTTGGGCGGCCAACTTTTTTTGTGACGTTCATTACAAAATCCTTGACGGGCTTTCTTGTAGGTGTTTTATAACGCTCAATGCAAAATCACAAGGAGACAAACATGACCTCGGAAAAACTCTCTGCTGGCGCTGCATTTCCAGCTATCGAACTGCCGGTGCTAAGTGGTGGTACTGCCACGTTGGGCAAGCCCCAGGACGGGCGGGATTGGCAGATGGTGGTTGTCTATCGCGGCAAGCATTGCCCGCTTTGCACCAAGTATCTGTCGGAACTCGCCGGCCTGCTGCCGGAATTCCATGGGCTGGGCGTCGATGTGATCGCGGTCTCTGCCGATACCGAGCGGAAAGCACGGGATCACATGGCAGAGGTCGGCCCGACCTTTCCGGTGGCATATGGGCTTAGCCTCGCTGATATGCATCGCCTGGGCCTCTATGTGTCCAAGCCACGCTCACCCCAGGAAACCGATCAGCCCTTCGCGGAACCTGGCCTGTTTGTGGTCAATGCCGATGGCGCTGTTCAGATAGTCGATATCTCGAATGCGCCGTTTGCCCGGCCCGATCTGAAAACGATGATTGGTGGGCTGACCTTCATTCGCAATCCCGAAAACAACTACCCCATTCGCGGCACACTAGCCGCCTGAAAGGAGAAAGACATGGCACTGGATACCAATCCTGAGATCGAGGTCCGTCAGGCCATCGACGAGTTGATCCAAACCGCGACGTCCTACGATGTCGCCGTGTTGGATCGGATTTATCACGATGACCTGCAGGTTGTGATGATCGACACGGCGCACAATCTGAATACGGCTGACAAGGCCACGTTTAAGGGGCTGTTCGCGTCCAAGCGTGATGCCGGTGATCCGCCGATGAATACCTGGGCGAAGTATCACAGTATCGATGTGGCGGGCGACAAAGCGCACGTTCTTTTGTCGCGCAAGAATGATCTGAGCGGCGTGAACATGGATTTGACACTCAGCATCGATCTTATCCATCACGATGGGCGTTGGCAGGTGCTGCGTGAAGTGATCTTCCTGCGCCCCGAAGCCTAGGCCTCCCCACTAAACCTCTGAAATTTCTTAACTTACACTGAAAGGACAAGACGATGCGCTTGTTTTCCTTGGCCTCGGCTATTGCCTTGGCGACTGCCCTGACCCCCCCCCGACATTTGCTGCCGATGAGGCCGTTGAGCAGGATCTGACGGCCTATAACGACCGGTTTAATGAGATCGTGGCAACCTATGATCTCGAGGCGTTTCTGGCGCTGTATGTCGATGAGCCGCTGTGGATCGCGCCTGGCGAGCGGCCCGTTGCGGGCTTGGATGTGCCCGCCGGGACATTTGGCTTCATCATCGAGAATGCGGGCGCTTTTTCACACAGCTTCGAGCACTTCTTCGTCTCGGATGACGGAAGCCAGGCCGTGATGATCGGGGATTACGATCTGGACGTCGAGCAGGCCGGTGTCGCGGCGACGGGCACCTACCTGTTCGTGATGGAGCGCCATGGCGAGGATGAATGGCGCATCGTCGCTGACATGTTCAACCAACACGAAGTCGAATGATCGACGCCGTTCGTGGCGATCCAGGAGGATATCCCGATGACCACTTATGATGTGTTATCGCGGCTAAACCATTGGATATTGGCTGTGCTGATTGTCGCCATGCTGGGCTTCGGTTTCTACCTCGCCTATGGCGGCGTGCCGGTGCCCGAGAAGCTGTCGATGATTGCGACCCACAAAGCGGTTGGCGTTGTGGTGATGGTCTTGGCGGTGTGGCGGATTGGCTATCGTCTGGTCCAAGGGTTTGCGTTGCCTGTCGGGACGATGCCGCCTTGGCAGGCGCGCGCCTCGCATCTTAGCCACGTGGTCTTACTGGTCAGTTTGGCGCTGATGCCGATTTCGGGCCTGATCATGGGCATGTTCTCGGGCATTCCAACCGATGTCTTCGGGATTGTGACGATTCCCGCATTTGAGCGTGTGGATGCGATCAGCGCCGCAGCTCGGATGGCCCATAAATACATCGCCTATCTGTTCGCCGCGACACTGGCTGTGCATATCGCAGCCGCGTTGAAGCACCATTTGATTGACAAAGATAGCACCCTGATCCGGATGGTGCGGGGATAAGCAACTCCGAAAGAACCGTTAAAAATTGTTAATAAGTTCCCAAGATCCAGCCCTTGGACGGCCGGATCTTTTCTTGAAGTCCTGGCTATCTCACGCGGTTTGGAACCAGCCGAGACGCCGAAAGACAAGCCGGTCAAGCGCCAAGACCACCAACAGGGATCCGCCCATCAGCGGGAACAGCATCATCAGTGCAATGGCCACCATGAATATGCCAGTTCCAAGTCGCGCTTCGGGGGCTTTCGGGACACCGAGTGACCCTGCGGGGCGGCGCATCCACCAGGCGACAAAGCCCGAGATCGATAGGATCACGCCCAGCAGTGCCGCGAGAGTGTTTTGCGCAACGTTTAGCCAGCCATAGGCCTCGCCCTGATGAAAGCTGATGCCCCAGGAAACCGCGCGGGCCACCGGCGGATTGTCGGCAAAATCAACGCGCGCCAGCAGGGCGCCCGAATAGCGGTCAATCACCAATTCGGTCTGGTCAGAGCGATGGGGCGAGGCAGAGCGGATCCAGAATGCGTCGCCATCGCGTCGTGGCGGTCGCATCTCAAGCGGGTAGGTCAAGCCCTCGGCCTCGGCAATGGCGACGATTTCGGCATAGGCGATGGTCTGTCCGTCCGACGCGGTGGAGGAGGGGGCATCGCCGCTGAAGCGCAGGCTGCGGCTGTCCTGTCCCGTGGCCTGCTGCACCTGGGATAGCCCGCCGCCCCAAACATCGGTCCAGGGCAGGCCGGTGATCAGGATCGGCACGATCAACACTGTCGCCAGAAACCCCGTGAATAGGTGTGTTTCGCGCCACCAGGATCGCTCCCGCAGAGAGCCGCGGGGCAAGGCGACTGCGTCTGTCAGCTGCCGCGCGCCCCGGGGCCACCACAGGATTACACCGGTCACGAACATCACGATGGCCCAGTGAGCGGCCAGTTCCACGAATTTCGTGCCGACATCGCCAAGCAGCAATTCTCCGTGAAGATTTCGCAGAATTTCCATGGCCATGTCGTCGCGCGCGACGCTGGCGAGAACTTCCCCTACATAGGGATCGATCCAGGCAATCGAACGGACGCCGTCCGCATCATCGTGCTCTATCATCGTAGAACTGGTCCCGTCGCCGCTCAGGGTGATGCCCCGGATACGGGTCGCTTCGAGTAGTGCGATCTGTTGTTCTAGCGCGATCATCTGAGCGCCCGCAGGCGCTGTGACGTGGACGCGATCCGCGTAGAGCCATGCTTCGATCTGCGGTTTGTAGAGGTAAAGGCCGCCCGTGATGCTGAGGAAAGCCAGAAAGGGAAGCACGTAGAGGCTGGCTAGGAAATGCCATTTCCATACGAGCCGATAAAGCACGCTGCCGCGCGCCGATGGGCGGGGCGTTGGCCCCGGCAGAGATAGTTCTGTCATGTTTTCTGTCCGTTATCTGATGGGCAATACAGCAAATCAGATTCTGACAGGCGGCCCTCGATCAGGCGGTGGTCCGATCCATGGACCAGAGCGTGGCAGGATCGCCAAGCGGCGCAATGGCGTTGGATCGGTGGGGATCAGGGCGATCCAAGTAGGGGGTGACAGCCGCGGCGCGGCATAGGGGATGGCCATTAGGCACGGCGCGTGATCTTCGATTTCGGTGTCGACGGGTGTGCCGCTCTCATCAAGCGTGATCGTCTGGAGCTCAAGACCCGTGCATATGACGACGGTCCGGAACCCGGCCAGTTGCCCCAAAAGAGCGCCGCTTTTTGGAAGCAACACGCCAAGGATAAGCAAGATGATCAGAATGGAGCGCATAAATGATCCATACCAGTGGTTTGGCATTCTGCCACGGGCGATCACGCACGCCGTCCTGGACGCGATGTCGCAAGGGTGTCGAAACGTGATTGCCGAAAGATAAACACATCAGTTTCTCGGTGTTGATATTGACCTCTATTAATAAAAATAAGGTTTTTAAACGAGAGCACCATAGTGTTGGATTTGTTGGCTCCACACTGTCGGAATCACTCTCGCCTCCTAATTCTAAGGCAAGCGTCGTGGCCTTGATCTAATGCAATCGGAGAAATGCGGGCACGGTTCAACCAGACTTTAGCTGGATACTCCTTGCCAAATGCCCGGAGCGCTCACATCAGCATCGGGCTTTCGATGTCAGGCACGATGTGCCCCGGCGGCCAAGGTGGCGACGAAATCCAGCACTTCATCCACCGGTTTGCCGGACGCAATTTCCGACACAATGGCCGAGCCCACAACGCAGCCATCGGCCGTGGCGGCGATGCTTTCAGATGCGTCAGGTGTCTTGATCCCGAAACCCACGATGACGGGCAGATCGGTTTGGGACTTGATGCGGGCCACCTCGGGCGCGACATCTTTGGCCTGCGCTTCGGCCGCGCCTGTAATCCCTGTGATTGAGACATAATACACAAAACCCGAGGTGTTTTGCAGAACGGCGGGCAGGCGGGTGTCGTCGGTGGTGGGCGTTGCCAAGCGGATGAAGTTCAGCCCGGCGGCTTGCGCCGGAATGCATAGCTCGGCATCTTCCTCGGGCGGCAGATCAACGACGATCAATCCATCAATTCCAGCCTCTTTCGCTTGGGCCAGAAACGTATCGACGCCGCGCGAATAGATCGGGTTGTAGTAACCCATAAGAACAATCGGAGTGGTTTGGTCGTCAGATCGGAACGCACGGGCCATTTGCAAGGTCTTGTCCAGCGTCATGCCGCCATCAAGCGCGCGCTGCCCGGCCAATTGGATGGTCGGGCCATCTGCCATCGGATCGGTGAAAGGCAGACCCAGCTCGATGATATCCACGCCCGCGCCCGGTAGGCCGCGCATCACCTCCAGTGCCGTTTCGGTATCGGGGTCGCCCGCCATGATATAGGTGACGAAGGCCTTTTTGCCCTCGGCTTTGAGGCGGGCGAAGGTGTCGTCGATCCGGGTCATGGGCGGTCCTTTTGCATACGTCCGCGTTGGTTTGGCGAAAGGGCGGGGGGAAATCAATCCCCCGACGGTGGGCGGCGCATGGCTTGGGGGAAAATATGGTGCGTCTTCCCAAGGATCAGGATGTGGAAATCCGACGCCTCGGCCCCCATGTTACGCCAATGAATTACCTACTCGCCATTCTATTGCCGCCGCTGTCGATTTTTCTGGCAGGCCGTCCGATCATGGGCATCTTGCTTGTGCCGATTTGGATCTTGGCTCTTTTCTTTTCAGGCGGATTGACGCATCCGATGTTCATCCTGCTGGCCTGGATTGTGATCTTTGAGCGGCGTCAAGCACGCTCGGGCGGTTAAGTATCAGACCCCGCCGTCAGGCGCCAAAAACGCCTCGGCAGCAAGATTGCGGCGACAACTAGACCGACGGTGTATCCCAGCCAGATGCCCACGGCCCCAAGGTCGAGCGTGAACCCCAACAGGAATGCGACCGGCATGGCCAAGGGCCAATAGGCGATCAGGGTGATGATCGTGGGTGTCGTCATATCCGACATGCCTCGTAGCGCACCAAGTGCGGTGCCCTGCACACCGTCGGCCACCTGCAAAAGGGCGACCATGATGAATAGGATTACGGCCAATTCAATCACGGCTGGGTCATTCGACATGGTCTCGGCCAGCGCCCGCCCGCCGAAGACAAACACCGCCGCGGCGAGCGCTTGCCACCCCGTGACCATCCAGAACGACGCTTTCAGGATCGGGCGCAAGCGATCGGTGCGGCGGCGTCCCACCGCCTGCCCGATCCGGATCGAGACCGCGCCCGCCATACCAAGCGGGATCACATAGGCTAGCCCGGCCAGGGCATTCACGATCTGGTGGGCTGCCAAAGCTTCGGCGCCCAGCCAGCCAATCATAAGCCCGATTACCGCATAGGCGCCGCCTTCACCGGCATAGCCCAGGCAGAGCGGCGCACCTTCGCGCAGTTGCGCGCGGATATCGGACCATGCGACGGTGACGGCCTGGCGGTACCGAGCCAAACCGGGAGCCTTGGCAAGGACAGTGATCGCAGCGATCAACGAGACGCATTGCGACAGGATCGAGGCGAGACCCGCGCCGAGAATTCCAAGGCCCCAGACGTGAATGAAGACGTAGTTGGCCGGGACGTTGACGACGACACCCAGATAGGACAGGCCCACCGCCGTCCAGGGCCAATCGACTGCATCGAAGAGGGATTTCAGCCCGAAAAACAGGATGAACGGAAACAGCCAGGCGGTCATTGACAGCCAATATGGCAACAGGATCGCCAAGACCTCGGGCGGCTGGCCAAGCGGGCCCAGCAATGGGTAAGTCGCCAGCATGACCAATACCGAGATGCCGCCGCCAATGGCGCAGATCCACAGGCCAGAACGCAGGGCGAGGGCGACGCGGGCCGGGTCGTCGGCTCCTTCGGCCTGGGAGATCTGAACCGAGATCACGGTGATCAGGCCCCAAAGCGCGGAGATAACGATGATCAGGACGGCGGTGGTGATCCCCGCCGCAGCCAGCGAGACGGTGCCCAGCGGTGAGATCATCGCGGTGTCCACGACCCCGATCAGCAACGCCGCGCCAAGGCCGACCATCAGCGGGATGGACAGCTTGAGGACAGGCCAAAGCTCTGCCTGCGTGGTGGCTTTTGATTGGATCTCGCTGGACATAGTGGGGCTGTTCAAAATGCGTGCCTAGCGGGTCTACCTTGCCCGGGCAGGGAGTCAATTGCGCCGTGCCGCCCTCCTGACAAACTTTGGCCAGAGAAGAAGCCGGTCATTTCAGGCCCTTCGCCTTCAGTTCGGATGACCCGGCGGGTTGTCGCCCTTGGGCGATTTGATGGCGGGCCTTGCCCCGAGAGCCTCCGCGACTTAGAGGGGGGCGGTTTCTGGC
Organism: Gymnodinialimonas mytili; assembly: GCF_037544085.1. Classification (NCBI taxonomy): domain Bacteria; kingdom Pseudomonadati; phylum Pseudomonadota; class Alphaproteobacteria; order Rhodobacterales; family Paracoccaceae; genus Gymnodinialimonas; species Gymnodinialimonas mytili. The sequence continues at coordinate 342,250 of NZ_JBBIFW010000002.1, forward strand.
GGAAAGGACCTGTGGCATGGGTTTCAAAATGGGCATTGTGGGCCTGCCGAATGTGGGCAAGTCGACCCTGTTTAACGCGCTAACAAAGACGGCTGCGGCGCAGGCGGCGAACTTCCCGTTTTGCACGATTGAACCCAATGTGGGCGATGTGGCCGTGCCAGACCTTCGGTTGGAAAAGCTTGCGGGAATCGCAGCGAGCAAACAGGTGATCCCAACGCGAATGACCTTTGTGGACATTGCGGGCCTGGTGAAAGGTGCCAGCAAGGGGGAAGGGCTGGGTAACCAGTTTTTAGCAAATATCCGTGAGACAGATGCGATTGCCCACGTCCTGCGCTGTTTTGAAGACGGTGATGTGACCCATGTGGACGGACGCGTAGACCCGGTGGCCGATGCCGAGACCATCGAGACAGAATTGATGCTGGCTGATCTGGAAAGCATTGAGAAGCGGTTGCAGAACATCATCCGCAAAGTGCGCGGCGGTGACAAAGAGGCGGTGCAGCAACAGCGCCTGATGGAAGCTGCAAAGGCGGCTTTGGAAGATGGCAAGCCTGCACGGACGGTTGAAATCGATGCCGAGGATGCGAAGGCTTGGTCGATGCTGCAACTGCTGACGACAAAGCCGATCCTTTATGTCTGCAATGTCGAAGAAGATAATGCCGGAACGGGGAATGCTCAGAGCGCGCGGGTGGCGGAGATGGCCGCGGCGCAGGGCGCGGCCCATGTGGTGATTTCGGCCAAGATTGAAGAGGAAATCGCCCAGCTTGAACCTGACGAGGCCGAGATGTTCCTCGAAGAGCTGGGGCTGGAGGAAGCCGGATTGGATCGATTGATCCGTGCGGGATATGAGCTGTTGGACTTGCAGACGTACTTCACAGTCGGCCCAAAAGAGGCGCGCGCCTGGACCATCAAAGCAGGTACCCTGGCGCCCCAGGCGGCCGGTGTGATCCATGGCGATTTCGAACGCGGCTTCATTCGCGCCGAGACAATCGCCTATGACGACTACGTTACGCTCGGCGGTGAAACACCCGCCAAGGATGCGGGCAAAATGCGCGCCGAGGGGAAGAGCTATGAGGTGAAGGACGGTGACGTCCTGCATTTCCTGTTCAACGCCTAACGGGGCTCAATCTCAACTTGGTATCGGCCTGGGGCGGGCAAAAATCGGCTTTTGCAAGTAGCTCCTATTTATCATTCTGGCGATAACTAATTGAGATGAAGAGTAATGCGACACCTTGATTTACGCTTTCTTGTCGCAACGCTTATCGTGATTTATTTATCGTCATTGTAGGATCAATACATACTAAGTCTCGCGAATGTCCAATAGGTGCTTTCGGATTATCTATCGGATAACATGAGTGTGCTGAAATAAACTCTTTTTTTTGGAAGCATATCCGAGAGCTGTGCGGAGTGGTTTTCAGACAAGGCCATAATCTCAAAATCTGGTGGAGGTGCAAGCTCTCTATATTGCTGGAAATGCTGCGCCGCGCCCAGTCCTGGGCACGGCGCTTTGATTGGTTTCTATTCTGCTGCCATCGGGATCGGTGGATGTCCGTGCAGACCGACCGCCTCTCGCACGTCATCGGCATTCGCGGCGGTGCCGAGAAAATTGTTCATGGCGGCCTGATACTGCCCCATATGCTCGCTGAGCAGCTTTCCGATATGTCGACCGTTGACTTGTGTATTCGCCGCCAGCTCGGCCAAGACGGCCACCCATGTCGTGACAATGGCACCGGCGGCGGCAAGGCGTGTCGCTGTCACCTGCGTTATGAGCGGATTGAAGTCGGCGGAGGCGTCGATCACGACATAGACCTCATAACCATCGCGCAGCGCGGAGATCGCCGGGAATGCGGCGCAGACCTCCGTCGCGAGCCCCGAAATCACAAGCTTCTTGCGTCCTGTCGCCTCAACGGCTTTGCGGGATGCGTCGTCGTTCCAGAAGTTGACGAACGGCCGGTCGATGACGTCGACATCGGGAAAGATTGCCTTGAGTTCCGGCATCGTCGGACCGTTCGGGCCGTCCGGCCAGCTTGTTCCCATGATGACGGGGATGTTCATGGCTTGCGCCGTCTTGGCGTGACCAAGGATGTTGTTCTTCAGAAGCATCGGGTCGATCGAGGACAGAAACTGCATCAGACCGACCTGGTGGTCGATCATGAGGAAAACGCAATTGTCGGGGGTCAGTTCGGAGCTCGGGAGGGTCATGGACGTATCCTGTGTCGCTGAAGATAGAATGCGGGATCGCGAAATCACTATCGTGGCGCTGCACAGACAGGTCTTTCAGCAATCTACGATAGACTTACAGATTGCTGTGCTTGCCTGCGCCAGTGGACGACTTAACCGGGTACATCTGTTGCGTTTCGGGGCGCGCTGTTTCAGCTCAGGCAGCGCCAATCAAGGTATGCAAAGCAGTGGGGGGCCGACCGCTCCCGAAGCCGCGTGATCAATCGGGGAAATGTGAAAGACCCGGAAAAGAAAGCCGGGTCATAGTCTGGCAACAACTCAGAGGCCCATATGACGACACCCTCCTAGACTGACCTCGATGAACAACTCAGCTGCGCTTTTATATTGTCGTCGGCGCTTTACTTCCGGTTGGCCAGCGTCGATCCCGACCAGCGCGATCCTAGGCTCAGTCGCTGGCGCGGGCTGCTGCACGATACGGCACGGGATTTGGCAGCCCTATCCGAACCCGCTGAAGCGTTCGGGACAACCCCGGGACATGTTCTACGAGGGGTCGACGAGCAGCGCCATAGCTTGAGAGATTTGGCGGATACGGCACGCCACCTCGGCCAGGTCAAGCTCAGCGGAGATTTGCTCAGGTGGCTTGGACGCCTCGACGCACAAATTGAGGATGATCGGAAACGGTTTAGGTAATGTGGCATGTCAATGGTGGTCAACAACGCTCACAAGGCCAGGTCTGATCTCCGGATGCCGCCGATGGCACAAGAGACCGATCTGGGGAATATGCGGCTCCTCCTGCTGCCGCCGGGCACCTGTGACATCAAGCATCGTCTTTCCATGAACACCTTCGACGTGAATCTAGCCCATACGCCCCACGAGATGGCACTTAATTCCGATCGCTATGATCGTTTGGTCGCAAAGTCCGAAGTGATCGGATTTTTTCCGGCTGACACCGATATCAGATTACGCGTGACCAATACCTTGCCCGGATGCGTGCTTGAGGTCGACGACGCTACCTTGAATAAATGGACTGAGGTTGCGGAAGCGCCCATGGTGTGGCGCGAGAATGTTCATGGCTATCGGACGGATAGAGTGGCTGCCGATCTGGCGCGCGCCGCTATTCAATATTTGATGCATGCGGCACGCTCCAAGGTGCCGGCCGATCGGCTCACCGTCGAAGCCATTGCGCTTGCGATTGCCGCGCGCGGGATCGCGAGATTCTCCGCCCCCGATGGTGATGTTGATGATGAAATCACCCGTTGGAGCCGCACCGCCCGGCGCAAGGAAATTGATCGTGCCATCGATCTGATTGAAACACGGCTCTGTGAGGCCGATCTCTCTATCGCCCAGCTCGCCAACGCAGCCCGCCTGTCTTCCTCGCATTTCTCAGCCATATTCCGGTCGATGATCGGCGAGACCCCCTACGCCTTCATCTTGCGCCGTCGTGCGGAATATGCCCGTGATCTGATCATTGGCACAGCAGACCCACTCGCTGAGATCGCCTTCACGGCGGGCTTTTCCAGTCAGGCCCATATGACCGTCGTGATGCGCAAGATTTTCGGCGCAACCCCCGCCGCGATGCGGAATTGAGTGAACCAGCCGTTCAGCACCCTCAATCGCGACTGATGCAGGCAAATTGCATAACGGGGTCGGCTCGTTCTGGAGTGCAAGTCAGAAATTGATCAAGGTCGTCGATCAGGGCGGTTGCTCTGCGGTAGCCAATTCGTATTTTGCATTTAGGCTGGCTCATCTCGCAGGGCGATTGGGAAACAAAAAGCAGTTGTGGATCAAAACTGCCTATTGCGGTCGAGTTAGGCGTGGTGGCTGACAATGACGGGGAGGGATAATGCGCACTATTGGATCCCAAACCGCCACGCCACGCGATCAAAATTGGTGAATCGCTTCCGCGGCGCGATACCCAAGGGTGTCCTGTTCTGTCATGGCTGAAAGGTGCGAGTCATCCACTCAAAGCAGGCCGAAATACGTGTCATCCCGACAGACACCGGTATTCGTAGCCCCTTGACAAAGATGCACACGGCGGACGTTCAAAGAAGTCCGACCGCCCGCATCATTGGAAGAGCATTTGTTGAACCTTAGACAAACATGCAAATGTGATCGAGATGCACGAGTGCGTCTTGAATTGTCAGGTGCAAGTATTGAAGGGGTGGCGGCCGCAAGAGCAGTATACCATTCAGCAAGTTCGATCTGGCTGGCAACGGACAGTTTGGCGAAACGGAGTTTCTCAAATAGGGAGCTTCTGTTGCGATAACGGCGAGCCAGAACAGAACCTGCTTCAAGCTCGATTAGCGATCCCAGCCTTTCTCGCGTGTGACCTTTGGTTCGCAAACAGCTCGTCAATTTGAGCGTCATCTTCAAAGCAGATATCAGCAACCACCAGTCCTCCGTTTGGCATCATGCGACACCGCAGGTCTTGCAAAGGATGCAGGTCTTGCTCCTCAAGGTCTATCGCGTAGCGCGACGCAAAGCCAGGCCGCCTTACTCGAGCCGCGACGCGAACGTCTTTGGCATCCAGCATCAGCAGGTCTGTGGCCTGGGTCATGTCCAGTAGATCCGGCGCTTGCTTCAACAGGTGGCCGCCGGCAATAGAGCTAATCTCTGGAAGAAATCGGTCGGACCAAGTCCGATTGGTGAGGTAATTGCCGCTAGTCACCTATGTGTTCATCAACTATTCTACATACAGTGTAATAAGAATAGTTGGCGTCACAGTCATAATCAATACTGTGTATGCAAAATAATCGGCGAGGTAAGCAGATGGGGCCGGAGCAGGTCCGAATGGCAAGGGCAGCGCTGAGGCTGGGCGTTCGTGAACTAGCAGCGCTTTCAGGAGTGTCTTTCACCACCATAAGCAGGTTTGAAACTGGTCGCGGTGGGCTACAGCGTTCGACGGCCCAAGCAATTCAGAACGCGTTAGAAGAAGCAGGTATACGCTTCTTGGACGCCGGTGACACTGTCGGCGGCCCAGCTGTTGAGATAAATGATTTGCAGGCCGATAATGATTGATGAGCTAGCAGAAACCGGTGCGGCGCAAGGCTTCGAAGGCCATGAAAGTGTTTGGTACCTGCGCCTATTTAGTGAGATGCACGCCCGGTATGGATTTACAGCAGATGAGTTCAACACCAACGATCCTGATAAGACACTAGAAATACTACGGAAGTACTCTCAAACGGATAGCGTCGATCCGAAAGACTTTCCAAACCGTGTGTGGCTAGACCCAGCACGGGCTGGAGCTCACAGCAAGGTCTTGCCACATGCGCATGTTGCCTCTGATTTCCTGACCGTTTCGGGTGAGTTTCTAAATGTGCTTGACCAATTCGACCTGGGCCGCTTTGCGTCTTGGCCCATGACCTTACTCAAGAAAGACAAAGAAACACCGTTTGAAGGAGAGTGGTTTGCCCTGTGGATCGGCAATCAGAAGCGAGGGTTTCTACGAGAGAAATCCACGAGTTTCGAAGTTCCACCTTATGAGGATACAAAATGGCTCTCAATACCCAATAGTGGTGCACTAGACGGCGACTTTGTGATGGATGCATCGGTAAAAGACGGTCCAGACATTTGGACAGATAGTACTCTTTCTAGATCATTGATGCTATCTGACCGCCTTCATGCAGCGCTCAATGACGCTGGGCTTTTGCGTCGCTTGAAGGTGCTACGCTGCCCCGTGCAGGCCTAACTAACTTCATACAGCAAAAATTGAAGGGGGTAAGCGCAATGATTATGGACTCAGTGTTGTGAGCGCTCGGTTGGCTTACAGTGTTACTTTCGGTCGTTAATAGCTAACTAAGAGCTCTTTGGCTCTGACGGCTCGTCGCCTAGGTCGCAATGCGCGCTGCGCTCAAGCGTATGTCGATGATCTGCAACAGGATGGCGTCGAGGTTTTCACGCTATCCAAAGAATACTTTGAGTAACTGCTCGGGTTTCATTTTTCCCGGCCTGCCTTAGTGCACACCAACCGCACAGCCTTGTCGCAGATGTCGCAAGCACAGGCGGATTGAACATCCCTGACGCGCCAAGCACCACCCCAAGATCCACCCTTAAATGATTTACCCGGTTTGAACGGCGGTCATAACCGTTTTCTAACAGTGGATATCGGTACGCCGAAAATTCTATTGAGGTCATAGCCCGCGCTAGAATTTAAACGGATTCAGTGTTGATTGTTTTGTTGGTTTCTAAATCCGTATGCAACCAATTAGCATTTAAAATCAGCGGCTTGGATTGCCAAAGTGGCGGAGACGAAGGGAGTCTTGATATGCCCACAAGCCTATGAAAAGTATGTATTTTCAGACAGATATAACTATTCTATACCACATTTGATACCACAGTTTGTTTTCAACTGACCCGGTTTGTCCCTCTAGCAGAATACACTGGCGCCCGCCCATCGCTGCCTTCCACCGCCTAGGCCAGAGGCTGCGGTGCGGACGACCGATCCGGACATTGGCTGCAGATGCGTAAACCACCAGCTCTTTAAAGTCCGCAGTGCGGACTTTGCAGACCTTCAGATTGATCTAGCGAAGGTCTGTTTCGCCTGACCTATGAGCGAGATCACGTCGACTCCGGCTCAAAGGAGCGTCTCAAACCCTTCGGCGACAAGCTCTCGAAACCACGCATGGAAAGGATCGGAATCCGCACGGATGTGCCAGCATAAAGACACTGAAAAGGTTGGAGACTGGAATGGTTGCGTCGAGACCTCCAGGTCGAACGTTTTAGCGAAGTGTTTTGCCGCTATCGCTGGCATATTGATTAGGCAGGGTCGCCGTTTCAGGACGTGAGGCGCTGTTTGAAACCTTGATAACGCCAAAAATACGCGACGCTTTTGTCCCTTTTCCGCGATTGCACGGTCAATCGGCCCGGAGAGATCACCCGCGATTGATAAGAAGATATGTGGCGTATCCAGCCATGTTTCGAGGTCGAGTTCACCTGTTCTGCCGAGCTGATCGCTATCATAGAGCACGGCAAAGCTGTCATCGTGCAGGTGACGCGCCTTGTGTCGTGCTTCTAGCCCGCCAGACGGCAACGCTGACAAAGCAAGATCTGCATCTCCAGTGTCGAGCCGTTCCACTAGAGACCGGAAATCCACTGGCCGAACGATCATACGAACGCCGGGCGCGCGTTCGGCAAGGGCTTCAATTAACCAAGGAATCAGAACAAATTCCAGATCGTCAGGCGCGGCAAAACGAACTGTCCGATCCACATTTGCAGGTTCAAACGCACGCATGCCGCGGACGCTTGCCTCGATTGCGCCCAAGGCAGGTTCCAGGCCTTCCCAAAGCTGGATCGCCTGACTGGTCGGCTCCATGACGTTGCCCGATCGCACAAACAACGGATCACCCAACGTTTCGCGCAATCGGTTGAGGGCCATGGATACGGCGGATGCGCCAAGATAGAGCCGCCCAGCCGCCTTTGTGACAGACCGTTCGCGCATGACAGCAGCAAAGACCAGCAGCAGATTGAGGTCGAGTTTGCGTAACTCAATTTCACTGAATGGGATCTTCATAAGTATCAATTTGAATGAGTTTAAGACCCGTGTCACCTTCAAAAAACGAAAGGAGATTTGACATGAAAATCGCAATCTTAGGCTCTGGGAACATGGGTCGGGCCCTCGGCACCCGCTGGGCCAATCTCAGCCATGAGGTCATCTTCGCAGCAAGGAAATCTGAGAAGGCCGAGGTGGCCGCCGCGGAGGCAGGTAAAAATGCCCGTGCTGCCTCACTGAATAACGCCGCATCGGAAGCAGATATTCTGTTCTGGAGTCCGCGTGAAAGGAACCCACTCAACGTGCTGAGTGACCTCTCCGTGCTAGAGGGCAAGATCATTATCGACCTCGCAAATCGTTCGATGGATGAGGTGAGAAGCGGTGCTGAATTGCCGGTACCACTCGCCGTCATGCTCGCCGAACAGATGCCTGGAGCCAAGGTCGTGAAAGCGTTCAATACACTTGCGATGGAAGCCTTTGACATTGATGCAGACGCCCTTCGGGCTGCGGATGCTGAACTTCCTATCGCTGGCGACGATAAGGAAGCAAAGACCGTTCTTAGTACCCTTATCGAGCCCTTGGGTTTTCGGGTGCGCGATCTAGGTGGTTTAGACAGTAGCCGGACTCTAGAGCTTCTGGCAGACGCCGTGAGGCTTGGCATGATGGGTGGGCTTGGCTGGCGGGTTCACCTGGCGTTCCGGGAATTGCCTGAAAACGATCTAGGCTTGCTGGGTGAGCGTGGAGAAACAAGCTACGGATGATCGAGAGGGACTTCACAAGTCGTACCTCCAATCGCGGGACTGAAAGGATTCATGATGCCACAAATTAAGATGAGCCGCCGCTCCGCCCTTATTGGTCTTGGAACTGCCATGGGCGGTTTAAGCATGCCGTTTGTTGTCAGAGCACAAAACGCGGCTCCATACACAACCAGCCGTTACACATATTCTGGTCATGGCTCTGTGAACACGCATTGGATCGAAACGCCCAGCAGCGTGATTGTAATCGACGTGCAGCGCGACACGTTTCATGCGGCGGAGGCTCTCAATGCCGTGAAAGCCATCGGCAAACCGGTGTCAGCTATACTCGTAACGCACGGTCACCCCGACCACTATACCGGGCTTGAGCAATTTCGCGCACAATGGCCTGGTGTTCCTATCTACGCCTCGCCCGAGACGATCCGCGTAGTTGAGACTGATCACTATGGATACCATCAAGTCGTGCGCGAACTAGCCCCTGATGCCGCGCCTTCTGAATTTGTGGTCCCTGATCGACCAATCGAACTCAACGAGACGTTGGCAATTGATGGAGTGACAATCGAAACTCGAGAAATGGGTCCGTCTGAGGCGACATCAGCGACGGTCTTCTATCTACCTGAGACACAGGAGCTTTATGCTGGAGACACAGTGCTGAATCAGATGCACGGCTTCCTTTATGAAGAGCGCTCAGGCGAGGTGTTGGATACACTGCAGCGGATGCGTGTGCTTTTTCCTGAGGCTCAAGTCATTCACCCTGGCCATGGTGACCCAGGCGCGGCCATGGCGCTAATGGATGCGCATGAGGATTACACCGAGACGGCGCGTCGCCTTGTTGCGGAATTGATGTCCGACGCAATGAGCGCAGAACAGATCATTGCGGACGTCACCCAATCGCTCCAACTCGGATATCCCAACTATCAGATCCCTGGCGGGCAGCCCGATATGATTGAATTGAGCGTGGGCGGCGTATTGGCCGAGCTGACAGAGCTCCGTGAAATAGATTCCAGCCAGTAGACGTTGGCGGCATGTTAGAAAGGAGCTCCGATGAGTGCCATTGAAAGCTACCGGAAAGCGGGTCCGCGACATGATGGCTTCGCGATGCTGGTGGGGGATTGGTCCATGTCGATGACGGTTTGGAACGCAGAAGGCTGCATCGTCGCGCAAACCTCAGACATGTCGGCCTCCAAAAAGCTCGTGCATGAAGGCCGGTATGTCAGAGAAGACGTTGTTGGGCATTTTGATACCGGGCCTCATGAAAAAACCACGATGCTCGGTTTCAACAACATCCGCAACCGCTACGAATACATGACAGCGGATAACTACGATGCCGTTATTCTTCTCTATACCAGTGCACCCGGCGCGGACCTTGATGATCGCCGCATCGAGGTCTTCGCCGACTATGTCTATGCAGGAGATGAGCCAAAACCGTCTGGGACACTGGTGACCATTCGAACGGTCATCGAGGTAGGAGGCCAAGATCGGCACGTTTTGACCAACTATTACAACGCAGCGGGAGCACCTGAGTACCGGTTCCTAAGATATGAGTACACACGCAGATCGTGAACGAGTAACGCATCTCGCAGCTGCCTTTAGATCGGTCGCAGCATCAGCACCAATCGGTCCAAATCACAGCGCCCAGGACGGCCCAAACCGGACTTTAAGTCATCAGTCGAGATGCTGCGCCCGCAGCCCGCTCAGCAGACATTCATCGAGGTTGCCCGACCTAGAGGCGCTGTCGCAACTCCGGTCTGACCCGTTCTTTAACTTGTTGGTAAATCTCATTTACGGTTGGCATAGATATCGTGACCGCCAAGGCGAAAGTTATTGCCCCTGAAGCTTCTGACCCCGTATCGGGCATCCGTGAAACTTCAAAATCAACAGTTTCATTCTCACCAACTACGGCGGCATTGTCTCCGGACCATCGCCGTGAAGCGATTGTTCCACGGTTCATTTGATTTTGATCTGGTTGATCAGAACAACCACCTAAAGCCAATGAACCAAGCCATGTTGGCTCAGTTAGTCTAAGGCGCACCGTACGATACACCTGACGTCCCGCATTAACTGGCGTCATCCACGCCAGAGTTGCAGAGATTGAATGCTGCAGAGCCCTCCCGCCAAAAGCGGCGGGAATTGGCACTTGAACTGGCACAACTTGGTCGGGGCCAACTTCGCCAATCGCCCAAAAAGTTGCCCTGTCAGATGCGCAGGAGACGGCGTCATCCAAGTCGTAGGAACCGTAACCAAGGAAGCGTCGGATATTGTCTTTTTGCTTAACATGCTGCCGACCATCAGCAGGCCCGACAGTTTGCTTAATGAGCGCGGCGGACCGCTTATCCCAAGCTGCTGGGTGTACCAATAGGGCCTTCAACAAAGTTGCGCGCTGCAAGCTTGAAAGCTCCAAGAATTCCTGCCCGTATTCATCTTCTAGAGCATCATGAATTCTATGCGCGGTTCGTGACGCCAGCGCGGCCGCAGCGCTCGTACCATTGGTGTAGCCCAATGCGGCTTCTATGCCACTTCTTGGCGGTGCAGCAACTTTTAGCCCTGATGCGCGTATTGCGCGGTGAGGAGGCTTAACTTGAAGTGCATCCGCACCAGAGCCAATTACATTCAATAGTTCGCGTGAGCCGGGATAGAGTAGATCTGGCTTTACTGACTTTGCAAAGCCAGGACCCATTGCACTTGAAGGATTTGCAAGGACCAACCCCGAATATGGTTCAATGTTGACAGATGCAGCCCCTCTTTCTGTCACTGGTACCCAATCGAAATTCCGAGCCCCAACTGTAATCCCATTGACTGTCTCGCCAGGGGAAAGGAGCCGTCGCTCCGCCTTTAGAGCATCCATTGACTTGAGTATCGCTGAGGACCGCTCAAGCTCATCGGCATCCTCGAGAGCTGTTCTAGTGGTAAACCCCGCTACCAAAAATTCATCAGTAATATTTCCTGCACTTACTAGAAACAAGATCCCCAGCCGGTAAGCAAGGCGATCTAGCAAGCGTGCCCATGGCGAGAGTTGACCATGAAATTGCCGCCGCTTATTTCCCAACGATATGTTCACAATCGTGATGAAACGTCCGGACGGCTCCGAACCCTCCCTCAATGCCAGGACTGCCCGATATATTAGATCAACAATCAATTGGTTTGGAGGAAATCGGTCGTTTCTTCCAAGGACAGGGACCGAAATTATTTTTCGACGGATAGGCTCTTCGTTGTTATTTTGATCGCCATGAACAATAAGTGAGGCCATTGCGGTCCCATGTGAACGGCCGTCCACCGGCGTGCCGGGTTCTAGCTCAAAAACATCATCAACAACTACATGTTTCCCTAGCAAAGGATGACGCTGCACAGGGACGCCGTCGATCAAAGCCAAAACTGGCTCACCAAACTCACCCTCGATATTTGCTCCTGCGACTGCTTCGACGTCAGATACCCCGGCTTCAGTCGCGAGGCTTTGCGGGCGAATATGCTGAATAGGTTCAAGACCACCGATGCTGTCTTGATCAAGTTCAATGATCGCGCGGATGGCATGAACTGGCAATTCAACCAAAATTGCATGATAGGCGATGTCATCTATCCGTGCCCGGGAAATCACTCTACCTCCAGCTCCAACAATTGACTGTGAAACTGAGGCTTCCGGCCGATCACCATTGCGTCGAAAAACGAGTTCGATCTCTATTGAAACTAGATCAGTATCGGCACGGCCTTGAATTTCTTCATTAAGTATATTCCGCTCGGGCTCTGATATCCGATCTTGAGGCCCCCAAGCTCTGATATCTCTAAGAGTGTTGAAAACATCCCGCCAAGGCGTAAATCCCGTCTCCATACTTCTTCCGCTTAGCCAACGGCGCCACAAACTCATTACTTGTCTCAATGCGGCGTCGTTAGGAACAACCAAGTAGGCGGCAGGGTTCTTGTCGTCATCGTCCTCTGGAAAGGCCTCTTCGTCGATCAACTCCAAGCCCGGGACGTTACGAATGGCATTTGCAAAACTTGATATTGCCCCACGAACTTCGAAAACCAGAAGCCTTTCAGGTGCAAGTGCTGTAGGGTCTGCTCGAACCTCCAAGCCTCTGGAAGAAGCATCCATAAGCGACGCCAATTGTTCGAACTTGGGGCCTATCCGCTCAACTTGCCTACTTTGGTCAAATGATTCAGGCGGAGGTACAAACTGGGAATTACCGGGTTGTCTTCTTTGCGCGCGCCCTGCCTTTAGCCTCAGGAGCGGCATGTCCAAATTCGTCGGCATCAACTACCCTTGGTTTTACTCTACTACCCCAAAGTTCTAGCTCAACCTTAAGGGCAGTGTCGACAGAGACTTCACCCAAACTAAGTATCTGTCTTCGTCTTACATTTTGACAAAAATCAATTAGTTCTGAAAAGCTTGAGTCTTTCAGCTTTTTCGACAGCGCAGCAGAGCTTGGCTTTGGGCGATCCGGCCATTGCTCGATGATTTTCTCAAGGAAAGCTCTCGTTTGGCTTACGCTAGGCGCAGGGAATTCGGAGCGGATTTGAAACCGTCGCCAAACTGCTTTGTCCAACAACTCGGCATGATTTGTCGCCGCAATAGTCACGACATAACTAGGCAGCTGATCGAGCTGCATCAACAAGAACGAAACAACACGCTTTATTTCACCAGTTTCGTGGTTGTCCCCACGTTCTTTGCCGATAGCGTCAAATTCGTCAAAGAATAGAACACATGGTCGTGTGCGGACATAGTCGAATAATTTCCGCAGCCGCGCATTTGTCTCACCTAAGTAGCTTCCAATCAAAGCATCATAGCGAACTACGAAGAACGGGAGTCCTAATGCTTCCGCAATGGATTCGGCAAAAGAGGTCTTCCCATTGCCTGGTGGTCCAGACAATAACACCCGGTGCCTTGGTTCAAACCCATGCGCGCGCAGCACATCGGCGCGCATGTGTTCTTCTATCAGCTGACGGCCGTTTTCACGTACCGGCAGCGGAAGCATCAGTTCATCAAGTTGAACCCTCGCTTCAACTTCCAAGATCGCCTCTTTTTCGTCTCCTGCTGGCTTCTTGGAGGTCATCAAAGCTGGTGCGGAAATAGGAATGCTGGATAGCGTTCGCTCTATCCGGTCAGCGAGGATGTTGTGATTTTTTGCTCGTTCCTCGGCAATCAACGCTTCAGTAGCTGAGCGCAGCTTTTTTTGATCGCCCGACACTCCGGCGCTAACGAGAGATATAAGAAGGTCGCTGCGGGCCATGATAACAACTCTGGTTTGGCCTACCCTACACCTCGAGAGACAAAAACGGAAACACTTCATTTGCGTAAGTTGAGCAAGTCGTAGATTTGCGCATAAAGACTATTTCTGCAATATTAACAATTACTTAATGAGTTCACCCGTGACCCAACTACGTCCCTTCGTGCTCACAAACAGATAGTCGCCGCTTAGCATACGCTTCACCTCCTCGGGACTTGGTGCAAGTTTATCCGCCTGTGTAGAACCACTTCACGAAGGATTTCCGTAGGGCTTGCCTGCAAGCGTCGAGGGCAGACAGCTGTACAAGCCGGAAGCCATCTCGATGTAATCAATCGAAGGGAAGTGATCCAGATAGACCTCTCCATCGAACGATAGAACCTCCAAGTCAGATCCCATCGCATCGATGGATATTTTGGCTCCATTGCTGATTATTGGCATTAGATTGAAGAACAGTCGTGATGGCTCGATACCCCGAGACTTGAAGTGTTCCACCGTCTCGCGGACTTGCAAATAATCCAAAATTTCAGAAGCCCGTTTCTTCGAAAGCCGGTTTTCTTTGTGTTCCAAAAACTCGACGATATCCGGTAGATAATGTGGCAGACTGGTTTGGCTTTCCGGCTGATAAGCTACGGTCCAGTAGCTTTGAGTGCTGCTAATTTGCCCCCTGAAAGCCATGGAAACAAAACCACGGATCCGTGACCCAAGATTGTGGTGTCGCGCGTTACGAATGCCGATTAGGGTTCTAGCGCCCGGTTGGTCCATCCAGTCGTATGTACCTCGCGATGCGTCAGCAAGACTGTGATAGCACGAAAGGACTTGATAGACGGCACTATCGAGGTTTCCGACTGCTTCATCGAGGTCGACCTTCGCCAAACTCGAGAAGCCGAAGATAGCTTCTGGCAATCGACGAAGCGCACGACAAAACTCATCGTATGCATCGTTGATCGGTCTCATGTTTTCCCGAGCCACTTTCATAACCACAATGCCTACCACGTCAAAAGTTGAAACGATGACGCCATTCCTTCCGTTTGCAAAGCAAAAGTTACCATCATCTGTCTTGAACGTCGGCACTCTCGAGTTTTAAGGTACGACTTCGCATCCGCAGCGAACGACCGCTTCCCGCCCCGCCCTGTGCTATTTTTACAATGGACCTTTAATCCTATGAAGCAGGCCAAAGCGTCGTCTACATCACTGCCACTGCTAGCAAGCAACACCAAATCGGCCATCGTTATCTTAAAAATCGTGCCTCACTTGCATTCGCCCTTCAAGAGAGACTTCTGCGGCCGGACTTCCAAAGCACGAAAAGACTGACGAGCGCGTCAATCTGCATGAACAACTCCAGTGAATGCGTCTACGCGAGTAGCATTCATCCCTGCACGGCGCGGCCCATTGATGTCGGCATGTAGCGTGTCTCCGACAAACAACACCTTGTTCGGAGCAACCCCCAATCCTTGCAGGACATGCGCGTAGATCGCTGGCTCCGGTTTGATTGCGCCAACCCTACACGAAAAAACCTCCACTTCTGGACGGTCTGGTAGAGCGTTCTGCAAAGCAGCCACGTAGTCACTGGCTAGGTTGGAGCAAATCGCCAGACGCAACTCCTCACGACGAAGTCTAGCCCATATGCCAGCCATCCCGGAGCGTAGAGCAATGGAGCTGCATTCAATACTCACCAATTCGCGCACCTCTAGAAGCGTATCTGGTGCTACATCTACTCCAAGCGCTTCTGGCCAGTCCATCAACGGCCTAGTCTCGCGCATAAGCCGGTTTTTTAGCTCGCGCCGTTTGTCAAGCGACAACGCCTTGAGTAACACCCGGAAAGCCCCCCTCTTGTCTTCAATTTCGACTAGTGTTCCGAAGGCGTCGAAACAGACCGCCTCGATTCCATCGAAGATGCGCCGCACACCTTCCTTAGGCTTGCCGCAGTCGTTTCTTTCAGCGGGATCTGTCGGTATCCCTTGGGCAAAGCTTCTGCTTTCCACTCGAATATTTTTGCCCTCCCATCTCCGTTGTCTGTGTCGATGGCGTGACCAGACGGTACATCCCCGCGGTTCTTCTCCACAACCAGCTCCATTTCACGTGATCGTTGAGGGACCCTTCTACCTGGTCAGGAACTAAATTTCGCCTTTTGCGGACGTTGGAGGTTTCATCTTGCCAAAAAAAATCCTCGGGGGAGCGCCCCCAGGGCGTGGGGGCGGACAGCCCCAAAACCTCTCGTCAAGGGCACGCAGTTCGTTAGTCTGGTTAACCGCCGTCATCATATCTTTCTTGGGCGATAATGACAAAATCTCCATGGTCAACGTCTCTGACGAAGACGGCCCCCGACCTAGCCAGGTCCAGAAGATCTTCGGGACGGACTCGCAGCAATACACTCGAAAACGGATCATCTTTCGAAGAAGTATTCACACCAAACCTAACTGTGAGGATTTGACGAACAAGGTGCTCTGGCTCAATCGCACCAGCGGCCGAGACTGCGAGAAGGCGCTGGTGCAGATCATCTGGCAAATCTATCGTCAGGTCCGTCATGCTTCACCTTTCACCTTTGTACACCGTGCCTTAATATCTAGTGTCGGTTCTGCATCGGTTTGCAGGTCCTCTTCTTCGATGCCGACCGTATGGGGTTTACTGACAGCAACCAACAGCGCGCACTGCACTTGAGCGGGTCGGTCGACCTCTTTCATCCGGATGAACTGGCTGCGCGAACAGAAATGGGAGTTTTGGTCTTCTGCTTACCTCCTCGGAGCCAATGTGGAACAGGAGCAGCTGATCTCAACAATTGGGGGCTGTCCGCCCCCGCGCCCTAGGGGCGCTCCCCCGAGGATATTTCAGGCAAGATGAAAGACGGCAAGAGTTAAAATATTGCAATAAATCTGCATGACTTCTACCTTTGGACGAACAATTTGGCAGGAGAAAGCGCATGAAGCGGAAGACACTAGCGGTTCCTCTCACGCCGACGTTGGAAGAATTCGTTGACCCGTTAGAAAGCAATCGTGGC
Organism: Gymnodinialimonas mytili; assembly: GCF_037544085.1. Lineage (NCBI taxonomy): Bacteria > Pseudomonadati > Pseudomonadota > Alphaproteobacteria > Rhodobacterales > Paracoccaceae > Gymnodinialimonas > Gymnodinialimonas mytili. Next base: position 358,885 of record NZ_JBBIFW010000002.1, read on the forward strand.
TTCTCAGGCTGAACACATGAGTTCGCTGATTTGCAAAGACATGGAAGACCAGGAACTCGTTGCGAAGTTGTTGCAGGGTTTGAGTGACGTGAAGCGTGGGCGCTTTACCGAACGGACGATCTTGGATATCGGCAAAGGCTACGTGGCCGAATAGCCGCGCGGAGCCCCTGCAACGCGGCTCCAGCTCTGGCGACTAGGATGTTGACCGCGGGCCCACGATAGATGTTTCGGGCAAGATGACAGGCAGCAATTGATTTCATCGGTTCTGGCTCAGCCGTCGAACCCGCTCCAATTGTTGGAAGTAGTCTGGCCCCCTATTGGTGCTGTTGTCTGGCTGGCGAGGCGGTTGCTGGGCTTCACGAGGCGCTGGTCGCGTCGTCTGACTAAAGTTGGTGGATGGAGTCACGCGCTGGTAGGCCCCTCGCATAATTGCCCCGGTCGCGACCGCCGCGAAACCTGAGTTGATGTCGCCGGATATCGTGCGGACAATCACCGGGATACCTGCGATCAGCGCAAGTGAGAGCATAATCATGGCCAGGAATGGCAAGGCGGCACCGATGTTCTGCATGTCACTGGGATCACCCACGGCGGCCAGCATCTGGTTCAACAGCCCGAACGTGATGGAGAAGACGCCTGCGATCACAATTGGGTAGAGGGACCAGGCAATCAGGGCAGACAGCCACCGCTGGAAAAAGCCCTCTGTCGCGCGGAAAAGCGTAAGGCTGATCATGATAGGTGCAAGACCGATCAGCAGTGTCACGACCATCTTGGACAACACAAGCATCAGTGCTGCTACGCCGCTGAACACAGCCAAAAGCGCGGCCATGAAAACGCTCATCACGGCACCGCCGACCCAATTGAGATTCTCACCGATGGCGTTCGCATGGTCAGCAAGATCATCCGCAAGTTGGTCAAACCGGGCAGCAAAGAACGTTGGCCCCGAACCTGTCTCGCCCGTGATCGAACCGATCAGCATACCGGCGATGTTGTCGAGGCCATCGATGATCGCACCTGAAAGCCGGTCGAACTGAACCCAGTTGAAGGCGAAGATGATGATCAGGCCGATCTTGATGAGCAAAGGAACCAGGGTGGCCACATCAACCGGATGCACCTGCAAGATCATGTTTGCGATGATCAACAACAGAGCGATCGTAGCTGCCAGCATCACGACTGTGCCGATGCTGCCCGCAACATGGGCAAACTGGCTTGAGGCCATGCTGGACAAGGCGCTTTCGGCCCGCTCTACAATGAAAGATACTGTGCCCATCAGTTCGCCCCCTCACACATGTCTTGAACGGTTCGGCGGAGGTCAGCGATCTGCGGGCTATAGACCTCAGATGACCAGTCTCGATAGGCCGATGATGGGCCAGTCGAAAACCCAAGGGCTTCGAACCTCTCCAGCGTTTCGGTCCAACCTGGACGCAAGACTGCACAGTCGCAGGTCCCGGCCTCTATCGCGCTCTGATGCCTCGTAAGGCTGTAGAGCCGATCTGCCGCGACGCTGCGCCATGCGTCCGAAAATCCATCGAATGTTAGCTCTGCTGGACGGTTGAGTATTTTGCATCCGTAGTGATCAACTTCAGCGCCCTGCGCTAAGCCACTCGTCGAAATACATAAAAATACTGCGATCAAAGCTCTCATCCTAGTCGTCCTCATCCTGATTGTCGTGAAGTGCGTAGATCGTGCGCCGATGGTGTTCTCCGTTCTGCCAGCCTCTGATCGCGTCGGGATCGCCATGTTCGTTGAGGAGCATGGCTATCCCCATCCGCATCCCAGGTGAGCACTGGTTGGCGATACGTCTGATTTGAGTGCCAAGCTCGAACGCGTAGTCACCAGCCCAAGTCTCGCGGGAGCGGATCAGGACAGAAACACGCTCCAAAACGTCAGTTGCCGGATCGATGCCGGGGCACCAGCGGCCCCACGGATCATCCACCAAGTCTACATCAATGTCGCAACCCATGGGGCTCCTCCTGATGCAGTCGCTTGTCGTCCTGATCGTCTAGTCCATGTTGATCCCGTCCAGATGTCGTGCGCTCTCCGCCAGCCTCGGCGACAACTGCTCTGAGCTGATCTGTTGCTCGATCCAGCCTTTCAACGACACCACCAACGACTGTTGAGAACGCGCGAGCGAAACCATTGAACATTTCAATGAAGCGATGTCCGTTCGGGTCTCTCTGACGGAGTGCTGCTCCAAGTCCTTCAAGGCTTGCGCGGACATTTCCGACGCTTCGGTCAACCGCTCCACGTATCTCAGCAACTCGCGCTCTAACGCTGTCAGACCATCCATCGCCTACTGCTCCTCGATCATCAGGCAATCGACCGTCTGCGCCCCAAGGCGGCAGCGGGTCAGCGTCGTCGTATCCCTGTAGGGGATCAAGTAAGTCGCTTCTGGCCGCTCGATCATCTTGATCCCCAGCGACTGCATGCTCGGTGTCAGCCAATTCAGAACCGTCCAGGTCGAGAGCGAGCTGCTGATCATCAGCGCGCAAGCGATCAGCACTGGATAGATCATCGCCGTCCATTCTGGACGCGCCGCGTTCGCGCTCTGCCTCAGCAGATGTTTCCTCACGCGCAGCAGATACCCTTCCGTATCGGTCTTGATTGTAGCCAGCGCGCTTTCGGCAGTGATCTTCAAATCGTTCCTGAAGCTCTCCAACTGAGTGGAGATCAAGGCGGCGTTCTCTGTGCGCATTTGCTCCATGTCGGCCGCCAGCTTCTCGCTCAGTCGTGGTTTCTGCGGTCCAGTCTTCATTGAAAATCTCTCCCTTCAATCGCCACCGTTCACCGGTGTCGGGGTCTTTCACTGTGAGGTAGTTTTTGCCCGCCCTGGGCACTTCGAAGCCTGCCTCTTTGAGTGCTTCGGTCATCACGGCACGGTCCGTGATCAGACCCAAAGATATCTGATCACGGATCCAGCCGTGGAGTTCGTCTCGACCCTGTGCCCGTGTGGGGGCCTCGGTGACCGTTTTCACCTCGGCCGAGCGCTCAACGTCCATGGGGTCGGCCCAGCCGTGCGTCTTGTTCATTAGGTCGCGCAGGCTGTCGAAAGTGCGCTCGTACCCTGGCGGCGCTATATTGAGGCTGCGCCCGCTTTGCAGCTCCATCCGTGGCGTGCAGAAATGCAGCTCGACCCGATCCTCGTGGGTGTGCCGGACCCAGAGGCAGGCGTAGCGGTCAGCATTAAGACCTGCGAAGGCAATCTCTTCGAAACGATCGATCACCTCCTGCTGCTGATCGTCGGTCGGAGCGTCTTCGCGGGCAAAACTGATGACACCGGCGCGATAGGTCCATTTGTGCGGACATGCGTCGATTAGGTCGATCATGCTGTCCGGGTCACCTCTCACGACCTCCGGCAATGGTTCTCGCGTCAAGGTCATCGGCTGGCCCGCAGCGTCGCGGATCAGGTCGCGGTTGTCGTCATAGGCAAACACGGTGCGAGCGGTCAGATACTCGACCGGGCCCGCGCCGCCGCCTTTACCGTTGGGAAAGAACTTGATCAGCATCCAGGCGGCCTCCGATGCTGTGCAAGAATGTCCGCCAACCGCCGCTCAATGCCGACCAGCGCCGTAGCGACACGCAGGGCCTCGATGTCGTTGGCGCGACCGGCGCGGGTTGCCATGTTGAGCCAGCGTGCGATCTGGTTGAGGTTGCCGCCATAGCGGGACACGGCCAGCACGAGCGCGGGATCGACACGGGGCGTAGGCTTTCGTCGCTTCGGAGCCGCGCCCGTGGCAAGCTGCCGCAACATGGCTGACATGGACAGCCCGCGATCCGCAGCCGCCTGCCGGATCAGCGCCTTTTCTTCGGAGGAGCAATAGAAGAACACCGCTTCTTGCTTCTCCGAAACCGCGCCCCGCGCGGTCTGGTTGGGGTTCGAAGGGGAGGCTTGCCGCCCCTCGCAAGGTCCCGGTTTGCAGGTCGCAGACCTAGAACTGGGTCGCCTTGCTGATTGCTCAAACTGCATAGTTGCGCTCCGCACAGGTAGGCTTGTCGCGGATCAGTTCTCTGAGTAACTGGAGTTGCTCCCTCCACGCCGCGCTGTCAGCTGGGGCTGGTGTTCGCGCAGGAAGCCAATAGCCAACATGATGCTCATGGGGCGACAACTGGAGGCTTCGTTCCAACGTGGTCATCCCCTCCCGAGCAAGCCGTGCATCCCAGTCCCGAACGAAGCAGATGCCTCTCGGGACAAAGACCAGTTCCGTGCGAGTTCCGCCGGATTGCCGTTCTTCAGGCAAATCTGACGCGGACACGCGCCCGTGTTCTTTTCTAGGTTCTTGTTCTCTATTCGGGGGGCGATCCTGTCCCCCTTTGTTGGACAAAATTGCCCCGCTTTGGGGACAAGGTTGTCCCCCTTTTCGCTGACAAAGCGGGACAACCTTGTCCCCCTCTCGGCGACGCTCTGTTGCCCGCTTTAGGGCCGCTGAAGTCGGACGGTAACGAGATGATTTACCCTTATTGGTCCCGCGCTCAATGGACATATAGCCAGCGGTCTCAACCTTGTTGAGTGCTCGCTTCACCGACTTGGCGTGCTTGCCAATAGCCGCGCCGATTGTCTCGAAAGACGGGCGGCTTTCTCCAGTCTCATGATCCGCATGGGCCAACGCCAGGTAAAGCGCAACGCGTAACGCGTTGTCGTCCATCTCCTTGTCGGTCACCATCTCCAAAAGGAACTGTAGCTTGATCTTACAGAACGGGAGCGATTCAGACATTAGGTGTCGTCGCGATCCGATTGCGGTTGATCCAGTCGTTCAGATCAGCGCCGTGGTATTTTACTCTACGCCCGAATTTAAGAAAGCTAGGCCCGACTTTACGGTGCCTCCATTGAGCGCGTTTTGCTCTTGATGCAATGAGATCAAGTTCCGCATCGTCGTCGTCGTAAACACGTTCGTTTTCAAAGATCTGCATGCACTCTCCTCCGTTTGGGAAAAATCGTGAGTGAACGCAGTCAGTGTCATACAATTCCAGTCATCTTGCTCGAGGTAGCGTCGGGTGATTTCGCAGAAATATTCGGGGTAATCTTTGTCGAAGTGAAATTTTTCCCGTAGGGTCGTCTTGATCCGGAGCAGTTCCTCATCGTCGTCCGGGCAAGCTAATGCGATCTTTCCAAAGTTGAACGCATTGGCTGAAATGCCGATTATTTCGTAGACTTCATCCAGGGCAATACAGAACTCGGAGGTCGCAGTATTCCCCTCTGCCGAGCTAGTTGGCCGTCGACCGTCGTATCTTTCAAAAGCTGCTCTCAGCACTTTGGCAACGAATACAGCTCGCCAATTGGATCGATGACTGTATCGATCTGCTTCAATCTTGAAGTGTTCCTCAGCCTTCCGCAGCGTCTTGATATCCTTCTCAAGCCGCGAGCTCAGAATATCAAAGAACCCATCCATTGGTTCGGGAAGTGAACGCAGCGAAAGACGAGCAGCGGTAAGGTTTGCTCTAGCTTGTTTGATCCCTTCTAAGGCTTCCTTCGAACGCGCGCTATCGACTTGCTTTCGGCCAAGCTTGTAAAAAGGCATCTCCAAATTGCAGATCAATGAAGCGACTTTGTCCTGCTCGTCATGATACAAACCGACGACAAAAAGATCATGTAGTCGCTGGTCTACTTTTTGGGTCAGCTTGATGTTGTCGATCTCGAACTCGTAGAAACCATTTGGGTCATCGTACTCTTCGTTTGGATCAATCTCGTCAAAATCTGGGACGACGATGCCAAGCTCGGGCCATTCCTTCATTTTAGGCCCCAACGACGAAGTTCGACCACGCTTGAAGAAGCTGCCTACGCTTCTCCAAAAGGTCGGACCGAGCATATGCTCGCTCGACGTCGCTCCCAACTTTGTGGGCAAGACTCAGCTCCGCGACCTCTCTCGCAGTGTTAGGCTGTTCAGACGCCCAGTCCCGAAAAGCTGATCGAAACCCGTGGACGGTAATCCCTTCAACCTTCATCCGACGAAGTAACATCAGCATCGACATGTTTGACATTGGCCAATGTCGCTTTTGACCTTCAAATATGACTTCAGAACGAAGCGCTTTGAGTGGCTCGATGATTGCCAACATCTCATCCGTGAGTGGGACCCGGTGCTCCTGATCCGCCTTCATGCGCTCAGCTGGAACGGTCCAAAGCTTCTCATCGAACCCAATCTCTTCCCAGCGGGCATGCAAAACCTCGCTCGTACGGCTCGCTGTCAAGCAGGTGAACATTAGTGCCTTCGCCGCCATGGCATCTTTCGTTGCCAGCTGGGCGTAAAAGCCGGGCACGTCCTTCCAGTGCATCGCTCTATGGTGCTGCACCTTCTGTTTGACCTGCGGCAACACGCGCGCGTCACGGATCGTTGTTACCGGATTCTCTCCATCTCTGAAGCCCTTTGATTTGGCGACATCAAGTACCGCCTTGATCCGTTGAGCGAGGCGTTTGGCTGTTTCGTGTTTCTCGGTCCAAACCGGAAGCAGCACTTGAAGTACCTCGGGCTGGCCGACCTCAGATACCGGCAACCGCCCGATCTTAGGGAAGGCATACTCTGCGAGCGTGTTGATCCATTGCTGGCCATGCTTGGGGTTCTTCCATGTTGGCAGGCGCTCGATGTGGACTTGCCGGGCGATCTCCTCGAAGCAAGGGATTTCTTGGCGTCCGTTGTAGCGAGGATTGATGCCTTGCTTTGCAAGGCGTCGATACTCCAGCGCTCGGTCACGCGCTTCGTTCAGGGTTACGACATCGGCACCGCCCAGGCCAAAGTCAGTTCGCAAAGGTCTGCCTTCGCGGTTACGCTGACCCTTTACTGTGACGCGCACGATCCACCGTCTGGCACCCGATGGATCGACCACAAGGTACAAACCACTGCCGTCACCATGACGACCGGGGCCGAGGGTTCGCACCAGATTCTTCGTCAGCTTTCCGCTAAGAGCAGCCATAAAATACCACAATTCCTACCACGCAATGAATAGAAACGAGTCTAATCGAAGAAAACCCAATAGCAACAATGAATACGCATAAACCAACAAAAACAGCCCCATAAGGGGCTGAAAAGTATCGAACGCAATTGAGTAAAAATGGTAGGTGGCGGAGACGAAGGGATTCGAACCCTCGAGACGGTTTCCCGCCTACTCCCTTAGCAGGGGAGCGCCTTCGACCACTCGGCCACGTCTCCGCTGACCCGTTTAGTCGCCGCGGGCCGGGGGAGCAAGTGGAAAGCCGTTATCTCCGTGTGCCGCGGAGCAAAGCGACGGAATAGAGCATCAACGCCGCCCAGATCATTGGAAAGGCGATTGCACGCGCGAGGCCAAATGGCTCATCAAAGACAAACACAGCCACTAGCATGATTAAGGTCGGCGCGATGTATTGCAGAATACCGATAGTCGAAAGCCGCAGCAGCTTTGCCCCGTTCACATAGAAGATCAACGGCACGGCCGTGATCGCTCCTGCGGCTATCAGCATCCAAGTATCGAAGGGCGATCCGGCCGCAAACACGGCCTTCCCGCTGACCCCCAACCACATCAACCACCCCAACGCCGGGATGCCGAGCAGCGCGACTTCAAGAAAGAACCCCTGGTTTGGGCCAATCGGCAACTTCCGTTTGCAGAAGGCATAGCCGCCCCAGCTGAGCATCAACGCCAGTGCCGGCCAGGGCAAAGCACCCTGCGCGACCGTCAACACCACAACGCCTGTAGCGGCCAACAATACCGCCGCCCATTGCAGATTGGTTAACCTCTCCCCCAGCAGGGCAGCCCCTAAAAACACCGAAAACAGCGGGTTGATGTAATAGCCTAACGCACCATCCAAGGCGCGCTCATTGGCGATGGCCCACACGTAGACACCCCAATTGATCGAGATAAAAAACGCGGTCAGCGCGGCCATTCCCAACAATCGCGGTGAACGGAATGCCGCACGCAAATCTGCGGTTCGTCCCGTGATCCAGATCACCAATCCGATCACTGGTAGCGACCAAACCACTCGGTGCGCCACCAACTCGACCGGTGGCACGTGATCCATCGCTTTCAAGTAGAGGGGTAAACCGCCCCACAGCACATAGGCCGAGACAGCGTAGCCGTAGCCCGCGGGCGTATCTTCGGAAGCGGGGGTGGCCATAAAATCTCTCAGCGCGTCACAGACATCGCACCGAAACTTATTCACGCGCTGAACGCAAATCAGCATCTGTGATATGTCTCATCACAAAGGTGACAAGGCTCTTTTCAACCGCCACCATGCGTCAGTCAAATCGCGAAGGGCCGCACAATGAAGCTCGAATTTCACCACGTCAACTTCGTCTCAGAAGATGTCGATCGGATGCACGCGTTCTACACAGAGGTGCTGGGGCTCGATGATATTCCGCCAACGAATTTTCCGCGCACCGCAGCGACGGCAGAGACCGGCTATTCCGGCGCCATTCGCTTTGCAACCGACGGCGCGATGCAGATGCATCTGGCCGAACGGGCGTTGGATGTGGCGTTCAAGAATGGCCAAGTCATCAATCCGGTCGACCGCGGCCACATCGCATTCCGAACGGACGATCTGCAGGCTTTCCTTGCGATGTTGGACGCGCGGGGCATTCCGTATTCCGACTATGGAACCGCCTTTGCCGCCGAATGGCACCAAGTGTTCTTCCACGACCCTGAAGGCAACGTGATCGAGGTGCACCAACAAGTTAGTTAGACCACTTTTATTTGCCCTGCCTGGAGTTTCGAGGAATCGACGACGCGGTTCCTGCCCTCGTGTTTGGCCAAATATAGCGCATCATCCGCGCTTTTGAGGATGTCTTGGATCTGGGTCCCATCCTGCGGGAATGACGCCACGCCGCAAGAAATCGTCACGGTTGGCAAAGTGCGCCCCGCATAGGCGATTGAAATCTCTTGCACCTTTGCGCGGAGTGCCTCGGCCGCTCGGATGGTGTCCTTGCGGGTCGCCGCAGGCAGAAGCACCGTGAATTCCTCGCCCCCATAGCGGCACAACACCTCATCAGCCGAGAAGAGCGTGTTCATCGCCTCGGAAATCGCGCGCAGGATCATATCGCCCGCATCGTGACCGTGATTGTCATTGAATGATTTGAACTTGTCTGCGTCGAACGAGATGACGCCGAATGAGCCTCCCCTCCGCTCTTGCAGTTTCAGTTCATTGCGCATGGATTCCAGGAAATGGCGCCGATTGAACAATCCGGTCAGCGGATCGCGGGTGGACTGATGGTGCAGTTCATCGCGCAGCTTCACGTTGGCGATGGCGAGGCTGATCAACTCTCCGCATTGCGCGGCGAATTTATGTGGATTGCGCACGCCTAATTTATCGGTCTGCGTTACCTGAAACTGGATGTGCAGCAGCCCAACGGTATCACCATGGGCGATGATCGGAACACAGATATAGTCCCCGGACGAGGGCGCGTTTTGCTCTTGCACATGGGGGCATTCAAACGAGATTTTGTCTTGTGACAGGGAATAGTTCCGGCCCCGCCGAAGCGCCCAACAGGCATCTGCCTTGATGTGGTCATGGATTTCAGCGGTGCCCCAATACACCGCGCCGTCCAGCACATCCCTGGAATTTGAATAAATGTACAACTCGCCGCAGCTATCGGGCATCAATTGCTGCATGAATTCCTTGAGCACCACGTAGAGCTCATCCAGCGACTTGCAGGTTTGCAGCCACTCCCCCAGCTCTGCCAGCATCGACGCTTCCTGCTGACGGGCCTTTTCGTTCTCCAGCGTTTCAAGCACCTGCGCCTGCGCCAGTTCGGAGGCGCGCTTCGCCTCATCCAAGTCGGCAGATTCACGGCGCTGTTGGGTGACATCGGTAAACGTCACCACATAGCCGCCATCCCCCATAGGCCGCGCGGCGGTCGAGACGATGCGCCCGGATCTCAAATGCCGATCAAACTGAAACGGCGTTTTGCGGGCGAAGCGTTCTTGTGTCTTGTCGACAGCCGCTTGATCCAACTCACCGCGGATGATCGCGCCAGACAAGAAATCGGTGCGCGATATCCCGACCCATATGTCGGTTGGACGCAACTCCAAAACGTCTAAGACGCGGTCTGTGTACATGGTGCACAGCCCATCATGATCCCAGACCAAAACACCTTGCTCCATGCCATCTGCAATGCGACCGAGGAAATTCGGATCCATCGAGACCGCGTTAAAGCCCTTCGGAGCGAGGACACCATCCGGAGAACTACATTTCTCAGATTTTGATCTTTTTTTCATGTCGTACCGTCACGGTCAGCCCCGATGCACCAGTAGGCAAAAAGTGCTAATTTGGAGTTTACGATTGACGGTCAGGCCAGATCTGGCGGCTTACTTTGGCTGGCTTTACAATTGTGTCGGGCGAGTGGACCGTGTGGTAATACGAGGCTCGTCTCGTGCGTGTTCGAGAGTTGTGCGCTCAGGCCCGTCGCTGCCAAGCCGTCCGCATTCTGGGTTTTCTCCAACCGGCGTCCAGCGTATTGGCAAACAGCAAGCCTTTTCTTGCAATATGAATCATTTGTTTGTTTCACGATGCGCGTTTTAGGTCAGGATCAGCTGGAAACATACCGGAGGCATGGCGTGAAGCCATCTTGAACGGAGACGCATCTCATATGCCCAATTGTCTTATTGTCGGCGTTGGTCCCGGTCTCTCTCAAGCGATTGCGCAGCGTTTCGCTCGGGGTGGCTACAATCTGGGAATGATCGCGAGACGGGCCGATCTGATCGAACAACTCAGCGAAAAGCTTCAAGTGCAAGGTGCTCAAACGGCATGGGCGACAGCGGATGCTGGAAACGAGGCGGAGCTTCTCGATGCGATCAAGTCAATCGAAGGAATGATCGGGCAGACGGATGTGCTGATCTACAACGCCGCCGTCATGCACGCGGCCGGCCCGCTCGACCTGACAAGCCGAGCACTGCGTCGGGAGTTTGAGGTGAATGTCGTCGGTGCGTTTGCCGCGAGCGGTGCTGTGGCGCCAAATATGTTGCGCAAGGGCAAGGGCGCGATCCTATTCACGGGCGGCGGGCTCGCACTGGAGCCGTATCCCGAATGGACGTCGCTCGCGGCGGGCAAGGCGGCTTTGCGCAGCCTCGCTTTCTCGTTGTTCAAAGAGATGTCGCCAAAGGGTGTCAATGTTGCGGTGATTGCTGTGTGTGGGATCGTGAAACATGGCGGTCTCTTTGATCCAGCCCGGATTGCGGAGGAGTATTGGCGGCTCGCAACGGCGGCGGATGGCTTGGCCGACCGAGAGTTGATCTTCCAACCTGCGGGGAGCGATCCGCACTATAACGACCCTGAGCGCGTGCACGTGACCACAAGCATCACGCCTGAGCATGCCAGGAAATAGCTTCGATATCTGCTCTTGAGCGACGCCTCGACGCGGCACGCTCGGGCTGTTTTCGGGGGATCCGGCTTTGCTGGATAGAGCACGAGTGCCTCCTCTTGCAGCCTTCGATCCTAGGATGCCCGATGGGGCGTTGTTAACGCTTCGGCATTCACGAGATCACCTGCGCCAGCAAACGAGAACAAGGCGACGGCGGTCATCCAAATTCGAGCCGCCCATCCTGTTTCCAGTGATTCCATCGCCTGTCGTGCGTGCGCAGGCTCGAGGAAGCGGCAGTGATGTGATCGTGTGAAGGCTTTGCAAGGGCTGCCACCGGGCGACTGGCTCCGCAGGGCGGGTTCGTAAGCTCATCGAAAATCAAAATCTGAAAAAATTTCTGATTTTGCATTGATCTATCATCTTGCCCCCCTAAATCTGAAAAAACGTCAGCTTTGAGCTGTATTCGCGATGGCGGACTGCACTTCACGCAGGTGCTGAACCGGTCGGGCCCAGGATAGGAGAGCCGAATGGACCACACGACAGATCAGTTTTTGGGAGGCTGCGCTGAAAGCTTCGGGGATCAGGTGGCCAGACCGGAAACGCCAAGCTCTTCAACTACACCTAGGCGCCCCCACTCGTTCGATCCCCGCCAGTGTCGGGGCACCAATTGCTACGCATCGCGCCCAGGTCGGCGCCAAAGATCTACTTTGCATCAAGGAACAGTTTTCATGTTTTGGACGCTTCTTCGGGCTGCGGCCTGCTTCTTCGCCTTACTCGTCCCTTGGGCGGCTTCAGCCCAGGCAGGAGATACTCCGACAACGCCCACTCGCCCCGCTTTGGTTGCTGTTGCCCAAACGGTCTCAGCCAATGCTGCGCGGGGCTATCCGGCGGTGGTCTATCCATCTGAGGAAACTGAAATGTCGTTTCGGGTCTCTGGCCAGCTTATCGATTTGCCGATCCGGGCGTCGATGGAGGTTTTCGAGGGCGATATCATCGCGCGGCTTGATCCGCGGGATTTTCAAACCAACGTCTTGCAATTGCAAAGTCAGCTAGATCAGGCGGCGGCTGAGCTTTCTGCTTTGCGGTCGGGTGCGCGGGCCGAGGAGATCTCGGCGCTTGAAGCGAGCGTCGCGGCGGCCGAGGCCCAGGTGGGACAGTTGTCTGAACAATTGCGACGGTCGCAGGAATTGCAGATCCGGGGTGTCGTCTCGGCGGCGCGGGTTGAACAGGATCAGGCAGCGCTTAGCGTGGCGGAGGCAGAGCTGCGGTCAAGCCAAGAACAGCTTCGCATCGGGCAGGCCGGTGGCCGCGCCGAAGAGGTCGAAGCCGCCGAGGCCGCGATACGTGGATTGCAGGCGCAGCTTCAGATTGCGGAAGACAATCTGGCCGACACGGTTCTGCGCGCGCCATTCGATGGGTTTGTCGCCCTGCGCCATGTCGAAAACTTCACCAACATGCAAGCCGGACAATCCGTTGCGCTGATCCAGGGCCTGTCCATCGTCGATCTGGTCTTCGACATTCCCGGTCCAGACGTCGTCTATTTTGCGGGTGTCGAGGATTTCTCGATCTCGGTGACCTTCGATGCTTTGCCTGGCCGGACCTACGAGGCGGAACTGATTGAATTTGCGACCCAGGCAGAGCGATCAACCCAGACCTATCGGGGCCGTGTCGCGGTTGCCGTACCTGAGGAGGATTTTGTGCTGCCCGGCATGATTGGACGGGTCGATGTGGCCTCCAACGGGAACGGGGCCGAACTGGTGACCGTCCCTCTTGGCGCGATCGGCGCCGATCCACAGGGGCAACCAGTGGTGTGGGTCCTCGATCCGGAAACCAATTTGGTCAGTTCTCATGACGTCGTCTTGGGTGATGTCATGGGTGACCGTGCCGTCATCCTTGACGGTGTGCCGCCGGACGCCACTGTAATCGCCGCAGGGCTTAGCGCGCTGCAGGACGGGATGCAGATCCGCCCCATCACCGACATTGAGGGCTGACCCATGGATCTTGCACGCTTCGCCATCGAAAAGCGCGTTATCTCGGTAATCGCCACCCTTCTGATTTTGGTGCTCGGCTATGCGGCCTACCAAAGCCTGCCTCGCTTCGAGGATCCCGAATTTGTGATCCGAGAGGCGCAGATCATCACACCTTATCCCGGCGCCAGCGCGGAGGAGGTGGAGATCGAAGTCACGGATCTGATCGAGAATACGCTCCAGCAGCTCGACGGGATCGATGAAATCAGATCGGTCTCGTCACTCGGCCTCAGCCAGGTCACGGTTGCCTTCACGCGCCAGGTTGCACCTGGATATAGCGAATTGAACCAATTGTTTACGCAGATGCGGGCGAAGATCTCGGATGTGCAGCCCAGCCTACCGCCAAATGCCCTGCCGACACAGGTTTATGACGATTTCGGCGACGTCTTCGCGCTGTACTTCGCGCTAGAGGGCGACGGCTATGATCTGGCCCAACTGCACGCCTATGCCGAAAGCTTGCAGCGGGAATTGGTGCTGGTTGATGGCGTCGCGACGGTGATCCTGACTGGTGTGCAGCAGGAGGTTATTTACATCGAAACCGATCCCGCGCGTCTGATCGAATTGGGGTTGTCGCCTGATCAGTTGAGCCAGGTGTTGGAGGGTCAGAACCTCGTGACGCCCGCAGGCGCCCTGGTCGCGGGCGAGCGGCGCATCCCGATCCGGCCCCAAGGCGCTGTCTCGTCGGTGGAAGCCATCGAGAACCTCGTTCTGTCCAATCCGCAAACGGGCGCGTCGTTCCGCCTGTCGGATATCGCCACGATCAGCCGCGGTTTTGCCGAGCCGGCCACAGAGCTTTTGTTCCATGACGGCGCGCCCGCCATCGGGATCGGCATCTCGAACGTGTTGGGCGGCAATGTCGTGGAAATGGGTGCCGCCGTGCGCGACCGGATTGCCGAGCTTGAGGCGCAACGCCCCATTGGCATGGACCTGATCCCGATCTCGGATCAGTCGATCGGTGTCGAGGTGGCGGTCAGTGATTTTGTGGTGAACGTGATCTTGGCCCTAGGCATCGTGGTCGGCACGCTCCTGGTCTTTATGGGCATCCGTTCGGGCCTGTTGATGGGGGGCATCCTGATCATCACCGTCGCGGGCACCCTCATTGGCATGGCGCTCTATGGGATCAACCTTCAGCGGGTCTCGCTTGGGGCGATGATCATCGCGTTGGGGATGTTGGTCGACAATGCCATCGTTGTCGTCGAAGGCACGCTGGTGCGGGTGCAGAAGGGCCAGAGCGCCGCGGACGCGTCGCAGGATGTGGTGCGACAGACCAAGTGGCCGCTGCTGGGCGGCACCATTGTCGGTTTCCTTGCCTTCGCGCCGATTGGCTTCTCACCGGATGACACGGGTGAATATACAGGCAGCCTGTTCTTCACGATCACGATCGCTCTGCTGTTCTCGTGGGTCGTGGCGATCTGGCTGACGCCGTTCTTCTGCAGCATCGCGCTGAAGTCCAAGTCGAGTGATGAGGAAGAGCCGAAACCCGAGTCTGGTTTCTTGCGCGGCTACCGTGCGCTGCTAGCCGGGGCCATCCGCTGGCGCTATGCCACAATCGGGGCCGTCGTCTTGCTGTTCGCGACGATTTTCGTGGGCGTCAACTACGTGCCCCCGGGGTTCTTTCCGCCCTCGACGCGCACCCAGTTTGTGGTGGACTACTATCTGCCCCAGGGCACCGATATCAGAGCCACCGAGGCTGATATCATGGAAATCGAGGCGCATCTGCGCACGCTTGATCGTGTTATCGGGACCAACTCGGTGGTCGGCGCCGGGCATGCGCGCTTCATGCTGACCTACGTGACCCCGGATGCGAACCGAGCGTTCGGCCAGATCATTGTCGATGTGGATGAGTTTGAGGCGATCGCCGATCTGCGAGGCGAGGTTCAGACGTGGCTGAACGAGACCTATCCGCAGGCCAGCGCTCAAGTCTTCCAGTTCGAACTTGGCCCCGCGGGCGGTGCGAAGATTGAGGCGCGGTTCTATGGGCCGGATCCGAATGTCTTGCGTGATCTGTCCGCCCAAGCCGAGGCGATCTTGGTCGAACACAACGCGGTTGGCGTGCGCAATGATTGGCGTGAACAGATCCAGGTGCTGCGCCCGATCATCAACACGGAGAATGCCCGCCGTTTGGGGCTGACCCAGGGGGAAATCTCTGCGGCGATCAACACCTATCTCGATGGTACCAGTATCGGCACCTACCGAGAGGGCAATGACCTGCTCGACATCGTGTTGCGGCCTTACAGCCAAAGCCGCGACGGCGCAGCGGATCTGTGGGATATCCAGGTCTTTAGCACTATCAGCGCCGGCTACATTCCTATCTCTCAGGTGGTGGATGATTTTGAGCTGGTCTTCGAATCCGGCAATCTGCGCCGCATTAACCGCGCCTTGGCGATCACGGCCCAGGCCGACAACCCTTCCGATATCCTGACAGGTGATTTTTTCAATATGGTTCGTGGCCCGATCGAGGCGATCGACTTGCCACCCGGCTACACAATGAGCTGGGAGGGCGAGTATGGCAGCAGCGAAGAGGCGAATGCTGCGCTTGCCTCAACGATGCCGATTGGGTTTGGCGCGATGATCCTGGTGGTCTTCCTGTTGTTCAACGCCGTACGGCAGCCTGTCATCATCTGGCTGACCGTCCCGCTTGCCCTGATCGGGGTGATCTGGGGCCTGGCGGTGACGGGCACGCCGTTCGAGTTCATGGCGATCCTGGCTACGTTGTCTTTGACGGGTATGCTGATCAAGAACGCCATTGTGTTGATCGATGAGACCGATTTGCAGATCCGAGAGGGCAAAGCCCGCCTGGATGCGATCATCGACGCCGCCGTCAGCCGGGTGCGTCCGGTGATGCTGGGCGTGGTCACGACGGTTCTTGGGGTGGTGCCGCTCCTTTGGGATCCGTTCTTTGCGTCGCTGTCCGTGGTCATCATCTTCGGGCTTAGCTTTGCGACCGTTCTGACATTGATCATCGTGCCGACGCTGTACTCGGTGTTCTTCCGGGTACGCCAGGAAGAAGTTCAGTTGCCCGAGCCCTTGGAAGAGCAGTCCTCAGACGGCACTTCGGACACTTCGGCGTAGTGGAACCCATGGAAGGCTGCGCCGGATGGTGCGGCCTTTCGAATCATTCGGGAGCGATGCCGCGACAGAAACACGTCCGGCGTGCGTGTTAGTTCCCAAAGCCAAAGGCAAACCCGTGATCTGAACGTCATCAGATACCGAACCCAACAGGAGGTGAGAGAGATGAAAGCAGTTATATTTGGGTCGTTGAATGCCATTTGCGACCTGTCCGAAATCGAACGGCAGGCGTTCAACCAGGCCTTTTCCCAAAGCGGCTTACCCTGGCATTGGGATGCGCGCACCTATCGTGACATGTCGCTTCGCCTAACCGAGGTTTATGAACCCAGCTCCCCTGACCACGCGACGGCGCGGGATGTGAATCTCGACGAACTGCTCGATCTGAAAGACGAGATTTTGTTCAACCTGATCGAGGATCACAGCTTTGTTGAAGATCCGCTGATCGTTGGTTTGTTCGACTATCTGCGGCGCAAACGCATGTCCCGCGGGCTAATCTCGCAACAATCACGTCTGATCGTCAACAGCGTCCGCGCGGCGTTGCCGGGCATCTTGGCAAGCGACTTTTCATCGGTCACCTGCCGCGGGGATGAGGGGCGTCCGGAAACGCGGCAATGCGTCTACGCGGATCTCGCCAGCACGATGCGGGTTGAACTGGATCGCTGCATTGCGATCGAAACCACCAGGCGCGGAATTGAGACGGCCCGCGCAGCCGGGGTGGGGCATGTCGTGGCGTATCGCGTGCCAATCACAAAGCAGCAGAAGGCGAGCGGCGTAGTGGCCGCGGCCGACGATCTGCTAGCGACGTTGAAGTCTCTGCACTGGACCAGGACGGCCTCGCAAGTTTTGGCCCATCGTGCGACAACACAGACGGTGCGGATCTTGTCAGCCACAGCGCCGGAACGGCGGATCCGAACCGCCTGACACACAGCCACATCGCGCCGCAAAAGGCCCCACCGAATGTACTCGGTGGGGCCTTTGCCATTCTTGGTCCCAATCCGCGCCGATCGCGTTGGTAGGGGCGTAATATGCTCGGGTTACTGGCCGAGTAACACCTCTTCGATGTCATCTCGCCAGGCGCCTTGATCCAGGCCCATCTCATACCCGACCTGGAACAGGTTCGACATGTAGGTTGGATCAAAGAATTGGGTCGGCTCCTCTGCGAAGGTCGCGGGGATCGCAACACCGCGCAAAGCCAGCCCGTCTCTTTGCGCAAGGCTGGCAATATGGGCCACATCGCCCAGGCCCTGGGACCGCATCAACGCGTCGTAGGTCCAATTCAGCAGCGGCCCGAACCGTTCGCTTTGTGGTTCAAACCGCGGCTCGAGCCGATCGTTCTGGATGATCCAGATCGTGTTCCGACGTCGCTCAAGGCCGAGCTGTCTGATGATGTCCCCCATCTGCAGATCCTGCGGATAGGCGAAGATATGTTGTGAAACGGCGCCGTCGATATGCATCTCCGAGCGGATGTCCTGTCCGTTAGTGACGTCAATCTGTACCGGCTCAAACACCAATGGGATCGAGGCCGAGGCCAGAATGACCTGACGGGCCAATTCGTAGGCGTCTGGCGTGCCGACGCTGGCAATGGCGCCGACATCCCACAAGACGGGCCGTTCGGCATCGACATAGGTCGTGCCAATGATAAGCCGGCGGCCGGTTGCGTGTTCCTCGGCGATGCGGGTGAGCATTTGATCGGTTAGTTCGCGCCGGATGGCCGCTTGTAACGGGCGGTTGTTGGCGAGGCTCTGGCCCGCAAACACGGTCCCAAGCACACGGAACCGCGCCACATCGCGGGTCCGCGTTTGCGTATAGAAACGTTGAAGCGCGGCATCGTAGCCTGACCCGAGAAATGCAAACGGCGCGATGATGGCGCCGGTTGAGATACCGGTTACGATGTCGAATTCGGGTCGTGCGCCGGTGGCGGACCAGCCCGATAAGATACCGGCCCCGAAGGCGCCGTTTGCGCCGCCGCCTGACAAGGCCAGAAAATTGACCCCGCCAGTACCGTGATGAGCGGCGACTGCGCCCCGAAGTTCGTTTGCAATCTGGGTCGCCTCAAGGTCGGTGTTGTCGCCGAAAAACCGGACATCGGCTGGCATGCCCACGGGTAAGTAATTCTCATAGGTGCTCGCATCGGGCGGAGGCACATCCCTGAGAGATGTGCAGCTTGCCAGCAATGCGATGGCTAAAACGCTTGTGCTCAGCTGGCGAGCAAGGCCGCGGATGGGGGATATGATGGGTTGGATCGGGGCTGGCATAGATAGGACCTTGTCAAACGGCGCCAAGCCGCGCTGTGTCATGGCATGGCGCGGTCTTGGCATGTGAAGTCTGTCTTTGAAAAGGGGGAGCTACGGCCGCGCGCTCAAATCGGGCGCAAGGGCAAGCGCGACTGGTTGGGCGTTGGAGCTCTGATCCGCGGGTTTGATACTGACTGTCGGGGCAGGGGACATTGCCTGCGTGGCCTGCGTGCCGTCTAGTCGCTCGGGGCGCAGCCCCACTGCTTCGAAGGCGAGCAGCAAAGCCATAAGGCCCAACAAAGCAACCGCTTTCCGTTCGGCAGGTACTGGGCGTTGTCTCGGGTTATGTCGCCGTTGATGCAAGAGGAAGGAGCGACCGGGGAAAGGCAAGGGCCGAGATGTCATGTGCATTGGATGTCCCTTATCTGAAAGTATTTCAGCTTACCTAACGTCGCGCTTCCTTTGCGTCAAGATAATCTGAAAAAATTTCAGGTAAGGCGTAATGACAACGTGGTGGTGCAGTGAGATGGTCGTGTCGTAACGAAGTCTATGACCATTCATTGCGTCGATCTTGAAACCAAAGATCTCTGTTGCCATATCTGAAAGAATCTCAGATTGTTGGAAAAATGAGAACCACAGATCCGCGCAGAGAACCCGTTCGCGAGCCGACACAAATGCGCAGTCAGCAGCGCGTCGACAGCATCTTGGATGCCACCAAGACGGTGTTGGCCGAGCATGGCAGCAGCAATTTGAAAGTGTCTCAGATCGCCAAGGTGGCTGGCATAAGCGTCAGCTCCATCTACCAGTATTTTCCCAATAAATCGGCGATTTTGGCCGCCTTGTGCGACAATTATCTGGCGATGTTCCGAGAGGTTGTTCGGGATGCGATGGCGGACAAGCCCGAGACCATCTCGGATCTGATATCTGTGACCAGCGCGCTGCTCGACGGGTATTATCAATTTGTTTTGCACGAACCGGTGTGGAAGGATGTTTGGTCCGGTGCAGGATCAGACAAGAATGTCGAGGCTGTCGGAGATGCCGATACCTTGCAGAACACAGAAGTCATCTTCGATGGATCAAAGCATTTGTTCCTGGAAAGCGCCCAAGAAGAGGCGCATCAGAAGCTGTTTCTTATCATCACCTGGGGTGGAAAGGCCGTGGATGCGGCCATCGAATTGCCGCAGGACGAAGGCGATGTGTTGGTAGAGCATGCGAAAGCCATGCTGATGGTGTGCTGGCGTGACGAGCTTGTTCCGCTTGCCCACCCTGAAGCTGTTGGAGATTTGCCCGATGTACAGAACGGTGCGTGAGGGCGTTTGCCAAGGGGCGGCTCAGTTAAACCGACCAAGATTGTAAGCCGAGAGATCCAGGTTGGTGGGGCGCCCGGTGACCAGATCGGCAACGATCTCACCGGATTTTGGCGCCATCATCAATCCGTAATGCGAATGGCCGAAGCAGGTGAACAGGCCGGGTTGGCCTGCCACCTCTCCCAATGCCGGGAGGCTGTCGGGGAAAGACGGCCGCTGCCCCATCCAGACGCGTGCGGTTTTTGTGTTCAAGTCAGGCAGTGCTTCGACGGCCTGGCGCGTCAGGATTGCTTGGCGTCTGGGGTCGGTCGGGGCATCTACCGCTGCGAATTCGGCTTGGCCTGCGATCCGTAGCCCGTCATCCATCGAACTGAGCACCACCTTGCGATCCACATCCATGATCGAATGGGTTAGGTCGACATCAGGGGCCGCAAAGTCCACGTGATATCCGCGCTCGGCTTCAAGCGGAATGCACAGGCCAAGGGGCTTGAGCAGACCCGCAGACCATACGCCCATCGCAACAACAACCTTCGAGGCGACATATGTGCCGGTCGCCCCGTGGATGTGCCAGCCGCCTTCGTTCGCAACGAGCGCGGTTACGTTGTCGCGGATAAAACGCACGCCAAGACGGTGCGCCTTGTCGGCAATCGCCTCGCAAATTCGGCCCGGCGACCGGGCGCGTGCCTGTCCTTTGATCACAATCGCGGCGTTGAACTGGTTGCTGAGGGCGGGTTCGAGGCGCTGCAGTTCATCTGCGCCGATCCATTCCAGATCGGCGCCTTTCTCGCGCCGAATGCGATAGCCAAGCCCTGCGATGTCAGCCCGAGCGGCCTCTCGAAACGCATGAACATAGTAACTGTCCTGAACCAGATGTTCCTGGCCGGTGCCCGACAGGTGGCGGCGATATAGATCGATTGTGGGTAAGCACAGATGCTCCATGGCATCGGCGATTTCCCGTACGCGATGCTCGCGGGATTGCCCAAGGAACCGCAGGCCCCAGGGGATCATGCGCGGCCAATGGGACAGCCGCACGCTCAAGGGTTTGTTCTTGTCTGCCAGCAATGATGGTATTTGGCGCCAGAGGCCGGGCATGGATTGCGGCACGACCGACCAGGGGGAGATGATGCCAGCATTGCCGAAAGACGTCTCGCGCCCCGGCGCGTTGCGGTCGATCACGCGGACGGCTTGGCCACGCTCTGCCAGTGACAGCGCACAGCACAAACCGACGATACCGGCGCCCAGGATCGTGACGGATTGGTTCACGATCAGGCGGGCGCCGTGGCGCGGCGTTTTAGGGCCTGGCTGATGATCACCGGCACGCAGAGGGCCAATGCAAACAGATCGGCCTGCAGCGATGGCGCGATGAAGACGAGCCCGGCAAAGGCCAGCAGCCATCGGAATGCGAGGTTCACTGGCGCATAGAAGTAGCCCACAACCGCGGTCGACAACGCGATCACACCCGCAATGCAGCTGGCGGCGGTATAGGTGAACTCCCAAAGGTGGAACCCGGTGGAGGAGACGAAGAGCAAGACTGGCGCATAGACAAAGGCCATCGGTGCGATGACTTTGCCAAGGCCAAGGGTAAAGGCCGATATCCCGGTGCGGAACGGATTGGAGTTTGCGATCGCCGCCGCCGCATAGGCCGACGTGCAGACCGGCGGTGTAATCTCGGCCACCACTCCATAATAGAGCACGAACATATGGCTCGCGATTGGCGGGATGCCCAGCTGCGCCAGGGCAGGCTGCGCCACCGACACCAGCATGATGTAGAGCGCAGTGGTCGGAATGCCTGCGCCCATCAGGATGCAGGCCATGGCGATGAAGACCAGGCTGATAAAGAGCGTCAGGTCCTCGACCGTAAACAAATCCAGCCCCGTCAGGCTGAACAGAGCGAAGATATCGCTGCCCAGGTTTGACGCGCCCTGCGTTACCATGAACCCGATGCGAAACCCCACGCCGGTTGTGTTGATCACGCCGACCACGATGCCGACCGCGGCCGAAGCTGCGCCCACCGCAAGCGCGTATTTCACACCCGTTTCGAAGGTTTCCGCCATTTGCGGCAGTTTGATACGCCGTTGCGGGTTCAGCGTGCCCAGGATCGCGCAGGTGATGAGGATAGCGGACATGGTCAGATCAAAGCCGCCGCCCTGATACTTCCAGATCACAAAGGCAATGAAGGCCGCTGCATAGATTAACGTCAACGGCTCTCGCATCCGTGACATTCCGGCGATAATTGCCACGGAGATCCCGCAAAATGCGGACATGTAGGGTGTGTAGCCGGAAAACAGCACCACAAGCAGGGCGATCAACGGGACGATATTGGCCCAGCCCTCGCGCCAGACAGCTGCGAATTGCGGCAGGGCGTCTTTGGTCAGCCCCTTCAGATCCAGCTTCTTGGCCATCAGATGCACGACCGTGAAGACGCCGACATAATGCAGCAAAGCGGGGAAGATCGCGGCGATCACAATGGTGGTGTAAGGGACCTCTAGGAACTCCGCCATGATGAAAGCGGCGGCACCCATGATGGGGGGCGTGATTTGCCCACCGGCAGAGGATGCGGCCTCGACCCCGCCTGCGAAATGACCGGGATAGCCCAGACGTTTCATATTCGGGATCGTCAACGCGCCGGTGGAAACGGTGTTTGCCACCGATGAGCCCGAGATCGTGCCGAAAAACGCGGATGACACGACGGACACTTTCGCGGGCCCGCCGGTATAGCGCCCTGCCAGAATGGTGGCGTTGTCGATAAAAAGCTGCCCCAAGCCTGTCCTTTGCGCAATCACGCCGAATAGGACGAAGTGAAACACGATGGTGGACACAACCCAAAGTGTAACTCCAAAGATGCCTTCCTGCGGGAAATACATCGATGATACGAAGGTCCGGAACCGCACGCCGGGATGCTGCAACACGCCGGGAAAAAGCGGGCCGAACAGCGCGTAGGCAATGAACACGCAGATGATGGCAGGCAGGATCCACCCGAGGGTCCGGCGTGCGATATCGAGAACCAGAACAATCAAACACAGGCCGAAGAACATGTCGTAATTGTTCGGATTGCCCATCCTGAACGTCTGCTCGTCGATGCCCAGCAGTGGAACGCCGCGCCACGCCAGGCCCAGATACAGCGCCGACGCTACACCCAGGGCCATCAGAACGAAATCGAAGATCGGGACATTGCCGATCCGAAAGGCCGAGCGCCGCACATCGAAGGCGCGTTTTGTTCTGAAGATGGGAAACAGCGCATAGGTCAGGATGAACAGACCCGCCAGATGCCATCCCATATGCCAATGGTCCGGTGGTAGGGCAAAGCCGGCTGTCAGATAATGATAGACCGCAAAGGCCAGCGCCACGGCACGCAGCGCCAAGCCAAGGCGCGGGCCAACCGGTCGCGTGGCGGCGCCCTCGTCATATTTGCGTTCGATCTCGGCGAGCTCTTCGTCGGACAGCTCGCGCGCACCACTCTGATCTGACATGGGAATCCCTGGCTTGGCTTTGACCCATCTGCCGGGTCGTTGCGATTGGGGCGCTCAATCGCGGCGCCCTAATCCATGGGTCAAACGGCTGGAGGCGTCACTCCAACAGGCCCGCTTCTTCGTAGAACCGCTGGGCGCCGGGATGCAGGGGCACGCCCAGAACCTCGACACCTGCCAGAGCCGTGTCCGGCGTGATCAAGCGGCCCTTCGGGTGACCGTTATCAAGGATGCGACGGGTGGCATCGTTCCAAAGGGCAGCGGTGATGCCGTACATCAGGTCGTCATCGACTTCGGAAGATGTCACCAACATCGCAGAAACCGCAGGCGTCAGCGTGTCGTTCTCGATGCCTTCATAGGTCCCGCCGGGGATCATCGATGGGATGTAGGCCGGGATTGCCTCGTTGATGCGGGCCATGTCCTCTTCGGTAAAGGAATGCAGGTTCATGCCCGAGGTCGAGGCCAGCTGTACCATCGCCGCGACCGGCCAGCCGGCGGCGTAGAAATAGGCGTCCAATTGTCCATCGGCGAGGCGCGCGGCGGATTGGCTGTTGTTCAGTTCAGCTTCTTCGATGTTGTCCCGGGTGATGCCCCACAGCTCCAGCATCTGAAGAACCGCCACCTGCGTGCCGGACCCGGCCTGGGCGATGCCGACCCGCAACCCCTCAAGATCGCTCAGATCGTTGATCGTGACCCCGGCGGGGAGAACCAAGTGCAGATCTTCGGGGAATAGGTTGGCCACGATGCGCAGGTTGGGGTGTTCACGGCCTTCAAATGCGCCTTCACCCAGATACATTGAGCGCGTGACATCCGCCGCGGCAAGACCCGCCTCCAACTCGCCGTTTTGCACGGCGGCATTGTTGAACACGGAGGCGGTGGTGGATTGCGCGATGGCGATCAGGCCGGGAACCCCGCATTGGCCGCCTTCGTCGCAGGGCCGTGATCCGGGCGGCGCCGAGATCGACGAGGCAATCGCGCCGCCAATCGGAAAATAGGTGCCACCGGCACCACCGGTGCCGATGCGGAAAAACTCCTGAGCCGTCGCAGGCGCCGCGACCAAGGCGGTCGCCAGCGCAATACTGGCCAGTTTGGATGCAAAACTCATTGCGATCTCCCTGTATTGATTGGCATCGAAAAATGGATGCATTGGAACGGGATGAGCGTATCGATCCAATTCATAAAAACAAATTTGAAAGATTTGCATAAACCAAAGCGTTGCTTATGGTTTGGATATGAACCTTCAGCAGATCCGAACCTTCCGCGCGGTTATGACCTCGGCCAGCATGTCCGATGCGGCGACCAAGCTTGGGCGCACGCAACCGGCGGTCAGTGCATCTCTCAAGGCCCTGGAAGATGCGCTAGGTGTGACGCTGTTCGACCGAGACGGACGCAAGCTTTCCCCGCGGCCTGAAGCGCATTACCTCCTGTCCGAGGCCGATACCATGTTGGCGCAGGCGCAACGCATATCGCATACGATGCGCAGCATGTCGCTTGGCCAATCCGGCTCGATCACTGCGGTCGCCATGCCGGGGCCTGCTGCGTTGTTGTTCCCACGGTTTATCGCGGGATTGCTGCAGGGGGTGAAGGGTTTGTCGATTTCGCTTTTCGCCAGATCTTCATCGCAAATTGAGGAGCTTGCGAAGGCCCAAAGCATCGATTTCGGCTTTGGCGATGCGCCATCCAGCATGGATGGGCGGGCGCTTTACGAATGTCAGATCATCAGCGGCCAGTGCTTTGTGGTCGTCGATCCGGCCCATCCGCTGGCCGATCATGATGTCATCGACCTATCCGATCTTGACGGTGCGGCCCTGGGCACGTTGCAAAGCGATCATGCTCTGCGGCGCGAGTTGGAAACCCAGATGGCGATGGCTGGCGCCGAGCCCAACGTGTTTTTGGAAAGCCAGACATTCCTGCCGGTGCTGCAATTTGTCGAGGCGGGGCTTTGCGCTGCCATTGTCGATCCGCTGACAGCCTCCCATATCCGCGCGACCGGTCAATCGGAGCGCGCGATCCGGATCAAACCGCTCGCGGGTCATTTCAGGTATCGCTACGGGATTTATTGGCCGCGTTTCCGAGCCATCTCAACCATCGCAACGGATATGCGCCAGAATTGGCAGGACGAGCTTTGGCGGCAATTGAGCGAAATGGATGCGAGACCGGACCTCGGCGGAACATAACTGCCTTCGGCGCACCGGTTTGGTCTTGGGTGCCTCCCCGAGCGGCATGATCACCGCCCGGGGAGCTTTTGACTATGCGACCAGGTCGAAGCGGTCGGCGTTCATGACCTTGGTCCAGGCCGCGACGAAGTCACCCACGAACTTCTCGTGATTGTCGTCTTGGGCATAGACCTCGGCATAGGCGCGCAGGATCGAGTTTGATCCGAAGACCAAATCGGCGCTGGTCGCGGTCCACTTCACCTCGCCACTGGTGCGGTCGCGGACCTCGTAGGTCCCATCCTCGTCGATATGGTGCCAGCTATTGCCCATATCCGTGAGGTTGACGAAGAAGTCCGTCGTCAGCGCTCCCTCGCGATCCGTGAAGACACCGTGCTTGGAGCCGCCATAATTGGTGCCCAGCATCCGCATCCCGCCCAACAGAACGGTCATTTCCTGCGCCGTCAGGCCCAGAAGCTGCGCACGGTCGAGCATCATTTCCTCAGCGGACACCGCATATTGGTCCTTTTGCCAGTTGCGGAACGCATCGGCGACGGGTTCCAGCACATCGAACGAGTCCGCGTCCGTCATCTCGTCGGTCGCATCACCGCGGCCCGCGGCAAAGGGCACCTCCATGTCGAAGCCCGCCGCTTTGATAGCTTGCTCCAGGCCTACATTGCCCGCCAGCACGATCACATCGGCCACCGAGGCACCGGTTTCCGCGGCGATGGGTTCCAGGATGCCCAGAACTTTCGCCAGGCGCTCAGTTTCATTGCCCGCCCAATCCTTCTGGGGGGCCAGACGGATGCGCGCGCCATTGGCACCGCCCCGCTTGTCCGATCCGCGGAAGGTCCGCGCGCTGTCCCATGCGGTGGCAATCATCTCCGATGCAGACAGCCCGCTTTCGGCGATCTTGGCTTTGACCGCAGTAACATCGTAGCTCGTGTCGCCCGCAGGGATCGGATCCTGCCAGATCAAATCCTCTTCCGGCACATCGGGACCGTAATAATTCGCCTTAGGGCCCATATCGCGGTGGGTCAGCTTGAACCAAGCGCGCCCGAAGCAATCCGCGAAATACTCCGGATCGGCCATGAATTTCTGGCAGATCTCGTTGTAGATCGGGTCGACCTTCATCGCCATATCGGCATCGGTCATCATCGGGTTACGGTGCACGGCTGGGTCCGAGGCATCGACCGGTTTCTTGTCTTCCGGCATATCCACAGGCTGCCATTGCCACGCGCCCGCTGAGGATTTCGTCAGTTCCCACTCGTAGTTGAACAGGTAGTCGAAATAGCCCATGTCCCACTTGGTCGGGTGTTGGCTCCAGGCGCCCTCGATGCCCGATGTGAACGCATTGGCCGCCTTGCCCGCATGGCCCGGATTGGCCCAGCCAAAGCCTTGGGCTTCGATGCCTGCGCCTTCCGGTTCAGCCCCGATCTGATCATGGGCTCCGCCGCCATGGGCCTTGCCCACAGTATGGCCACCGCAGGTCAGGGCCGCGGTTTCTTCGTCGTTCATCGCCATCCGCGCAAAGGTCTCACGCACATGCATGGCGGTGCGCGCTGGGTCGGGCTGACCGTTCACACCTTCGGGGTTCACATAGATCAGGCCCATGTGCACGGCAGAAAGGGGGTTTTCCAGAGTCGAGGCATTGTCCAGATCACCGTAGCGGTTTTCGCTGGGTGCCAGCCATTCGCCTTCCGACCCCCAGTAGACATCGGTTTCGGGCGCCCAAATGTCTTCGCGGCCGAAACCGAAGCCAAAGGTCTTCAGCCCCATGGATTCGTAGGCGATGGTGCCCGACAGCAAGATCAGATCGGCCCAGCTCAGCGCATTGCCGTACTTCTTTTTCACCGGCCAGAGCAGGCGGCGCGCTTTGTCGAGGCTGGCATTGTCGGGCCACGAGTTCAGGGGCGCGAAGCGAATATTCCCCGCGCCGCCGCCGCCGCGCCCATCCTGCGTGCGATACGATCCGGCAGAGTGCCAGGCCAGCCTGATCATGAGGCCACCATAATGGCCCCAATCGGCGGGCCACCAATCCTGGCTTTCGGTCATGAGAGCCTGGACATCGGCCTTCACGGCGTCGAAATCCAGCGCTTTAACCGCCTGACGGTGGTCGTAGTTCAGATCCATCGGATTGGTCCGCGCGCCGCGCTGGTGCAGGATGTCGAGGTTCAGGGCATTGGGCCACCACTTGGTGACCGGCTTGTCCAACGACGTGTTGCCACCGTGATTCACGGGGCAGCCGCCGAGGCCGTGCACGTTGTTTCCGTCCATGAGGATCTCCGTTTTTTCAGCTGGGTCATAGCGCCTCGCTGCGCCTAGAATCGTTCTAACCGGCCTTAATCATTAACCCCAATTGAATCTGCTAACTGCCGTGATAAGTTTTTCAAATGATTGGCCTGACACTGAAACATCTGCGCTATTTCGAAGCTCTGGCGCGACATCAGCATTTTGGCCGAGCGGCTGAATCCTGCGCAATCTCGCAGCCCGCATTGTCTTTGCAAATCAAGGAACTCGAAGGAATGCTGGGCGCACCATTGGTCGAGCGTGCATCGCGTCAGATCCGTCTGACCTCGCTGGGCGAAGACTTCGCAGAGCGGGCGCGCAAGATCTTGCTTGAGGTCGATGAGCTGGACGATTTGGTCCGGGCGGCGCACGGGCCGATCTCGGGCCGCCTTCGGATCGGTGTCATCCCAACCGTCGCGCCCTACTTGTTGCCGCAGATCATCACCGCGCTGACCGCCCGCTTCCCAGCATTGGAATTGCAGCCCCGAGAAACAGTCACGCAATCCTTGATCGAGGACTTGCTGGCGGGCCGCCTTGAAATGGCCATTGTCGCGCTGCCGATATCGGAACCCGCATTGCAGGAGTTCAAGCTGTTCGAAGAGGATTTTGTTCTGATCCGCGCGCCGGAAGACGCCGCAAAACCTGTCCCAAGCCCGGAAAAGCTGAAAGAAATGCGGCTATTGCTCTTGGAGGAGGGGCATTGCTTTCGCGATCAGGCCTTGTCGTTTTGCGAGATGAAGCCATCGGATCCGCGGTATCTGATGGAGGGGAGCTCGTTGTCCACCTTGGCGCAAATGGTTGGCGCGGGCATGGGGCTGACGTTGCTCCCCGAAATGGCGCTGCCGCTGGAAACGCGCTCGGCCCATGTGTCGGTGGCCCGCTTCCCGTCGCCCAGCCCATCACGATCAATCGGGATCGTCTGGCGTAAGACGAACCCGTTGGTCGATCAGTTTATGAAGGTGGGCGCGATTGTCAGAACCGTCGGCCAGAAACGGCGGTCGTGACCGCGGTCATGTGGTGTGCAGCGGCCCCGCCAATTCGGCAGGGCCGCCACGGCCAATGGGTTACTCCGCCGGGGCCGCTGCGGGCTGATCCGCAGTCTTCACGTGGTGCTTGTCGTGCACCGGGCGGACCATCAGGTTCGCGAAGAACGCAATCACCAGCAGCGCCGCCATGCAGTACATAGTGGTGTTGTAGAGCGTCGGCGTCGGATCGATGGCGCCAGCCGGGGCAATCTCCATCAGCGCGGCGATGGTCACGGTGTTGGCCGCAACAAGCTCGTTGAGCTGTGTGACCGGGGCGCCGAACGCCGCCGCAAAGGTGGCCGGATCGATCTGCGCCACCAGATCGGTGATCGCGTTCTCTCGGGAGAGGTTGCGCAGATAGGTGATCGCGAAGGGCCCCAGCACCCCAGCGGTGGACCAAGCGGTCAACAGTCGCCCGTGAATGCCGCCCACATGCATCGTGCCGAAGATATCGGCCAGATAGGCCGGGATCGTGGCAAATCCGCCGCCATACATTGTGAAGATGATCATCGTGGCGATATAGAACCCGATCAACGCCGTCATACCGCCCGAGGCCGCGAAGAACGGGATCGTGCAGTACAGGATCGTTCCGATGATGAAGAAGCAGTGATAGGTGTTCTTCCGGCCGATGAAGTCCGAGGTCGACGCCCAGAAGAACCGCCCGACCATGTTGAAGACCGAGATCATCAGCACATAGGTTCCGGCAAAGGCCGCGGTGACCAACGCAAGATCCCCGAAGATTTCGTTGATCATGGTCTTGGCCACGCCGATCACGCCAATCCCGGCGGTCACATTGAAGCACAGCACCACCCAAAGCAGCCAGAATTGCGGCGTCTTGATCGCTTGGTCGATGTGCACGTTGTTGCGTGTCACCATGCCGGAGGCGGCCGGTTTGGGTGTCCAGCCTTCCGGTGCCCAACCTTCACGCGGGACGCGGTATTGGAACGCGGCAAACATCATCACACAGAAATAGATGATCCCAAGCGTCATGAAGGTGGCCGCGGCGCCCGTATTGCCGGTGCCTACCACGTAAACGCCGGCCTCACCGCCGAAGACCGCAGCCTCGCTGGCATTTGCCACGACCACCTCGACCAGCCCATTGGCGGTTTCCGCGAACCGGCGCCCGCCTTCGGTGACAAGTGAGACAGTATTTGTGGCGCCCAGATAGTCAGGCGCGGTTTGGTAGAGATCGAGCAACCATTGCTTCAGCGGGGCGCCGATCATTGCGCCGCCGCCAAACCCCATGATCGCCATGCCGGTCGCCATGCCGCGGCGGTCGGGGAACCATCTGATCAAGGTGGAAACTGGGGAGACATAACCAAGGCCAAGCCCCGCGCCGCCAAAGACCCCATAGCCCAGATAGACGAGCCACAATTGATGCATGGCGATGCCGACCGACCCGATCAAAAAGCCGCCGCCCCAAAGCGTGGCGGCGACCACCCCGACATAGCGGGGGCCAACCTTTTCAAGCCATTTCCCACCCACTGCGGCGGTCAGGCCCAGGCAGACAATGGCGACCGAAAAGATCCAAACAACCGATGACAGCGACCAATCGCCGCCGGACGATGAGACAACGCCCAATTCGCGGGTCAGCGCGGGGTTGAAGACCGACCAGGCGTAGACCGATCCGATGCACAGGTGAATGGCGATTGAGGCTGGCGGCACGCGCCAGCGATTGTATCCTTCCGGCGCAACAATGCTTTCTTTGTGCAGAAACCCGAGGGCTCCGCTGGCTCCATCCGACATGGGAATTCCTCCTATATCCCGGGGCCTCCTCGCCCCAACACGGTTGCGGCGTGGTCTGTTTGTCCACCTTTGTATGCTACAACCTAGGATAGAGCGTGCCCCTTGACCCAAATCTGCGTCAACATATTTATATAATAGGATCAATTAGTTATACGGATCTTGCGACTCCTTGGCAGGGCCGAAATGTCCAGAATTGGCCTGCTTCTTGAAAGACCTGCGGACAAAATGTCCACTTCCGGCGCGGCTTACTCAGCATTGTCGGACGAATTGTCCGCGACCGGGCACCAAATAAAAAATGTCGCACCTTGCCCAAATTCGCTCTCGACCCGAATGTGACCGCCGACTCGCGCCATCAAATTCTGGCTAATCGACAGCCCCAAGCCCGAACCTTTGCCGGGTTTTGTGGTGTAAAACGGGTCGAAAACGGCGTCGCTTGTGCCATCGGGCAGGCCCGGCCCGGTATCGGAGACTGCAATCTCGGCTCCGGCCTGATCCCCCCAATCGGCCGCCCTGGTTTCGATGCTGAGTGTACCGCCATGCTCCATCGCCTGCGCGGCATTCAGAAACAGGTTCACCAGGACCTGTTGCAACTCCGTCTCGACAATGCGGATCTGCGGCGCCCCATGATGCAGGCACTCCACCTCTATACCGTGATGGCGTAGATCAGGGGCCACCAACAACAGCGCGTCCTGCACCGCAACCAAGGGGTCGACCAGGGTCGCGCTGCCCGACAGATCCTCGGGTCGGGTGAAATTCAGCAGCTTTCCGACGATCACATTGATGCGATGGGTCTGCGCATCGATGAGGTCGAATTCCGTCCGGTAGTCTTCAGCGGTGTCGCCAAGGCCCAGCCGCATCACTTCCAGATTGCCCTGGATCACTGCGACCGGATTATTGATCTCATGGGCGACGCCAGCGGTGATTTCCCCGACGGTGGCCAGCTTTTCTGACATCACAAGTTGCGCAAACGTCGCCTCTAGCTTGCGATTGGTATCTTGCAGTTCTTCGGTGCGTTGATCGACCAATTCGTTCAGATTTTCGGCATAGCTGCGTAGGGCTTCGTCACGCTCTTGCACCTGATCCAGCAGCTTATCGAGATGCCGCGCGACGGTTCCGATCTCATCCTGCGTGCCCACCTCACCGATGCGCGCGTTCAACTCTCCGGCCTCGGCGCGGGCCATGGTGCCAGTCATTTGTTCCAGCGGCGCGAAGATCCCGCGGGCGAGTCGCAAGAAAAAGGGTACAGCGACACCGACAGCGACCAGAAACGCCAGAACAAGCGATAGGATGGTTTGATTGCGCTGCGCTGTGAAGGGTGCGGCCAGAAACCCGGTATAGAGCATCCCGATCCGCTCACCTGCGATATTGGTCAGCGGCACATAGCCCGAAATGTACCAATCGTTCACAACAAAGGCGCGGTCGAGCCACGGATCGCCTTCGACCATGACTTGCTGCCAAACCACCTCTGACACGCGGGTGCCGAGCGCGCGTTCCCCCTCAAACAGGCGCACATTGGTCGAGATACGGACATCGTCGAGAAATAGTGTGGTCGTGCCGGTTCGCACCGCTGATGTCGTGCCTTCCTCCTGATAAATCAGGCTGTTCATCGTATCGATGACGGACAGATTGCGGTTCAGGAGTTGCCCGCCGATCAATACCTGATCCGAACCTGGAAACCGATGCGCTGCTAGGATCAGCATCCCGCGGCTTTCCACATCGCGTGCAATGGGGCGCGCAGCCTCCGTCGGCACAATGGAAAGCGCGGCGCGGTTGGCTAGGTCAGGCGAAATTTGGGTCAGTTCTGTTGCGTCAAAGAGGGCGAGCCCGGCGCTTGGCGCATCGGGCGTGGCGGCGGTGGCAACCTCCAGGGCGGCTTCTGGGATCGTCTCGCTGTTGAGCGCACCGTAAAGGATGAAATCAAGACCAAGCCGCGCCTCGCTTTGTGCCAGGAACGCATTCAAGGCCGCATCGCCCGCCGCGCGTTCAGTGTCGAAATCGACCGATTGCGCCAAAGCGGTCAGGGTCGCGGCCTGGGTTGCTTCGATCCGGCGAAAGTATTGTTCGGCGACGCGCAGGTCACTGGCCACCTTTGCGATCAGCAGGTCGTCGAACCTCTCGATCCAGCGCAGCATGGTGGCGCCCAACAAGATCGGCAACAGAACGACAATTGGCAGCAGAGCCAGCAAGAACAAGCGCAGGCGGACCGACCGCATGGCTCAAATTCCCCAGGCTTGGCATTTTCGGTCAATCGTCTTGCGCGCCACGCCAAGGCGGCGCGCCGCTTCGGCCCGATTGCCGCCGCAGCTGTCAAGGACGTTCAGGATGTGGCGTTGTTCCATCGCCGCGAGGCTTTCCGATTGCGCGACTGGTTCAGCGCCGCTGAGGGCCTGTTCAAAGTCGCCGTCGATCAGGGCACGCTCAACCAGGTTGCGTAGCTCCATAACATTACCAGGCCATGGATGCGCCAAGAGACGCCGCTTGGCAGTGGCGGTCAAATTGGGCCGTGGCACGCCCATACGGGCGGCAAGGTTGGCCGCGAAGAAATGGGCGATCTCGATGATATCCTCGCTCCGCTCGCGCAGCGGGGGCAAGATGATCTCTCCCACATTCAACAGATAGAAAAGATCCGCGCGGAACCGGTTCTGATCGACCGCCTGTTGTAATGGTTCGGTGCTGGAGCAGATGATCCTGACATTCAGATCCAGGGATCGCGCGGCCCCGATGGGCCTGTAGCGGCCCGCAGTCAACAGTTCGACCAGCAGGTTCTGGCAGGGCGGCGATAGCATCCCGACATCCTCCAGAAACAATGTGCCGCCCGATGCATGTAAAAGCAGGCCATCTTCGCCCGATCCGTTGGTGGCTTTGGCAAGTTGGCCGAACAATCGCGCCTGAAACGTCTTCAGATCGCAACCATAGCATTGCAGCCAGACGAACGGGTTGTCGGCGCGCATTGATGTCGTGTGGAGCATCCGTGCCGCGACCTGCTTGCCAGCGCCCGCTTCGCCGCGGATCACCACATGGACATCCGTGGTGGCGGCCCGCTCGATGGCCGCACGCACCTCTGCGATCATCTCGGATGATCCGAGCAGGGCATCCCGGTGCCGCAGCAGATCCTTACCTTCCTCCAATTCATGACGCAGGACAGAGTTTTGCCGACGCAATCGCGTGCGGGTCAGGCTTTGCGCAATCGCATTCAGGATTTGGTTCGACCGGAAGGGTTTGAGCAGAAAATCGGACGCACCCGCGCGCAGGGCGGCAATCGCGGTATCCAGATCCGCATAGGCTGTCATCAGGATCGAGTCGGAAAACAGACCGATCCGTTGTTGTTCGGTCAGCCAATCCACCCCGCTTTTGCCCGGCATCACATTGTCCAGCACGATGACGTCAAAGGAGCGTTCATCAAGGCGTTTGGTGGCTTCCGCCGTGTCGGCGGCCACCTCGACCCGCGCGCAGACCGGCGCAAGTGTCTTCTTCAGGAAGTTGCGCATCCCGGGTTCATCATCGATGACCAGCACCGAGGCGTCTTTGAGGGTCTCCGTAAAGCGGTCCGTCCCGGTGGTGTGTCCAGTGTCACTCATCGGATTTGCGACCCGATATTTGCCGCTCGACACCGCGCGCATAGCTGCAACAGTCCAAGGCCGGTCGCGCGGCCGATTGTAAGCGGTCCATCTCAGAAGCCTCCCTCCAGAGCTCTAGCTCGGGCTCTTCTTTGGTTGCACACAGCGTCCAAAAAGTGCCTGTCGTAGAGGCCTGCAAGGCTAGCGGTCCTGTGCGCCTACTTGCAAGCGCGCTGCTGGTGGCCGCTTGACACATCCGGCGCCGCGCGGTCGGATTGCGCATGGCACAGATCACAGTCAATTCGAGTAGGTTTCTGGCCGATCTGCACGCGCTGCGCGACTTTGGTCGGGACGGGCAGGGGGTGCGGCGCCGTGCTTTTAGCGATCCAGATCTGGCCGCGCGCGCTTGGTTGGCGGACCGCATGGCTGAGGCGGGGCTGACACCGCATTTCGACCCGGTCGGAAATCTCTTCGGATTGGTGCCTGGTCAAAGCCTGCTTCTCGGCTCGCATTCCGACACTCAGCCCGAGGGCGGATGGCTTGACGGCGCTTTGGGTGTGATCGCGGCACTGGAAGTGGCGCGCGCCAGTCTTGAGGCGGATGGCCGCGCGATCTCGGTTGTGAGTTTTCAGGACGAAGAGGGGCGGTTCGGTGCCCTGACGGGCAGCTCGGTCTGGTCCGGCAAGCTGAACCTTGCGGCGGCCGATGCACTGGTTGCGACCGACGGCACGCAGTTTTCCGATGCCCGCGCCAGGCTTGCTGCCCGCGCATCGGACTTCGTGGATCCGGCGCGATTTGTCGGATTCCTTGAGATGCATATTGAACAAGGACCAGTTCTGGATCAGGCGGGCGACACCATCGGGGTCGTCACCGGCATTGTCGGATTACGGCAATTCCAAATCACGGTTAAGGGTGAACAAAACCATGCGGGCACAACACCCATGGCCATGCGGCGCGATGCTTTTGTGGCTGTGACGCGCATCGCGACCTTGCTCGAAGACCGCCTAGCAAATATCGCTACACCTAAAACCGTCTGGACCATCGGGCATCTTCGGCTGGAGCCCAACGCCTCGTCCATCGTGCCCGGCCGGGCTGTCTTCATGTTGCAATGGCGCGATGCCGATGCGGAAAGGTTGCAGCGTATCGAAGAGGCTATTCAGGGTGTTTTGGCGGAGGTGCAGGGAGGAACCGGCTGCGCGATCACATTCGAACGCCTGCGTCAGGATTTGGCACCGATGCCGATGGATGACATGATGCAGGCTGAACTTGCGAAGGCGGCAAAGCGTGTCGCGCCGGGGCAATGGCGGTCGATGCCATCTGGCGCCTTACACGATGCCTCGAATGTCGCGGCCTTGATGCCGGTGGGAATGCTGTTTGTGCCGTCGATCAACGGGATCTCCCATGCGTTCGAGGAAGACACAGCAGAAGATGATCTGGTGATCGGGCTCAAGGTTTTGGCCGAGGCCGCAAGTCGCCTTGCGCCGCTTTAGAATGAGAACGGGGCGTTACGCCCCCGGATAGGCACGCTGAAAGGCAGGATGCGCGTTGCAGGTGGTTTGCAGCGCTTTGATGCCTGGACAATGGTCATAATCCACCCCCCACCGGTCGGCGTTGTATAGCTGCGGGATCAGGCAGATCTCGGCCAGGCCGGGATGCGCGCCAGTGACAAACGGCGCAGGATCGAGATCTGCGAGCAATATCTCGAACGCGCGCAGGCCACGGCCGATGAACCTCTGCATCCATTCCGTCCGCGCGGGCTCAGCGCCGCCCGTCGCGTATTCCATCACCGACCGATTGCAGACCGGATGCACATCGACAGCCAGGCAATGGGCCAAGGCGATGACTTTCGCGCGACGCGCAGGGTCATCTGTGGGAAGCAGGCGCATATCCCGTGTTGTGTCCAGGTAGTCCAGGATCGCCAAAGACTGGGTCAACCGATGCCCGTCAATATCCAGAACCGGCACCAGACCCTGCGGATTCCGCGCCAGGTGGGCGTCTGATTTGTGGGCATCGTCCAGAAGGTCGACAGTCTCTATCTCGTAAGGCTCACCGAGCAGGTTGAGAGCGATGCGCACGCGGTAGCTGGCGGACGATTTGGCGTAGTCCCAAAGGGTCATTACGCTCATTTCGCGGCCTCCAATGCAGCGCGAAGGACATCGCGATCTCCGATCTGGTTGGCCAGGATCAGGATCAACCGCGCATTCAACGCCTCGCTCTGATCTTTAGTCAGGCCCTCATGCACGGCCAGCAACTCATCATAAAAGCCATCGGGGTCGGGGATTTTGGGCGCCAGGTTAAGCATCGGCCGGTTCCTTTCCGATCGCGCGACGCAGGGCGGCGGTGACATGATCCGCGTTCCAGTTGGGCCAGCGCCCCACAACATGCTGATCAGGGCGGATCAGGTAGATCGCCGCAGGATGTTCGCCCAGATAGCGCGCTGCTAATTCCGGGGATGGATCTGCGATATGCACAATTCTCAAGACGATCCCATCGATTGGCGCGACGTTTGACGGGGCGTTCCCTCCGATGGCCAGAAGGGCAAAATCGCCGCCCAAAGCCGCCAACAGATATTCGTTGCCAATTGGCGCATCTGTGCAGGCCGCGCCGGGGCGCGTTCCGGCGGGCCCATCCAGCCCATCGGCAGTGAATAGAGGATGATCGTCATAGATACAGGGCACGGATAGACGCCCGGAATTCACCAATGGCCGCGCGAAATCGTATTTGCCTGCGAGGTCTAGAACCGCATCCCGGAACAGGCGGTGCGTCTCCGTTTTGGGGGTCATGAAGCTGGTGGCGCGGGTCGAATTCAGGATGTTCTCATCGGCGCCATAGATCCGCTCGGTCGCATAGCTGTCCAGCAGCCTGTCATCGGCCAGATCCTTCAGCACAAGGTCGAGTTTCCAAGCGAGGTTCTCGGCGTCTTGGATGCCCGAATTCGCCCCGCGCGCCCCGAAGGGAGACACTTGATGCGCGCTGTCTCCGGCAAAAAAGACGCGATCATGCCGAAATGTCTCCATCCGGCGGCATTGGAACGTGTAGATCGAGGTCCAGACCAGCTCATAATCCGGAACCGTTCCCGTCTGGCTCGACAACATGGCGTCGACACGGGCGCGGATACGGTCCTCTTGTAGTTCCGCTGCGCGGTCGATGTCCCAGCCAAGCTGAAAATCTATGCGCCAGACATCGTCAGGCTGTTTGTGGAGAAGGGCTGATTGGCCGCTATCCTTGAACGGGGGCTCGAACCAGAACCAGCGCTCGGTCGGGAAATCGGCGCTCATTCGGACGTCCGCGATCAAGAAATTGTCCTCAAACACGCGTCCTTCAAAGCTCAGGCTCATCATATCGCGGGTAGGTGAGCGCGCGCCATCGCAGGCGATGACATAATCGGCGGTAAGTTGGTAGGGGCCGTGGGGTGTGTCGATGTCGAGCGTGACCTTGTCGGCGTCCTGGGTGAGGCCGGTCACGACGTTGCGGCCCCGGATTTCGATGGGCTGACCTGCGCTTTCGGCGCGGCGCAGCGCATCGATCAGGAACTTCTCGAAATAGGGCTGCTGGAGGTTGATGAAGGCCGGGTTCTTGTGGCCCGTCTCGGGTAGCAGGTTGAATTCGAAAACCTGATCCTCGCCGTGAAACACACGGCCCGTGTTCCAGACGACGCCCTTCTCGACCATATCTTGCCCCGCGCCCAGCCGGTCGGCGATATCCAAGGTCCGCTTGGCAAAACAGATCGCGCGAGAGCCCTGGCCGACGCCGTCATGGTCATCGAGGATCAGCGCAGGCGTTCCCTTCTGCGCCAGGTCAAGGCCCACGGCCACACCAATCGGCCCGCCGCCGATGATGATGACGGGGTGGTGGCCCGGCACCGCTTGAGCTGGGGTGTAAGGGTAGAGTTCGTGGGCAAGGGCGTAGGTGGCGCCGACCATAGATTGCTTCCTTGTTGAGGCCTTTGGACCTTTTACTGAGAACCACAGGCCGTTACTGCAAACCCATCAAATAGGTGTCGAGTATTTCGAGTTCCGCGTCCTGGTCGCCTTCGCCATCAAAGGCAACGGTCAGAGCACGGCCCATTGGGCTGTTTGGTTCATAGATCATTTGTCCAATGCAAAATCCGCCACCGCCGTAGACGCCGAGCGTGCCTTGGTACGAAGGGCGCTCATCGGGCTCCACGGACATGTCGTATGGAGCCCAAAGTCCAACGAGATAGCGGCCTTGCGTTTCGAACGGCAGATCACGTTGAGTCTGGTGCCGAAAGATCAGCGTCGCTTCGGTGGCCTGATCGTTCGGAAGCGGTTCGCCCCTGAGCACGCGGTCCACGCGGACCGGAACGATGTACCAGTTGCCATCAGACGGCCCTTGAGTGTCCCCCAAAACACTTACAGAGACTATTGCAGCACCCGCGTTCATCCGGGTTTGCAGGTCTACGCGCTCGCCCAGCGCGCAGGCGTTGCCCGAGCCTACCGATATTAGGCACGCCACAGCTGACAGGAGAAGTCGCATCATCCCTGCAACGCCTCCCACATCTCCAGATCGCGCTGGGCGGTCCAGATGCGGGGGTGGTCCAACCCGCGGGCTTCGTCATAGGCGCGGGCGACGTTGAAGGGCAGGCAATGCTCGTAGATCGCGAAATCGCTGAATTTCGGATCGCAGACGGCGCGGCAGGCCGCCATGGCCTCTTTCAGATCGCCGCCCCGCGCGGCAACCTGGGCAACAGGCCGATAGGTCGAGCGGATGAAATCCGTCGTCGTGTCGAGCGCTTTGGTGACCATCTCGGATCCGATCAGCGCAGCGCCGCGGCCGGGCGCGATCGCATCGGGGTTAAGCGCGCGGATCGCCTCGATCGTGTCGGGCCAATCGCGGAAATGCCCATCGCCACAATAACAGGCCGAGTGATATTCGACGATATCGCCAGTGAACATGACCCGCGCGTCGGGGACGCCAATGACGATATCTCCGGCGGTATGGGCGCGGTCCATCTGCATCAGATCAACGCGGCGCTTGCCCAGAAACACGGTCATCCGCCCGGTGAAGGTGGTGGTGGGCCAGGTGAGGCCGGGAATGCTCTCATGGCCTTCGAACAGACGCGGGAAGCGTTGGAATTCACTGTCCCAATCCTCTTGCCCGCGCTCCACAACCATGGCGCGGGCGGCGTCGGACATGATGATCTGATTGGCGCCATAGGCCGAGGCGCCCAGCACACGCACGGCATGGTAATGGGTCAGCACGACATGGGAGATCGGTTTGTCGGTGACCTCGCGCACCTTTTCGATCACCTTGTGGGCCAGGCGCGGGGTAGCCTGTGCTTCAACGATCATCACACTATCATCGCCGATGATCACACCGGAATTCGGGTCGCCCTCGGCGGTAAAGGCCCACAACCCGTCCCCGATCTCGTCAAAGGTGATTGTCTTCTCGGTCATATCCCCTTGGGAGGCGAAGGCTTTGGCCATGGTCTTATCCTTTGAATGGGTCTTCGAGCGCTGGGAGCAGGGTGCCGATACATGGGCCGAACCCGATTTGATATGTCTCTGCCATCGCGCGGCCCCTCAGCGCCAGCCTGTCGCCATCCTCGATGAAGCTGCGACTGGATCCATCGGGCAGGCTCAACGGGTCCTTGCCGCCCCAGGACAGTTCCAAAAGCGATCCGCGCTGATCCGGCTCAGGCCCTGAAATGGTGCCGGATCCCAACAGATCACCGATCCGCATCGGGCAGCCCGAACTGGTGTGATGGGCCAATTGCTGGGCGGCCGAATAGTACATAACGTTGTAATTCGTGGTGCAGATCGTGTGCTCGTTTAACCTCACGTTGAGGTCGATATCATAGAGCATGGGGCCTGTGTCGCTCAGATGGGGCAGCAGTTCCACCTCGCGCTCCGGCGTGGCGCAGCGGAACGGTTCAAGGGCTGCGGTGGTGACGATCCAAGGGCTGATCGTGGTGGCGGTGGCTTTCGCTTGAAACGGACCAAGCGGCTGGTATTCCCAGGCTTGGATATCGCGCGCCGACCAATCATTTAGAAGAACATAGCCGAAGATGTTTTCGAAGGCCTGATCGACGGAGATTGGTCCGTCCGAGGGCACACCGACAATCGCGCCCATCTCCAGCTCGATATCGAACCGGGCCGAGGGCGCCCATCGCGGGGCGCTGTCGTTCGGGCCTTTGAGCTGGCCCCAGGGCCGCCGGATATCCGTGCCAGACACGACAACCGACGACGCGCGCCCGTTATAGCCGATGGGGATATGCAGCCAATTCGGCGGTAGCGCATTCTCGGGCCCGCGGAACATCGTACCGACATTTGTCGCGTGGTGCTTTCCGGCATAGAAATCGGTGTATTCGCTGACCGCGAAGGGCATGTGCATCTGCGCGCCCGTCTGCGGAACCAGGTACGGCGTCAGCCTATCTTGCGCCGCGGCCCCTTCCGCCAAAATCTCGGTCAGGTGCGCCCGAAACGCTGCCCAGGCCTCGGGTCCAATTGCCATAAAGGCGTTCCAGGCGGGCAGGTTAAATACCGGCTCCACGCCTTCGCGGATCAAACCAGCCTGTTCCAGCGCGGTGACATCCAGGATCTGGTCCCCGATCGCCACCCCGCAATGCGGCTCCGCATCCCCATGGCTGAATACGCCATAGGGAAGGTTGTTCAACGGAAACTCGGTCTCCGTGCTGTTGGCCGCGCCGACCCAGCTACGTTTCAACTCCATTCTGGTGTGGTCCTATTTCTTGCCCGGCGTGCCGTCGAACTTCTTCTCAAGCGATGTCCAGCAATCGATGTAATTGTCCTGCAAGGGCGCTTCATTGGCGGCGAACTCGGTCAGATGCTGCGGAAACCGCGTCTCGAACATGAAGGACATGGTGTTGTCGAGTTTCTCCGGGCCCAGCTCGGCATTCGAGGCGCCTTCGAACGCGTCCCGGTCGGGGCCATGGGGCAGCATCATGTTGTGCAAACTGACACCGCCCGGAACGAAGCCCTGGGGCTTGGCATCGTATTGGCCGTAAATGTTGCCCATCAGTTCCGACATAATGTTCTTATGATACCAGGGCGGGCGGAACGTGTCTTCGGCCACCAGCCAGCGTTCGCGGAACAGCACGAAATCGATATTCGCTGTGCCGGGTTGCCCGGATGGGGCGGTCAGAACGGTGAAGATGGACGGGTCGGGGTGATCAAACAAGATCGCGCCGACGGGGCAATAGGTCTTTAGGTCATATTTGTAGGGGGCGTAATTGCCGTGCCAGGCCACGACATCGAGCGGGCTTTGATCGATCTTTGTCTCATGGAATTGCCCGGCCCATTTGATGGTCAGGGTCGACGGCACCTCGCGGTCCTCGAACGCAGCCACGGGCGCCTTGAAATCCCGTGGGTTTGCCATGCAATTGGCCCCGATGGGCCCGCGCCCCGGCAGTTCGAACTTCTGGCCATAATTCTCGCAGACAAACCCGCGGGCCGGGCCGTCGAGCAGTTCGACCCGGTAGACAAGCCCGCGCGGCAGGATGGCGATCTCCTGTGGTTCAAGGTCAATGATGCCAAGCTCGGTGCAGAACCGCAGGCGACCTTCTTGCGGCACAACCAGCAATTCGCTGTCGGCGGAATAGAAATATTGATCTACCATTGATTTAGTCACCAGGTAGATATGGCTCGCCATGCCGACCTGCGTGTTCACATCGCCCGCCGTCGTCATTGTGCGCATTCCGGTCAGCCATGTCAGCGGCGTGTCACTATGCGGCACGGGATCCCAGCGATATTGCCCCAGCGAGGCGACATCGGGCAGGACATTGGGCGCGCTTTGCCAATGGGGCAGGTCAATGCGGGTATAGCGATGCGAATGCTTGACCGATGGGCGGATGCGATAACACCAGGTCCGCTCGGGCCGCACATCCGTGAAAGCTGTCCCCGAAACCTGTTCCCCGTACAATCCGTAATTCACCTTCTGTGGCGAATTCATCCCCTGGGGCAGGGCACCCGGCAGCGCCTCGGTCTCGAAATCGTTGCCAAAGCCAGGCATGTAGCCTTCGACCGTTCCAACCGGGCTGACGGCTTGTTGGAGATTGTGATCTGACGTTTGCTTGTTCATCGCATCCTCCCTGGATCACAGCAAAATATTGGTTGATTTTGTAACTAACAACATAAAAAGTTACGTTTATGACTAATTTTGATTTGCGCGATTTCACGCCTTACCTGTTGTCCCTGGCCGCCGAGACCTCAAGCGCCGGGTTCCAAACCTACTACAAAGGCCGCTACGGGATGTTGCGTACCGAATGGCGCGTGGTGTTTCATCTCGGCCGCTACGGCCCGATGACGGCAAAAGAGATCTGCGACCGCGCGCGGATGCACAAGACCAAGGTCAGTCGTGCAGTGTCAGCGTTGGAGGTCAAACGCTACTTGTCGCGCCGGGAACAGGCCAAGGATCGGCGGCACGAAACCTTGCGCCTAACAGCGGAGGGAGGACGGGTCTTTGCGGATCTTTACGAAGAGGCCGCGCGCTACGACGCGGAATTGCTGGCACAATTTACCGATGAAGAGCATGTCGTTTTGCAGAAATGCCTGACAAAACTGGCTGGGATCTGATCATACGCCGTTTCGACTGGCAGGTAATGCCACGCTGCCGCTAAGATGTCCCGTCTTCGACTTTGGCCAAATATTCGTCTTCACTGATTGTGCCGCCCTCATCGTCCGCTTTGCCTTGATCGTCTGGATGCAGGAAAGGCTGCAAAGGCTCGATGCGTTTCCAGGCGGGGAAGGGCTGTTTGCCGTCGGGATCGGGGACATAGGGCGAGGTTTCGACCCGCTTGTGCTTGTGGATGTAGCGAGCGCAATTCTGGAACACGACATCCACGTCCACCTCGACCACCATGTTCGCGCCTGGGAATTGAACGATCAGTTCTGCGTCGCGACTGAGCTTGGCGGTTCCCTGCAAACGGATGCGCCACGGCGTGACCATGTCCATGAACAACATCCCGATCTTCGCGGCCTCGTCGATATTGCCCATCGATAGCCACATCCCGTTCCCGTCGTAGTTGGGAAACATCAGGCGAGTGGGCGACAGCACTTTGACGAAGCCGACATCGCCGCCCTTGTAGGACACGGTCGGCTCCCCAGCGGCGGTCACCGTCGAGAGGAAAAAGTAGTCTCGGCTTCTGATATAGTCGGTATGGATCTCTTCAAGCTCATCCCGGACGATGGCGTGTACGACCACATCCGAAAGACCTTCATGCTGCGCCTCCTTTTGCAGCGCGCGTTGAGACGGTGTGTAGAAGTCATCGGGCGTCGGCATTCGATCCTCCTGTCAGGTGGGCGGCGCAGCGGCGCTACGCCGCCGCTAGGGCTTCCTATTCCGCGGCATCGGCGAGTTGCGGTGGCTCTATTTCGGTGACCTCTTCCCAACCGGAGGCATCGTCGAAATTGATCACGGGTCGCTGTTTCTTGCGATTGATCAAAAGCCGCGTGCTGTCGCGTTTGGCGTAGTGACCGGCGGGATCGGCTGCGTTCTTGGCGTAGCCAATCATGTGCAGATCGATATCCGCATAGACGATGCCTTCCTGATCATGCGGGATACGATCACCGATCTCGGACCCATCGGGCGCGTAAATCGCCGTGTAGCCGCCGCCGACCGGAAGCAGCGCCTCTTTCTCCGCATCGCCCTGACAGAGCATCTCTTGCATCTCTTTGGTCACCAAAGCGCAGGGCGCGAGCACGAAACACGAGCCTTCGACCGCGTAGATCATCGACGCGGCATTGTTGACCTGATGACCCAGCGCATAGGCGGCGCCTTCATACAGCGCCAGATTTGGCCAGGCGGCGACATGGATCTGTTCGTTCTGGGCATACATCGCATATTTGCTGAGCGGCTGCAGATGCTCCCAACAGGCCAATTGGCCGATGCGACCGATCTTGGTCTGCACAACATTCAGATCCGATCCGTCGCCTTCGCCGTAGACCGTGCGTTCGACATGGGTCGGCTTCAGCTTGCGGCGCCGATTGATCACCTCGCCGGTTTCGTCGAAATGCCATTGCGCGATGTAAAGCGATCCGCCGTCGCGCTCGGAACAGCCCATCGAGACTTGGATGCCGTTGTCGCGCGCGGCCTTCGCTAGGCGTGCCTCCTGCGGGCTTCCGGCTTCGATCGAATTGTCGAAATACCGTCCGACAAATTGCATCTGCCAGGCCACAGGACCAAGCCAGATGTGATTTGGGTAGCCGGGCAGCCAGGTTTCGCTGAAGGCTACAAGATGTGCGCCGCTCT
Organism: Gymnodinialimonas mytili; assembly: GCF_037544085.1. NCBI lineage: Bacteria > Pseudomonadati > Pseudomonadota > Alphaproteobacteria > Rhodobacterales > Paracoccaceae > Gymnodinialimonas > Gymnodinialimonas mytili. The sequence goes on from NZ_JBBIFW010000002.1 coordinate 403,241, forward strand.
GTGCCGCCTCTTCGATAAGGCGCACCGCCTTGTCGATCCCGGCATCGAGATCCAGGAAACAGGGCGCGGCCTGCACCGCGGCAACTTTGAATTGCGTGGACATGTGATTTCTCCTGCTGGTTTCCAACAGGGTGCCGCGTTCAACGATGACCTGCTTTTGAATTTGGGCGGAAAAACTTGCTTTTTTGGGCGGTCCAGACATGCTGGAGTGATCTCAGGGCCAAATCATATGGATCTACAAACCCGCTATAATACGGAGGATGTCGCGCCTGCGGACCGCTTCTCCTATTGGCGTGAATCGGTGTGCGACTCGTATGTGCGTTTGGGGTGCGAAGCTGAAAACAAATCTGAATTCAGGGGTTTGATCGATATCGCACGGCATTCGGTCGTATCGATCTCTCAGGTGGCAGGGCGGGCGCATCTGGTTGAGCGCCGGAAACGCGACATTCGTGCGTCGTCGGACGCATATTTTCTGCTGAGCCTGCAAACTGCCGAATCGTGTCGTGTCACGCAATTCGGTGAAAGCGCCGACTTGCGGCGCGGTGACATGGCGCTCTATTCCAGCAGCGACCCCTACCGGTTGGATTTGTCAGACGATTTTAGTCAGACGGTGGTTCAGTTGCCCGCCACCAAGCTGCTGGATCGATTGCCCCATGCCGAAACGCTGGTGGCCCGCCGGATCGATGGGCAATCCGGGATCGGGCGCCTGGTGCACGAGAACATTTTGGCCTTTTCCCAACAACTCGCCGCACCAGATCCTGTTTTGCAAAACATGCTGCAGGAAACCTTGATCGATCTGATCGCGACGGGTTTGGCGGCCCGCGGGGCGCAAGCTGCGCAGATATCTGCGCCCGAGCAGCAAGTCATGTTGCGCGCGACCGCCTTCATTCGTGACAATCTAGGCGATCCGACGCTGGACCGCGCCCGTGTGGCGGCGGCAATGCACATGTCCGTCCGACGTCTGAGCGAGATCTTTGCAAACAACGACCAGACGATCAGCGGATATATCCGGCAGAAACGGCTTGATGGGGTGGCGGCCGACCTAAAGGACTGCCGCTTCGACCCACAATCCATCAGTGAAATCGCCTTTCGGCACGGCTTTTCGAATATGCAGAATTTCTCGACCCTGTTTCGGCAGATATATGGTCAAAGCCCGCGCGCGTTCAGAACGATACGCTCCTAGCCGCTGGCGTCGTAGATCATCACATCTTGTCTGCCAACGATCAGAACAGTTGACGGGTGAAATCCTGGGCGCTCATCTGATCGGACCTTGCATGGCGCGTGATCCATATGACCGACAAACCGTTTCGTTTCTTTGACAACCGTCTGAAATACCTGACCTTCGTGAACACCACGAATGAGAAATGGCGGATATCGGAACGCGTCGCGCAAGAGGTCGAACACCTGATCCCACGCCCGCCGGCACTTCGCGTCTTTGACGCCGGGATGGGCGATGCCACGGTTCTGTCCAACACAATGCGGGCGATGCACCAAAGGCATCCGAATGTACCGTTCTACATGGTCGGCAAGGAGATCAGCCTGGAGGATCTGCGCCTTTCATTGGACAAGATCCCCGACCGGCTGGTCGAACACCCGGCAAGCGTCGTGGTGATGACCAACCTGTTCTATTCTGAAGCGCCGTGGCTGCGGCCCAGTAATCCAGACATGGCGGAGCGGCTGGTGTGGAAATCTATCGCGCTTGAGGGACAATCCTCGATCGGTTTTCAAGAGCAATTGCGCGATCTCGACCCGTTCCTGGTGGAGAATTGGCAGGTCCGATCCTCCGCCAAGACAGGCAATCCGCTTTATGTGAACCCGACAATTCTGGTGATCTACCGCAGGGATCACGATTTCCTGCTGGACAATGTCATTCCCACCCCTGGCATGACAGAGCCGGGCTATGATCTGGTGCTGGCATCACAGCCCTGGCGCGCAAGGACCGATGCGGCAGTAAAGGTGCGCTCGGTCCTGACCCCGTTGACCAGATGCCTTGCCCCTGGCGGGCGAATGATGGTGGTTCAATCGGCGGGCAATGATCCCGGGGCGGAAATCGTGAACCAGGTTTGGCCTGATATCGATCTGTTCCCGGTGAACCGGTACGACTTGATTGCGGCGTTGAAGGACGACCTGGGCGATGGGGTCGCGAATTACGATCTGACGATCCCAAACGGTGGGGACGCCTTGTTGTCATATCGGATGCATACCCTGCCTGAAGAGGTTGGGCCCTCGATCGGTACCTCGACCCTGTCCGCGGCTTGGAATGCCGCCACCTATGTGGCTCAGATCGAAGATGTGTTGTTGGAGGAAACCCACGGGTCCTCGTGGCATTTCGATGTGACTGCTGACATTCTCCACAAATATGGCGGCCTTTGGTTCAACGACGAAGTTTTTTCGATCACCCGATTGCGCTGATCCTGCAAGCAGACGCCGCCCCATGTCGTATTGTCGCGCCTGTACCTGATTAAAATACTCAGTCTTGCAATATCCGACAATTTTGATCAGCTTACGCGTGAGCGCGAGCACAGATCTCGCCTGCCGGTTGCGCGCCGGTGCACGCATCTCGTTAGAATAGGGACAATTAGATGAAGCGTATTTTGATGGCAGGCACCGCGATGGTGCTTTCAACCGGTATGGCCGCGGCACAGGATTATGCGGGTGTTCTGGACACCTACTCGGATATTGCAGAGGCTGGATATGCAGACAGCCTGATCGCAGCGCAGAACTTGCAGGCCGCCGTGAACGCACTGGTCTCTGAGCCATCCGCGCAGAACCTGCAGGCCGCCCGCGCCGCCTGGCTTGCGGCGCGCGTGCCGTACCAGCAGACGGAAGTGTTTCGCTTCGGCAATGCCATCGTCGATGATTGGGAGGGCAAAGTGAATGCCTGGCCGCTTGACGAGGGTCTGATCGATTATGTCGACGGCGGCTATGGTGGCCCGACCGATGAAAACGAGCTCGCCGCGTTGAACGTGGTGGCCAACACTTCTTTCACGCTGTCTGGCGAGACTGTTGATGCCAGTGAGATCACGCCGGCGCTGCTGGAAGAAACATTGCATGAGGCCGATGGGGTGGAGGCAAACGTGGCCACAGGCTATCACGCCATCGAATTCCTGCTCTGGGGCCAGGATCTCAATGGCCACGGCGCGGGTGCGGGCGACCGGCCCTACACCGATTACGTGCAGGGAGAAGATTGCACCGGCGGCAATTGTGATCGCCGCGGCGAATATCTAGTGGCCGCGACCGATCTGCTGGTCAGCGATCTGGAATGGATGGCTGCGCAATGGGTCGAGGGCGGTGCCGCACGCACTGCTTTGCTTGAAGATGAAAGCGCCGGGATCGTCGCGATGCTGACCGGAATGGGTTCGCTATCGTATGGTGAAACCGCTGGGGAACGGATGCGCCTTGGGCTGATGCTGAACGACCCCGAGGAGGAGCATTCCTGCTTCGCCGACAACACGCACAATGACCATTATCTGAACGGTCTGGGTGTTCAGAACGTCTATCGCGGTGAATATGTGCGAATCGACGGATCGCTGGTGTCGGGGCCGTCCTTGGCCGATCTGGTCACCGAGGCGGATGCCGATTTGAACGCCGAGATGAACCTGCGCTTGGCCGAAACGATGTTCGGGCTGAGCCGGATCGTAAATGCCGCCGAGGCGGGTTTTGCTTACGACCAAATGCTGGAGCGCGGCAATGCGGGCGGCGAGATGCTGATCATGGGGGGCGTCAACGGATTCATCGCGCAAACCGAGACCATCGAACGGATCGTCGCAGCGCTAGAGTTGGACGCGATTGAATTCGAAGGCTCAGATAGCCTCGACAATCCATCGGCTGTGTTTGAGTGACGCAGATTGGGGGCGGCGTCTGGCATCCGCTGACGCCGCCCTTCTAAAGGGTATGCTATGCGGTATTTGCCTCTCGCCTTTTTGCCCATCTGCGTGGCCTTCGCGATCCCCGCGCTGATCCAGGCGCAGAGCGAAGTTGCGCCGGATTGGTCTCATCTGGGCGATCCTCACTTGCAGATCGTTCCCCGCAGCGAGGCCGAGCGCGCGCGCGTCGCTGGCGTCACGGCGCCGCCGGCGGATTTTTCGCAAGCGCTGGCTTTTGAGGAAAACGGTGGCGGCGCGGGCACCGTGCGGGCGCGGATGAATGCCGATGCTTTTTCGCAACCGATGGCCAATCTCGCCTTTGAGGAAGAGTTGGATTTCCGGGTCGGCAATGGCCTCTTTCGGCGGCTTTGGGTCTCGCCACCCGCCTCGACGATTGCAAGCGATGGTCTCGGCCCGCTGTTCAATGCGCGGTCTTGCCAGCGCTGCCACATCAAAGATGGCCGCGGTCACCCGCCTGAAGGGCCCGATGACAACGCAGTGTCAATGCTGATGCGCGTGACGATCCCAGGCGGCCCTCTGTCGGAGATCGAAGGCTATTTGGCGACACAGCCTGATCCGGTCTATGGCGGTCAATTGCAAGATCGAAGCTTGGCTGGTCACCCATCCGAATTCCGGATGCAGATCGAATATGAGGAAATCGAGGTGCCACTATCAGGCGGTGCGGTCGCCACATTGCGCCAGCCGACCTACACCATGGCCGATCTTGGTTATGGCCCGTTGCATCCCGACGTGATGTTCAGCCCGCGCGTTGCGCCTCAGATGATTGGCCTGGGGCTTCTTGAGGCCATACCGGCGCAGGATATCTTGGCGGGCGCCGATCCCCTTGATGCAGATGGCGACGGGATTTCAGGGCGCCCTCAGGTGGTCTGGTCGGTTGAATTTGATCAGCCGATGTTGGGGCGGTTTGGCCACAAGGCGGGTATGCCGACCCTGCGCGCACAAAATGCCGGCGCGTTTTCCGGCGATATCGGGATTTCCTCTCCCTTGAACCCTGCGCTTTGGGGCGATTGCACTGAGGCACAAGCCGCGTGCCGTACGGCCATCCACGGCGACAATCCAGAACAGAACGGGTTTGAGATCGATGAGATCGGGTTGGACCTGGTCACCTTCTACACCGCGCATCTCGCTGTGCCTGCGCGCCGTGATGTGGACGCGCCCGAGGTGCTGCGCGGGCGCGAGGTGTTTCACGCGACTGGCTGTGCAGGCTGCCATACGCCGTCCTTCGTGACCCATCGGCAAGAGGGAGATCCCGCGACCTCGTTCCAGCTGATCTGGCCCTATAGTGATTTGTTGTTGCATGACATGGGCGACGGCCTGGCCGATCATAGCCCTGAAGGGCGCGCGACGGGCCGTGAATGGCGCACCGCGCCGCTTTGGGGGATCGGGATGACGGAGACCGTCAGCGGACACACCTATTTCCTACATGACGGACGCGCGCGATCCCTTTTGGAGGCGGTGTTGTGGCATGGTGGCGAGGCCCAATCGGCGCGCGATGCCGTGGTTGAGATGCCGCCAGAAGACCGCGCAGCCTTGATCGCCTTTTTGGAGAGCCTTTGAGATGCGCCTCGCCTATGCCACGGTTTTCATTGTCCTGCCCACCGTGCTTTGGGCACAGGATTATAGCGCTGCGATTGATGCCGCGCTTGATACTCATGTCCTGCCAGGTGTAGAGCAACTGGCTGAAACCACTGCCGATTTGGCCGAGGCTGCGAGTGCCGATTGCACGGCGACCTCATCGGATTTGCGCAGGGCTTACGGCGCTGCGTTCGATGCCTGGATCCATGTGGGGCATCTCAGGTTTGGTCCGTTTGAGGCGGAAAACCGGGCCTTCGCGCTGGCCTTTTGGCCCGATGGGCGCGGTGCCACGCCGCGGAGCTTGGCGGGGCTGATCGACGATGAAGACCTGGTGGCGCGTGATGTCGCCGACTACGCCACCGTTTCGATCGCGGCGCGTGGCTTCTACGCGATGGAGTTTCTACTCTATGACGACGATCTGACTGCGCGTGGCGACGACGCTTATCGATGCCAGCTGGTGCGCGTTGTCGCCCAGGACATCGCTGTGACAAGCGCTGCGATTGCGGCGGATTGGTCTGATACCCACGCCGACCTGATGCGCAATGCGGGTCAGAATGATCGTTACCGCAGCCCGGAAGACGCCATGCGCACTCTGTTCGGTGCGCTGACCACGGGCTTGGAATTCAACGCGGATGTGCGGCTGGGCCGTCCGCTGGGCACGTTTGAGCGTCCGCGGCCCACCCGTGCCGAGGCGCGCCGCTCGGGCCGATCCTTGCAGAATTTGACCGGGTCGCTCCTGGGCCTGCAGGAACTTTACCGTGCCCTTGCCACCGGTGCGCCCGGCGCAGGGCCCGAGATCGACGCGGCTTTTGCCGCCGCCTTGGACGCCGCAGATCGGCTGGATGATCCAACTTTCGCCAGCGTTGCCGACCCCTCGGGCCGATTTCGGGTTGAGGTGTTGCAACAGCGCATCGTCGAATTGCGACAAGCCATTTTGACAGATCTCGGCCCCGATCTGGGCGTCACGGCAAGCTTCAACGCCTTGGACGGGGACTGATATGGCCACGCGGCGCGCTGTTTTGGCGGGATTGCTGGCGACGGGGCTCACGCCGCGGATGAGCTGGGCGGATGCCGGTGGGCCCGCCTATCTGAGCGCCGCGCTACGGCCTGATGGTGTCTATGTTCTGTGCGGCATCGGCCAAGCTGGAGAGTTGATTTTTCAATTGCCTTTGCCGAATCGTGGCCACGCCGCCGCCGCGCATCCCGACCGGCCCGAGGCGATTGCCTTTGCGCGCCGACCAGGACGTTTTGCCTTGGTGATCGACTGCGCCCGAGGCAGCGAAATCGCGCGGTTGCAGGCGCCAATGGGGCGTCATTTCTACGGTCATGGCGTGTTTTCCGCCGATGGCAGCGTGCTCTACACAACCGAGAACGACTATGAGCGCGCGCGGGGTGTTGTCGGTCTGTGGGACGCGGCGCATTCCTATCGGCGTATGGGTGAAGTCTTCTCAGGCGGGGTTGGACCCCATGATATCCTGCGCTTGCCCGGTACCGATATCCTTGCTGTTGCCAATGGCGGGATCGAGACGCATCCCGAAACGGGGCGGGCGAAACTGAACCTGCCGGACATGGCCTCTAACCTCAGTTATCTGGCGCCGGATGGCGACATCCTCGATGTTGTAGAACTGGGTTCCGAGCATCAGTTGAACTCGATCCGGCACTTGGATGTTGCCCACACCGGAGAGATTGCCTTCGCACTGCAATGGCAGGGCGATCCGAGTGATGCGCCACCTCTGCTGGGGCTGCATCGGCGCGATGCGCCTGCGCGTCTGATGTGCGCGCCAGATCACTATCGTTTGAACGGATATGCAGGCAGCGTCGCGATAACAACGGACGGGCAGAGGTTGGGCATCAGTTCACCCCGCGGTGGCATCGTGCAGATGTTTGACGCCGCCTCAACGGCCTTTCTGGCACAACTTTCCGAATTGGACGTTTGTGGCTTGTCCCAATCGGGCGCAGATGGCTTGGCATTTACCAGCGGTCAGGGCGTGTTCGGGGCACATCATGGTGACCAAACCAATCGTCGGCATGTGGCAGATCTGGCCTTTGACAACCACCTCATTCGGATCGCAGGCTAGTCGTCACCGATGTAGGTCCGTCGGTGCCGCTTTGTGTCTTTGACAAGCCGCTCACATGTTGCCATAGACAGCGAACGCAAAACTCTATTTAAGAGGTCATAGGCTACCTATCGTTGCAGTTGAAAAATTATTTATTTATCTACTATTACTATTGGAATATAATTTTGCAAAAATTGAGACCTTTTGTCTCTTCAGGTGGAATCTAAGCGTAGGTCCGCGGATTTCTGCCTATCCCCCAAAAGAGTTTTGCCATCTTTATTAACGATCTGTTAATAAAGATCATTCATTTAAACAGTACATATTGTTCGGAGACTTCAATGCTGGGAATTTCAAGCGACGTTTGGTTCGTCGTGCCCTTCGCTCTCTTTTTTCTCGCGGCCCATTTGTTTCGGATTGTGATGCGGTCGCGCCGCATGGCGCGCTTAGAAGAGTCGGCTACTCAAGACCTTACGGCTCGGCCGCATGAGTGACACCATCATTTCAATTGCCATTTAGATCCATAAGTGTACTTTGCATTTACGCCGCTCAGAAACCCCTAGATGTATAATTCGATGCAATTACTCGGGATTGTCTGTTAGTAATTCACGGATAGATGCCAACAGGTATTGCCTATCGATCGGTTTGGTCAGGACAAGGTTTGCGCCCAATGTTTTGGCAGGGCGCAGGATGTGATCGTTCTTCAGCGCATTTGAGTCGCCAGTGATTGCAATAATCGGTATCTGTTGGATTTCCGTCGGCACTGTGTTGAACAGGTGCGCGTTGCGGATGGTATGGACCAGCGTATTGCCACCATCCTGATTTTTCTGATCTGCGTCGCGAATGAACAGGTCCGTGAGAACCAGATGCACTTGCCGGTTGTTCAGGGTGGTCACGGCGTCCGGAACCGACGCCACCACGCTGGTCGAATAGCCTTCGGATTTCATCAACGACGACAGATCAATGGCTACGATCGGATCATCTTCCAAGATCAAGATATGCGTCATCGCTGACTTTTGGTCGTCGATCATCAGAGCATTCCCATCTTGTGCAGCCTCGGTTGCAGCGCATCTTGCGCTGCCATCTCGAAGATTTCGAATGTCCGCATCGCAGCGATTTTAACGTCTGCCAATGTGGCGCCGTCCAGTCCGGACAGAGCCGACAGTGTTCGGGGCCAAACCTCATCGAATTGGCGTGACGACAGATAGCGACCTGCTTGTCGTACGCATGCGTCACCGGTCTGTATCCACCGCCTATGCAACACCTTTCGCCCCAAATGTGCTCCCGCGATGACATAAGCGGTGCCAAGGGGATGGCCAGCATTGGGGACCTGCATTTTGGGGTGGTGCTTCCTGTCCCACCCGAGCGTCTCCAAATCCGCGTCGATCAATGCAAGCGGATCGGCCAGATCCATGATATCCAAGCGGGTCCAAGACGCCCGTATCGCGTCAAAGGCGTGGCGATGGGCCACCAGAAATGCTGAAAGCCCCTCGCGGGTTGTCAGATCCAGCGTGGAAAACAGCGCATCGACCCGATCATGGGCGTCTCGCGTTGCCGCGCGCAAAGCTGAGCGTTCCGGTGTCATGGCGCATCCAACTCCGTTTGCAGAAACGTCCGCAACGCCGCTGCGAGGTTGATCTTGGACAGGGGTTTTTGCAGTTTGAGATGTATATTGAGGTCCTCGGGCAAGGGGGCCATCTCGCCATAGCCGGTCACGAAGAAAAACGGGATGCCGTCTCGGTCGAGCTCATGAGCCAATTCAATGCTCGACCCGCCGCGCCCCAAGTTGATGTCGAGAATGGCGCAAATCACTTTGTTCTCAGCAAGAATGTTTCTTGCATCGGGCAGGGATGAGGCAAGTTCAACGTCCCGATAGCCGATTTCACTCAAGGTAGAAGCCATGTCTAACGCGAGCATGAAATTATCTTCCACCACCAAGATCGTGCCTGCTGCGGGCAGGTGACTATGATCTTCTTCGACCGACATCGGTGCAGTTGATGGCGGCTGCGTTTCTTCCTCCAGGTCGGCGAGCATATGTGACGGGACAAAGATCGAGGCAGACACACCCGTCGGGTTGAAGACAATCTCGCTTTCACCGCCCAGCTCGAACGGAATAGCTTTTTCGATCAGCATGGTGCCGAACCCGGTGCGGTTGGGTGCGACGACCCTGGGACCGCCTTGTTCAACCCAGGTGATCCGTGCCCCAGATGCGGTTTTCGAGAGTGCCACGGCGATAGAGCCATCCTGGACACTCAGCGCGCCGTATTTGGCGGCATTGGTCATCAATTCGTGAATCACAAGCGCCATGATCGGCGCGGCTTCCGAGGCAAGGCCGATATCCTGGCCAACCACGGTCACCACATCCGGGCGGCCTTCGGCGTAAGGCATCGCCTCAAGGCGGATCACCTTGCTTAGGGCCACTGTTTTGCGCGGCTCCGATGCGCCCAGGTCATGGGCTGTCGCCAGGGCGTTGATCCGCTGATCCATAGCCTCGCTATAGCCATCGATTGTGGTGCTAGAGCTGGCCGCCTGGCGCGAGATCGACCGAACCAGCGCGATGATGTTGCGCACGCGATGGTTCAGCTCATCCACAACCAATTCTTGCTGGCGCCGCATGGCGGCCACCAGGCTTTCCCGCTGGTTCGCAGCGATGATACTCGCCGAGATCCCTTGTAGCAGCCGGATATCATGACGTTGCCATGGCCTGGAGCGGTCTTTGACAAGCTCTTTGTAAACCGAGAACGATCCACGCGGTTCCAGGCGCGCGGTGCCATCCACTTTCACGATCTGCTTTTCCGTCGCGCCAGCCCAATGGACCTCTGCGTTGGTGGCGCGCCTGAGAAGGCAGATCCAGCTGCCATTGTCGCGGTCCAAGCACAGCGCACCACACATCTGTTCGCCAGGCGCGACAACATCCGGCAAGTCTCGCGCCAAGTGATCGGAATGCCAAATCCCATCCTCCGCTCCGCGTGCTTTTTTACGGACAGCGTGGATGATATCCAAGGACACATCACCTGAGATTTTGATCACCGTGTCTCCTTCACCCACCGCCACGGTGGCCACATCAAAGCGGTCGCGGATCGCGTCGACGACAATCCCAGCCTCGCTTTGGATCGTCTTATCGGCCCGGACACCGGTTTCGATCTGATCCCGTATCCGGTCGATATCATCATGGAAGGCAAGCGTTTCTGTATGCAGCAGCGCCATCAGTTTCGAAGACACATAAGGCGCCAATGCGGTTAGCAGTTGCCGCAACTTGGTTGATGGAAGACGAGGTGTGCGGTTGTGAAACGAGATCACGCCCCATTGCGTGTCACCGACCATCACGGTCATGGTCATGGTGGCCTGCGCGTTCATGTTTTCGAGGTATTTGAGGTGAATCTCCGAAACACCACGCAACTCGGCGAAAGACAGATTGAAAGGCGGCAAATCAACATGAGCCGCGTGCAGATTGATCTGCGGCGAGGTTGTGTCAGCGATGAAGCGCAACGGAAAGATTTTCATCATCTCGCGTGCCTGGGCCGGGATATCCCAGTGGGGAAAGCGTAGGCCCAGATAGGAATCCCAGTCCGACCGCACAGATTCTGCAATCACTTCGCCATTCCACTCGGCGTCGAAGCGATAAGCCATGACGCGATCATATTGCGAGAGCCCCGCCAGGATCGCGACGAGATGCTCGATAAAGTCTTGTGTGGTTGTGAGCGCGTTGAGCCGGGAGACAATCTGCGGAAAGTCCGCAAGCGACGCTCGCGCGGGTCCATGTTGAACACTTGTCGGTTCGAACTCGAGCACAAACCGATCCTCGCTGGGGCAGACAGCCCAGCTAAGCTCTTTGTCGTTCAGTATGACTGTCCCGATATCGACGCGCTCGTGTCCCCCGAGGGCCCGGGCCATCGCGTTGCGCAGCTCATGGATCTGATCGCGGTTGAATATCGCTTCCAAGCTGGTGCCGAGCAAGTCTGCGTAATCATGATCCAGAAGCGCCGAGGTATTGGCGCTGGCATACTCGATCACCATTCCGTCTTGTGTATATCCCAAAACGACTCCGGCAGATTGGATCACGCCCGGAATATGAATGGGTTCATCTGCGCAGGCCTGCAAGGCGGAAGTCAGATCACTTTGCTTGGTTGGCACAGATTATCTCCTGCTCTGAGAGCGGAGCTTTGAGGTAGGTAGAATGAACATATGTGTCTCATTTCTTAGAGAAAGATATCGTGGAACTTTGTCGATCCCGATCACAGTGCAATCTTAAGTCAGTACGTAGTACTTTAGCGGTATTGTCGACATATCTGACGAAATATCCGGGGTGCTATTCGCCTGGGATTAACTTTTGACACGTAGCGTTCTGGGCGATCATGCTTGTGAGTTCCGTGTATGCCCACTTCCTATACCAGATGTAACACTACAGTGCTTTTCGCTGCTGTTGCGGTATTCCGCAACCTGCGCGCGCCCAATGCGAAGCCGTCGCGCTTTCGCAGTGATCAGGTGTGGTCCGTCCATCATTTCCATACAGGGTTTTGCGCCCGCGTCGTCCTCTGCGGGCCGATCGGCGAAAGGATGTAGCGGCGAAGCATGCGCAAACTTGAATTGGTCCAGTCAGCGGTCGCAACCGCATCCCAGCCTTCCAAGGCGCCGGGGAGTTCTGATCACTACGTCATTGATCAGTTTGCTGCGGCGCGTGCCCTGCGCACGCCGACCTGGATTTACGACATTGATAATTGCAGAGTAATCCACGCCAACCCGCCGGCTTGTGAGCTTTGGCAAGCCGACAATGAGGCAGAATTGCAGGCGCGTGACATGTCCAAGGACATGTCTTCCAGTGTGTCGCAACGGCTTAAGCAGTATCAGACAGATTTCATCGAGCGGGGGGCAACCTTCACCGAAACCTGGACGCTCTATCCCAACAGCAAACCGACCAATGTGATGATCCACTTCCAAGGGTTTCGCTTGCCCGATGGTCGTATGGCGCTGCAATGCGAAGCATTCGGCGCGGTTGATGAGCAGCCGGACAATATCCGTAGCGCGGAGGCATTGCTGCATACGGACGTTATGATCACCCTGTTCAGCTTCGATGGTCCGCCGCTCTACATGAACCCGGCGGCGCGCAGGGCCGCCCATGACGTTGGCGCGGCATTGTCGCATATGTTTGTCGACGAACTGGATTTCGACGCTCTGATGTTCGATCTCGAAGGCGCTGGAGAGCATCGGCGCGTCGCCCGCGTTCGGACAAGCAATGGCCTAAGATGGCTCGATATCTCAGCCAAGCAATGCAATGATGCCATCACCGGCGAGCCGACGATCTTGGTCACGGCGATCGACGTCAGTGATCTGAAAAATGCCGAGGATAAGGCGCGTTATCTTGCCAATCGCGACCAGCTGACGGGCTGTTTCAATCGATCCTATCTGCAGCACCATTCCGAGCGGTTTACCTCCTTGGGCGGTGCGCGCCGTGCGCTTTTGTACTTCGATGTGGATCGGTTCAAGCAGATCAACGACACGTTCGGGCATGAGATGGGCGATGCGGTATTGATCGATCTGGCCGCCCGGGCCCATGACTTGGCGCAGCAGCAGGATCTCGTCGTTCGCCTGGGCGGCGATGAATTTGTGATGGTGATCCAAGATGCCGATGGGGATTCAGCGCTGTTGCGGCGGGTCGAAACTGTGTTTCAAGCGTTGTCGCAGCCGGTGCAGCGCGGGCAAACCTGCATCGATTGCAAGATCAGCATGGGGGTGGCGATGTTCCAATCCGGCGATCTGGATGTGAACGAGGCCCTGAAACGGGCCGATATCGCGCTTTACAAGGCCAAGAATAGCGGCCGTCACCGCTACACGTTCTATGATGCCGCCATGGGCGAGGCGGCCGAGCGCCGCTACCGGACCGAAGCCGAGATTGATCGTGGCCTCAAGCGGCACGAATTCATCCTGCACTACCAACCCAGGATCGATGTGAAAACCGGTGAAACCGCTTCGGTAGAAGGTCTGGTGCGCTGGATGCATCCTGATCGCGGATTGGTTCAGCCCGGCGAATTCATCTCCATTTGTGAAGAAACCGGCATGATTGAAGAACTGGGTCGGCAAGTGCTGGATATGGGTTTTGCCCAGGCTCAGACATGGCGCCAGGATGGGTTGCCCACCGGGATGTCCTTAAACCTGTCGCCGCGGCAGTTCGAGGATACTGGTCTATTCGACATTTTGCAGTCCTGCTCGAATGCCGACGGCTTTGTCCCGGGCCGGATCGAGCTAGAGATTACCGAAAGTGTCTTGATCGGCGAACCTGATCTGATTGCGGCCAAGCTTCACGCGATTACCGATATGGGCTTTGAAATTGCAATCGATGATTTCGGAACCGGGTATTCCAACCTCTCCTACATTTCTCGGTTCCCGCTCCATACCTTAAAGATCGACCGCTCCTTTATCGCGCAACTGCCGAAATCGGGCCCAATCATCCGGTTGATCCTGGCTTTGGCACAGCAAATCCAGGCGAAGACCGTGGCCGAAGGTGTGGAAACGCAGGAACAGTTCGATTGGTTGGCCGACCACGGCTGCGATCAGATCCAAGGCTTCTACATCGCCAAACCGGCACCTGTGGACGAGATCCCCGCCCTGATGGAGCAGATCCGCCACAGATTTTGAGCCGAAGCGGGTCATCGGATTCAAGCCGCATGTCGTGCCGTCCGATGCATGACAGGTTTGGTGAAGCCTCAAATCGCGTGGCGGATTGTGTGTCGCACTACCCGTTCTTCGAGACCGGCGGATAGCGGAACCGCAGGCTGGCTTCGTCCCATGAAACGGTGTTTCGGACATATTCGGTGCTCGCATCGCGTGGCGGGGTGTAATCCCAGGGCTCGCCCGCGCCTGCTTCCATTACGGCGTGGAGCCTGCGGCGCGAGGCTTGCGTGGCCATAACATCAGCGCGGAGCGCCGCGCTATCCCACCGCTCTGCCACCTCGGCTGCAAAGGCGCGCGCGGCATCAGCATAAGCGAGATCCTCCACCACATTCTGCAATTCAGCCGGATCATTGACGAGGTCATAAAGCTGCGGCGGATCAATATCGCAATGGATGTATTTTAGACTTCCCCGGCGGATCATGAACACAGGCCAAGGCGTCATCTCGGCACAATACTCTCCGATCGCTTCATCGACGGGATCGGTCTCGCCGCGGGCCAGCGACATGAGAGAGCGTCCATCTACCGGTTCGCCCAAAATGCTCAGATCGCCACCACCAATCTCGATCAGTGTGGGCAGCAGGTCGATCAGCGAGCAGGCATTTGGCGCGCTACCCTCGGCGATGCCCGGGCCAGCCATCACTAAGGGGATCCGCGCCGAATGCTCAAAGAAATTCATTTTGAACCACAAACCGCGCTCGCCCAGCATATCGCCGTGATCGGCTGTCACGATGAGAACGGTGTTTTCGAGCGTGCCGGTTTCCTCGAGTGTTTGGACAATCTCGCCGATCTTGCTGTCGAAATAACTGACATTGGCCAGATAGGCGCGCCGGGCGCGGTGGGTTTCGGTGTCTGTTAATGGCTTATAGCTCGCTTCGATGCCATCCATCACGCGGCGCGCAAACGGATCTTGGTCCTTAGGTGCCAAGATATGCGCGGGCGGGTCGACATCGCGATCGTCGTAGAGATTCCACCATTCCGGCCGCGCCACGTAGGGGTCGTGAGGATGGATAAAACTGGCCACCAGGGCGAAGGGCAGTGTGTCGCCCATCGTCGTGTCTCGGGCGCGATCAAACAGCCAACGTTTGGCGGCAAAGCCGACCTCATCATCATAGTCGATCTGATAGGTGGCATGCGCGACACCGCTTTCTTTGACGGTTTGCATGTTGTGATACCACTTGTCGATCCGTTCATCTGCGGCCTCCCAATCCGGGGTCCAGGCAAAATCTGCGGGATAGATGTCGGTGGTGACGCGGTCCTGGAAGCCATGCTTCTGATCTGGGCCGACAAAATGCATCTTGCCTGACAGGCAGGTGCGGTAGCCAAGCGCCTTTAGGTAATGGGCGAATGTCGGGACTGAGGCCCGAAATTCCGATGCATTGTCATATCCGGCGATACGACTGATCAATTGGCCTGACATGAAGGCCATCCGAGACGGCGCGCAGAGCGGTGAATTACAATAAGCGGCGTCAAAGCGCATGCCACGCGCGGCTAGCGCATCGAGATGTGGGGTTTTGGCGGAGCGGTGACCATAAGCTCCGGTGAAATGCGGGGCCAGTTGGTCGGCCATGATGATAACGATATTGGGCTGGGCCATGGAATGCCTCCGTATGTGCGTTTGAGTGTTGGGATCACACGCAAGACGGCGGCGGTTGATAGTGCATCTGTTTGGCATGGCCTGTCATGGCGCAAGACTGGCATAGGTTATAGGGCGCCGCCAAGTCAGCGCCGTGCATGGTGCGCGTATGGAGGAGCGCAATTGATGGATTGGGACGATGCCTATGCCAATATGGCGCATATCCCGGGATCTGAGTCGTTGCCTGAGGCCTGGGCGATTGCCGCCGCGGCCTATCGCGACGGCAGCAGGCGGGTCGAACAAGACATTCCCTATGGCGCGCATCCGCGGGAACGGTTTGATCTGATCCATCCCGATGGCGTGCCGAAGGGCTTGGCCGTGTTCGTCCATGGCGGGTATTGGATGCGTCTCGACAAGTCGTTTTGGACACACTACGCCGAGGGAGCATGTGCTGCCGGGTGGGCTGTGGCCATGCCAAGTTATCGTTTGGCGCCCGATGTCCGGATTGCTCAGATCACCGCCCAGATCGGGCGTGCAATTCCTGCAATGGCCGGGCACATCGCCGGTCCGATCCGCTTGGCGGGGCATTCTGCAGGGGGGCATTTGGTTGCGCGGATGCTGTGTGAAGACAGCCCTTTGCCAAGTGACATCGCCCGCCGCATCGATCACACGTTGAGCATCAGCGGCGTGCATGATCTGCGTCCTCTGATCCGGACACAGATGAACCAGACTTTGCACCTTGATCTTGGCGAATGCGCGATTGAAAGTCCGGCGCTGCGTATGCCGGTGCCGGATGTGCGATTGACCTGTTGGGTGGGTGGCGGTGAGCGGCCCGAGTTCGTTCGGCAAAGCGAATTGTTGGCCAATATCTGGACAGGGCTTGGTGCCGAGACATCCTGCGTGGTCGATGGCGATCATCATCATTTTTCGGTTCTCGACGGTCTGCTCGATCGCAACAGTCCCCTGACCAAGGCGTTTGTCGGATGAGTGGCTGTGATCCCCTGCGCCAAGATCCCGTGCGCGCGATGTGTGCGATGTCAACTATTTGGTGATTGATGCGATCTTAGGAGTGGCACCTAGGGACTATACCGAGTTTCGCGAAAGTCTTGGCGCCTCGTCTCGCTGTTAGTCACATCAGCCCGGCTGATCGAATTCATTCTAGGCAATCGGAACCCGGCGATGATGAAGGTCCATGCGCATCGCCCGATCTGCACCGTATGTTGGTGCAAGAGGGGCAGGAGAAGTCATTCTGGCATGTGGCGCTGCATCGGTTGGGGCAAATTTTGGACGAGGCTTTTGATCAAACCCATCGCTTGGATAAGTTCCATCGGGCAGATCAGCCCGCGACGGATGCCTGGATGCCAATTCCTTGGGTCCGTGCCGTGGCCGTGGCCGTGGGCGTCCGCAATCTGATGGTCTGCTGATCGGTGCGCCGAAAAATAGCGTGACGATGGGCGATATGCTTTCGATCGAGGTCTATCGGGCGCCGTCGGTGATCCAACTGACCGCACTTGAAGCCGCCACGGCGGCCGGGGGATGTGATCGACATGGCTGAGACCCGCGCCGCCTCGACCATATTATGCGCTCAATCTATCGACGAGGTTGAGGCGCGGCAATCGGACCTGACCCTGATCAGCGCGCGCGATGCCGGGATGTGTGGAAGTCAGGTGTGTTTCGTATTCGAGCATGGCTGTGCGGGAATACAGACCCTGATGGTGCGGGATGTCGCGCGCCCAATGCGATGCGGTTCGGCTTCGCGCAGCTTCAGCTTTATGCGAGCGACGTGAGCACAGCGGTCGACATCCTCGCCGATATCCTTGACAATCGGTGGCGGGACCGAATGGAATTTCCAGATCAGATTTCGGGTCACCTAAGCGGCGCCAAAGGCCCCGCCACCCGGCGTTTCCAGAACGAAGATATCCCCCACGCCCATATCCGCCTGGTCATTGCCCTGCAGTTGCTCAATGTGGCCATTGGCACGCTCCACCGCGTTGCGCCCCGGCAGACCCGCGCCACCGCCGTGTAGCCCATGGGCCGCCGTTATCCGATGCGAGCAAAGCGTCGTCACGATCATTGGCTCATCAAACCGCAACCGCCGGACGATGCCGTCGCCTCCAGGCCATTGTCCTATGCCGCCAGATCCGCGCCGGATCGAGAATTCCGTGACCACTACCGGAAATCGCGTCTCCAGCACTTCGGGGTCAGTCATCCGCGTATTGGTCATATGAGAATGCACCGCGGAACACCCCGCAAAGCCATCACCTGCACCGGTGCCGCCACAGATCGTCTCGTAATTCTGGTGCACTTCATTTCCGTAGACGAAATTGTTTACCGTCCCTTGGCTGCCTGCGATCACCCCGATGGCGCCGTAGAGCGCCTCGGCCATGGATTGGCTGACCTCGGTATTGCCCGCGATCACGGCGGCGCCGGGTGCGGGGTTCAGCATCGAGCCTTCGGGAATGATGATCTCAAGCGGCTCCAGACAGCCTTCATTCATTGGGATCGGCGTCTCGACCAAGGTGCGGAAAACGTACAGGACCACAGCGTGGCAAACGGCCGTGGGCGCGTTGTAGTTGAGCCTGTCCTGGGGCGAGGTTCCGGTGAAGTCGATCACCGCCTCGCGGGCCTGGCGATCCACACGGATCGTCACCGCGATCTGCGCACCGCTATCGAGCTTGTAGGTGAACGCGCCGTCGGGCAGCCGGTCCAACACGCCCCGCACGGCTTCGGCGGCGTTGGCTTGGACATGGCCCATATAGGCCTGCACCACGGGTAGGGAATAAAGGCCAACCATGCGCGTCAATTCATCCGCGCCGGTTTCATTGGCCGCGACCTGCGCTACCAGATCTGCCATGTTCTGGTCGATATTGCGACAGGGATACGGGCCAGATCCCAGCAACGCGCGCGTCTCAGTCTCGCGCAGCGCGCCATCGCGGGCCAAAAGGAACGTATCGATCACTACGCCTTCTTCCTCCAGTCGCGCGGAATCCGGCGGGGCCGAGCCCGGCGTCTTGCCGCCAATATCGGCGTGGTGCCCACGGGAGGCGACGACGAACAGGATCTTGCGTCCCGCCTTGTCCCAGACCGGGGTGATCACCGTCACGTCGGGCAGGTGTGTACCCCCGTTATAGGGGTTGTTGATCATGTAGACGTCGCCGGGCCGGATGTTGTCCGCCGTATCGCGCAAGATCGTGCGGACGCTTTCCGACATCGATCCCAGATGCACCGGCACATGCGGGGCGTTGGCCACCAGATCACCGGTCGCCGTGAAGATCGCGCAGGAGAAGTCGAGCCGCTCCTTGATGTTCACCGAATAGGCGGTGTTTTGAAGCGTGCCGCCCATCTGCTCGGCGATGGACATGAAGAGATTGTTGAACACCTCCAGCATGATCGGATCGGCCCGGGTGCCCGCGGCGACGCGTGCGGGGCGGGGGATATGCCGATCCAGGATCAGATTGCCCAGATCATCCACGATCGCACGCCAGCCGGGCTCGATCATGTTGGTCCCGGTTGGTTCGATGATCAAGGCAGGCCCCTCCACCGCTTGACCTGCTGCCATGGCGGCGCGCTGATGCACCGGAATGTCCTGCAAGGCACCGTCGGTGAAGACGGGTGCTGTACCCGCATTCGATGTGCCGTCGCCAGTGGGCAAGGCGGTCACGCCTTCACCGGTTCCGCCGACGGCCTCGACGCTCAGTTGCTCGATGACCAGCGGTTCGTCCGACGGCGCGAAGCCAAACCGCTGTTTATGCGCCGCGGCAAATCCTTTGGCCATCGTCGTGGTGTTGTCG
This sequence comes from Gymnodinialimonas mytili, assembly GCF_037544085.1. NCBI lineage: Bacteria > Pseudomonadati > Pseudomonadota > Alphaproteobacteria > Rhodobacterales > Paracoccaceae > Gymnodinialimonas > Gymnodinialimonas mytili. Next base: position 422,790 of record NZ_JBBIFW010000002.1, read on the forward strand.
AACGGGACTGGCAGTGTCTGTTGCGCCGCACCTGCGCGTATATGGGCAACGCGGCTTATGGTGATATCGGCCACGCCTTGGGCGCGAACCTCGGCTTCAGCCTCTGCGGCCAGGTCATCGAGAGCCTGTGCGGCGCTGGCATCTGCGATGCCTCGATCAAATTGAGCCTCGCGCAAGGCGCGTATATCGGCCAGACCCATCCCGAACGCGCTGAGCACACCCGCATGGGGGTGGATAAACACACGGTCCATCCCGAGCGTATCGGCCACCGCACAGGCATGTTGCCCGCCCGCTCCGCCGAAGCATTGCAGCGTATAGCCGGTCACGTCATAGCCGCGCTCGACACTGATCTTCTTGATCGCAGCGGCCATGTTTTGCACCGCAATGGTCAGAAACCCCTGGGCCAGATCTTCGACGGTCATGGCGCGTCCCGTCGCCTTCGCGATCTCCTTGGACAACGCCTCGAAGTCCGCGCGTGCCGCCGTGATATCCAGGGGCTGATCGCCATTCGGCCCGAATACCGCCGGGAAACGATCGGCCTGGATCTTGCCCAGCACCACATTGCAATCGGTGACCGTCAGTGGTCCGCCCCGGCGATAGGCGGCGGGGCCTGGATCGGCACCTGCGCTTTCCGGTCCCACCTGCAACCGCCCGTCACGGAAGCTGCAGATCGAGCCGCCCCCAGCAGCGACCGTATGGATCGACATCATCGGCGCTCGCATCCGCACGCCCGCAACCTCGGTCTCGAATTGGCGCTCATAATGGCCCGCGTAGTGGCACACATCGGTGGATGTGCCGCCCATATCGAACCCGATCAGCTTGCCATGGCCAGCAGCCTCCCCGGTGCGGGTCATGCCCACCACACCGCCCGCGGGACCTGAAAGGATACTGTCTTTGCCCTGGAACAGATCGGCGGCGGTCAGCCCGCCATTTGACTGCATGAACATCAGCCGTGGGCCGCCTTCCTCAGGGCGTCCCAGCGCGGCGGAGACCTGATCGACATAGCGCCGCAGGATCGGTGACAGATAGGCGTCCACCACCGTTGTGTCCCCGCGACCGACCAGCTTGATCAGGGGAGAGACTGCGTGGCTGAGCGAGATTTGCGGGAAACCCGCGGCCTCCGCCAGACGCCCAATCGCCTGTTCATGGGCGGGAAAGCGGTAAGCATGCATCAATGCGACGGCCAGCGATCCGATCCCATCGGCCCGGATCTCTGCCAAGGCATGTGCGACTTGGGGCGTATCTAGGGCGATCTCGACCTCACCCGCGGCGTTGACCCGTTCTTCGACCTCAATCACCCGCTCGTACAACAATTCCGGCAGCACAATTTTCAGGTCAAACAGGCCGGGGCGATTTTGATACCCGACCCGCAGCAAATCGCCAAAGCCTTTGGTGATCAGCAATGCGGTGCGGTCGCCTTTGCGTTCGAGCAGTGCGTTCGTGGCCACGGTTGTGCCCATCTTCACACTGTCGATTTGTCCCGGTGGGATCGGGTCATCCGTGCCCAAGCCAAGGCATTGCCGAATGCCTTCCACCGCCGCATCGGGGTAGCGTTCTGGGTTTTCGGACAGCACCTTGCGAGTTTCGATCCGACCATCTGGCGCCTTCGCCACGATATCGGTGAAGGTGCCGCCGCGGTCGACCCAGAATTGCCACATGCCCATCGGTCCTTAATCGTTCCCTTTGGCCGCGGCAGTTGCGCCGCCCTGTCCCAATGGCACAGCGGCGAAGGGGCCGCCATGGTGCATCTGCGCCCTGTCGGTTGGGTCGCCCGCGCCTTCGGTCGCCAGGATTTGGGCGGCGTAGATCTCTGCATTGTCCTGCGGGCGGTATCCCAGATGGCTGGCCTTGGCGTTGTCCACCGGACAGCGATCATTATCCGAAACGCCGTAGACGATCGAAAAACCGGTTGTTGGCGTATCAATGGCCCGTGCCACCAGACGCAGCAAATCCCCGTCGCTGAGCCATGTGCCCAGCATACGGGCGTTTTGCACGGTGTCACAGGACAGGATGCGCAGATGCACGGATTCCAGCCCGCGCTTGGACCAATACATCTTGCCCAAATCCTCGGTGAAGCATTTCGCTAAGCCGTAGAACGTATCGGGCGCGTGCGGCGCATCTAGTCCGATGAAATCTTGCCGTTTATGCATCCCAACCGCGTGGATGGACGAAGCGTAGACAATCCGTCGTGCCCCCGCCTTCCAGGCGCTTTCCCACACATTGTAAGAGCCCACGAAGTTCGGCCCCAGCAATTGCTCAAAAGGGCCCTCATCAACATGGGCGCCAAAATGGACAACCATCTCGACCCCTTCCATCAACGCGGCGACGGATTCGTAGTCCGCAATATCCGCGCGGGCATAGCTGGCATTGGCAGGCAGGTCTGCGATATCTTCCACGATATCGGTGCACAGCAAATCATCGCACATCGCGGCCAGGGGCGCGCGCAAGATGGAACCCAGGCGACCGGCCGCGCCGGTCAAGACGATTTTTTTCAGCATGAGGGGCCTTTCCAAGCGGGCTTAGATCACAGCGGTTTCCAGGATCGGGTCGTTTTGAAGCACACGGGCATAGGCAAAGGGGCTCAGATCCAATGTGCGGTATTCGCCATAGGTCAGCCATTCCGCAGTGCCCCGGCCCATGGCGGGGGATTGTTGCAGCCCATGGCCCGAAAACCCGTTGAGAAAGATGAAATTCGGCACCTCTGGATGCGGACCCAAGATCGCGTTGTGGTCAAGCGTGTTGACCGCATAATGCCCAGCCCATTCCGCCTGGACCTTAACGGCCTCAAAAGCAGGGATGCGCGTGGCCAGAACGGGCCAGATGTGGTTTTCCCATAGATTGTGGTCCATCGTGAAATCGTCGAAATCCACGGCTGGATCGATCTGGGCATGGCCGCCTGCCTGATATGTCCCGCCGCCGTTTTCACGCACATGCACGCCGGATGGATCAATTGTCAGCGGTAGATCGCGGTCCAGTGGACGCTCTGCTTTGAAGACCCAGGAATAGCGTTTGCGCGGCTCGACCGGGATCTGGATACCTGCCATTTGTGCCGTCCGCGCGGCGCGCGGGCCCGAGGCATTCACCACCTGACCGCAACCGATCACTTGGCCGTCAGCCAGTGTCACGCTGTCGATGCCGCGCAGCGAACGGGCCATTTTGACCACCTCACCGCGGATATACTCCACGCCGCGTTCGCGTGCTTGACGCTTCCACCAGTCAAAGACTGCAGCGCCGTCCCAGTATCCTTCGTTCACCGTGTTGATCGAGCCCAGCACAATGTCATCCACGTTGTAGAAGGGATAGGCGGCTGTGATCTGATCGGGTGTCATCAATTGAGTTGCAGCACCCGCGGCGTGTTGCACGGCGATATTGGTACGCAAGACCTCGGCAAACGCTTCGGTGTCGGCCAGATACATGTAACCAAAAGACCGGATCGGTAGATCTGGGATCCGGTCATCGCCGCCCATTCGGTCACGCAGATGGGTGACGAATTCTGCCGCAAATTGGCTGATGCGCACATTCAATTCGGTCGAAAATTGCTGCCGCATGCAGGAATTGGTATGGGCGGTTGAGCATTTCTCGTAGCTTGGATCGCGTTCGACCACCAAAACACTGCCGTTGAAATCCGGGTTTTCGGTCAGCCACCACGCGGTAGACGACCCCATAATCGCACCGCCCACAATCACCACGTCATAGGACGCGCGTGTGGCGCGAGTGTCAAAAGCTGCACTTATCATCGGGCTCTCCCATCCGACTGTACCGCCGGGTTGCCCTGTAGGTTGCGCGGGCCATGGGGGCTTGGCAAGAGGACCTGCTAACTTTGGCCGATTTCGTCCTTTACGGATTCCATCGAAACATGTGTCGATGTGGCGGCGACATGAGGCAATCGCGAGATCACTTCCCCCAACACGCGCCGGTAATCGGCGATGTCGGTGGACCGGATCTTCAGCAGATAATCGAAGGCGCCCGCGATCATGTGGATCTGCTCGATTTCGGGAACTGCGCGGGCCGCCTGATTGAAAGCCTGCAGCGCAGGTTCTCGCGTGTCGTTCAGCCGGACCTCAGCGAAGGCGACATGGGCCAACCCTAGTTTGGCCGGGTTCAGCACAGCGCGAAACCCGAGGATGTATCCGGCCTGTTGCAGCCGTTTCACCCGTGTCTGGCAAGGTGTTTTCGATAGGCCCACCCGGTTTGACAGCTCGGTAACAGGAATGCGTCCCTCTTTGGCGAGGATCGTCAGGATGCGAATATCGGCAGCGTCAAGTTGGCTATGATTTTGGCTAATCATGGAGAAATATTACTCTCTAATTCGTTCCTTCAGGCCAATTGTATATTCAGGCGACCAACATTAGGCAATTTGTCTGTCTCGATTGTGGTACGCTCTGACCGTTGCAGATTTGCTTGAGGTCTCGTTATGTCTCTCGATACCCTCCGTGCCGCGATCCGGTCTACCTATCTGGAGCCGCAGGCCGTCGCTTTGGCGCGCTTGATGGCTGATGCGCCGATCGCTGACACGGTCCGTAATGCTGCCAGCGCCCGTGCTAGCGCGCTGGTTACTCAGATCCGGGCTGAGGATCGGGGTGGATTGATGGAGATCTTCCTGGCCGAATATGGCCTCTCCAGTGCCGAAGGCTTGGCGCTAATGCGTTTGGCCGAGGCGCTTCTTCGGGTGCCGGACGATGTGACTGTCGATGCGTTGATCGAGGACAAGATTGTGCCCGCCGAATGGTCGAGCCATCGTGGACAATCCAAATCCACCTTGGTGAATGCCTCAACTTTGGCCCTGATGCTCACAGGCCGCGTTCTGTCTGACGAAGACGGGCAGGGTATAGCGGGGCCACTGCGAAGCGCCATTAAACGTTTGGGAGAGCCGGTGATCCGCGCTGCAACCCGGCGCGCCATGGCCGAGATGGGCAATCAGTTTGTGCTTGGCGAAACCATCCAGGCCGCTGTCAGTCGAACAATCCCGGACTATACCTATAGCTACGATATGTTGGGTGAAGCTGCGGTGACCCAGGCAGAGGCGGACGCCTATTTCGCGTCGTATTCCGCCGCAATCGCGCATCTGGGTGGGCGCGCCACCCACAACGATATCCGCCTGAACCCCGGGATCTCCGTCAAGCTATCGGCGCTGCATCCCCGTTACGAGCAAGTGCAAAAGGCGAGGGTACTGGCCGAGCTTGCGCCGCGACTATTGACTCTGTGCCAGGCTGCCAAGGCCGCCCGCATGGGTCTGAACATCGATGCGGAAGAGGCTGACCGTCTGGACCTTTCGCTGGACGTTATCGCGGCAGTGCTGGGTGATCCCTCGCTTGAGGAGTGGGACGGGTTCGGCGTTGTGGTCCAAGCCTATGGTCAACGGGCCGCGCCAGTGATCGACTGGCTCCATGCGCTTGCTGAGACCTATGATCGCCGCATCATGGTTCGCTTGGTGAAAGGGGCCTACTGGGATACCGAGATCAAGCGGGCCCAGATCGCCGGCCTGTCCGGCTTTCCGGTCTTCACTGACAAGGCGGCCACCGATATCAGTTATCTGAGTTGCGCGTCGAAATTGCTGGGTTTAACGGATCGGATCTATCCGCAATTTGCCACCCATAATGCCCATTCCGTCGCGGCCATTTTGGAAATGGCCAGTGAAGTCGGCGGGTTCGAGTTTCAGCGTCTGCATGGGATGGGAGAGGCGTTGCACGATCTGGTTCGAGGTGGTGATGGGGTTCGATGCCGGATCTACGCCCCGGTTGGGGCGCATCGGGACCTGTTGGCCTATCTTGTGCGCAGATTGTTGGAAAACGGTGCCAATTCATCCTTCGTCCACAAGATCATGGACGATACTGTGCCGCCAGCCGAGGTTGCAGCGGACCCGTTTGGGGCGCTGTCCAACACAAACGGTGTCACCGCACCTGCGGATCTATACGCGCCGGAGCGCGTCAACTCTACCGGGCATGACCTTACCGATCCGGTCACGCTGGAGGCACTTGATCGCGACCGCGCCGCGTTTCGGGAGACGACCTGGCAGGCCGGGGTTGGAACGGGCACCCCCAATGCCATCCTCAACCCGGCTGATCCCTCCGACGTGGTCGGTTATGTACGTCACGCCACAGTCGGCGACGCGCAAGCCGCCATAACACGCGCTCAGCCTTGGGACGCCAGCAATCGCGCCGATGTTCTGGCCCGCGCGGCGGAGCTCTATGAAGCCAATGCGCCAGAACTATTTGCGTTGCTCGCGCGAGAGGCCGGAAAAACCCTGTTAGATTGCGAGGCCGAACTGCGCGAGGCGGTCGATTTTTTGCGCTATTACGCGGCTCGGATCTCTGAACTGACAACGCCACCTCTGGGCCGCGTCACCTGTATTAGCCCTTGGAATTTTCCACTCGCCATCTTCACCGGTCAGATCGCGGCTGCGCTGGCGGCAGGGAATGCTGTGCTGGCCAAACCCGCCGAGGCGACGCCGCTGATCGCCGCCCGTGCGGTCGGGCTGCTGCACCAGGCGGGTGTGCCAGACAGCGCATTGCAATTGATCCCCGGGGAGGGCGCCTCAATCGGTGCCACGCTCACCTCGGATGCGCGGATCGACGCCGTCGCCTTTACCGGCTCCACCGCAACTGCGCAGGCGATCAACCGCAGCATGGCGGCGCATTTGCACCCTGCCGCGCCTCTGATTGCCGAGACCGGTGGCATCAACGCAATGATTGTCGACAGCACAGCCTTGCCCGAACAGGCCGTAAAGGACGTAGTGCAATCGGCCTTCCAATCGGCGGGACAACGTTGTTCTGCTCTGCGTTGCCTTTATGTGCAAGATGACATCGCCGATCGGTTTCTGGAGATGTTGAAAGGCGCGATGGATGCGCTTCGTGCAGGCGATCCGTGGCAGCGCGACACAGATATCGGCCCCGTCATCGACGCAGGGGCCCAAGCCGCAATCAGAACCCATATCGATCAATCCGGCGCACGCCTATTGCACCAAACCGCCGCGCCAGGCGTCGGGACGTTTGTGCCGCCGAGCTTGATTGAAGTCACATCTATCGCCGATTTGAAGCAAGAAATTTTTGGCCCCGTCCTGCACGTTGCACGCTTTCAGGCCGACGAATTGGACGCGGTGATCGCTGGGATCAATGCCACCGGCTATGGACTGACCTTTGGGCTGCATACTCGGATCGACGCACGCGTGGCCGAGATTACGGATCGTGTCGCCGCCGGGAACCTCTATGTGAACCGCAACCAGATCGGTGCGATTGTCGGCTCACAGCCGTTTGGCGGTCAGGGCTTGTCCGGTACAGGGCCGAAAGCTGGCGGTCCCGCCTATGTCGCGCGTTTTGCCCGACCGGAGCCGGACAAAATCCAGCCGGTTGGCGAACGTCTACTGCCCGGCCCAACTGGTGAAACCAACCGTTTGAGCACGCATCCCCGCGGGGCGGTGTTGTGCTTGGGGCCGGGATCGGATGCTGCGGATGTCCAAGCGCGCGCTGTTGCGGCGTGCGGATGCACCGCCATCCGAGCCCCGGACGTGTCGCCTGACGCCGTGACCGCGCGGGGCCCATTTGCCGCCGCGATTTTCTGGGGGGAAGAGGAGCATGCCCGCGCCTATCGACAGGCCCTCGCGGCGCGTTCGGGGCCGATATTGCCGCTGATTTGCGCCAAAAACCCTGCGCCCTTCCTGATCCTCGAACGCCATATCTGTATCGACACGACGGCGGCCGGTGGCAATGCGGCGTTGCTGGCTGCATTCGCCTGAAACGTGCCTATTGCTGCAAAAGCGCAGCATCCCATGCCGCCAGAAAGCTTTCGCGGTTCAAGCGATCCAAATACACCATCAGGGCGGGGCCTAGGCGGATCGGCGCAAAGGGCGCATCGCTGCCCGCGTCGCGGCTTTGCAGCGGTGGCAATACGGGTGCAGACCCGGCGCCCATTCCTTCGGCCAGCAGCGCGTCCAACATGGCGCCCGCAGCCTCCACCTCTGCCGCCGTGGCCGGGATCAGCGCGGTGCGCAGCATGACATTGGCAAAATCTTCCAATGGCAAGATGGCCAGGCCATCTTCATGGCCCAACCGTGCCTCGGCATAAGATCCCAATACGTTATACGCCAAAGCCAACTCGCCCGAGGCGACATCGTCGATCATCTGCGACGAGCAGCAATATAGCCTTGCGTCCAACCGCCCCATTACTTCGGTCAAGCGCCAGAATGCATCCGATGACCGTGCCTCCTGCGTGGCAAAGAGGTAGCCCAGACCACTGACATGCAGATCGTAGGTCCCAAGCGCACCGGAAAACCGCTCAGGGTTGTCGCGCAACAGGGTCACCAATTCCGCCCGTGTGCGCGGTAGGGGCAGGCCCGCAAAACGCGCCTCATTCACCACGATAACGGCAGGCTCTGCGGTGAAGGCGAAAAGCTGATCGCGCCAGCGCGCCCAATCGGGCAGGCTGGCGGTGACGGCGCTGGCATAGCTTTGCGCATAGCCGTCATTGGCCAGCGTGAATTGCAGATCCATGGCCGATGACAGCGCCAGATCGAACACGGCGCCGGTGCGGATCGCCCGGTTCAGCTCTGCGGAGGAAGCGGTGATATAGTCGATCCCGATTTCGGGATTGGCGGCCTGGAAGCGCAATAGAAACGGTTCGAATACATGCAGATCTGCGGTTGAGATCACCCGCAGCATAGCATTGCCTGCGCCCGGATAGCTGCGCTGATCCTCGATCTCGAACTCTTGTGCAGGGGCGGCGGCGGCCCAGAGGATCAGCGCTAGGCCGCGGGCAAAATCAACGACACGCATGCGCCCGGCCTTCCCGTATTGTCATTCAGTTCCAACCGTCCGCCATGGGCTGCCAGGGCCTCATCTGCGATGGTGAGTCCCAGGCCAGAGCCGACGATGCCTTCGACCTGCTCACCGCGGCGGAACCGTTCCGTCAGATGCGCAGCGGATTCGTCTCCAAAGCCGGGGCCCTGATCGCGCACCTCGATCCGTGCCTCTCCGCCGCCATTTTGCACGCTTAGCCGCACCACCGTTTCGGCGGGCGAATATTTGATCGCATTGTCCAACACATTGCGCAGCGCATTCTGGATCAGGATCGCATCGCCAAGCGCCGCGGCAGGCATCGCATCGACGGCGATGTCGATATCCTTCATCTCTGCTGTGGGTCGCAATGCATCGGCGACATTGCCCGCCAAGGCGGGCAGATCCACGCGGTCGCGCGCCAGATCGTCGGCGCGGAGCGAGACCATCGCGTGATCCAAAAGCTGGCTGGCAGAACGCGAGCTTTCATCGACGGCGCGGATCACGCGCCTAAGCGTTTGTTTCTGCCCCTCTTCCTCCACCGAATGCAGTGCGATCTCGGCCTGTGTGCGCACGACAGCCAATGGCGTCCGCACCCGATGCGCGGCCTCTGCGATGAAATCCTCAGACCGCCGCAGCGATCCGCCCAGCCGTTCCATCAGCCGATTCAAGGCGCGGACCAACGGCATCAATTCTGGCGGGCCCTGCCGCCTGAGCGGGCGCAAATCCGAAGGGCCGCGCGTGGCGACGTGCTGCGCCATGGTGTTGAGTGGTTTGAGCGACGCGCGCACCGCATAGGCTGCGATTCCCACCGCAAGCAAAAACACGACACCTGACAGAAGCGCCGCCTGCCGCGACAGACCCGCCGCGATGCCCTGCACACCGCTGCGGGTTTGCGCCAATGTCACGGTGATCGGCACCACGCGCCCGTCGCTCAGCACGGTGCGCCGCACGCTGACCGCGCGCACCGTCGTCCCTCGAAAGGGCATCGTGTCGAAGGCCACGTCGCCTGTGGCCACGTCTGGCCCCTCAAGATCCGCATAACCAGTCAACAGATCACTGCCCGCCGATACACGATAGAACACGCGATCTTCGCTGATCGCCCCCAGCATCGAAAAAGCGGAATAGGGCAGCTCCAAGCGGATTTGCCCCGCTTCTGATCGGAGGGTTTCTGCGATCGAGGTGGCGGAGGCTGCCAGGATGTTGTCCTGCGTGCGCCCGGCGGCCTCTCGTGCGAAACTTGTGACCATCGCCCAGCTCACCAGGGCCAGCAGCGCCACCATGGCCGCCAGAAACAACGTCAGCTTGCGTGCGATGGGCCAGGAGGGTTGGACGCTCATGTGCTCATCCGATAACCCAAGCCGCGCACCGTCTCGATCCGCACACCTGCGCCATCGAGCTTTTTGCGCAGGCGCCCGACATAGACCTCGATGGCGTTTTCTGTGACATCCGCATCCTGACTGAACAACCGGTCGAGCAGTTGGGATTTCGACAGGATCTGCCCCGGATTGCGCGCAAAAACCTCCAGCAGCCGCAATTCGCGATTGCGCAGATCCAGCGTCGCGCCGCCATGGCGCAAAGTGCCTGCGGTGGGATCGAACAAAGCCGCGCCCAAGGCGATTTCGTTGCGTGCAGCCCCTCCGCGGCGCCGCAGAACGGCCCGGCAACGCGCTTCTAGCTCGCTGAAATCAAAGGGTTTCGTGATGTAGTCGTCGGCGCCCTGATCCAACGCACCGACCCGGTCGCTGATCTGGCTGCGCGCCGTCAGGACGATCACTGGGGTGGTCAGGCGGTCCCGTGATCGCGCCAGAAAATCGCGCCCATCCCCGTCGGGCAGCATTACATCCAGCAAGATCAGATCGTAGTCTGCGACGGCCAGGCAATCCTCGGCCTCCGACAGGGTCGCGGCGTGATCCACCGCATGGCCGTCCAGCGCCAAGCGCTGCACGATACCCTCGGCCAATTCATGATTGTCCTCGACCAGCAAAAACCGCATCGCGATACGTCCTCCCGACGGGCAGAGTGCCGGGAGGTGGCGATGCGCGCAACCGCCTAAGGCCGCGCGCATACGCCATAAACGCTAGCGCAGCTCTGGCCGCACCAGGTCCAATGGCATGTCCTGGTAGCTGATCGGGCGCAGCCATCGCTGGATCGCCAATGTCCCGACCGAGGTCGACCGGCTGTCGGTCGAGGCCGGATAGGGTCCGCCATGCATCATGGCCGAACACACCTCGACCCCCGTAGGGAAGCCATTGCACAGGATGCGCCCGGCGCGTTCTTCCAGCACTGGCAGCAGCGCGCGCGCCGATGCGGCATCCCCGGGCATGTCGAGTTGCAATGTCGCCGTCAATTGACCCTCTAAAGCCTCTGCCACGGCCAGCATCTCGGCCTCATCCTCACAGGCCACGAGAATGCCCGCGGCGCCAAACACTTCATGATGCAGATCCGGTGTGGCCAGCCATGCTGCGGCATCGGTTTTGAACACCACAGGCTGCCCCATCCGGTCGCCGGTCGCGTCTTGGCCGCGGGCCAGCGTCGAGATTTTGCCGTCCAGATCGGCGACAGCCTTGGCATAGCTTTCACAGATCCGGTCCGTCAGCATCTTTTGCGGCGCGGCCTCGGTCGCGGCCTGCACCACGGTGGTTTCCAACGCCTCAAGTCCGGCGCTTTTCACGCCAATCAAGACACCCGGATTGGTACAGAACTGCCCCGCGCCCATGGCCAGAGAGGCGACCCAGCCCGCACCAATCGCGGCGCCGCGTGTCTCCAAGGCATTGGGCAGGCAGAAGACTGGGTTGATTGATCCAAGCTCACCGTAAAACGGGATCGGCTTGGGCCGCGCGGCGCACAGATCGAACAAGGCGCGTCCGGCGCCGAGCGATCCGGTGAAGCCCACCGCTGCGACTTCAGGGTGTTGGACCAGACCGGCCCCGGTAGCGGGGGCCGCACCGTGGACCATTTGGAACACCGCTTTTGGCATCTCGCAGCGTGCAACGGCGGCCTCGATGGCCTGGGCCACAAGCTCGCCCGTGGCAGGGTGGGCGGGGTGCCCCTTGACGATCACTGGACATCCCGCGGCCAGGGCCGAGGCCGTGTCGCCGCCAGCGGTGGAAAAGGCCAGCGGAAAGTTCGAGGCGCCGAACACCACCACCGGACCCAGCGGAATATGCGTCAGCTGCAGATCCGGGCGCGGCAGAGGTTGCCGGTCGGGCAGGGCGGCATCATGGCGTGTATCGGGAAAGCCATCGGCCAGGATCAGATCCGCAAACAGGCGTAACTGACCCATTGTGCGGCCTCGTTCGCCCACCAAACGCGCCTCCGGCAAACCGGATTCGGCCATCGCGGCCTCGGTGATCTGATCACCCCGCGCGTCGATTTCTTCGGCGATGGCGGTCAGAAACCGGGCGCGTGCCTCGATGCTGGTCGCGCTATAGGGGCGAAACGCCGCGCGTGCGGCCCGGGCCGCAGCATCGATCTGCGCCTCGCTCACCTGATGCACGCCGCGCAGCGGGCTATCCGGCGCATCAAGCTGGCTGTCGGATCCGGTCCAGGTTCCGTCGATCAGATGGTGTCCTGTCAGCATGGTCTTATCCTATTCTGTCGAAGCGTGGCGTTGGGCGAGGTGGGTCTTGGCCAGCCGCACCAGAAGGTCAAAGGCCGCGCGGGTCGCGCCGGGATTGGCAACGCCCTGGCCCGCGATATCGAAGGCGGTGCCATGGGCCGGCGTCGTGACCGGTATCGGAAGGCCGCCCGCAACGGTCACGCCGCGGTCAAATCCCATCAGCTTGATCGCGATTTGGCCCTGGTCGTGATACATCGTTACCACGGCGTCGACCTCACCCACCTTCGCCTTCAGAAATACGGTGTCCGATGGCCACGGGCCGGTCACATGCATCTGGCGGTCCTGAAATTCGGCCACGACCGGCTCCAGAATATCGATCTCTTCCCGGCCGAATTTGCCATTGTCCCCCGCATGAGGGTTGAGCGCGGCGACGGCCACATGGGGGCGGGTTTTGCCGGATTGTACCAGCGTGTCATGGGCCAGGGTCACAGCACGGCGCACCCCATCGCCCGAGATGTTGTCTGCGACGTCCTTCAACCCGATATGAGACGTCACACGGGTTGTCATCAGCTCATCCAAGACATTGATTTCGCTGTGATACCCGTCAAATCCCAGATAGCGCGCCATATAGCGATGCTCATCCTCCGCATTCAGGCCCGCCGCTGTCAGCGCGGCTTTGTTGAACGGCCCGAACAGCACCCCATCGACATGGCCTACCATGGCCAGATCCAACGCCTTGTCGAGCGTGCGGAGCGCACTTCTGCCGCTTTCCACTGTGACTTCGGCGCGCTTCACCTCGGTGGGCGCGATCGTCTCCATATCAAGGTGACACAGCCCCTCAAATCCTGGCACATCGCCTTCGCCGATTCCAACGGGATCCACCGGCAAATCGGCCTGTTCCGCCCCTTGCCGCCACAGATGCCCATCGCCGATCAAAAGGATCTCCGCAGCGTCGCGCACTCCGTCGGAGTTCAGCAGCCGGGCCATAAGCTCCGGCCCTATCCCGGACGGATCGCCCGGGATGATCGCAAGTCTCGGTTTTGTCATCAGATCACTCTCCGGCCATCATGGCCCGTTCACGCATCGCCTCGGCGATGTTGCTTTCTGCGGTTTTCAGGTGCTGTTTCAAGGCTTTGGAGGATGCCAACGCGTCCCGTGCCAACAACGCTTCGACGATCAAAGCGTGTTCCTGGCGAGTGCTCTCGCGGCTGACCCGGCGTTGGGATGACATGAAGCGCGCCCGCCACAGCCGCGCATTGTAGCGCGCATGGGTTTCGATCAGTGCCTCATTGCCCGAGGCACGGACGATGGCACTGTGAAACGCCATGTCGCGGTTGAACGCGGCCACCTTATCGCCATCGGCGCCGTTCAGGATCTCTTGGTTCAGGCGGTCAACTTCCTGCAATTGCGCGTCGCTCGCTTCCGCGCAGGCCAACTCGCCCGCCAGCGCTTCCAACGCGCCTTGAACACGGAGGTAGTCACAGATCTCTTCCCAGGACGGATCCGCCACAAATGGGCGGCGCGAGGCCGTGTATTGTACCAGGCCGTCATTGGCCAACAGCTTGATCGCTTCGCGCATCGGCGTGCGGCTGACGCCCAAAGCATCGGCCAAATCCCGTTCGGGCAAGGCGGTGCCCGGCGAAAGCTTTTCCAACAGGATCATTTCGCGGATCTTTTGCGCCGCGTCTTCGGCCAGGCTGAGCGAGCGCGTGACGCCGCCCACCTCGGACAATGCTTGTTTCAAATCTGCCATGGCAGACATCTTAATGCCCCCATTTCAGAGCGATAGGATCAAGTGGGCGGACCAGTTCCAACAGTTGCGCCCGTGTGTCAGGGTGCAAAGGCGGGATCGGGTGGCGGCAGGTCTCGCTGCGGATCACGCCGCCTTCAACCATTACGGCCTTGGCAGAGCGAAAGCCGCATTGCCGATTTTCGAAATTCACCGCAGGCAGCACGCGGGCATAGGCGGCTTGGGCAGCGCCACGGTCGCCCGCCGCATGATGACTGATCACCGGTTTGATCTGGTCGGGGATCATGGCCGAGGTCATCGCGCCGGTCGCGCCCGCATCCAGATCAGCCATCAGCGTGATTGCCTCTTCGCCGTCAAACGGGCCCTCAATTGCGTTGCCGCCTTCGGCCACCAGGGCGCGCAGCTTCGCGGCGGCTTGTGGGCATTCGATCTTGAACAGCTTCACCATCTCGATCTCGCGCGCCATTCGCACCAAAAGCGGCACTGGCAGATCGACACCCGACAAAGGCGCGTCCTGCACCATGATCGGCAGTCCGACCTCGCCCACAAGGGCGAATTGCTCAAAGGTCTGCTCCGCCGTGCCTCGCATCAGCGCCCCATGATAGGGCGGCATCATCATCACCATCGCCGCGCCATGGGCCTTGGCATGGGCCGCGCGATCCACCGCGATCTGAGTAGCAAAGTGGCTGATCGTCACGATCACCGGCACGCGCCCGGCCACATGGGCTAGGCTGCGCTCAGTCAACAGGCACCGTTCCTCATCGGTGATCAGGAACTGCTCCGAGAAATTCGCCAGTATGCAGATGCCGTCACTGCCCTGATCGATCATGCAATCGAGCACGCGGTTCATACCATCGTAATCGACAGTCCCGTCCTCGTGAAACGGCGTCGGCGCAACCGGCCAGATCCCAGAATAGACAGCCATCCCTCACTCCTCGATATCGAAATCGGTCAGGTGCTGCTCCGACAGGCTCAAGCCCAACCCAGGCACATCATCGGCCAATTGCAGCATCCCGTTTTCCGCCGCCGGATCGCCATCGAACACGTAGTAGAACAGCTCATTGCCCACCTCGACATCGAAGACCGGGAAATATTCCGAGATCGGGCAATTCACGTTCGCCATCGTCAGGTGGTAATTGTGCATCTGCCCCGCATGGGGGATGACGGGCACCTGATAAGCTTCGGCCAGCGCGTTGATCTTCTGCGCTGCAGTGATCCCGCCCACGCGGTTGGTGTCGTATTGGATGACGCTGACGGCCTTCATATCCAAAAGCTGCCGGAAGCCCATCAGGCTAAACTCATGCTCCCCGCCCGAAATCGGGATCGGTCCGCGGTTCAGATCGGCATAGCCGTGCATGTCGTCGGCGATGACCGGTTCCTCCAGCCAGCGCGGCTCGAACCGCTCCAGCTTGGGCAGCATCCGGCGCGTGTAATCCAGGTTCCAGCCCATATAGCATTCCAGCATCAGATCGACGTCATAGCCGATCACCTCGCGTACGGCTTCAACACGTTTGAGGTTCTCGCGCATGCCTGTCATGCCGTCCTTCGGCCCCCAGCCAAAGCGCATCTTGTAGCCCTGATAGCCATTCTTCTGCGCCTCGGCGGCTTCGGCCTGCATGGCCTCGATGGGCCCGGAATAGAGCTTGGAGTAATAGACCGGGATCGCCTCTTTGGTGCGCCCGCCCAGTAGCTTGAAGACAGGCTTGCCCGTCAGCTTGCCCATCAGATCCCAGATCGCGATATCCACCGCCGAGATCGCCGTCATGCCTACGCCCTTGCGGCCCCAGGCATGGGTCTTGCGGTACATCTTCTCCCACAGATAGGCATAGTCGAACGGATCTTCGCCGATTACCATGGGCGCGAGATATTGATCGATCGTAGCCTTCACCAAGCCCGGCGCCAGCGCCGCGTTGCCCAAGCCAACCGTGCCATCCTCAGTCTCCACCTCGCAGGTCAGCCATTGGTGGAACCGAAAGCTGCCCATCGCATCGCCGCGCTCATAAAGCGCATCACTGGCATTGGTGCAGAAATTGCCCTGTGGCGGAACTGTCTTGCCCGTCCAGTTCCAGACCTTGGCACGGACGGATTTAATCTTGGTCATCGGGTCATTCCCCCATCGATTTCAGAGGATCGCGCTGGGTAAACAGGCGTTTCCACAGGAACGGCCCAAACAGCGCAAGGAAGGTCAAAGCAAAGAACACAATGCACAGCGGGCGGGTCAGCATCAGCCACCATTGATCGTCCAGCATGATCAGCGACTGGCCCAGACGTTTTTCCAGCATCCCGCCCAGGATCAGGCCAATGGCCAATGGCACGACCGAATAGCCGAAGCGCCGCATGAAATAGCCCAGGAACCCGGCGCCGATGGCAATCCAGACATCCAGGAAGGATTGATCCAGCGCATAGGCCCCCACGATGGAAAAGGTGAAGACGATCGGCCATAGGATCTGGATCGGCACGAAGGTGATCCGCGCGAAGATCTTGGCGCCAAAGAGCCCGACGAAAATGAACAGGATGTTCACAAACAGCATCGCCCAGAAGATCGCGAAGGCAAATTCGGCCTGTTCGGTGAACATGGTTGGCCCAGGCTGCAACCCATGGATCATCAGGCCCGCCAGGATGACGGCGGCGGTCGGGCTGCCGGGGATGCCAAGCGCCAGCGTGGGGACCATTGCGCCACCGGTGGCCGAGTTGTTCGCAGCCTCCGACCCGGCGATGCCTTCGATGGCGCCTTTGCCGAATTGCTCGGGCGTTTTCGACCAGCGCCGCGCTTCGTTATAGCCGATCATCGAGGCGACGGTGGCGCCCTCGGCGGGCAGGATGCCGATGAATGTTCCAATACCCGATGATCGCAGGATGGTCTTCCAGACGCGCTTGTAGTCCTCGCGGCTCGGCAGCTTGATCGCTTTCATCATCACCTGCCGCCGCTCAACGGTCAGACGGTCGGCCTGAACCAGCAATTCCGAGATACCGAAAAGGCCGATCATGACGGGTACGAACCCGATGCCTTCGGTCAGTTCCGACATGCCATAAGTGAAGCGTTCCACCGTGGTCAGCAGGTCTTTCCCGACGGTCGCGGCCAGCACCCCCAACGCGCCCGCGATCAGGTTCTTTACCGGTGAGCCGTCGCCGATGGTCGCCAGCATCGACAGGCCAAAGACGGTCAGCGCGAAGTATTCCGGCGGGGCGAAATTATACGCGGCCCGTGCCATCAGGGGTGCCGCCGCCATCAGACAGACGACCGAGATGATGCCGCCCATCGTGGACGACACCGTCGCCATCCCAAGCGCCCGCCCGGCCTCGCCCCGTTGCGCCATCGGGTAGCCGTCCAGGCAGGTCGTCGCACTGGCCGAGGTGCCGGGTGTGTTGATCAGGATCGCCGTGATCGCACCCGCAAAGGTGGCCGCGCAGTAGATCGTCGTCAGGATCGCAATGGCCGGGATTGGGTCCATCGTGATGGTGAAGGGCAGCAACAGGGCCGCGCCCGTTGTGGCGTTCAACCCCGGCAACGCGCCGATGATAACACCGCCCAACGTGGCCATGAAAATCAGGATCAACAGGTTGGGGTCGGCAATCGCGGACAATCCGGCAAAGAAAGCATCCATGGCCGTCACCCGTACCAAAAGTTGGTCAACAGGCCGCGCGGGAAGCGGACCTCGAAAACCTGGTCAAACAGAAGAAACACCAAAGCGGGCGAGATCAGCGCCACCAGCATCAGCGCCCAGATCCGCCGCTCGCCCCACAGGGCGGCCAGGCACAGCGCGAAGGCGCCCAAACCCAGGAACAGGTCGACCGGCGCCAGGGCAGCAAACACCAGGAACAGCCCCATCGTTTTCCAGACCGACGGCGACATCGCCTGCGCCAGATCCTCGGATCCGTTCTCCGCCTTCGGCGCCGCGGGCCCGTTGCGCCAAGCCTGGATCAGAAGGATCACGCTCAACCCCACGATCAACCACAGGACAAGTTGCGGGAAATCGGCGGGCTGCATGCCGCGCAACAGGATCGGCGGGACGCGATCAAACTGCGTCGTCTGCCAATAGGCCAGCCCGCAGAACAAAATCAGTCCGATGGGGACTGCATATCGGCTCATCTCGTGGTCTCCCGAAACGTGGTCATGCGGTGCGATGTACCTCAAGCGACCGCGCACGCCAGGCGGACCCGGCGCGCGCGGTTCGCTTTACTCGATGAAGCCCAGATCGCGCAGGGCGGCATCCATATCGCCCATCATCGAGGTGATCTGATCGCCCCAAACCTCGGATCCGGCGACCGAGGTTGCGTCCAGCCCCGCCGAGTCGAGGAAGGCCTGATAGACCGGATGCTCCATCGCCTCGATCAGCGCCTCTTCCAGGCGTGCGGCCACGTCATCGGGCGTATCGGCATGGACGACAAAGCCCCGCACGGTCGAGAAATTGGCGTCGATCCCCAGGTCCGCCGCCGTCGCCACGTCGGGCAGGGCCGGCATCCGCTCAGGCGCCATCACAACGATGGGGCAAACCTCACCCGCTTCGATCTGCGACCCCGCTTCCGCCAGATTCAAAACCGCCACATCCACGGCGCCTGCGATCAGTTGGGTGGCGAGTTCGCCACCGCCCTCAAAGGGCAGGATCTGAGGCGTGGCAAGGTCGCCGTTACGTGCGAACATAAAGGCCGACACATCATCGATGCCACCCAGATGCGTCGTGCCATAGGTCAGCCCTTCTTCCCGCTGCGCCTCGACGAAGGCCTCGGCGCTGTCGAATTCACCGCAGCGCACCATCAGGATTTGCGGATCGTCCGTCGCCCTTGCGATCGGGCGGATATCGTCCAGCGTCATATCCGTATTGCCCAGTGCCATCGTGGCGGCATGGCCAATCGTGTAGGTCAGGATCGAGTGACCGTCGGCCTCTAGCGTCAGGTAGTAATCCATCGCCGTCGCACCGCCGCCACCGCGGCGATTGACGACAACCATATCGGTATCCAGCCCGCGACGGGCGCGGATCATCATCATACGCGTCGTCACATCGGTGCCGCCGCCATTCCCGGCATGGGTGACGACTTCAATCGTGCGGCTTGGGAAATCATCCGCCGTGGCTGGTAGTGCGGCGGCCGCAACCAGGGCCGTGCCGCAAACAAGAGACCGCACAAGCGGTTTGGTGAAGTGGGACATTTCAATTCCTCCCTAGGGCGCAGTTTTGTCCAACACTGCGCAATTGATATTTTGGTATACCAAAACACATAAACACCTAAATGCCGAATGATCCCGAGTCAATCCTGCCTGCGGATATGCAAGGGCGCACGCTGTTAAGTCCTTCGTAAAGCAAGCTGATTGGCGCCTGAGCCGACCCAAGCGTCGATCCCGTCACGCCCCGATGGCGCCAGCTCTCCGCCCGCAAATCGCGACACCGGGAATCGGTCCCAGAGGCGCGCGCCCGTGTCAGGCTTTTGTCAGCTTCGCATGTCAGCTTGCGCGGATGGACGGCAGAGGACCGTCTGACTATGGGAGGAATAACCAATGAGATTTACGCGTCGCGTCATGATGACCGCGGCCGCCGCAATGGTGGCATTTTCCGGTGCAGCACAGGCTGATGGCCATCAAATGCTGGACGAGCTTCACTTCCTGATCCCCGGCGGCGCCGGTGGCGGTTGGGATGGCACCGCGCGCGGCACCGGTGAGGCGCTGACCGATTCGGGCCTTGTCGGCACCGCATCCTACGAAAACATGTCCGGTGGCGGCGGTGGTGTGGCGATTGCCCATCTGATCGAGAATGCCGAAAGCATGGGCAACACGATGATGGTGAATTCCACGCCCATCGTGATCCGCTCGCTGACCGGTGTGTTCCCGCAAAGCTTCCGCGACCTGACCCTCGTGGCCGGGACAATTGGCGATTACGCCGCGCTGGTCGTGCCCGCCGATAGCGAGCTGACCTCAATGGAAGATCTGCTGAGGGCCTATCGCGCCGATGCGTCCAGCTTTGCCATTGGCGGCGGCTCGGTCCCCGGCGGTATGGACCACCTCGTGGCGGCTATGGCGATGGAAGCGGCGGGCGAAGATCCCACGGGCTTTAACTACATCCCCTATGATGCGGGCGGCGCGGCCATGGCGGGCCTTCTGTCGGGTGAGATCCAAGCGCTCAGCACCGGCTTTTCCGAGGCCATTGCGCTGGCCGATCAGGGCGAGGTGCGCATTCTTGGCGTGACCGCGCCAGAGCGGATCGACGGCTCCGACGCGCCGACGATGATGGAGCAGGGGCTCGACGTTGAATTCGTCAACTGGCGCGGCTTCTTCGCGGCCCCCGGCATCGACGAGGCGCAGGTCGAAGCGATGCGCGGCGCCCTGGCGGCGATGTATGAGACCGAGGAATGGGAAGCCGTCCGCGCCCGCAACGGCTGGGTGAATATCCATAATCCCGGTGAGGAATTCGAGACCTTCCTGGAAAACCAAGAGCAGCAGATCGGTGATCTAATGCGCACACTTGGGTTCCTCTAAAGACCGGGTCTGAGTGCGGCTAGGACGTTTTCCGAACCACAACAACAGACCGTCCAAAACGACCAGCGCTGCGGGTCTTCATTCCCGCAGCGCTTTCCACAAAAAATTGGGAGGGGACAGCCATGGCGTTGGATCGTTGGATCGCGCTGATCTTCGTCGGCCTATGCTGCGTCTACGGCTATGCCGCGTTTTTTACCATGGACCAATTGTTGCCGCCCTTCATGCAGCGCAATCCGGTCTGGCCGTCGACCTTCCCGAAGGTCCTGAGCATCGCCGGTATCCTCGTCGGGCTTGTGGTTCTACTGGGTCTCGAAAAGTCAGCGGATGCCGCCGACAAAGAGCCGTCGGCCACCGACATCAATTACCGCAATCTCGGCCAGTACAATCTTGGTCAGGCTCTGGGCCTGCTGGCCCTGATGGTCGCCTATGCGCTTTCCCTGCGCCCCATCGGCTTCATCGCCGCGACCATCCTGTTCCTCAGTATCGGCGGCTTCATCTTGGGCGAGCGCAAGTTGCACGTCCTGGTCCCCGTGGCGGCGATCGCCACCTTCCTCGTCTGGTATCTTGTGCAAGAAGTGCTGGGCATTTTCCTGCGGCCCTGGCCGTTCTTCCTGGCGTAAGGGGGGCACGCGATGCTTGAAGGATTGATGATCGGCCTGTCGACGGCGATCAACCCGTTCAACCTGATGATGGTGGTCTTCGGCTGCATCATCGGCACATTTATCGGCATGCTGCCGGGCCTTGGCCCGATGTCGATCATCGCGATCATGATCCCTGTCGCGATCACGCTGGGCGACCCGACCGCTGCCCTAATCCTGCTCGCGGGCGTCTATTACGGCGCGATTTTCGGCGGCTCGACCTCATCGATCCTGTTGAACGCGCCGGGGGTCGCGGGCACTGTCGCGACCAGCTTCGATGGCTATCCGATGGCTCAAAAGGGGTTGGCGGGCAAGGCCCTGACCATCGCCGCCGTCTCGTCTTTCGCGGGGGGTACAATCGGGGCGATCCTGCTGATGGTCTTCGCACCGATGCTCAGCTCGGTCGCGCTGCTGTTCCACTCGGCGGAATACTTCGCCCTGATGGTCGTGGGGCTTTCGGCCATCGCCGCCTTTGCGGGCACCGGCCAGGTGGGCAAGGCGTTGATGATGACCATCCTTGGCCTGATCATGGCCACGGTGGGCGAGGGCGCTTTGTTCAACATGCCTCGCTTCACCGCTGGCTTATTGGACCTGCAATCGGGTTTCTCCTTTATCACGCTCGCCATGGCGATGTTCGCCTTGCCCGAGGCGCTGTTTCTGGTGCTGAATCCGGCCCGGTCCGTGCAGGGTTCGGGCAAAGACGGCGGCGGCAAGATCGACAATCTGCGCATCACCCGGTCCGAGGGGCGTGCCATCGCGCCTGTCATCGGGCGGCAATCGGTGCAGGGCTTCTTCATCGGGGTCTTGCCCGGCGCGGGCGCCACGATTGCGTCCTTCCTGGGCTATGCCGTCGAGCGCAATCTTGCCACCAAGGACGAGCAGAAGGAATTCGGCAAAGGCTCGGTCAAGGGCCTCTCGGCGCCCGAAACCGCCAACAACGCCGCCTGTACGGGCTCGTTCGTGCCGCTTTTGACTCTCGGCATCCCCGGGTCAGGCACCACGGCGATCCTGCTCGGCGCGCTGATCGCGCTCAACGTCACGCCGGGTCCGCGCCTGATGGTGGATGAGCCGCAAGTGTTCTGGGCTGTCATTATCTCGATGTATATCGGCAACCTGGTTCTGCTGATCCTGAATCTGCCGCTGATCCCCTATATCGCGAAGATCCTGGCAATCCCGCGCAACTACTTGATCCCTTTCATTTTGTTCTTCACCCTGATGGGCGCCTATATCGGCCAGAACAATGCGACCGAGCTTCTGATCCTGGTGGGTTTCGGGGTGATCGCGACGATCCTACGCTTTGCGGATTACCCCCTGGCGCCGCTTCTGATCGGGTTCATCCTGGGCACTATGCTGGAGGACAACTTCGCCCGGTCCATGCAGCTTGCGGGCGGGTTGAACTTCATCCTCGAACGGCCGATGACGCTTGGCCTGCTGGTCCTGGCGGCGTTCCTGGTGGTCCTGCCCACCTTCCGTGCCGCCCGCGCCCGCAACCGGGCCAAGGGCGTGGCCGATGGGGATTGAGTCAGCCCAAAGATGATACACCCGGACCGGACTCAAGCGCACAGCGCGCCGGGCCATCGCCGTCCTGCCCCCCGGGGCGGCGATTTGGTGGACATATGCGCTTTGCTCACTCGC
Source organism: Gymnodinialimonas mytili (assembly GCF_037544085.1). Lineage (NCBI taxonomy): Bacteria > Pseudomonadati > Pseudomonadota > Alphaproteobacteria > Rhodobacterales > Paracoccaceae > Gymnodinialimonas > Gymnodinialimonas mytili. Next base: position 445,609 of record NZ_JBBIFW010000002.1, read on the forward strand.
AGTGCGGATTTGGCAGCCATAAAGTGCCCTAGCCACGCAGTTGGATCGCCACCCTGCGAGACGGCGATGACACTGACCCCCGGCCTGGCGATACAGGTCTGTTCATGACCGCCCCCCTCGCCGATATCCGCGTTCTCGACCTGACCAACGTCCTCGCAGGCCCCTTCGCCTGCCACCAACTGGCCCATCTTGGCGCCGAGGTGATCAAGGTCGAAACGCCCAAAGGCGGCGACCTGGCTCGCAATCTCGGGGCCTCGCCCGAGCTGAGTGCGCAAGGGATGGGGATCAGCTTTCTGGCGCAGAATGCGGGCAAAAGATCCATTACGCTCAACCTTAAACACGCCAAGGGCAAGGCGGCTCTGAAACGGCTGGTCAGCACCGCCGACGTGCTGGTCGAAAACTTCCGCCCCGGCGTGATGGAGCGTCTGGGCCTCTCTTACGAGGTCCTGCGCCAGGTTAATCCGCGCCTCATCTACTGTGCCATTTCGGGCTTTGGACAGGATGGCCAGCTGGCCCAAAACCCTGCCTATGACCAGATCATCCAGGGCGCTTCGGGCGTCATGTCGATCACCGGTGACGGCACCACGCCGTTTCGCGTGGGCTATCCGATCAGCGACACGATTGGCGGGCTGACAGCGGCGATGGCGATCAGCGCGGCGCTCAACGCGCCCCAGCGCGGCAGCTTCATCGACGTTTCCATGCTGGAGGCGACGCTGGCGACGATGGGTTGGGTCGTGTCGAACCATCTGATCGGCGGCGCGGCGCCCCAAGCCCATGGCAATGAAAATCCCACCTCCGCGCCGTCGGGCCTGTTTCAGGCGCAAGACGCGCCGCTCAACATCGCCGCCAACAAGGATGAACAATGGCGGGCGCTTGCCCGGCTTTTGGGCCGCGACGACCTGCTCGACGATCCCCGCTTTGTCACGCGAGAGGATCGCAAGGCCAACCGCCACGCCTTGCGCGCTGAGCTAGAAACCGTGCTGACGACCCGACCCGCCGCCCATTGGGTCGCGGCGTTGAACGCGCAAGGCATCCCTGCCGGTCCCGTCCTGACCGTGCCCCAGGCGCTGGCGCACCCCCAGATCGCGGATCGCGGGCTGGTCACGCGGTTCGACGATGTGCCGGGGCTGGGCCAGCCCATTGATGTGGTGACGGCGGGGTTCCGGATGGATGATACGCGGCCCTTCGTCGGCACGCCTCCGCCCATTCTGGGGCAGGACACGCGGGACATCCTGGGGGAACTGGGCTACTCCGAGGTTGAGATCCAAACCATGGCCAAGGACGACGCGATATGAGCGATGTTTCCGATTGGTGGCGCACCCGGATCATCGATATGGAACCCGGCCGCATCCATCTGCGCGGCCATCCGATCGAGGATCTGATCGGCCATCGCAGCTTTGCCCAGATGATCTGGCTGATGGTCACCGGTGAAGAGATTTCCGGCCCGCGCGCCGACCTTTTCGAGGCCGCTTTGGTCGCCGCTGTCGATCACGGACCGCAAGCGCCGTCAATTGCCGCGGCGCGCATGGCGACGACCTGCGGCGTCGGGTTGCAATCGGCGATGGCCACGGGGCTGAATATGCTGGGCGATGTCCATGGCGGGGCGGGGGAGCAGGCACTGGCCCTTTACCATCACGTGGATCGCGCGGGGCCCGAGGGGCTGGGCCTTGCGCTCGACACCTGGCGCGCCGAGCACGGGCCCTATCTGCCGGGTTTTGGACACCGCTTTCACACCACCACCGATCCGCGCGCGCCGCGCCTGTTGGAGCTGGTCGACGCGGTCGCCGAAACCGGCGGCGTGCCCGGATCCTACGGACAGATCGGCCGCGCGATCCAGGCGGACCTGGCGCGCGAAAAAGGCAAACCGGTGCCGATGAACATCGATGGCGCGACGGCCGTGATCTTCGCGGAACTGGGCTGCCCGGCCCCGCTGGCTCGGGGCTTTTTCTGCCTCTCGCGGAGCGTCGGGATCCTCGCCCATAGCTGGGAACAGACCCAGCAGGGCGGCCGCAACAAAGGCCCCACACCGCCCCAATATCGTTGGACCTATGACGGCACATGACGCGCGCGATATCGCGCTGACACTTCTGGTCGGCGGTGCTGGCGCTGGACTGGCCTCTCTGGTGGGGGCGCCCGCCGCTATGTTGACCGGCCCCGCATTGTTTGTGACGCTGGCCTGCCTGGCCGGGATGCGTGGCTTGATCCCTACACCCTTGCGCGATGCGTGTTTCCTTGGCCTGGGGATCGGGATCGGCGCAACCGTCACCCCCGATGTCATCGCCACCGCGATCACCTGGCCGCTGTCGCTGGCGGTGCTGACCCTCAGCTTGCTGACAATTCTGACCCTTGCACGGCTCTTGCTGGAACGTATGTTCGCCTTCGACCCGATGACGGCTTTGCTGTCTTCGGTGCCGGGGCATCTGAGCTATGTGATGGGGCTCAGTTCGGATCTGAAATCCGACCTCCGGCGCGTGGCCCTGGTGCAGACCATGCGTGTGTTGTTGCTGACATTGCTGGTTCCGGCGATCCTGGTCGCCTCGGGATTTGAGGGCGGGGTCCAAACCACCGCCTATGGGGTCCTGCCGCCGCTGCCATTGGCGCTTGTGGCTTTGGCCTCGCTTGCCACAGGCTTCGTGTTCAAATGGCTGAACATCCCCGCGGCCTTCCTCCTGGCGGGTATGGTCATGTCCGGCGCGCTTCATGGCACAGCGCTTGTGACCGGCGCGCCGCCTGTTTGGATCACCACCTTCGCCTTTGTCACCATGGGAGCCCTGATCGGGACACGGTTTAACGGGATCACCTTGCAAGAGTTGAAGGACGGTGCGCTGGCCGGGATCGGGACCACGTTGATCGCTTGCGCCATCGCCTCAATTGGCGCGCTGATCACGGCCCGTATCCTAGACTTGCCCGCCGCTATGCTGCTGATCGCCTTTGCGCCGGGCGGGGTCGAGATCATGGCCGCCATGGCCGTGCAGATCGGGGTGGAGCCTGCCTTTGTCGCCGCGCACCATGTGCTGCGGCTGCTGATCTTGACCGTTCTGGTGCCGATCTTGCTGGCCCGCCTGCGCCGCAGGCTCTGATCCCAAAGCCCACCTCCAACCGGCTGGACACCAGACCCTCCGCTGCTAGGGTCCGGCCAAGTACATAGCGGAGGACAGCATGGCACATGTGACATTCCTGGGCCTGGGGGTCATGGGCTACCCGATGGCGGCCCATCTTTTGAACGCGGGCCATCAGGTGACGGTCTATAACCGCACCACATCGAAGGCCGAACAATGGGCTTCTGACACCGGAGGCAAATGGGCACCGACCCCGAAAGAGGCTGTGTCGGGCGCCGATTTCGTGATGGCCTGTGTCGGGAACGACGATGATTTGCGCTCGGTCGTGCTGGGCGATGACGGCGCCTTCGCGGGCATGTCAGACGGTGCGATTTTCGTCGACCACACGACCGTGTCCGCCATCGTCACCCGCGAATTGGCCGCCATCGGCGCCGATAAAGGCATCGGCTGGGTTGATGCGCCGGTTTCGGGCGGCCAGGCAGGCGCTGAAAACGGCCAGCTTGCCGTCATGTGCGGCGGCGACGAGGCGCATTTTGAGGCCGCCAAACCGATCATTGCGGCCTATTCCAAAGGCACCGTCCATTTTGGCGAGGTCGGTAGCGGGCAATTGGTCAAAATGGTCAACCAGGTCTGCATTGCCGGCGCGATCCAGGCCGTGTCCGAAGGGCTCTACATGGCGATGCGCGCAGGGCTCGATGCCAAAAAGGTGGCGGATCTGGTCAGCCAGGGCGCTGGCGGCTCGTGGCAATTGGCCAACCGCGCGGGCACGATGATCGACAATGAGTTCAACCACGGCTTCGCCGTCGATTGGATGCGCAAGGATCTCGGCATCGCACTGGCGCAAGGCAAGGACATGGGACTGTCGATGCCAGTCACGGCGATGGTCGATCAATTCTATGCCGAGGTGCAGCAGATGGGCGGCGGGCGGTGGGATACGTCCAGCCTGATCCAACGGTTCCGCAAGATGAACGATGATGGATTTTAGGTGCCCTACACGCTCACGGACCTCGCGGCGCTGAACAGAGCGGGATTCGACAGCATCATCGATGTCCGCAGCCCGTCGGAATTTGCCGAAGACCACGTGCCGGGCGCGGTGAACATGCCGGTCCTGTCAAATGACGAACGCGCCCGCGTCGGCACGATTTATACGCAGGACAGCCCTTTTAAGGCCCGCAAGATCGGGGCTGCGCTCGTGGCGCGCAATGCGGCGGCGGCGATTGAGACGCATCTGATGAACCGGGATGGCGGCTGGCGCCCTCTGGTCTATTGCTGGCGCGGCGGGCAGCGCTCGGGCAGTTTCGCCTCGATCCTGTCGCAGATCGGCTGGCGCGTCGATGTGCTGGAGGGCGGCTACCAATCCTGGCGCCGCCATGTCGTGGCGCAGCTTTACGACGCCGCTTTACCGTTTCACATCCTGCGGCTCGACGGGTTCACCGGCACCGCGAAAACTGACATTTTGCGGCGCGCCGGGGCGATGGGGGCTCAGGTTCTCGATCTGGAAGGGCTCGCGTGCCATCGCGGGTCGATCTTAGGCGATATCGACGGTCCGCAACCGGCGCAAAAATGGTTCGAAACCGAGATCCTGACCGCGCTGAGCGGGTGTGACCCATCCCGCCCTTTGCTGGTTGAGGCGGAATCCGCGCGCATCGGCGCGCTGCGCCTGCCGCCCGCTCTTTGGGGGGCGATGAAGGCCAGCCCCCGGATCGTCCTGCAGACCACGCCCGAATACCGCGCGCGCTATCTCGCGGCGCAATATGCCGATCTGGCATCGAACACTGTCGACCTGCGCGCCCGGCTCGACGGGTTGCGCGCCTTGGCGGGCCACGGCGTGGTGGAGGCATGGCTGCGGATGCTGACCGCGGGCAACCATGTGGAGCTGGCCCAGGCCCTGATCACCGAGCATTACGACCCCGCCTATGGCCGCCTGCGCCGTGCGGACCAGATGCCGATCCGCGCGCGGATCGATGTCGGCGATCTAGGTGACGCGGCCCTGACAAAAGCCGCCGGGGCTGTGCTCGATCTGATCGATGCCGAAACCGCCGAACCGCGCCGCGCGGCCCGCGGGTCAAATTGATATAGGATTGATATACCTGATGGCAGAGGTGCCAACCTAGATCGCGACCTCTGCGCCAATCCCCCTTGGCCTTCCCGTGCCAACTCGCTAACTCATCCTTCAAGCGAATGAAGGGGCCGGACCCATGGACAAGAGTTTCAACGCCGCCGAGGCCGAAGCGCGGATTTACGCGCGATGGGAAGATGAGAATTGCTTTGCCGCTGGCGCCAATGCCAAGCCGGGTGCTGAGCCGTTTTCGATCATGATCCCGCCCCCCAACGTGACCGGCGTTCTCCATGTGGGCCACGCTTTTAACAATACATTACAAGACGTTCTGACCCGTTGGCATCGGATGCGCGGCTTCGACACGCTCTGGCAACCGGGCACCGATCACGCAGGGATTGCGACCCAAATGGTTGTCGAACGAGAATTGTCGTTGTCGCAGATCCAGCGTCGGGATCTGTCCCGTGATGAGTTCCTGGGCCACGTCTGGGACTGGAAGGCGAAATCCGGCGGCACGATCCGTGAACAACTCAAGCGCCTTGGCGCCTCCTGCGATTGGTCGCGCGAGGCCTTCACCATGTCCGGTGCCCCCGGCGCGCCCGATGGGGAAGAGGGGAATTTCCACGACGCGGTGATCAAAGTCTTTGTGGATATGTACAACAAGGGCTTGATCTACAAGGGAAAACGCCTGGTCAACTGGGACCCGCATTTTGAAACCGCGATCTCGGATCTTGAGGTCGAGAACAACGATGTCGCCGGTCACATGTGGCACTTCAAATACCCGCTCGCCGGCGGCGCGACCTACGAATACATCGAGAAAGACGAGGACGGGCAAGTCACCCTGCGCGAGACACGGGACTACATCTCCATCGCAACAACCCGGCCCGAAACCATGCTGGGTGACGGCGCCGTCGCGGTTCATCCCGATGATGAACGTTATGCGCCAATCGTTGGAAAACTCTGCGAAATTCCGGTCGGGCCCAAGGAATACCGCCGCCAGATCCCGATTATCACCGATGAATATCCCGACCCAGATTTCGGCTCTGGCGCGGTGAAGATCACCGGCGCCCACGATTTCAACGATTACGCTGTCGCCAAACGCGGGGACATTCCGTGCTACCGGCTGATGGACACCAAAGGCCATTTGCGTGACGATGGTGTGCCCTATGCCGACGCCGCGGCGACAGCGCAAGCCGTTGCAAAGGCTGAAAAAACCCTGACCGAAATGGAGGTCGACGCCCTGAACCTGGTGCCCGACCATCTGCGCGGGCTCGACCGGTTCGAGGCCCGTGAAAAGGTCGTCGCTGAGATCACCGCCGAGGGCCTGGCCGTTATGACAACGTCCGACGACCCGCGCCTTGGCAAGAAGAAGATCGACGACGAGGTCACGCAAGTTCCGCTGGTCGAAGCCAAGCTGATCACCCAGCCTTTCGGCGATCGGTCGAAGGTCGTCATCGAGCCGATGCTGACCGACCAATGGTTTGTTGATACAGCAAAAATCGTCGGCCCCGCGCTCGACGCCGTTCGCGATCGCCGCACCAAAATCATGCCCGATCAGCAGCGGAAGGTCTATTTCCATTGGCTCGAAAATATCGAGCCCTGGACGATCTCCCGCCAGCTCTGGTGGGGACACCAGATCCCGGTTTGGTATGGATTTGATCTAAGTGCCCATGGCTTTGTCGACGATGAGGGTGATGGCGCGCTTGATGAAGTCGAGATGATGCGCATCCTCGATGCTCAGACCCTGCTAAAAGGCGATGAACGGCATCATAGCGCCGCCGATTTCGATGATGTGTCTCAGCAGTTCAACGATGTTCTGGCAGGACTGCCGACGCCTCTTAACCATGCGCGCGTTGTCGAGGTGAGCGATCGGTCAGAGGCGGCGCACATGCTGGCGGCGGGTCTCGCAGATTATACCGTCAATCAAGACCCGACCCATCTTGTCTACCCGGTTTGGCGCGATCCCGACGTGCTCGACACCTGGTTCTCTTCCGGCCTCTGGCCCATCGGTACTCTGGGATGGCCGGAGCAGACCGCGGAATTGCAGAAATACCACCCGACTTCCGTCCTCGTCTCCGGCTTTGATCTGATCTTCTTCTGGGTCGCGCGGATGATGATGATGCAGCTCGCCGTCGTGGACGAGGTGCCGTTCAAAGACGTCTACATGCATGCCCTGGTCCGAGACGAGAAGGGCAAGAAGATGTCGAAAAGCACGGGCAACGTGCTCGACCCGCTGGAGCTGATCGACGAATACGGCGCCGATGCGCTGCGCTTCACGATGACCGCCATGGCCGCCATGGGGCGTGACCTGAAGCTGTCCAAGGACCGCATCGCGGGTTACCGGAATTTCGGCACCAAACTGTGGAACGCCGCGCGCTTTGCCGAAATGAACGAGTGCAAACCCAGCGCCGATTTCGACCCGGCCAGCGTGACGCAGACAGTGAATAAATGGATCATCGGCGAAACCGCGCGTGCCCGTTTGACCCATGATGACGCGATGGCGGCCTATCGGTTCAACGATGCGGCGAACGGGCTGTATCAATTCGTCTGGGGCAAGGTCTGCGACTGGTATCTGGAATTTGCCAAGCCGCTTTTCGCCTCGGGCGATGAGGCCGTCATCGCGGAAACCCGCGCGACGATGGCCTGGGTCATCGACCAATGTCTGATCCTTCTGCACCCGACCATGCCCTTCATCACCGAAGAGCTTTGGGGCGAAATCGTCGAGCGGCCCAAGATGTTGGTCCATACCGATTGGCCCAGCTACGGATCTGAATTGATTGATGAAAATGCCGAGCGTGAGATGCGCTGGGTGATTTCCTTGATCGAAGCCATACGCTCGGCCCGGCAACAGATGCACGTTCCGGCGGGGCTGAAATGCCAGCTTCTGCAAAGCGATTTGGACACGGCGGGGCAGGGCGCCTTTGCCCGCAACTCGGCGATGATCGAACGCCTGGCGCGGTTGTCCGAAGTCACACCGATTGACGCCTTCCCGAAAGGCACCGTCACCATTGCTGTCGATGGCGGCACATTCGGCCTGCCCATCGCGGATCTGATCGATGTGGGTGAAGAAAAGGCGCGGTTGGAAAAGACCCTGGGCAAACTCGCGAAAGAACTCGGCGGGTTACGCGGGCGGCTCAACAACCCGAAATTCGCCGAAAGCGCCCCGCCTGAAGTGGTAGAGGAAACGCAAGACAACCTCGCGGCCCGCGAAGAGGAAGAGGCTCGCTTGAAAGAGGCGCTCGCGCGGTTGGCCGAGGTCGGGTGATCCGGACGCTGCGCCGATGGTTCTGGCGACTGGCTGGGATCGTCCTGTGCGCCACGTCGTGGCTGATCGCCATGGGGATCTATTCCCTTGGTGTCGATTGGTTCCTGGATGATTATCAGATCACCGGGATTGAGGAATTGTTGATCTACGGGGTCGTCGATTTTACCGGCCAAATTGGCGGGGTAGTGCTGTTTTCTTTGGGCGGTCCGTTCTTGCTCTGGCTCTTCTGGGACACATGAGCGACGGTTTTCCGCCGTTGATCGGTTACGCATCCTGGGGCAAGCTTGGGCATTCTTCTTGTCGGAGTCTTTGTTATGAGCCCCTTTTTTCGCAGCCTTTCATTAATCTTCGCGTTTGTTCTGATGCTCAGCGCCAGCGCCCAAGCAACCGGTCACGGCCCTGGTGGCTATGGCAATGACGGTCACGGCCCAGATTTCTGGCGCGTGCACAACGTCGCGTCCTATGACGTACTGAACGTGCGCTACGGTCCGGGCGTGCGCTATCACATCGTGGATCGCCTGCCGCACAATGCCCGTGGTGTTCAGCTTTTGGGCTGCCAGACGATCTCCACCAGCTATGGCCCAGCAAACTGGTGCTATGTGGCTTGGCAGGGATATGAGCGCGGCTGGGTTAACGCCCGCTTTTTGCGCGAAGACAACTACTAAGCCGACTTAGCTGCCCCGGATCGAACTGGGGCGGCGGTCTTCGGCGCCTGTCTTCTTGAGGCTTGCGGCGCGGTGCGTTTTCCGCTTTCTCGGGTGGCATGACCGATCCGCGCTATACTCAGCTGGCCCAGGGCCTGCCCGCCACCGTGCCCTTTGTGGCCCCCGAAACCCAGGAACGCAGCCGCGGCGCGCCCTTTTTGGCGCGTTTGGGGGCGAATGAAAGTGTCTTTGGCCCCTCGCCCCTTGCCATTCAGGCGTTGGCTGACGCGGCCTCCGGCGCCTGGATGTATGGGGACCCGGAAAATTACGATTTGCGTGCGGCGCTGGCCACCCATCACGCGATTTCACCGGAAAACATCGTGGTGGGGGAGGGGATTGACGGCCTGCTCGGCTATCTGGTGCGGCTGTTGATCGAGCCCGGCGATGCGGTTGTGACCTCCGACGGAGCCTATCCGACCTTTAACTACCATGTCGCAGGCTTTGGCGGGCAATTACACAAAGTGCCCTATTTGGGTGATCATGAAGATCCCGAGGCTTTGATCGCGAAGGCTGCTGAGCTTGACGCGAAGCTGATCTACTTCGCCAACCCCGACAATCCGATGGGCTCCTGGCATAAGGCCGACGCAATCCAGGATATGATCGCGAAGTTGCCTGAGGGTTGCGTGTTGGCGCTGGACGAAGCCTATGCCGACACCGCCCCGGCCGAGGCAATCCCACCCTTGGATTTGACCCATCCGCGGGTGATCCGGTTTCGCACGTTTTCAAAGGCTTACGGCTTGGCGGGGATGCGGGTGGGCTACGGGCTCGCGGCGCCGGATTTCGCTTTGGCCTTCAACAAGATCCGCAATCATTTCGGCGTTGGTCGCGTGGCGCAGGCGGCGGCCCAGGCGGCGCTTGAAGATCAGGCCTACCTAACTCAAACCGTTGCCCAGATCGCTAGAGCGCGAGACCGGATCGGCGACATTGCCCGTGACAACGGGCTGATCCCACTGCCCTCTGCCACGAATTTCGTGACCATCGATTGCGGGCGCGACGGCGATTATGCGCGGGCGGTTCTCAAGGCGCTTGTCGCTCGGGGCATCTTCGTGCGGATGCCGTTCACCGCGCCGCAAGACCGCTGTATCCGCGTGTCCTGTGCGCCTGACGCGGCGCTGGATGCCTTTGCAGACGCCTTGCCCTTGGCATTGGCCGAGGCAGGCTAGGCCGCTTCGGCGATCACCCGCATCGCGGCCTCAAGACCCGTCGCACCGTGGGGGATCTGAAGGGCCGTCATCCCGGCCTGCAGGCTCGACAGTACACCCAGCACCATATGCGAGTTCACATGGCCCATATGGCCGATCCGCAGCATGTCTTCGGGCGCGACACCTTCAGGCTGCGAGCCGGGCAGCGGGATACCCAAGGTCACGCCCGCCTGATCGGTCATCCAATCGCGCAGGCGCTGGCCGTTTCCGGGCCCGAAATTCAGCGTGGTAACGGCATGGCTGCGTTTCGACCGCTCGGCGATCTGCGGGCGGACAGGGCCGGCCTGCCCCCAAACTTCGACCGCCGCCCAGATCGCCTGGGCCAGAACCTGATGGCGCCGGATCACCGCATCCAGACCTTCCTCATGCAGGATCATATCCAGCGCCTTGCGCAAGCCATAAAGATGATGCGTCGGCGCCGTGCCACAGAAATACTGATAAAACACAGGCGCTTCGACACGGGGCCGCCAATCCCAATAGGACGTGACCAATTGAGCCGTGTCGCGCGCCTTGTCGGCACGGTCGTTGAAATAGACGAAAGACAGGCCCGGCGGCGTCATCAGACCTTTCTGACAGCCCGTCACCATCACATCGACGCCCCACGCATCCATATGAAAATCGTCGACCGCCAGGCACGCGATGTTGTCCGAGCACAAGAGGGCGGGGTGGCCCGCCTCATCCAGCGTTTTGCGCAAAGCTTGGATATTGTTCTTCACACTGGTCGACGTGTCGACATGAACGGCCAGCACGGCTTTGATGTCATGGTCTTTATCGGCGTCCAACGCCTCGGCCACGCGGGCCATGTCGATATCCGATTGCGCGCCGAAATCGATGATCTGGCAGTCAACGCCCATCATCTTGGCCATTTCACCCCATCCCAGGCAAAACCGCCCGGTGCCCAGAACCAGGATCTTATCCCCGCGGCTGAGAATATTGACCAAAGCGGCCTCCCAGGCGCCATGGCCATTAGCGATATAGATCGCCACGTTGTGCTCCGTGCGGGCCACGGCCTTCAAGTCCGGCACCATCCCATCGACCATCTCCGGCAATTCGCCAGCATAGATGTTGGGCGCCGCCCGGTGCATCGCCTGCAAGACCCGATCGGGCATCACCGATGGTCCGGGAATGGCAAGATAATGGCGACCATTGGCAAGGGTCATGGGGCGGCTCCGTGGACGGGGTGGGTTTTGGCAGAGGTATCGCGGCCCCTTTGGCCGGTCAATGTTGCCGCGGGACGGTCTGATGATTACCTGTGATATCACGGATCAAGGGGGCTTAACCATGTCAGGCGAAACAGCAACGGATCGCAGCGTGTTGCGGATCAGCGGCGCGGATGCGCATGACTTTCTGAAGGGCCTTGTCACCCGCGACGCGGAGCCTAGCGAATTGGTCTATTCCGCCTTGCTGACACCCCAGGGGAAGTATCTGGCCGATTTCTTTTTGCTCGATCGCGGTGATGACATCCTGATCGACGTCAAATCAGATATGGTGCCGGGACTGGCGCAGCGGTTGATGATGTATCGCCTGCGCGCCGATGTGCAGATTGAAGAGGCCAACATGCCGGTGACCCGCGGGACTGGCGATATGCCCGAAGACGCCTTTGTCGATCCGCGTCACCCGGATCTGGGTTGGCGGGCTTATGGTACAACCGGTGCTGTGCCCGCGATCGATTGGGACGCGCTGCGCGTGGCCCATTCGATCCCCGAAACCGGGATCGAGTTGGTCCCGAATGAGACCTACATCCTAGAGGTGGGCTTCGACCGGTTGGGCGGTGTTGATCACCGCAAGGGCTGCTATGTGGGTCAGGAGGTGACCGCTCGGATGAAACACAAGACCGAGTTGCGCAAAGGGCTTGCTACGGTCGCGGTCAGCGGCACCGCCCCCGTCGGAACCCCGATCAATGCCGGGGAGAAACCCGTTGGAACGCTCTACACGCAAGCCAATGGTGCGGGTCTGGCATATCTTCGATTTGACCGGGCGAAGGGGATGATGCGGGCCGGTGACGCCGCGATCACTCTGCCAGACTAGGCTGTGGATAAAAGCGGGGATTGATCGCGTTAAGGAAATCTGTTAACCTATATTAACAGTCCTGCCGCGCCTTCATGTCGCAAAAGCCATACTTTTGCTTCGATGCCTTGTGGAGCGGAAAAGCCGCCGAGATGGCCGGTGCCGAGTATCCTGTGGCAGGGGATCAGGATTGGGATGTTGTTTGCCCCGCAGGCTTGACCGACCGCTTGGGCGGGTATGCCAACCTCTGTCGCGACATCGCCATAAGTGCGCGTGTCGCCCAAGGGGATGGCCCGCATCGCATTCCACACGGCGCCGGTCGCATCGTTGCGTCCGTGGCGGATCGGGACGCTGAACTCTGTCAGCTGTCCGTCGAAATAGGCCACCAACTCCGACGCAGCTTCGCGCAGCAGCGGCGTGTCGGCAGCCGCGTCCACCTTGCGCCAGCCGGATTTGACAATCGCGCCGTCGGCCTCCTCCAGGTAGACGGGGCCGAGGGGTGTGTCGACAGAGATGCGCTGTTCCATGGCCCTAACCTGCGTCTGGCGCGCCCTTCGCACAACCCGGATCCTGCGCCAAACGGATCAGGCCGCGGGCCGTAATGGGATCAACCGGCACGCCTCTCTGGGTGGCGCGCAGGCCAAGCTGTTTCGCCACCCGCCGCACCTCTGGCATCAGCGGGCGCCAATCCTTGGCCACCGCCCTGGCGGCCTCCGACGGACAGAATGTGCGCCCCGCCCGCTCGGCGCCAAGGCGCAGGAGCGCCTCGGCGATCTGATCGTCGGAAATCTCAGCCAATCTTGTCCTGCGTCTTCGTCGCGAAATCCTCTGCGGAGTGGCGTTCGTGCAGCTGTTCATGGGGTTCTCCGAACGTGCGGTTCACCATCTTGCCGCGCTTGGCGCCGGGCCGGGCCTCGATCCGCTCGGCCCAGGCGATGACGTTCTTGTATTCATGCACCGACAGGAATTCTCCCGCATTATAGGCGCCGCCCAGGGCCAGGCGCCCATACCAGGGGGCAATCGCCATATCGGCGATGGTATATTCGCCACCGACCATCCATTCGTTTTCGGCCAAATGCTTGTCCAACACGTCCATCTGGCGCTTGGTCTCCATCGCGTAGCGGTTGATGGGATATTCCATCGGGTAGGGGGCATAGGCATAGAAATGCCCGAAGCCGCCGCCCAGGAAGGGTGCGCTGCCCATCTGCCACATCAACCAGCTGAGCAATTCGGGTCGTGCCTTCGCAGGTCCCAGGAAGGCGTCGAACTTCTCGGCGAGGTGCATCATGATTGCAACGGATTCGAAGACCCGCACGGGCTCTGGCCCCGAACGGTCCAGTAGGGCGGGGATTTTCGAGTTTGGGTTCAGCTCGACAAAGCCGCTGCCGAATTGATCGCCATCGCCGATCTTGATCAGCCAGGCGTCATATTCTGCGTCGGAATAGCCTGCCTCCAGCAGTTCTTCGAAGAGCAGCGTTACCTTCACACCGTTGGGCGTGGCCAGTGAGTAGAGCTGAAACGGATGGTCGCCCACCGGCAGCTCTTTGTCATGGGTGGCGCCCGCGATGGGCCGGTTCAGCTTGGCCCATTCCCCGCCATTCTCGGCGTCCCAGGTCCAGACTTTCGGGGGAGTGTATTCCTCTTGGCGTGCCATCTGTCGCGTCCTTTGTCCTATTTGCGGGCAAGCTAGGACGCGGCGCGGCAAAACCCAAGGCACAAGCCTGTGTGCATTCGCGAAGGGTTGAAACGCGCATGTCGGATGGGAAAGGGCGCGCCGCGGCACGCCCTTTTAGATCTTTTATGAAAGCGCGCTGTCGCAGCGCGCGCAGACACCTTCGTGGCGGTGGGTTCCCACATCGGGCAGGATCTTCCAGCAGCGCTGGCATTTCTGCCCTTCGGCCTTTTCGAACACTGTAGCGATCCCAGCGATCTCTGGCAGGCGGAATGCCTCGGCGGGGGCCGGGTCATCCGTCAGCACGATGTCGGAGGTGATGGTCATATCCTCGAACGCGACGGTCTTAAGTGCGGCGAGCGTATGCGCATCCTCGACATGAACAACCGGTGCGGCCTCCAGCGAGGCGCCGATGACTTTGTCGCGCCGTTGTACCTCTAGCGCCGCCGTCACCACGCGCCGCGCGGCGCGGACCTTGGCCCATTTCGTGGCCAAGGCCTCGTCCCGCCATGTGGTGGGCGTTTCGGGGATATCGACCAGATGGATCGAGCTGTCGTCACCCGGGTAGCGCTCCAGCCAAACCTCTTCCATCGTGAACACCAGGATCGGTGCCAGCCATGTCGTCAGCCGGTGGAACAGGATATCGAGCACCGTTCGCGCGGATCGCCGCCGGAGCGTATCGCCGTCGCAATACAAGGCATCCTTGCGGATGTCGAAATAGAAGGCCGACAGATCGGTCGTGGCGAAGGTGAAGACGGCCTGAAACACGCCCTGGAAATCGAACGCTTTGTAGCCATCCCGGACGACCTGATCGAGTTCCGCCAGCCGGTGCAGCACCCAGCGTTCCAGCTCCGGCATGTCGGCAGGCTCCACGCGATCCGCCTCGGTAAAGTCGTTCAGCGACCCAAGCATGAAGCGCATCGTGTTGCGTAGGCGGCGGTAGCTGTCCGCCGTGCCTTTCAGGATTTCCGGCCCGATCCGCTGGTCGGCGGTATAGTCCGTCTGCGCCACCCAGAGCCGTAGGATATCCGCGCCATATTGGTTGATGACGTCCTGGGGTGGCGTGATATTTCCCAATGATTTCGACTGTTTGAAGCCTTTTTCATCCAGCGTCATCCCGTGGGTGACCACGTTGCGATATGGCGCGCGCCCCGTTGTGCCGACCGATTGCAGCAGCGAGGAATGGAACCACCCGCGGTGCTGGTCGGTGCCTTCCATATAGACATCGGCGATGCCGTCTTCGGTTCCATCCTCACGGTCGCGCAGGACGAAGGCATGGGTGGAGCCGCTGTCGAACCACACGTCGAGGATGTCGAAGACTTGATCGTAATCATTCGGGTCCACATCGTTGCCCAGAAACCGCTCCTTGGCGCCGGGCTTGTACCACGCGTCGGCGCCCTCGGCCTCGAAGGCGTCGAGGATGCGCTGGTTCACGGCCTCGTTCCGCAGAAGGTAATCGGGGTCCGTCGGCAGGGCGCCCTTTTTGGTGAAACAGGTCAGCGGAACGCCCCAGGCGCGTTGACGGCCCAGAACCCAATCGGGGCGCGATTCCATCATGGAGTACAGGCGGTTGCGGCCCGATTGCGGGGTCCATTTGACGTGGTCGATCTCGGTCAGGGCGCGCTCGCGGATCGTGGTGCCATGCATGTCCAAACCGTCGCCCACCGGCCTGTCGATAGCGGCAAACCATTGCGGCGTGTTGCGGTAGATGATCGGGGCCTTGGACCGCCAGGAATGCGGGTAGGAATGCTTGATCTTCCCGCGCGCGAGCAGCCCGCCAACCTCGGCCAGCTTGTCGATGACGGCCTTGTTGGCATCACCTTCGCCGCCCTTCCGGGACAGGATATACTTGCCGCCGAAGAACGGCAGGCCGGCGCGGAAGGACCCGTCATCGAGCACGTTGTAGGTGAGAACCTGATCCAGCATTCCGAGATCGCGATAGAGCTCGTACTCCTCCATCCCGTGAGACGGCGCGCAGTGAACGAAGCCGGTGCCTTCCTCGTCTGAGACGAAATCGCCATGGCGGAAGTCGCGCGGCTCGTCCCATTCGCCGTCCGCTCCGGGCGCGTTTGCGAGGGGATGCAACACGTAAAGATCCTGTAGTTCTTCTGTAGTTACATCGCGCAGGCGCCGCCACTGGCCATCCTCCAACCGGGCGCGGGCCATGACGTCGGCCGCGCGGGTATCCGCGAGGATGTATCTGTCGCCGACCTTGGCCCAACATTCCTCGGGCGTGCCGGTCACCTTGTAGAGGCCGTAGGAGATGTCCCGCCCGAAGGCGACCGCCTTGTTGGACGGGATGGTCCAGGGCGTCGTCGTCCAGATCACCACATGCGCGCCGTCCAAATCACTGAGCGGTTCGACCTGCCCAACATCACCCTCGACGGCGGGTGTCGTGGCATCGATCAGCACCTTGAACTTCACCCAGATCGTGAAACTGTCCTTGTCGTGATATTCGACCTCGGCCTCAGCCAGCACCGTTTGCTCGATGGGGGACCACATCATGGGTTGCGACCCCTGATAGAGCGTCCCGTTCATCAGGAATTTCTGGAACTCTTCCGCGATGATCCGCTCGGCGCGGAAATCCATCGTCAGGTAGGGCTTGTCCCAAGTGCCCGTGATGCCGAGGCGCTTGAATTCCTCACGCTGAACACCGACCCAATGGTCCGCGAAGTCGCGGCATTCCTGCCGGAACTCGACGATATCCACATCGTCCTTGTTGCGGCCCTTCTTGCGGTACTGTTCCTCGATCTTCCATTCGATGGGCAGGCCGTGGCAATCCCAGCCGGGGATATAGCGGCTGTCATAGCCCATCATCTGGTGCGAGCGGACGATGATATCCTTGATCGTCTTGTTCAGCGCGTGGCCGATATGCAGGTTGCCATTCGCATAGGGCGGGCCGTCATGCAGCGTGAAGCTTTCACGTCCCTCTTTCTCGCGCAGGCGGTCATAGACACCGATCTTCTCCCACTTTGCCAGCCAGTCAGGCTCGCGCTTGGGCAGGCCCGCGCGCATCGGGAAATCGGTTTTTGGCAGGTTCAGCGTGTCTTTATAGTCCACGGACGCAGTATCGGCTTTGTCGGCGCACATTGCGTGGCGCTCCTCATCATCGGATATCATTTGGGGTGTAGCAGGGCGGTGCCAGGGCTCAAGCCCAAACACGCGTAAGATCCCGGCGCCTCAGGTGATCAGAGGGCCGGGCCGCTAATTCGAATGCAAAGGCCGAATATGCGTTCCATGGCGACCGTATAGGCCGAGGGGCCGCGAAGGTCAAAGGCCACGGCGCTGGAGCATCCTGCCGCATGGGCGCGACGTCGCGGGACGCTATGGTCCGACATATGGGACAGACGATTGCGATTGCGGGTGCGGGGATTGGTGGCTTGGCCGCCGCCGCTTTGTTGGCGGGCGATGGGCATCGGGTGGTCGTGTTCGACCAGTTCGAGGCGCCGCGCCCCGTGGGCTCGGGTTTGGTGATGCAACCGGTGGGGATGGAGGTGCTGCGCGCCGCCGGGGCGGCCGCCGAGGTTTTGGCCCGCGGCACACCGATCACCCGGATGTATGGCGATGAGGTGACCCGCGGGCGGGTCGTTCTGGCGGTGAATTATGGCCGCGGCCCGGAGCGGCAGGGTCTTGGCATCCACCGCGCGGCCTTGTTCCAGGCGCTCTATGATGCGGCGCAGGCCGGAGGTGCGCAGATTGTCCCGTCGAGCCCGGTCACGGGCCGGGACGGTCAGCGCCTGCGGGTGAATGGCGCTTTGGAAGGTCCGTTCGATTTGATCGTCGATGCGCTTGGTGCCGGATCGTCGCTGTCGCCACTGCGCGCCCGGCCTCTGAGCTATGGCGCGGTTTGGGCGACCGTGCCTTGGCCCGATGCCGCGCCCCATCCCGTGGACCGTCTGACGCAGAGGTATCGTCGCGCCGACCGGATGCTAGGTGTGCTGCCTGTGGGCACGATGCAAAGTGCCGCCGATACGCCCTTGGCGGCGATTTTCTATTCCTTGAGGTCGGATGCCATCGATGCCCATTTTGCGCGTCCCTTCGCGGATTGGCGGGACGAGGCCGCAGCGCTTTGGCCCGAATTCGAAACCTATCTGCCGGACAGTCTGAGCCACGATGATTTCACACCGGCCCGCTACACCCATGGCGCCCTGCGCCGCCCCTATGAGGACGGGTTGGTCCATATCGGCGATGCCGCGCATCGTGCCTCACCGCAATTGGGGCAGGGGGCGAATATGGCGCTGCTCGACGCGCGGGCGCTGCAATTGGCGTTGCGCGCGCATCGGGGCGAGGAGGCGTTGCGCCTTTATGCCGGGGCGCGGCGCTGGCATGTGTGGCTCTATCAGCTTCTTAGCGCGTCCTTCACGCCGCAATATCAGTCCGACAGCGCCTGGCTGCCCGTGTTGCGCGACCGCGTGCTGGCCCCGCTTAGCCAGATGCCGCCTGTGCCCGCCATCCTGACGCGGTTGGTCTGCGGCGATCTGGTGCCGCCGATGCCGGAACTGACGCCGCGCGCTATGCCGGATCTTGCACGCGCCTAGCCTGATTGCGTTCGCGCGCGACGATGTAGAGCCCCGAAGCGATGGTGACCGCGATCCCCGCCGTGGCCAATCCATTGGGCAGGTCGCCGAACATGGCAAAGCCGACCAAGGTCGCCAACGGGATTTCCAGATATTGCATCGGGGCCAGGGTGGCCGAGGGGGCGAAGCGCAGCGACCAGGTCATCAGAAGATGGCCGAGTGAGCCAAACAGGCCCAGGGCCAGGAACAGCCAGATTTCGGCGCCCATGGGTGCAATCCAGCCCACCAGAGGCGTCTCCATCGACACGGGCAGAAAGGCCAGCGGCGCGACCAGCGGCAGCGCCAAAAGGCCCGAGGCCCCCTGTAGCGCCATCGGCGCGATCTCTTTCGCCATGGCCCGTGTCACCAACATGAAAAACGCAAACACGAAGGCGACCCCGACCGGCAACAGCGCCGCCCATCCCACGGCGGCAAAGCTGGGTTGCACCACCATCAACGTGCCGACAAACCCCACGGCACAGGCGGCCAGGCGGCGCGGCCCGACCTCTTCATGCAAGATGAAATGGCCCAGGATCAGCATGATGAAGGGCATCACAAACGCGATGGCCACCGCATCCGCCAGCGGCAGGACCCGCAGGGCCGAGAACATCAGCAAAAGTCCGGCAATCTGCAGCAAGGTCCGCGCGATCGTCAGGCCGAGCACGCGTGTTGACGGGAACAATGCCGCCCCCATGGCCAGCGCGACAGGCGCAAACAGGATCGATTGCGCCAGAAACCGCACCAGGATCAGCTGCATCAGCGGAAAGTCTTCGCCCAGCAATTTTGCGAGCGCATCGGCAAAGGGGATCACCGCGCAAAAGCCCAACATCAGTGCGATGCCGAGAAGCGGACGGTCCTGGGTCGGAGGCGTTGCGGTGCTCATGCGCCTGCATCGCACGGCCCGCGCGGGATGTCAGCCCGTCTGCGTCCGCCGGTATCGGTCGCGCACCCGGCTTGGCGTCGTGCAACGCGATGGCTTTGGCCGGGGCATCAGCCCTCCGTCGCCGTATCGGTTTTTGAACCGAACAAGCCCGTCAATGCACGCCGGATCAGACCGGTGACGCTCGGCCTGCGCCCTTCGCCGAAGGGCAGCGGGCGACACACCTCCATCGCGGCCACGCCAACCCGCGCGGTCAGGGCGCCATTGACCACGCCTTCCCCGAACCGACGGGATACTTTGGACAGGATCGATCCGCCAAGGGCCGAGCCCAACACATCATCGCCGATGGCCACGGCCCCCGTCGCCACCAGATGGGTCAGCACCGCGCGGGTCAGCCGCCAGGATCCCAGCGTGCCCGCGCGCCCGCCATAGACTTCGGCAATCCGGCGGATCATCCGCAGGTTCGCGGTCAGCGCCGTGATCACATCGGCCAGCGCCAGGGGCACCAATGCCGTCACCGTTGCCACCTGACGGGCAGCCGCCTCCACCTCTGCCTGGGCCGCGCGGTCCAGCGGCAGCAGGATCTCGGTTTCCGTCAGTGCGAAGAGGCTTGTCGCATCGAACATCTCGTCGCGGCGGCGATCCAATGTCTCGCGCCCCAGCTTCAATTCAGGCCGCCCGGCATAAAGCGCACTGATCCGCCGTGTGATATCGCGCGCGCCGCTGACATCGCCCGCGGCCAAAGCCGCCTCAGCGCCCTGATGCAGCTGATCCAGCCGTCCCAGACGGGCAAACGCCGCCAGTTCCCGCAAGGCGATGATCAACAAGGCAAGCAGTACCGCGGCAATCAGCCCAAAGGCCGTCCAACCCAGCAGTGGCGAGCGCTCCAACAAGCCGGTCACAAAATCCCATGCCGCGAGCGACGCCGCGAAACCGATCAGCGCCAGAAGCGCGCTCCAAAAGAACCGCGCCAACCGCGACGGACGGCGCGCGCCCAGCCGGGCCACCACCTGCATCGCACGCCCATCGGGCAGCGGCAGATCATCGGGGACCGGCGCAGCCTCCGCAGGCCCCCTCTCGGGCCGCTCGTCCAGGTCAAACACAACGGGTCCGCGCCGCTTATCCATGGCTTACATCTTCCATTGGCTCAAAATACCCAAAAAACGGCTCCACAGGTGCGACCGGATGATACCGCATCGCCCAGGCGGGGCAGGGCGCAATACATCGGCACAGGCTCAGTTTCCCAAGATCTCCCGTGATGCGCGGCGGGCGCCCGAGCCGCAGGCGAGGGCGCCCGCCCCCCGGCGATGCCGAAGGCAGCGCAATCCCTCATCTCAGCTTGTCCCCGATCAAGAATTCCGCCGCCCGGTCGAGCCTGATATGCGGCGGGCCTTCCCCGGTCCGCAGCGAGAGCGGCGCCGGGGCAAAGCGCATCACATCGAAATCCGCGTCCAACCAGGCCTCCGCCCCCTCCCGCGCGGGCGACAGCAGAATACCGGGATCGCTGGGCAAATCGCCGGGATGCAGGGCGGCCTGTTTGCCGCTATCCAACAACGTCCCGCGCACCACACCCAGATCGCGGCCATTCACCCGCCGTGTCTCTTCGATTGTCGCGCGCAGGGCTGCGATGGCCATGGCTTGGGTCTCCGCCCCCGAAAAATCCGCGCGGCGGCGCGCATCGGTGACCAGCGCCGCCATGATGGCCTGCAATTGCCCATGGTGTTCGTGGTGCACATGATCGGCTTTGGTCGCGGCAAACAGGATCTTGTCGACCCGTTTGCCCAGAATTGCGGTCAGGAAGGAGTTTCGCCCCGGGCGGAACGGCCCCAGGATATGGGCCAGAGCCTGGCGCAAATCTTCCAAGGCGGGCGGGCCGGCATGGATCGCGCCCAAGGCGTCGACCAAGACCACCTGTCGGTCGATCCGCGCAAAATGTTCGCGGAAGAACGGTTTGACGACCTGCGCCTTGTAGGCTTCGAACCGGCGTGCGCATTCGCGTGCCAGCGATCCGCGTCCCGCGGCGGAGGGCGGCAGCGGCGCAAAGGTCAAAGCGGGCGAGCCGTCCAGATCACCCGGCAACAGGAAGCGCCCGGGCGTGCAATCGCTGTAGCCCGCCGCCCGCGCCGCTTGCAGATAGGCGGTCCAGGCGCGGGCCAGATCGGCGGCTTGGGTTTCCGACAATTTCCCGGCCGGATCGACAGAATCCAGCGCGGCCAGATAGGCGCCGCCTTCCGCGCGGCGCGTAGCGCGGGCCAGCGCCTCGGCCGACCACGCCTCAAAACTCTGGTCCAGAAGGCCCAAATCCAACAGCCATTCGCCGGGATAATCCACGATATCCAGGTGGACCGTGCGCGGTCCTTGCAGGCCCGACAGCAACCCGCGGGGCCGGACCCGCAGCGACAGACGCAACTCACTGATTGTCCGCGTGCTTTCGGGCCAAGAGGGCGTGACGCCGGTCATCGTGGCCAGATGCGATTCGAAGTCAAAGCGCGGCACCGTGTCATCGGGCTGCGGCTGAAGAAACGCCGCTTCGATCCGACCCGCCCCGGCGGCTTCCAGGCCGGACATGCGGCCCCGGTCCAGCAGATTGGCGACCAGAGAGGTGATGAACACCGTCTTGCCCGACCGCGCCAGGCCCGTGACACCCAGCCGGATCACCGGCTCGAAGAAGGTTTCCGACACGGCATCCGTCACACCCTCGATCCCCCGTCCCAGGGTGTCTGCAATGGCTCCGATCACCAAGGGGGTATCCTCTCGCGCTTGTGACCTGTTGAGAATAGGCATTCGCCTCAAAGGTTTCGAGGGCTGATTGCCGGGGAAAGCTGGATGGGTTAGCCCCCTTGCCATGCCACGTTACGCAATCAGGATCGAATATCACGGCGCGCCCTTCGCGGGGTGGCAGCGTCAGGCCGACGTGCCCTCGGTGCAGGCCGCTGTCGAGGCGGCGCTGGCGCGGTTGGAGCCCGACGTGCCGTCCATCACCGCGGCGGGACGCACCGATGCGGGCGTGCATGCGTTGGGGCAGGTGGCCAGCGTCGATCTGGCCAAGACTTGGACGCCGTTCCGCCTGGCCGAGGCGCTGAACTGGCACCTGAAACCGGCCCCCGTCGCGATCACGGCCTGCGCCCAGGTCTCCGAAGACTTCCACGCGCGTTTCTCTGCGATCAGCCGCAGTTATACCTACAAAGTGATGTGCCGCCGCGCGCCTTTGGTTCACAATGCCGGTCAGGCCTGGGCGCTGCGCCATGATCTGGATGCCGACGCCATGGCCGAAGGTGCGCGGCACTTGATCGGCAAACACGATTTCACCACCTTCCGCGCAGCTTTGTGCCAGGCGAAGTCGCCCGTCAAAACCCTGGACGAGATCCGGGTCGAGGCGCGCACAACCCCGGCGGGGCGCGAGATCCTGTTCCATCTGCACGCGCGGTCTTTCCTGCACAATCAGGTCCGCTCGATTGTCGGCACGCTTGAACGGGTCGGCACGGGCGCCTGGGCACCGGAGGATGTGGCGCGCGCGCTGGCTGCCGCTGACCGATCCGCCTGCGGGCCCGTTGCCCCGCCAGAAGGACTTTATCTGACGCGTGTTGGATATCCCGAAGATCCGTTTCACGGCGGATGGCGCGACATTTCCGAGGAGTGAGTGATGCACAGCCCCGTCCCCCTGGTGAGCGAATTGGTCTTTGTCGGCGGCGGCCATACCCATGCGCTGGTTCTGCGCAAATGGGGCATGCGCCCGGTGCCCGGCGTGCGGGTGACATTGATCAATCCCGGTCCAACCGCGCCCTATTCGGGCATGTTGCCAGGGCATCTGGCGGGGCATTACACACGTGACGCGTTGGATATCGATCTGGTGCGCTTGGCGCGGTTCGCGGATGCGCGGCTGATTGTGGATCATGCCGTGGCCCTGGACCCCGCCGCCAAACAGGTGAGGCTGAGAAGCGGGCGGCTTATTCCTTATGATCTGCTGTCGATGGATATCGGTATCACTGCCAAGATGCCGCGCCTGCCGGGTTTTGCCGAACATGGCATCGCGGCCAAACCGTTGGGCCGCTTTGCCGATCAATGGGCCGAGATCTGCGCAGGTGCGGGGGATCTGAAGATCGCCATCCTGGGCGGCGGTGTTGCCGGATGCGAAGTCGCCATGGCGGCTGTGCACCGGATGAACGCGCTGGGGCGCAACGTTGACGTGTCGATCATCGATCGTGGGGAAATCCTGTCGAACGTGGTGCCATCGGCGCGGTCGCGGATGCTGGCGGCCCTGCATCGTCACGGGGTTCAGCGGATCGAGGCTGCGACCCCTGCGGCTGTCGAGGCCGATGCCGTCGTGTTGGAAGACGGACGGCGCATCGCCTCTGACCTGACCATTGGCACGGCGGGCGCGACGCCCCAGGCCTGGGTCGCCGAGAGCGGCTTGCCCTGCCGCGATGGATATCTGGAGGTGGACGAGTATCTGCGTTCCACCGCCGATCCGACGATCTATGCGGCTGGCGATTGCGCGCATATCCTCCATGATCCGCGACCCAAGGCGGGCGTCTATGCGGTTCGGGCCGCGCCGGTCCTGGCCCATAACCTCCGCGCGGATTTGACGGGCCGACAAAGGCGCGCCTTCCGGCCGCAGAAGGATTTCCTGAAGCTGATTTCGCTGGGTGAGAAACGGGCCATTGCCGAAAAATCGGGCCTGTCCGCAGAAGGCGATGCCTTGTGGCGTTGGAAAAACAGCATCGATCAGACGTTCATGGATCAGTTCCGCCATCTGCCAGCGATGCCGCAACCGGGGGTGCCCCAGGACGCGGCCAAGGGGGTGGCGACCGCCATGTCGGGCCCCGTGCC
The DNA here is from genome assembly GCF_037544085.1 of Gymnodinialimonas mytili. NCBI lineage: Bacteria > Pseudomonadati > Pseudomonadota > Alphaproteobacteria > Rhodobacterales > Paracoccaceae > Gymnodinialimonas > Gymnodinialimonas mytili. The sequence continues at coordinate 469,840 of NZ_JBBIFW010000002.1, forward strand.
CTGCGGCGGGTGTGGCGCCAAGTTGCCCCAGGAGGCGCTGTCGCCTGTTCTGGGCCGGGCATTGGGCGCGGCGCGACAGGATGTGGCGCTGGTGCCGGGTGACGATGCCGCGGTGATCGGCACGGGCAAGACCCGGCACGTGATCAGCACCGACCATCTGCGGGCCTTCGCAGGCGATCCGGCGCTGGTGGCGCGGGTTGCGGCCATTCATGCTTTGGGCGATATCTGGGCGATGGGCGCCGCGCCCCAGGCGGCGCTGGCCCAGATCACGCTGCCGCGGCTTGCGGTGAACATGCAGGCGGCCTGGCTGGACGAGATCATGGCGGCCGCGGGCGCGGTTTTTGCCGAGGCAGGCGCGGCGGTCGCAGGTGGGCATTCGGCGATGGGGGCAGAGTTGAGCATCGGGTTCACCGTGACCGGAACCTGTGCCGCGCCGATCACGCTGCAGGGCGCGCAGGCGGGCGATGCCCTGATCCTGACCAAACCAATCGGCACCGGTGTCATCCTGGCCGCTGAAATGCGCGCGCAGGCCCCGGGCGCGGATGTGCTGGCCTGCTGGAACAGCATGGCGCACGGGTCGGGCGAGGCGTCGGCGGTTTTGGCGCCGGTCGCCCATGCGATGACCGATGTGACAGGCTTTGGCCTGGCGGGGCATCTGGCCAATCTCTGTGCGGCCTCAGATGTCGGTGCAGACATCACTTTGGCCGATATCCCGCTACTCGATGGCGCCTGGCCGCTGGCCAAACAATGCGTCCGCTCGACCCTTTGGGCGGCCAACATTGCCGCGACGGCGACCAAGGTCGAGGTGCCGGAAACGCCGCGGGGCGATCTGATGTTCGACCCACAGACTGCCGGTGGCCTGCTGGCGGCCATCCCCGACAACGCCGTGGAGGCCGTGTTGACACGGGTGCCTGGCGCGGTTCGGATCGGCACGGTGGCGGCGGGGCCGCAGATCCGCATCGCCTAACCCTCTGGACAATGGGCGCAGGCCCCCTAGTCTCCGCCGCAACGAACCCCATCACAAAGGTGCGCGCCCATGTCGAAATTCGGCTCCAGCCAACCCGTCACTCGGGTTGAAGACACGCGGTTTCTGACCGGAACCGGATCTTATGTGGACGATTTGGCACCGGAGGGCGCGCTGTTCGGCTATGTCCTGCGCTCGCCGATGGCGCATGGCACGCTCGGCGCGTTGGACGTGGCGGAGGCGCGGCAGGCGCCTGGGGTGCATGCGGTGATCACAGCCGCCGATCTGGCCGCGCAAGGTTTGACCAACGGGATGCGCTTTTCGACGGTAAAAAACCGCGACGGGTCGAAAGGCAATGCAGCGCCGCGCACGATCCTGGCCGAGGGGCGCGTGCGCTTTGTCGGCGATCCGTTGGCCTTCATCGTCGCCGACAGCCTGGCGCAGGCCAAGGATGCCGCCGAGCTTATCGAGGTCGATATCGACGAATTGCCGGTGAAGCTGGACCTCGCGCCTGGCGGGCCGGTGATCCATGACAGTGCGCCCGACAATATCGCCTACGATTGGGGCAAGGGCGATGAGGCGGGCACCGATGCCGCCCTGGCCGAGGCGGCCCATGTGGTGACCCTGACAACCCACGACAACCGCGTCATCGTCAACAGCCTGGAGCCGCGCGGCGCCTATGCCGAAGCCGAGGGTGAGCGGTTGCATGTGGCGGTGAATGGCCAAGGGGTTTGGGGCACCAAGAAGGATGTCGCCAAATGGCTGGGCCTTGATGCCGAGGCGGTGCGGGTCACCAACCCGGACGTGGGCGGTGGGTTTGGCATGAAGGCGATGGGCTATCCCGAGCAGCTTTTGGTGGCGCTGGCCTGCCGGATGACCGGACGCCCGGTTCGCTGGATGGGAGAGCGCACGGAATCTATGCTGTCTGACAATGCGGGACGGGATCTGGATGTAACCTGCACGCTGGGGTTTGATGCCGATCACAGGATCACCGCCTATAAGGTGGACAGCCTGTCTAATATGGGCGGCTACAATTCGGAATTCGGTCAGGGCATCCAGTCGGATCTGTTCTCACGCGTGCTGACGGGCCCCTATGACATCCCGGTCACAACGTTCCGCAATCGCGGGATCTTCACCAATACGACCCAGGTCGACGCCTATCGCGGGGCCGGGCGGCCCGAGGCGATCTATGCGCTGGAACGGGTCATGGATTTCGCCGCGCGGGAATTGGGCGTGGATCCGCTGGAGTTGCGCCGGAAGAACTTCATCCGGCCCGATGCGTTCCCCTATACCTCCCCGATGGGGGAGCTTTACGATGTGGGCGAGTTCGACCGTGTCCTGACCCGTGCAGAGACCGAAGCCGATTTGGCAGGTTTCGCCGCACGCCGCGCCGCGTCGGAGGCCAAGGGCCAATTCCGCGGTCTGGGCGTGGCCTATTACATCGAAAGCATTCTGGGCGATCCGGCGGAAACCGCGATCATCGAATTGAATGAGGCGGGCGCGACGCTTTATGTCGGCACCCAGTCCAACGGCCAGGGGCATGAAACGGTCTATCGCCAGATCCTGCATGATCAGACCGGTTTGCCGTTTGATCAAATCGAGATCGTGCAGGGCGACAGCGACCGGATCGCCAAGGGCGGGGGCACCGGCGGTTCACGCTCGGTCACAACCCAGGGAACCGCGATGCGGGCCACGGCGGATGTGCTAATCTCGGGGCTGATGGCTTTTCTGGAAGACGATATGGACAGCCGCGACATGAGCTTCGATGTCGAAGAGGGGGTGTTCCGCGCCCCGGGCTCGAATGTCGTGGTGACGCTGCTGGAAGCCGCTGCGCGCGCCGCCGAGTCAGGACGGGCCGATCTGGCACGGGCGTCGGAAACGACCGAGCTTGACGGTCGCTCTTTCCCCAATGGGTGCCATATCGCCGAGGTTGAGATCGACCGCGAGACCGGGAATACCCGCGTGGACTGTTACACGGTTGTGGACGATTTCGGGGTGCTGATGAACCCGGTTCTGGCCGAAGGGCAGGTCCATGGCGGTGTCGCGCAGGGCATCGGCCAGGCGATCAGCGAGCGGGTTGTTTACGACGAAAACGGGCAGCTTCTGACGGCCACCTTCATGGATTACGGAATGCCACGCGCCTCGGACACGCCTTTTGTGGCCTTCTACACCGAGGAAATCCCCTCGACGGCGAACCCGCTTGGCATGAAAGGCTGCGGCGAGGCGGGTACGGTCGGTGCGTTGGGGGCGGTCGCCAATGCGGTGCAAGATGCGCTGTGGCCCGTGGGGATACGTCAGGTGGATATGCCGTTCACCCCGTCGCGGGTTTGGCAGATGCTAGAGGATGCAAGGGCGATTGCTGCGGAATAGGAGCATATGGGCGCGTCTGCTGCAGGGCTTTCGCGGCGATCTGACGCCGGAGCCCCAAAGCGATGCGCCCTGCACCCATGTCGTGCTGCTCGACGGCACGATGTCGTCGCTGAACCCGGGATGCGAGACCAATATCGGCCAGACCTACAACCTGCTGGCCGAATTGCCGCCCGAGGCGGGTGTCCATGTCCATTACGAGCCCGGTATCCAGTGGCGCGGGCTGCGCCACGCCCATGAGGTGATGGCGGGGATCGGGATTAATCGTCAGATCCGGCGCGCCTACCGGTTTCTGGTAAAGGGCTATAAGCCGGGCGACCGCATCGTGTTGATGGGCTATTCGCGCGGCGCCTATGCGGTGCGGTCCTTGGCCGGGCTGATTGACCGCATGGGGCTGATGCGGCGTGCGCATTTGAACGACGACACGCTGGAGGAGCTCTATACGCTCTACCGCGAGGCGCCGGGCAGCCCGCGAGCAGCATATCTGACGGATCAATGGTGCGACCGCGATGTGCCGATCACGTTTCTGGGCGTCTATGACACCGTGCGCGCCTTGGGCATGCGCTGGCCCGTGGTATGGCGGATCCTGCCGCCGCCGCACCCGTATCACAACCACGCGCTTGGCGCTGGCGTGGAGGTCGCGCGGCAGGCCCTGGCGATGGACGAGACCCGTGTCGCCTATGCGCCGGTGCTGTGGGATACGACCTATGCGGGGCCAGGCCAGGATGTGGTGCAGATGTGGTTTCGCGGCAGTCACGGCGATATCGGCGGGCAGATCGATATGCGCTTTGCGGTCCGTCCGCGGGCCAATATCTCGCTTCGGTGGATGCTGGACGAGGCGGAGACCTGTGGCCTGACTTTGCCCGAGGGCTGGGCAGCGCGGTTTGAAATGGATGTCGATGCGCCCTCGGTTGGGACGTTTCGGCGGTTCGGAAAGCTATTCTGGGCGCGACGCAAGCGCCGCATCGGTCACGATGCATCGGAGGTGATCCACAATACGGCGCAGGATTGGGCCGAAGCGCGCGGGGTTGTCGCGCCATCCGAGAGTGCAGGGATTGCGCCGGCTGCGCCGTCGCCCGGCGCCGCCCGCTGACGCGCGCGGCGGGCAAATTTTCTCACGAAAATCTGAGCGCTGGTGTCGATGGATCACGATCTTGGTGCACTCTACGCGATTGGGGAGGTTGACCTAGTGGGGCATTCAACGCCCGCGCGGCTTGGCGCGGAGGGTCGGATCGGCCTCTCGCGGATCTTCGGGCCAGGGATGTTTGGGATAAGCGGCGCGCATATCCTTGCGAACATCGGCGTAGGAGCCATCCCAAAAGCCCGGCAGATCCTGCGTGACTTGAACGGGTCGCTGCGCAGGCGAGAGCAACACCATCCGCAGGGGCAGCCTATCGGGTCCGACGCGCGGATGCTCCCGCGTGCCGAACACCTCCTGCAACCGCAGGCTCACCTCTGGCACATCGCCCGCATAATCGATGGCGGCCCGGCGCCCCAAAGGTGTCTCCCAGGCCTCCGGCGCCAGGCGGTTGACCTCTTGCAACAACGACCATCCCAGCCACGCTTCCAAGGCTGGTGCAGGATCAAACCGGGTGAAGTCGGCGGCGGTTTTCGCACCTGACAGGTACGGCGCCGCCCAATCGGGGAGCGCCTCCAACAGAGCGGTGTCGGACATGTCCGCCAGGCCGGAAAACCGCACCCGTTCGCGCAAGAGGCGCGCGCGTTTGGACCAGCCGAGCGCGTCGAGCCCCAGATCGCGGATCCCCGCCAAGGCGCCCTCGATCAGCGCATGATCCGGCGCGTCGCGCCATAGGCGATCATCGAGCACCAAGGCGCCCAAGACCTCCTGTCGTCGCACAATCACCCGGCGGTCACGCTTCGACCAGGTGCAGATCTCGCGCCAGATCATGCGGTCGTCATAAAGATCGCGCAACTCGGCCTCGGTGATCTCAACGGCGGCGCGAATGCGCGCCTCGCGCGGGTTGCCGTCCAGATCGGTTGCCACGATCAGCCGGGCGCCCGCCAGGCCGTCGCCTTCTGGCATCACGGCGCCCTTGCCGCCGGACAGCACATAGCGTGGTTGATCGCCCGCGCGGCGCAATCCGATCCGGTCGGGATAGGCGAGGGCGGCTTGCGCGCCGGGGCTGCGACGTGGGCCGCGTTCATAGCGGCGCAAGCGTTTGGCTTCAGTGCGGATGCGGGCAAAGGCAGGGGACGTGTCGTGCTTCAAAGCCCCCAGGCGCCGCCTGAGATCTACCCCTTGGCCGCGCAGCGGGTCGCGATCCGATAGCATAGCGGCCAGGTCGGACGCCCCCGGCCCGCCATGCGACAGCATATGGGCCAATCGTGGATGTAGCGGCATATTGGCCAGCTGGCGCCCGTGATCGGTGATGGCGCCGCGCGAGTCCAACGCCCCCAGATCCGCCAGCAGGGCCCGCGCTTCGGCCAGGGCAGCGGCGGGCGGTGCCGTCAGAAAGGCCAGACCCTCGGCACTGCCCCATTGCGCCAATTCCAAGGCGAGGCCGGTCAAATCGGCGGCCTCGATCTCGGCGGGCGGAAAGGCGGGCAGGGCGCCCTCGGCCCCTTTGGTCCAGGCGCGATAGCACAACCCCTCGGCCACGCGGCCCGCGCGTCCGCGCCGTTGATCGGCCTCGGCCCGGCTGACCGGTTCCGTCACCAGGCGCGTCATGCCGGAACCCGGATCAAACCGCGCGCGCCGGGCGCGACCGCCATCGACCACAATCCGGATGTCTTCGATGGTCAGTGAGGTCTCGGCGATGGCGGTGGCTAGAACCAATTTGCGGCCTTGTGCCTCGGGGCGGATCGCGGCGCGCTGATCACTCAGCGGCATTGCACCGTAGAGCGGGCGAAGATGCACATCGGCGGGCAAGCGTCCGGCCAGCGCGTTTGCCGTGCGCCGGATCTCCCCTTCGCCGGGTAGAAAGACAAGGCACCCTCCTGTGGCCGCCTCCAGTGCGGTCAGGGTCAGGTCGGCGACCACCTGTTCCAAGCGCGCTTCGCGGCGGGGTGGTGTATCAAGCCAGCAGGTTTCGATCGGGAAGGCGCGGCCCTCCGAAGTGATCACGGGGGCCTCGTCCAACATGGCTGCCACCGGCGCGGCATCGAGCGTGGCGGACATGACGACCAGCCACAGATCCGCGCGCAATGCGCCGCGCAGCTCCCAGGTCAGGGCCAGGCCCAGATCGGCGTTCAGAGAGCGTTCGTGGAATTCGTCGAAGATGACGGCGCCGACACCCGGCAGATCCGGATCGCGCTGGATCATGCGGGTCAGGATGCCTTCGGTGACCACTTCAATCCGCGTCTCGGGTCCGACGGAGGCATCTCCGCGGATGCGGTAGCCGACGGTCTGCCCAACCTGTTCACCCAGCGTTTTGGCCATACGATCTGCCGCGGTGCGCGCGGCCAGGCGGCGCGGTTCCAGCATCAGAATACGCCCCTCGATCTCGGGCAGCAGAGCCAGCGGCACACGCGTGGTTTTGCCCGCCCCAGGGGGGGCCTGCAACACAGCGCGTCCGGCGCCGCGCAACGCGTCGATCAGTTGAGGCAGGCTGGCGTCAATGGGCAGTTCCATGGTCAGGGGCGTAGGTTGCGCAAGCCGTGGCGTCAACGGCTGGACACCGGGCGCCGGGCGGGGTCAATTGGCGCGACACATGGCGGAGCAGCGGCAATGGATGATCTGGCGAAACGGATAGCGGCGGGGGATCGGCGGGCGCTGGCGCGGGCCGTGACCCTGGTGGAAAGCACCCGCGCCGATCATCGTGGGCAGGCCACCGCGCTGCTGGAAAAGCTGCGCGGGACCGGGCGCCAGGCGCTGCGGATCGGCCTGTCGGGCACACCGGGTGTGGGCAAATCCACCTTCATCGAGGCGTTCGGCATGAAGCTGACGGAAGCCGGACTGAAGGTCGCTGTTTTGGCGGTGGATCCCTCGTCCGCACGGTCGGGCGGGTCGATCCTGGGCGACAAGACACGGATGGAGCGGTTGAGCCGCGCACCGGGCGCATTCATCCGGCCGTCACCCTCCTCAGCCGCTTTGGGCGGGGTCGCGCGCCGCACCCGCGAGGCGGTGGCTCTGTGCGAGGCGGCCGGGTTCGACGTGGTTCTGATCGAAACGGTGGGCGTCGGCCAGTCCGAGACGATGGTGGCGCAGATGTGCGACCTGTTCGTCTTGCTGCTGGCCCCCGCGGGCGGGGACGAATTGCAGGGCGTGAAACGCGGCATCATGGAGATGGCCGACCTGATCCTGATCAACAAGGCGGATGGCGATCTGAAGGCCACGGCCACGCGCACGGTGGCCGATTACGCGGGCGCTTTACGTCTGCTGCGCAAACGGCCCCAAGACCCCGAGGATTTCCCGAAGGCCTTGGCCGTGTCGGCGGTGGAAGGCGGCGGGCTGGATACAGCCTGGGACGAGATGCAGGCACTGGCGGCCTGGCGCAAGGATCAGACCTGGTGGGATCGCGCGCGCGCCGCGCAGGCCGCGCATTGGTTCCGCGAAGAGGTCCAGAACGGCCTTTTGGCGCGGTTGCATGAGGATGCCGACATCCGGTCGATGATGGGCGCTTTGGCCGATGAGGTGGCGGCTGGTGCGCAGACCCCGGATGCCGCCGCTGCCGCGGTGTTGGATAAGCTGCGTTAAACAGGCGCCATTTGACCACGATAGCGGATCACAAGGCCGAGCCCGCGCAGGCTGGCATGGACGTCAAAACCGATCTGGCCCTCCTCCGTCACCCACTCGATCCCCTCACAGCTTCTGAGCACGCCACGGGGCAAGGGCAGGCCAAATGCGTTCAGTCCGACGATCGGGATGTGCAATTGCCCATCGCGTGGCGCAGGCGCCATCAGGAACGTGCTGCCACCGACCTGTTCGGCGACAATGCCGGGTGCGTGCAGCCATTGGCGCGAGGCGGTGAGATGCCCGTCGAACTCCCGCTCCCATCTTTCGGTATCGCCGTCGCGCAAGATGCGGAAGCCAAAGGGCATGGTTCCAGAGAAGGCGGGCATGCTGCCAGCCCTGGCCAATAGGCGGGCGGCGCTACTGCCATGGGTGACAGTCACCTCGCCACGATAATGCGGGGTGTCGGGGTGCGTGTGAAACCTCCGCAAAGGGGCGGGCAGGCTGGCAAAGGCCGCACCCATGGCGCGTTCATAAAGCATCATGCGGCCCGCACCGGGCGGTCGATAAAGCGCTCCAGCAGATCCGCATCGGGCATCATGCAGGTATCGTATCGGCCAAAGAGCGCATAGCGGTTGCGTGCGATCCGTGCATAGAGCGGGCGCTTCACGGCGGGCGGCAGGTAGCGCAAAAATGCCAGTGCCCGCCACGGCCATCCAACGGCGCGCATCGCAGCGGCGAAACTGTCGATCCCGGTATAGATGACACCGTCGATCAGGATCAGGTTGGTCTCGAACTCATCAACCGGCAGGTTCAACGCGGTATAAAGTGACGTGCCGAGATCCGATTGGGCATGGGCGAAGGAAAAGCGCTTGTCGCGGTCAAGCCGCACCATCAGGCGGAAGAACCCGGAGCACAGCACGCATTCGCCGTCGAACACGATCAGGTCGCGGCCAGTCAGCTGCGCGTGCAAAGAGGGTGGAAGATCATCGAGCCGGGGCATGTCCGTCTACACGTATGTGCGGATTGGCCTCGGTCCAGACGGGCAGGCTGCCGCAGGGCGGGCTAGTTGAAGATCGCGCTGCCCTGTTGATCGATCAGCAGTTTGGCTTTCAGGATCGAGGTGTTGCGCGCCTCATCGGCAGATTGACAGACATCGGCGCGGATCATGGTGTGGGTCTTGATCTCGCCATCGACATCCTTTTCGATCCGCGCGCAGACGCGGTGCCCCCCGCCATCGGCCATGGGTTCGGCAAAGATGCGAAAGCCGTCATATTCCTCGGCCTGAGCCTCAGGCTTTGCGCCGCCGCCGAAGAGTTTGGAGAAGATCGACATCGGTTCAGCTCCCGGTCATGTGGTCGAGATAATAGGTAACGCAATCCTGCACCCGGCGGAAGCGGTCGCCGCCCAGATGGGTGCCGCCGAACCAGCGGGTAACGATGATCAGGTGGTTCTGGAGGCCTTCGCGTTCCAGCATCCGCACGATCACCATGCCTGCCCCGGCCTCGCAGTCATCGTTCTTGAGCGGGCCTTCGGGCGTAAGGAGCGCCCAGGTGTTGTGGGTGGCCTTGGCAAATTTCTTGCTGCGCTTGAGGGTTTTGATCAGGGCGAGCGCCTCGGCCTTGGTGGTCGCAGGACCGCCTGAGACAGCGTATTTCGAGCCGCGGTCGGTGAGGATGTTATCGTGAATGGTCAGCATTTTAGGCGGGTGGTGATGGGTTTCACCCACTCTACGGGGGATGGCGCCCCCTGTCGGCATATTTCGCCTAGCAAAAGAGCCTGTCGGGGCAACGGGCGGGTTTGGCCCGCCCTTAGACAAGGCCCGCCCTACGGGTTGCGTGCGCCCGCGCCGCCCCCGGCGGCGACGAAGTCGGCGCAATCCGGGTTTGAGGTGGAGTGCAGAGACCCGCCATCGCCGGGCCTTTTGCCAAAGGCAAACCTTCGGTTTGACGGGTAGGCCCGACGATGGCGGGGCGGGCGTTGCCCGCTGTTAACCCGCTTGGGAGTTTACTGAGACGGGCCTGCTACAGCTTGCCTGGACTATCAGGCACTCGCCCGGCGGCAAAAGACCTTTGTCTCTAGCGGGTCAGCGCAATTCAATTGTATCGTAAAACTGGCCCATGCTTGTCCCCCTGCCGATCACCAGTACAGAGTCCCCAAGTTCGGCTTCAAGGAAAACTGAGTTGGGGACGTTTCTCAAGCGAACGGATATTTCGTTTGATCTAACGACGAATCCCCTTGCACGATCCGAGTAATTCAAGCCAACGACCTCATAGGTTGTGACTTGGGTCTGACCCACAACTATCGCTAAGGCCATGGGAATTGCAAAAAAGCCGACCGCTCCCCAGGACACGAAGCCAATAAAAAACATAGCGATGGACGGCAGCTGCGAAGTCGGCAATGGCGCTCTGCCGCCGTATATCAGCATTTTGGACGGTGAGTTATTGAGCCTGAATTGTTCACGCTCATGTTTGCGGATGGGTTGGCTTGCAATGCGCCAGCCCCAAGCAGCCCCAATTAATGCCAGGGGCATGGAGATACCAATTCCAAACGGCAATACCCATGAGGAATGAACCAGGAAATGCGCGTCCACTATCGAGATCTGTCGCGCAAGGAGCACCAGACCCAAACCTACGACAATCCAGAATAATGCGCGCAAGCGAGCGCTCTACTGATCTAAGAACGACCTCAGCTTCCGGCTCCGGCTCGGATGCTTCAGTTTCCGCAGGGCCTTTGCCTCGATCTGGCGGATGCGTTCGCGGGTCACGCTGAACTGCTGGCCCACTTCCTCAAGCGTGTGGTCGGTGTTCATGCCAATGCCGAAGCGCATGCGCAGGACGCGTTCTTCGCGGGGCGTGAGGGAGGCCAGGACGCGGGTTGTCGTTTCCTTCAGGTTCTCCTGAATCGCGGAATCCAGCGGCAGGACGGCGTTCTTGTCCTCGATGAAATCGCCAAGCTGTGAATCTTCCTCGTCGCCAATCGGCGTTTCGAGAGAAATCGGCTCCTTGGCGATCTTCATCACCTTGCGGACCTTTTCCAGCGGCATTTGCAGCTTATCGGCCAATTCCTCGGGCGTCGGTTCGCGACCAATTTCGTGCAGCATCTGGCGACCGGTGCGCACCAACTTGTTGATCGTCTCGATCATATGGACCGGGATGCGGATCGTGCGGGCCTGATCGGCGATGCTGCGGGTGATCGCCTGGCGGATCCACCAGGTCGCATAGGTGGAGAACTTGTAGCCGCGGCGATATTCGAACTTATCGACCGCCTTCATCAGGCCAATGTTCCCCTCCTGAATCAGATCCAGGAATTGCAACCCGCGGTTGGTGTATTTCTTCGCGATGGAAATCACGAGGCGCAGGTTGGCCTCGACCATTTCCTTCTTGGCCTGGCGTGCTTCTTTCTCGCCCTTCTGGACCTGGTTCACGATGCGGCGGAATTCCGGGATATCCAAACCGACATACTGGCCGACTTGGGCCATATCACCGCGCAGATCCTCGATCTTGTCGCGCGAGCGCTCCATCAGCGCCTGCCAGCCACGGCCAGACTTTTCGCCCATCCGATCCACCCAGGTCGGGTCCAGCTCAGCGCCGCGATATTCTTCGATGAACTCACGGCGGTTGATGCGGGCTTGGTCGGCCAGCTTCACCATCGCGCTGTCGATGGACATGATGCGGCGGTTGATCCCGTAGAGCTGGTCGACCAGCGCTTCGATCCGGTTGTTGTGCAGATGCAGCTCATTCACCAGCTCGACGATTTCCGAGCGAAGCTGCTGATAAGCGGTCTCTTCCCGGGCCGAGAAGCTGCCATCTTCATTCAGGGTCGCCGAGATCCGGCTGTCCTGCATTTCGGACAATTGGATGTAATCGGCGGCAATGCGATCCAAGGTGGCAAGCACCTGAGGCTTCAGCGCGGCTTCCATCGCGGCCAGGCTCATATTGGCCTGATCATCCTCGTCCTCATCATCATCTTTGGCGATCGGATTACCGTCCGCGTCCAGTTCCGGCTCGGCTTCGGCTTTCGGAGCCTCGGGCGCCCCGGCAACGGGCGCGGGGGCCGCGGGTTGAACCACGGGCTCATCCTCTTCGTCGCCCATCTGGCGCCCGAAGGTTGCGTCCAGATCGATCACGTCGCGCAGAAGGATATCTTCATCAAGAAGTTCATCGCGCCAGATCGTGATGGCCTGGAAGGTCAAGGGGCTTTCACAAAGCCCGGCAATCATCGTGTTGCGACCGGCCTCGATCCGCTTGGCGATGGCAATCTCGCCTTCTCGGCTGAGCAATTCGACGCTGCCCATCTCACGCAGATACATCCGCACGGGATCATCGGTGCGGTCGAGCTTCTCGGTCTCGGAGGTCGAAACGGCCACTTCGCGTGACCCGGAGGCTTCGACCACCTCGGTCGATCCGCCTTGCTTGTCGTCGCCGTCATCGGCCTCATCATCTTCGATGATGTTGATGCCCATTTCGGACAACATCGACATGACGTCTTCGATTTGTTCGGAACTGACCTGCTCAGGCGGCAGAACCGTATTGAGCTGGTCGTAGGTTATGTAGCCGCGCACGCGCGCTTCGGCGATCATTTTTTTGACGGCGGCTTGGCTCATATCGAGCCCGATTTCCTGCTCTTCGCCGTCCTGCTTACGATCGTCCGTATCTTTGGCCATTCGCTACGTCCCTTTCAGCTTGAGACCGATTCGGATGAGTCGATCCCTTGCGGTTGAAACAAACCTTAGTCCGAATCGCTGATTCGGACAGGCCTATTTCTCATGTTTCTTGCCTTGCCCTGCGGCTGAGAGCAACTGGTGGAACGCCGCGCGCGCCTGCGCGGTTTCCCCGAATTGCTCTGATCCGTCATCCCCCTTGGGGTGCAAAGCGGCGTGCTTGCCCCGCACCGCTTCATTGAGGCGAAAGGCAAGCGTTCTGTCCTCGTCGTCGGTGACCTCGCCAAGGTCTTGGGTGGCCTCGGCAAGCTCGTCCTGGATTGCGCGGGTCGCCGTCAGCTTTGCGAATTCCTCGGTCAGGCATTCTGCCGCGCGAACAGGATCGCCGTTACCCATAAGGAACGGCGTGATGCGCAGATGGCCCGTGGCCTCAAGGCTTTCAAGGGCAGGTGCCAGAGAAGATGCGGAAATTTCGTCTTTTAGGGCGATTGGGTCACGCGTGGCACTGCGCAGAAGATGCGCGGCTAGCTGCCCATGGTCGGGATCAGACGGGTTCAGACGGTCCAACTGATCTTCAAAATCGTCGATCAGATCGGGAAATCGCAGACAAGTGGCCAGGATCAGGCTTATCCGCAACGCTTCGCCGTTCAGCGCCTGGGCTTTGGTACGGGTGCTGGCCAGGGGCGCCTGCGCCTCGGCAAAGCCACGCCCGCGCCAGGCCCCTTTGCCGCGCTGCGGCCGTTGCGGACGGAACAGGGCACGGCGCAATTCGGCGATCGCATCGCCATAATGGCGACGGAGCGAGGGGTCTGTGATCCGCTTCACGGCCTCCTGCAGGCGTCGATCCAGCGCCGAGCGGCGCTCGGGACTATCAAAAACCTGTCCTTCGATTTCGCGGCGCCACAGCAGGCTGACCATGGGCTCGGCTTTGTCCAGCAGCGCCTGCATCGCGGGCGCCCCCTGCGCGCGCAGCAGATCGTCGGGGTCCTGGCCTTCGGGCAAGATCACAAAGCGCAGGCTTTTGCCCGACTCGATCAGCGGTAGGGCCAAATCGACCAACCGCATCGCTGCCCGTAACCCGGCCTTGTCACCATCCAACGCCACAATGGGCTCATCGGAAATACGCCACAGCAAGCGCAGCTGATCTTCGGTGATCGCGGTGCCAAGTGGCGCGACGGCGGCACCGAAGCCTGCCTTGGCCAGGGCGATCACATCCATGTAGCCCTCGGCCACGATCAGTGGCTGCCCCTTGCCCGCTGCCTCGCGCGCGGGCCCATGATTATAGAGCGCACGCCCCTTGTCGAAGAGCGGTGTTTCGCGAGAATTGAGGTATTTTGCCCGCGCATTGGGGTCCATCGCCCGCCCGCCAAATCCGATGCAGCGCCCGCGGGCATCGCGGATCGGAAACATGATCCGGTCGCGAAACGCGTCATAGGGCGCGCTGCCATCATCGGGTTTGCTGGCCAATCCCGCCTCGATCACCTGATCGGCGGCAAAGCCTTTGCCGGTCAGCGCCTGAAACGTCCCCTGGCGGGCATTGGGTGCAAAGCCGAATTCAAACCGATCCAGCGTGGCTTGATCCATCCCGCGCCGTTCCAGATAAGCCCGCGCCTCGGCGGCGGCCTGGGTCTTCAACTGCAGTCGAAAATGCGCAACGGCGGCTTCGGTCACCTTCGCCAGTTCAGCATTGCGGTCGGCCTTTTCCTGGGCTTGGGGGTCGCGGGCGGGCATGGGCATCCCGGCCTCGCGGGCCAGGATTTCGACGGCCTCCATGAAGCCCACATTCTCGGTTTCCTTCACGAAAGAAATTGCGTCGCCCTTCGCGTGGCAGCCGAAGCAATAGTAAAACCCCTTGCGATCCTCGACATGGAAGCTGGCGGTTTTTTCCTGGTGGAACGGGCAGGGCGCCCACATGTCGCCCTTGGCCTGGTTGGATTTGCGATTGTCCCAAATGACCTTGCGGCCCACGACCTGAGCGATCGAGGTGCGGTTGCGTAGCTCATCCAAGAATCCGGGGGGTAGGCTCATGGCGCCAATATCGGACGCGGGTGACGGGCTGTCCAGATGCGGCGGTGCAGGAAAGATGAAGGAGTCTTGATTTGGTTAAGAGATTTGTTACCACCCGGGCGCTAGCCGCCGCGTGCCGTGACCATTCGCAGGGCGCGCTCCAATTCATGCGCTGCCGTCCCGGCCATGGATCGGAACACCAATACATCATAGCGCGCGGTATCCGTTCGGATCAGCAGGCAGGTCATATGACCCAAAAGAGTGCGCGCCGCATGGCCAATGGCAAAGCGGCTGTCGCGCAGATCAATGGGCACCAACCGCGCAAGAATTTCCGCGGCCTGGACGCCGTCGACGGTGCAGACGGCCCAAGCGCTGGTCTGGTCCACCATAGCAGCCCCCGGGATCGGCGTGAGCGCGGGGCCCAGCACCAAGAACTGGCTCGGCCCGGCCCAGACCGCCCGATGTGCCGCGGTGCCGGTGGCACGGTTCGGGGTCGGAAGCGCCGTGCTGATCTGCGCGCTCAGTGCGTCCGATACCGACACATCCTGACCTTGAAGGGGCGCCAGCCAAGTGATCGCCTCGCATGTGATTTCGGTGATCGCGATGCTACCCTCCACAAGCGGCAACAGCCCATCGAAGGGTGATAGAGCCGTCAGACTAGCCACGGGCGCGCCCTCCGTCCGGGTCGAAGAAGACCGGATCACAGATCTTGACCTCTGCGGTGATCCCACGCAAATGGTCGACCATCTTCATATGGTGCCCCACGCGATCCGGGCCGTTTTGCAGAAAGCCCAAGCCGATGAAATGCCCCAAAGTCGGCGAATATCCAACCGAGGTGACGTAGCCCAAATCATTGACGCGGGTGGCCTCCGCCTCTGCCTCGAACAGATGTGCGCCAGCGGACAACTCTTTGACGGCACCCACCGGCTTGAGCGCGATCAGGCGTTCCCGATTGGGGTCCATCAGCCCTGGCCGCGTGGCCGCTGCCTTGCCGATGAAGTCTTTCTGCGTCGACAGCATCCGCTGCATGCCAATGTCGAAGGCCGTGGCGCGCCCGTAGATTTCGGCATGGGTGAGAAAGCCCTTTTCCAGCCGCAGGACGTTCAGCGCCTCCATCCCGTAGGCGCCACCGCCAAGCGCCTCTGCGCGGGCCACAAGATCGCGGTAGAGCGCGTCGCCATAGCAGGATGGCACTGCGATTTCATAGGCATGTTCGCCGGAGAAGCTGATGCGGAACAGCCGCCCCTCGATGCCATGGACCGACACCGTCCCGCATTGCATGAACGGGAAGGTCGCATCGTCAATGGGCGTGTCCAGCACAAAATTCAGCAAGTCGCGGGCGCGGGGCCCGGCAATTGAGAATTGCGCCCATTGTTCGGTGACCGATGTGAAGCGCACATCCCAATCCGGGCGCAGGCATTGCGCAACAAATTCCATATGCGCCATGACCTGTCCCGCCGCGGCGGTTGTGGTCGTTGTCACGTAGTGCCCCGCTGCCAGGCAGGCGGTTGTGCCGTCATCCATCACATGGCCGTCTTCGCGTAGCATCAGCCCGTAGCGAACGCGGCCAGGCTTCAGGGTTGAAAAGGTGTTCGTATATAAGAAATCCAGAAAGGCACCGGCATCGGGCCCGATGATCTCGATCTTGCCCAGGGTCGAGACATCGACCACTCCGACCGCATTGCGGACCATCGTAACCTCTCGGTCGCAAGATTGGCGCCAATGGGTCTCGCCCGGTGCCGGGAAATAGGACGGACGATACCAGAGCCCCGCCTCGATCATCGGTGCGCCGCGGGCGGTTGCGGCGCGGTGGGAGGTGGTCAAGCGTTCAGGCGCAAATCCCTTGCCTTGGGCGCCTGCGCCCATCGTTGCGATGGAGACCGGCGTGAAGGGCGGACGGTAGGTGGTGGTGCCCGTCTCGGCAATGCCGCGACCGGTTGCATCGGCCAGAAGGGCCAGCGCACCGATATTGGAGTTCTTGCCCTGATCCGGCGCCATGCCTTGGGTTGTGTAGCGCTTCATATGCTCGACCGACCGGAAGCCCTCTTTGGCGCTTTGCCGGACATCTTTGCTGGTCACATCATTGGCGAAGTCGAGCCAGGCGCGGCCCTTTACCTCGACCGACCAGAGCACGCTTGTGGCCCCAGCATCGTGACTTGCGCGTGGCAGGTCGGGGCGCCTTACTCGTTTCCCCAAGGCTTTAAGTGCCTGCGCGGCGGCCTCGACCCCGCCGCGCAGGCACGCCTCGGTCGAAAAGTTCCCGGCGCAGGCGCCAGCGGGGTGAAGGCCTTTGACGGCCCCGTCGGCGGGCACAAACGCACTGACGGTCGCATTCCAGATGGGCCGCGCGCCCAAGTGGCAGGTTAGATGCACATTGGGGTTCCAACCACCCGACAGCCCAAGGCAATCCGTTTCCAGTTTGAAGCTGCCGGATGCGGTGCGATAGGTCAGCTCGCGCAGGGCTTTGCGCCCCTTGGTGCCGATCACATGCGCATTGTCGATCACGCGATAATCGCCAAGCGGCGCCACGCCCGCGCGGCTGTCGAGAACCGTCACATCAAGCTGCGCATCCAGCAATTCCAACGCCGTTTTGTGGGCGTCGTCATTTGTCGTGAACAGCGTCACGTTTTGCCCCGCCGCCACGCCGAAGCGGTTCAGATAGGTTCGGATCGCGGAGGCCAGCATCACGCCAGGTCGGTCATTGTCGGGAAAGGCTATGGGCCGCTCAAGCGCTCCGGCGGCCAGTACCGCCTGGTCGGCCTGGATGCGCCAGAAGCATTCCTGGGGCAGATCCGGTGCGGCGGGCAGATGGGCGCCGACCCGTTCGACCGCGCCGAAGGTCAGGCCATCGTAGAGGCCGGTGGCCGTGGTGCGCGCCATGATCCGCACCCCGGCCTCGGCCAGAGCTTTGGTCATATCCTCCACCCAATAAGGTGCCGGGACGCCGTCAATATCCTCGCCATCGCTGAGCAATCTGCCGCCCAGTTCAGCGGCCTCGTCCAGCAAAATCACATCTGCGCCGGATTGCGCCGCCGTCAGCGCAGCCATCAAACCCGCCGGTCCGCCGCCGATCACCAGGACATCGCAAAACGCGAAAGCGCGTTCATTCTCGGCCGGATGCGCGGTTTTCGTCATCTCGCCCAGCCCCGCGGCCCGGCGGATCGCGGGTTCATAGAGCCTTTCCCAGAAGGCACGGGGCCACATGAAGGTCTTATAGTAGAACCCGGCGCTGAGGAATGGCGCGGCCAAATCGTTCACGCTGAGCACGTCATAGGCAAGCGGGCCGATATGGTTCTGGCTGCTGGTCTCAAGGCCCTTGTAGATCTCCTGCATTGTGGCGCGGACATTGGGCAGCATCCCGTCGCCGACGCCCACCTGGATCAGCGCGTTGGGCTCTTCCGATCCGGCCGTCATCACGCCGCGGGGGCGGTGGTATTTGAACGAGCGCCCGACCAGTTTCACACCGTTTGCCAGAAGCGCAGAGGCCACCGTGTCGCCCTGAAATCCTTGGATCGGAGTATCGTTGAAATGGAACCGCAAAGGCGTGTCGCGGTTCACTCGGCCTTTGCCTTCAATCCGCATCTCGCGCCTCCGAAGCCAACTGGGCGCCGCTTATCGCATGGGTCACCGTATCGCGGTCGACCACCAGCCAGGCGCCGCAGCCACCGGAATGATACCAAAGCTCGCGCGTGGCTCCGGCGGCGTTGTCGCGCAGGTGGAGAAAGTCGTTCCATGCGTCCGACCAGGTTTCACCTTCGGGCCGATCCATGCCGGTGGCATGGCCGCGTATGGTGAATTCGCGCAGGTCTCGGTCACCGCAGAGGGGGCAAGGGATCTTCATGGGTCGAGCAGTACCCCTGGTCTGGCATTTGTAATGCAGGCTTCTTCCGATGCGCGGAACAGCCGATAGGTCGTCACCGCATTCGGAGCCTCCGCCAAATCGGAGCTCGGCAGATCGGTGCGGCATGGCTCGGTTGCGATGCGCGCACCATCGGTGCGCATCAGGATGCTCGCCCCCTCATCCCGGTGCAGCCAGAGGTCGCCGCCGTCGCACAGGATGGCGCAGCGACCGTTGCGGTCACAGAGCGCGCGCTCGGTCAGGTGCCGCCCCGCAACGTCATCGCGAACGGCCTGGCCGGTTTCGCCCATCACCGCGGCGATGGTCAGGGATAGATCGTTCTCGTCAAACAGCATCCGGATCTCGGCCACACCCTGTTCGGGATGCTCGGCCAGATGCTCGGCGCTGTAATCGCGCACGAAGCAGCCCGCGGGAAAGGATTGCGCCAGCGCCAAGGAGGGCACCATCGCGCTAATGCAGATTATGCTGAGACCCCGTCGCCTCTTCATCCATCAATCCTTTTCCTGTGGTGAATCGGTCCAACCGATAGCCGGCGGCGACGTCATGCGGGCGATCGGTGGCCATAAGATCGGCAAAGCAATGTCCTGAGGCTGGCACCGCCTTGAACCCGCCATAGCACCAGCCGCAATTCAGGTAGAGCCCGTCGATATGCGTCCGGTCGATGATGGGGGAGCCATCGGGCGACATATCCATGATCCCGCCCCAGGACCGTAGCATCTTGGCCTTGCCGATCATCGGCATCAGGGTCATCCCGGCCTCCAACACATGTTCCGCCATGGGCAGGTTGCCGCGCGCGGCATAGGAGGGGTAGAAATCCAGGTCTCCGCCGAAGACGAGGCCCCCCTTGTCAGACTGGCTGATATAGAAATGGCCCATCCCGTAGGTCACGACATGGTCGATCACGGGTTTGAGCCCTTCGGTCACGAAGGCCTGGAGGACATGGCTTTCGATCGGCAGGCGCATTCCGGCCATGGCCGCGACTTGGCTGGAGCGCCCCGCGACAACGATGCCAACCTTTTTGGCGCGAATGGCGCCGCGACTGGTCTGAACACCGCGCACCTTGCCGTTTTCGATGTCGATGCCGGTGACTTCGCAATTCTGGATCAGATCGACGCCGCGCCGATCCGCACCGCGGGCATATCCCCAAGCCACCGCATCGTGACGCGCCGTGCCGCCGCGCGGATGGTAGAGCCCGCCATAGATCGGAAAGCGAGTTTGTTCATAGTCGAGATACGGAAGCATCCGCCTGACGGCGTCCCGGTCGAGCAGGATCGCATCGTCGCCTTGGTTGATCATTGCATTGCCGCGCCGCGCATAGGCGTCGCGCTGGCCATCGGAGTGGAACAGATTGATCATGCCGCGTTGGGAATGCATGACGTTGTAGTTGAGCGTGTCTTCCAGACCCTCCCACAATTTCAGCGAATGGCTGTAGAATTCCGAGTTACCGGGCAGGCCGTAATTGGCGCGCACGATGGTCGTGTTGCGCCCGATATTGCCACCACCCAGATAGCCCTTTTCCAACACAGCGACATTGGTCAGCCCATGTTCAGCCGCCAGGTAGTAGGCTGTGGACAGACCGTGGCCGCCGCCGCCGATGATCAGGATGTCATATTCGGGTTTCGGATCGGGATCGCGCCAGGCAGGGCCCCAGCCCGTATTGCCCGTCAGGCCCTGCCAGAG
The DNA here is from genome assembly GCF_037544085.1 of Gymnodinialimonas mytili. Classification (NCBI taxonomy): domain Bacteria; kingdom Pseudomonadati; phylum Pseudomonadota; class Alphaproteobacteria; order Rhodobacterales; family Paracoccaceae; genus Gymnodinialimonas; species Gymnodinialimonas mytili. The sequence goes on from NZ_JBBIFW010000002.1 coordinate 490,013, forward strand.
CACCTGAAAACCCGAATATCGCATGTCCTAGACTGCCCAATCACATCTGATCCAAGCAACAGATTAGGCAGGTGTCACGACAGAGGAAACCCCGCCCGCGACATCAGGCGGGCAGGTGGCGACGGAGCCGCATTCTAGGCGTTGCCGTCACCGTCCCCAAGCTCACCCGCATTGTTCAGGTCAGGATGGCTCCCATCCTCATGCGGGATGAACGAGGAATAGCGTGGCCGCGTCAAAGTGAAATTCGAGAATGTGACATTGTTCAAACCAATATTGAAAGCTGGATCGTATTCGATAAAGCTTTCGACAAGCACAACGCGTTCGTTGCGTTCCATATTGGGTAGTTGGTCAACGAAATTGGTCACATTTGCGCTTGCATAATCCGCCAGCGATCCTGTGCCGTGGCTCCATTCGACCACAAAGGTTCCGTCGCCGACCGAGCGGATTTCGGTCGCGCGCATCTCGATGCCGCTGGTATCACGGACCATTGCTTCGAGTAGCAGCGCCATCCGGTCAATATCACTGTCATATACCGGATCGGTTTGACGCGACAGAAGATCTGCGATGGTGAAGGTCGCTTTGATCGACGTATTGTAGACGCGGTAGGCGTCAAAATACGCAAAGCTGCCAATCCAAGCCCAAAGCAGAATGGGAAAGATGATGACCGTTTCAAATGCGACGGCGCCGTCGGATTTGGACCAAAAACGTGAAAATAGATGTTTCATGTGCCAGATTCCCGTTCTGACGGTTCATTGACGAAGATAGATGTCGCTATCATATGCAATCCGCCGGATTCGTCCCGTGCGAGGTTCAAACCGAAGGCGGAGAACCCGATAATCGGATCGACGATCAAACAGGTGCGAACCAACAGCAATTGGTTGTTTTGGGATTGCGTCTCAAATTCGTTGTCGGGCCGAATGATAAGATCGTTGCCGCGGTTGGCGCAGATTTGGTTGTTATCCGGCACATCAAATGCAACGGGCTCAATGATCTGAAGGTCAACTTCCAAAAGTTCGGTGCAATTCGGCAGGAACCTGGATTTCGCGCACAATACCTGCCGGAACTCCGCCACGTCGGTGGTCAATTCTCGCGTCAGACGCAGTTCGCGCACCGTCAGATCAAGCACCCGTTCAAGGATGATTTGACGGGTCAATATCATCGCCGATTCGAACGCGGCGATGAATACGATCATCAGCAGCGGGAATACGATGACGAGTTCCAGCGTCGCGGTCCCGCTTTCGTTGCGCAGGAACCGCCGGATGGCATAGGTCAGAGGCATGGCACACATCACTGAATCAGCCGCAATTGATTGATCGCACGCGCGATGGAGTCGAAGGCCTGGCTGATTTCCACGCCGTCCACATCGTAGTAATGGGCGGGGGTCGTTGCGCAATATTGCATAACGCGCTGGCCGTTGCTGGGTGCCTCAAAACCGATCGAGAAGACGAAGATGCCCGCTTCGCGCGCTGCATCGCAGATCGCCATCAGGTTTCTGTCAGCTTCGCTGCGTCCGACCTGTCCATTGGCCCAGGTATAGTTGCCATCCCAGCCGATGTAGTTGTAGCTGTTATTGTCCGCGACGGCGTCGTGGTACTCCCAATCCCCCGAAGCGCGGGCAGGTTCCTCTAGCCACTCTTCGGCGATGTATTCTGCCGTATAGTTGGCCCACAGGTCGACCCAGGCTAGCGCATAGCCGTCCAGTTCATCGGGGTTGCCGTCGCCATCGCGGTCGATAAGCGGATTGAAGGCTTCTTCCCGCATCGTGGCCCAAGCATCGACGACTTCCCCGTCGGTGTCGAGCATGCCATAGGCTTCCCAACCGCCGACTGGTTCGTTTTGCCAGGACCCCTCGGGCTCACGCGGATCGTCGGTCGGGACCCAGAATTGGCCCTGATCCTCCCACCAGACCGACCAGCTATCGTCATCTGGGTCGTCCTCGTCAGCCCCGAGATGGCGGAAAATCGGGGCGAATCCGACGCGATATTCATCGCGGATATCGTATTGGCGCGTGTTTGCCCCGTCGGTCATGAGGACCACGACCTTGATTGTCTCGTCATCAAGCTGTGTTGTCGGATCGCCGTCCTCAAATGGTGCGGGTCGTTGAGCAAAGTCTTCATGCACATGCTCTGCCGCAATCAAGCCCTGGACAGCGGGATTTGCCGCGGGGTCCAACAGGCCGACAGCCCAATTCATACCAAGGTCAATCGCCGTCCACCCGCCCGTGTTGAGAGCGTTGATATGGTCATGCAGCGGTTGGACCTCGTGTTGCCAAGGCAGGATTTCCGCGTAGCCATCTGTCTGACAATGGGGGCGCGAAAAGAGTTGATCATCGTCTTCATTGTCGCGGTCCCAGTGCGAAATGCGCGGGATTGCCACCGCAGGATCGATCGCCGTTTGGGAAAACGCTGAGTCGGGGAAACGGGCGCAGTTGGACTCGTTGTGCAGGTTGTCGAATGTGAACACGCTGCCGATCAATGCACCGGAATTGACGCGACCGTTGTAGGGAACGATTGAAACCGTCACCAGATTCTCACCCTCCAACGTATTCGGGCGCAGAACTTCGGTTACGAATTCCCGCGCCGCCGGGCGCAGGTTGGTCATGCGGTTGTTGTTGCCCATAGACCCCGAGATATCGAGGACCATCGACACTTCGATATTGTTCACCCGCTCCTCGGCGGCCCCGATGGCCGGTGAGGTCATCACGCGAATGCCGAACAGTTGCATGAACATCGAGCGGACTTCCAACTCGGCATAGGCATGTACGCGGCGGAAATTCAGTCCCTGTTCGACGCGCACGTCGAGACGGTAATCCTGGATGCCGGAGACTTCGAAGTAATTTCGGACAACGCCTTCGGGATCGTAAGGCTGTGTCAGCGAGGCAGCCGCCAAAATCGCGCGGTCAAGCGTGTATTGCAGCTGCACACGTTGTGTCTCGTAGCGCATCACGTCAATTGCGATGCCGCCAGCACCAATCATAAGAACAAAAATCAACATCGCGAATGCGGTGACTGTTCCATCCTGGCGCTTTGCAAAGCGAACCGGAGACAGACGTGCCGCAATTGCACGGGCCGAGCTGGCCATATTGCTGAAAAGGCCCGTCATTGGCCTTCCCTCCACTAATGAAACCCTACGACACGGCATCCCCAATTGCAGACCGCGCCAAGGATGCTTGTGATCGACAAGCAAGGCAGAAATGAGGCGTCCCCATGAAGGAAAGGGGTCGATTGCGAGCGCGTTTGCCTGCAAAGCCGCGTACGAGGTGTTGATTAGGTGCGGCGCCTGTGCCCTTGTGACGCTGGGCGTACAGGCATCTGTCGCCCGGCCCCCATGGCCCGTCTACGGCAGCCGGGCGGGGGTGTTGGCGATTGGAAGGAGCGCCCGCACGATGACCACCAACGAACCGAGTTTCCGTGAATCCGTCGACCTTATGTTCAACCGGGCCGCCGCCCTGTTGGACCTGCCGCCCGGCCTGGAAGAGAAGATCCGTGTGTGCAACTCCACCTATACCGTTCGGTTCGGGGTGAAGCTGCGAGGCCGGATCCACACCTTTACCGGTTATCGCTCGGTTCATTCCGAACATATGGAGCCGGTGAAGGGCGGCATCCGTTATGCGCTTGGTGTCAACCAGGACGAGGTGGAAGCGCTCGCCGCACTGATGACCTATAAATGCGCCTTGGTGGAGGCGCCCTTCGGGGGCTCCAAGGGCGGGTTATGTATCGATCCGCGGGAATATGATGCCGATGAGATCGAGAAGATCACACGCCGCTTTGCCTATGAGTTGATCAAGCGCGACCTGATCGATCCCGCGCAGAATGTGCCGGCCCCCGATATGGGAACCGGCGAAAAGGAAATGGCCGTGATGGCCGACCAATATGCGCGCATGAACACGACCGATATCAATGCGCGCGCCTGCGTCACCGGCAAGCCACCCCATGCGGGCGGGATCCAGGGCCGGGTCGAGGCGACGGGTCGCGGCGTGCAATATGCGTTGCAGGAGTTCTTTCGCCACCCCGAAGATATCGCCAAGGCCGGCATGTCCGGTTCGCTGGATGGGAAGCGGGTGATTGTTCAGGGGCTCGGCAATGTGGGCTATCACGCGGCCAAGTTCCTGACGGAAGAGGATGGCTGTATCGTCACCCATGTGATCGAACGCGACGGTGCGGTGGTTGCCGAAAACGGTATCGACGTGGACGGTCTGCGCAACTGGATCGCCGAACATGGCGGCGTGAAAGGCTATCCCTATGGCACCTATGTCGAAGACGGTTCGGTATGCCTGGAAGCCGATTGCGACATTCTCATCCCCGCCGCTCTGGAAGGCGTGATCAACCTGGGCAATGCGGCGAATGTCAAAGCACCCCTGATCATCGAGGCGGCCAATGGGCCTGTGACGGCCGGGGCCAATGATATCCTGATGGAAAAAGGCACCGTCATCATCCCGGATCTCTACGCCAATGCCGGCGGTGTGACGGTCAGCTATTTCGAATGGGTCAAGAACCTGAGCCATATCCGCTTTGGCCGCATGCAGCGGCGCCAGGAAGAGGCGCGGCATCAATTGATCGTTGATGAGCTTGAGCGGATTTCGAAAGACAGTTCGATCAACTGGACCTTATCGCCGAATTTCAAAACCAAATACCTGCGCGGTGCCGGGGAGTTGGAGCTTGTTCGCTCGGGTCTCGACGACACGATGCGCGAAGCCTATGCCGCGATGCGCGCGGTCTGGCATGGTCGGGATGATGTGCGTGATCTGCGGACGGCAGGGTTCTTGGTGTCCATCGATCGCGTCGCGTCGAGCTATCAGGCGAAAGGTATCTAGCCCAAGGACGGGGAGGCCGGGCGAGGGCGGAATTCGCGCGAATTCCGCCCGGAAAATTCGTTTTCCGGCGCCCGGAGAAAGACTTTGCGCTTGCGGATCAGATCTCTTCGCCGCGCTCGACGAGCAGGATGATCATCAGATCCGCGACTTCTTTCCCCTCGCGTCGTGCCGTCACACCACCCAGAGCCAGGGTCCTGCCGAGGCGCCACCAGGCGCCCGGCGCCACAACGCGCCCCGGCGCCTCTTTCAGGCGCACCAGAAATCCGCCCGCCGGTTTGAAGGCAAACATGCCGCGGTCCACTCGGGCCACATTGTCGAGAGTGCAGAGAATCCGGCCGCCGACTTCGCGCAATTCGCTGCGGGTCAGTTCGATGACGCGCCCGGTGGCCTGCCACATGCCATAAGCCAGCCAGAGGCACCCCGCCCCGAAGAACACCAAGAACAGCATCCAGGAAAACAGTTCAGGCGGTCGGGCAACCGCAATCGTCAACAGCAATGCCCCCAAAAAGGCGATCATGCCCACGGCGACAACGCGCCGCGCGGGGTTTGGATGAATGCGGGCCAAGACCTCATTCGGGTCTGCCGTTTTGGATTTGCGTCGCGCCATTGCACATCACCGGTGCCCTCGCGCGGAATGGACGAAGGCCTCGTGGTGCCATACCTGCCAAGGCAACACCCCGCAAGGAGGCCTTGAACATGTCGATCCGTCCCATTCTTGAAACGCGCACGGCGCAGCCCACCATGGAGGGCGCCGGGGTTCACCTGCATCGCGCCTTCGGGTTTCAGGACCCATCCGAACTGGACCCCTTTCTGCTGTTCGATGATTTCCGCAACGACGATCCGGCCCTGTTTGCAAAAGGCTTCCCCTGGCATCCGCATCGCGGGATCGAGACGATAACCTATGTCTTGGAGGGCACGGTTGAGCATTCCGACAGCCTGGGCAATACCGGGCGGCTGGGGCCTGGATCGGTGCAATGGATGACCGCGGGTTCGGGCATTCTGCATCAGGAAATGCCGCTGGGGAATGCCAGGGGCCAGATGCATGGTTTTCAACTCTGGGGCAATCTTCCCGGTGCGCAGAAAATGACCGCGCCGCGCTATCAGGACATTCAGGGGGCCGACATCCCGGAGGTGATCGACGATGATGGCACCCGCGTGCGTGTGATCACGGGCGCGTTCTGGGGTCAGCGCGGTCCGGTTGATGGCATCGCGGCGGATCCGCAATATCTGGATATCCGCATCCCGGCCGGTGTGAAAAAGACCTTCAAGATCGACACTTACCGCCGCGCCTTCGCCTATGTGTTCGACGGGGCGGGCGCCTTTTCCGATGCCTCGGCGCCGCAAGGCGTTCTTCTGGAGAAAGAGGTTCTGGGGCAGGAGGTCAATATCCGCGATCTGTCTGGCGACCGCACATTGATCCGCTTCGGCACCGGTGATGAGGTGACGGTTCAAGCCGGAGAGACGGGGATACGGTTCCTACTGATCTCAGGCGCGCCCATCAACGAGCCGGTGGCTTGGCACGGGCCGATCGTTATGAATACCCAGGCCGAATTACAGCAGGCGATGCGGGATCTTCGAAACGGGACCTTTATCCAACCCGCGCATTAAGTCGTGCCGAGCAGGTAGACCAACGCAAGACCGGCCCCCACGACAAGAAGAATGCGAAACCCAATCTCAGCGGCCAAAAGACTCCGGCGTCGCCCGATCTGCACGCCGGGCCGGTGCCGCGCCACGGCCCGCTTCACGGCATTGGCCGCGGCCTCCACGTCGTCGTTGGCCATATGCCGCGACAATTTTGGATGGCGGAGTTGATCTTCCATCGCGATCAGGTGCTGGGCGGCTTGCCATCCATGATGCGACAGCATCGGGCGGGCCTTGCGCACCGCATGTGGAAAGCTGCGCGCACGGACACCCAGGCGTGTCGCGATCATCTCGCGAAGCTCGTCTGTCAGGCTGGCATAGCGTGTCGGATCCATCGAATCGGCTTTTGTTTCGAGCGGCTTGCCGAAAGTAATGCGCAGGCCGGGTTGGCTCAAGCATTGTCCAAAGATAGGCTGACCTGATGTTGAGCTATTCTGAATTTGGCGACGGTGATGGCCCGCCCGTTTTGATCGTCCACGGGCTGTTCGGCTCCGGGCGCAATTGGGGTGTGATCGCCAAACGGCTAAGCGATCTGCGCCGCACCGTGATTGTCGATATGCGCAACCATGGCGCCAGCGATTGGATGGCGCCCCATGATTATCCCGCAATGGCGACCGATTTGGCCGATGTGATCGCCCATATCGGCGGCGTGGCCGATGTGATCGGTCATTCGATGGGCGGAAAGGCGGCGATGGTTTTGGCCGCCACGCAACCCGACCTGCTGCGGCGTCTGATCGTGGCCGATATCGCGCCCGTCGCCTACACCCACACCCAATCGGGTATGATCGAGGCGATGCGCGCCGTGGATCTGTCCGCGGTCGAGGCGCGCGCTGACGCCGATGCGCAATTGGCCCCGCACGTTTCAGAGCCCGGCATACGTGCGTTTCTGCTGCAATCCTTGGATGTGCGCGGCAAGACATGGCGTCTCAACCTGGATCAGTTGGACGCGGATATGCCATCGATCATTGGCTTTCCGACGCTCCGGGGGCGCTTCGATGGGCCGGTTCTGATGCTCAGCGGGGCCGAGAGCGATTATGTGCGCCCGGACCATCGCCCGATCATCAAAGACCTGTTTCCAAAGGCCCGCTTTGCGAAACTGCCGGGCGCGGGTCATTGGTTACATGCCGATAAGCCGCGCGAATTCGAGGCCGCTTGCCGCGCGTTCCTGGACGCTTGAGAACAGAACTATCCCAATGGCTTGCCTTGCCCAAGATGCGGTGCAACCGGATCTCATGAATTATATTGCTTTTGTGACTGGTTCGCGCGATCTTACCGGCAGCTTTGATGATAATAACGGCGTCGGGACAAAGCGCCGGGAATTGGCTCATCAACCGTGAGAATGTTGTCCCCGTCCCGTGATGCTCGGCGGCGGTAACTTGCGGTATTCCTTACCAATTCGTAAATCTCTGTTGACCCAGGGTCATCAAATACGCAGTGTATGCGTACTAAAACACTTACCCCTGGGGAAATTTTATGTCCAAAACCTCTACCATGCTGAAACTGTCCGTTGTTGCCGCTGCCATGGCATTCGCGACCCAGGCGAGCGCACACACGGTCGTCAGCCAGACTGTGAGCCTGCCTGTCATCGCCGCCGGTGGCACGACCGACGTCGTTCTGACCTGCCCTCATCACCAGTACGTGGTGGCTGGCGGTTATCAGGCGGGTGACGGCTGGACCGGTTCGATGCGCGTAACCGCGGATGAGCCCGGCAGCACCCAATCCTGGGCCGTGGAAGTGACCAACAACAGCGGCCGTCCGACGGTTGCTGGTGAAGTGAGCATCACGGTGTCGGCCACCTGCGGGTCGCATCCCTGGCACTAAGCCACACAGAATAGGCGCCGCAACGCGCCACGGTTTTGGGCCCGCCGGTTTCGCGCGGGCCCTTTGCTGTTTTGGGGTATCGACCCCGGCGGAGCGGCGTCGCGCGTGCCGCGGATCCGAGACGTTTCGCGCGTTGGGGTCAGCCCAAAGAGGCGATCCGCTTGGTGATCAACCACGCCACCGGCACCCCGATCACCGCCCCCAGCGCCGCCGCCGCGATGATCGGCATCGTCCCATCCAATCCCGACGCCAAGACCGCCGTGATGCCCGCGCCCGCAAGGCCGGTGCTGACCAACAGGAATATGAGAAGAAACAACCGCATCAAGGGCCTCCATTGCTTGGAATTCGAATGAGGCGGACTCGATCACGGTTCGGCTGACCTGTCTTTGATCCGGGTCAAGACGGGGACGAAGGGGCCACAAAAAACGGTCACGGCGGCAGGCACCCATCGGATGCGCTGTGATCTGCGACCCGTGTTTTGAGGGGGCGTGAACCTGTCGTGAATCCGTAATTATTCTGTAGTTACACGGGGTCTTCACCCTTCCTTAACCACCCCACAGGACAGTCGGGACCCGTTTTCAGATATCGAGGCCCGATATGCCCGACCCGAAACCCCTGACCAAAACCGCCCGCGCGCATCACTTCTACATGTCCGAAGCGATGAAACGCCTGGAATGGGATTTGCAGAACCGCCTGATGAACGAGCGGCGCATCCCGGAGGCCTGGCACGAGATTGCCACCCGCAGAACCAGCGCGAAAAAGCAACTGACGGTGCGGTTCGATGAGGATGTGGTGAAGTTCTTCAAATCCGCCGGGCCGGGCTATCAGGGGCGGATGAACGACGTCCTGCGCGCCTTCATGCACCTGAAGCTGGGCGGGTTCCTTTATGGCGAGGAGACGATCGACGCGTTCCGCGATGGAGAGCGCGCGGGCGAGGAGCGGCCCTCCTGGGGGCAGCGGGAGGAGATGCGGCGGAAGGTGCGGGAAGAGATGGCGGATGTGAAGTGGAAGATGGATGATTTGTGAGGCCCGAGATGGCGGGACGCCCTGCGATGACCGGGGCTGAGCCTGACCGAGGGGCGGCAGCGGATTGCCGCCGCGCTACACGACCCGGCGGGAACCGTCGCCCGGCACGGCGCGTTGACCGGTCACTTTGGAAAGGAGCCACGCGCCATGTTTCGTTTTATCCTGATGATCGCCGCCCTGTTCACCTTGACCGCCTGTGAGACGGTCGGCGGGCTCGGCGAAGACGTCCAGACCGCCGGTCAAGGCATCACAAACACCGCACAGGCGGTGGAGGACGAGCTGGAAGAGGAGTAAGCGGCGGCGCGGCGGACGGCGTCACACCCGACGCCGCGCCCGCATCAGACCCAGCCCGCCGAGACCGGCCATCAGCATCCACAGACCGGCGGGCAGCGGGACGGGCGCGGGCGATTGGACCGCGGCGGTTCCGTTCTGCGTGAGGACAAGGCTGCTGTCGGAGCGTGTACCGTAGAACCGCGCGAAGCCGTAAAGCGGGCCGCTGAAATCCTCGGGCAGGACAAAGGTGAAATCGTCCGTCGGATTCCACTGGTTGGCATAAAGCTCGGCATTGTTGACGAGCGGCGTGATGCGCCAATCCCACTCCGCCATCGTGAACGGCGTGGAGGAGAGGCGGATATTCATATTCGACCCGGCGCCCCGATTGGTGAGCGTGAAGGTCAGTTCGGTCGTATCGCTGAACAGCGTGTCAAACCGGAAATACTCAAAATCCTGCGTGCCATTTGAGAAGGCCTCGACCCGCGACGCGCCTGTGAAATCGCTGGGCGCGGTAAAGGCGTCGCCGAATTCGACCCCCTCCGTGATTTCATTGACTGTCACTGCCTGGGCGGCGGAAAGCGAAAGGGCGGAAAAGAGAAGGGCGGAGGCGAGCGTGCGAAACATTGCGGCGTGTCCGGGTGAGTCGGGTTGAGGTGGCGTGCTGCGCGGTAGGTAGGGGCGGTTGACGTTAACGTAAAGTAGGGGACGGATGTGACGCTGCGTCGGAATGGGGGTGATTTTTTGGGCGTGGGGGTGGTGGCCGAGCTTGGGGGGCGTTGTTGGATGTGGGCAGCTAGCGATGCATCTGTTCTTCGACAGCGGTGGCGAGGCCGGTCACGGGCAGGAGCAGCGGGTTGCCGAGAGGGCCCGCGTCGCAGGTGGGGAGGAGGAGCGGGAGCGTGAGGAGGCGACGCATTGGGGGGATGCGCGAAGTGGCTGCGACAGGGCAAGGCTGGGCGTGGTGGTTGTGTGGTTCGCACAGGGCAGCGACCGGACCGAGGGGTGGGCGAGAAGCGCCCGCCCCGTGGGGGCGGTTCGGGCGCTGCCCGGCCTAGCGGCCGGGCGGCAACGCTGAGCACGGACAGTGAGTTGTTCGCCTCTAGAATTCCGCGGGCACATGGCCCCTTTTAGGATGGAGTTCACCAGCGCGATACGTTGGTTCCCGAAAATCACGCGTTGTCTCGAAGGTCTTCCATTAGGACGGAGTAGGCAACGTCAAAGCCATCTTTTTCATAATTCTCCCAGAACCTCTGCTCAAGTGCAGGGTTTGAAAAGCGAAATTTCAAATAGTCCAATGCAAAGACGAATATGGTGCGCGATAACGTTCCGACTATGACAAGAATTAAGAGAATCATATTTGTAATAGGCCAATCCGCGCTCTCCCCGATGCTCCATGCTGTTGAAATTGGTATATGAGCAAAGAAGAAAATTCCAGCGAGTCCTACTAAGGCGGCAGAAAATGAGAAAATCGAAAGAACACCCCTAAACGGATTGATGGATAATTTTCCGGCCATTATGTCTGTGCGTAGCTGTTGCTGTGGCTCCACCATTGGAGCAAATCGCCGTCTTAGCAAACCTGCGGCGTCAAGTTCAGGGTTTTGGTCGATTATCGCAACAATGAATGCGCGTTGGATGGATTCCGATTGGGAATTCGAGAAAAAGAAGACATTAAAAATGGAAAATAGAAGCAAAATAGCTGATACGGCACCGACACTGATTTCCAGCGATATTGTTCCTAAGAGTATTCCGCCTTGAATGCCGAAATAGTATAATGCAATTCCCCCAAGTAGGACTAGTTCTACTCTAACAAATGAGCGACCATTTTTTTGCGTTTGGAGTAGCCTTTCAATCTCCTTCTCTAAATCTGATACGCCCACTTTTAAAGCGTCGATGCGCTCAAGTTCCATGCTTGCGACATATTCGGGAAGAGTCATGCGCTTGCTGCCCGAGTCTCTAATGATCCGGCGAAATCGGAAGTAAATGCGCAGCGCTTCTAGCCGACGTTTTATCGTACTGAGGAGTTTTTTCACATGACCTCGCCCGCAATGATTTCGAAAGCTTGGCACTGCGCGACGTGTTGTTGCAACCCGTTACGTTTTGCGGGTTAACAGCGGGCGTGCCCGCCCCGCCATCGACGGGCCTGTCCGGGGCCCGGCGATTTGGTGAGGCTTGGTGCTTCGTTCATTCGGAGCGATGACCGGGCTGCCATAAAGTGCGCAGAATAGCGGTTGGGTCGCCGGTCCCAGGCCCGTCGATGGCGGGGCTTATCGGGCGGGATTTGGATTGGCTTGGGCTGGTGGTGCGCCTGGAATGGTGAGGGGGTGGGGCCGACCTGCGGGTTGGGGCACGCGGTGCGCCCGGATTTCGTCTGTGTGGGGCCGCAGACTTTTGCAGGCAAAAGTCGCTTTCCCCCACTGTTGAGGCGGGCTGGCCCGCCTCACCCATCCATCTTGAGCGCTGAGATGAAGGCGGATTGTGGGATCTCGACTTTCCCAAACTGCCGCATCTTCTTCTTACCGGCCTTCTGCTTATCCAGCAGCTTCCGTTTCCGGGTGGCGTCGCCGCCGTAACATTTGGCGGTCACGTCCTTGCGCATGGCCGACAGGGTCTCGCGGGCGATGACGCGGCCTCCGATGGCGGCCTGGATCGGGATTTTGAACATGTGGCGGGGGATCAGCTCTTTGAGCTTTTCGCACATGGCGCGGCCCCGGGCCTCGGCGCGGTCGCGGTGCACCATCATCGACAGCGCGTCGACGGGCTCTTCATTGACCAGCACCTGCATCTTGACCAGCGCATCCTCGCGGTAGCCGATCATCTGATAATCGAAGGACGCATAGCCCTTGGTCACCGATTTCAGGCGGTCGTAGAAGTCGAACACGACCTCGTTCAGGGGCAGATCGTAGACCACCATGGCGCGGGTCCCGGCATAGGTCAGGTCCAACTGGATGCCGCGGCGGTCCTGGCAGAGCTTGAGCACATCGCCCAGATACTCGTCGGGCACCAGGATCGTGGCCTTGATCCGCGGCTCCTCCACCCGGTCGACATGGGTCAGGTCGGGCATGTCGGCGGGGTTGTGCAGGTCGATCTGGGAGCCGTCACGCATATGGACGTGGTAGATCACGCTGGGCGCGGTGGTGATCAGGTCGATATCGTATTCGCGTTCCAGCCGGTCGCGGATCACCTCCAGATGGAGCAGGCCCAGGAAGCCGCAGCGGAAGCCAAAGCCAAGGGCGGCAGAGGTCTCCATCTCATGGGAAAAGCTGGCATCGTTGAGCGCCAGTTTCTCGATCGCGTCGCGCAGGTCTTCGAATTGCGCGCTGTCGACGGGGAAGAGGCCACAGAACACCACCGGCTGAGACGGTTTGAAGCCCGGCAGCGCCTCGGTCGTGCCGCTTTTGTCATGGGTGATCGTGTCGCCCACCCGGGTGTCGCGCACCTGCTTGATGGAGGCGGTCAGAAAGCCGATTTCACCGGGGCCGAGCGCCTCGATATCCTGCATTTTCGGGCGAAACACGCCGAGCTTGTCGATGCCGTAGGTCCCGCCGGTGGCCATCATCTTGATCTTGTCGCCTTTCTTGACGACCCCGTCGATGACGCGGATCAGGACGACGACGCCCAGGTAGGGGTCGTAATAGCTGTCGACGAGCATCGCCTTCAGCGGCGCGTCGCGGTCGCCTTTGGGGGCAGGCAGGCGGGTGACGATGGCCTCCAGCACATCGGGGATGCCGAGGCCGGTCTTGGCAGAGATTTCGACGGCGTCATGGGCCTCGATCCCGATCACATCCTCGATCTGTTCGCGCACGCGGTCGGGTTCGGCGGCGGGCAGGTCGACCTTGTTGAGCACCGGCACGATCTCGTGATCGGCATCGATGGCCTGGTAGACATTGGCGAGCGTCTGCGCCTCGACCCCCTGGGAGGCATCCACCACCAGAAGCGAGCCTTCGACGGCCTGCATCGAGCGGCTGACCTCATAGGCGAAATCCACATGGCCGGGCGTGTCGATCAGGTTCAGCACATAGGTATGGCCGTCCTTGGCGGGGTATTCGATGCGGACGGTGTTGGCCTTGATGGTGATCCCGCGCTCGCGCTCGATATCCATGCTGTCGAGCAATTGTTCCTGCATGTCGCGCGCCGCCACGGTGCCGGTCAGCTGGATCAGCCGGTCGGCCAGCGTGGATTTCCCGTGGTCGATATGGGCGACGATGGAGAAGTTGCGGATGCGGTCGAGGTCGGTCATTCAGGGCGGCCCGTAGATTGGTTTCAACGGGATGTAGCGTGTTGAGGGGGGTGGGGGAAGTCCCTGCGGCGATTGGGATTGTGAGGGGGGCGAGCTGGGGTAAAGTGACAGGTATGGCGGTCACAAACGGCGCACAGTTTGGAGAGTGGCTTGAGGGGCAGCCGAGGGGTGTGTGTGTTGCCGTTGCGTGGCGCGCGGCGATGCGGGTTTTGCCTCTTGGGTTGTCAGTCAGTGGCTTTGACGGCGCAGATGCGTTGGCCTTAGCAACTTTGCGTGCTGGTCTAACGTCTGGCGTCGCGGCCTTTCGCCTGCAGATTGATAAAACAGAGTTTGCAAGTTCATCAAAGTGGGATGCGAATACGATATCCTTTGAGGTGCCAGGGATCGGTGTAGCCGACGGTGCGGCATATGCGGCTGCCCGTTCTGCCGGTCGAGTCGCCTACGCGCCCGATAAGTCCAATGCTGCCCTTCACGCTGTCGACCGGGCTTCTAATGCTGCCGCGTACGCCCCGACAGGTTCAGTCATAATTGCTCGCGCTTCGTCGCGGACGGCTGCATACGCAGATGCTAAACAGCGCGCCACAGAGCTTTTGATTGAAGAAATTTCGCGCCCATTTGCGCTGGAAGATATAATTGCGCCTGTTGCGAATGACCCTGGCAATGCCTTGCGATTTGGCGGGCCTTGGGTCTTCTGGGCCGAGTGGTACCACCGAGCCATGGCTGGCGACCCGCTCCCTTGGGATCTGCAGGAGGCCATCGCCCTGATACCGGATCATACATGGGCCGCTGGGCCCGAGGCGGTGGCGGAAGAGATACGGCGGCTTCAGTTTGCGTTTGTATCGAAGTCGCTGCCCCAGGCTGGAGGCATCGAATTTGACGTAGATGTGGGACTGTTTCGGAAGGTGGTGGCAGAGGTGGCGCGGCCCCCGCTTCTTAGGGCGACCTTGGTACAAGTCGAAGGGGCATTGGAAGATGTGTTGGCCGACCCCTCCAACGGACTTCATGAGCGCTCCCGTGAGGTGCAGGTTCTGACGCGGATGCTGGATCGGTTTGGTAACGATCCGCAGCGGATCGAGATGGATTGCACCAGTGTATATGGGAGCCTGACGCGGCAGCTTGCAAGTGATGAGCTTCCGCCTTCGGAGCAAAACCTCGCGCTGCGGGAGGCGGTTGACCAGACGGCAGAAGGCATTCGTGCAACAGACCCCGACATTGCCGAGAACCGGCGCATACTGTCTGAGGTGAGAGTCCGTCAGATGGGCGAGGACGGGATCAAGGCATTTGAAGACGCATTACCTGTGCTGGAAGCCGTGTCTGAAGAGGAGTTGGGCAGAGAATTCCGTGAAGATATCCTGTTTCTGTCCGAGCAGATGCGTTTGCCGGACAAGCGGATTCTAAAAGCAGACGAGCGCAATTCCGGGATCAGGGCGGCCTACGATGAAGAGATAAGGTTGTTCAAACGCGTTGCGGATATGGCGATCTTGGCACGGACCGGTGAGACGATCCACAAAATCGATGGAAGCGCCATTTACAAGGGCGCGAGGATAGCCGTCACCGGCGCCGGATTTCTGGCGATGTTGGGTGGCATTGTTTCGTTGATTATCGGGCTGTTTTGAATGCCCCGCGCGTCAATACTGGACCTTGGGCCACCCTGCTGTTGGTGCCGTCGCGCGCGCGAGCGGCGTGAGTGGTTCGGTTGTCGGTCGTGGGCCATAGCGGATGGGATGGATTTATTGTGAGCGACCTTTCGCGGTGTCCCGCCCGAGCCCGCGCATCCGTGATTTGACCGATGGGGGCTGGTGCCAAATTGGGGAGGTGAGCAGAACCGGGCGTCAGACTCGCATTCGACCGCGTTTTTTAGCCGATTGGGCGTTCTCTCTTTCCCGCTAACTTGCGCGGCGCAGGAAGGCCGCTTCGTCTCGGCGCAAGGTCAACACCTCCACGCCTTTGTCTGTCACGGCGACCGTGTGCTCGAATTGTGCCGACAATTTTCGATCCCGCGTCATCACTGTCCAACCATCGGGGCCGGTCGCCACATGCCGTGTTCCCTGGTTCACCATCGGTTCGATTGTGAACACCATGCCCTTGCGCAGCGCCAGGCCCGCGCCGCGGCGGCCGAAGTTCAAGACATTCGGTGCCTCATGCATCTGTCGGCCAATCCCGTGCCCGCAATATTCCCGAACAACCGCATATCCTTTGCGCTTCGCATAGCGCTCGATCGCGAAGCCGATATCCCCCAAATGGGCGCCGGGTCTGACCTGTCGTATCCCTTCCCACATGGCGCTTTGGGCGACGCGCACCAGACGCCGCGCGGCGGGCGGGGCCGCGCCGATGACAAAGGTCTTGCTGGAATCCGCGATAAACCCGTTCTTTTCCAGAGTGATGTCGAGGTTTATGATATCGCCGTCGCCGATGATGTCATCCGCACCGGGAATGCCGTGGCAAACAACGTTGTTGCGGGAACTGTTCATGACAAATTCAAACCCATATTGTCCCTTGCTTGCCGGACGAGCGCCGAGGTCATGGAGTATGAAGCGCTCCACCATATTGTTGACGCTTAGTGTGGACATGCCCTGGATCCCGGCCTGATCCAGCATCTCAAAGACCGAGGCCAACAGCCGGCCCGAATGGCGCATCAACTCCAACTCTTCCGGCGTTTTGACCATCTAGGCGGCGTCTTCGTTCGCCGTGTCGATATCCGCCGCGGCAAGTTCCGATTTGATGATGTCGTTGAACGAAAGGGTCGGGTTCGCCTCGGCCAGCATGCCGATCTTCATCCAGAATTCCGCCTGGGCATTGATCGACCGGCACATCACGGTGCTGGCCCGCCGCACCTGTTCGTGCACATTGTCGCCGATTTTGACGAGTCCCATGTCACTCTCCTTTAAATGACTACATATGGAACATATATGATTCGTATATATTCTCAAATACTCCGCGCAGCGTAAGGATGACGCAGATGACCCATCAAATCGTACGGCTGAACCCACCCACACTGCCCGATGCGGCGTCCATCGGTTATTCGCAGATCTCGGTGTTCGAGGCCGGTCGGCTGGCCTTCATTTCCGGACAGGTCGCGCTTGCCGCAGATGGATCGCCAGTGCCCGAGGATCTTGCCGAACAGGCCCGCATCGTGGCGCAAAATGCCCGCGCCGCATTGGATGCGATTAATGCGGGGCCCGAAAACATCGTGATGGCGCGGGCCTATGTGACAGACCTAACGCCTGAGCGGTTAGAGGCGATGATGCCACCGATGCTGGACTTCTTTGAGGGTGCACAACCGTCTTTGACGGGGATTGGTGTTGCGGCTTTGGCGGCGCCCGAGTTCCAGATTGAGTTGGAAATGACCGTCCAGATCCCGGCGAAAAGCTGACCCGGCAGATCCGCGAACCGTGAATTGACCGGTTGGGGCTGGTGGCATATTTGGGAAGGGAGCAGAACTGGGCGTCAGACCCGCATTTGATCGAGGTTGTTTCAATGAACCGATTGTCTTTGGCCGTGTGTGCGGCATTTTTCGTTCTTCCGACCATGGCCAGTGCCAATGCGATTGAGCGGGCGTGCAATGCGTCGGACGGAGGCTCATCTCGGGCGCTGTGTTCGTGTATTGGCGGCGTTGCCGACGCCACCCTGTCGCGTGGCCAGATCCGCGAAGGCGCGCGGTGGTTTGACGATCCGCAGCGGGCACAGGATGTGCGTCAATCGGACCGCCGCCGCGATGAAGAGATGTGGCAGGCCTGGCGCCAATTCTCCACGCTGGCGGAACAGCGCTGCACCGGGTGATGCCGCGCATCGTGGTTCTGACCGGGGCGGGGGTCTCAGCCGAAAGCGGGCTTGGGACATTCCGGGACAAAGACGGGCTGTGGACCAAATACGACCTGGCTGAGGTCGCCACGCCCGAAGGGTTCGCAGCCGATCCTGCCAAGGTCCATGATTTCTACAATGCCCGCCGGGCCAATGCGCTGGCGGCGGCACCCAACGCGGCCCATGGCGCGCTTGCGCGGCTGGAGGCCGCGGGTGCGCTGATCGTGACCCAGAATGTCGACGATCTGCACGAACGCGCGGGCGCGACGGGCGTCATCCACATGCATGGCGAGTTGATGCGGGCCCTCTGCGCCGCCTGCGGGGCGACCTGGCCCGCGCCGCGCGCGATGGCGGTCGATGACACCTGTCGGGAGTGCGGCAGCGGCCCCTGTCGCCCGGACATCGTGTGGTTCGGTGAAATCCCCTACCACATGGAGCGGATCGGCGTGGCTTTGCAGGACTGCGACCTGTTCGTCGCGATCGGAACATCGGGCGAGGTCTATCCGGCGGCAGGTTTTGTGCAAGACGCCCGCCGGGCGGGTGCGACGACGCTTGAGATCAACCTGGAACGGTCGGGTGGGCAGTTTGACCGGGTGATCACAGGGCCTGCCACACATGTTGTCCCGGCCTGGGTCGCTGAGGTGTTGGGCCCTGAGGCGCCCGGATCGGCTGGATCCTAGATTATGGCACTGATCCGACCTTGTTTAACTGCGCTTTGGGCCGCTTTCTTCGCGTTTCCCGCGCAGGCATTCGTCCTGGGTGGCGGCATAGTTCAGCAATCCGGGTCGGGCGCCTTCGTCAAGCTGGACCCCGCCGACGGGTTTGCGGTCGGAGCCGACACTTTCGACACGGACGATCTCTATGCGTTCGACGAGGATCAGAACATCACCCTGATCGAACCGATCCGCGTCGATATCAGCCCCGATGGGCGCGGGTTCGTGCCCGCGGGCAGCATCGTTGCCAGCCACTACGTTTTTTTCGATTCCATCAACGGTATCCAATACGGCTATGTCGATTTCGACGCGCCGATCTTGGGCGTCGCCGCGTTTCAGGACACGATGGCCGCGACGGATTTCCTGGCCAATACCTCGGTCACCTATATCAGCCTGGAATTGCGCGGGCTGGAGCGCGGTGATCAGGTCTGGATCGATCAGGCCGACCCGCATCGGCTTTGGGTCTATTGGGCCGGTTCCTCGCCCGGCGATTTCATCCGCGTGTTTACGGCACAAAGCAGCGCAGCGCCGTTGATGTAGCCTTCGGCCTTTCCAGTCCCGGACGCATGGGTCAAGCTCGGGCCCTGCACGTTTTTCAAGGAGCCCAGCCATGGCCAAAAGCGACCAAGTTCCCCTGCAATCCCAGTTCCATGCCAAAAGCACCGGAAAAGAGGTGTTGGAGGCGATCGACCTGGCGGGCAAAACCGCCGTTGTGACCGGCGGCTATAGCGGGATCGGCTTGGAAACGGTCCGCGCCCTGGCGGCCGAAGGCGTCAAGGTCATCGTGCCGGTGCGCTCGCCGCAGAAAGCCGCGGACAGCTTGGCCGATATGCCGGGCGAGGTCAGCACCGCGGCGATGGATCTGGCCGATATCGCCTCTGTCCAGCGGTTCGCGGCGGATGTGATCAACGATGTCGATCATCTGGATCTGCTGATCAACAATGCGGGTATCATGGCCTGTCCCGAAGCGCGGGTCGGGCCGGGTTGGGAATCGCAATTCGGGATCTGCCATATGGGCCATTTCGCCCTGACCCAGGCGCTGATGCCCGCGCTGCAAGAGGCCGACGGCGCGCGTGTGGTGGCGCTGTCCTCGACGGGCCATAAGCTGTCAGGCATCCGCTGGGACGATATTCAGTTCACGCAGACCGACTACGACAAGTGGATCGCCTATGGCCAGGCGAAGACGGCGAATGCGCTGTTTGCAAATGGGCTGTCGCGTCGCTTGAAAGACAGCGGCGGCTCCGCGTTTTCGGTGCATCCCGGCGGGATCTTCACGCCGCTGCAACGGCATTTGCCGAAGGAAGAGATGATCGCGCTGGGATGGCTTGGCGAGGATGGCGAACCGTCGGAACTGGCCAAAGAGGGGTTCAAGACCCCGGAGCAGGGCTGTTCGACCACGCTCTGGGCTGCGACCGCGGCGGATTTGGCGGGCAAAGCCGGTGTCTATTGCGAGGATTGCAATATCGCGGCGCCGTCGGACCCGGACAGCCCCTATGCGCGCTATATGGGCGTCGATGCGCATGCCTGCAGCGATGAAGAGGCGGAGCGTTTGTGGACCACCAGCGAGACGTTGCTGTCCGCGGCGTAACGGGCAGCCCATGGCCCCGCCACTTTGGGACGGGGCCGCTGCCCGATCGGTTTAGCCGTCTGTATGGGTGGAGTGATCCCCGTGCCCGTGGCCATGACCGCCACCATGATCGCCATGGCCACCATGGGCCGCGGGTTGGCGTTCATTGTCGATGGTGATCACGTGGGTGACCGGATCGGCATGTTCGAAGGTAAAGGTGATCTCGATCTCTTCGCCCTGAACCAGCGGCTCGGTCAGGCCAAGCAGCATGACATGCAGGCCACCGCGTTGCAGCGCGATGGTTTCACCGGCGGCAATGGCAAAGCCGTCTTCGACCTCGACCATACGCATCACGCCGCCTGTATCTTGGATATGCGTATGCAGTTCCAGGCGATCCGCCGCTGCGGAGGTGACGCCGATCAGGCGGTCATCCATCTCGGAATGGTTGAAAATGGTCATGAAGGCGGCGCCGGTTTGGGCCACGGGGCTGGAGGCGCGGGCATAGGCATCTTCGATGACCATATGGGCTGAGGCGCCCCCCGGCAGAATGGCAAGGGCGGCGGCGAACAAAGCATATTTGCGTGTCATTTTAGGGATCTCTCTATCCAGGTCAATTGGGGTCGATTCAGGCCAACCGGCGCATAGGGGGCGCGCGGGCCTGGCCACCCAGCGTGACCATAGGATGAGTTTGGTTCAGGACATGTGAGACCGGCAATGCTGCGCCGAGCGAGGCCGGCGGTTGCAGAAAGGGCATCGGGGCCGGTGCGGCAACGCCGTGCAAATGGCAGGCCAGGCAATCTGGTGCCGCGATGGCTTGGCCCTCGGCGTCAAGGATCGGAAGGCCCGTGGCGTCCAACAGGATTGCGGTCGATCCCGGCCCACAAAACACCCCCGCCGCAACCATACGCGTTTGCGCTATGGTCGCGGCCAGGCTGGTGACGACCAGCACAATGGCCAAAAACGCGATGGGGATCAGGCGGCGGATCATATCATGTGCACTATAGCGGTCTTTGGATATCCGTCCTGCGGCAAAAGGCACGCGCGCGACGGCGCTAAGGTGTCTCAAAGCTGATGGCGAGCCGGTTCCACGCATTCATCTGCGCGATGATCAGGGTCAGATCGACGATCTGTTCGGCCGAGAAATGCTTTTGAAGTGCGTTATAGACGGGATCGGGCGCGCCGCGCTCGGTAATCTTGGTCACCGTTTCCGCCCATGCAAGCGCGGCCTGCTCTGCCGCATCAAAAAGCGGATTGTCCCGCCATGTGGCCAGCGCGGCGAGGCGTGCGTCAGCTTCGCCTGCGGCCAGGGCCTCGTCGCGATGCAGGCGGATGCAATATCGGCAGCCGTTGATTTGCGAGACCCGAAGTTCGATTACCGCGCGCAGGCCTTTTGCAATCGTGCCCATATGGGACTTCGCGGCGAGCATGCTTTTGATCGCAGGCGCATTGATCGCGGGATAGTCGAGGCGCATGGACATGGGATCAGCTCCGAAGGCGATTGCCAAGTCAGTCTGGCAGCTTCACGGGGCGACTGAAAGCGCGTGCGGCCCTGTGGGCATAAAAAAGCCCCGCTCAGGAGATCTCCCGGCAGGGCCTTTCAGATGGATCGGTGCGGCGGTTCAGGCCTGGGCGGCCTGCGCCTTTGTGATCTCTTTCTTGATTTTCAGCGCCTTTGGGCTGAGCTCTGCGTCTTTGGCCTTGGCCATGAACGCATCCAGGCCCCCGCGGTGATCGACCGTGCGCAGGGCCGCATTGCAGATCCGCAGCCGAAAACGACGATCCAGCACGTCCGAGCCAAGGGTGACCTCGGTCAGATTGGGCAGGAAGCGACGCTTGGTCTTGTTGTTGGCGTGGCTTACGTTGTTGCCCGTCATCGGGCCTTTGCCGGTCAATTCGCAAACGCGCGACATGGTTCTATCCTCTCACATCTCGACCCTTCGGATCTGCGGCGGTGCGGCGCGCTGGCGGGTCGGAAACCAAAAGGGCGTAGGAATAGTCCCACGCCCGGAAATCTGCGGGTGGCAATACGAAGGGTGGGGCGGGGTGTCAACCCGGGAATCAGGGGATTCCCGTTTGGACCGCTTCGGCATAGGATCGCGGCAATGCGTGAGACCGACCTTTATCCGCCCGTGAAGGCCTATCTGGAGCAATTGGGCTTTGACGTGAAGGCCGAGATCGGCCCGGCGGATGTGGTCGGCCTGAGCCCGGACGGGGATATGGTTGTGGTGGAGTTGAAGCGGGGCTTTTCGCTGGCACTGTTCCACCAGGCGATCGCGCGTTTGTCGGTCTGCGACAGCGTTTATGTGGCGGTGGCACGGGGCAAGGGACGGCCCTGGCTGAAGGCTTTGCGCGACAATGTGAAACTGGCGCGGCGGCTTGGCCTGGGCTTGCTGGTGGTGGATGTGAGTGCGGGGCGGATCGAGCGGCGGTGCGACCCGGGGCCCTATGCGCCGCGCAAAATGCCGCGGCGACGACGCGCGCTGTTGTCGGAATTCGACCGGCGGGATGGCGACCCGAATCTGGGCGGCATGCGCGGGGCACGGGTGACGGCGTATCGGCAAGAGGCCACGCTCTGCGCGGAGTTTCTGGCTGTGGCGGGGCAGGCAAAAGGCGCAGAGGTGGCCAAGGCCACGGGTGTGGCCCGGGCGACGACGATCATGCGTGACAATCATTATGGGTGGTTCGAGAAAGTGTCGGTGGGGGTCTACCGCCTGACCGAACTGGGGCGCGGGGTGACCTCTGACTGAAATGCGCGCGTGCCGCGCATGTGTTTGTCTCGCGCCGTCGGGCTGCGCCCTGGCGCTCAGGCGGCGCCTGTGGCTGATGTTGGTGCTATCTTGGTGAAGGAGGTGCGGGTGCAGACGGAATTTGAAATCGCGACACGGGGTGTCGGGATGTATGAGGTCACACGCGAGGTTGCGGGGTGGCTGCCGGATGGCGCGGATGGTCTTCTGACCCTGATGGTGCGCCACACCTCGGCCTCGCTGCTGATCCAGGAAAATGCCGATCCTGACGTGCAGGTCGATCTTTTGGGGTTCTTGGACCGTTTCGTGCCGCGGGGCATGGATTGGCTGACCCATGTGGCCGAAGGGCCCGATGACATGCCCGCGCATATCAAGGCGGCCGTCTTGCCCGTGTCGGTGCAGATCCCGGTTGCGGCGGGCCGGATGCGCTTGGGAACCTGGCAGGGGATCTACCTGGTCGAACACCGCGATGCGCAGCATCGGCGCCGGGTGGCCGCCCTGTTTCAGGCCATCTGATCCGGCGCAGCGACCGCGGCGCAACACCTAGATGCTGTGGCCGTGATTTGCCCCTACCCAACCGGCTGGTGTCTCCGTATAGTACCTGTGGATAAGCGGGCATAAGCCCCAAAATTGAGGCAGGCGCGACGGCATTCCTTCGCGCGACCAGGGACAGGAGAATGCGGCGATGCGCTGCCCATTTTGCGGAAATGTGGACACTCAGGTGAAGGATTCTCGGCCTGCCGAGGATCATGTGGCGATCCGGCGGCGGCGGTTTTGTCCCGCCTGTGCGGGTCGCTTCACGACCTATGAACGCGTGCAATTGCGCGATCTGGTTGTGATCAAATCAAGCGGCAAGCGAGAGGATTTTGACCGCGACAAGCTTGAGCGCTCGATCCGGATCGCGTTGCAGAAACGCCCGGTTGAGCCCGAGCGCGTTGATCAGATGATCTCGGGCATGGTGCGGCGGCTGGAAAGCCTGGGAGAGACGGATATTCCGTCAAAAACCATTGGTGAGATCGTGATGGAGCGTTTGGCGGCGATCGACACCGTTGCCTATGTCCGCTTCGCGTCGGTCTACAAGAACTTCCAGGCCGAGGGTGATTTCGAAGATTTCCTGGCGGAGCTTCGGCCGCCGGACGTAACCACCGACAGTTAAGATGGGATCTGACGCGCGCTGGATGCGGGTTGCCCTGGCTTTGGGCGCGCGCGGGCTGGGTCGTGTCTGGCCAAATCCCGCAGTTGGTTGTGTGTTGGTGAAGGATGGGCGCGTTGTGGGGCGCGGGAGCACCGCGACCGGTGGCCGCCCCCATGCGGAGGTCATTGCCCTCGCACAGGCGGGCGATGCCGCGCGGGGCGCCACGGCCTATGTCACCTTGGAACCCTGTAGCCATCACGGACAGACCGGGCCCTGCGCCGATGCGTTGATCGCCGCGGGTGTCGCGCGAATTGTCGTGGCGTGCGAGGATCCCAATCCGCAGGTCGCGGGCGCGGGGATCGCGCGGTTGCGGGACGCCGGCATTGACGTGGAGCTTGGGGTCATGGCGGCGGAGGCCACCGAGGCGCATTGCGGATTTTTCAGCACGATCAAACGGGGTCGCCCGATGCTCACCCTGAAGATTGCGACATCACTGGATGGTCGCATTGCGACGGCCAGCGGCGAAAGCCAGTGGATCACAGGGTCCGGAGCGCGCCGCCTGGTGCACGGGATGCGCGCCAATCATGATGCGGTCCTGGTCGGTGCGGGCACGGCCCGGGCGGATGATCCGTCGCTGACGGTGCGCGATATGGGGATCACACGGCAACCGGTGCGCATTGTCATTTCGCGCCGGTTGGATCTGCCGGTGGACAGCGTGTTGGGCCGCACCGCGCGGGAGGTGCCGGTTTGGCTGCTGCATGGTCCGGACGCGCCGGACGCGGCTCGGGTCGCCTGGGCGGCG
The DNA here is from genome assembly GCF_037544085.1 of Gymnodinialimonas mytili. Classification (NCBI taxonomy): domain Bacteria; kingdom Pseudomonadati; phylum Pseudomonadota; class Alphaproteobacteria; order Rhodobacterales; family Paracoccaceae; genus Gymnodinialimonas; species Gymnodinialimonas mytili. Next base: position 514,586 of record NZ_JBBIFW010000002.1, read on the forward strand.
ACGGGCGCCACGCTGATCGAATGCGCCACCGGTTCGGGGGGACAGGTGGACCTTGCCGATGCGATGCAGTCACTTGCCGCCCGCGGTCTGACGCGGATCTTCTGCGAGGGCGGTGGGACGTTGGCCGCGGCACTTTTGGCGGGGGACTTGGTGGACCGATTGGCCGTGTTCTCCGGCGGTCTGATCCTCGGGGCCGAGGGCGTACCGGCCGTGGGTGCCATGGGGATTGCCGCGCTGTCAGAGGCGCCTGACTTTGACCTGATCGCGGCGCAGAGCGTGGCAGGTGATGGGTTAAGCCTCTGGCGTCGAAAACGCTGCGAGTCTGATTAAGGATATATTTCTGTGGATAAGCCTGTGAAGAATGGTCGATCAGATTGACAAACCATAATTCACCGCCGCCATAGCCAAGCAAAGGCCCGAAGTTGCCTTTGGAGCTTTGCCAGGAGACGGAGGCGCGATTGAGCTTCCAACCCCTCCCCTGAGACAAGCCGAGAGATGGCCACTTCGATAGGGCAGGGACGGCCCGTCACGGGGTCGGTGTAGCGCGGATAGACGATCAGGGCGGCATGGACCAAGGCGGCCAAAGACGGGCGAGCAAGGCGCCGTTCCGGCACCGGACCCAGATCTTGTGTTAACCCCCAACCAGCATAAAACGCTGCGCCCAGTGTGGTCACCGGTACGCCGCGGATCAGCGCTTCGAACCCGATGGCGGACGTGATGGTGATGACATGATCAGCGCGCCGCAAGGCGCTGTCGGCATCCGTGCCAGCGGCGATATGATCGGCCAGCGATGGATCGCGAAGCGCTCCGGGGCGCAGCCCCGCTTCCACATCGGGATGCGGTTTATAGATCAACCAAGCCGTCGGATGCAGCCGCCTTGCGGTTTGCAAAAGCCCATCATTCGTCGCCACCTCACCGGCACCGAGCCGCATGGCGGCGTCGTCTTCGACCTGACCGGGCACAAGGATCACAGTGCGATCTTGCGGGATATCCGCCATCGCGGCGCCGGTCAGGTTGTATTTCGTCAAGCCGGTGCGGCGCAGGGTTTGGATCAATCGCTCGGCCCGATCCAGCCGTTTGGCGGGCAGGGTGGCCGCGTCGGCAATCAATTCTTCCAGTCGGCTGGGGCGGCTGGGATCGTAGTAGATCCCCAGATCATCCACCGCCAGCGACAGGGGCGGGACCAGATTGGCCCCCAACCCCCGAGAGCGCAGGAACCCATCCTCCACCCGCCACAGAGGGCGACTTTCGGCGGCGCAGGCCTGCTGCAATGCTGGGGTGTCGCGGCTTGCCCAGACCAGGACAGGGCGGCCATCGGCGGCGGCTTCGGCGGGCCGGTCCTCAAACCGTATGGCGGGGTCATGTTTGCGACCGAGCCGCCGGGCCGCAGCCCCCCCGAAAGCGGCGCGTATCGGCCCGCGCTTCCAGCTGCGCATGCCGACGGCGACAAAACCGCCCCGGTCCTCGCGCCAGGCGCGGGTCATCGCCTCCAGCGCGCCAAGGCTATCTTCGGCCCGGCCCAACGCGTCGTGATAGGGATCGTACCACGTCGGATAGAGCAGCAGCGCGCCCGCTACCAGTTGCGCGCGGGTCAGCTTGCGCTGCCGACGGGCGGGGATCTGGCGCCGATCATCGGTCAGCCCCCATCCGGCATAGAACGGAACGCCGAAGGTCACGGGCTTGTGGCCCGCCAGGATGGCTTCGAACCCCGCCTGGGATGTGACGGTGTAGACGGCGCGCGCATGGTCGAACAGACGCCAGGGCGAGATCGGGCGATCCTCAAGCACCACATTTGGCGGCAGCGTCTCAGGGTCGAAATGGCCGGGGCGGTGGCCATCGACCGTCTCGGGATGGGTTTTGATGACGATCTGCGCGTCGGGATGATCTTCGCGCGCCCAAGTCAGCGCCTCGGCGAAACTATCGGCGCTGGCGCCCCCCAGCTTGATCGACGCATCGCCTCGGGTTTGGTCCAACAGCAGCACGAAACCGGGATGCGGCGGCGCGATCCCTAGATCATAGGCAGTGTATTTGCCCAGATGCGCCTCGGCGATGCGGGCGGCCACATCGCGCGCCCGGTCCAAAAGTGCGGTGTCGTCGAAGGGATGTGTGGCCAGCAGCGTTTCCAGATCCGATGGGCGGGATGCATCGAAATAGAGGCCGGATCGATCGATCACCAAGCCCAGGGGCGGCTCGCCGGATCTGCCGGGATGAACCGAGCGCAAGAAGGCATCCTCCACGCGGATCAGCTTGGCGCCGCTGGCCTGTGCCGCAGCCTCGCCGCGGGCGGCATAGGGCGAATGGCCCCAGACCAGCACGTCGTCGTCGGGGCCTGGCGCGCCGATGCGCAGATCGAAGCCCGCCAATGTCAGGATCCGGCGCACGCGGGCATTGGTCAGAAAGCCCGCATTGAAGTGGAACGCCCGGCGCGCAGGTTTGTCGCCGGACGGCGCCACCGATTAGCTGCTGCCGTCTGTCGCGTCGATCACCTGGTTCACGGGGCTCAATGTGCCGGTCAGTGCCGAGACCGCATTGTTGAACTGTGTGATCGGGGCCGAGGTCACGTACACCGTATCGCCGTCGCGGATGGTGAAATCGCGCGCCTCGAACATGCCGGTCGGGGCCGTCAGATCCAGCACATAGATCATCCGCTGCGTGCCGACCAGATCATCGCGGCCCAGCACCAGCCGCGCGATGTCTTCGGGTTCATTGCGCAGGACGAAGACGCCCGTGGGATCAGCGAGGTTGGGGTTGAGGCCGCCGACCGAGGCAATGGCATCGATGGCCGAAATCACCTGGTCATCAAAGGGCACTACCGTCTGCGCACCCGTTGCGCCGAGCGCGGTGAACCGGCGGCTGTCTTCTTCCACGAAAATGCGGTCATCGGGCCGCAAGGCGATGTCGGCATGGGGTTCGCGGAAGATATCCTGGTACCAAACCGTGCCCGATTGTCCGCCACGCAAGACGGTGACGCGGGCAATGTCGCGGTCGACACTTGTGCCACCGGCGGCGGCCAACATCCCCGACAAACGCCGCGACGGCCGCTCGATCGGATAGACGCCTTCTGCATTGACGTCACCCGAGACGACCACGGTGGCCCCATCGCCGGTTTCGCGGCTGACGATGACCTGCGGATCAGGGGTTTGCGCGTCGAGATTGCGGGTGATGACGGCGCGCAATTCCTCGGGCGTGTTGCCCGCGGCGCGGATGCGGCCCGCATAGGGAATGAAGATGAAGCCCGACTCGTCCACCTGCAGCGTGCTGAGCTGCGAGGCATTCGCGCCTTCGCCGGCAAGCAACCCATCGGTGACGTTTTCATACACCGTCAATGTCAGCATATCGCCGGGGCGGATAATGTCGGTGTTGGACCCGCTTGCATTCAGCAGGCTGGGCGGAAAACCCAAGGCCGGTACGACCGCGGTTGCCAAGGTGACGCGTTGGTTCACCTCCACCACAAATGCATCGCCTTCGCGCTGGACGGAGCCCGAGAAGATCTGATTGCGGGTGGGGCCTGCGGATGGCAGCAGGCGGCTGGTCAGATCACATCCGACAAGCGCCAACATAACCACGCCAAGCGCGCTGAGGCGCGCGATACGGGGTACCGTCGATGTCACGGGGGGCTCCTTGTCGCCTGAAACTGCCGAGGTGTTCTTATTATTTTGACGAGACGCTACCGAAAAAGCCATAGCCGGAAAAGCCCCGGCCTATCGCACCGCGGTCAAGTGTTGCCTTGGTGCCGGTTGCCCCGAATTCAGGGCCTCGTAGGGGTCGCGGTCATCCAGGATCATGTCGACCACCTGACGCAGCAATTGGCGTCGTCCGCGCGCCGAGTAGTAGCTGCCGGTGATCTGCGAAGTTTCCAATAAATAATGGCGATAATCGCGATAAGCGCGGCTGTCGGGGCGGGTTGGATTTCGGAAAAACGCGCCCAGGGATTGGTCCGAGACGAATTCGGGCTTGAGATAGACGGCCTGCCCAAACGCCTTGAGCGGTAATCCGCGCCAAAGCGCCTGTTGGGCCGCTGTCGAGTTCACCGTGACGGCGGATCGCGCATCGTTCAGCAGGTGTGCGAGCTTGCCACCGCGCACGTAATGAACCCTGTCGGCGACGCCGTAGCGGTGCGCCAGCCGCCGGATATCAGCCCGGATCGGGGTGCGGCCATCCTCCAGCGGGTGGGTTTTGAACACCAAGTGGTGATGCGTGGGCGCGCCGTCGGCGAACCCCCTGATCAGGACCTCGAGAAACTCGGCCATGGTTTTGAAGGGGCCATGTTGGGTGAAGCTGGCATCATGGGCCAGTTGCAACAGGGCCAGGTGATACGGAAATCCGCCCGATTTGATCGCGTAAGTCGCCCGCACCCGGTCGAACCAGTAATAGGGCATCAGAGCCAGGCGTTTGAGATAGAGGTGAAATTCCTGCCGCACGCTCAGCGCGCGGTGGGGCTGAAAGCCGCGATAGGCGTGATTGGCGGTTAGGACCAGCCAATGGTAGGCAGCGCCATAGAAGACATGCTGGCGCATGTCGCCCCATTTTGCGGGCGTATCGGGCAGGTCGAGGTCCAGGCCCTGCAAGGCCAGGCGCATCTGATCGACACCGGTGGTCATCAACCGGGAATGCCCATTCGCGCCGCCCCGCTCATAGGTGATCCAATAGGGCCGAAGATACCCTTCCTCGAAGACATGAATGGTGATCCCACGGGTGCGTGCGGCGGCGATGGCTTGGGCATGGATGGGCCGCGTATCGCCATAGAGCACAAGGTCCGTGACGGCGTGTTCGTGCAACAATGCCGCTATGCGCGCGGGCCAGGCGTCGGCAGTGTCGGTATAGGGGATGTAGGAGGTGCGGTTGGACCAAAACGCCTGGTCCCCGCGGTTGAACCCAACGCGCCAGTTGCGGGCGCCAGCGGCCGTCAGCATCTTGCCCAAACGATCGAAGAAGGGGCCGTGGGGGCCTTGCAGAAACAAAAAGCGGCGATTTGCCGTGTGACGCGTCATGACACAGATGTCCAAAAGGTGGTGTTGGACTTAGACTCGAAATCGCTCCAAAAGCAAAATGCTTTTGGTCGGGCTGGACCTCGGAAGTCTGCGGATTGTAGGGATGGGCCTGCTGCAAGGAGAATGCCGATGTTTACCGGGATCGTGACGGATTTGGGCGAAGTGCGGGCGCTGGAGCGCCGCGGGGATCTGCGGGCACGGATCGGCACGGGCTATGATATGTCGACGGTCGAGATGGGGGCCTCGATCGCATGCGACGGGGTTTGCCTGACCGTTGTGGGGATCGGACCCGATTGGTTTGACGTGGATATTTCGGCTGAGACGGTGTCGAAAACGAATGTGGGCGGCGAGGATGGCGACAATTCGGGCTGGCAGGTTGGGCAGCGGCTGAACCTGGAACGCGCGCTGAAGGTGGGCGACGAATTGGGCGGGCATATCGTATCGGGCCATGTGGATGGTGTGGCCGAGATCGTCTCGATGGAAGATGAGGGCGACAGCACCCGGTTCGTGTTCCGGGTGCCGGGCGATCTGGCGAAGTTCGTGGCGCCTAAGGGCTCTGTCGCGTTGAACGGAACAAGCTTGACCGTGAACGATGTGAACGGGGCGGAGTTCGGGGTGAATATCATTCCCCATACCAAGGCTGTGACGAGCTGGGGGGCGGCCTCGGTCGGGGATGCGGTGAATTTCGAGATTGATACGCTGGCGCGTTATGTGGCGCGGTTGGCGGAGTGGAAAGCGTAACGACGGGCAGGGGCGCGCCGCCCACCCACCCACCCCGGCGCGCCCCTGCCCGTCGGCGCAGTTGGGGATCGGATGCGTTTTGGCAGTGTGGCGTTGGACATGATATGAAACCCTTGGTTGTCCGCTCGATCGAAGACTGGTCCGGCCAGCGCTGCGTGGATGTGCGGCGCGACCCGGATGCGACCTTTTCTTGGGCGGAATGCCGACGCGATCCGGAAGACGGCCATGGCTGGCGTTATCTGGGTCTTGGCGGCGGCGGATTTGCAGATGAAGATGCGGCAATGCAGGCGGCGCGGGCCGCTGTGGGTTGGATGGAGTAGAGCGCAATGAGCGGGATTGGGCATAATCGGGGGCCGAGTTTGCAGGCCGGTGCGGGGTTTCGACGCGTGGCGTGGCAGCGGGCCCGCAATGACCTGATGCCGACCTTGCCGTTGCAGGTTGTGCGCCTGCGTGTCGCCCGGGCGAAGCGGCTCGGTCTGCCATACAAGACCTATGCCACCATCCGCGCCGTGAGTGGCCGCGATATCGTGGGCTTCCTGTTTTCAAGCAATGCGTTGGGGATGCGCCGGGATGCCCGGATGTCCGATCCGGTGCGAGACCGTCTGATCACGCTCGATGGGCAGGCGGCGCGTCTGGCGGCGTTGCACGCGCCGATTGCGATATCGAACCTGCCGGAGGTGCTGGACCACGCGGCGCGCGCGCCGGGCTTGTTCACGCCTTGGCGGGAAACGCGCGACACCCTGCGCGGCCTGGCCCGTGACGCCCATGCCGTCCCGGACGGTGTTGTCGTTGTCGCCGCAACCGCGCTGGAGCGGGAATGGGCCGTCCATGGGGATTTCGCAGGTGTGTTGGACCCGGATGTGATCTTCGCGCCGGGGCATTGACCGCAACGGCATCCAAGCGGCCTCTGGCCATCGCCGGGGGCATGGGCTATCTCGCGCAGCAGGTTCCCATCTATGAGGTCGCCGATGGCCCAACAATTCGAGACGCCGGGTCCCGTTGAACGGGACTGGTCCGACGCGATTTCCTCGGTCGATGAGATCCTGGAGGATGCGCGCAACGGGAAGATGTTCGTTCTGATCGATCACGAAGATCGGGAGAATGAGGGTGATCTGGTGATCCCGGCGCAATGGGCCACACCCGATGTGATCAACTTCATGGCGACCCATGGGCGCGGCCTGATCTGCCTGTCGATGACCAGTGACCGGATTGCCCAACTGGGTCTGACCCTGATGTCGACTAACAATTCCTCGCGTCACGAGACGGCCTTTACCGTCTCGATCGAGGCGCGTGAGGGGGTCACAACCGGGATTTCCGCCGCTGATCGGGCGCGCACCGTGCAGGTGGCCATCGATGCGTCAAAGGGTGCTGCCGATATCGCGACGCCGGGCCATGTCTTTCCCCTCCGTGCGCGCGAAGGCGGCGTGTTGGTGCGCGCGGGCCACACGGAGGCCGCGGTGGACATCTCGCGTCTGGCGGGGCTGAACCCGTCGGGTGTGATTTGTGAGATCATGAACGAAGACGGGTCGATGGCGCGGCTGCCGGATCTGATCGCCTTTGCCCAACGCCACGGCCTCAAAATCGGCACGATCAGCGATCTGATCGCCTATCGCCGGCGGCACGATAATCTGGTGAAGATCCGCGATGAAACCACCATTCAAAGCGAGTTCGGCGGCGAATGGACGATGCGGATCTATACCGACGAAACCCAGGGTGCCGAGCATATCGTATTGATCAAAGGTGATATTTCCGGCGACGAGCCGGTTCTGGTGCGCATGCATGCGATGGATCCGCTGCTGGACGTGGTCGGTGTCGGTCAAAAGGGTCGCGCGGCGGAATTTGGCGACGCGATGCAGATGATCGCCGAGGAGGGGCGCGGCGTGCTGGTTCTGCTCAGGGATCTGACGATGAAACTGGTCCTGGGCGATGAGGTCAGCCCGCAGACCTTGCGGCAATATGGGCTCGGCGCGCAGATCCTCAGCTCGCTCGGCCTGTCCGATATGATCCTGTTGACCAATTCCCCGCGGCCCAAGGTCGTGGGGTTGGACGCCTACGGCCTGCAAATCGTGGGCACCCGCAAAATTTCGGAGCTTGGATAGATGGCTGGACATTCCGACAACGATCTAGGACTGCCGCGGTTTGACGACCCGGTAAAGATCGCCATTGTGATCGCGCCCTATTACACCGCGATTTCCGAGGCGCAGATCGCGGCTGCAACTGCGGTGCTTGAAAAGGCCGGCGTCAGCCATGAGACGATTGAAGTGCCGGGCTCTCTTGAGATTGCAACGGCGATTGGTATCATCAACCGGCTGTCGAATTTCGATGGGTTTGTTGCGCTGGGCTGTGTGATCCGTGGCGCGACCTCACACTACGACGTGGTGGTGAATGAAAGCGCGCGGGCGCTGACGATGCTTGGGTTACAGGGCCTGTGTATCGGCAATGGCATCATCACCGTCGAGAACCGCGATCAAGCCGAAGAGCGCGCCGATGCGGAGCGCTTGAACACAGCGGGGGGTGCCGCTGAGGCGGCGCTGCATCTGATTGCTTTGACACGGAAATATGGCGCGCCGAAGGGTGGGATCGGGTTCAAGCCGCGCGGGACAATCGAGATTGCCGATGACGGTGTGGCCCAGGCATGAGTGACGCAAACCCTAAAGGTCCGACGCGCGATCAACGCCGTCAAATGCGCTCTGCCGCGCGGCTTTACGCGGTGCAGGCCCTGTTCCAGATGGAGCATTCCGCGCTGTCGCTCGACAAGGTCCGGCAGGAATTTGAGACGCACCGGTTTGGCGCGGTTTACGATGGGGATGAATTGGCCGAGGGCGATCCCGCGCTGTTTCGCAAAACGCTCGAAGATGCTGTTGAGCGGCAGGCGTTGATCGATCAGATGACCGACCGGGCGCTGGTGGCGAAATGGCCGATCGACCGCATTGATCCCACCTTGCGCGCCCTGTTTCGGGCCGCCGGTGCTGAACTCGTTGCGACCAACACGCCGCCTAAGGTTGTGATCACGGAATATGTCGACGTGGCGCGGGCGTTTTTCCCCGAAGGCCGCGAGCCGAAATTCGTGAATGCCGTCCTCGATCACATGGCGCGAGAGGCCAAGCCCGACGCTTTCGCCTAGCCCGTCAACGCTCCGTTAGGTGTTTTGCCACTATAACCCGTCGCGTTTAGGGCGAGAAGAGCGGCGGCGATGAAACTACGTACCCGGATGGTCTTGGTGATCGCGCCATTGCTGGCGCCATTGTTTTTCTTTGCGATGCTTGAATTGTCGTCGCTGCGGGAAGACATCCGCCAAGCCGCCGCGGCGCAATCGGCGTCGGAACAGATTTCGGTTCTGGGCACATTGATCCACGAATTTCAGCGGGAGCGGGGCTTTTCGACCGGCTTCATCGCGTCCTTCGGCAGTAATTTCTCCGATGAAATGCCAGCGCAGCGCCAAGTGGTCGATGGCGCTTTGTCCGATGACGTGATCTCGATGGCGGCGCTGTTCGCGGTGGCGCCACGCGCGGGCGCAGAGTTTCGAGAACATCTTGATGTGTTGGCTGATTGGCGCGATCGGATTGACGATTACGATCCCAGTGCGCCCCAGGTGGATGTCTATTACACCGAGCTTATCCATGCGCTTTTGACGGCGCAATCGGCGGTTGTCGCGGGCATTTCCGATCCAGGTCTTCGCGCGCGGGCGCAGGTTGCGCTGCAGGTTTCTTTCGCGAAAGAGGCCGCGGGCCATGAACGTGCCGTCGGCGCCTCGGGGCTCGGCGGCGATGTGTTTCCCCCCACCACATTCAACACGTTCTTGTCGCTGCGCTCCGAGATGATGACGCAGCTTCAAAGCGCTGCCATCGCCACTCAAAATCCCGATTTCCTGGATGCCCTCTTGGCCCATCCGACCCATGAGGCCGTCAGTGACCTGCGCGAGACGATTGATTTCGGGATGCTCGGCAATGGCATGATCGGCATGCCAGCCGAGGATTGGTTTGCCGCCTCGACGGCATGGATCGATCATTTGCGGGCGCTTGAGACAGAGATGCTGCGCGAGGTCAATTCCGGCGCGGCCGACCGGTTGGTATCGGCGAACCGGTGGTTCTGGATCAAACTCGCCATTACCGTTGCGGCCGTATTGGCGGCGTTGGCGATGGCGATCTTGACCTTCGAATACCTGGTCCACCGCATCAAACGTCTGACCGCCGCGGTGCGGCAGTTCACCCAAGGTGAGTTGGAGGTTGCGATCCCCGGTCTCGATAGCGCCGATGAGGTGGGACACATGGCGCAAGCCGTTGACGATTTTAAACACAAAACGCTGAATATGCAGCGCGAGGCCGCTGATCTGAAGGCCGCCGATGAGGCCAAGTTGCTTGGCAAAGCGCAACGCGTGGTGGACCTGATGACGGATGGGCTCGCCGCCCTGGCAGAGGCCGACCTGACGCGGCAATTCGATACTCCGCTTGATGCCGAATACGATTCGATCCGAAACGACTTCAACCGTGCCAGCGCCCGCTTGCGTGCTGTGATGCTGGACATCTCGCGCACGGCCGAAGATCTGGGGGCTCGCGCTCAGGCGATGATGCAATCGGCCACCGATCTTGAAACCCGCACCACACAACAGGTTGAGACGATCCAAGCCAACCATAGGCGGGTCACAAATCTGTCCGGGGAGGTGAATGAATACGCCGCCAATGTTCGGGATGCCTCGGACATGGCCAGCAGCGCGAAATCAACGGTAGACCGCTCTGCGCAGGTGGTGACCGCGGCGAATGAGGCGATGGATCGGATCGCGACCTCGTCGCAAGAGATCGCGCGGGTCCTGGCGATGATCGATGAAATCTCGCATCAGACCAATCTATTGGCCCTCAATGCCGGGGTCGAAGCGGCGCGCGCGGGTGATGCCGGGCGCGGCTTTGCCGTTGTCGCCGCCGAAGTGCGCGAATTGGCCCGCAGATCGGGCGATGCGGCCAAAGAGATCAAGACATTGATCGACGATAGCCGCGCCAACGTGACCGAGGGTGTGACCATGGTCGATCAGGCCCGCGCCGCCTTGCAGGACATTTCTGGTGAGATTGCAAATGTGGATCAGGTTCTGGCGCGTCTAGCAGAAGGATCGGCCCGGCAATCCGACGGCTTGAATGACCTCGCACGCGATATCGCGCGTCTGAACGAGCTGGCCGCGCATAATACGGACATGGTGGATACGTCCAGTCGCATGTCGCGCGAGACGGCTGAGATGGCGAAGCATCTCACGGATTTGCTAAGCGATTTCAACTTGGATGCCGCGCGGATCGACCCACAAGACACTCCCCAAGCCGTCGCATAGCGCTGCAATCTCACACGCGAAGGCCGGGGGCGGCAAACCGCTACTCTTCCGGTGGCGTGATCAACCGATAGTCGCGCAATTCCTCGGGCAGCAGGACGTAAATCGCATCCGGCGGGGTGGCGAGCGCAGGCCGCATTAGGCGCACATCCACGCCCATCGCATCGAGATGGGCCATCACGTCGCCCTGACCGCGTTGAATATCCTCGATCGCCAGAAACGCCGGAAGCGCTGTGTTCTCTCCGAAGTAATGCTGATGCACGCCGACCATCGCATCCTCCGCCACGATCCGCGTCACGCCTCCGGCCAGGATATAGGGGCAGGCCGACAGACAGATATCGCCGGTTTCCAGAAACGTCCCCATCTCGGCCTCGCGGAGGGCGGCGCCAATTGCCAAAGCATCGCGAACCGACCCGCCGGGCGAATGCAAGCGCGCCTGTGTCACCTCCGGCGCCGTCGACAACCATTCTGCGAAGCGCTCGAAATCTCCGGGCGCGATCTGCCCGGTCAGGATCGCCGCGTCGCCTTCCAAGGCGAACCGCAAGCGGCTTGGCATGTCGCCCGGATCGGGCAACTGCGTCTGACGGCTTGGATCTGCGGTTCGGATCTGCGCGGGCAGGTCCGATGGCCGATACCGGCGCACCTGATCCCCCGGCGCAACCGGCGCATCCAGGGCCGGGGATTGCGGCCCCGACACCAGCCGTGGCAGGGCCGAGACCAGATCCGATCCGGCCAGGATCAAGGCCAGCACGATTTGCAATCCAAGGATGCCCAGGATTGCGCGGCGCGCCGTCAGGCCGCGTGTCTCTGGCGCCGTGTCACTCATGACTGCGGGGCTGCGCGGCGGGCAGGGGGCGCACATTCTCGCCCGGATCCTGACGCACCGGGTGCGCGCCGGTCGGATCAAACCCCTCGATGTCGCGCATCGCCGCAAGTGCCGCGCGCAATTCGGCCAGGGTCAGCGTGTCCTCCGGCGGTACGTCGCCGCGCCCGGCGCGGATCGCGCCCTGGGTCACCATCAGGATCAAGACCAGCACCGCAGGCAGCAGGTCGATGGCAATGGCCCCGGCCCAGGACGGCACAAAATTCTCGGCATAGAGGATCACCGCATCCGCCGATGAGATCGGCGTATAGGTCACTTCGGGTGGGACTGGGCGCGCGAGCACCTGTTCCGACGCCTCTTCCAGCGATTCCGCCCGCAACGCCAAGACCTGCAAGACCGAGGCGATGGTGGATTGCTGCGCCTCTTGCCCGGCCACGCCATTGGCGTCCAACTCGGGCAACACGACCGAGGCCGACAGATCCTCGGCCGCGCGGTCGACAAGGGGGGCCACCGACAATTGCCGCAAGGTGCTGACCAATCCCGCCAGCCGCACCGCATCTTCCGAAAATGCGACCGAGCGCGCCTCCACCGCGCCGGGTTCCACGATCAGCGCGCGCATCCGGCTGAGGATCGCGTTGCCCTCATCGAAGGCCGCCTCGATCAGCGGAGCTTGCGCCTGGATCTGCGTTTCCAGCGCGGTCAATTCCTCGGCCTTTTGGCGCAACACCCGGAACACCGCGCCGCGCCCGGCCAGCCCCGACAGATCGCCAGCCGCCTCTTGCTCGGATAAATCCTCGAAGCTCTGCCGCACCCGGGTTACATCCCTCTCCAACGCCTGGGCGCTGACCGCCGTGTCATGGGCCTGTTCCAGGGCGGCTTGATAATCCTGCACCGTGCGCGCCAAGTGCTGTTCGACCGCCGCAGCTCCGGCCAAGGCGGCGGCGTTCAACCACGACGACATAGCGATGATGGCCAGCGATCCCAGCGCCATGGCGCCCATCAATTTCAGCTTCGCCGCGGCTGTCCGCATCGCGGGCAACAGGCGCATCAGATACGACCAAAACACGAAAATGCCGACTGATACCGCAATCGAATACGCCGCCGCCGCAAAGAAGCTCAGCGCGCCGGTATCGTCCAACAGGGATGAGACCCCCAGATAGGTATAGATCCCCGATGCCGTGGCCAACACTGCCAGGGCGGCCCCGGAAAAGCTGTCTAACCAACTGAGATGGCCCTGCAATTCGCGGGCATGGGCCAAGCCGTGGGTATTGATGTGGCGTGGGGTTGGGTCCGTCATGGGCGCGTGTCCTTTTGTGGCGCGACCGGATCTATGTAGCGGCTTAAGGCCGCCGACCCAAGCGGTGCGCCCCATCGGGCCCGCAATTGGCCCTTTACGCGCCAGATGCGCCCGCTATCCTTTGACCATGCAACCGATGGAGGATGCGATGCCCAATCATATCAAATTTCTGTTGCGCCACGCCGCGTTCGGCGCGGTTCTGGCGGCGGCCTTCGTGGCCATGCTGCTCTACGCGAATGTCGCAAACCTTTGGCATCTGGTCACGCACACGCAAGAGGGTGTGCTGGCGACAGCCCTGCTTTGGGTGTTTTGCACGATCACGTTTGGCTCGGCCCAGATGGGCATCCGCATCATGATGCTTGCCGATGATGATGCCGATGAGGGCGACCGGGGGAATCGCCCGAACGCGCCGCAGCATGCGACCGTGCCGGTGCCGATTCACAGACCGGACCGTTAAGCGACGGGGACCACCGCAACCGTGGAGGCGTTCATTCCCGAGGACCTGTATATACAGGTGGGCGCCAGGTAACCAAACCACGGTCTGGCCAGAGCCAGCTCCCTCGGAATTGCTTAAGGCCACCGGAATTTTGCCACAGGCACGCGAGGGGCAGAGCCCCGCCAACAGCCTAACTAGGGGGCTGACCCCGAACCGGCAAGGGGGTGGCCCTCAGAAGGGCATGTAAAATCCGCAGATCCTCGGCGGGGGCCTGGCCGCGATCCTGTACTGACCAAGCGATGGACAGGGCGGTTCTGACCGCGCCCCAGGCCAGGATCCGTGCCACCGGCACCGACAGGGCACGCGCGCCCAAAGCGGCGCGGCGCTTGATCAACCCCGGGTTGCACAACGCCGGACCGCCATCTGGATTGCGAAACACATTGCCGAATTCATAAGCTGGATCGCCGATTGTCGGGTTCGGATCAATCACGCGCCAGCCATTCGGCCCGTTCAGAATATTGTCGTGATGGAGATCGCCATGCAGCACGCGTCGCGGAGCCGGGCTGTCGAGCAATTGGCGACACAGGGTTTGGGCCTGGCGCAGGGCTGCCTGATCCCGGCGCTTTGGCACGGCCCGTTGGCGCAGGCTCAGCAGGGCGCGGCAGGTGGTCCGCAGGTCCGGCATGGGCGCCACATCGATCCAATCGACCCGCGGCAAAGCGGCCAGTGCCGCCGCCAGCACGCCGTCGCCATCCTGTCCGGCCCGCGTCAGATCGCCTGCGCTGCCCCCCGGCAACCAGTCCATCAGCGATGACGGGCCGTGTTCCGCCACCACACGGACGGCGCCGCGGCCATTCCAGGCCCGCAACATGCGCGGCGCTGCGGCCTCACTGGCGCCGGGAATTCCGGGCTTCCATGTTTTCAACGCGAAGGGCTGCCCTTCCGCATCCGTCACCTTCCAGATCCGCGCCGCTTGGGTGGTTGCCACCGGGACGCATCCGTCCTGGTGCAGCCCCCAAAGTCGCAACAGCGCCGGGTCCGGTACCCGGGGCGAGTCATCCAGCATTGCCAATGTTCCGTTTATGTTCCATGCTGTGCCCATGGAGATGAGTGTGAACGATCTGATGCCGGGGCAGGTCCTGGCAAGGGGGGTGTGTCGCCACCTGCGGTCCCACGATTTTGCGACATTGGAAGAGTTTACGCCAGAACGCGGCAAGCGGTTGGATGTTATGGCGCTTGGCCCGAAGGGCGAGCTTTGGGTGATCGAATGCAAATCCTCCCGCGCCGATTTCACCTCGGATCTGAAATGGGAAGGCTATCTGGAATGGGGTGATCGCTATTTCTGGGCCGTTGATGAGGCATTTCCGACCGACTTGCTGCCGCCGGAGACTGGTCTGATCATTGCCGATGGCTACGATGCCGAGATCCTGCGGTTTGGCCCGGAAACCAAGCTGTCGGGTCCGCGCCGCAAATCCGTGACCCAGAAATTCGCGCGTCACGCCGCCATGCGGCTGCATCTGGAACGCGATAAGGATCAGCTGATCGCGTTTTAGCGCGGTTTGATGTCAGCGCTTCGCGACTTTGCGCGCGGCGGCGGCGGCGGCACGCAATTCATCGGCGATGTCCTCGGCCTCCTCGGGATCGAAATCCATCGGAAGATCGATCCCGTCCCCGGCAATATAGATCCGGACCATGCCCAGATTGGTGGGGCCGATCTGCAGATCGGCGGACATATCATTTTCGTTGTTGATCCCCATGCGGACCTCCGGTGAACTGCCAGCCATCGGGTAGCGCAGAGAGACGGGCGATGGCAAGGGATCGGGACGAAGACATCACCTTTCGCGATTTGGCCATCGGCGATGCCGGTTGGTTGATCGCCCAACATGCCGAGCTTTACGCCGCCTCCGATGGCTTCGATGCCACGTTCGAGGCCTTGGTGGCCCGCATATTGGCCGATTTCATCGAGCATCGGCAGGCTCCTGTCGAACGCGCCTGGATCGCGTGGCGCGGGGATCAGCGTTTGGGCTCGATCTTCTGCGTTAAGGGCGGCTCGCCAGGGGTGGCCAAATTGCGGATGTTTTTGCTGGTGCCTGCGGCGCGGGGACACGGGCTGGGTCGACAGCTTTTGCATCTTTGTGTTGACCATGCGCGTGCCCAAGGGTTCCGCGAACTCACATTATGGACCCATGAAAGCCACCGCGCGGCCTGCGCGCTCTACAAAGCGACCGGCTTTCGCTGCACCGCCTCCCGCCCGGTTCATTCCTTCGGCGTGGATATGGTCGAACAGGAATGGCGGCTTGATCTGTCCCAATCGGAGGAGAGATGATGTCCGTCGAGCGCATTGACCACGTCCATATCGAAGTTGCGGATCGTGACCGCGCCGCGGATTGGTATCGCAGGGTTCTGGGGTTGCGGCGCGATCCAGACTTGGCCGTCTGGGCCGACGATCCGATGGGTCCATTGATCTTGCAGGCGGGCGATGGGCAACCCGCCCTGTCGCTTTTTGCGCGCGGCTGTGCGCCGCCATCCCGCGATACGACAATCGCTTTCCGTATGGACGGCGCCGCGTTTGCAGGTTTTCTTGCGCGGCTACCGGACCTTCAGCTATCCAAGACAGACGGACCGCCTGTCACACCTGCGGATGTTGTCGATCACGGCCCGTCGCACTCGATTTATTTCGCCGATCCCGATGGCAACCGTCTTGAGGTCACCACTTACGATTTGGACCCAAAGCGCCCCTTGCAATCGTGAAATCGCGGCGCTATCCCGTGCATTGTGCCGGCGTAGCTCAGTTGGTTAGAGCGCCTGATTGTGGATCAGGAGGTCCCCCGTTCGAGCCGGGGCGCTGGTACCATCCCTCATATTCTTACTCGGCGGGCAGGGCGTTGGTGTCCAATTCGCCGACTTGTTCCAAAGTGTCCGACGCGAACACGCGGATTATGCCGTCATCACCGACCAGCACCGTATAGCCGTCGATCACGCTATAGCCGACCGTGCCGACCCCTGCGGGGATCCCGAAAATCTCGGGATGCACAAGAATTGGCCGGGCATCGTCATTCAGCCGCATGACAAGCAGCAACACGATGGTTATGACGCCCAGGATCATCACCGTGGTCAAAACCGTCACCAGGCCCTTTAGAAACCGCAAATTTGCGGGCAAGGGGGCATCGCCACCATCATCGGGGGTCTTATCGGCCATGTCCGGCTCCACACGTATCGTTTCGGTTACCATTGGCCCCAACCCGGAGCCGCGTCTTGATAAGGCAGTCGCGCGCGCCGTGCCAGAGGCCGAGGCGATCAGCCGCTCGCGCCTGGCGAAACTGATCCCCGCGGGGGCGGTTGCGGTGAACGGCGCCGCGGTGACCGATCCGAAGGCCAAAGTTGTCGAAGGCGACGAAATTGCCATCACCGTTGAAGACGCGGTTGAGGTGGAAACACAGCCCGAGGCGATCCCGCTCGATATTCTGTTCGAGGATGACGATCTGATCGTGGTGAACAAACCGGCAGGGATGGTGGTGCATCCCGCGCCGGGCTCGCCGTCGGGCACGCTGGTCAACGCTTTGTTGCACCATTTTGGCGGAAAGCTGTCGGGGGTGGGCGGCGAAAAACGCCCTGGCATCGTGCATCGGATCGACAAGGACACATCGGGCTTGCTGGTGGTGGCGAAATCCGACCGCGCCCATCATGGCCTTGCGGCGCAATTTGCCGACCATTCGATGGAACGCGCCTATATGGCCCTCTGTCACGGCGTGCCCGACCCCGCCGATCCGCGTTTGCGGGGCCTGCGGGGCGTCAGTTTCGAGGGCCAGGTGCTGAAGATCACCACCCAATTGACGCGCCACCGCACCGACAGGCAGCGTCAGGCAGTGGTGTTTTCCGGCGGGCGCCACGCCGTCACGCGCGTGCGGGTGGAACAGGCTTTTGGCACGGTCGGTCTGGTGACCTGCCGCCTGGAAACCGGCCGCACGCACCAGATCCGCGTGCATATGGCCCATGTGGGCCACGCGCTGATCGGCGACCAAACCTATGGCGGGCGCCGGAAAGTGGCCGAGAAGATCACCGGCAGCGCAGCGCTGAACGCGTTTCCCCGCCAGGCGCTCCACGCCGCGACACTGGGGTTTCTGCATCCGGTCAGCGATGCGCAGATGCGGTTCGAGGCCCCTTTGCCCGATGACCTGCGCACTCTGATGTCCGCGTTGGGCGACCGTTAATAACTTGTGCACAATTGCACGTGATCGTGCGACCTGGCGACTTGCTGTTCGCATGCGCAAAGTGCATAACGGAACGCGTCAATTGAAGAAGACCTCTTGAAATTAAGTTAATCGAATTTACATTCCTTCCACACCGGGTCAAATTCATGTGCCCGGCCTCACACAGGGGGACCCGTCATGGCCAATTATGCAAATCTTCCCGCCCCGTCGCCTGAAGGCGGCTTGAACCGGTATCTACAGGAAATCCGCAAATTTCCGATGCTGGAGCCGGAAGAAGAATACATGCTCGCCAAACGCTGGGTCGAGCAGGAAGATACCGATGCCGCCCATAAGATGGTGACCTCGCATCTGCGGCTCGCCGCCAAGATCGCCATGGGCTATCGCGGCTATGGCTTGCCCCAGGCCGAGGTGATTTCCGAGGCGAATGTGGGCCTGATGCAGGCGGTCAAAAAGTTCGACCCCGAGAAGGGCTTCCGCCTGGCGACCTATGCGATGTGGTGGATCCGCGCCGCGATCCAGGAATATGTCCTGCGATCCTGGTCGATGGTGAAACTGGGCACGACGTCTGCGCAGAAGAAGCTGTTTTTCAATCTGCGCAAGGCCAAGGCCCGCATCGGCGCTTTGGAAGAGGGTGATTTGCGCCCCGAAAATGTTGAACGGATCGCCAATGATCTGGGCGTGACCGAGCAGGAAGTGATCTCGATGAACCGCCGCCTATCGGGCGGGGATGCCTCGCTGAATGCAACGGTCGGGTCCGATGATGAAGGCTCTGCCCAATGGCAGGATTGGTTGGAGGATGAAGATGCCGACCAAGCCACCGATTATGCCGAGCGGGATGAATTCCAAAGCCGTATGGCTCTGATGGAAGAGGCGATGGAGGTTTTGAACGAGCGCGAGAAAGACATCCTCACCCAACGCCGTCTGCAGGAAAATCCCGTGACGCTCGAAGATCTGTCGGGCGTTTACAATGTCAGCCGCGAGCGCATTCGTCAGATCGAAGTGCGCGCCTTCGAAAAGCTGCAAAAGCGGATGCGCGAAATGGCGCGTCAGCAAGGTATGTTGGCCAGCGCCTAAACCAGTCAGATCGCGGCCCGCCCTGAATGGGAGCGGGCCGTTTCATTTCACGCAGCAATTCAGCAAATATTAACCTTAGACTGGTAGGGATTTCCTCACTGGCCAGTCGACACGTGGTCTTTGAAAGTGAACGCCACGTCGCGCCATTTCGACATCGATCATTCGCTCACACTGTTTTGGGGTTTTGATATGAAATTGCAATCTGCCTATTGGACCTTCGTTACCCGTTCCCGCAAACCGCATCGCCGTGGCGGGTTTCGTCTGTTCCTGCCGCTGGCCTAGGCGCGCGCGGGTAAGGATTTCATGACATTGGCCCGGTCCGACGGATCGGTCAGGATAAATCCAGTCATTTTCTAGTCTATTTGGATCAGCCCCAATGCATCGCCGTCTTTTCCGCTTTTTCCGACCGGCGCGACGCCCTGCGCCTGATCTGTTCACATTGATGGCAGAGCTTCCACAAGCGCGGCTGTTCCTGCCGACATCCCACAAAAAGGCGTGATCTTATTATGGCACTGTCTTTTGCAGATATTTCTATGATCCGCGCGAGCATGGCGCGCATCGCGGCGCGGCCGGACTTGGCGGGCCTGGTCTTTTGCAACAGCCTGGCGCGGAATGCCCCGGATCTGCCTGGTTTCGGTGATGCCGACAATCTGCCACAGGCCCGCGCGATCGTTGCGCAGCTTGCGCGGATCGTCTCCCTCCTGGATCAGCCCGAAAGATTACATACATCCCTTGTCGATCTGGCCCAAAAGGCTCGCTCGGTCGGCCTCACACCCCGCGGCTACATGGCGATCCACGCCGCGCTGAGCGATATGGTCAGTGGCGACATTGCCCGCAATGCCGATGCCGCCGCCGAGGCGGCTTGGGGCGACGCGATCGATCTGATCTTGCACACCATGCTGCGTGCGGCCCATGGTCCGCGGACTTGCGCCCAAGCCGATATCGCGCCGCTGGCAGCCTAGACGCTGCCGCGGTAACGTGGCGCCATGACAGATCACTTGACTTGGGGGATCCTCGGGGCGGCGGGCTTTGCCCGAACAACGATGGCCCCCGCGATCCATGCCGCCCGCCGCACGCGTTTGAAATCGGTCGCCACCCGCGACCCCTCCCGCGCCATTCCGTTTGCCGAGCTGATGCCCGGCCTCATCGTCGAGCGCAGCTATGAGGCGCTTTTGGCGGATCCGGACATCGACGCCGTCTATATCCCGCTGCCCAACAGCCTGCATACCGATTGGAGCATCCGGGCCGCCGAGGCGGGCAAACATGTGCTTTGCGAAAAACCGATTGGGATGGATGTCGCAGATTTGGATCGCCTGATCGCGACGCGCGAGGCAACGGGCCGGGTGATCGCCGAAGGGTGGATGCCGGCGCATCATCCGCAATGGCATCGAACACGCCAAATGATCGCCGAGGGCGCAATCGGGCGGCTGCACCGGGTGACCGGCAGCTTCACCTTTCCGCCGCCGGATCCGTCCAATATCCGCTTGTCGGCGGATCTGGGCGGGGGTGCCCTGCGCGATATCGGTGTCTATCCGCTTGGCGGATTCCGGCTGGGCACTGGGCTGGAGCCTGCAGTGCACGCCGTGGATTGGACGCAGGACCATGGCGTCGATACATCGGCCTGGGTGGCAATGCGGTGCGGGGAGATCCGGTTCGATCTGCATGTCTCGATGCGGGCGGCCAAGGCGCAAGACATGCTGTTTCACGGCACAGAAGGCCTGCTGCGCTTGCCTGCACCGTTCAATCCCGGCCCCGAAGGTCCGGCGCAGATCGTGCTCAGCCGGGGCGGCACCGACACGCAAGTGATCACCTTCCCCGATATCGACCAATACGTCCTGCAGGTCGAGGCGATGGCCGCCAGTGTGTTGGACGGGGCGGCCTTCGCCTGTCCGCTGGAATTCAGCCGCGGCACGCAAGCCATTCTGGATCGAATCCTTGCGCTGGGCGCCGAAGGTTAACCTCGCCGCTGGCCCACAGGGCGCAAGGCCTGTAAGCTCGGCCCGGTGAGGTATACCTTGGAGGGCGTGTGATGGCCCGAAACGACGATGCAAATCTGGACGGCCGGTTGAACGGGGAACAACCCGTGGCCGAGAAAGACAGCCTGATCCAGCGGTTGTTTTACATGATCCTGATCTCGATACTGCTGAGCTTTGCCAGCACGATCCTGACATTGGTGACGGTGATCCAATTTGTGGTGATGGTCTTTTCCAGTGGCGCACCGAATAACCGATTGGCGGATTTCGGCACCGATCTGGGCATCTGGATCGCAAAAGCGGCGCGGTATCAGACGGCGGCCTCCGATGTGAAGCCTTGGCCCTGGACGGATTTGGACTAAGCTCTGCGTTTCACTGCCCGCCCACAGGAGCCAGCTATGACCACACCCACCGACGACGCCACGCCGATCATTGCCCAGAAAAGCCCCATTCCGGTCGAGGTTGAGGCCGGGAAAACCTATTTCTGGTGCACCTGCGGGCGCTCGGACAGCCAGCCGTTTTGCGACGGATCCCATAAGGGCACGGCGCTGGCGCCGATGAAATACAGCGCCGAGACGGATGGAAAGGTGTTTTTCTGCGGCTGTAAGGCCACTGGGACCGCGCCGCTTTGTGACGGGTCGCACGCCAAATTGTAGGGCGGCGCGCGTCTTCGGACCCCCGCCTTTTTGACAAAAGGCGGAAGCCGCTCAGCCACCCGCGTTGCCACGGATCAATTCAAGCGGGCGCGCAGGACACGGATCATGTTCTCGCCCATCACGGCGCGAATTTGCGCCTCGCTCGCACCGGCGCGCAGCAGGGCATCGGTCAGCGCGGCCAGATCGGACGCGTCGAAACTAACACCAACCGAGCCGTCGTAATCCGACCCGAGCGCCACATGTTCGACCCCCAGCACATCGATGGCGGCCATGATCACGCGTGCCACGCCATCGGGGCTGTCATCGCAGGTGACGTCCTCCCAATAGCCGATGCCGATCACACCGCCGCCCTGTTCGGCGCCATTGGCCACGATCTGCGCCATCAGGTCGTCGGGGAAATTGCGGTGCGCGTCGCAGGCCGATCGCAGGCCGGTATGGCTGACGATCAGCGGAATGTCGGTCAGCGCCGTCACCTGGCGCGCCACGGTTTCCGACGAATGGGCCAGGTCCAGCACCATACCGCGGGCCGCGATCTCGGCCACGACGGCGCGGCCAAACTCGGTCAGGCCCGCATCATCGATCCCGTGCAGAGAGCCGCCCAGCGCGTTGTCAAAGAAGTGCTGCAGCCCGATCACGCGGTATCCCGCCGCCTCCAGCCGGTCGAGATTGGCCATCTCGCCTTCCAGGGCGTGGCCACCTTCGATACCCAGTATCCCGGCAATCACCGATTCCCCGTTCGTGCGAGCCTCAAGCACCGCGTCCAATTCGGCCCGGCTGGTCACCACGCGCATGGCGCCATCAGAGGCGTCAGCATAGCCATGCAACCGTTCGGCCTGATAAAGCGCGCGCTCGGTCAGGCTGCCCCAGGTGCGGATCGGCCAAAGTTGCCCGATCGCTAGGAGTGTAATGTTGTCGCGCGCATCGGCGGAATTGGCGTGGTAATTCTGTCCGGCCGGGCTTTTGGTGACCGCGGTGAAAACCTGGATGGCGACATTTCCCTCGGCCAGGCGCGGGATATCCACATGGCCGCGCGTCCCGCGTTGGGTCAGGTCGCGGTTCCACAGCAGGCTGTCGGCGTGCCAATCCCCGATGGTCAGATCGGCATGTAACGCGGCTGCAGCATCGGAGACGGGCCAGGGCTCGGATGCGGTCACAGGGTTGCGCTGGCGTTCCAGAACGCCCGGCGCGATGGCCAGAAACAGGCCGATCAGCACCACGATCAGCGCCAGAAGACGCCCCAACCATTTACCCAATGTCCGCATCGCCCTGTCTCCGCCCGTTTGATATCCGGCAGGTTAGTGGGGCGCTCCACATCTGCCAACCAGCCCGCTGTCGCGCCGTTGCGTCATGCGCTGCGTAAATCCATCCACATCATCCGTTGCGGCCCGGCAGGCCCGCCTTCGATGCGGCGCCCGCTATCGATAAACCCGCCTGTGGCATAACAACGGATCGCGGCAAGGTTACACGCATCCACGGTCAGCTTGACGATCTGCGCGTCGGGATATTGCTGGCGAAGATAGGGGCCGAGGCGCTGCATTGCCGCGCGCGCCACACCGCGCCCTTGGCGGGCGTGGTCGATCATGAAAGCGCGCAGACCGATCGCCATGGGTCCGGCCCAAGGCATCGCCAAGTGATAGGCGCGGTCAATCTTAAACAGCCCAATGGTCACCCCGTTCTCGGAAATCCCATGCAGATCAAACCGCGCCGGATCTTCGACAAACGCCTCCGCCACGGTGCCGCTAAAGATCTCTTGCTCTGGGGCCACACGGATATGGGCACAGGCGGGTGCATCTTCCCGCCGCAGCGGGCCTAGAGCGATCATCGCCGGGGAGGTCAGGCGAGGCTGGGTCATATCCATGCGCGCGGGTGACAGATCCGTCCTGTGGTGAATGGATTATGCGACGGAGGCTGGCCGCCGGGACCGCCGCGCGACCAACCCCGCCCCCAAAACCACACCAGCCATCATGATCCCGCTGCCGCCAAGGGGGACGGGCGCGAGTTGAACGTCGCTGAAACTCACACGCGAGATGGCGTAGAATGGGTAATCATCATCCTCAAACCGATAAAAACCGCCATCGCTCGACAGGCTGAATTGGATGTTTTGACTGATCTGCGTATTCCATTCAAAATTCAGCGCGCTCGGCATGCGCAGGGGCTCGGACCGGGCAGCGAAAGAGGCGGTACGGATTTGATAGAGCTGGTCATGGCGCAATTCATCCGCCGTCGGGCACCACACATGGAACCCGCCGCCCAGCCCAAGGTCGCAAGACATGACGCTGTTGGTCTCGGTGTCATAGATGATATGGCCGGTGCCGGTTTCGCCCGCGGCCTGGATCACCGGATCAATGCAGCGCGGATTGCCCGCCAGATAGCTGGTTTCGCAATCATTGGTCGGGCGCCATTCGGCCCGTTCGATGGTGGATGTGAAAAAGAAGTGTAGCGGCGCCGCTTGGGCCGCCTGCGAGGTCAGAAGCGACCCAATAAACAGGGTCATCACAATCAAAAAAGGGCGCATGCGTCCATCCACTAAAAAACTCAAAACATCTGAAGATATTAACAATCTGTTAACGTAATGGCCAGCAGCCGCGGCGCACTATCATAGGCGGAAATCAAAGGAATTCGGATCAGATCAATCTGAACACGCCCTTGGATTGGTCTTTCAGGTTCAATCTCAGTTGGATTCAGGGGCGGGGATGCAACCTAGCCGTGTGGCCCCATCGCGTCTATCACGATTACCGCCGCCAAGCGCCGCGCCTGCGCATGCGGCTGAGCGCCAATCTGTAAACGCCGGAGACCCGGCATGATCCGGCTCGCAGGTGGCAAAGGTCGACAGGCCCAAGACGGTCTCGCACAAAGTCTCAGCGCGCGCCGGGTCCACGCGATCGCGATGCCGGCCCCTTCCGCCGGGGCCAGGGGTGACGCGGCCAATCCCGCAACGGTCAATGCCGGGGCGCCGCGCTGCACCAGCGCCTAGCCACCGGGCAGGCTACGGCCCAGTTTCAGCGCCAGATGCTGGATGAGGCAAACGGTCTTGGCGTCCCTTAGTTCGCCATTCACCAAGCCGCGCAGGGCATCCTCAAGCGGCATATGCAGCACCTCGATATCCTCGCCTTCATCCTCATGCCCGCCACCCGCGCCACTGGCGCTATCTCGGTCATAGGTGCCCAGATAAAGTGCGAGATATTCGGTGACTGAGCCCGGCGACATGATCAGATCGGTCACATGGGTCAGCGCGCCAACCTCATAGCCCGTCTCCTCCATCAGTTCTGCGCGCATGCGTTGCTCAGGCGCGGCGCCTTCCAGCAGACCGGCGGGCACCTCGATCAAGAACGGGTCCTGATCCGTCACATACATCGGCATCCGGAATTGCCGCACCAGCAGAACCGTATCGGCCTTTGGGTCATGCAGCAGACAGGCCGCGCCGTGACCCCGATCATAGGCCTCGCGCACCTGTTCCTGCCATGTGCCGTCCGAGCGCTGGAACTCATAAGTGTATTTCGTCAGCCGCCCCCAATTGTCGGACAAAAGCTGCGGACGGATGTTGCGAATGCGATCGCTCATATCGGGATCTCCTGTTTGGATACGCCTCGGCCGGTCAAAGTGGCATCCGCATCACGTGCTGCGGGCCAACCCCGCCGCCCAGATAGTGCGCGCCCGTATCCACGAACCCGGCCCGCTGATACACGCGGTAGGCGCCGTGATTGCGCAGGTTCACGGTCAGCGCCATGGCGCGCGCGTCGGGATAGCGCCGCCGCACCAGATCAGGCAAAGCCGCAAGGGCCGCGGCGGCGATCCCTTGACCCTGATGCCCATGATCCACAATGAAAAAGCGCAGCCCCATATCGCCAGGCTCGGCGAAATCGTAGCGCTCATAATCCCTGTCGATGCGGAACAACCCAACGGGCTGGCCCGCCCCTTCGATCCCAAACAGGTCCATGCAATCGGGCAAATCGTCGAACGCGGCCGCGGGACGCCCGCCAAAGACCTGCTGATCCTCAGGCAGATCAATCACCCGGTAAGCGTTGGCATCCTCCGGCGACAGGGGCCGAAGCGTGACCGGCCCGCTCACCCCATCGCTTCCAATTCGTCGATGAAGCCTTCGATCATGCTCAGCCCCTTGTCCCAAAAGGCCGGGTCGCTGGCATCCAGGCCGAAGGGCGCCAACAGCTCCTTATGGTGCTTGGACCCGCCCGCGCGCAGCATCTCGAAATACTTCTCCTCAAAGCCCTCGGCGCCCTCCTCATAGACGGCATAAAGCGCGTTCACGAGGCCATCGCCGAACGCATAGGCATAGACGTAGAAGGGGGAATGGACGAAATGGGGGATATAGGCCCAGAAGCTTTCATAGCCGTCCATGAAGGTAAACGCCTCGCCCAGGCTCTCGCCCTGTACACTCATCCACAATGCGTTGATGTCGTCGACGGTCAGCTCACCCTCGCCACGGGCCTCGTGCAGCTTGCACTCGAAATCGTAGAAGGCGATCTGGCGCACGACCGTGTTGATCATGTCCTCGACCTTGCCCGCCAGCATCACCTTGCGCGCGGCATCATCCTTGGCCTCCGACAGCATCCGGCGGAAGGTCAGCATTTCGCCAAACACGCTGGCGGTCTCAGCCAGCGTCAGGGGGGTGGAGGACAGCATCTCACCCTGCGACGCCGCCAGCCGCTGATGCACGCCATGGCCCAATTCGTGGGCCAGCGTCATCACATCGCGCGGTTTGCCCAGATAGTTGAGCATCACGTAAGGGTGCACATCGGTGACGGTCGGATGCGCGAAGGCCCCGGGCGCCTTGCCCTCCTTCACGCCCGCATCGATCCAGCCATCGGTAAAGAACGGCTCGGCCAGTTCGGCCATCCGTGGGTCAAAGGCCGCATAGGCGTCGCTGACGATCTGCCGCGCCTCATCCCAGCCGACCAGGCGCTGATCCTCCATCGGTAGCGGCGCGTTGCGGTCCCACACCTCCATCACATCCAGGCCCAGCCACTTCGCCTTCAGCTTGTAATAGCGATGCGATAGGCGCGGATAGGCGGCGACCACCGCATTGCGCAGCGCCTCGACCACCTCAGGCTCCACATGGTTCGACAAATGCCGCCCCATCTGCGGCGTCGGCAGCCCTCGCCAGCGGTCCGAGATCTCTTTCTCCTTGGCCAGCGTGTTGTGGATCCGCGCAAAAAGCGGCGCGGTGTCGGTGAATTTCGCCGCCAAGGCCCGCGCGCCCGCTTCCCGTTTGCCGCGGTCATGGTCGGTCAGCAGGTTCAGCGTGGCCTCGATACCCATCGTCTCGCCATCGACCTCGAAACTCAGCCCGGCGATCTGTTCGTCGAACAGCTTGTTCCACGCGCTCGATCCGACAACCGATTTGTCGTGCAGGAATTTCTCCAACTCGTCGGACAGTTGATAGGGCTTCATCGCCCGCATCCGGTCGAACACAGGCTTGTAGCGCGCCAGATCCGCGTTGCCCGCCATCAGCGTCTCATATTGCGCGTCTTCGATCCGGTTGAATTCCAGGCTGAAGAACACCAGCGGCGTGGTGTAGGTGGTGATCCGATCCTGCATGTCGGACATGAATTTGGCGCGGTCCCCATCGGTGGTCTTCTGGTAATAACGCAGTCCCGCAAAGGACATGATGCGTCCCGCCACGGTTTCGATCTTCTCGTAGCGCAGGGTGCAGTCCAGCAGGCCGCCCGCATTCAGATCCGCCAGCTTGCCCTCGTAATCCTCCGCAAAGCTGCGGCACGCCTCTTCCAGCCAATCCAGATCGCGCTTCAGCTCTGCCGCGTCCTCGCCCGCATACAGATCGCTCAGATCCCATTCCGGCAAATCCCCCAACGGGGCGCCTCCGGCCTCGGCTGCGACGTCACGGGCGGGGGCGGGGAAGGTCAGGCGCATGGAGGATCCTCTTTGAAATTCGATAGGCACAGATATGCGCCGCAACTGGCCCGGCCTCAACCCAAAGCCCCTTCATCTTGGCGGAAAAACTCCGGGGGGCTGCGCAGCAGCGGGGGCAGCGCCCCCTCCGACCCAAGGTCACACGCGCAAAGAGCCACCACCGATCCCGCGCCCGAGGCGCAGCCGAGGGCGCGCGCCCCCCGCGAGGCCAAAGGCGGCGCAACTCCTAAGAGGCCCGACGCCAAAGGCGGCGCACACCTCAATCCATAGGTCCTCTAGTCCCTCGGCGAATCGTCAAAGCTCCACATCGCCGCCCGGGCCAGGCTCCAATTCCGGCTCAAAGGGCGGCGCGTCTTCCGAGCGGCGAATGATGATGTCGCCGTTGGGCAAACGCTCCGGCAATTCATAGGATGACAGGTCATCCATCAATTCGCCCATCCGGTCCAGGAACGGCAGAACCTCATCCTCGAAATAGGGCCGCGCCTCTTCCAGCATGGGGCGCATCTCTTCCATCAGCCCTTCCAGGATCAGACCCATACCCTCACCCAACCGATCCAGGCCGTCGCCCAGTTGGTTCTCATCTTGTGCGGCCGCCGGGCTCGCCAAAGCAAGCGCACCGGCCGTGATCGTCGCGGTGATAAGCTGTTTCATGGGGCCAAGATGGGGGTGTCGGGCCCCGATGTCAGCCCCTCGACACGCCATCCATGGTTAAATCCAGCGTGACAGGAAAGTGATCCGACGCCATGAGCAACGCGTCGCGCATCGCCTCATTCCGCCAGCACTCAGGGTCCTCGAACGGATGCCAGATGCGCCAACCCGCGGCCCGCGCCCGCAACCCATCTGACACCATGATGTAGTCCAGCAAAGCCGACAGATACCGTTTCTCGTGCCGCAGATAGAATCGCGCTGTGGTCGGCGCCGCCGAGATGCGGGAGGTCAGCGCCATCGCCGCATGGGGATCGAACAATTGCGCGGCGGCCTCCGCCTCGCTGCCCAGCACGATTTCCAGCCCCGAGCGCCCGAACAGCGCCTCATATTCATCCAGGCCTGGCCCATCATTCAAATCGCCCGCCACGATAAGCGCCGCGCCCTCGGCCAGATGCGCCTCCACCCGGCGGCGCAGCCAGATGCATTGCGCCAGCTGTTTGCGCCGGTTGGCAATGGCCAGTCGCATCGCATGGGTCGCATCGCGCGCGCCATGGGGCGCCTTGGATTTCACATGGGCCCCGATCATCCGCAGCGGACCGATCGGCGTCTCCAATGCCAGTTCCAAAGGCGGTTTTGAGAACACGACCCGATCCTCGGTCGCGTCGATATCCAGATCGATCCGAAACTCCGAGTTGAAAAACGGCGCCCCCAGATCGACCGGATCATGGCGCGCTCGGACCACATCGGGATCATAGAGCAGCATGATCTCCTGCTGCGTATCGTTCTGAAACCCCATGCACACCGCGCGCGCCCGTAGCCCGGCATGGGCGGCGAAATTGCGCAAGGCCACCGTGCCATCGCGGCCCCGGCTCACATCCGGCGCCTCCACCACCAAAACCGCGTCGGCGTCCAGCGCCTGAAACACATGCACCAGCGCGTCGATCTGCATCGCGCGGGTCACATCGCGCCGCGCCGACCACTCCCCGTCATGCAACAGCGCGCCGTTGTCATCGAACAGCGCATGGAACCACTCGACATTATAGGTGGCAATCCGCATCGCGCCCCGTCTTCCATTGGCAAAAAATACCCAAAATCCCTCAGGCGGCCTTTTGCGCCTGGATCTCCTCCCAGGCGTGGTTGATCGCCTGCATCCGCCGTTCCGCCATCTGAATCGCTTCGGGGGGAACACCACGCGCCATCATCCGGTCTGGATGGGTCTCGCGCACCTGCGCCCGCCAGGCCCGGCGGATCTCGTCCAGCGGCGCATCGGGCGCCACCCCCAGAACCGTATAGGGATCGGGCGCGTGATCGGGCACCAGGCGGGCGCGCAACCGGCTGAAATGCGCAGGCTCCATCCCGAAGATTTCAGAGACCCGCGTCAGAAACGCATCTTCGTCCGGATGATAATCGCCATCGGCGGTGGCGATGTGAAACAGCCCTTCCATCAGATCGCATAACACGCTGTCCGCGCCGCATGGGCGGCCATCCACGCGGAACATCCGCGCGATGCGCTCTGCATAGATCTCGAACCCCGCCACATCCTCCCGCGCCATGTTGAAGACCCGCGCGGCAGCGGGTTCATCGGCGGGCGGAATGTGAAAGACCTCGCGAAAGGCGGTGACCTCATCGCGGGTCACGCGCCCGTCGGCCTTGGCCATCTTGGCGCTCAACGCGATCACGGCAATCGTAAATGCGACGCTCCGCTCGGGCGGCGTGCGCAACCGTTCGAACACCTCCGACAGGGATTCCCCCTGGCGCAGGGCGGCCAAAGCGTCGGTGATGCGGGACCAAAGTGACATAGGCCAGAGTTTAACCTGCGACAGCGCGTAAGGGCAGGGGGCAAATCATCCGTTCAGGCGTTTTTGCATTAAAATCAGATCAATGTAGCGCCCGAATTTGAACCCGGCCTCGGGCACCTGGCCCACTTGCGCAAAGCCCATATGGGCGTGGAATGCCACCGCCGGCGCGTTTTCGCCGGAAATCCCGGCAATCAGGCTGTGGCCGCCCTCCGCCCGAGCGGCGTCCTCCACCGCCCGCATCAGACCGCGCCCCAGGCCCGATCCACGTGCCGCCGCGTTCAGGTAGATCGCGTGTTCGAAGGTCCGGGCATAGCCATCGCCGCTGCGAAACGGGCCAAGCGTCGCGAACCCGACCCAATCCGCGCCCTGCCGTGCCGCAAAGACCGGCTGCCGCTCGATCAGTGCGGCGATGTCATCGCGGCTTTTGTCGGCACTTGTGAAGGTGATCGTCGTGTCGCGGATCACCTCATTCCACAGCGCGGTAATCGGCGCGATATCGTCCGGACCAGCACGCGCGATCATAGCGTAACGCGGCCCTTTGGCGTGTCGAGATCCGCCTCGATCCGGGCCGAGGGCCCCTCCAGCACGGCAATCCTGTCATCGGTGATCAGCGGCGCCAGCGCCGCCGACAGCGCCGCCGCGTCGGGGGAGATCAGCCGCAGCGCCGCCAGGCGCAGCCCGGTATCGGCCAGCCGCTCCGCCGGATGGGCCGCGCGCTGCCATTGGATCATCGCCGGAAACAGCCCGGCGAAGGGCAGCTTGCCATCTTCCGGCACGGCCATGGTCCAGCTCAGATCGCCCCGTGTCAGGGCAATGGGCACACCCGCCCCGTCAGGCGCCAGTGCCAACGCCGAGTCCAGATCATCGCAGCGGCAGATCCAGTTGGTGATCCGCGTCGCGCCCGAAAACGCGTCCAGATCGAACCAGCGGGGCCGGTCCGGCGCGGGCGCCTCGGGGTCGATGGCCACCAGTTCGGAATACTCTCCGGGCCCCATCGACAGCAGGCGATTATGGGTGCCCATGGCGGGGTGATGCCCGCCCGGCAGCATCTCTTGCCCCAAAGCCGCGGCGACATCCGCGGCCCCGGTCTCCAAACCCTCGCAAGACAAGGCGATATGATCAAAGGTCAACATGGACTGAGCCTAGCGCGCCCTCACAGCGGCCACCAGTCAAACCGCCGCCTCACCTGTCATACCAGCTTGCATCCCATCCGCGCGCCATGGCCAATGGCGCCATGACCCAAGACGCCAAAGCCGCCGCCCGTAAAACCGCCTTCGCCGCCCGCAAAGCGGCCCATGCCGAGGCGGCCCACCACATAGTCCGCGCAACCGAGCATATGCGCGCCGCAATCGGCCCCGCCGCGGATCGCATCATCGCGGGCTACATGCCGATCCGAACCGAGATCGACCCGATCCCGGCCATGACAGCCTTGCACGCGCAGGGCGCCACGCTTGGGGTGCCCGTGATTCTCGGCAATGGCCAGCCGCTTACCTTTCGCGAATGGCATCCCGGCTGCGCTTTGGTCGAGGGGCCGTTCGGGGCGCAGATCCCTGCCGAGGGCGCCACGGTTGTTCCCGATACGCTGATCGTGCCGCTTGTCGGATTTGACGCCGCCCTCAACCGGCTGGGCTATGGCGGCGGCTTCTATGACCGCACGCTGGATCTGTTGCGCCAAGCCGCGCCCACCCGCGCCATCGGCTTCGCTTACGCCGCGCAGGAATTGCCGAAGATCCCGCAAGAGCCCACCGATCAGCCGCTCGATGCGCTGGTGACCGAGCGCGGGGTTCTCACACCCTAGCCCTTGCCGCCGCCCGCCCTTCGCCCTAAGCCCGACCCATGCGTATTCTGTTTCTTGGCGATGTGATGGGCCGCGCGGGCCGGGCCGCGATCAAAGACCGTTTGGCGGGCCTGCGGGCAGACCACAAACTCGATTTCATCGCCGTGAATGGCGAAAATGCCACCTCCGGCGCGGGGCTCTCCGGCGCCCACGCCAAGGTGTTGCTCGAGGCCGGGGCCGATTGCCTGACCCTGGGCGATCACGCCTTTGACCAGAAAGACATGCTGCAATTCATCGCGACCGAGCCGCGCATCCTACGTCCGCTGAATTTCTCCCCCTCCGCGCCGGGCAAGGGCGCGCGCCTGTTCGATGTGAAGGGCCGAAAGATCCTGGTCGCGCAAGCGCTCGGGCAGGTCTTTATGAAACGCCCGTTCGCCGACCCGTTCTCGGCCCTCGATCAGGCGTTCAAGACCCTCGGCGGGCAGGCAGCCATACGGATCGTCGATATCCATGCCGAGGCGACCTCGGAAAAGATGGCGATGGGGCACTACCTGGATGGCCGCGCCTCCCTGGTGGTCGGCACCCATACCCACGTGCCCACTGCTGACGCGATGATCCTGCCCGGCGGCACGGGATACATGACCGATGCGGGCATGTGCGGCGATTACCATTCCGTCATCGGGATGGACCGGGCCGAGCCCTTGCGCCGCTTTCTCACCGGTATGCCGAAAGAGCGGTTTTCGCCCGCCACCGGCCCCACGACCCTGTCCGGCGTCCTGATCGAGGCCGATGCCGCCAACGGCCACGCCACATCGATCACGCCATTTCGCGATGGCGGGCATTTGCAGCCCTCCGCCCCATGAACCGCAATCTCGCCCTGGCCGTGCTTGTGGCGATGGGCGCGCTTTGGGGCGTGACCCAGCCGCTCTCCAAGATCGCCGTGTCCGAAGGCTATCGCGATCTGGGGATCATCTTCTGGCAGATGGCCATCGGCGCCTTCGGGCTGGGCCTGTTCTGTCTAATCCGGCGCAAGCCCCTGCCGCTGGCGCCGAAACAGCTGGGCGTCTACCTGTTGATTGCGCTGATCGGCACGCTGCTGCCCAACAGCGCCAGCTTCACCGCCGCCGTGCACCTGCCTTCGGGCATCCTTTCCATCGTGATCGCCACCGTTCCGATGATAGCCTTTCCCATCGCGCTGGCGCTTGGGATGGACCGGTTTTCGGCCCTGCGGATGCTGGGGCTTTTGATGGGGCTGACGGCAATCATCCTCATCGCCGCGCCCGATGCCAGCCTGCCCGGCGGCGGGCAGATCACCTGGGTTTTCGTCGCCCTGATCGCACCGCTTTTCTACGCGATCGAGGGCAATGTCGTCGCCAAATGGGGCACGGCGGGTCTGGATGCGGTGCAGGTCCTGCTGGGGGCTTCGCTGCTTGGCGCGCTGATCGCGGCGCCCCTGGCCCTGGCGACGGGCGAGTGGATCAACCCGCTCGGCCCCTGGTCCGCACCGGATTGGGCGATTGTCGGCATCGCGCTCGCCCATACCGCGGCCTATACGATCTATGTCTGGCTGGTCGGTCAAACCGGCGCGGTCTTCGCCTCTCAAGTGGGCTATCTTGTGACCGGCTTCGGCGTGCTCTGGGCCAAGCTGATCCTGGGCGAAAGCTATTCGCTCTGGGTCTGGGCCGCGCTCGCGCTGATGCTGATGGGCGTCTTCCTGGTGCAACCGCGCCGAACCGTGCGGTCGTTGATCACCTAGACCTGCAGGCGCGCCGTCCAATCCGTGCGTTAAGCAATGGCATGGCGTTGCGGCCCATCGCTTCCCCAAACTGACCCCGACATGCCCAAAATCTGCCCGGCGCAACGTAATCGGCGCTCCGCGCCGTCAGGCGCTTGCAGCGCCGCATTCCATCGCGGATGATGTGGCTCCGGCATCGGGGCCGGGCAGTGCTGGGGCCGACCATGATTGACCTTCCCCTCTCGCAACTTGGCGAAGCGATCCTGGCGCTGTGCGTGCTGGCCGCGATGTTCGGCCTGTTCCTGTGGGAGCGTTGGCCCACCGAGGTCGTCGCCATTGCCGGCTGCGCCACCCTGCTGATCACCGGCCTTCTGCCCTATCCTGAGGCTGTGGCTGTTCTTTCGAACCCCGCCCCTTGGACCATCGCGGCGATGTTCATCGTCATGGGCGCCTTGGTGCGCACCGGCGCCCTCGACCGGCTGACGAAGTTTGCCGAGGCCAATGCCAAGGCCCACCCCGCCCGCGCGGTGGCGGGGCTGTTGGGATTTGTGGCGATTGCCTCGGCCTTTATGAACAATACGCCCATGGTCGTGATCATGATCCCGGTCTTCGTGCAGATCGCGAACATCCTGGGCCAGGCGCCGTCGAAATTCCTGATCCCGCTCAGCTATGCGGCGATCATGGGCGGCACGCTGACCCTGATCGGCACCTCGACCAACCTGCTGGTTGATGGCGTGGCGCGCGCCCAGGGGCTGGAGCCCTTCTCGATTTTTGAGGTCACGCCGATCGGCATCGTCGTGGTGCTGTGGGGTATGACCTATCTGTGGCTCATCGGGCGGCATTTGCTGCCCGAGCGGTCCTCGATGGCCGCGCTTCTGGGGGGCAACCGCGCCAAGCCGAAATTCTTCACCGAGGTCGCGGTGCCCGAAGGCTCGAACCTGGTGGGGCAGAAGGCGGCGGAGGTGGATCTCTTCCGCCGCGACGGGGTGCGCCTGATCGACGTGCTGCGCGGCGACGCGTCCCTGCGTCGCGATATGGGCGCGGTCGTACTGGAGGCCGGAGATCGCGTCGTGCTGCGCACCGATATGTCCGAGGTGCTGGGTCTGCAAAATGCGCGTGAATTGCGCGCTGTGGATAAGCTCAGCGCCGTGGCGACCGCAACCGTCGAGGTGCTGATCACGCCGGGCTGCAAAATGGTGGGCCGGTCCCTCGGCAATCTGCGCCTGCGGCGCCGCTACGGGGTCTATCCCCTGGCCGTGCATCGCCGAAACCAGAATATCGGGCGGCAGCTCGACGATCTGGTGGTACGCGTCGGCGACACGCTGCTGCTGGAAGGCGATCCGGCCGATATCCAACGCCTCGCCGCCGATATGGATTTGGTCGATGTCGCGCGGCCATCCGAGCGTGCCTATCGCAGGGCGCGCGCGCCGGTGGCGATTGCCGCAATGGCGGGGATCGTGACGCTCGCCGCCCTGAACGTGGCGCCGCTGCTGGCGCTGGCCATCGTGGCCGTGGCGGTTGTGTTGCTCAGTGGCTGCATCGATGCGGACGAGGCGTTTTCCTTCGTCGATGGCCGCCTTCTGGCGCTGATCTTTGCGATGCTGTCGGTGGGCGCGGCGCTTGATCATACTGGCGCGATTGCGCTGATCGTGGATGCGCTGGCGCCCTGGCTGGCGGGCCTGCCGCCCCTGGTGTTGATCTGGGTGGTCTATGTGCTGACCTCCTGCCTGACGGAACTGGTCTCCAACAACGCCATCGCCGTCATCATGGCGCCCATCGCCATCGCGCTGGCCGGCGCCACGGGCATCGACCCGCGCCCGATGGTGGTGGCCGTGATGATCGCCGCCTCGGCCTGTTTCGCGACGCCCGTGGGCTACCAGACCAACATGCTGGTCTACGGGCCGGGCGGCTACGCGTTTACGGATTTCATCAAGATCGGCTTGCCGCTGAACCTGAGCATGGGGATTGTCGTCTGCCTGACCATCCCGCTGATCTGGCCGCTCTAGGCCCCCCGGCCACGCCAAGCCCGGCCAAGGGTTTGCGCTTTGCTTCGCAAATCGCCGGGCGGCGCGGGCGCCTCCGCTGCGCTCCGGCGCCCGCGCCGATAGCTCAAATGTCGAGACTTGACGGTGGGAAAACGGAGAAGCCACCCGGGCTAGCCTCAGCCAGTCCTCCCGGGCGGTCTTCCACTGCCGCGGTCATCGGCTCCCCAGCCTGTACCGCCCGACAACGCTTGGTGATTCCGGTTAAGTATTGGTAAATGCCGTCTTCCATTGGCCCCAAATACCCTCGCCGAAGGCGTCGCGACGATGCAGCCGAGACAACCTCGACCATGTTGGATGCGCCGAGGATTTGCGTTCGGCGCTTTTGGGGTGTGGCGGTTTCTTTGGGTATTTGGAGCCAATGGAAGAGGGGTGTGCTCACCGATCACTCCTCTAGGCTCGGTTGCCTTTGGTTCAGGCGCGCGAGCTGAAGGCGAGCGCGCCCCCGGGCGATTTGCGAAGCAAAGCGCAATCCCTAGAGTGCTCAGTTTACAAGGGCCAGACCACGAGGATTGTGGGAATAGAGACCGAAATCACCAGCACCTCCAGGGGCAGGCCCATGCGCCAGTAATCTCCGAACCGGTAGCCGCCGGGCCCCAGGATCAGCGTGTTGTTCTTATGGCCGATCGGGGTGAGGAAGGCGGCCGAGGCCGCGACGGCGACCGCCATCAAAAACGGATCGGGAGAAACGCCCAGAGACTGCGCCATGGTGATCCCGACCGGGGCCGCAACGATTGCGGTTGCGGTGTTGTTGAGCACATCTGACATGGTCATCGTCACCACCATCAGCACGGTCAGGATCGCCCAGGCGGGCAGGCCCTCGGTCAGGCCGATCAAAGCGCCTGCGATCAACTCGGTGCCGCCCGAGGTTTCCAGCGCCGCGCCCAGGGGGATCATCGAGCCCAGCAGAACGACAACCGGCCATTCGATATGATCGTAGATCTCGGCCAACGGCAGGATCTTCAGCAGCACGTAGCCCACAGCCACGATCCCCAGCGCGATGGGCAGGTAGACAATCCCCAGCGAGGCGGCGAGGACCGCCGCCGCGAAAAGTCCAATGGCGGCCCAGGTTTTGCTGTCATTGGTGACCGTCAGGCCACGATCGGCCAGAGTCAGGCCGCCCAGCCAGGTCACAACATCATCGGCGCTGTCCGACGGTGCCAGAAGCAACAGGATATCGCCGGGCTCCACGATGGTTTTGCGCAGGCTCTTGGTGATGCGCGTGCCTTTGCGGGCAATGCCCATAAGAGTCGTCCGGTGCCGCCAGGCCAGTCCGACGCTTTCGGCGGTCTTGCCCGCGATGCGGGCGTGTTCGGGCACCACCATCTCGATGAAACTGACGCCGTCGCCGATTGCTTTGTCGGCGCTCGTATTGCCTTTGGCCACGTCCAGCGATTGACCCACGCGGAATTCGTCTAGCGCCTCGGGGCGGGCCTCCAGGATCAGCACGTCGGCTGCGCGCAGCGTCAGGTTGCGCCCGGTGCCGAAGCGGCGCTTGCCGTCGCGCACCACACCCAGGATCTGTACGTCGGCCTCGGCGGCGGCGCCCTCCAGATCGCGCAGCCGGGTACCCGCCAGCTTGGTGTCGTCGGGCAGGCGCAGTTCGGCGATATAGGGTTCAAGCTGATCCAATTGCACGCCAGCCCCGCTGTCGCGCGTCGGGATCAGGCGCCAGCCGACCAGCGCCACAAAGGTCAGGCCGACGATGGCCGCCACGCCGCCGACGGGGGCGAAATCGAACATCCGAAACGGCGCGCCCAAACTGTCTTCCCGGATCGTGGCGATGATAATGTTGGGTGGCGTGCCGATCAGCGTGACCATGCCGCCCAGGATCGTCGCGAAGCTCAGCGGCATCAGCGAGACGCCCGGCGCGCGGCCCGCCTTGCGGGCGGTGGCGATATCGACCGGCATCAGCAGCGCCAGGGCCGCGACATTGTTCATAAAGGCCGAAAGCAGCCCGCCGATCCCGCCCATGATCGCGATATGGGCGCCAAGCGACCGGCTCGCATCGACCAGGGTGCGGGTGATCAGAAAGACCGCGCCGGAGCGGACCAGACCGGCAGAGACGACCAGAACCAGCGCCACAACCAACGTGGCGGGGTGGCCGAAGCCCGCAAAGGCATCCGAGGCCGGGACGACGCCCAACACGGTACCGACCATGAGCGCGGAGAAGGCCACAAGGTCGTAGCGGAACCGCCCCCAGAGGAGCAGGCCGAAGACCGTGCCGAAGAGGGAAAAGAGAATGATTTGATCTGCCGTCATGGCGCAAGACCTGACAGGTGGGCGACGCGATGGCAATCATCGCGCTAGGCCGTCGCGACGGAAATGTCGGGTGGGGCCGTGCCATACGCATCCAACCGGTCGAGGGAAAGATCCTTCATGCTGCGTCTTTTGCTTCTGATCATCGCCGCCGGGCTCTGCCTGTCGAGTATGCCGTTTCTGGGCTGACCGGCCCGTGACTCACGGAATGTGAGCGCTGTCTCACGCCGCTGTGAGCCAAAGGTCGGGCTTCCCTGCCTATTGGGCGTCGGTGGAACGCGGCAGAGTGATTGCATCAAACAAAACACCCGCCCTTGATCTTGGTAAAGGACCAGACCCATGAACCGCAAAACCGCCTTGACCTTCGCCGCCGCCCTGACCCTCGCCTTGCTGGGCTCGCTCTCGATCGGCGCGACGGAGGCGATGGCCGATTGTTATTGGCCCGTCTATCGCAGCTGGTGATCTCTCCCCGCCATCGCTGCATCTGAAACGCGCAGGCTTCCCCTTCGGCCTGCGCGTTTTTTGTGGTGTTCCGCCCCCTGACCCAATGGCGCGCGGCAGGGCCGCGCATCCCTTTGCCTCGGCCTGCGCGCTGTCGCGCTTGGCCTCAGGTTGGGGGACGCCGTCCCCCGTCGCTGCGCTCCGCCCCCTGGGGCGCGATAGCCCATGGGCAGCGATATCTCGGGATCTTGTCGCACAGCCCGGCAAACCGTATACACCGGCAAACTCCACCAAAGACAGACCAAGAGGCGCGCATGGCCGGCCATTCCAAATGGGCAAATATTCAGCACCGCAAAGGGCGCCAGGACAAGCTGCGCGCCAAGCTGTTTTCCAAGCTTTCCAAAGAGATCACCGTCGCCGCCAAGATGGGCGATCCCGATCCCGACAAGAACCCGCGCCTGCGCCTGGCGGTGAAAGAGGCCAAGTCGAGCTCGGTGCCGAAGGATGTGATCGAACGCGCGATCAATAAGGCGTCCGGCGGCGATGCGGAGAATTACGACGAGATCCGCTATGA
This sequence comes from Gymnodinialimonas mytili, assembly GCF_037544085.1. Lineage (NCBI taxonomy): Bacteria > Pseudomonadati > Pseudomonadota > Alphaproteobacteria > Rhodobacterales > Paracoccaceae > Gymnodinialimonas > Gymnodinialimonas mytili. Next base: position 553,263 of record NZ_JBBIFW010000002.1, read on the forward strand.
GGGCTATGGGCCCAACGGCGTGGCGGTGATTGTCGAGGCGATGACCGACAACAAGAACCGCACGGCGTCCACCGTGCGGTCGACCTTTTCCAAGAATGGCGGGAATTTGGGCGAGACGGGCAGCGTCGGGTTCATGTTCGACCGCAAGGGCCAGGTGACCTATCCGGCCGATGTAGGCGATGCCGATACCGTCATGATGGCCGCGATCGAAGCCGGGGCCGAAGATGTGGAAAGCGCCGAGGACGGCCATGTGATCTGGTGCGCGGATACCGATCTCAACGAGGTGTCCAATGCGCTTGAGGCCGAGCTGGGCGAGAGCGAAAGCACCAAGCTGGTCTGGAAGCCAACGACCACGACCGAGTTGGGCCTGGAAGATGCGCAAAAGCTGATGCGGCTGATCGAGGCGCTGGAAGATGACGACGATATCCAGACCGTCACGGCGAATTTCGAAATCTCCGATGAGGTGATGGAGCAGCTGGGCGCCGAATAGGCGCCTAATTCGGTGCCACAAGATTAGAACGTCTAAGCATCTGTAGGGCGCATATTCGCCAAAATGCCAGAGGACGTTCGAATATCGCGGCGAAAAGTGCTGCTACGATCAGTGTTCCGAACAGAAGAAAGAGTTGGCTCTGCCAAGATGTGTCCGGAAGCATCGCATCCAAAAGCTGCATGGTCGGATAATGCGTCACATAGAGAGAGAAGCTTCCCCCAGCCATCCAGCGGACCCCCTTGGAGATCCTCGATATGCGCCGCTGTCTCATGCGCGCTGCCAAAGCATGCGCGCCGATTAGGTGAAGTGCGGTGGCTAGGGCAATCAACGTGTTCCAAAGCACCTCGTTTGAATAGCCTAAGAGAGTGTGATGATTGAATGGTAAAAGGCTCGCATACGTTATGGTTTCAAGCAGTTCTGGTAAGTTCGAATACCGGCAAAGGGCCAAAGCCAGCGGCGCACCGAACGCCATCAAGATTGCGGCGGCATAATGAGGTGGTTTGTAGCCGTCGGCCGAAACGCGATGCCATACCCAGACCCCCAAAGCCCAGGCAGGCAGAAGTGCCAGGATCGGCAGGCCAATCAGCGCACACAGCAGTCCCAACAATACCGCACGAGTCAGACCGCGTAGAAACACCGCAACGGCAAACAGTGTATAATAGGCAAATTCGTAGCTCAGCGACCAGAGTGGTCCGTTTGAACCGAGGCGCAGTCTGTCGGTTTGGCCTTGCCATTCGTTGGTGAAAGTCAAGCCGCGCAGTGCCATCTCCCAAATTGGTAACGGATGATAGTAGCCTTCGGGATACGCCTCCATGTCGATGCGTGTCCCAATCGAGTCGAAAACTACGGTGAGCACGAGGGCCGGTATCATCACACTTAGCAGTCGAGTCAGACGATTGAAGGTGAAAGTGCCGAAATCATCATCGCGGCCCGCAGCATATGCGATGACAACGCCGGACAATACGAAGAAAACGATGACAGCGTCAGACGCTATATTGATCTCACGTAGAAAGTAGAATTCACCACCGGTAAATCGAATATGCGCCATATGACCGGCTAGAACGGTTAGCGCAGCCAAGGCACGGAGCGCGTCTAGCCAAAGAGAGAAGCCGCGGATCATGGGTCGGCTTTGGAGGCGCGACGTTCAACTATAGGCCGTTTCTCGGATCGACGGCGCCACGACCGAAAAATGGCTTGACTGCTCTCAATAAAAGGTTTGAAAAGCGCGGCTCCAAGCGTTTCATAGGGTTGCTGAATTGGAGTACCATCCGCTTCGGCGACGCCGAAGGTTAGGGTTTCGCGCTTTGCAGGCACATAAAGAGTACCGAACATCCAATCCCATATCGCAAACATTGAGCCGTAATTCTTGTTGAAGTGCTCTGTCGCGCGAGAATGGTGAATTTGATGTTGTGCGGGGGAAATAAAGATGTGCTCAACGATGCGTCCGTAGCTCAGCCAGATATGCGAATGCCGCAAGTTCCCGCCCGCAGCGTTGAAGATGAAGTAAAAGACATTGGCGCCAGCGATCGTGATGGGTGACGTTGTCCCAACGAAGGCCCAGACAAGAACGCCTTGCAGCACACCAACAAAGACAGAGATGAACAGCAGGCGTATAAAGCCTTCGATGGGATGGGCGCGCGCCACAGTCAGGGGTGTCAGCACTTCAGCCGAGTGATGCACAGCGTGAAAAGGCCAGAGAGCGTCCCATTCGTGATGCAGACGATGTGCCCAGTATTTGCAGAAATCCGATGCCATTACGATCAGCAAAGTCGCGATGGCCACGCGCGTCCATGTTTGGGGCGGTAATTGCCATTCACCAGTCGTGATTTCTGTTAAAACGACGAGCACTTTGTAAGCCACTACCGGAGTGAACACCAGTGCCCCGGTTACTCCCAAAAAAGCGATGAGCCGGTTGGTGAGATAAAGCTTGATATCGAGCAGGTTGGATTTGTGTGCGTAGACATCTTTAGGCAGAAGAAAAGACAAAAAGGATTTTCGATCATCGCCTTGCCGCGCGGTGAACCACCAGATGCCAAATGAGAGAATGATCGTCGATAGAATAAAAGGTCCAGAGATGCGCATGTCAAAGCTGACTGCGGTTCCTGCCAATTGCTCTAGGAATTGGACGATCTGATCCATCGCGCCTGTACCTTTTGCCCTTGTTACTTGCACCCTTTGGTTGAGATAAAATGAAGGTCGTCGGATTTTTTGGTGGAATTACGGCGAGACGGTGTCGTTTTTCAAATGTCCCTAAGTCATTCGAGAGATGCCGCTTCAGGTCAGTTTTTGACCGTGAGACTGCCATCTAAGCCGCTCAGCTTTCGTCCTGCATCCGTTTCGCGTGGCGCAGGAGGCTTTTGGTCAGGCTGTCCAGCGCCGATTGGTTTTGCCGCGGGACTTGCCAGTAAAGCGGGGTTTCAAGCGGGATCTCGGGCCTAAGCTGTATCAACCCGCCGCTGTCGAAGAGGGGCTGGACCAGGGCCACGGGGTTCACCGCCCAGCCCAGGCCGACGCGTGCGGCTTCGGTGATGCCATGGGTTGATGGCACGTAATGGGTGGGCAGCGACGATACATTGTAGCCGAAGACCTGGCGCGCCCAGGCCAGTTGCAGTTTGTCCTTGCGGTTATAGGTCAAAGCCGGTGCAAGCGTCAGCGCGCCGGGTGTCACGCCGCGGCGAAAATACACCTCCGCAAAGGCCGGAGAGGCAAAGGCCGCGTAACGCAGCGGACCCAGGCGCGTCACGTCGCAACCGGGCAGGGCGGCACTGCGCGCGGTGATGGCGGCGGCCACCTCGCCGCGCGCCAAAAGCTCTACCGAGTGGTCCTGATCGTCGATCACCAGATCGTAGAACAGCATGTCTTCCTGGGGCAGGGCGGGCAGCACCCAACTGGCCAGGGTATCGGCGGTCACCGCGATGCGCAGCGGACGGTTGAGGTAATTGGGCGGCATTCCCATGGCGCGGGTCACGTCGCGTTCCAGCAGGTTCAGCGTTTCGGCATGGGCGGCCAATCTGCGCCCGGCCTCGGTGGGCGAGGCGGGACGTGTGCGGCGGATCAGGATGGCGCCGACCTGCTCCTCCAGCGATTTGATGCGGGCGGAAATCGCGGGCTGCCCGATCCCGAGCTTCGCGGCGGCCGCATCGAACGAGCCGGTGTCGAGCACGGCGGAAAGAGCGGCAAGGGCGGCGCGGTCAAACATCAAAAAAATCGATAGTACATTTTTATTATCAATTCGACTGATAATGCGGCTGTGGTTACCACCGGGTTAAAGACACCTCTGAAAGTGCTCCCCCGATGCTCGCCACCTTCTCCGCCGGGTTCGCCCTGTCCTTTTCGCTGATCCTCGCGATTGGGGCGCAAAACGCCTTCGTGCTGCGGCAGGGATTGCGGCGGCTGCATGTGGGCCCCGTTGTGGCCCTGTGCTGCCTGTCGGAGGCGGTGCTGATCTTTGCCGGTGTCGCGGGATTTGGCGTGCTGGCTGAGCGGGCGCCCTGGGCGTTGGAGGTGATGCGCTGGAGCGGTGTGGCGTTTCTGGTGGCCTATGGCGCGCGGGCGCTGCACGCCGCCATGACGGCCGACGAGGCGCTGGCCGCCGAGGGTCGCGCGGAGCAGAGCTTGGCCGCGGCGCTTTCCACCACGGCGGTGCTGACCTGGGCCAACCCCCATGTCTATCTGGATACGGTCGGGTTGATCGGCGCGGTCTCGGCCACCTACGAAACCGGGCGGTGGATCTTTGGGGCGGGCGCGCTGTCGGCATCCTGCGTGTTCTTTGTGATCCTGGGCGTCGGCGCGCGAATCCTGGCGCCGGTTTTTGCGCGGCCCCGGGCCTGGGCCATCTTGGACGGCATCGTGGGCGTGACGATGTTGGCCCTGGCGGCGAAACTGGCGCTGGGCGCCTGAGCGGTGCTTGCCTTGCCGGGGGCGGGGTGATCTTGTGCCGCCAGATGGACGACACGCCCACCCGCCCCACAGAGACCTTTACGCCCCCGGACACGCGCCCGGGTTGGGGGCTGTTTTGGATGTTGATGACTGGCATCTGCTTTGTCGCCGTGACCGCAACCGTGAAGATGGTGGGCGACGACGTGCCCGCGGTGCAGGCCGGGTTTCTGCGCTATGTGCTGGCGTTGGGCTTTCTGATCCCGATGTGGCCCGCGGTGCGGCGCACGGTTCTGACACGGCCCCTGGTCGGGCTGATCGCGGCACGCGGGATCGCCCATGCCCTGGCGGTCAGCCTGTGGTTCTTTGCGATGACGCGCATCCCGATTGCGGATGTCACGGCGCTGAACTACCTCAACCCGATCTATGTGATCCTTCTGGCGGTTCTGTTTCTGGGGGAGCGGTTGGGCCCTTGGCGGATCGCTGCGATTGTGGTGGCCTTTGCGGGCACCTTGATCATCATCCGCCCCGGATTTCGCGAGATCGATATCGGCCATCTGGTGATGCTGCTGACCGCGGTGGCGATGGCGGTGAGCTACTTTTTCGCCAAGCTGCTGTCGCAACGTGTGCCCGCCCAGGTCGTGGTGTTCTACCTGTCGATTGTCGTGCCCATCGCATTGTTGCCCGCGGCGCTGAGCCTGTGGGTGCCGGTGGGTTGGATCGATCTGGGCTGGTTGTTTCTGTGTGCGATCTTTGCCACGGCGGGCCATTACACCATGACCCTGGCATTTCGGATGGCGCCTTTGACCGTTACGCAGCCGGTGACGTTCTTGCAATTGATCTGGGCTACATTGCTGGGCGTTCTTGTATTTGAAGAGCCCCTCGACGCCTATGTGATCTTGGGCGGCGGGTTGATCATTGCGGCGGTCAGTTTCATCACCTGGCGCGAGGCGGTTCTGGCGCGGCGCAACCGCTGAGCCAACCGGTCTACAAGTATCCCAGTTTTGTTAACTATTTTTCCGCTGCCGGGAAATTGTGCACAGGGCTGGGCGTTCGCCTAGCGCACGTCCGTTCTTCTATGCTGCGCCGCCGCAATCCGGCGGCTTTGGTTGTGTGTGTGCCGGGGCCGTCCCCATCTGAAGATACATACGGGAGTGCAGCGAATGACGTTAGAGGCGTTGATCTTTGGAGGGCTCGGCAGTTTGGCGGAATGTGCCGAACTGGATCGCAAATCCTGGAACGCGGCGTTTCAGATCCATGGCCTGGATTGGACCTGGTCGTGGGAGACCTATGCGGGGCTGATGCGCGCCGGAGGGGACCGGCAATTGGCGGCCCGCCATGCGGTGGCCTTGGGCCAACCCTGTCCGATTGCGCCGGATCTGCTGGATCAGACCCACCAGCGCGTCTTCGCTTCGATGCTGGCGCAGGATGTGCCGTTGCGACCGGGGGTGGACCGGGTGTTGAACTGGTCGGCGCGGGCTGGGCTGAAGCTGGGCCTGGTGAGCCGGAGCGAAGCCGGTCCGGTCCGCGCGCTGTTGCAGGCCACGGCGCGGATGCGGTCGGGGATCGCGTTCGACCTGGCCGTGTTGCGCGAAGACGTCGAGCATTTGGCGCCGGATCCGGAAGCCATGCTGAAGGCGGTGGCTGATCTGGGTGTGGGGCGCGAGCGGGTGGTGGTTGTCGCCGACACGGCGGCCACGGCGCAAGCGGCGCAAGGTGCCGGTTTGACGGTATTGGCCTTTCCGGGGCAATTGGCGGCGGCGGAGCCGGGGGATTTCAATGGGTTGCCGTCGGTTCAGGTGTTGTCGCCGGAGGCGGTTGCGGGCGCGTGGCACCGGGATGTGCAATCGGTGACGGCGGCGCAATAGGTCTTCGTGGGTGCTTGATCTAAAGGGGCGCGTGCCGCGCGTGGATTTGCCTCGGCCTGCGCGCGCGGCGCTTGGCCTCAGGTTGGGGGACGCTGTCCCCCGTCGCTGCGCGACGCCCCCTGGGGTATTTGGAGCCAGTGGAAGAAGGGGTCTGCAGCGTCGGGATTGTGTGGATCGGATTTGCTTTTCGGCCCGAATTGCGGGGTGGTGCTGGGCCCGTGTCGGTTTGGCTTTGCGGTGCGGGTGAGGGTGCGCGCGCAATTCGGTTTGGTGGGCGTCAGGCCTCGGTCGGTTCGGTGCCTTCGAGGTGGTTTTGGAACCGCTCGAAGAATTGGTCGGCCATCTTGGTGGCGAAGCTGTCGACCAGGCGAGAGCCCAGCTGCGCGAGTTTGCCGCCGACTTTGGCCTCAACATCGTAGGTGAGCTCGGTGCCGCCTTCGGGGTGATCGGAGAGGGCCACCTGGGCACCGCCTTTGGCGAAGCCTGCAACGCCGCCTTTGCCTTCGCCGTAGATCGTGTAGCGTTCGCCGGGCACCACGTCGCTGAGGGTGACGGCGCCTTTGAATGTGGCCTTCACGGGACCGACCTTTTGTTTGACCACGGCGGAGAAGCCCTCTTCCGGGGAGCCGGTCAGTTCTTCGCAGCCGGGGATGCAGGCCTTGAGCACCTCTGGGTCGTTAAGCGCGGCCCAGACCTGGTCGCGCGGGGCGGCGATGTGGCGGCTGGCATGCATTTCCATCTTGGGTCGTCCTTGTTTTGGGTCTGGCGGAGCCTAGCGGTGTGGTGACTAGCGGGCAACGGTATAGGGCAGGGTGCCGCGGCGATTGGGATCGACGCTGAGCCGCCGTTCGAGGGGCGGGACGGCGCGTTGGTGGCAATCGGGGCGGTCGCAGATGCGGCAGGAGATCCCGATGGGCTGGAAGGCGGCGTCGTGGTCGAGATCGAGCCCGTCGGCATAGACGAGACTGGCGGCGTGGCGCACCTCACACCCGAGCGAGATGGCGTAGCGGCGGGTGGGGCGGCCCCAGGCGCCGCCGGATTTCGATACGTCGCGGGCCAGGATCACGTAGCGGGCGCCGTCGGGCGTTTCGGCTAATTGGCGCAGGAATTGGCCCGGTGTCTCGAAGGCCTGGTGCACGTTCCAGAGCGGGCAGGCGCCGCCGAAACGGGCGAATTGCAGCCGTGTGGCGGAATGGCGTTTGGTGACGGTGCCAGCCTGATCGACCCGGGCGAAAAAGAACGGAATGCCTTTGGCCTGGGGGCGTTGCAGGGTGCTGAGCCGGTGCGCGATCTGTTCGATCGAGGCATCGAAGGCGATGGCCAGGCGTTCGAGATCATGGCGGGTGTCGGCGGCGGCCTCGGCAAAGCGGGTATAGGGCATCAGGCAGGCGCCCGCGAAATAATTGGCCATGCCGATGCGGGCGATCTCGCGCGCGGTGTCGGATTGGAAGCGGGCGAGGTCGAGGGTGGCCTCGATCAGGTCGTGCTGGCCCAGGAGCGCATATTGGTGGAGGAGCTGGAAGCGTTGGGTTTCGGGCGCTGCGCGGGGGCTGAGCGTGAGGGTCTTGGTGGCGGGGTCATAGTGGCGGACGCCTTCGCCCGCGGCGTGGCGCAGCGTAATGCCCTTGTCGGAGAGGACGGCGGCGGTATGGGCGGCGAGATCGCCGGTGGCGCGGGTGGCGAAGCGTTCGGCGGCGCGATCCACGGCGTCGATGTAATTGTCGGTATAGTGGAAGAAATCGCGCACCTCTTCCCAGGGGCTGGCGGTGGCGGAGGTTTGCTGGCCCAGGGCCTCGTCCAGCGACGCGAGGCGTTCGTGGTTTTGGCGATAGGCGCGGTGTAATTCCAGGAACGCGCGGGCCAGGGTGGGGGCATTGGAGGCGGCCAGGCGCAGATCGGCCAGTTGCGGCATGGTTTCGGTAAAGATCGGGTCGGCCAGTGCTTCGCGCATATCGGAAACAAGGCGGTCGGTGTCGGAGGCGGCGAATTCGGTGACATCGGCGCCGAAATCCTGCGCCAGCCCCAGAAGGACCGCGGTGGAGAGGGGGCGGTTGTTGTTCTCCATCTGGTTGAGATAGGGCAGGGAGATGCCGAGCTTGGCGGCGAAGTCTTTTTGGGTCAGCCCCAGACGGGTGCGCAGGCCGCGCAATTTGGCACCGGCATAGAGTTTTTGGGGCGGCATGGGATCCTCGCAGCTTTGCAGGGCGAGATTTGCAGATTTGCAAGGGGCGGCGCAAGGGCCGGGGAGACGCTCGCCTGGCGGCATCGCCCCTCCCGCCGTCCCGCGGGGTCGGTCTAGGCTTTGGTCACCTGTGCTTCGCGGCGGATCGTGTAGACGATTGCGGCGACGCCCATGAGGGAGGTGGTCAGCATCATCAGCAGGAGCGGCATGGCGCCAGAGCCTTCGGTCAGGACGTCACCGGCCAGGGCCGACAAGGCCGCGCCGCCGCCCAGCATCATCGCGCCGCCGAGCCCGCTTGCGGTGCCCGCCAGATGCGGACGCACCGATAACATGCCCGAGGTGGCGTTTGGCAGCACCATGCCATTGCCGAGGCCGACGAAGGTGGTGAAGCCGAAGAAGACCAGTGCCGATCCGTAGCCCAACAGGAAGATCAGCGTTGAGATCAGCAAGCCCACAACCGTGATGATCGCGCCCCAGAGGATCATCTTGTTGATGCCCACACGCGTCGAAAACCGCCCCGAAATGCCGTTGCCGAAGAAATAGCCCACGGCGGGGGCCCCGAAATAGATGCCGACCTGTGATGCGGACAGGCCAAAGACTTCGGACCCGACATAGGGCGCGCCGCCGAGATAGGAGAAGAACGCGCCCGAGGCGAAGGCTGCCGCGAGGCAATAGCCCCAGAACCGGCGGGCGGTCAGAAGCTCGGGATATTCGCGGAATTGCGCGACGAAATCGGTGGATTTGGTGCGCGCGGTCTCGCCCAGATCCCACCAGATCAGCATCAGGACGATGCCGCCGAGGATCAGAAGCAACCAGAAATTCGCTTGCCAGCCCAGCACCTCGTCGAGCTTACCGCCGATCGCCGGACCAATCATCGGCACAATCGCCATGCCCATCGTCACATAGCCGATTTGCGAAGCGGCTTGCGCCTCTTCATGCATGTCACGCACGACGGCACGGCCGAGAACCAGGCCCACCACGATCACCGCCTGGATCATGCGAAAGATCAGGAAGGTCTCGATATTCTGCGCCAGAAGGCAGCCGATCGTGGCGAGCAAAAAGATCACGACGCCGCCCAACAGGATCGGACGCCGCCCGAACCGGTCCGAAATCGGGCCGATGACGATTTGCATGACCGCATTCACGCCGAGATACAGCGAGACCGAAAGCTGCATGACGCGATATTCGGTGTCGAAATAGGTCGTCATCGCCGGAAGCGACGGCAGAAAGATGTTCATCGACAGGGCGCCGAGCCCGGTCATGATGATCAGCGTGAAGATATGCGGGGGTGTGGCGCGGTCGAAAAACCGCACCGCGGGATGCGTGCTCATTACACAAGAGCTATCGCTGTGGGTGCGGCGCGTCCAGTGCACGGATGCAGCTTGATTGTGCATCACCGGATATTTGCAATTTTGCAAAATACCTAGGTGGTTGGGTAAAGTTATTTGCAAATATGCTAGTTCAGGCTGGTTTGGCCGCCGCGCGCCCCTTAGAACACGCGCATCCCAGACCCAGGAAGGCCCGAGATGAAAGATATTCTGTCCGAATTGGAGATCCGCCGCGACGATGCGCGCAAGGGCGGTGGCGACAAGCGGGTCGCGGCGCAGCATGCCAAGGGTAAGCTGACGGCGCGCGAGCGGATCGAGCTGTTGCTGGATGAGGGCAGTTTCGAGGAATACGACATGTTTGTCGCCCACCGCGCGACCGAGTTCGGGATGGAGGCCAATCGCCCGCCCGGTGACGGTGTCGTGACGGGATGGGGCACGGTGAACGGCCGTCAGGTCTATGTGTTCAGTCAAGACTTCACGGTTCTCGGCGGCTCGGTGTCGGAAACCCATGGGCAAAAGATCTGCAAAATCATGGATATGGCGATGCAGAACGGCGCGCCGGTCGTCGGGATCAACGATAGCGGCGGGGCGCGGATCCAGGAGGGCGTGGATGCGTTGGCCTCCTATGGCGAAATCTTCCAGCGCAACATCGAGGCCTCGGGCGTGGTGCCGCAGATCAGCATGATCATGGGCCCCTGCGCAGGCGGCGCGGTTTATTCACCCGCGATGACGGACTTCATCTTCATGGTGAAGGACAGCAGCTACATGTTCGTGACGGGGCCCGATGTGGTGAAGACGGTCACCAATGAGGTCGTGACGGCCGAGGAATTGGGGGGCGCGGGGACGCATACCAAGAAATCCTCTGTCGCTGACGGCGCGTTTGAGAATGACGTCGAAGCGCTGAGCGAAGTGCGGCGTTTGATCGATTTCCTGCCGCTGTCAAACCGCGAAAAGCCACCTGTCCGCCCGTTTTTCGACAGCCCGGACCGGATTGAGACCAGCTTGGACACGCTCGTGCCCGCCAATCCGAACCAGCCCTACAACATGAAGGAGCTGATCCTGAAGATTGCCGATGAGGGCGATTTCTACGAACTTCAGGCGGACTTCGCGGGCAATATAATAACCGGTTTTATTCGTTTAGAGGGGCAAACGGTCGGTGTTGTTGCAAACCAGCCGATGGTTCTTGCCGGTGTGCTGGATATCGACAGTGCGCGGAAAGCGGCGCGGTTCGTGCGGTTCTGCGACTGTTTCGAGATCCCGATCCTGACCCTGGTGGATGTGCCCGGCTTCCTGCCCGGCACGGCACAGGAATATGACGGGGTGATCAAGCATGGCGCCAAACTGCTCTATGCTTATGGCGAGGCGACGGTGCCGAAGGTCACGCTGATCACCCGCAAGGCCTATGGCGGCGCCTATGTGGTGATGGCGTCCAAGCATTTGCAGGCGGATGTGAACTATGCCTGGCCCACGGCGGAGATTGCGGTGATGGGCGCGAAAGGGGCGGTGGAGATCCTGCATCGCGCGGATCTGAGCGATCCCGACAAGATCGAGGCCCATAAGGCGGAATATGAGGATCGCTTTGCCAATCCGTTTGTGGCGGCCGAGCGCGGCTTTGTGGATGAGGTGATCCTGCCGCAATCGACGCGCCGCCGGTTGTGCCGGGCCTTCGCCGCGCTGCGCCGGAAGCAGCGGCAGATGCCGTGGAAAAAGCACGACAACATTCCGTTGTGAGATCGCGACGCTGGCATATGGCGGTGGAGGGCGACACGCTTGTGGTGGCGCGGCGGGTGCCCGTGCGGTTCGATCTGGCCGTTGAAACGCGGTTTGACGACCCGAGCCTGCGGCGCGGACGGCTGGCCCATCAGGTGCGGCAGGATATGTGGCGGCGTTTGCAGCGGTTGCGGGGATTCCAGCCGGCGGTCGCGGTAACGCGCGAGGCTGATGGCCTGCGCCTTGTGGCGGGGGGCGCGGTTGACGGGCGCATCCCCGCCAATGCGCGAAAAGCGGTTTCCGCGCTGCTGGAGGATGCCGAATTGCGCGAGCGGTGGCAGCGTTGTGCCCGGAGGTCTGCGTGACCGGGCGGGTGGTGATCCTGGCCTGCGTGATCTTGGTGGGTGTGGGGGCCTGGCTGATCGGCTTGCCGACGGACCGGCGCGATATTTGTGATCGCACGTCGCTGGGCACTGGGCCGTCGGGTCATGCCGTTCGATTGTGCGAGATTTTGTATGAGATCCAGCCCTCCGGCGAGACCTGGGTGATCGTGCGCGCCGAAGACAGCCAGCTCGACGACGTGGATCTGACCGTTGAGATGACCGACCATGATTGGGCCTGCGCAACATGGGGGCTGCCTGCGCTGGAACATGATCCGGTGCCCAGCCGGATTGTCGTGCAATTGATGAGCGAGCCCTTTCCGCGTGGTGAGCCGAGCCGGAGGATAACTCAGCTTATCGAGGCGTATTCCATCCAAGATGGTGCCTGCATATGGGAGCAATTTTGATGCGACCCCAATATGTTGCGATATGTTCTTCACGTGATGGGTCCTGTGATGCATTCGAGTCACAGAGCCAGCGTTCTTGTGGAAAGGTCTGTGGAGAACGCGAGCTGGCGTGTAGGGTCGATCTTGGCTGCACAAGCGCAGCTGTACCTCGGATCGTGGCCGGGGCCGTTGTGGACAATGGCCCTTCGACCTCGGTCACACCGCGAGGCAATAAAAAGAAGAAACCGGCACGTGCGGAATTGCAGACACCGCCCATGCCGCAATGGCAGGTCCTGAGGCACACGATCCCCCAGATGTGCCCGAGCAGGATTGTTCCCCTAACCGAGTGTGGCGCAAGCCGCGCTCGGTTTTTCATGCGGGGAACTGTGCCATGCTGAAACATCGCGGTTTCCCGTCGCGCCTGCCGTCCTCGGATTACAGCTTTACGATCCGGCGCGAGAACAAGGCGGGCGCCACCAAGCTGATCACGCGCGAGCGTTATGCGGATCGGCGCCCGGCCGATCGGCGCGCCGATGCGGGCTTCATGGAGGCGCTGTGGCTTTATTTCGGCGAGGCGGAGTTCGAGCGCGGTAACCTGGATGCAGGTCGATTGAGTTGGCTGTTCGGGCGTGAGGTGGTGCCTGCCGAAGACCCGTTTGACCCCGAAAGCTATGACGCGTTGCTGCGCATCGACGTGGATCGCGCGCGCGCATCTTTCCCCGAAGCCTTTGATGGAACGGGCATTTGGGAGGGAAAATCGGCATGAATTCGCTTGCAGTATACAAGAATGGGCGGATGGACGCGCATTGTTTCCATAGGCGTAATCAATCCCTTTCGTCTGCCGCGCATTGTGTAATGCTCTCTGGGCTGGTCAACGTCCCCAATCGTTTAAACCAGGCCAGCACCCACAAGACGTGTTACCCTTCCCCTACAGGGCGGTCGGCCTATCCCCAGTGCCGACCGCCTCTTTTTTTGGGCGCGCGGTCCTCCGCCCATGGCGGCCAAGGGCAGACTTCTGTCCTCGCGACAAAGGGTGTATGGTCTGGGTCACGAGGTACTTCGACAGGAGACGCAGTCACATGCGCAGAAAATTCACAATCATCACATTGTTTGCAGCAGCATTGGCCGTTTCGGGCTGTGTCGCGTCCGATCTGGAACGGGCGGGCATCGGCGCGGCTGCGGGCGGCGTCGGCGCGGCGGCCCTTGGCGGCAGCGTTGGCACCGGCGTTCTTATCGGCGGCGCCGCGGGCGCGCTCTGCGACGACGTCAATCTCTGCTGACGCAGAGCGCCGGGCACGCGGGGCCCGGATCAGATATCTAAGCTTTGGAAACCATCGGGGTCTGATCGCCCCGGTGGTTTTTCTTTTGGGGCGTGGCTGTGGACCGCGCTGGGAAGGGACGAGGACATGTTCAAGAAACTGCTGATCGCCAACCGGGGTGAAATTGCGTGCCGCGTGATCAAGACGGCAAAGCGGATGGGGATCCCGACGGTGGCGGTCTATTCGGATGCGGACGCGCAGGCCTTGCACGTCAAAATGGCCGATGAGGCGGTGCATATCGGCCCGCCGCCTGCGGCCGAAAGCTATATCGTGATCGACAAGATCATGGCCGCAATTCGCGAGACGGGTGCCGATGCGGTGCATCCGGGTTACGGGTTTCTGTCTGAAAACAAGGCTTTCGCCGAAGCGTTGGAGGCCGAGGGTGTGGCCTTTGTGGGCCCGCCCGCTAGCGCGATCGAGGCGATGGGGGACAAGATCACCTCGAAGAAAATCGCGGCCGAGGCGGGTGTCAGCACGGTGCCGGGCCATATGGGCCTGATCGAGGATGCAGCAGAGGCCATCCGCATTTCGGGAGAAATCGGTTATCCCGTGATGCTAAAAGCCTCGGCTGGTGGCGGCGGCAAGGGGATGCGGATCGCTTGGTCCGAGGATGAGGTGGCCGAAGGTTTCCAGGCCTCGAAGAACGAGGCGGCCAGTTCCTTTGGCGATGACCGGATGTTCATCGAGAAGTTTGTCACCCAGCCACGCCATATCGAGATCCAGGTTCTGGCCGATAAGCATGGCAACGCGATTTATCTGGGGGAGCGCGAATGTTCGATCCAGCGGCGCAATCAAAAGGTCATCGAAGAGGCGCCGTCGCCCTTCCTGGACGAAGCGACCCGCAAGGCGATGGGCGAAGAGGCCGTCAGCCTGGCCAAGGCGGTGGGCTATACCAGCGCGGGCACGGTGGAGTTCATCGTCGATGGCGACCGGAATTTCTATTTTCTTGAGATGAACACGCGCCTGCAGGTGGAGCATCCGGTGACCGAGTTGATCACCGGTGTGGATCTGGTCGAGCAGATGATCCGTGTGGCCGCAGGCGAAAAGCTGGCCCTGGCACAGGATGACGTGAAACTGACCGGCTGGGCCATCGAGAGCCGCCTTTATGCCGAAGACCCCTATCGCAATTTCCTGCCCTCCATCGGGCGGCTGACCCGCTATCGCCCGCCGGTGGAGGTGGCCGCTGGGCCGATGCTGGACAATGGCAAATGGCTGGAAGAGGGCCCTGAAGGCGAGACGGCGGTGCGCAATGATACCGGCGTCTATGAGGGCGGCGAGATCAGCATGTATTACGATCCGATGATCGCCAAGCTCTGTTCCTGGGGGCCGGACCGTGCCACCGCGCTGGAGGCGATGCGCGTGGCCTTGGACGGGTTCGAAGTGGAGGGGATCGGCCACAATCTGCCCTTCCTGAGCGCAGTGATGGATCACCCGAAATTCACCTCCGGTGATATGACAACGGCCTTTATCGCCGAGGAATATCCCGACGGGTTCCACGGCGTTGATTTGCCGGACGCGGAGTTGATCCGCGTGGCCGCGGCGGCCGCGGCAATGCACCGGGTGGCCGAGATCCGGCGCACGCGGGTGTCGGGCCGGATGGACAATCACGAACGCCGGGTCGGCGCCGATTGGGTTGTGACGCTGGCGGGTCAACGCTTTGATGTGACGATTGATGCCGATCACGATGGCTCGGACGTGACGCTTGCGGGCCAGACCCTGCGCGTCAGCTCGGATTGGACGCCGGGCGATCAACTGGCCCGCGTGGA
This sequence comes from Gymnodinialimonas mytili, assembly GCF_037544085.1. Taxonomy (NCBI): domain Bacteria; kingdom Pseudomonadati; phylum Pseudomonadota; class Alphaproteobacteria; order Rhodobacterales; family Paracoccaceae; genus Gymnodinialimonas; species Gymnodinialimonas mytili. Next base: position 568,568 of record NZ_JBBIFW010000002.1, read on the forward strand.
TGTGGGCGGGCAGCCGCTGGTCCTGAAGGTCGGCAAGGTGCCGGGCGGGTTCCGGTTGCGGACAAGGGGCGCCGATCTGCCGGTGCATATCCGCACCCCGCGCCAGGCGGAACTGGCTGATCTGATGCCGATCAAGGAGGCGCCCGACACTTCGAAACTGCTACTTTGCCCGATGCCCGGCCTGATCGTGAAGGTCGATGTGGAAGAGGGCCAGGAGGTGCAGGAAGGTCAGGCGCTATGCACCGTCGAGGCGATGAAAATGGAGAACATCCTGCGCGCCGAACGCAAGGGCATCGTGCAGAAGATCAATGCCGGCGCAGGGGACAGCCTGGCCGTCGATGACGTGATCATGGAATTCGAATGATCCCTGATGCGCCATATGCCGCCCTGGGCGGATGCGCGGCCTATTGGCCGCGCCGGATCTCTTCCTGCCGGAGCTGGAAGTTATCGATGGCGCGCACGATTTCCCGCACATCGCGCGGGGCCGGACGGCGCAATCCCACGGTGCCGTCCTTTGAGATCACGACCACCGAAAACCCCCTGGGCCGCAAGGCGGTGCGGATGTCGGACCGGGCGGATGGATCGGTATCGGTGATGATCACCACATCGCGGTCCAGCAAGGGGTCTGGGCGGCGTTCGAGCAATTCGATCTGTTCGATGAAGCGCGGATCGGCGGGCGTATCGGCAAAGATGACGATGGGCCGGGCGGTCCACAGGAAGTCATCCAGCGTCAGCCCTTCGGCCGAGCGGGGGGCCAACGGATCGTCAGGTGTGTCCGCGGAAGCCTCGGAATCTCCCGCGAAAGAGATAGTCGCCTCATCGGCGCCTTGCGCCGTTGCAGTCTGCGCAGCCAGCAGGGCCACGACTAGGGTCAGAAAAAAGCGTCGCATATGTCCTCCGGTTGGGAAAGATATAGGCGCGCTTGACCGGTTTGCGAAGGCTTTCCAAACGGTTGATCGCATGTTGACCGGATATTCATCGGCGCAGGCATATACAGGTGCGGGTTTGACGACCGGTAACGGGAAGCGCTTGGTTATGGATGTCATTTTGCATGTGGGGGCGCATCGCACGGCGACGGCCTTGTTTCAGCACCATTTGGCGGCGCATCGCGCCGTGTTGCGGGCCAGCCGAACCGCCTATTGGGGGCCCAATGTCGTGCGCGGCGGGCTGTTTCGCGGTGTGATGGATGGTGCCGTTCCGGTGATGCGGCGCCAGCGCGACCGCGCGGCCAAGCGCCTGGCCCTGCGGGTCGAGATGCTGCGCCAGGAGGGGGCGGACCGCCTGGTGATCAGCGATCCGAATATCCTGGGGGCGTTGGGTCATATCCTGGAGGATGCGCGGCTTTACCCCGATGCGGGGGCGCGGATCGCGGCCCATTGCAAAGGATTGGCGCGCCATAATGTGACCATTGCGATCTCGATGCGCCGCTATGACGATTGGTGGGCCTCGGCCATGGCCGCCCATATGCGGCGCGGCGGTCCGCTGCCGGTCACGCGGCTGCGCGATTACATGATCACCCAGCCGCGCCGGTGGCGGCATATCATCGAAGATGTGGCCCGCGCCGTGCCCGATGCGAATGTCGTGGTTTGGACCCATGAGGCTTGCGCACGTGATCCCGGTGCGGTGCTGCGCGGCCTGACCGGCATCACGACATCGGCCACCCCCTCGGGCCCGCGCAATGGGCGTCCCTCGGCCACGCATCTGCGCGATGTGATGGCGGATTGTGGCGAAACGCTGCCGCTGATGACGGGCGCGGATGGGCTGTTCATGCCGTTCGAACCCTATGAGGTCGACACGCTGCGTGCCCAATATGAAGACGATCTGGCCTGGCTGGCGCAAGGTGCCGGCGGGTTTGCCGATTGTATCGAGACACAAGACGCCGCCCAGACGGCATCGGACCGCAATCTGCACACGACAACGATGTGCGACGGACATGGAGAAGGATCAACCAATGGCGGAGACTACGAACAATTGGCGTGATCGGGCCCAGGCAGAGCTGAAAGGCCGCGATCCGGACGATTTGATCTGGCACACGCTGGAGGGGATCGACGTCAAACCGCTCTATACCGCCGAGGATGTATCGGCGCTCTCTCATATTGGCACGACACCGGGCGAGGCGCCGTTCACGCGCGGGGTGAAGGCCACGATGTATGCGGGCCGCCCCTGGACGATCCGGCAATATGCCGGGTTCTCGACGGCCGAGGAATCGAATGCGTTCTACCGCAAGGCGCTGGATGCCGGGCAACAGGGCGTCAGCGTTGCGTTCGATCTGGCTACGCATCGCGGCTATGACAGTGACCATGACCGTGTCGTTGGCGATGTGGGCAAGGCGGGCGTGGCCATCGACAGCGTCGAGGATATGAAGATCCTGTTCGACGGCATCCCGCTGGACAAGATCAGCGTCTCGATGACGATGAACGGCGCCGTGATCCCGATCCTGGCGAATTTCATCGTGGCGGGCGAAGAGCAGGGCCATGACAAGGCGTTGCTGTCGGGGACCATTCAGAACGACATCCTGAAGGAGTTCATGGTTCGCAACACCTATATCTATCCGCCCGAACCCTCCATGCGGATCATTTCGGACATCATCAGCTATACGTCTGAAAATATGCCGAAATTCAACTCCATCTCGATCTCGGGCTACCATATGCAAGAGGCCGGGGCGAACCTGGTCCAGGAACTGGCCTACACGATCGCCGATGGCCGGGAATATGTGCGCGCCGCGATTGAGGCCGGGATGGATGTGGACAAGTTCGCCGGGCGTCTGAGCTTTTTCTTCGCCATCGGGATGAATTTCTTCATGGAAGTCGCCAAGCTGCGCGCGGCGCGGACGCTGTGGCACCGGGTGATGACCGAGTTCGGGGCGAAATCCGAGCGCTCCAAGATGCTGCGGACCCATTGCCAGACTTCGGGCGTCAGCTTGCAGGAGCAGGACCCCTATAACAACGTCGTACGCACGGCCTTCGAGGCGATGAGCGCGGTTTTGGGCGGCACCCAATCCTTGCACACGAATTCCTTTGACGAGGCAATTGCCCTGCCCACGGAATTCAGCGCCCGGATCGCGCGGAATACGCAATTGATCTTGCAGGAAGAAACCGGCGTGACCAAGGTCGTCGATCCGCTGGCGGGCTCTTACTACATCGAAAGCCTGACCGATGAGCTGATCGAAAAGGCCTGGGCCCTGATGGACGAGGTCGAGGAGATGGGCGGCATGACCAAGGCCGTCGCCTCAGGCCTGCCCAAATTGCGCATCGAGGAAAGTGCCGCGCGGCGTCAGGCGATGATCGACCGCGGCGAAGAGGTGATCGTCGGGGTCAACAAATACCGCAAGGACAGCGAGGACCTGATCGATATCCGCGATATCGACAACGTCTCGGTACGAGAGGCCCAGGTGGCGCGGCTGGAGCAAATCAAGGCGAGCCGCGATGGCCAGGCCTGCGATGCGGCACTGACTCAATTGGAGAGCGTCGCGCGCGATGGCGGCAACATTCTGGCCGCCGCGGTTGAGGCCGCCCGTGCCCGCGCAACAGTCGGAGAGATCAGCATGGCGATGGAAAAAGTGTTCGGCCGCCACCGGGCCGAGGTGAAGACCTTGGCGGGCGTCTACGGCTCGGCCTATGAGGGTGACGCGGATTTCGCCGCGATCCAGGGTGAGGTCGAAGCGTTTGCCGAAAGCGAAGGGCGGCGGCCGCGCATGTTGGTGGTGAAGATGGGCCAGGACGGCCATGACCGTGGCGCCAAAGTCATCGCCACGGCCTTTGCCGATATCGGATTTGACGTCGATGTGGGCCCATTATTCCAAACCCCGGAAGAGGCGGCGCAGGACGCCATCGACAACGACGTGCATGTGATCGGCATCTCGTCGCAAGCGGCGGGCCACAAGACTTTGGCGCCGAAGCTGATCGCCGCGCTGGAAGCGATGGGCGCGGGCGATATCATCGTGATCTGCGGCGGTGTGATCCCGCAACAGGATTACGATTTCCTGATGGGGGCCGGTGTGAAGGCGATTTTCGGGCCGGGCACCCATATCCCCTCGGCGGCGCGCGACATCCTTCGTCTGATCGGTGAGGCGCGGGGCTGAGGATATGTCACTTGCCGACCGGGTCACGCAGATGGAGCAGGCGGTGGGCTCGGGCGATTGGGACGCCGCGCGGCCCTTTCTGCATCCGCAGATCCGCTATACGGTCGGTGGCCGTCCGACGGTGACCGGCATTGCGGCGCTGCGCGATTACATGGAGCATCAGCTGACCCAGGTGCGCTGGGTCGGCCATGAGGTTCGGATGGTCGTCGAAACCGAAGACACGGCGATCATCGAAGTCGTGTCGCTGTTCGAACGGCGATCGGATGGCGCGCCGCTTCGGCTGCCCTGTACGGATATCTACCGCTTTGAGGACGATCTGATCGCAGATTGGCGCGTCTATGCGGATTTGCAGGTGATCGGCGTGTCGTCCGGCCGCTAACTGCCGGGCTCTTCGATGATATAGTCTTCCCATTCTTCTTCGGGGATTTCGAATTCCGGTACCGTGATGCCACGCACGCTGACGCCCGCCTTGTGGACGCTGTCGGGATCGCCTGAGATCAGCGGGTGCCAATGGTAGAGCGGCTTGCCTTCATGCAGCAGCCGATAGGCGCAGGTTTCCGGCATGAAATAGGCCACATCGCCCATGGTTTGCGGCGTCAGTTGAATGCATTCCGGCACTAGCGTTTTGCGGATGTCATATTGTCCGCAGCGGCAGGTTTCATCGTCCAGCAATCGGCAGGCCACACGTGTCAGGGCGACCTCTTGGGTGTCTTCATCCTCAAGCTTGTTGAGGCAGCATTTGCCGCATCCGTCGCACAGCGCCTCCCATTCCTCGGCGGTCATCTTGCCCATCGGGACGCGGACCCAGAATTGCGGTCTCATGATTTGAGCGCCGCGCGGGCCGCAGCCGAATCCGCATCCATTTGGGTGATCAGCGCATCGAGCGTGTCGAATTTACCCTCCCCGCGCAGATACTCCACCAGGCCAACAGACAGGTCCGTGCCGTAAAGATCGCCGGAAAACTCAAACAGATGGGTCTCAAGATTGGGTTTTTGCAGTTCGAACATCGGGCGATAGCCCAGATTGGCCACGCCGCCATAGCTGCCCGCATGGGCGCCGTCGCGGATGTCGACCGTCACGGCATAAACGCCGGGCTTTGGCACATGCAGGTTGTCGAGCGCCATATTCGCCGTTGGATATCCCAATTCTCGCCCGCGCTTTTCGCCATGAAGTACGGGTCCTTCGATCCGGTGCCAATGGCCCAGCATCTGCGCGGCGTCGCGGGGCCGGCCATCGGTTAACGCGCGGCGGATCGCGGTCGAGGACACCGCGCCGTTGTCGCGTTCCAGCAACGGCACGATTGTGACGTCGAAGCCGTGGACCTCGCCCATCTTTTCCAGCAGGACCGCATTGCCCGCCCGGCCTTTGCCAAAACAAAAATCCGCACCAACCACGACATGGCTGATCCCGAGGCCGCCGACCAGGATATCGGTTACAAACGCCTCTGCCGACAGGTTCGACAGGCGGTCTTCGAACGGAAGCTCGGCCAGAAGATCGACGCCGAGCTTGTCTAGGCGGCTGGCCCGAGCGGTTGCGTTCATTAGGCGGAAGGGTGGGGCGTCCGGCGCAAACACCTCGCGCGGATGCGGCTCAAAGGTGACGACGCCCAACGGTGCGCCGGGCCGTTTGGCCAGGTTGAGTACATGTTGGTGGCCCAGATGCACACCATCGAAATTGCCGATTGCGACAGAGGCGCCCCGATCCTGGGGCAGTGTAAATTGGGGATCGCGCAAGACTCGCATGCGGGCAGTTATGCTGCCTTGCGGGGCGAGGGCAAGCGGATGGCTGCGTTAGTCGAACTTGCCCGATGGCGCCAAGACGGTCGCCTCGCCACGCAATACGGTGGTTTCGCCCACGCGCGCCTCGGTCTTCAACTGCACGCGACGGCGCGCATAATCGATGGACAGAACCTCAACCACCGCTTCGACCATGTCACCGGGGCGGACAGGGGCCATGAATTTCAGGGTCTGGCCGAGATAGACTGTGCCATGGCCGGGCAATTGTTCCCCGATCACCGCCGAGATCAGGCCGGCGGTCAACATGCCATGGGCGATGCGACCCTGGAAAATCGTATCTTGGGCGTAGTCATCATCCATATGAACCGGGTTCCGATCGGTCGAAACCTCGGCAAACATCTCGATATCCTGATCGGTGATCAGCTTTTGCAAAGACCGGGTCATGCCGACCTCAAGGTCTTCGATCACGATGGTGCCGGTTGCGATGTTGTCGAGCATGGATGCGCCCTCCTTCCCGCGTGTCATAGGACAGATAGGGGTCTTTCTGCAATGCAGAAAGTAACAATCGGTGAATTTTTTGCCGAAAAGGGCAACTTTGTTGCGCGGACTATCGCAGAAATCCGATGGAATAGGTCGGCTCAAGCTGTGCATCGGTCAAAAACCGCGCCAATTTGGATGGGTCAGGTTGCGTATCTGTGCCGGTTTCAGCGCGCGCGAGCCCGCCGGTGATAAACAACGTGTCGATGTTTTCGCCGATTCCACCGGGAATGTCGGTCACGATGCCATCCCCAATGGCGAGGATTCGGTCATCGGGCGTGGGCCGCCCGATCTGGGTCAGCCGCCGCCGGGCCAGGTCGTAGATCGGTGGATGCGGTTTGCCGAAGTACAGGCTTTCGCCGCCCATCTCGGTGTAGAGTTGCGCCAAAGCGCCCGCACACCATTCGCGACTTTCGCCCCGATCCACGACGATGTCGGGATTGGCGCAGAGCAATTTGAGCCCCTTGGTCTTTGCCAACAGGAATTCCGGGCGCATCACGGAGGTGTCGGCCTTCGGGTCGAAGGGCCCGGTACAGACGATCCCTTCGGCCTCATCAAGGGGCACGCAGGTGATCTCGACCGCGTTTTCGATCAATTCCATGGGCTCGAAAAAGGGGTGATCATGGGCTTCGCCGATATGCCACACTTTTTGGCCGACGGCGCCGGTCAGCATCGCGGCGCGGGCGCTGTCGCCCGATGTGGCGATCACGTCCCAGCAGTCGCGCGGGACGCCGATGCGGTCAAGCTGTTCGGCGACGGGAACACGCGGGCGGGGCGCATTGGTGAGCAAAAGAACGGCGCCGCCCTTTGCCTTGAAGGCGCGCAATGCCTCGATGGCGTCGGCGAATGGCTCCAACCCGTTATGGACACATCCCCAAAGATCGCAGAATACGGCGTCATACTGATCTGAGACATCGGCGAGGGTGTCGATAATGCGGGTCACTGGGGCGCTCCAATTCAGGCGATTTGCCAGAGGCTTAGTGGATCGCGCGCAGCGGGACTAGCGGAAGATGCAATTTGTGCCGGACCAGATCGCCTCGATCCGGTCCCCGGTTTCGTTCAAGACGCCGTAGGTACCATCACGCGAAAACTCGGTCCCGAGGCCACTTTCGAAGAACTCGACTGGTCCGGTTGCAACGAGGGTGTCGGTGGACATGCCGATAGACAGCCCGGTATCGGTAATCAGCGCAGCGCCCCGGTTCAGCATCCAGCCAACCAGACGATCCTCCTGAAACATCAGGGTGATTTGGCCGGGGATGTCTGCCGACACCATTGGGCCCGCGCCGCATTCCTCGGGGAAGCTGATCGTGGTGTTGTGGTCGAAGATCGTGACGATGGCTTGCATCGTTGTGTGAAAGCCGGTGCCGAAGTCGACTTGCGCCTGCGTGGTGCCGTCGGGATTGGACAGGGTCAGGCCGCTGGGCGAGGGCGTAACGATATCGCCTGGCCGCGGGCTGTAGGTGTCCGCCGCGGCAGATCCGGCGGCGAGGATTGCTAGAGCGAGGCAGGGCAACAGGCGCATGGTGATCTCCGAGAATTGGCTCGGTTGGATGTTGCGCCTGTTTTTGCCCTGCGGCTAGGCGGGATTTCCCGCCCCGATGTCAGAGGGCGAGGTTTGGAATGATCTGCTTTTTGCGGCTGACCACACCCGGCAGTACAACCGCGTCTGCATCTCCTACGGCGGTTGAAAAACTTTTCTCCGCCACGGATTTGGTCAGGTCATTGGGCACCAACAGCGTGGCTTCTTCATTCAGGATGTCGATCACGAAGAGAAGGACCTGATCGGCGCCGTCTTCTTCGGCCACTTTCGGCATCGTTTCGACCAGGCTCGCCTTGCGCAACAGGACCGTGTCGGGCGAGGTGGTTTCCAGCACCGAGACACGGAAGGTCTTGCCGCCCACTTCATAGGTCTTGCTGTCCATGCGCAGAAGCTCGGCATCCGAGAAAGACGAGACGTCGGATTTGGCGGCGAACATGTCTGCAGCGTAGGACGGGATGTCGATGCCGAGATCTTGGGCCAGCGCCTCGGCAATGGCGCGGTCTTCTTGCGTTGTGGTGGGCGACCGGAATTCGAGCGTATCGGACAGTATACAGCTCAGCATCGCGCCTTTGATGGATTTGGGTGCCTGGGCCATGTGCTTGCCGATCATTTTGTACATGATGGTGGCGGTGCAAGCGAGCGGTTCGATCCGGATGTCGATGGGGCCTTTGGTTTCGAGGCCGCCGACAAGTTTGTGGTGGTCGATGATGGCGCGGATATCGGCATCATTGATTTGGGTCGGCAATTCGGCGGGGTTGTTGGTGTCGACGATGACGACAGGTTGATCCGCATCGACATTGTCGATGATGCGCGGTTGTTCCAGCCCCCAATGGCGCAGGACAAAGGCCGCTTCGGTATTCGGGGTGCCCAGCAGCACGGCTTCGGCAGGCGTCTCCTTGATTTGGGTGAGGTACCACGCCCAGATTAGGGGCGAGCCGGTGGAATCTGTGTCGGGGGAGGTGTGGCCGAATACCAAAGTGGTCATGGAAGGATCCTGCGTATCGGATGTGAATTCGCGGGACTTCTATCGGTGGCGGCACGGCTTGTCACGGGCGGCGTGTTGGCGCGGGGGATATCGCGCCGACCGGGCTCGCTGATCCGCGGGCGACGCGATATCCGGCCAGGCGATGGGTCAGAAGCCGCGGAAGGGATCGGCGCTGGCTGCCTGTTTCAGGTCGATGGGCGCAATGCCGGTATCGGTCGGCGTGTCCGCCATTGAAACAACCGCGGCGGCGGCCCAGTTGGCCCGCGCTGCCTGGCCTTCCAGGCGGAACCGAGCCAAGCGCGCCGTCATCTTTTCGGCAGCATTGGTCAGGCCCTCACTGGCGGCGGAGGCCTCTTCGGCCATCGCGGCGTTGCTTTGGGTGGCAGCATCCAGATCGCGGACGCCCGCGTTGATTTCGCTGACACCCACCGACTGCTCTTTTGCGGAGACGGCAATATCAGAGACCAGGCCCGCCACGCGGTCGACGCGGTCGATGATATCGTTCAGCGCCTTACCGGCATCCCGCACCAGGCCGCTGCCGGTTTCGACCTGTTGGCTGGACGCGGCGATCAGAGATTTGATCTCTTGCGCGGAGGCCGACGAATGCTGAGCCAGAGCGCGCACTTCCGAGGCGACAACGGCAAAGCCGCGCCCCGCCTCACCTGCACGGGCGGCCTCAACACCGGCATTCAGGGCCAGAAGGTTGGTTTGGAACGCGATGTCGTCGATGACCGAGATGATCTGGTTAATCTGCTGCGAGGAGGCTTCGATGGCCTCCATCGCGGCGATGGCGTTGGTGACGACTTCGCCCGTAGCCTTCGTCACTTCGCGGTTTTCGTTGGTCGTTGTCTCGGCGTCGGCGGCGTTTTCGGCGGTGGATTGGACGCTTTGGCTCAGTTCTTCGAGCGCGGCCGCGGATTCCTGCAATGTGGCCGCCTGGCTTTCGGTGCGGCTGGACAAATCGCTGGAGGAGCCGGCCATTTCACGTGCATCGCCGGTAACCTCTTCGGCAATCACCTGAATGGAGGAGACCGTCTCGGTCAGTTGATCGACGAGTTCGTTAAATGAGGTGCGCAGGGTTTCATATTCCGCCGGGAATGGCTCGGCATCGGTGTTTTGGATCCGCACCGTCAGATCAAGCTGGCTGAGTTTCGACAGCCCTTCCGTCAATGTTGTCACCACAATGCGCTGTTCGGCTTGCTGCCGCTCGGTCTCGGCCTGACGCGCTGCATTGGCCTGTTTCAGCTCGTCGGCGGCTCTGAGCGAGTTTTGCAGGATTTTCAGGCTGTTTGCGATTTCGCCCAACTCATCGCCACGCGTGTCATAAGGTATCGCATCGTCAAACCGCCCTTCTGACATTCCCGTTATCAGCTTGGTCATCTTTCCCAGGGGGGACAGCATGCTTCGCATGACCAGATAGGCGATGGGCAACATGACCGATAAGGCGACAACGACCCAAAGCATCTTGGTGTCGAGCTTAGTCTGCAGAGAGGCTTGCAGGTCGGCATGGGGTTGCGCCAGCGCGATTGCGCCGGTCACGGTGCCGCTCTCGTTCAAGATCGGGCGGTAATATACGTTGTAGGGAACGCCCTGGATGTCGACCAGGCCATTGAAAACCGCCCCGTCGATCAACGCGTGATACGCTTCGTTTCGGGCCAGCGGTGTGCCGATCGCGCGGCCGCCATCTTCGTTCAGGATCGTGGTGGCAACGCGCACAAAGGATTGGGTGCCCCGATCAAAAGCGAAAATCGTCGGGTCGAGCCCGGTGATTTCCGAAGCGGTGTCGGCGGCATCGGCAGGAACGCTATCGGGAACGACGGGCCAGATGATCTGCGTGATCGCCCCCGCCGCTGTGGTGGAAATCTCAATTTCAGGATAAATCTCTTCCAACGTTTCCATCAGGGCGCGCGCACCGAAGACGTTTTCTTCCTGGGCAAATTCCTTCAATGTCTGCCGCATTTCGTGGTGGCCAACGAATGTGAGGGTCCCCGCCATCACGATCAGCATCAGCGCCGACACGATGATAAGCCGAACCGCCAGGGGCAGCTTCTTCAGTTTACTCATGGTCCATTTACCCAATGTCGATGATGTCTGCGTGCGCCGCAGCATTACCCATCAGAAGTGAACACTCGGTTAGCGCGATGCCGTCTTGGACTCGTCTTGACAGCACATGCGGCGACGCCTAACTAAACGCCGTTGTCACTCGACGGGAGTGAGTGACAACGGCTACTGAGAGACATTCCTAACCGGATAGAGGAGAGGCCGAAGATGGCATTCAAACCACTGCATGACCGCGTTTTGGTCCGCCGTGTTGAGTCGGACGAAAAGACCGCTGGTGGTCTGATTATCCCCGAAAGCGCCAAGGAAAAGCCCGCAGAAGGCGAAGTGATCGCCTGTGGTGAAGGCGCCCGCAAAGATTCAGGCGAGCTGATCGAGATGGCTGTCAAACAGGGCGACCGCATCCTGTTCGGCAAGTGGTCCGGCACCGAAGTCACGCTGGACGGTGAAGAGCTTCTGATCATGAAGGAATCCGACATCTTGGGCATCATCGCCTAAGTCCGGCCTTCAAGGAATATACAGCTAATTTTATAGGAGGAGCCACCATGGCTGCCAAAGACGTCCGTTTCGACACCGACGCCCGCAACCGCATGCTCAAAGGCGTCAACACCCTGGCCGACGCCGTCAAAGTCACCCTGGGCCCCAAAGGCCGCAACGTGGTGATCGACAAAAGCTTCGGTGCCCCGCGCATCACCAAAGACGGTGTATCCGTCGCCAAAGAGATCGAACTGGAAGACAAGTTCGAAAACATGGGCGCGCAGATGGTGAAAGAAGTCGCCAGCCGCACCAATGACGAAGCCGGTGATGGCACCACCACCGCCACTGTCCTGGCCCAGGCCATCGTTAAGGAAGGCTTGAAGTCGGTTGCCGCCGGCATGAACCCGATGGACCTGAAGCGCGGCGTCGACATGGCCGTTGCCAAAGTGATCGAGAACATCAAAGGCGCCGCCCGCGAAGTTGCAGACAGCGATGAAGTTGCTCAGGTCGGCACCATCTCGGCCAATGGCGAAGCCGAAATCGGCCGCCAGATCGCTGACGCGATGCAGAAGGTCGGCAATGACGGCGTGATCACCGTGGAAGAGAACAAGGGCCTGGAGACCGAGACAGAGGTCGTCGAAGGCATGCAGTTCGACCGCGGTTACCTGTCGCCTTACTTCGTGACCAACCCCGACAAGATGATCACCGAGCTGGAGGACTGCATGGTCCTGCTGCACGAGAAAAAGCTGAGCTCGCTGCAGCCGATGGTTCCGCTGCTGGAGCAGGTGATCCAGTCGGGCAAACCGCTTTTGATCATTGCTGAAGACGTCGAAGGTGAGGCGCTGGCCACGCTGGTCGTCAACAAGCTGCGCGGTGGTCTGAAAATCGCTGCGGTCAAGGCCCCCGGCTTCGGGGATCGCCGTAAGGCCATGCTGCAGGACATCGCGATCCTGACCGGTGGCCAGGTGATCGCGGAAGATCTGGGCATGAAGCTGGAATCGGTCACGATGGACATGCTGGGTACCGCCAAGCGCATCACCATCACCAAAGACGAGACCACGGTCATCGACGGCAACGGCGAAAAGGCCGAGATCGCGGCGCGTGTCGCCCAGATCCGCCAACAGATCGAGGAAAGCACCTCGGATTACGACCGCGAGAAGCTGCAGGAACGTGTCGCCAAGCTGGCGGGCGGTGTTGCCGTTATCCGCGTCGGCGGCATGACCGAAGTGGAAGTGAAAGAGCGTAAGGACCGCGTCGATGACGCCCTGAACGCAACCCGTGCTGCTGTGCAGGAAGGTGTTGTTGTGGGCGGCGGTGTTGCTCTGGTCCAAGGCGCCAAGGCGCTGGAAGGTCTGGAAGGGGCAAATTCCGACCAGAATGCCGGGATCGCCATCGTGCGCCGCGCCCTGGAAGCGCCTCTGCGTCAGATCGCCGAGAACTCCGGTGTCGACGGGTCGGTTGTTGCGGGCAAAATCCGCGAAAGCAACGACAGCGCGTTTGGCTTCAACGCTCAGACCGAAGAATATGGTGACCTGTTCACCTTCGGTGTGATCGACCCGGCCAAAGTTGTGCGCACCGCGCTGGAAGACGCGGCCTCGGTTGCAGGTCTGCTGATCACCACCGAAGCCATGGTCGCCGACAAGCCCGCCAAAGAAGGCGCGGCCCCGGCAGGCGGCATGCCCGACATGGGCGGCATGGGCGGCATGATGTAAGACACGGATTTCCGTCGGGAAATTCGGTCGCATCCTGCGGGGTCGTTTTCACGGAAAGCGGCTCCGGCAGGGACGCCACAACAGATACGCAAAGGGGCCTTCGGGCCCCTTTGTCATTTCGCGGCGCGCGGGAGTGTTCCAAAGAAAAGGGGCCCGTAAAGGCCCCGATCCCAACTATCGCCTGCGGTTACTTTCAGGTCGCGCGGCGACGCCATGCTGCCAATCCACCCAACCCAGCAACCAATAAGATCCCTGTCGCGGGCAGCGGCACAGGCGCGGGGCCTGGCCCGGACGAGGTATCGACCACGTTGAAGCTGATCTGCCAATCCGCGGTGACCTGTGCATCGCTGAACAGCGTCAACAAACCACCCGGCGCGATCCCAACACCCAGAACGTGGACGAGCCCTTCGGGATAGCTTGTCACGACGTTGACCGCGTCCGAAAACGCTCCGCTAAAGGATGTGGTGGCGAAGCCAACCGCCCCCGGGGAGGTGAGTGTCACATCCCCGACCGTTAGGCCGAACGTCCCCGACACAGAGCCATCGCTGAACTGTGCGCCCCCGCCAGAGGCGGTCAGGTTTGTCATCGTCAGCGTGATGTCTTCGACCGCGCGATTTGGCCCCATATTGAAGGCGAAGATGTCAGCGGGGTCATTTTGGTCACATTCCCCGGCGCATAGCCAGTTGAGGCTGCCCGACACGCTGTAGGCCCCGATGCCCGAGAAATCATAGATCGCTCCCGGCGCTGACATCGGTGGGCTGATCGTGGCACCCGCGAAATCGTCGATCTCGGTGATTGTGGTGGCGTGGGCAATACCGGAAGTTGCGGCCAAAACGGCCGCGCAAATCAGTGTCTTCATTCCCCATTCCCCTAAGGCTTTGACTAAGTATTTGTTTTTAGGGGGTCGATGCTAGGCGTACATTTTCAACCGGTCAATATTGGATGGCTATATGGTAGCCTGCTCTGATGCATCGATCGGATCGCGCCGCTGATCGTGATACGGGTTTCTGCGCCAAAGACGTTGTTGCCGCAGTCGGAGTTCTGCATGGTCTCCGCAGGGTGATATGGCATGTGGGACGGTGATGGAACGGATTGGGGTGATCGGATTGGGCCGGATGGGCCGCGCCATGGCGGCGCGTCTGGCAGAGCGGGGCGCTGCAGTGACGGGGTGGACGCGCTCTGGCCTGTCGGCGGAGGACGCGGCGCAGCTTGGGATTCAGGCCGCTGGGGATATCGGCGCGTTATGTGCAGCCTCGGATATCATCCTGACCAGCCTGTTCGATGATGCCGCGGTGAAGGCGGTTTTGGCGGCGTTGTCCGACGAAGATTTGACGGGCAAGCTGATCCTTGAGACCTCGACCGTGTCGCCCGAGATCGTAAAGGCGCAGGCGCCGCATCTGGATGCCGAGATCATGGATGCCCCGATCGCGGGTGGGCCCGAAATGCTCACAAATGCCACATGTACCTTCTTTCTGGGCGGCAGCGAGGCCGCGGCGGCACGGGCCGAGCCGGTGCTGGCGCTGATCTCAGGCGCGCGGTTGCATGTCGGGCCATTGGGCGCGGGCATGACGATGAAGGCCATCGTGAATGCGCAACTCAACGTCTATTTCGCAGGGCTCTGGGACACTCTGGCCATGGCCCGCCGCGCGGAGATCCCGATTGAAACGGCGCTGACGATCCTAGCCAAGTCGCCCGCCGGGATGCCGATGGTCAAGGCGCGCCTGCCGCGGCTTCTGGGCGAGGATGACAGCGTCGGGTTTTCCGCCGCGGGCGCCTTGAAAGATGTGAGCGTCTTCGCTGACATGGTGCGCGAAACGGGGCAGGGCGCCCCCAGTTTGGACGCCGCCAGACACGCCTGGGCGCAGCTGGACGGCGACCCTGAGGCGCAGGATGTCGCCGCGCTGATCCGCCAAGCCTATCGCCGTGGCTGAACCCCTGTCCCTGACCTTTGCGGGTGGTGACCTGTTGCAAGCGGGCGAGATGGCCCCCGGCGATCTGTCCATCGCAGCCGGGCGCGTGTCTGGGACGCGCGGGCCTATCGTCGATGCGAGGGGTTATCTGATCCTGCCGGGGATCATCGATCTGCATGGCGACGGGTTCGAGCGGCATCTGGCGCCGCGGCGTGGGGCGCAGCTGAACGTGGCCGATGGTCTGCCCGCCGTGGAGGCCGAATTGGCCTCCAGCGGGATCACGACGGCGATGCTGGCTCAGTTCTATTCGTGGGAAGGCGGGATGCGCGGCCCGGATTTCGCCAGAAGGGTCGCCTCAGCGGTGGCCGGTTTCGACACCCGGATGGATCTGCGCCTGCAATTGCGCGTCGAGATTGGTCTGCGCGAGGCGTTCGGCGACATCCTGGCGCTGATCGATCACACGCGGATCGGTTATGTCGTGCTGAACGACCATCTGCCCCATGACAAGCTTGCCCAAGGCAAGCGTCCGCCGCGGCTGACCGGGCAGGCGTTGAAATCCGGGCGCTCACCCGAGGCGCATCTAGCGCTGATGCAGCGCCTGTCCTCGGAGATGCCCTTGGCCGAGGCCGCCTTGCCGGGGTTCACCGAAGCGCTGGCCGCTCGCGGGTGCCGGATCGGCAGCCATGATGACCCCACGCCTGAAATCCGCGCCCGCTATCGTGCCCTTGGCGCATCTATCGCGGAATTCCCCGAAACCCGCGCTGCGGCGGAGGCCGCGAAGGCCGCAGGTGAGCCGGTGATCATGGGGGCGCCCAATGTTGTGCGCGGCAATTCCCATAGCGGCAAGGTCGCGGCGACGGAGCTAATCGATGCGGGCCTCGTCGATGCTCTGGTCTCCGACTATCACTATGCCGCCATCCACCGCGCGGCCCTGCGGCTGTGGGATGCGGGGATGCCGCTGGCGCAGGCCTGGGCGCTGATCTCAAGCGGACCGGCGCGGATCATGGGCTGGACGGATCGTGGCCGACTTTTGCCGGGCCAGCGGGCTGATCTGGTGGTGGTGGACGCCCAAAGCCGCCGGATCGAGGCGACGATCAGCGCGGGTCATGTGACGCATCTGACAGGCGGCTTTGCGGCACGGATGGTGGGAGCGCAAAGATGCGGCTGATCCTGTTGACGAGCGTGGTTCTGGTGGCCTTCGCCTCGAATTCGATCCTGAACCGGTTGGCGGTCGGGCCGGGCCATATCGACCCCTATACCTTCGCTCTGATCCGCGCCTTTGCGGGGGCTGTCTTTCTGGCCGCCCTGGTTCTGGCGCGGCGCCGGGTGCTGCCGCTTCTGACCAGATCGCGGATCGCCGGGGCGGGTAGCTTGACGCTTTATCTGGTCGGCTTTTCCGTGGCTTACGTGGATATCGATGCGGGCCTTGGCGCATTGATCCTGTTCGGCGGTGTGCAGGTCACGATGTTTGCGGGCGGTGTGATCGAAGGCGAGCGCCCGCCGCTGCGCCGCTGGATCGGCGCGGCCCTGGCGCTGATCGGACTGGCCTGGCTGGGCTGGCCTTCGGGTGCGGCGGCATTGCCGCTGGTGGCGACGGCGGCGATGCTGGCGGCGGCCCTGGGCTGGGGCATCTACAGCCTCGCAGGTCGTGCCGCGTCGGACCCGATGGCCGAAACCGGCGCCAATTTCATCTGGTCCGTCCCCCTGTTGGTGGCGGTCTATTTGCTGTTCCCGGTGGAGATGGATGTGGCCGGGGCGAACCTCTTTGGGATCGTGCTGGCCATCGTCGCGGGGGCGATAACCTCGGGGCTCGGATATGCATTGTGGTATGGTGTTTTGCCGCAACTGGGCGCGTCAACGGCGGCCCTGTTGCAATTGCTGGTGCCCGTCATCGCGGCAGTTGGTGGCGTGCTGCTGCTCGGAGAGGTGGTGTCCTGGCGTATGGTGGGGGCGGGTGCCCTGACCTTGGGCGGCATCGCCTATGGGCTGGGCGTGTTTCAGCGCAAGCTGCGTTCCAACACGTCGTAAAATGTGCTGCCATCGGCGGACACGCCCGTGCCCCAGGTGACATCGGCCAGGCTGTCGGGTTTGACCCGGCGTGTCGCCAACTCGTCCCGACTCAGCAGGTAGCGTTCAGTCACGATGCCTTCGGGGTCGGTCCAATCTTGCAGGGGATTGCCCGCAACAAGCGTTACGCGGAAATAGATATCGACCTGATGATAATCCCGCGGCGGATCGTGGAACTCGTTAACCAGGCAGACCGGGCCCACCGACACGTCCAGGCCGGTTTCCTCGTGAAATTCCCGGATCAGATTGTCGTGGAGCGAGCTATGGGGTTCGACCCCGCCCCCGGGCGCGCAGAGCAGATCGGATGTCCCGCCCGGCCAGGCATTCACCAGCATCAGGCGGTTATCGACAAGAAGAAGGCCACGGACGGCAAGGCGGATGGGTCGGCTCATGCCCCACCCATGACGTGACGACGCGCGCGCGGCAAGCCCCTCGTTTCGGGCGGGCGGATCCCCTATTCTATGGAGATGCGATTTCGTTTGATGTGTTTGACAGCTTTGACGGTATTGGGTGCGTTTCCGGCGCAAGCCGATTGCGTGGTGCTGTTGCATGGGCTGGCGCGGAGCGAAACCTCGCTGCTGGTCTTGGAAGAGAGTTTGGCGGCCTCGGGCTATCAGGTGGTCAATCAGGGCTACCCGTCGCGCCGGGCCGCGATCGCCGAGCTGGCCGAGGATACGATCCCCCCTGCTTTGGAGGCCTGCACCGAGACGCCTGTGCATTTCGTCACCCATTCCATGGGCGGCATCCTGGCGCGCTATTGGCTGGGCGCAGAAGGCGTGGAGGATCTGGGCCGCGTGGTGATGCTGGCCCCGCCCAATAGCGGATCGGAACTGGTCGATGTGTTGGGGCCGCTGGAGCCGTTCGAATGGCTCAACGGGCCCGCCGGGCAGCAGCTTGGCACCGCGCCGGGCGATCTGGTGAACCGGCTGGGCGATGTGAACTTTGAGCTTGGCGTGATCGCGGGCAATCGCACGCTTAACCCGCTATATTCCGCTCTGATCCCCGGCGAGGATGACGGCAAGGTCAGCGTCAGTTCCACCTTTGTGGAGGGGATGGCCGATCATATCGTGCTGCCCGTCACCCACACGTTCATGATGAACAATCTGCTGGTGATCGCCCAGGTCGAGGCGTTTTTGGCCAATGGCGCCTTCGATCCGGATCTGGATGTGATCGACGTAATCGAAGGCTTGATCGAATAGCGCTCAGGCGGTGCCGGTGATCCGGTTGATATGCCCCATCTTCCGGCCCGGTCGCGTCTCGGTTTTGCCATAGAGATGCACTTGCACGCCAGGCGCGGCGGCATGGGTCAGTGCGGCGTCCACCTGATCGCCGATCAGGTTTTCCATCACCACATCGGCATGGCGGCTGCCGTCGCCCAAGGGCCAGCCGGTGATCGCCCGGATATGCTGTTCGAACTGATCCACGGCGCAGCCCGCCTGGGTCCAATGGCCGGAATTGTGCACCCGCGGGGCGATTTCGTTGACGACCAGACCTTGCGGGGTCACGAACAGCTCCACCCCCATGATGCCGACATATTCGAGTGCATTGAGGATCTGCGAGGCGACCAGCACCGCATCTGTGCGCAGCCGCGCTGGGATCGCCGCAGGCAGGGTGGTGGTCGCCAGGATACCGTCGCGGTGCACGTTTTCGCCTGGATCATAGACCGAAACGGCGCCATCTGTGTTGCGCGCGGCGATCACACTGATCTCAGTGCTGAAGGTCACGAAACCTTCGGCGATGGCGGGGGCGCCTTTCAGGCTGTCGAGCGCGGCCTGCGCCTGGTCGGATGCCATGACGCGCGCTTGGCCCTTGCCGTCATAGCCGAAACGGCGGGTTTTCAGGATCGCTGGCGTGCCGGTGATCGCGAGGGCGGTTTGGATATCGCCCTCGACCGGCGCGAAGGGCGCGGTGGCCAGACCCAGATCCCGCAGGAATGCTTTTTCGGTCAGGCGATCCTGGCTGACCTCCAAGGCGCGGCGATTGGGATGGAGCGGGCGGGCTTGCGACAACACATCCAGCGCCTCGGCCGGGATATTCTCGAACTCGAAGGTGATGACATCGCAGGCTTCGGCAAACTGGGCCAGCGCCGTCAGATCGTCATAGGGGGCTTTGATCCAGGCATGGGCCACATCGGCGGCGGGGGCGGTGCCGGGTTCAAAAATATGGCTGCGATAGCCCAGTCGTGATGCGGCCACGGCCAGCATCCGCCCCAATTGACCACCACCCAAAATGCCGATCACAGCGCCCGCGGGCAGGGGATTACTCATCAACGGGCACCTCGGGGATCGAGGCCGACAGATCCGCGCGCCATTTGTCCAGACGACGCGCCAGATCCGCATCCGTGTTGGCCAGGATCGCTGCCGCCATCAGGCCCGCATTGGCCGCGCCCGCGGCGCCAATGGCCATGGTCGCCACGGGATAGCCGCGCGGCATTTGTACGATGGAGTAGAGGCTGTCGACGCCAGACAGTGCCTTGGTCTGGACCGGCACGCCGATCACGGGCACGCGGGTTTTGGAGGCAACCATACCCGGCAGATGCGCCGCGCCGCCGGCACCTGCGATGATCGCCTTCAGTCCGGCATCTGCCGCGCCTTTTCCAAAGTCCCACAGCCTGTCCGGGGTCCGGTGGGCCGAGACGATCCGCGCCTCATAGGGCACGCCCAACTCATCGAGGATGTCAGCCGCCGCCCGCATCGTGGGCCAATCGGATTGCGAGCCCATGATGATCGCAACTTCCACGTCTGACATGTTCGGTGTCCCTTCGTCCCGCCCTAGAGCGGCGCACCATAAGAAAGGCTGCGCCGGGGCTCAAGCGATGATGTCGGGGGTCAGCTCGTCGGTGATTTTGGTGATCTTGTCCTTCAACGCCAATTTCTGCTTTTTCAGGCGCTTCAGTGTCAATTGATCTGGGCGGACCGAGTCTTGCAGGGCGTCGATGGCCTCGTCCAGGTCGCGATGTTCACGGCGCAGCACTTCCAATCGCACGCGCAACACGTCCTCATGGCTCATCTCCGATGGTGCGTTCATGTGATCGACACCTGCTTCCCCAAAACCCGATGCGCTAAGATAGCGGTAAACGCGCTCTGCTCCAACCCCTGCCCAGCCCTTGCGGAGGCAGGCGTTGATCCCCATATTTCCAACAGACGCCCCGCCGAGACCGGGGGGCGCTGCCATGCAGATCGCTTGACACAAGGATGTGCGAGACATGACGAAATTGACCTTGGGGTCACATCCCTATCTTCTGGGGTTCGATCAGCTGGAACGGCTGGTGGAGCGCACCGCGAAGACCGGAAATGAGGGGTATCCCCCCTACAATATCGAGCAACGCGGCGAGAATGCCTATCGCATCACCTTGGCTGTGGCCGGGTTTTCCGAAGATGACCTGGCGATTACGGTCGAGGACCGGCAATTGGTGATCCGCGGCAAACAGAACGACGATGCCGATGGGCGCGTCTTTTTGCATCGCGGCATTGCCGCCCGGCAATTTCAGCGCAGTTTTGTATTGGCAGACGGCGTTGATGTGGCGGGGGCCGAGATGGAGCACGGATTGCTCCATGTGGATCTGACCCGCGCGGTGCCCGACAAGATTGTACAGACGATTTCGATTCAAACCGGAGGTGATAGGACATGACCCAGACCCAAAGCACAGACCGGCCCATTGTTTATATCCGCCAAGTCGCGGTGGCCGACCTACCCGAAGAGGTTCAAAGCCGCGCCGAAGGGCGTGACGTGCTTTACGCCATTGGCCGCGAAAACGGTGAACAGATCGCCTTGGTCGACAATCGCGAACTGGCTTTCACGGTGGCGCGTCAGAACGACCTACGCCCCGTCAGCGTGCACTAAGCCTCTGGGCTAGGCCGACTTGATCGGCCTTACCCGCCATCGCGCCAGCGATTGGCAATCGGATAGCGGCGGTCGAGCCAGAACGCCTTTTCCGTCAATCGTGCACCGGGTGCTGACTGGAACCGTTTGTATTCGCTGATATAAATCAGATGCTCCACCCGCCGGACCCAATCGCGATCATAGCCCGCCGCCACCACCTCGGCGACGCTTTTCTCCTGATCGATCAGCATCTCCAGCATCACGTCGAGATCCTCGTAGGGCGGTAGGCTATCCTCGTCCTTTTGATCCTCGCGCAGCTCCGCCGTGGGCGGCTTGTCGATGACACGGGGCGGGATGACCTCTCCCTCCGGGCCCTTCATCCAGTCGCGATGGGTGCGATTGCGCCAGCGGCAGGTCTCGAACACGCGCGTTTTGTAGAGGTCTTTGATCGGATTATAGCCGCCGGACATATCGCCATAGATCGTGGCATAGCCCACGGCGACCTCGGATTTGTTGCCCGTGGTCAGCAACATGGAGCCGAACTTGTTCGACAAGGCCATCAACATCACACCGCGCAGGCGGGATTGGATGTTTTCCTCGGTCACGTCCGGTTCCAACCCATCGAAAAGATCGCTCAGGCTTTCGGTCACCGCCTCGCGCGCCGGGGTGATCGGAATGGTATCAAGCCGCACGCCTAGCCGCTTGGCCACATCACGGGCATCCTCAAGCGAGGTCTCGGACGTGTAGCGCGAGGGCAGCATGACGCAATGCACGTTTTCCGGCCCAATCGCATCGGCGGCAATCGTCGCCACAATGGCGGAGTCGATGCCGCCCGACAGGCCCAGTACCACCTTCGAGAACCCGGTTTTGCGCAGGTAATCGGCGAGCGCCATGGTCATGACGCGGTAATCGGCCTCCCATTCATCGGGCAGGCTGGCCTTTTCACCCTCCAGCGCGCGCCACCCATCCGGGCCGCGCTCGAAATCCGCATGGATCAGCGCCGCTTCGAATTGCGGCGCCTGCAGCGCCAGGGCGCCGCCGGGGTTCAGCACGAAGGACCCACCGTCAAACACCTGATCGTCTTGGCCGCCCAGCAGGTTCAGATAGGCCGCGGGCAGGCCGGTTTCGATGACGCGGGCCACGACGACGCCGTAGCGCACCTCCATCTTGTTCCGGTGGTAGGGCGACCCGTTCGGGATCACCAGAATCTCGGCGCCGGATTCCTGCAAGGTCTCGCACACATCCTCGAACCAGGCATCTTCGCAGACCGGGATGCCGATGCGCACATTGCCGATATTCACCGGCCCCTGGGGATCGCCCGCATGGTAATAGCGCACCTCGTCAAAGACGGCGTAGTTGGGCAGCTCATGCTTCAGAACAGTCGCTGTCACCTCGCCCTTGTTGCAGACGTAATAGGCGTTGAAGGGCTTGTCGCCGCCCCATTTCGGGCCGCCGATGCCAAAGGCGGGGCCGTCTGACAGCTCAACCGCCAAATCCTCGATCACGCGCTGCACATCCTCGGCAAAGGCCTGGCGCATGACCAGATCCAACAGCTGATAGCCGGTAATGAACATCTCGGGGAAGGCGACGAAATCGGCCCCCGCCGCCTTCGCCTCGGCCCAGGCGTCGCGCACCATTTGGGCATTGCCCGCCAGATCCCCCAGCGTGGGATTCAATTGTGCCATCGTCAGGCGGAACCGGTCCGTCATCGTCTTTCCCTTCGCAAAGCGCACCCGCCGATATAACAGCTTCGCGCGCGCGTCCAAGCGCCAAGGCGGTGCTGCGGCTTGATAAGGCGTTGCGCCAACCCGCCCTGTCACCTAGCGTTGCGCGCGAAACCAACAACATCTCCGTCAGGTGGGAGGGGCAGTCGATGAAATCGATGATTTGGGGCACAGGTACGGCGATCTTCTTGGCGACAGCGGCGCTGGCCCAGGATACCGGGGGCGAGGTGACGACCGACATCGCCGCCTATGACAATGGTGGCATCTACGAGGGCGAATTCCGCGACGGTGTGCAGCACGGGACCGGCACCTATCGCCTGCCCAACGGCTATGAATATACCGGCGAATGGGTGGATGGAGAGATCCGCGGCCAGGGCCGCGCGACCTTCCCCGACCAATCGATCTACGAGGGTAGCTTCGTCGCCGGGCGTCCCGAGGGGACGGGGATCATCACCTTCGCCGACGGCTCCACCTATGAAGGTGATTGGGTCGAAGGCCGGATCGAGGGCGAGGGCACCGCGGTTTATTCCAATGGCGTCAGCTATACCGGCACCTTCCGCAATGCGCTGCACCACGGCACCGGTGTGATGACTGGCCCGAATGGGTATCGCTACGAAGGTGAATGGTCCGACGGGCTGAAGCAGGGGACCGGCACCATCACCTATCCCGATGGCGCGACCTATACGGGCCAGTTCGACGGCGGCGTGCGGTCCGGCACCGGGCGGTTGGAAATGGCCGATGGCGTGATCTACGAAGGCGAATGGGCCGAGGGGCAGATCAACGGCACCGGCACGCTGACCCAGCCAAATGGTGACGTCTATGTCGGCACGCTGGTCAATGGTCAGCGGCAAGGCACTGGCCAAGTCACCTATGCCAATGGCGATATCTATGAGGGCGATTTCGCCAATGATCAGCGCGAGGGGCATGGCACCTTCACGGGCACGGATGGCTACATCTATGTCGGGTCCTGGGTCGAAGGCCGGATCGAGGGCGAAGGCACCGTCACCTATCCCGATGGCTCGGTTTATGAGGGGCAATTTCGCAACGATCTGGCCCATGGCACCGGCACGATCACCTATCCCAACGGATCAAGCTATGCGGGCGAATGGGTCGATGGTGTGATCCAGGGCGCGGGCACGGCGACCTACGCCAACGGATTGGTCTATGAGGGCAATTTCCTCAATGCGCGCCAGCACGGGCAGGGCACGATGAGCCACCCTGACGGCTATCGCTATCAGGGGCAGTGGGAAGATGGCCTGCGCCATGGCGAAGGCCGCGCCACCTATGCCGACGGCACGATCTACGAAGGCACCTTCGCCGCCGGTCAGCGCGAGGGGCAGGGCACGTTAGAGATGCCCGATGGCTTCCGCTATGAGGGCGAATGGGATGATGGCGAGATCAATGGTCAGGGTACGGCGACTTACGCTAATGGCGATGTCTATGTCGGCACCTTCGTGAACGGCCGCCGCCAAGGCGCGGGCACAATGACCTACGCCACCGGTGAGGTGCTGGAGGGCGAATGGGTTAACGGCCTACCCGCCGACGGCTCGGGCCCCGCCCCGGCAGAGGAGCCAGACACAGGCGAGGTCGCACCGGGTGAGGGCGAAGCCGCGCCAGATACACCAACCGATACCGACGCCGACACGACTCAATAAGCGCCGAAAGCCGAGAGATTGGCTTGGCGACAATGCGGGACAAAGCAGTCTTCGCCGGAAACGCGATCGCAAGCGACAATCTGAGGCGTCTCCTGGATCGCTTCAATCATGTTGTTCATCTCACCTGGCAGCGGACGCGCACGGATCAGGATCGTCAGGCCCTAGCCAAGACGGGCCGGGTCAATGCGAGCGCCGTATCCGGTGATGATGCCGACATCCTCAAGGCGCCGCACACGGTCTGCTACGCTTGGGGCGGATAGACCCGCTCGGCGGGACAACTCGGCACGAGGAATGCGGGCATCCGCGCAAAGCTCGCGAAGAATCGCTGCGTCGATCTTGTCGAGGCCGCTTTCTTCGGATCGAAGTCTATCGATAGATCGATCCTTCTTTTTTGCGTCTAATTCAGTTTCTGACATAGCTGATCTCCATATCGCAGTGTTGTTCTGCCTTGCATTATGGATGTATGCCAGATCAAGACCACGCAAACCCCGCTCTCGCGAACGCCTCGGGAGCCATGTCGCGCCTGTCCGAGGCCGTTCCCCCGCACGCATGGTTCGGCGTCTCCGCCGTTTTCCACTATCTTGGCCCGGCTTTCGCGGTCCCGTTGTTCCCTGTCGTCGGCGTGCTTGGTGTCGCGTGGTTCCGTATCGCGTCGGTAGCTTTGGTTTTCGCTCCCATCACGAAGCCTTTGCGTACCTTCAAGAAATCAACACCCCGCGAGCGCCTTCTTCTTCTTCTCGCGCTTGGCGGCTGCCTCGCGGTGATGAACAGTTCTTTCTATTTGGCATTGGACCGGCTGCCGATCTCGCTGGTCGCTGCCATCGAGTTTGTCGGCACCATCGGTATCGCCCTCTGGGGCCTTCGCAACGGGCGCAACTATCTGGCCTTCGCCTTGGCCATCATAGGTGTGGCCCTTCTGATTGGCGTGCCGTCGCTTCTGGCAGCAGATGGTCCTGAACTGACTTCTGACCTTCTTGGCCTGTTCTGGGCGGTCCTGAATGGGGCGCTGTTCGTTCTCTACATCATCCTCGGCCACAAGATTTCCGAAGGTGGCGCATCGGGCGGTGTGGAACGTTTGGGCGCTGCCATGACGGCAGCCTTCGTCTTCGTCATGCCCATCGGGTTCCTGCAAGCTCTCGACGCCTTCGGCGCACCGCTTCTGGTGCTGGCCGGGATCGGCGTCGGAATCTGTTCCTCCGTTATTCCCTATGTTTGTGACCAGCTTGCTATGGCCCGCTTGCCGCGCGCCAGCTTTGCGTTTCTGCTCGCTCTCTTGCCCGTAACCGCCACGATCATCGGCGTGATCGTCCTGCGCCAGATACCGAGCGCCGTGGATGTCCTGGGCGTGGTCCTCGTCATGGTCGGCGTGGCTGTGCAAAAGCCCGCGCAAATGCAGTCTGCGACGGCTAAGGTGACTGATACCGATCGTTCGCCGCGCCCTGGCGAATGAGCGGGTTGGGCACGACGCGAACCCTCGCCTGACCCCTAGGGAGCAGGTTAGAGTTCCGTCTCAACGGCTCTCGCAAGGTTTTGAAGCGATGAGTTCAGGCCGATCGCGTGATCCTCAGGTCGAATGCCTGACGGGACGTTCTCGCAGGCGACTGATACGGTTGTCAGTTGTCCGGAACTCTGAAACGTCCATGTTTGCTTCATTGCACCCGCGAAGCTTAGGTCGGCTGCATCGAACACAACACGCTGCACAATTTGCCTTCCGGGCGTAAGCTCATCGAACAAAACCCAAAACCTGTCTTCGCGTTCGGTTGTTTTTCCCGGAACTGCGGGCGTTACATCTCGGTGGTAAAGACTCATCACATATCCGCCGCCCTGTGAAGCATCGATCTCATGAACCTTACCGCTCATCCCCATGGGCGGCAGCCATTTCTCAAGCAGAGACGGCTCAAGAAAGGCGCGATAGATTACGTCAGTCGAAGCTGCGATTTTCAGTTCTGCGCGGTCGATGCGTTCTGAATTCATTGCTTTGATCACCTCTGTTGTGGCGCCGCATGTGACCGCAAGGGGTCAACTTGGGCGAGTTCGAACGTACCGCGTAGAAACCGCCCCAGTATCCATTTGCCTGACTTCGCTCAACGTCAAACCAGAACGCAAACCATGCCCCTCGAACAGCCGGGTTTCGTGCCCAAACAAGAGCGGGACCGTCAGCAACCAGAGTTCATCGACCACGTCGGCGCGCATCGCTTCTTGCGCAAACGAAGCGCCCGCAAAAATGACCATGTCTTTGCCGGGGCTCTCTCTTAGTCTGCTGACGACGTTAGAGATACTGTCATTTGCCAAGTCCGAGTTTGCCCAGGCCTTCGTGTTCTGCAAGGTTCGACTGAAAACGATCTTCCATGATCTGTTCATGAACCTTGCTAGCTTTCGTTGGGGCTCGGGCGTATCAGGATTTGTTTCGGCGTTGGGCCAAAAGGCCGCCATCTCTTGCCAGGCCGCGCGCCCGTAGAGAAGCGTGTCAAAGCGCTCGATCATATCGAACGTCCATTGATCGAGATCGCTTGACCATTCAGGGATCAGTGGTTCGCCACCCGGACCGTTGATGTAACCATCAACACTCTGAACCATCGATAAGACCAGTTTACGCATCTCAACCTAATCCGTCTTCAGTCTGATTTGTCGGCTTCCGGTACTGCGACCTACCCGTATGTTGGCTCTTGCGGCCAACCTTCCGGCGAATCCTCGAAGTCCTGCTGTCGGCCCCAAACAGTCATGTCGAGTATGTAATGCGCGCCGCCAAACGTCTCTCCGCCACGACCGTAGGTCGAATAGGTGTGAAACACGTCGTCGTCGATCAGAAGGAATGCGCTGAAGCCTGGTAATTCCGAGGACTGCCCCGATTTGACCCCGTAGAGGTTTCGTTCCGTCAGTTCTGCTTCGGTTTTGTAATTGTAAGTGACCGACCCCTTCTCACGGTCGAATGTCACGCCGAAGTCGTAGTTGAAGTCGCTTCTGAAGGACGACACCCAGGGGAATGTCCAACCGCGCTTGGCCTTGTAGGCTTCGATTTTGGCAATCGGCGCGCGGGAGACATAAGCAAATGCGGTATCGCCGTCCCGAAGATGCTTGAGGTGCTTGGGCGAGATCTCGTCGGCCAGATGACTGCAGCTTGAACAGCCGTTCTCCCACTCTGGGTCGAACATGAAGTGACCGATGAACAGTTGGCGCGCGTCGCCGAAGAGATCGCGCAGTGTCAATGGACCCTCGGGGCCTTCAAATGCGTAATCCTTTTCCATATGCACCATCGGCAGTCGCCGCCGCAGGGCGTTGACCGCGTCGCGCTCACGCGTGATCCGCTTTTCTTCGGCCAGAAGCGCTTTGCGTGCCTCCAACCAGGCCTCTTTCGATACGATTTTCGGATAGGCAGTTGCGTCGGGCATGGTCTGTCTCCTTGCGGAATGAATTGACTTGGCGAGCATCATTCAGAGCGCGCGGTGCGTTCGACGTCCGCGGCCTCGAAATGTGCGATCTGGTCGGCGTATGCCTTCTTGAACGCCGGACGTGCGGTGGCGCGCTCCACATAGTGTTGGCAGGCGGGCCGCTTGGCGAAGACATCGTAACTCCGCAGTTGCCGGAGCACGTCGGACATTGCGATGTCGGCGATCGAAAACGGACCAGTAAGCCAGTCACCCTTTGCGAGCACAGCCTCCATGTGGTTGAGGCGGCCGTCAAGGAAGCGTTCGAGGTGGGCGCGAGCGGGGGATTGTGTCTCGTCGTCGGCCCACCGATAGAGCGACCAGGGCACGGCGGGCATCTCGACCGAGTTGAGCGCCGCGAAAAGCCATTCCATGACCTTGGCGCGACCCGGCCGATCCGCAGGCATCAAAGCAGTGCTGCCTTCACCGAGATACAGCAGGATCGCGCCGCTCTCGAAGATCGTAATGTCTCCATCGGTGAGCCATGGCACTTGGCCAAAGGGCTGGAACGGCAAACGCGCCTCGGCATCGCCCACAGGTGTCGTCGCGATCTGATAGGGGATGTCCGCTTCCTCCAACGCCCATCGGATGCGAAGGTCGCGGACAAAGCCGCGTGGGAACTCTGGCACCCAATCCAGTGTGGTCAGGATGAGCTCAGTCATGTTCGGCCTCCGCCTTTGGACGGGTTGGGGGCTGGTTGGTCGGCCTGGCCGAGCAAGCCGATGCCTCCGCGCAGGGCTTCGAGGTCGAGACAGCCCTCCAGCGTAAGCAACAAACTGTCCACGGCGTCATGCTCGGCACGCCAGACGGGTAACGCCTCGGCTAACAGCGCGCGACCGCCACTTGTGAGACAAAGCCGACGCGCGCGCGTGTCGTTGGGGTCGGCGGTAACCTCAACCAGTTCCCGACGTGTCAGCGGCTTGAGCGCAGCCGTCAACGTCGTGCGGTCCATGGCGAGGAAAGCTGCAACCTCACCCATGGTCGGAGGTTTGGGACGGTTGAGCGCCATCATCAGTGAGAATTGCCCTTGCGTGATTTGGAAGGGTCGAAACGCGTTGTCAAAACGCCGAGCTAGAGCGCGCGCCGCACGCTGCGCGCGAAAGCAGAGGCATCGATCGCGAACCTCGATTGTGTCGCTTTGAGAGAGCGAAGTTGACATTCAGTTATGTTGATATCAACGTATAGAGATGTCAAGCCAAACCACCGTTCCAATACAGACACATGACCCTTAGGAGCCCAGGATGAGTTATCGAGCGAGCAGCCGCCCCAACATGTTCGTCAAAGACCGAGATGGTGCAGCGACGCAGTGCCACCCCGCAAAGATCGGAAACAGGCGAGTTGTCCATGAATTGCCAAGCGGGTGGGCGAAGTGACTATGCTGCTCTCGGGAAAGAACGCTGCCATTTATGGGGCTGGCGGTAGCATGGGGCGACGCATGGCGACTGCTTTTGCCCGAGACGGTGCAGCCGTTCACCTGTGCGGTCTGAGTACCGAAGCCCTTCAGGCCGTTGCTGATACCGTTCGCGCCGCTGGAGGCACTGCGACCGTTTCAGCCGTTGATGCACTAGATTCCGTTGCGGTTTGCGATCACGCCGATGAGGTCGAGGCATCCTCAGGCCCTATCGACATCTCTTTTAACCTAATCGGTGTTGAGGACGATCAGGGCACAGCCCTTACCAAG
This sequence comes from Gymnodinialimonas mytili, assembly GCF_037544085.1. Classification (NCBI taxonomy): domain Bacteria; kingdom Pseudomonadati; phylum Pseudomonadota; class Alphaproteobacteria; order Rhodobacterales; family Paracoccaceae; genus Gymnodinialimonas; species Gymnodinialimonas mytili. Next base: position 597,978 of record NZ_JBBIFW010000002.1, read on the forward strand.
ATGTCGAAGCCCGACTTTCTTCGTCCGATCGCTACAGGGACTGAAGCCCATTTTACGACTGCAACCGAGGCCGCCCGCCGAATGGAGGCGCGGAGAGCCGGCGTCATCCTGGCACTGACCGCCACGCCCTCCCGCCTGGCGCTTCCGCTGGTTGGCGGCTTCGGGGCTTATTGCTGCGCCATCGAAGGTTTTTATCGGGGGTTGGCGGCAGAGATTGGACCCGCCGGTGTAAGGGTAATCTGGCTCCGCTCCGCCGGCTCACCGGAAACCTTCGGAGATGATGTCGCCACCGACGAACATGGTGACCAGGCTGGTATCGCGGAATCCGATTACCTTGCGCAGATGAGGAACGCCACGTTGCTGAAGCGTTTTCCTCGTGCGGATGAGGTCGCCAATGCAGCGGTGCTCGCTGCATCCGACCGTGCATCGGCCATGACCGCTTCGGCCATCAATGTGACCTGTGGGCAGATCGTCGACTGACAATTCCAAGTAAGCCTGCGCGTTCAGTGAAGCGGAGCATCGGCCCTCGCCAAGAAGACGATTATGGGACCGTCAGTGAAACTTCTCGCGGCGATCCAACTGCTGCAGCATTTTCTGCATTCTGGCCGCTCTCGTTTCCGGTTTCTTCGCTGTCTTCAATCGGTAGTAGATTGGGTAGAGGTTCTTCCTATCCAGAGTTTGGAAGAATTCCTTAGCGACCGGATGCTGCTCCAAGGCCTCCAGGAAATCAGCAGGTATCTCCAACTCGGCTTGCCCTGCATAGGCGGCGTCCCATCGGCCATCGGCTTTTGCTTCCTCCACATGCCGCAGACCAGCCGCTGACATATTGCCGTCGGCGATCAACTTCTCAGCGTGTTCCTTGTTCTTCTGCGACCAGTTTGATTTCGCTCGTCGTGGTGTGAGGCGTTGCAGGTAAGAGACATCGTCAAGGGGCTTCTTCTGTCCGTCGATCCACCCCCAAGCGATGGCTGCGACAACACAATCCCGCCAAGTTACGGAGGCCCTGCCAGCACCTTTCTTAAAGATGCGTACCCACAGTTCCTCGACCTGACTGTGGTTGTTCTCCAGCCAGCCATTGAGTTCAGCGGGTGTTGCAAACTCTGAATGCTCCATGACCGAACCGTACCACGAATCGGTATGGCGATGACGCCTCAAAGCCTCGTCAGTCGACATTCGCCGCGGCGCGGCCGCTTGGTAGGATTGGGCTCGAAGCAGACCTTTACGACGCGGCAGGCGGATTAGACTCTAGCCGGCACGCGTTTTAGTTATCGACCGCTGGGGTCGTGTCAAAATCGTCTCATGGCATAGGTTGGTGCGATTGTAAGTTGGAACTTCGACTGCATGAGTGGGCGAACGGAGCGCATTGGCGTGAGAATCCGCACGCGCTCCGTTCAGGCCCACCAGTCTCACGCCGCGATCAGGCCCATGCTTTCCAGCTTCAGCAGCACCTGCTGCGCGCAGTAATCGACATCGACGCTTTCGGTGTCGACGACCAGTTCCGCCGCGGTTGGCGCCTCGTAGGGGTCGGAGATCCCGGTGAATTCCTTGATCTTCCCTTCCCGCGCCAGCTTATACAGGCCCTTGCGATCCCGGCGTTCGCATTCCTCGATCGAGGTGGCCACATGGACCTCGACGAAGGCCCCGAACTGCTCGATCTCCTCACGCACGGCGCGGCGCGTCGCGGTGTAGGGCGCGATGGGGGCGCAGATCGCGATCCCGCCGTTTTTGGTGATTTCCGACGCGACATAGCCGATGCGGCGGATGTTCAGATCGCGGTGTTCCTTGGAAAAGCCCAACTCGCTCGACAGGTTCTTGCGCACCACATCGCCGTCCAGCAGCGTCACCGGGCGACCGCCCTGTTCCATCAGCTTGACCATGATCGCGTTGGCAATGGTCGATTTGCCCGAGCCGCTGAGCCCGGTGAAGAATACCGTAAAGCCCTGTTGCGAGCGCGGCGGCGAGGTGCGGCGCAATTCGCGAACCACTTCGGGGAACGAGAACCATTCCGGGATCTCTAGCCCTTCTCGCAGACGGCGGCGCAATTCGGTGCCCGAGATGTTCAGGATCGTGACATTGTCGCGATCCGCAATCTCGTCATTGGGCTCGTATTGGGCGCGTTCCTGCACATAGACCATGTGTTTGAAATCGACCATTTCGATGCCGATCTCCTCCTGATGTTCGCGGAACAGATCCTGCGCATCATAAGGCCCGTAGAAATCCTCCCCGGCGGAGTTCTTGCCGGGCCCGGCATGGTCGCGGCCCACGATCATATGGGTGCAGCCATGGTTCTTGCGGATCAGCCCGTGCCAGACGGCCTCCCGCGGGCCGGCCATGCGCATCGCAAGATTCAGCAGGCTCATCGTCGTGGTTGCGGCGGGATATTTATCCAGCACCGCCTCGTAGCAGCGAACGCGGGTGAAGTGATCGACATCACCCGGTTTGGTCATGCCGACAACCGGATGGATCAACAGGTTGGCCTGGGCTTCTTTTGCGGCGCGGAAGGTCAGTTCCTGGTGCGCGCGGTGCAGCGGGTTGCGGGTCTGGAACGCCACGATCCGGCGCCAGCCGAGCTTGCGGAAATAGGCGCGCAGTTCGTTCGGCGTGTCGCGGCGGGCGCGGAAATCATAGTGGATGGGCTGCTGGATGCCGGTGATCGCGCCGCCCAGATAGACGGGGCCAGCAACATTGTGCAGGTAGTTGACGGCCGGATGGGCCAGATCGTCGGCGCCATAAACCTTCTCGGCCTCGCGCGCTTTGTTCGGCACCCATTTGTCGCTGATCGACAGGATCGCGAGGATCACGCCCTCGGCGTCACGCAGGGCGATATCCTGCCCTGCCTCGACGCTCTCGGCAAAGGCTTCGCCTACATCCAACGTGATCGGCATCGGCCAAAGCGTGCCATCGGCCAGGCGCATGTTTTCCACGACGCCCTCGTAATCCTCCTGCCCGAGGAAGCCTTTCAGCGGGTTGAAGCCGCCATTCATCAACAATTCCAGATCGCAGACCTGGCGCGGGGTCAGATCCCAGGACGGCAGATCCGCCGCCTCATTCTTCAGTTTCTGTGCGCTGTCGTAGGAGACATAAAGTTCGGGGATCGGGGCATGAAGCGACATTGCCATGGAAAGCGTCCTGTTCTTTGGAGGGCTAAGCTTGTGCGCGGTGCCGGTCAGTTCGGCGTGAAGCGCGTTATATTCATCGAATTTGCGGGTAAGGAAGTGTTCGGTCAGGCGGCGTTTTTCGGTCGCGCCCCGTGTGGTCAGGCCATAGGCGACCCTCTGGCGTCGGTCCGGGCTGTTCCGGTCCAGGATCTGAACCAGCCCTCTGTCAGAGGCCCGCCGCAATACAGCATTCAGGCGACCCAAGCTGATCCCCAGCCCGGTTGCGATCTGACGTTGCGACGCATCGGGCGCCGTATCGATCTGGCGCAACAGCCGAAACAGAAGGTCATCATCGTGGGGCAGGGTGGCCATGGCGAAGCGGGTGCGACTCAAAGTTTGTTCATTTGTGAACGCACCTAGAGGAAAACTGTGTCAGATCCAAGGCAAGACTTCGCTTCTCACTAAAATTGTAAGATTTGTCCGCCCCGCCCCGCCTATCGCCGAGCGACATTGCGCAGTGTCATATTTTCGTTACATAAAGGTGCGCGCGCGAAGTATTGGTAACGTCAATGGACGAAGTATTGTTTTTGTGGCTGAACGCGCTTAGCGGTCTCAGCCCCGTATTCGATGGATTTCTCTCAGCCACGCGGATGGAATTGATCAAATCGGTCCCGTTCATGCTTGCCCTATGGGGCTTATGGTTTTGGGACCGGGACGACACGGAAAGGCGGCAGCGGCGCGAGCGTCTTTTGGCCGCTCTTTTTTGTGCCGTCCCAATTATTGGGGTCACCCGGGCCATTGCCAACGCCACGCCTTTTTCCGCGCGTCCGATCCATACCGAAGGGCTTGAAATCAATCTAATTGCCGGACAAAGCGCCTCGGCGCTCGAAGGGTGGAGTTCGATGCCCTCCGATCATGCAAGCCTGTTTTTCGGTTTCGCGCTGGCAATCCTCATGATCCACCGGAGTGTCGGCTGGGTCTTGTTGATCTGGGCTGTGATCGTCGTGTCGATCCCACGCGTCATATTGGGGCTGCACTGGCCGTCAGACATTCTGGCCGGGTGGGCGCTTGGCGGCGCCCTTGCGCTTTTGCTGATGCGACCTGTGACCGCTTTGGTCGAAGCGTCGAGGATCGTGCCCTATTTTGAGCGGCGGGAAATGATCGGTTTCCCGCTGCTGTTTCTGGCGACCTACGAATTTGCCCAGATGTTCGGCACGGTTCGGGTGTTGATCAGCCGCTTGATCACCTGACGACGATCATTCCGCCGCCGGTGCTGCATAGGCCCCGGCATCGGCAACCTCTTCGCCCTCCATCTCGGCAAGGAATTTCTCGGCATCCAGCGCGGCCATGCAGCCCATCCCGGCACTTGTTACAGCCTGGCGATAGATATGGTCGGTCAGATCACCCGCCGCGAACACACCGGGGATCGAGGTGCGCGTTGTGCCAGGTTCGACCTTCACATAGCCGCCATTGTGCATCTCAAGCTGGTCCCTCACCAACTCGGTCGCGGGCGCGTGGCCGATGGCCACGAAGAAGCCCTTGCACGGGATCTCGGTGATCGCGCCGGTCTCGACATGTTTGGCGCGAATGCCCTCGACGCCACGGGGATTGTCACCGCCGACCACTTCGTCAACTTCGTGATTCCACAGCAGCTCGATCTTGGGGTTCTTGAACAGGCGATCCTGCATGATCTTTTCCGCGCGCAGGCTGTCGCGGCGATGGATCAGGGTGACCTTGCTGGCGAAATTGGTCAGGAAGAGCGCCTCTTCCACCGCCGTGTTGCCGCCACCGACCACGACGATCTCTTGCCCGCGATAGAAGAACCCGTCGCAGGTGGCGCAGGCGCTGACACCGAAGCCCTTGAAATGCTCTTCGGAGGGCAAGCCCAGCCATTTCGCCTGGGCGCCCGTCGCCAAGACAACCGCATCGGCGGTATAGGTCGTGCCGCTATCGCCCTGGGCCACAAAAGGCCGCACCGACAGATCCAGCGATGAGATGTGATCGCCGATGATCTCGGTCCCCATTTCCTTGGCATGGGCCTCCATCCGCACCATCAGATCGGGGCCCATCACGCTGTTGTCGCCGGGCCAGTTTTCCACATCGGTTGTGATCGTCAGCTGCCCGCCCGGCTGAATGCCCTGCACCAGGATCGGTTCCAACATCGCACGGCTGGCATAGACCCCGGCCGTATAGCCCGCAGGACCAGAGCCGATGATCAAAAGGCGGGTATGGCGTGTGTCACTCATCTCGGTCGTCCCCCAAAGCTCACAGCGTCGATCCACGCCATATATGCGGTGGCGCCGGGTGAGGGAAGCCCCGAAGCCGTTGCGGACCGTGCCCCTCACGCTCTTGCGATAAACTCTGGTTTCATGGCTCGGCAGCTATTCCAATTCTTGCGCTGGCGTGAAATAAAGTTGCGCAAACAGGCAAGCGCGCGGTTGATCTCGAAATTGCGCGCAAGGGGATCGACCGATATGCAAAATGCAAAACTTGACCCGATCGACCGGAAAATTCTGGCCGAGCTGCAAAGCGACGGGCGCATGACCAATGTGGAGCTTGCCAAACGCGTCGGGATCTCGGCGCCGCCCTGCCTGCGCCGGGTGCGCACGCTGGAAGAGGCGGGGTTCATCAAGGGCTACCATGCCGAAGTGGATGCGCGCGAGTTGGGATTCGAGGTGCAGGTCTTCGCGATGGTCGGCCTTGCCAGCCAGGCCGAGGCCGATCTGGTCGCCTTCGAGGAGCGCTGCAAGGATTGGCCCCTGGTCCGCGAATGTCACATGCTGAATGGCGAGATCGACTTCATCCTGAAATGCGTCGCGCCGGATCTGTCCTCGTTCCAGTCGTTCCTGACCGGGGAATTGACCTCAGCGCCCAATGTCGCCTCGGTGCGCACCTCGCTGGTGATCCGCGTCGCCAAAGACACGCCCGGTGTGCCGTTCGATGTGATAGAAGATCGATTGGCCCAGACGGCCTGACACGCCATGACATTGCAAAGCCCAGACCCGACCCGGCAATTCCAAGACGGGCTCGCGCGGTTTCGCGCGGGCCGTGTGGCCGAGGCGCGTGCCCTCTTTGAAGCATTGCTGAAAACCCATCCCAATGCGCCGGATCCCTTGTTTCATCTGGGCCGGTGTCTGGTTGCCGAGGGCGACCGCAAAGGCGCCATGGCCGCCTTTCAGACCGCGTTGAAAGGCAAACCCAGTGACGGGCCGATCTGGCGCGCGCTGCATGGGCTGCTGAAAGGGCCCGCCAAGGCCAAGCTGGAACGCCAGGCCGCCAAGGCCAAGATCGCCCTCGGCCTGGAAGAGCAGGTGCGTCCGATCCTGTCGGCCATCACCAAGGGCCGCGCGGCGCAGGTGGAACGCACTGCTGTGGATCTGGCCCGCGCGACACCCGGCGCCTTCTGGCCCGCTTTGGCCCTGGGCGAGGTCTGGCTGGCGCTCGGCAAAGCCGCCACCGGCCCGTTGGAAATGGCGCGCAGTGTGGATCCGGACCATCCGCGCGGGAAATTGGCACTGGCGCGTGCCTATCTGGCGCTCGGCAAAGTGGGCCGGGCCGAGGCATTGTTGGACCAAAACGCGCCGGGCCACGCGGTGGCTCTGGCGCGGCTCTACCGCGATATCGCGCGGCCCGAAGCGGCGGTGGCGCTGCTGCGCGACAGCAAAGCCAAAGGCGTGTCCGTCGAGCTGGCCCTGTCGCTTGCGGCCTGTGGCGAGAGTGACGCCGCCCTGAAAGCGGCGGATCGCGCGGTGTCGCAAGGGGCCGATAAAGCCGCGCTCTATCGGCAGGTGGCCTATGGGTTGGAAAGCGCCGGTGATGTGGCGGGTGCCGAGCGGGCCTTGGATGCCGTCTTGGCCGTCCGGGCAACTGCACCATTGCTGACGCACCGGGCGCAATTGGATCAATCGGCAGGGGATATGGCGGCGGCAGAGGCGCGTTTGGCGGAGGCTATCGCTGCCGACCCGACCCATGGTGAGGCATTTCGGGCCTATGCCAACGGGCGCAAAGTCGCTGCCGATGATCCGGTCTTTGCACAGCTTCAATCCGCGCTGGACCGTCCGGATCTGCGCAAGCCCGACCGGGCCCGCTTGCATTTCGCTGCAGCCAAAGCCGCCTGGGATCAAAAGCGCGACGGCGATGTGTTTACCCATCTGACCACCGCCAACCGTCTGATGGCCGAGAGCTATCCCTACTCGTTCGATGCCGATCTGGCCCAGGCACGCCTGTTGGTCGGCGATGCCTCGGTGGTGGACGGCGTGCGCAGGGATGGGCCCGATGCGCCGGTGATCTTCGTCACCGGCCTGCCGCGTTCGGGCACGACCCTGGTCGAGACGATCCTTGCCGCACATCCTTTGGCGCAGGCCGGCGGTGAGATGCCGTTTCTGTCCCGCGCCTTGGTCCCGGCGATGGAAGCGCTGCGGGATGGCACGGCGCAGCCGGATCTGTTCGCGGCTGCCGGGCGCCGCTATCTGCGTGCCGCGCGCCGCCGGGCGGGGGATGGGGTGATCGTCGACAAGGCGATTTCTACGTTCTCGCGGATCGGTCATACGCTGGCCGCCTTGCCGGGTGCCAACATCGTCCTGGTGCGCCGCGATCCGCGCGATACCGGATTGTCGCTCTACCGCAACATGTTCCCCGAGGGCCTGCACCGCTATGCCTATGATCTGACCGCCATGGGCCGCTACATCAGGCTGCACGAAGCGGTCGCGGATTTCTGGCATCAACGTTACCCGGACCGGGTCCATCTGATCGAATATGAGGCGCTGACCCAAGACCCTGAACCACAGATCCGTGCCCTGCTTGAGGCCGTGGGCCTGCCCTGGGATGGGGCCTGCCTGGCGCCCGAAGCCGCGTCCCGGCGGATCCAGACGCTCAGCTTCGCGCAGGCCCGGCAGCCTATCGGAACGGCATCGATTGCCGGATGGCAGAAGTTCGAGACTGAATTGCAGCCGCTGCTGGATGCGTTGGAGTATCAGGTGGATCTGACGCCGGACGGCTAGGCGCGGCAGCGTTGCACAACACAAAAAGGCGGCCATTCTAGCCGCCCTTCGCAAGCATTTGCGATATTTGTGTGGCCGCTGTTATTCGGCGGCAGTCAGGGGTCGTGACTTTGCCACGCGCCGTACATTCCGCGCCTTACGCGTCCACGGCATCTCGATCTGCTCAACTTTCGCTTCTTTCAGGATGGTTTTCATCCAACGCTGGGTTTTCATATGCCTTGTCCTTCAGCCGCGGGTTGTCATGTCTCGCAACCAAAGTGCTTCAGCTTTTCGTCAGTCTTGAGGCAAAAACCTTGAGGTCACGTAAACAATCTGGGCGATTTCAGGGCGCGTCCCGGCGCAAACCCCTTGTTTTCAACGAAACTGCGCGGGCGGATCTGTAAAATTGTGCTGAAAATGCGGCACGTTGCGCGTGTCTGGCGTCGCTTAAAGTCGAATCGCCGACATGAGTCGGCCGTAATCGGCCTCGCCGCGATGGGTGGTGCGGCGGAAGGAATAGAACAGCCGCTCGTCGTCATAGGTGCAATGCCCGCTCCAGGCGGCCTCTGCGACACCGGCGGCGCGCAGGCGGCCCAATCCGTAGCCCGGCAGATCGAACTGATATTTGCCCGGGGCGCCATTGCCGAAATACCGGGCCGAATTGGGATCATCGTCCAAGAAGCGCTCGATAAGGTCTTGCCCAACCTCATAGGCGCGTTGGCTGATCGAGGGGCCGATCACAGCGCGCACCCGATCCACCCGTGCGCCGAGGCGCTCCATCGCGGCAAGCGTCGCCTCCAACACTCCGTCCAGCGCGCCGCGCCAGCCCGCATGGGCCGCGCCGATCACCCGCGCCTGCGGGTCGTGAAACAGCACCGGTTGGCAATCCGCGGTCAGGATCGCCAAGGCCAGGCCCGGCACGGCTGTCACCGCGGCATCGGCGCGGGGCCGCTCCGTCAGAGGGCCATCGACGATCACCGCCTCGGCGGAATGGACCTGATGCAACGTCACCAGATGATCTGGTGCCACGCCCATCGCATCCGCCACTTTGAGACGATTCATCGCAACGATCTCGGCCTGATCACCCGAGCCCTGGCCGCAATTCAGCCCCTCGAACACGCCGGTCGACGCCCCGCCTTGCCGTGTGAAAAACCCGTGTTTCACGCCCTGCAGAAGCGGCGAGGTCACGGGATCGAGGCGAAGGGTGGTGACCGTCATTCGGGCGGCTCCAGGGCAGGGGGGCGTTGGGCGCTGGCGGGCAGTAGGGCGAGCACTTTGAACAACGTCCCCATTTCACCCGGGTGCGTCAACCGTCTGTGCGCTGCGATGTGATCGTCAAGCGCCGCACCGCTGAGCGACTTGGCCAGGGCCTGCGCCCGGCCCGTGATGCCCAGCCGCTCCAAAAAGACGCCTTGCGGGATCGGGCCAAAGGCCTGGGCGGGTGCCGCGGCCTGGGCCAGAGGGGCAAAGGCCACATGGGCGGTCAGATCGGCCTGCCCGGGCGCGGCCAGCGGGTCGGCATAGGCATGACCTGCGACCGCCTGGAACGTATCGCCCCGGCTGACGGCGTCGCCATAATCCACGATCAACGCGCCGCCGCCATGGCGCGCGACCCGGCGCCCGATCTCTTCGGCAATGGCGATGGCGGGCGCACAGGTCTCGACAATCTGGCCGGGCGTATAGGTGTCGGCTACGTCCAGCGGCGCGGGTGGGGCGAGGCCCCAAATCAGGTCCCCGTCCTCGGCTCCGATCTGGCGCTCTTGCCAATCGCCGACATCACTCATCTGGAATTGCCGGATCGGCAGCGCGTCGAAAAACTCATTCGCCACCAGGAATACGGGCGCCTCTGGCAGATCGGCGATGCTGTCATGGTGATGCACCTCTCTGCCCGCAAGCGTTTCGGTTTGCGCGCGGCGCAGCACGGGCGACGCCTCGATCAAATGCACCGCCATCGCGTCATGGAACCCCGGCACCGCCTGCGTGGCGCGCAGGATATCGGCCATCAGCGTTCCGCGGCCCGGCCCAAGCTCGGCCAAGATCCCCTTCGGCTGTCCTTGATCCATCCAAACCTGCGCCAGCCAGAGGCCCAGCAGTTCCCCAAACATCTGCGAAATCTCGGGCGCCGTCACAAAATCGCCGCCGTGTCCCAACGGATCGCGGGTGGCGTAATAGCCATGCTCGGGGTCGAACAGGCATTCGGCCATGTAATCGGCCACGCTGATCGGTCCCAACCGCGCGATCCGGCGGATCAACCGCGCTTTGAGGCTCATGCGCGTTTGGCCCGCGCGGCCAGCCAGATCCCCGCCAGGATCATCGGGATCGTCAGGATCTGACCCATCGTCAAGCCGATGCTGGGCGACAATGCGATGGCGAAGCCGATGGGATTGTCGGGTGAGGTGAATTGTTCGTCCGGTTGGCGGAAGAATTCCACGAAGAACCGCGAGGCGCCGTAGATCAGCAAAAAGCCCCCCGTCAGAGCGCCGGGGCGTTTCAGCCAACCGCGCCGATAGGCCAGATACAGCAGGATCACGCCCATGATCAGCCCTTCCAGCAGTGCCTCGTAGAGTTGACTGGGATGGCGCGCGCAGTAGGTCAGGCCCAGATATTCGACCAGCCCTTCTGGCCCAGGGCAATCTTGCGCCGCTTCGCCGGGAAAGATCACCGCCCAGGGCGCGTCGGACGCGCGCCCCCACAATTCGGCGTTGATAAAGTTCGAGATCCGGCCAAAGAACAGCCCTACCGCAATCACCATCGACATCGCATCGGCCACCTGAAGCGGCGGTGCGCCGATGCGGCGGCAATAGATCAGGGCGGCGATCGTCACGCCCAGCAAACCGCCATGGAACGCCATCCCGCCTTCCCAGATTTGTGGGATCAGCCAGGGCTCGGCCAGAAATTGCGCGGGGTCGTAGAACAGAACATATCCCAGGCGCCCACCTATAATCACACCCAGAACCACCGCGGTCAGCAGGCCCTCGACCTGTACGGGCTGCATCGGTGCCACATCGCCGGGCCACAGTGCGGGCCGCTTCATCGCCCGCCAGATCATCCACCATCCGATGACCAGCCCCGCCAGATAGGCCAGCGCATACCACCGGAGCGCGAAACGGAACCATCCCAGATCGATCGAAAACAGCTCCGGCGAGAGCGGGGGGAACGGGATGGCCAATAGCATCGGGTCACCTCTTGCGAATACGCTGGCCCGGGGGATGCGGGGCGGCTGCGACGAAGTCAACCTTGATCCCAGGCGGCGCTCCGCCCATATCGGGATTGTGAGTTAAAGGAGCGCCGCGATGCAGACCCGCAATAAAATCATGGACGATCTGAGCCAGCTGATGACCAACGCCATGGGCGTGGCCCAGGGCGCGAAGGATGAGGCCGAGACGGCCATGAATTCCATGATGGACCGGTGGCTGGCGAGCCGGAACCTGGTGACGCGCGAAGAATTCGACGCCGTCCGGGCCATGGCGCAAAAGGCCCGCGAGGAAAACGAGGCGCTCAAGGCGCGCATCGCGGCGCTGGAAGGCGAAGCCAAGTGATCATGTGCCTGGCGCGGTCCGAGGCCTGCGCCTGCCTTTCTAAGGCCTGAGGTCTGCGGGCCGCTGAATGCTGCGATGTGACCTGCGTTTCGCCACCAGACTCACCTGCCACAAAATTCATCGAAAAAAAGTTCTACACAGGGTCGCCCGCACGCTCCGCACACATTGTGGAGCGTTTTGTGTGAGCCCCAATATGTTGTGGGTATCTCGGCGAATTAGGGTGTCACCATATTTCCTTAACAAAAATACTCCTTTACAGAACCGCCCCAACACCGCACCATATTTCGTAGGGATTGAGGCCGAGCAGCCCAGCCCTTGAAAGACACCCAGCTATTTGTGGGCGTCTTGGGATTAAACAACCAAGGCCCCGCTGGCTGCCAACCAGGACTGGGGCCCATGTCGCAAACCGAACACTACTTCGATATCGAAGAGCTTCACCCAATCGACATTGTCGAAACGCTTGCCGCCCACCACGATTGGGATTTCGACCGCGTTGCCGATGATCAGATCGCCATGGCCATCGAAGGCCAGTGGCGGACCTATTCGATTACGCTCGCGTGGTCGTCCTATGACGAAACACTGCGCATGATCTGCACCTTCGAAATGGATCCGCCTGCGGAAACAATGCCAAAGCTCTACGAGGCGCTGAACCTCGTCAATGACCGCTGCTGGGCGGGGGCCTTTACCTATTGGGCCGCGCAAAAGCTGATGGTCTACCGCTATGGCCTGGTGCTTGCCGGGGATCAGCTGGCCTCGCCCGATCAAATCGCTTGCATGGTCGAGACGGCGGTTCTTGCAGCAGAACGCTACTATCCCGCGTTCCAACTGGCCCTGTGGTCGGATCGCACCCCGGACGAGGCGATGGATGTCGCCATCTGCGAAGGCTACGGGCGCGCCTAGTCATCTAGGCTGATGCATCTGCGCAACCTCGGCTTGGGTTAATCCACAGGCTGGGGTGGTATCCCGGCCCCTATGCTCTACACCTTTTGGTTGATAGATGCTCAGGGGGAGCTGCACCCATGGATATGGCGCAGGTGAATAGCCGCGGTCTGGTGATGCTGGGCTGTGGAAAGATGGGATCGGCCATGTTGCGCGGCTGGATAGATCGCGGATTGGCGCCCGGCTCGGTCAATGTCATCGACCCGTATCCGGCAGAATGGCTGGCCGGGGCCGGAATCACTGTCAACGGTGATCTGCCCGAAGATCCGGCGATCCTGCTGATCGCCGTCAAACCCCAGATGATGGACGACGCGCTGCCCCATGCCACCCAGTTCGGCGGCGGCAATACGCTGATTCTGTCGGTTGCGGCAGGTACCCCGATCCACGCGTTCGAGGCCGCGTTTGGCCCCGGCACACGGATCATCCGCTCAATGCCCAACACGCCCTCCGCCGTGGGCAAGGGGATCACCGCCGTAGTGGGCAACAGCCTGTCCACACCCGAAGATCTGGATCTGGCCGAGGCGCTTTTGTCCGCCATCGGGCAAGTCGTTCGCCTGCGCAGCGAGGATCAGATAGACGCGGTTACGGGGATTTCCGGCTCGGGCCCGGCCTATGTGTTCTACCTGATCGACGCGCTCGCGGCGGCGGCACGGGCCGAGGGCCTGCCGCAAGAGATGGCGATGCAGCTTGCCAAAGCCACCGTCGCAGGCGCAGGCGCGCTGGCCGAACAGGCCGAAGAAACGCCCGAGCAATTGCGCATCAACGTGACCTCGCCCAATGGCACGACCCAGGCGGGGCTAGAGGTGCTGATGGGCGAAAACGGTCTGGCGCCGCTGATCCGCCGCACGGTTGCCGCCGCCACCGCGCGCAGCCGGGAATTGCGGAGATGAGCGATCAGATCGATTTCGACCAGTTCCTGGCCGTCGATATCCGCGTCGGGACGATCACCCGCGCCGAAGATTTCCCCGAGGCGCGCAAACCCGCCATCAAGCTCTGGGTCGATTTCGGGCCCGAGATCGGCGAGAAAAAATCCTCCGCCCAGATCACCGCGCATTACACCCCCGACGGCCTGATCGGAAAGCAGGTGGTCGCCGTGGTGAATTTCCCGCCGCGCCAGATTGGGCCGATGAAGTCCGAGGTTCTGGTTCTGGGCTTGCATGACAGCGCGGGGGGCGTAGTCTTGTTGGCCCCGGATCACCCTGTGCCGAACGGAGAACGGATGTGCTGAAACTGCTGGTGTCCCGGCGCTTGCCGGAAAGCGTGATGGAGGCCGCCGCCGCCCGGTTCGACGTGACTTGCCGCGACACGACCCTGCCCATGGATCACGCCGAATGCGTCGCCGCCCTGCGCGACTATGATTTCGCACTGCCTACTTTGGGCGATGCATTCACCGCACAGGCCTTTGACGCGGCAGGAGACATTCGCACCAAGCTGCTGGCCAATTTCGGCGTCGGCTACAATCACATCGATGCAGGTGCCGCGCGCGAGGCTGGCGTCGAAGTCTCCAACACGCCGGGGGCCGTGACCGATGCGACTGCCGATATCGCCCTGACCCTGATCCTGATGACCGCGCGCCGCGCGGGTGAGGGGGAGCGTCTGGTGCGGGCGGGCGCCTGGGATGGCTGGCATCCGACGCAGATGCTGGGCCTGCACGTGACGGGCAAGACCGTCGCGGTGATTGGCATGGGGCGCATCGGGCAGGCGATTGCCCGGCGCTGTCATTTCGGCTTTGGCTGCCGGATCGTCTACGTGAACCGCTCGCCCAAATCGGTGGATTTCCCGGCAGAACAGCTTCCGATGGTCACGGCCCTGGTGGGCGCGGATATCGTCGTTTTGGCGACGCCCGGCGGGGCCGAGACCCATCACCTGATCGGCAGCGACGAATTTGCGATGATGCAGCGCCACGCGATCTTCATCAATATCAGCCGCGGCGATGTGGTGGACGAGGCTGCGCTGGTCGCAGCCTTGGCCGTTAAGCGGATCGCCGGTGCGGGGCTGGACGTCTATGAATTCGAACCCGCCGTGCCCGCGGAACTGCGTGAGATGGAGAATGTGACCCTGCTGCCGCATCTGGGCACCGCCGCGTTGGAGGTGCGTGAGGCGATGGGGATGATGGCGCTCGACAACGTTATCGCCGTGGCCGATGGGAAACCGGCACCCAACGCAGTCTAGACCGGGCGCTCCATCCGGGTGGCGCTGCTAAAGCCGAACAGCCAGCTCAGCGGGCCCAGGCGTTCGACGCCCTTGGCCAGAAAACCCTTCCGCTCATAAAGTTGCCGGGCGCGCGGATTGGTGTCGATCACGTCCAGCCGCACCGCCCGCAGATCGCGGCGGGCCGCCTCGGCGCAGATTGCCTCCAACAGCATACTGCCCAGACCGCGCCCGCGGGCCTCGGGCGCCACGCAGATCCCGTCCATCAAAAGGATCTCTGGCTCCACCTGACGTTCCAGCAGGCTCAGCAAGGGCGCACGCCACAGCGTGCCGGGCCAGCCATGGATCTGCGCCAAATCCTGCAAGTCGCCGCCGATCAGCGCGCCGTCTTCGGTTTTGAACCCAGCCAGGCCAAGAAGCTGCCCATTCGCATCGGTGACGGATAGCGCGAAATCGGGGTTCAGAACCGGGGCCAAAAAGGCCAATGCGCGTGGCGCGGGGCCAAGCAATTTGCCAAGCTTGCCGCCAAAGGCCTCCCAATACAACGCCGCGGCCTTGTCCCTCTGATCCTCGGGAAAGCCGGCGCGCAGGTGAAGATCGGTCTGATCTGCCATCATGCGAAGCATATGGGGTGGCGCGTGCGACACCAAAAGGGGGTGCTGCGACGTAAGATTACGCGTGCAACGTGCCTACGGCGCCGCGCAAAGTTCAGCGCGGTCGGCCCACGCGATCATGCAGCCCATTTGATCGAAGCTCAGCAGCAGATCGTTTTCGTCATCTGTGGAAAACGGCAGCGCGGGCTGGACCTGAATGCGAAGACCTGCCTCGGGGCACGGAACTGCGGGACGGGGCGCCGTGGACCAACCGCGCGCCTCGGCGGCGGCCAGCACGTCGTCGCGAGATACACAGCCCGCGAAGGACAGATCCGCCAGAAACCCCGCCGCGGCGAGGCTGTGGGCCTGGGTTCCGGCATCGATCGCGAAGAAATCGATCCGGCGCAGATTGTCCCAGACCAGCAACAGCAACAGCAGCCAGGGCAGGATGATGAAGCCGATCTTAAATGTGCGACGCATCGGCAGCACCGGCGCGCGGCGCATCGCCGATGGCCTCGCGGAAATGCTTGCGGCAGAGCGAGACATAGCGGTCATTGCCGCCGACCTCGATCTGGGCGCCTTCGGTCAGCGCCTCTCCGGCCTCGTTCACGCGGATCACCATGGTGGCCTTTTTCCCGCAATGGCAAATCGTGCGCACCTCACGCATCTCATCGGCCAGTGCCAGAAGTGCGGCAGAGCCGGGGAACAGCTCGCCCCGGAAATCCACGCGCAGCCCATAGGCCATCACCGGCACGCCCAGATCATCCACCGCGCGCGCCAATTGCCAAACCTGGTCGCGGGTCAGCCAATGGCTGTCATCGACCATCACGCAATGGCAGGGCCCCTCGGCCAGCCGCGCCTCGATCTTGGCATAGAGGTCATCACGATCCGAAAACGGGTCCGCCTCGGCGGTGATCCCGATCCGCGACCCGATCAATCCATGCGATCCCGCGCGGTCATCGAAATCGGCGATCATCAGATAGGTCTGCATCCCCCGTTCGATGTAATTGTAGGAGGCTTGCAACAGCAGGGTCGATTTCCCCGCATTCATTGTCGAATAATTGAAGTAGAGCTTGGCCATGGCCCTGTCTTTGCATTAGCCCCTGCCGAGGCGCAAGGGAGCGTTGCCCGTTGAGTTGACGGGTGCGGGGAAAGCGGGTTTCCTGCGGGTTCAGATAAGGAATGCGATGATGGCGGAAACGGCGGCAACAGCCCGGGGATATCTGAAACGGCATACGGAGCGCCTGATCAAGGATGTGGGCTTCGCCCAGGCCTGCGAATTGACGGGGCGTTCGAAGGCGACGCTGGGGCGGTATTTTTCGGAAGCTGACGAACATGCGGACCGATTCATTCCTGTCGATGCGGTGGCGGCCCTGGAAGGGGCGTCGAGCTTTCCCCATGTGACCGCCGCCTTGGCTGAGTTGAATGGCGGGCAGATGTCCTACGGGTCGGACCGCCGCAATTCGATGCGCGACGATGATGGCGGTGGGGTCAATTCCAACGTGATTGCCCTCAGCCAACGCTTTGCGATGTTGATGGGCGAGTATCACCAGTCGATTGAGGATGGGGTGATTTCGATCAATGAGGCGCGGCGGCTGCTGGAAGAGACGCTGGAACTGCAGAAGGTTCTGGTGGAGATGAAGCTGCGGCTGGAGGCCGATAGCCGCGCCTAGATCAGGGGTTGCGCCCGCTGTCGCGGTCGCCCGGCGCTTGGGGGAGCTTTCCCCCAAACCCCCTGTTGAGAGGGGGCTGTCGGCCCCCTCTCAAACTCTCCCCGAGGCGCCGCGGCATCGGATCTAGTGTTGCCAGAACAGCGCGATAGCGCCCACCGCGATCAGGCTCGTCGCCCAGACCACATCCAGGTTGAACCAGCTTTGGCGCAGGAATTTCAGGCCGACCCAATGGTAGACGCCGATGGCGAACCCACCCCCGCTGAGCATCATGGCCGCGGTGTGGATCAGCGAAACCGCCAGAGCGATCAGGATGTTGCCGCCGATCAGGCTTTCGGCGGCGGCATGTCCTGTATCGGTCTCGACTGTGCCGCAAATGCCCAGATAGATCGGCACCAGCATCAGCCCGGCCCCGTGGGCCATCGCCGCCAGAAAGGACCACAGCGCCAGGCGGTTGGGCCGGATGCGCGCCAGGATCCGCGGGTGGCGGCGATTGATCAGCAGGTAGGCCCCCAGGCCAATCACCAGGATCGCCGCGCCGGTTTGGATCTGGCTTTGGTAGCGGACCAGTTCGAAGAGAAGTGAGAAGGGTAGCAGGATCAGCAGCATCGCCAAGAGATGCCCCAGCGCCAGCGCGCCGAGCGCGCGGTAGAGACTGCCCGTTGCGGACAGGGCCCGCAGCCCTTGGGCGAACGGTGACGCCGCGATCGAAGGCCCGACAGCGACGGGCTGGCCGATGGGCGCCGCCGGGCGCCGCTTTTCCGCACCGCCCTCCATCAGCGCCGCCGAGACCGCCAGGGGCCAGCCCATGCCGGGATTCACGCCGTGATAGATGCCTGAGATAACGACGGCCCACCACAGGGCCGCCGCGGTGTCGAGCCCCTCCATCGAGGCTTACACGTTCGGATAGCAGAAGCTATCGGTCGAACAATCGCCGCCCTCCAGACGGATCTGGTGACTGCGGTAGCCTTCGGGAAACTCGACCCAGAAATCGTTCAGCGTCAGCCCGCCATTTTCGCCCACCTCGGCGCAGACCATCGCCGCACCGCGGTCACCGGGATAGAACTGATCATCCCAGGTGGAATAGAGCGAATTCGTCCAGTAGACGCGTTTGCCGTCGCGGGAAATCTCGACCATCTGGGGCCCATAGCCGAAATCTTTCCCATTGGGATGTTTGGTCTTTTTGACGATCCCGCCGATCTCGACCTTGCCCGCCAGAACCGGGTTCATCGGGTCGGAGACGTCATATTGGTGCATCTCGCCCAGGCCCCAGCAAGCCACATAAAGGTACTTGTCATCAAGGCTCAGGTCGATATCAGTGACCAGCGGCGGTACTGCACCAAACCCCTTCAGCAGATCGGGCAGGTCGTCCGCATCGGCGGGGACCGGATCAATGGTAATCGTCTTCTTGGCCTGCCATTCGCCATCCTCATCCCGCCACCAGGTGAAGATCGCGCCTTGCAGATTGGTCGTGTCGACCACCACGCCGCAGAACCCGTATTCCTTGACCGGATCATGGGCGGGTCGGATCTCCAGCGCCATCTGGTGATTTTCACCCAGATCGATGCTCTTCGTCACTTTCCGCCCACGCAAATCCCAGAAATGGATTGTGTGGCCGTATTTGTTGCTCAGCAGATCCTCGGGCACCACGCCGTTCTCGAATTGCGGCGGCAGGCCCCATTCGGAACTGACCATGTAATCGCGCGGCAGGTTCCACCAGAAATCGTAATGCTTGTCCTGGATGCCGCGATCCATCTCATACCGGCCCAGGATATCGAAGGTCTCACAATCCATGATGAAGATGCCGGGCGGGCCATCGGTGCCGTCTTTGCCGCCACCGCCAAGCGTGCTGACATAGATGCCTTCGGGCCCGCAATGGATCGTGTGGGGGCGGGAATAGCCGGTCTTCTCGAACAGCTCTTCCGGTTCGATGATCTTGTGGATCTTGGCCTCCAGCGGATCTTTCACATCGATGATGTAGATGCGGCTGGACCGGATGCCCGGAATGATCAGATAGCGCCGCTCCAGAAAGGCGTGGCCCGTCAGCGGCGACAGGGCGGAGGAACAGGCATTCCAACCGAAATGGTGGAACTCGTCGCCCAGATTCGGCACGTAAAGCTCGTGCACGATCTGGCCGTATTTGTCCGAGGTCGGGTCCACATTCACCACCGCAAGCCCATCAGGTTTCGATCCATCCGGACTGAGCATCAGCGTGAAGGCCAGTGTTTCCACAGGCGCCTCCATCGCCATCTTGGCGGAGGGATAAAAGGTCGGATCAGGGCGTAAATTCATGGTCGTTCTCCTCCCAAAGAACAGGTGATTTCGTGGTGATCGTCTCGCTTGCTTCAAATGTCAGACATTTAAGCTGGCACAGGATTCGCATTGACGCAAAGGAAATTCGCGCCTGGGTTGTGTCTGGGAGGGTGGGGCAAAGGCGCCCAGCGCGGCATTGTCCGCCTGTCAAAAAGGCGCAACGTGCCACCGCACGTGTTGTGTCCGATGTCGGTTCTTAGCGTCAGAACGGACCCCTGCCATGGTCCGCTCTGACGCTGTCTGAGTGTCGTTCAGCGTGGTCGATGCGTGATGGATCAGCTCACAGCGTCTTGGCCCGCAGTGCCAGAACTGCGCCCTTTCATCACCCCGCCGAGATCTGCTTCGCTTTCTCGACCAATACTTCGGCTTGCCGGATCGAAGCGTAATCGATGAGGCGCCCGTCGAGGCTGACGGCGCCCTTGCCTGCGGCTTCGGCCTCGGCCATTGCGGCCAGGATGCGCTGCGCCTTGGTGATTTCGGCGTCCGACGGGCTCATGACCTCATTGGCGAGGGCGATCTGGCTGGGGTGGATGGCCCATTTGCCCTCGCAGCCCAGGACGGCAGCACGGTAGGCGGCGGCCTTGTAGCCGTCAGCGTCCTGGAAGTCGCCGAAGGGTCCGTCGATGGGGCGCAAGCCATTGGCGCGGGCGGCCACGACCATGCGGGCCAGCGCATAGTGCCACATGTCGCCCCAATGGGTGGCGCGGTTACCGCTCTCGTCGGGGTCGGTGAGCACCGCATAATCCTCGTTCACGCCGCCGATGATCGTGGTGCGGGCGCGGGTCGAGGCGGCATAATCCGCAACCCCAAAATGCAGGCTCTCGTTGCGCTTGGAGGCGCCGGCAATCTCGGTGATATTCTGCATGCCCAAGGCGGTTTCGATGATGTGCTCGAAGCCGATGCGCTTTGAGTAGCCTTTCGCGTCTTCGATCTGCGTCACCATCATGTCCACGGCGTAGACATCTGCCGCGGTGCCGACCTTGGGGATCATGATCAGGTCGAGCCGTTCGCCGGCCTGTTCGACCACATCCACCACATCGCGATACATGTAGTGGGTGTCGAGCCCGTTGATGCGCACGGACATGGACTTGTTGCCCCAGTCGATCTCATTCAGGCCCTTGATGATGTTCTTGCGGGCCTGCTCCTTTTCGTCCGGGGCGACCGCATCTTCAAGATCCAGAAAGATCACATCCACATCGGATTGGGCCGCCTTTTCAAACATTTGCGGCTGGCTGCCCGGCACAGCCAGTTCCGAGCGATTGAGACGGCCTGGCGCTTGGGTCACGGGGTGAAACGACATGAGTCGAACCTTTCGAATGGTCATATTGTTGCGCGAGAAAGGTCAGCACAGACACATTCTGTCAAGGCGGGTTTCGGTCTATCTGGGTATACCGTTCGGCGCTTTTTCCAGCGCCAGACGCGACGAATAATAGAACGCAATCGCCTGCGCCCGGTTCTTGACGCTCAGCTTTTCGTAGAGGTTCGAGAGATGGAATTTTACGGTGTTGATCGTGATATCCAGCTCTTTGGCAAGCTCTCGGTTGGTCAGGCCCTTCGACAACGCCTCCAGCATGGCCCTTTCTTTTCGGGACAATTGGTGGATTGGATCGCTTTGCAAATCGCGGATATCGAGGAATGGAAACACCATCTTGCCCGCCGCGACATCGATACAGGTCTCCATCAGCGTTTCCGCATCGCTCGACCGCGGGGCAAAGGCGGCGGCACCCGCCGTCATCGCCAGGCGCGGCAGATCGCCGGTATCCTCGGCATAGACAACAATGCGCGGGGCATTGGCCTGGTCGCGTAACACTTCGATCAGCTTGGCCCCCCCAAGCACTGGCAGGGTCCAGTCGATCACACCGACCTGAACCGGCACCCGCATCACCGTACCCAGAAAGCCCTCCGCCGTCGCGGCGGTGGCCACCAGAGAGAATCGCGGATCGCGATCAATCAGCTCGGACAGCGCCGACAGGACCAGCGGATTACCGTCGGCCAGCATGATGTCGATCGGAGATCCCGTTTCATTAACCATCTGATTTAGTTGCCTAGTTCTTAACAAACTACCCATTCGGGTGGGTCAATTTTCAGTATACAACCGTATATTTGGACTTATGGGTAGTATTTTTCCTACCCAAATAGATACCCATAAGTAGGACTAAGGGGCGTTTTCTTTCTTCGCAACGTATTTATCACCTGTGACTGCGGCTTTTGGAGCAACTAAGTTTCGCAAGCACAGGTTTCGGAGGAAAGAAAATGTCCAATGCACTCGCATTCCCTCAGCTCGATATCCCGAACACCATCGCCGCTGGCCCCGGCCCGGGCCACACCGATGCCCGCGTCCTGACGCGCTATGCCGGTGCGGGCCTGGCCGATCATATGCATCCGGCGGTCCTGCGCGGCATGGTCGAGTGCAAGCAGATGCTCCGCCAGGTGATGGGGACGGACAACACACACACGTTCGGTGTCGCCGGCACCGGTTGGAGCGGGTTGGACATGATGTTCTCGGTCGTGATGCCGGGCGACAAGGTGGTGATGTTCGTCAACGGCACCTTCTCGGGCATCGACGGGCTGACCCTGCGCATGAAGGCCGCCACGGCTGAGGAGTTGGCGGCCAATTCCCTGGACCCGCAGACCGAAAATGTCGTGATCATCGACGTGCCGCACGGGCAAAGCGTAACCGGCGAGATCGTCGACGCCGCCCTGGCCGAACACAAGCCGAAATGGGCGGCGATGGCCCATTGGGAAACCGGGTCTGGCCGGGTGAACGATTTGCGCGGCTTCAGCGACGCGTGCGAAAGGCACGACGTGATGGGGCTGGTCGACGCGGTCTCAAGCCTCGGGGTCGGCGACTTCCGCATCGATGAGTATCCGGGAATTCACGGCTGGGCGTCGTGCCCGCAGAAAGGCATCTGTTGCCTGCCATTGACCTATGCGCCGGTCTCTTTTTCGGATCGCTATATCGCGACACTGCGCGCCACTGGAACGCGTACCTTCTGTCATCATCCGATCCTTGAGGCGCGGCATTGGGGCATCATCGATGGCAAGGATGTCGACAAGGGCACCTATCACCGAACCCATTCCGCCTACGCGGTGTCGGCCTTCCACGAAGCGCTTCGGATCTGCATCCAGCAGACGATTGCGCAAAGGGCCGCGGATTACACATTCCATGAAGCAGCCTTGAGGGCCGCGGTCCAGGCAATGGGCTGCCACGTGACGTCCAACATGCCGTCGCTGGTCGTGCTGAACCTGCCCGACGCGCTGGCCGGGCGAGAGATGGAGCTGGTGCAGCATTGTCGCGCGCAGGATTTTGGCATCTGGCCCACCCTGTCGGAGCCGGTGCAGGTGCGAATCGGCATCCTCAACCTGCTGTCCGAAGCGGCAATCACCGATATCGTGAACCGCTTTGCCGCCGCTTTGCGCGATCTTGGCGCGCAGGTGGATCAGACGCGCGTCGATGCGGCGTTGCAGCAGCATTACGGCAAGGCGATCGCCGCCGAGTAACGCGAAGCAAATCGACGGTCTTAGGGAGGCGAGACATGGATATCCACGAATATCAGGCCAAGGAAGTGCTGTCGGGCTTCGGGGTCACCGTCCCCGACGGCGCCCTTGCCTACAGCCCCGAACAAGCCGCGTATCGCGCCAGCGAATTGGGCGGCGAGCGTTGGGTCGTCAAGGCCCAGGTTCATGCGGGCGGGCGCGGCAAGGCGGGGGGTGTGAAGGTGTGCAAGACCGATACCGAGATCTATGAGGCCTGCGAGAACATGTTCGGGATGAAGCTGGTCACGCATCAGACCGGGCCCGAAGGGAAGGGTGTCTATCGGGTCTATGTCGAAACCGCCGTCCTGATCGCCAACGAGATCTATCTGGGATTTGTCCTCGACCGTACGACGCAGCGCGTGATGATCGTGGCCTCCGCCGAGGGCGGCATGGAGATCGAGGAGATCTCGGCCGACAAACCCGACAGCATCGTGCGCGCGGTGGTGGAGCCTGCGGTGGGCTTGCGCGAATTCCAGTGCCGCCAGATCGCCTTCAAACTGGGGGTTGAGGCCGCGCTGGTTCCGCAAATGGTCCGCACCATGAAAGGCTGCTATCGCGCCTTTACCGAACTTGACGCGACGATGGTCGAGATCAATCCGCTTGTCATCACCGAAGATCACCGGGTGATCGCGCTCGATGCGAAGATGACCTTCGATGACAATGCGCTGTTCCGGCATCCCCAGATCGCCGAGTTGCGCGACAAAAGCCAGGAGGATCCGCGCGAAAGCCGCGCGGCGGATCGCGGGCTGAACTATGTGGGTCTGGACGGCAATATCGGCTGCATCGTCAATGGCGCGGGTCTGGCGATGGCGACGATGGACACGATCAAACTCGCCGGTGGCGAGCCCGCGAATTTCCTCGATATCGGGGGCGGGGCGACACCCGAACGGGTGGCCAAGGCGTTTCGGCTGGTTCTGTCGGACAAGAAGGTTCAGGCGATCCTGGTGAACATCTTCGCGGGCATCAATCGCTGCGATTGGGTGGCCGAAGGTGTGGTGCAAGCGTTGAAAGAGGTCGAGGTCGACGTGCCTGTGATCGTCCGACTTGCAGGCACCAACGTGGAACAGGGGCAAAAGATACTCGCGCGGTCCGGCCTGCCGATCATTCGCGCCGCCACCCTGCAGGAGGCCGCCGAGCGTGCCGTCGGGGCCTGGAAAAACGACCTTGCGCAGGGTGTGAACATGAGGGCCGCATTATGAGCATTCTTCTCGACAAAGACACCCGCGTCATTGTCCAGGGCATCACCGGCAAAATGGCGCGGTTCCATACCAGGGACATGCTGGACTACGGCACCAATGTCGTCGGTGGCGTCGTGCCCGGCAAAGGCGGCGAGCGTGTCGACGGGCTTCCGGTCTTTGACACGGTGGCAGAGGCGGTTGCGGAAACACGGGCCGAAGCCTCGCTCGTCTTCGTTCCGCCCCCCTTTGCCGCCGACAGCATCATGGAGGCCGCCGATGCGGGCATCCGGTATTGCGTCTGCATCACCGACGGCATTCCCGCCCAGGATATGATCCGCGTGAAACGCTATATGTACCGCTATCCCAAAGAGCGTCGTATGGTGCTGACCGGCCCCAATTGCGCGGGCACGATCAGCCCGGGCAAGGCTTTGCTCGGGATCATGCCGGGGCACATCTATCTTCCGGGCCATGTGGGCATTGTCGGCCGCTCGGGGACGCTTGGCTATGAAGCGGCCAGTCAGTTGAAGGAACGCGGCATCGGCGTGTCGACGTCGGTCGGCATCGGCGGCGACCCGATCAACGGCTCGTCCTTCAAGGACATCCTCGCGCGTTTCGAGAAGGATCCCGATACCCATATCATTACCCTGATTGGTGAGATCGGCGGCCCGCAAGAGGCCGAGGCCGCCGAATATATCCGCGATCACGTGAGCAAACCGGTGGTGGCTTACGTGGCCGGGCTGACCGCACCCAAAGGGCGCACCATGGGGCATGCGGGCGCGATCATCTCGGCCTTTGGGGAAAGCGCATCCGAAAAGGTCGAGATCCTTTCGGCCGCGGGTGTGACGGTGGCCGAAAACCCCGCCGTGATCGGCGCCACAATTGCAAGCGTGATGGAGGCTGCGTGATGACGAAACCAACCGTTCTGGTGACCCGCCGCTGGCCCGCCGCCGTCGAACAAAAGCTGGCCGCACATTACGATGTCGAGTTGAACCGCAGCGATCGCCCCCTGACACCGGACGAGTTTCGCGAGGCGATCCAGCGCTATGATGCCGTTCTGCCCACCGTCACAGACAAGATCGGGGCGCAAGCCTTGGACGTGCCGAAGGCGCAGACCAAGATCCTGGCGAATTATGGTGTCGGCTACACGCATATCGACGTGGAACAGGCCAAGACCCAGGGCATCGCCATCACCAACACCCCCGATGTGCTGTCGGAATGCACCGCCGATCTTGCCATGACGCTGATGCTGATGGTCGCGCGCCGCGCCGGCGACGGCGAGCGCGAGTTGCGGGCCGGGCAATGGGATGGTTGGCGCCCGACCCATCTGATCGGCACCAAGGTGTCGGGCAAGACGCTGGGCATTGTCGGGTTTGGGCGCATCGGTCAGGAAATGGCCAAACGCGCGCATTTCGGGTTTGGCATGAACATCATCGTGTTCAACCGCTCCGCGGTGCGTCCCGATCTGCTGGCCACCTATGGCGCGACCCAGGTCGCCACCATCGAAGAGCTTCTGCCGCTGTGTGATTTCGTCTCGTTGCATTGCCCGGGCGGCGCGGAGAATGCGAAGATGATCAACAGCCGACGTCTGGATCTGATGAAGCCCGACGCGTTTCTGATCAATACCGCCCGGGGCGAAGTGGTTGATGAAGCCGCGCTGGCCCAGGCGCTGATGTTCGACATGATTGGCGGCGCGGCATTGGATGTCTTCGAACGCGAACCGTCGGTCAACCCGATGCTCAGCCAATGCGACAACCTGGTGATGCTGCCCCATCTTGGCAGCGCCACGCGTGAGGCGCGGCAGGCCATGGGCTTGCGCGTGCTCGACAATCTGAACGACTTTTTCGAAGGCAAGGCGCCGCGCGACCGCGTGGCATAGGGAACTGACATCATGAACACACAGCACCGCAGCTTTGGGTTTTTCGCATCCGATCTGGCCGATACCGATCCCGCGATCTTTGGGTCGATCACCCGCGAGCTTGGCCGTCAGCGCGATGAAATCGAGCTGATCGCATCTGAAAACATCGTCTCCAGGGCCGTGATGCAGGCGCAAGGCTCGGTGATGACGAACAAATATGCCGAAGGCTATCCCGGGCGCCGGTATTACGGGGGCTGCCAATATGTGGATGAAGCCGAACGGCTCGCCATCGAGCGGGCCTGTCAGCTGTTTGGATGT
Organism: Gymnodinialimonas mytili; assembly: GCF_037544085.1. NCBI lineage: Bacteria > Pseudomonadati > Pseudomonadota > Alphaproteobacteria > Rhodobacterales > Paracoccaceae > Gymnodinialimonas > Gymnodinialimonas mytili. The sequence continues at coordinate 624,148 of NZ_JBBIFW010000002.1, forward strand.
GACTTTGCCAATGTGCAGCCCAATTCCGGCAGCCAGGCCAATCAGGGCATATTTCAGGCGCTGTTGCAGCCGGGCGATACGATCCTTGGCATGTCGCTGGATGCCGGTGGCCATCTGACCCACGGCGCCAAGCCCAACCAGTCGGGCAAATGGTTCAATGCCGTCCATTACGGCGTGCGGCCGGAGACGCTGGATGTCGATTACGATCAGATCGAGGCCCTGGCGCTGCAGCATCGGCCGAATATGATCATCGCGGGCGGCTCTGCCATTCCGCGCCAGCTCGACTTTGCCAGGTTCCGCGCCATTGCCGACCAGGTCGGGGCGGTTCTGCTGGCGGATATCGCGCATTTCGCGGGTCTGATTGCGGCGGGTCTTTATCCTTCGCCGTTTCCGCATGTGCATGTGGCGACGACGACCACGCACAAAACCCTCCGCGGGCCGCGCGGCGGCATGATCCTGACCAATGACAACGCTTTGGCCAAGGCGGTCAACTCGGCCATTTTTCCCGGCATCCAGGGCGGGCCCTTGATGCATGTGATTGCCGCCAAGGCCGTGGCCTTCGGCGAGGCGTTGCAGCCCGCCTTCACGGAGTATCAGCGCCAGGTCATCGCCAATGCGCAGGCCCTGGCCGATCAATTGCAAACCGGTGGCCTCAACGTCGTCACCGGCGGGACGGATACCCATCTCATGCTGGTGGATCTCCGGCCCAAAGGCGTCAAAGGCAATATTGCCGAAACGGCCCTTGGCCGCGCGAATATCACTTGCAACAAGAACGGCATCCCGTTCGACAGCGAAAAGCCGACAATCACCTCGGGGCTGCGCCTTGGGTCACCTGCCGCAACCACACGCGGATTTTCCGAAGCCGAGTTCCGCCAGATCGGCGATTGGATCGTTGAAATCGTTGACGGCTTGAAAGCCAAAGACGGCGCCGAGAACGCTGAAGTGGAGGCCAAGGTGAAGGCGCAGGTCATCGAGCTATGCGCAAGGTTCCCGATTTACTAGGCCATATCGACATGTGAACCGGACCGCCTGGCAGGCTTGGTGTCGCACGCGGTGGGCATTTCAGAAACCGCGTGCCGCTCGCCGCGGCAGCCCATAATCTGGCGGCCTATCCTCTGGGCTTTGAGTTGGCGATCTCGCGTGCTGCTAGGTGGTCTTTTCCACAATCACCGAGCCGACGGAATAGCCCGCCCCGAACGAGCAGATCAGGCCGGTATCGCCCGGCGCGAAATCATCGGAATATTGCGCAAAGGCGATGATCGAGCCCGCCGAAGAGGTATTGGCGTAATCCTGTAGAATATTGGGCTGCTCGCCGTCTTCCGGGACGCGGCCCAGAACCTTCTTGCCGATATAATCGTTCATCGTCTTGTTGGCCTGGTGCAGCCAGAGGCGTTTGAGATCGGCGGCCTCGACGCCTTCGGAGTCCATATGCTCGGCGATGTGTTTCGAGACCAGCGGCAGCACCTCTTTGAAGACTTTGCGACCGTTCTGCATGAACTGCATATCGCGGCGGTCTTCCATATGGCCGTCGCGGGTGCGGCGCAGGAAGCCATTGTTGTTGCGGATGTTGTTGGAAAACTGCGTCGCGCAGCGGGTGGATTTGATCGTGAAGCGCGGCCCTTTGGCCAGGTCTGCGCGCTCGATCAGAACCGCCGTGGCGACATCGCCAAAGATGAAATGGCAATCGCGGTCGCGCCATTCCAGATGGGCCGAGCAGATCTCGGGGTTCACGACCAGCGCGCGCCGGATGCTGCCCGCGCGGATCATATCCGCCGCCGCCTGGATCCCGAACGTCGCCGAGGAACACGCCACGTTCATGTCAAACCCGAAGCCGCCGGTGCCAAGCGCCTCTTGGATCTCGATGGCGATAGCGGGATAGGCGCGTTCGTGGTTCGACGCCGCGCAGATCACCGCATCGACCTCCACCGCCGCGACCCCGGCCATATCCAGAGCCTTCTGGCAGGCATCCACACCCATCTCGGCCATGGCGCTGATCTGGTCCATCTCGCGCGCGGGCAGCAGCGGATGCATCACCGCAGGGTCCAGCACACCCGTCTTGTCCAGCACATAGCGGCGTTCGATGCCCGACGCCGCTTTGATAAAATCGCTGGAAGAATGCTGCATCGCCTCCGCCTTACCCGCCGCAATCGCTTGGGCATGGTCGGCATTCCAAGCATCGGCATAGGCATTGAAGGCCACCACCAATTCATCGTTGGAAATGCTCTGATCGGGCGTGAAGACGCCTGATCCGGTGATGGCTGGTTCAAACATGGCGCTCTCCGATCCGGGCGTCCATGTGGGCTGGAACGGGGGAGGGCGTCAAGGTTTACGGCGCAACAGGTGCGTGGCAAACGGCCTCGATATTATGGCCATCGGGGCAGAGCACGAAAGCGCCGTAATAGTCGGGGTGGTAGTGCGGGCGCAGGCCCGGCGTGCCATTATCGGTGCCGCCGGCGGCCAAAGCGGCTTGGTGGAAGGCATCGACCTGATCGCGGCGGGAGGCGGTAAAGGCGATATGCAGGCTGGGGCGCTGCGGCGTGCCTTGGCTGATCCAAAGATAGGCGCGGTCCCGCTGGCCAAAGCCGCCCACCGCAACGCCGTCGGTCTGCTCGGGTGGGAGCGTGACCAGATAGCGGGCGCCAAGCGGCGCCAAGGCTGCGGAATAGAACGCTTTGGCACGGTCGAAATCGCTGACCGTCAGTTCCATGTGGTCGATCATCTTCCGTCACCCGCGCGCCGTTGAACCCTGGGCCGATAGATTAGGGCTCTGTGGCGGACGCGCATAGTCTTTGGTTACCGGTCCGACGCTTTCGGCCCCGATGACGGGCCGGGCTGTCCGGTGCAGGGATGTTGCCGGGTCGGCACCGGGCGGGCGCCCACCTCGCGCAGGCTGCGGGACATGCTGCAGGGCAGGGTGTCCGTATCGCCGGTATAGGTGCCACTGGCCACCTGCCAGATCCCCGCGCCACGGGTCAGGACCGAGTGGACCTTGTAGCTTTCCTGGATCGCATTGCTGCGGGTCACTTGCCAGGTGATATGTGTGCCGGTGATCTGATCCGGCGCGGTAAATGTCGCCGAGAGGCAATGGCGAGTCAGCCCATCGATGTCGATGCGCGCCAGGCGATCACAGATATCGTTGAACACGGCGCTGAGTTGATCGCGTGTTTCGATCATCAGCGCGCTGCCTTCGGTTTCGATGTAATGCGGCAAGGCCACGTAGGCCGAATAGGCATCGAAATCACGATGTGTGATCGCCCGACCCATCAGGTCGAGCAGGCCTTGGTAGATTGCTATCGCATCCTTGCTGCGATCGCCGTCGGAGGTGGACATAACTGAAACCAGAACTCACTACAAAAAAGCGGGCGACGGGATGACCCGCCGCCGCGCTAAAACCGTATAAACGAAGTGAGTTAGGCTGCGAACCCTAACTTATGGACATGTATTTCGAAGATCGGATGGGTTTCCGCTCCGACCACATTGTCGGTGAAATGGCGGTAGATCGAGCGCCAATAGGGCTGAATCACCACACCTTCATCGATCATGATCTGCTGGATCTGTGCCATGATCTCGGACCGCGCATCGGCATCGGCGATGGCCGAGGCTTCGGCCAGAAGCGTGTCGAATTCCTCATTGGCAAAGGCGGTTTCGTTCCAGGCCGCGCCGGTCGTATAGGCCAGCGTCAGGTTCTGCACACCCAGCGGGCGGTGGCCCCAATCGGTGGACGAGAACGGGTAGTTCGCCCAATCGTTCCAGAACGTATTGCCCGGATAAATGGTCCGCGTGACGGTGAAGCCCGCATCGCGCAATTGCGCTGCCAAGGCATCCGTCGTCGGGCGACGCCAGGTGTCGTCGATGGAGATCAGCTCGTGCTCGAAGTCCATCTGGCCCGCTTCTTCCATCAGCGTGCGCGCGGCGTCGGGGTCGTAAACCGCCGGACCGATATCGGCATATTCGGGATGGATCGGGCAGACATGGTGGTTTTCGGCCACGGTGCCCAGACCGTTCACGCCAAGCTCCATCAGCACTTCGTTGTTACAGGCCAGGGCCAGCGCGCGCCGGACGCGGACATCGTTATAGGGCTCGACGCTCTGGTTGGTGCGCAAGACAAGCGAATTCGCCGACACCGCCTCGGATTTGGTCCAGCCAATGGCATCGAAGATATCGATGAAATCACCCAGCGTTTCGTAGAGCATATCCATCTCGCCCGCCTCGGCGGCGGCGACATGGGCGGCTTGGTCCTGGCCCAGATCGATGAACTCGATCCGGTCGAGAAACGCGCCGGTGCCCTCAGCCCACCACGTATGATCGGCGTTGCGTTCCAGCACGGCGCGCACGCCGACCTCGATCTCGGCCAGGCGGTAGGGGCCTGTGCCGACCGGGTTGTCGGAGGGGCTGCCGGAAAAGCCGTCCTGCACGATGGCGGCGGCATAATCCGAGATCGTCGGCAGGATCGTGATGTCAGGCCGCGACAGGTTCAGCACCACCGTGTGATCATCGGTGATCTCAAGCGCGCCGTCGCGCAATTGGTCGTTTTCCATCAGCGCCGCCATCCGGCTGGCCATCGAATTGCCCTCGATCGAGGCGTCACACCAGCGCGTGACGTTATAGGCGACGTCGGCGGCGGTGAAGGGCGTGCCATCGTTCCACTGCACGCCCTGGCGCAGGTTCAGCACATATTGGGTCGCGTCTTCGTTGACCTCCCAGCTTTCCAGCAGGCGGGGTTCGAACACGCCGTCGCGGTTATACTGGACCAGATATTCCAGCCAGCCGCGGGCGACATTGGCCATTTGCGGCCAGTCAAAGGTCGGTGGATCTTTCAGCGCGCGCACATCCATCTGGATGCGCATCGTGCCGCCCGGCGCGATATGTCCATCGGCGGCGGCTGGGGTGGCGCCGATCAGCGCATAGGCGCCAGCTGCAGATACGCCAAGCGCGGTGGCTCGGGTTAAAAATTCGCGCCGATCCATTGTGCCGTCGGCAACCTCCTGCGCATAGGCGCGGGCGGCGGGGTGCACATGATGTGCGTTGAAAAGTGTCACGATTGACTCTCCCTGTTCGGACCAAAACGATGTTCCATCGTAAAAAGCGCCGCATGGTCCGTTTGCGACACACACGATTAAAAGCGACATGGCGCCTAGGTTCAACGCTCTTGTTGCCGCGGTATTCCCCCGTGGCGGTGCCGTGTTGACTTGGGCGGCGAAATCCCCACCTTGCGCCCAAGCACAGAAGGATAATCGATGTCCCACCCAACGAGCAGCCCGCCACGCCCGTTTTCCCGGTTCGAGTTCATGATCGCTTGGCGTTACCTGCGCGCGCGCCGGGCCGAGGGCGGCATCAGCACGATGACCTGGATCAGTTTTCTGGGCATCAGCCTGGCGGTGATGGCGCTGATCGCCACGCTCGCCGTGCGCTCGGGCTTTCGGTACGAATTTGTCGGCACGATCCTGGGCGCCGATCCGCATATCGTGGTCCATGGCCATGACCGGTTGGATTACTCGGCCGAAGAGCTGGCGCTGATCGAGAGCAATCCGGCGGTCGCCGAGGCGCTGGAAGGGCGGCGGGCCACGACGCGCACGATCCCCGAGCCCGACGCCATCGCCGCGGCCATCCGCGAGGTGCCCGGTGTGGCCCATGCCGCGGCGGTGGTGCGCGCGGAGGTGATGGTCAGCTCCAGCCGTGCGGATACGTTCGGGCAGGTGATCGGCATGTCGCTGGAGGATCTGCGCACCGTCCCCCTGGTCGAGGACCCGGAGATTGCCTGGGGTGATCTGGAACGTCTGGATGAAGGGGTCGCCATCGGGTCGGGCATGGCCCGGCGCCTGGGCGTGATCGAGGGCGACGAGATCCGCATCACCTCCCCCAATGGCGCGCAGACGGCGGGCGGGCGCGCGGCGCGCGTGGGCACCTATGAGGTGGTTTACATCTTCCAGGTCGGGCGCAGCGATATCGACCGGGTGCGGCTCTATCTGCCGCTGGCCGAGGCGCAACGGTTCTTCGGGCGCGATGGTGTCGCCGATCAGATCGATGTCTCGGTCAGCGATCCCGAGCGCGCCAATTTCCTTTATGCGCAGGTACAGGTCGCTGCCGGGCAGAACGTGTATCTGCGCACCTGGCAGGACAATTCCGGCGCCTTCCTGCAAGCCCTGCAGATGGAGGACAACATCATGTTCATCATCCTGTCGATCCTGGTGCTGATTGCGACGATGAACATCGTGTCGGGCCTGATCATGCTGGTGAAAAACAAGTCCCGCGATATCGGCATCCTGCGCACCATCGGGCTGAGCGAGGGGTCAATCCTGCGGGTCTTCTTCATCTGCGGCTCGGTCACGGGTGTGGCGGGCACGGTGATGGGCGTGGCGCTGGGCTGCGCCTTTGCGATCTGGATCGATCCGATTTTCTCGGCGGTGAACTGGATCGCGGGGGGCGGCGTCTGGGATCCGTCGGTGCGGCTGATCTCGGAATTGCCCGCGCGGCTTGAATTGGACGACGTGCTGAGCGCCGTCTTCCTGGCGCTGGGCCTGAGTTTCGCCGTGACGATCTTTCCCGCAAGACGCGCGGCGCGGATGAACCCGGTGGAGGCACTGCGCTATGAATAAGGCCCTGGTGCTCGACGGGATCGAGAAGGCCTATAATCACGGCCAGCCGAATGAGATTTCGGTGCTGCGTGGCGCGTCGGCTGAGATTGAGGCGGGCGAAATCGTCGGTCTGATCGCGCCGTCGGGGGCGGGCAAGTCGACCTTGCTGCATATTGCGGGTTTGTTGGACGTGGCTGATCGCGGCTCGGTCGAGATCGGCGGTCAGGCAGTCACCCGCGCGTCGGATCGGGAGCGCACGGCGGCGCGGCGCGGCATGGTGGGCTTTGTCTATCAGTTCCACCATCTGTTGCCGGAGTTCTCGGCCTCGGAAAACATCGTCTTGCCGCAACTGGCCCATGGCATCCCGGCGGATGCCGCACAGGCGCGGGCCGAGGATCTGCTGGGCCGTGTGGGCTTGGCGGCACGGGTGAATCATCGCCCGGCGGAACTGTCGGGCGGGGAACAGCAACGCGTTGCCTTTTGCCGGGCTTTGGCCAATCAGCCCGCGCTGCTGCTGGCCGATGAGCCCACGGGCAATCTGGACCCGGCCACATCGGACACGGTCTTCGACGTTCTGATGGAGCTGGTGCGCGGAACGGGGTTGAGCGCCTTGATCGCCACCCATAACCACGCGTTGGCGGCGCGGATGGATCGCATCCTGCGCCTGGAAGATGGGGTGCTGACCGCCGCCTGAGCGGGGGGCTGCGGACAGGCCGAAACGCCGCGGCGCCGGGCTGGGGCGCAACGGTTGATCCGGTCTTGGGGCGTCTCGGGTGATCCTTGAAATCGAACCCAAGTGAGAAGCGGCGCCGCTTCCAAAAGCGGTCGAAGCCCCCAACCGGTGTCACCCGGTCAGGTCGAAGATGCGCATATTCGGTTTCTGGCCCATGCACTCGCCGGTGTCAGAGGCGAGCGTGCGGGCCTGACCTATGCTTGGTCGATGATCATCGCAGGCAGGTATAGGATGGGCGTGACGGGTGTTGCGCGAACGCTCGGTTAAGCGTGCGCTGCCCGGGGATGGGCATTGAACAGGCCAATAATCGCGTCGAGCGCCTTTTGGCGCAGGGCGGGGGCCTCGAGAAGGATTTCGTGGCGTGCGCCGTCCAGCATGATCAACTTGCCGCGCGGCCAATCCGCCATCCGCCGCTTTGGGGCCTCTTGCGACACGCGGCGCTCATCAGTGCCGACAATCGCGACCACCGGCAGATCCAGCGCGGGCAAGCGCATCAAAGCCGCGCTCTCGGCCAGGGCCAGTTTCAGCCATGTATAGGACGGGCCGCCAAGCGTCAGTTCCGGATGGGTGGCGGTCTGATGCTCCATATAGGCGTATTGCTCGGGGTCGGAGGTCAGGATGTTGCCCTCAAACGGCAGCGCCTTCCATTCGCGCAAGGTCGGCACGTAAGACTTCGACAGGCCGAGCGGCTCGGCAATGCCGAACAGGATCGGTGCGATGAACCGCAGCGCGCCGGGGATCTGTATTCCCCACATCGGGCCAGTGAAGGCGGCGGCGGCCACGTCGAGCCCGTTGTAAAGCGCCCGCAACCCGATACAGCCGCCCATCGAATGGCCGATCAGGTAATAGGGCTTGGGCAGATCCAGATCCGCGATCGCGGCCATGAACGCAGCGACATCGCTTTGATATTCATCGAAATCGATGACATGGCCCATGCCGGGATTGTGCTGGGGCCGGTCGGCCAGGCCCTGGCCGCGCCAATCCAACGCCACCATGCCATAGCCTTGCTCGGCCATATCGCGGGCGAGGCGGCCATATTTCTCGGCATATTCGGTACGACCGGGAAACATCAAAACGGTTCCCTTGTCGCCGCGCGGCCACACTGCAAGGCGCAGCCGCGTCGTGTCGTCGGCCTCCACCCACCATGCCTCGGCTCCGTCGGGGCCATCGGCGACCTCCGCGAAGAACGGGGCGGGCGTCAGCCCGGTGGGGGTGGGGCCGCTGAGCATCAGCTGAGCGCTCCGCCCAGTTTCATGGCCGTGCCCATGTCACCGTCCAGCTTCAACTTGCCGGACATGAAGGCTGCGGTGGGGTTCAGATCCCCGGCCATGATTTCCTGGAACACGTCTGCCTCAGCCGACATCGTCACATCGGCGGCTTCGCCATCTTCGGCGGCGCGCACGCCGGCCCCATCGACCATGACGGCGCCTTCGCCTTCGATCTCGAACCGGGCCGACCCGTCGAAATCCGAGCCGTCCAACTTTTCGGAGAGTGCCGCAACCGCGGCCTCAATAATTGCATTGCTCATCTGAGCTCATCCCTTGTTTTCCCTGGCGTCCAAGCACGCTCACACAGCCTTGATCTAGTATTGGCTGCGCGGAATGCTACGTTACAAAGCATGACGTTTCCGAGACTCATCATCAACGCTCTCGTCGCGGCAGTCTTGTGCGGGATTCCCGTAGTTGCATCCGCGCAATCCACTGTCGACGACCTGCTGGATCGTCTGGCGAATCCCGACCTGCGCAATTGGAGCGTTGTCGAAGAAGAGGTGCGCCAACGCTGGTCCATCTCGGGCTCGGCGACGGCGGATTACCTATTGCGGCGCGGCCAAGAGGCCCTGGAGGTCGAGGATTACGATGCGGCCTATGATCACCTGACGGCCCTGGTCGACCACGCGCCTGAATTCGCCGAAGGCTGGAATGCGCGCGCGACGATGTTCTTCATGCAACAGATGTATGGCCCCGCAATTGCGGATCTTCAGCGGGTTCTGGCGCTGGAGCCGCGCCATTTCGAGGCGCTGACCGGGTTGGGCATCATGCTGGAGGATATGGGCGATCAGGACCGCGCGTTGCAGGCTTATGAGGCCGCCCATGCGATCCATCCTCAACAGCCCGATATCCTGAGGCTGGTCGAAGATCTGCGCGTCCAACTGGAAGGCGAGGCGCTTTAGCCACAGGGTATGGACAGGGCCGCCGGGCCGGGTTGCGCATCACCAAGTGTGACCGCACCTTGGCGTCAATGACACTGTGCAGGCCGCCCATTGTGGCCTGGACGATAGGGGCAACGGTCTATGAAACGAATCGCGGCGGTGCTGGGCCCCACCAATACCGGCAAAACCCATTATGCGATCGAACGGATGCTGGGCCATCGGACCGGCGTGATCGGTCTGCCCCTGCGCCTGTTGGCGCGCGAGGTCTACGATAAGATTGTCGCCTTGCGGGGGCCGTCGGTTGTGGCGCTGGTCACCGGCGAAGAACGGATCGTGCCGGAGCGGACGCAATATTGGGTCTGTACGGTCGAGGCGATGCCGCTGGGCAACGGCGCCGATTTCGTGGCGATCGACGAAATCCAGCTATGCGCCGATCCCGAACGGGGCCATGTCTTCACCAACCGTTTGCTGCACGCACGCGGCCTGCATGAGACGCTGTTTCTGGGTGCCAGCACGATGCGCAATGCCATCGCGGCCCTGGTGCCGGAGGCTGAATTCATCCAGCGCGAGCGTTTTTCACAGCTTGTGTATGCAGGTTCGAAAAAGATAAGCCGGATGCCCTCGCGATCCGCGATTGTGGGGTTTTCGGTTGAGAACCTCTATGCCATGGCCGAGTTGCTGCGCCGGCAGAAGGGTGGCGCGGCGGTGGTGATGGGGGCGCTCAGTCCGCGCACGCGCAACGCGCAGGTGGAGCTTTATCAGAACGGCGATGTGGATGTGCTGGTGGCGACAGATGCCATCGGGATGGGCCTGAACCTCGATATCAAACATGTGGCGTTTTCGGGCCTGCGCAAATTCGACGGGCGCAAGATGCGCGATCTGTGGCCGAATGAGCTGGCGCAGATCGCGGGCCGTGCCGGGCGACACACCAATGATGGCAGTTTCGGCGTGACCGGTGAGGCGCCGCCTTTGCCCGATCCGGTGGCCGAGGCGATCTGCGAGCATCGGTTTGTGCCGGTGGGCAAGCTGATGTGGCGGAATTCCGCGCTCGATTTCGGATCCCCGGAGCGTTTGATTGCCAGTCTGGAGGAGCGGACCGACGATGAATGGCTCACACGCGCGCGTGACGCGGATGATGTCCAGGCCCTGAAAGCGCTTGTCGCGCAGCCCGAGATTGCAGCGCGTTTGGGGGATGGCCGTGCCGTGCGGTTGCTGTGGGATGTGTGCAATATCCCGGATTTTCGGGGGATTTCCCATGCCGAACATGCGGACCTTCTGGGCCGCATCTTTGAATTCCTGCACGAAACCGGCCGCGTGCCCGATGATTGGCTGGCGCGTCAGGTCAAACGGATCGACCGGCCCGAGGGTGATATCGACACGCTGAGCAAACGGCTCGCTTATATCCGCACCTGGACCTATGTCGCGCAGCGCCGCGGATGGCTTGATGACGAAAGCCATTGGCGCGGCGCGACCCGTGCCGTAGAAGACCGTCTGTCGGATGCCTTGCACGAGGGCCTGACGCAAAGATTTGTCGACCGGCGGACCAGCGTTCTGCTTCGCCGGTTGAAACAGAGGGAGAGCCTTGTGGCTGAAGTAAACGACCAGGGTGAAGTCAGCGTGGAAGGCCAGATGCTTGGCCGGATCGAAGGATTTCGCTTCCGCCAGGATGAGACGGCCAATGCCGATGAGGCCAAGACGCTGCGCCAGGCGGCGCTGGCGGCGTTGCGACCGGAATTTCACCTGCGCGCCGACCGCATGTACAATGCGCCCGATACCGAGTTCGACCTGACCGAGCAGGGCGGGCTGATGTGGGGCGACAGCGCGGTTGGCAAGCTGGTCGCGGGCGACGAGGCGTTGCGGCCCGTGGCTGAGGCCTTTGTCGATGACGAGGCGGGCGCCGAGGTGGTGCAGAAGGTGCAGCGCCGGTTGCAGCATTTCATCGACCGTCGGATCGCCGCGCAGTTCGAGCCGCTGCTGGCGATGTCGCGCGACGAGGCGATCACCGGCCTGGCCCGTGGCGTGGCGTTCCGTCTGCTGGAAGGGTTCGGCATTGTGCCGCGCGGCGAGATCGCTGAGGATATCAAGGCGCTGGATCAGGATGCCCGCGCGCTGCTGCGCAAACATGGCGTCCGGTTCGGGCAATACACGATCTTCCTGCCGGTTCTGTTGAAACCCGCGCCCACACGGCTGCGTCTGGTTCTGTGGGGCTTGGCGAAGGGCTTGCAGGCCTTCCCCGACAGCCCGCCGCCCGGTCTGGTGACGATCCCGGTCGATCCCGGTGCGCCAGCGGGTCACGATACGATGGCGGGCTACAAAAGCGCGGGCAGCCGTGCGATCCGCATCGATATGCTGGAGCGTCTGGCCGATCTGCTGCGCAATGAGGATAGCCGTGGTGGGTTCGAGGCGAACCCTGATATGCTGTCGATCAGCGGCCTGACTTTGGAGCAATTCGCCGATCTGATGGGTGGCCTGGGCTATAAGGGTGAGAAGGGTGAACGGGTGAAGGTGAAGGCACCGCAGCCGGAACCGGCGGCACCCGAAGCTGCAAGTGAGCCCCCCGTCGAGGCCGAGACCCAGGCGGGCGCGGACGGCGCCGACACGCCGGATCCGACCCCGACCGAGTTGCCCGATGAGGCGCCCGTGGAAACGCCCGCGGAGCCTCCGGCGGAAGCGCCGGCTGACATGCCGACCGAAACACCGGTCGAGACGCCTGTGGAACTGCCCGGCACCGAGACGGCGGAAGCCACGCCCGAGATGGAGGTCTTTTATACCTTCACCTGGGCGCCGCGCGGTCGTGGCCATGCGCGCCCGCGGCGGGCCGATGGCGATCAACGTGGCCGGTCCGATGGGGCGCCCCAAGGCAAACGCGGTAAACCCCAGGGCAAAGGCGGTCCAAAAGGGGATCGCAAGGGCGGCAAGCGTCCGCCGCGCGACACCAAGCCCAAGACCTACAGCTCGAAACCGCAGAAATCCGACAAGGTCGATCCCGATAATCCCTTCGCCGTTCTGGCGGCGCTGAAGGACAAGACCTGAGCGAGGACGCGCAGAAGGATCGCGTCGATCGCTGGTTGTGGCAGGCGCGATTCTTCAAGACCCGCAGCCTTGCGGCGCGGCAGGTCAGCGATGGCCATGTGCGGGTGAATGCCGAACGCGTCACCAAACCTGCGGCGCAGATCGGGCCGGGCGATGTGCTGACCTTTCCGCAGGGCCGACAGATTCGTGTGGTGCGGATCGAATCGCTGGCCAAGCGACGCGGCCCGGCGGCAGAGGCCCAGACGCTCTATGCCGATCTGACGCCACCATCCGAACCCGCGCCTGCCCGTGTCGGTCCGCGACCCACCAAAAAAGACCGTCGGGATATGACGTCGTTCCGTGACGGCGATGGGTCCGAGTGACAAAGCCGTGACACGGACATGTCGTCGCCTTGCATCCCCCGTCTTGCTGACTTACCTCCGGCTTAAATGTGAGTTTACAGGACCCGCCCGCCCATGACCTATATCGTCAACGATGCCTGCATCGCCTGCAAATACACAGATTGTGTCGAAGTCTGCCCCGTGGATTGTTTCTACGAGGGGGAGAATATGCTGGTGATCCATCCCGACGAATGCATCGATTGCGGCGTGTGCGAACCCGAATGCCCCGCCGACGCGATCCGGCCCGATACCGAGCCGGACATGGAGAAATGGGTGGAGTTCAACCGGAAATATTCCGAACTTTGGCCGGTGATCATCACTAAGAAAGACCCGCTGCCCACCGCCGACGAGATGGACGGGAAAGAGGGTAAGATGGAGATGTTCTCCGAATCACCTGGCGAGGGCGGCTGAGTTTCGCAGCCGATTTTATGCTGCTCTGCCGAAGGGTGAGCATCGCTGACCCATGGAAACCCTTAGACTTTTAAGGGATTTGTTAACGCTGCGTAGCGGAAAACTTCCAAACGGGCGCTTTTTGTGTTATATATTTCAGATGTAAAATGATTGTCCGCCCAACCCGCGGGACCTATACCTGTCCGTTCCCCATGCGGTGACCCCAAGCGCCCACGGAAAGCTCGCCGCTTTCCGGAGGCGTTTTTGACGCTTATGACCTACCGCGAGCGGGCCACTAATAAAAGGAAGATTACATGACCAAAGCCCGGAAATCGCAAGAATTCGGCCCTGATGATTACGTTGTCTACCCCGCCCATGGCGTCGGCAAAATCGTGTCCATCGAAGAGCAGGAGATTGCGGGGCTGTCGTTGGAGCTATTCGTGATCTCCTTCGAGAAAGACAAGATGACGTTGCGTGTACCGACCGCGAAAGCCACCGAGGTGGGCATGCGCGCCTTGTCGGATCCGACCGTTGTGTCCAAGGCGCTCGACACCCTGAAGGGCAAGGCACGCGTGAAGCGGGCCATGTGGTCGCGCCGTGCCCAGGAATATGAGCAGAAGATCAATTCCGGTGATTTGATCTCGATCGCCGAAGTGGTACGCGACCTGCACCGCGCCGATGATCAACGCGAGCAAAGTTATTCCGAACGTCAGCTTTATGAAGCCGCGTTGGAGCGTTTGACTCGCGAATTGGCCGCCGTGAAAGGCATTGATGAGGCCGGTGCCGCCGCCCATGTTGGCGAAGTTTTGACCAAGCGCGCCGCCTGAGATCGGGTGATCGGGCCGGCTTCCGCTGATAAAATGGCGAAATAGCGCTTAGATATCCGTTACGGAAAACCTAACCTGTCGCGGCCTCGCGGCAGGTTTTTTTATGTGCTACCAGAGTCCGAGGGAAACGAGGGTGGAACTATCCCCCGCTTGGGCTGTTTTGTTTGTACTGAACCTAGAAGGAAGACCCCTTATGAAGACTTTTGTTGCTCCGCTTTTGCTGACAGCTGCCGTTGCAACCGCCGCTTGCCAGCCGCTGTCGCCCCAGGATCGCTCGAACCTCGGCCTTCTGGGGGGTGCCGGTGCAGGCCTGCTGACCGCGTCGGCCTTTGACGCCAACCCGGCTTGGACCGTGGCTGCAACCGTTGCCGGTGCCGCGATCGGGACGCAGGTCGCGCGGAACACGCAGACCGGTCAATGCGCCTATCTGCAGGGCTACGACAACCGTGGCCAGCCGCTCTACCAAGTTGCGCCTTGCTGATCGGCTAGGCCAGCATAGCGGCGAGGGTCAGCAGGGCGGCAAGATCGCCCATCACCTGCGTCGCACCCAAAACATCGCCCGTTTGCCCGCCGATTTTTGCGCGGGCAAGCGCGCCCATGGCCAGCATTGTACCGATCACCGCCAATGCGGCCGCTATGCCAGCCGCGCCCGTCAGCACGATCGCTGCGATCCCGGCCAATCCACCCCCAACCAGCGCCGCCCAAATAGGTGGCCGCCCGACATGGGAGGCTAGCCCGTCCGCTCGCGCGAAGGGCAGGGCAGCCATCAACGTGGCCATCGCCGCGCGGCTGAGCATGGCCGAGGCGATCAGGGCCAGCGGAGCCACTGGCAAAAGCGCCACGAATAGGCTCCACCGCAGGCCGATGGCCAGGATCAGGGCGACAACGCCATAGGCGCCGATCCGGCTGTCCTTCAGGATATCAAGGCGCCGCTCAACCGTGTGCCCGCCCCAAAAGCCGTCGGCGCAATCGGCGAAGCCATCTTCGTGCAGGGCGCCAATGAGGATGATGCCGACGGCCACGGCAAGACCCGCCGCCGCAATCACCGGGATGTTTAGCGCCAGAGCGCCCAGACCTACACAGATCTGCGCCACTGCCAATCCCGCACCCACCAAGGGCCAGGCCCAGGCCGATGCCGCCGCGCGCGCCCCATCGCCGCCGGGCAGCGGCACACGCGTCAGCAGGTGGACCGCGCGGATCAGGTCTTTGGGCTGCGGAAACGGGCTGTCGGGATCGGACATCAAACGGGCCTTTCTGCCGCAGTGCGACGGCGGCACGATCCGCTAAACACGATGCAAGACAGGCAGGCAAGGGAGCAAATCATGTCTGAGGCCCCCCAGAGTTTCGAGGCGATCCGAGCAGCTTTGGCCGCAGCGCCCCATCCGGCACCCGAGGCGCGCGCGGCGGCGGAGGCACGCAATGCGGTGCTGACCAAGCCGCCTGGCGCGTTGGGGCGGCTGGAAGAGCTGGCGATCTGGTATGCGGCCTGGCGCGGCGATGCCCGCCCCCGGATCAAGGCGCCGCAAGTGCTTGTCTTTGCGGGCAATCACGGCGTCTGCGCGCAGGGCGTCAGTGCCTTTCCGCCCGAGGTGACGGTGCAGATGGTGGCCAATTTCGCGGCGGGCGGGGCAGCGATCAACCAATTGTCGGATCTGGCGGAGGCCAAGATGTCGGTGCATCCGATCGAGTTGGACCGCCCGACAGCGGATTTCACCCAAGGCCCGGCCATGTCCGAGGCCGAGTGCCTGTCGGCCTTCGCCGTGGGATGGGAGGCGGTCGATCTGGCCGCGGATCTGCTGGTTGTCGGCGAAATGGGCATTGGCAATACAACGTCGGCGGCGGCTTTGGCCTATGCACTGTTTGGCGGCGCCGCGTCGGACTGGACGGGCCGGGGAACCGGTGTGGACGATGCGGGGCTGGAGGTGAAGACGCGTGTGGTCGAGGCGGGGATCTCCTCCAATCCCGAAGCCAAAAGTGACCCGCTGGTTGCCTTGGCTGCGCTCGGCGGGCGCGAGATCGCCGCGATGGCCGGGGCCATGGCGCGGGCGCGCTGCCTGGGCCTGCCTGTGATCCTGGACGGGTTCATCTGCACCGCCGCCGCCGCTGTGATCCACAAGGTCGATCCGGGCGGGTTGGACCATGCGGTGGCGGGCCATGGCTCTGCCGAACAGGCCCATGGCGCGCTGTTGGCGCATCTGGGCAAGGACCCGATCCTGGCCCTGGACATGCGGCTGGGTGAAGGGTCGGGCGCGGCGCTGGCGATCCAGATCCTGCGCGGTGCGCTGGCCTGCCATTCCGGCATGGCGAGCTTCACTGAGGCGGGCGTCAGCGACGGCTAACCCCGTTCCGTGCCACCGGGGCGGCGGGGCGGGATGCCCCGGGTTCCGGTCAGGGCGCCGACATCGCCGCGGGCATGGCCCTGGCCGCCTTTACCGGGCTCTTCCTCGGCCATCTCGTCCAACTGGCTGACCAAGGCGGTTTCCAGATTGGCATTCATCTCGCGCACGCGGGACATGTATTCGGGATTGTCGGTCACGGGCACGCCGGGTGTCCAGACCTCGGCCAGGGCACGCAGCGTCTGGCGGTCATGGCGGTAGAACGCGATTTCAAGCTCATGGGCTTCGTAATCGCTCAGCCCCATATCTTCGAGCACGTAGCGTCCGGCGCGCAGGCTGGAATCGAACATCTCGCGCACGATATGGTCGGCGCCCGCCTCGTAAAGCTCGTAGACATGCAGGCGATCATGGGCGCGGGCGACAATCGACAGATCGTCGCGCAGGCGGCGGGCATAGCGCACCAGTGTGAGGGCCGATTGCTTGTCATCCACCGCAACGACCAGAACCTTGGCGCGGTCGATCCCGGCGGCCTTGAGCAATTCGGGCCGCGTCGGGTCGCCGAAAAAGCCTTTGAATCCAAAGCGGCGCATCAATTGGATGGTTTCGAGATTCGCATCGAGCACCACGGTCTTGAACCCCGACGCCTGGACCATACGGTTGACGACCTGCCCGAACCGCCCGATGCCTGCGATGATGACGGGGGCCTCTTCATCGATGTGATCGGCATCGGGGGTGTCTTCGCCGGGATCGGCCAGGCGGGCCGAAATCTTCTCATAGAGGATGAAGCTCAGCGGGGTCAGCAGCATCGACAGGGCCACGACCAGCAGCAGGATTTCGGCGACATTGGCCGGAAACACCGCCTGTTGAACCCCGAAGGCCACCAACACGAAGCCAAATTCACCCGCTTGGGCCAGGCCGAGTGTAAAGAGCCAGCGATCCCCGCCGCGCATGCGGAAAATCACGGCCAGGATCAGCAAGATCAGGCCCTTGAGCAGCATGACCCCTAAGGTGAGCCCGAGGATGGTGAAGGGTTGGCCGAACAGGGTCGAGAATTGGATCCCAGCGCCGACGGTGATGAAAAACAGCCCCAGGAGCAGGCCCTTGAAGGGCTCGATATCGGCCTCAAGCTCGTGCCGGAATTCCGAATTGGCCAAGACAACGCCCGCGACGAACGCGCCCAAAGCGGGCGACAGGCCGACCAAAATCATCAGCACCGCGATGCCCACGACGATGGCCAAGGCGGTGACGGTATAAAGCTCGCGCAGGCGGGTCATGTGGATGACCCGGAACAGAAGCGGGCAGATATAGCGCCCGGCCAGGATGACGAAGGCGACCGCGCCCAGGGTCACCAGCGTGACGCCCCAAGCGGGCAGGCCTTCGACCAGCGAAACGATATGGTGGTCATCCTCCGCGCCGCGCGAGATTGAACCATCGCCATTGATCCGCATCGCAGCCCCCGTCGCCAGAAGCGGCAGAAGGGCCAAAGCGGGGATGACGGCGATGTCCTGGGTCAGCAGGACCGAAAAGGCGCTGCGCCCGCCTTCGGTGCGCATCAGGCCCTTTTCATTGAGCGTGGTCAGCACAATCGCGGTGGAGGACAGGGCCAGGGTTGTGCCGATGGCGAGCGCAAGCTGCCAGGACAGGCCCAGCATCATCGCGCCCGCACAGAGCACGCCGATGGAAAGCGCCACCTGGCTGCCGCCCAGACCCAGCAGGCGCTTGCGCATACCCCAGAGCGTGCGCGGGTCAAGTTCCAGCCCTATGAGGAACAGCATCAGGACAACGCCGAATTCCGCGTAATGCTGCAAATCCTCGGTCTCTGACCCGACAAGGCCCAGGACCGGGCCGATGGCGACGCCCGCCAGCAAATAGCCCAGGACCGAGCCCAGGCCGAACCGCACCGAAATGGGAACGGCGATCAGCATGGCGCCCAGATAGATGGAGGCCTGTACGAGGGTGTCTTCCATGGAGCGCTCGGGGGTTGAGAACACGGATGCGTCGGCAGCTTAACCGGTTGTGCGGCGCGGCGCGACAAGGGATTGCGCCGCCTTCGGCTCGGGCGCCCGCCAGCGCATCGGCCAGAGGGGTGCCGTGGGTGTGAGGCCCGGCACAAGGGTCAGTTTCGGCCGGTTTCGGCGGATCTGCCCTTGTCTTGGCGTTCCGGTTCGGAGCAGGGTGCGCGCGGAGAGATGTGGAGGCGGCGATGAAACGCTCGGAGATCAACGACATCATGGCGGAGGCGGAGGCCTTCATGGCTTCGTTCGGGTTCGTCCTGCCGCCCTTTGCGCAGTGGACGCCGGATGAGATGCGCGCCAATGCAGAACGCGCCCAGGCGGTGATCGATGGGCGCCTAGGCTGGGACATCACCGATTATGGCGCCGGGCGCTATGCCGAGATGGGGCTGTTCCTGTTCACGCTGCGTAATGGGCGTCTGGCGGATCTGCAACGCGGCGGCGGCATGTGCTATGCCGAGAAGCTGCTGATCTCAAAGCAAGATCAGCTCAGCCCAATGCATCGGCATTATCTGAAGGCCGAGGACATCATCAACCGCGGCGGTGCCACTCTGGCCATCGAGCTGTTCGGCTCGGATCCGGACGGCGCATTTGACCCGGAGGCGGGGGGTCGTGTCATGTGCGACGGGATCGCACGCGATTTTGCGGCGGGCGAGGTCTTGCAGCTTGCCCCCGGCGAAAGCGTGACGCTGATGCCGGGCGATTGGCATGCCTTTTGGGGCGAGGGGGGCGATGTGCTGATCGGCGAGGTCTCGACAGTGAATGACGACGAGACCGACAATTGGTTCCGCGAGCCCATTGGGCGCTTCGCCGAGATCGAAGAGGATGTGGCGCCCACGCATCTGCTGGTCTCTGATTATGCGAAATGGCTGGGCTAGGCAGGCAGATTTCTCACGACATCCCTCCCGGAAACGTGGGTTTCCAATGCGGCGCCTGGCGGGATCGGTTCAGCTGGGGCGTGAGGCCAGTGCCGTAAGCGCAGCGTTCGACCGAACCCCTAGGACAGGGCCCGCCAACCGATATCCGAGCGGCAGAATCCCTCGGGCCAGTCGACGTCTTCGACCATCGCATAGGCATTGTCGCGCGCCTCTTGCAGGGAGGCGCCGCGGGCCGTCACGTTCAGCACGCGCCCCCCGGCAGCGGTAATCTTACCGTCTGTCAAAGCGGTGCCGGCATGGAACACCATCTGCTGCGATGTGGCCGGGCGGGCATCCAGCCCGCCGATCACGCTGCCTTTCTCGTAAGCGCCGGGATAGCCCTTGGCGGCCATGACGATTGTCATCGCGTGGTCGTCGGCCCAATTCACCTGCGCATCCGCCAATCGCCCCTCGGCACAGGCCAGCAGCAGGTCCAGCACCTGGCCGCCCAGCCGCATCATCAGCACCTGACATTCCGGATCGCCGAACCGCACATTGTACTCCACCAGCCGCGCTCGGCCATGCGCGATCATCAGCCCGGCATAGAGCACGCCGGAAAACGGCGTGCCGCGGCGTGCCATCTCGGCGATGGTGGGGCGGATGATTTCGTCCAGGACCTGCTCTTGTAGCGTATCGGTCAGGACCGGCGCCGGGGAATAGGCGCCCATGCCACCGGTATTGGGGCCGGTATCGCCATCGAAAGCGCGTTTGTGGTCCTGCGCAGTGCCGATGGGCAGCACATCTTTGCCGTCGCAGAGCACGAAGAATGACGCCTCTTCGCCGTCCATGAATTCCTCGATCACCACCTCGGCGCCCGCCGCGCCGAAGCTGCCGCCAAACATGTCGTCAATGGCGGCCAGCGCCGTGGCCTCGTCCATCGCCACGACCACGCCTTTGCCCGCCGCCAAACCATCGGCCTTCACGACAATCGGCGCGCCCTGACGCAGGATGAAATTGCGCGCATCATTGGCATCGATGAACCGGGCCCAGGCGGCGGTCGGCGCGCCAGCGGCATCGCAGACCTCTTTGGTGAAGGCTTTCGAGGCCTCAAGCTGGGCAGCGGCCTGGGACGGGCCGAAGACCAGTATCCCGGTATCAACCAGTTTATCCACGACACCGGCGGCAAGCGGCGCTTCGGGGCCAACGATTACAAAGTCGATGGCGTTGTCGACCACGAAATCGCAGACATCGCCGGGGCTATCCACATCTAGGCTGGCACATTCCGCGATCTGGTCGATGCCCGCATTGCCCGGCGCCACGATCAGGCGGTCACATTTCGGGTTCTGCAAAACGGCCCAGGCCAAGCTATGTTCACGGCCCCCGGCGCCGAGGATAAGGATGTTCAACGGGCGTCCCTCCCTGCTATCGTCGGGGCAGGCATAACGAGCAGCGCAGGGGTGCACAATATGCGAGATCCGGAGCTTTGGGCGCGGCTCAAGGCGTATGTCTTCGATGGGCCGGGCAGCGCGCCCTATTCGGTGAAGCTTGCGCGGGCGGAAGGATGGGATGCCGATCTGACCGCCGATGTGATCGAGGAATATCGCCGGTTTCTATACCTCACCCAGATCAGCGACCGACAGGTCACACCCAGCCAGATGGTCGATGCGGCCTGGCATATGCACCTGACCTTCACGCGGGATTATTGGGAGGATTTGTGTCCCAATGTCATCGGCAAACAGGTCCATCACCAGCCCTGCGCGGGCGACGAGGAAATGCCGCGTTACCGCGATCAGTTTGCGGCCACCAAGGCGCTATACGAGGCGGAGTTCGGGGCCGAGCCACCGGCAGAGATCTGGGGGCGGGACCATCACCGTGAGAGGACACCGGAGGGCGTGGTGATCCAATCCCATTGGATCGTGACAATTGCACTGGCCGCGGCGCTGTTGCTCTATATTCTGGAGCCGGACTTGCCATGGGGTGTCTTCGCCTTTCTGGTGATCGCGGGCTTTGTGCTGCAACGGGTGGCCGATGGGGCAGCCCGCCCGCGGCGGCGTCGGCGTGGCGAGATCGAGAGCGATGTCTGGTTCGATATGGATGGTCACGGGGGCGGGCGACGGAGCCGCCGAGATGACCATCATGACACCAGCGATGGCGATGGCGGTGGCGATGATGGCGGCGGCGGATGTGGAGGATGCGGAGATTGATGGATGATCTGATCGACGACGGGCCCGAGACGGGCGGCAACGCGCCGGAATTCACCGTCTCGGAATTGTCGGGCGCGGTGAAGCGCACGGTGGAATCCAACTTCGCCCATGTCCGTGTGCGCGGCGAGATTGGGCGGCTGTCCCTGCCACGCTCGGGCCATATCTATCTGGATCTGAAAGACGACCGCAGTGTCCTGGCCGGTGTGATCTGGAAAGGTGTCGCGGCGCGGATGACGCATCGCCCGGAAGAGGGGATGGAGGTCATCGCATCGGGCCGGATCACGACCTTCCCCGGCCAATCGAAATATCAGCTTGTGATCGACGACATCCGGCCCGCGGGCGTCGGTGCGCTGATGGCGATGTTGGAAAAGCGGCGCGCGGCTTTGCAGGCCGAAGGGCTGTTTGACGCCGAGCGCAAGAAAAAGCTGCCGTTTCTGCCCGAGGTCATCGGCGTTGTCACCTCGCCTTCGGGGGCGGTGATCCGCGATATCCTGCACCGGCTGCGCGACCGGTTCCCGCGCAAGGTGCTGATCTGGCCCGTTGCCGTCCAGGGCGAGCGCTGTGCGCCCGAAGTCTCGAACGCGATCCGGGGCTTCAACGCCTTGACCCCGGGCGGTGCCTTGCCGCGGCCCGATCTTCTGATCGTGGCGCGGGGCGGGGGCAGCCTTGAGGATCTATGGGGGTTCAACGAGGAAAGCGTCGTGCGCGCCGCCGCCGAAAGTGACATCCCGCTGATTTCCGCCGTGGGGCACGAAACCGACACGACGCTGATCGACCATGCCGCCGATCTGCGTGCGCCGACGCCCACGGGGGCGGCGGAAAAGGCGGTGCCGGTGCGGCTCGACCTGATGAATTGGGTGCGCCAGCAGGACGGCACCCTGACCCGTGCGATCACCGGGGGCTTGACGACGCGCAGGCAACGCCTGTCGGATCTGTCGCGCGCGCTGCCACGGCCCGAGGCGCTGATGGACAGCGCGCGGCAACGGCTGGACCTGGCGGCTCTGCGCCTCACGCCGGCCTTGCGGCAGCGGACCTCCGATGCGCGCGCCCGGCTGGACCGTCTGGCCGCGCGGCTCGACCCGGCCTTGGAGCGGGCGGTGGCGCAGAAGCGGCTGACCCTGGGCCAGGGCGCCGCGGGTCTGACGCCCGCACGTCTGCAGAGTGTAATCCGGCAGGGCCGACGGGATCTATCGGGGCTCAGCACGCGGCTCGATCCGGCGCGGCTGCACGCGCGGACGGGTCAAATGGCCGAACAACTCGCCTCGTTGACCACCAGGTTTCAGGCCAATTCGCAGCAAGCCACCAAAGCGCGGCGCGACCGGTTGGAGGCGCTGGACAAGCTGCGGCAGACCTTGGGCTACAAGGAAACGCTGGAGCGGGGCTATGCGGTTGTGCGCGGCGCCGACCAGGTGCTGACCCGTAAGGCAGAGGCGGCGGGTCATGCCGCGCTGGAGGTTGAATTCGCCGATGGCCGCCTTGCGGTAACGCCCACGGGCGCCGCCCCGAAACCCGTGCCGCGCAAGAAATCCCCGCCGCAACCGCCGCCGGAACAGGGCAGTCTGCTCTAGGGCCGGGTTTGACAAAGTGGACGGAAAGCGTCACGCCGGATCCATGACCGAGCCCGACCCCACCAGCCTTATCGCGCGGATTAAGGCGGCGCAGCCCGATCCGAAGGCGGCGGCGATCCTTGAGGCGGGATATCAGACCTTCGTGTCTTTCGGGCATCGGCGCGCCTCGATGCAGGATATCGCTGAACGCGCCGGGATGAGCCGCGCGGCGCTCTACCTGCATTTCAAGAACAAAGACGACATTTTCGGCGCCATGATGGCCGCCTATTTCGAGGCCTCGGCCCAGGCCGCGGCAGAGGCCCTGGCGCGCGAAGACGATCCCGCCCGTGCGCTGAGCGCGGCCTTTGCGGCGCAATTGGGTGATGCGGGCGAGGGTCTGATGCGCAGCCCCCATTTCGAAGAGATGATGGCGATCAAACATGCCGTGACTGCCGAGATCCTGCGCGAGGGTCACGCCAAGCTGGTCCAGGTCTATGCCAAATGGCTGGAGGCCGGGGTGCAGACGGGCAGGATTGATCCAGCCGCCGTGGCGGGCAGCGCCGAGCGCACCGCGCGGGTGATGTTGGCGGGGCTCGACGGGATGAAAAGCGGCGGCTTCGATTGGGACGGCTATCTCGCCGCCCGCAAGCATTTGGCCCGGATCTTCGCGCGGTCGCTGCGCCCCTAGCGGCCCCGGATCCGGGGGTCGAGTGCGTCGCGCAGACCATCGCCGATATAGTTCACGCTCAACACCGTCAGCGAGATGAACAGGCCCGGCCAGATCACACGCTCGGGGTTGGAACTGAGCCAATCGGTGCCGTCAAACAGGATACGGCCCCAGGTGGGGAAATCCGACGGAAAGCCCAGGCCCAGGAAGGACAAAGCACTTTCGGTGATGATCGCATTGGCGATCCCCAGCGTCGCCGAAACCATGATCGCCGACATCACATTGGGCAAGATGTGGCGCGTGATCATCGCGGTGGACGAGGTCCCGATGGAGGTTGCGGCCAGCACAAATTCCCGCTCTTTCAGGGCCAGCACATCGCCACGCACAACGCGCGCGGTCTGCATCCAAGAGGTCAGGCCGATCACCACGACGATCAGTACGAAGATCCCGCCCTCGGGCCCGAAGGCGTTCCGCAGATCGTCGCGGAACAGCATGATGATCACCAGCAGCAGCGGCAGAAGGGGCATCGCCAGAAACAGATCGGTCAGGCGCATCAATATGCCGTCGAGCGATTTGAAATAGCCTGCGACCACGCCCACCAGTGTGCCGAAAAACAGCGCCAGCAGCATCGCGGTCAGCCCCACCGCGATTGAGGTTTGGCCGCCATACATCAGGCGGGCCAGCATATCGCGGCCCAACTGATCGGCGCCAAGCGGATGCGCCCAGCTCAGCTTCAGCCCGTAGATCGGATTGGCGCGGCTGAACTCTTCGGGATTGGCGAAACAGGCGGGCATCTCACGGAACCAGGTGGCCCAGCCCTCGGCCGAGAACCAGCCGCCGCCAACGCCCAGGCAGGCCAGCATATGCCCTGAATTCCGCGCGCGGATATCGATGAACTGGCTGTCGAGGGTCCAGAACAGCGGCCCCAGATAGACGAAAGCCAGCGCGAAGACGAAAAAACCCAGGCCAAACAGCGCGCCCTTATGGGTGCGGAACTGGTCCCAGACATCGAACCATTGGTTGCGCGGCGGGCGTTCATTGACCAGGCGCGACACCGTCGGGGCGGGGGCAGGCGCAGGCGCATCAGTCATAGCGGATCCTCGGATCAAGAATGCCGTAGAGAATGTCGGCCAGAAGGTTAAACAGCACGATCAGAACCGCGAAGATGAAGCTGACCGTTTGCACGACGGGCACGTCACCGGCCTGGATCGCGATGATCAGAAGTTGGCCGATGCCGTTCACCTTAAACACCTGCTCGGTGATGATCGCACCGCCGAAGACGGCGGGTACATTCAGCGCGATCACAGTCACCACCGGGATCATCGAGTTGCGCAGCACATGGACCAGCACAACCGTGCTTTCGCCCAGGCCCTTCGCCCGCGCCGTGCGAACGTAATCCTGGTTGAGGTTGTCCAGCATCGAGGCGCGCATGTAGCGGCTGATCTGGCTGGCATTGAACAGGCCCAGCACCATGACCGGCATGATCATCTGTCGGAACTGGACCACGAAACTGTCCCAATCCGTGACTTGGTGTGTCGTGTCATAGACCGACGGGAACCAGCCCAGATTGACCGCGAAGATCACGATGAAAAGCACGCCGGTGAAGAAGGTCGGCACCGAGAAGCCCAGCATCGAGATGAAGGTGCCGAGCTGATCGAAGATCGAATATTGCTTGTAGGCCGAGATGATACCCAGCGGCAGGGCGATCAGGATACCGACGATATAGGACGTGCCGACCACCCAAAGGGTCTGGGGCATCCGCTGCATGATCAGGTCCATGACCGGGCTGCGGGTCTGATAGCTGATGATGCGGGGGCCTTCGGGCCCGACCTCCCAGCCGGTCCAGCCCTCGATCAGATGCAGGGGCTCGTTCCACATCATCAGTTGCAGCCAGCGGATATATTGGATCAGAACCGGCTGGTTCACACCCAGGCTCTCACGGATCTGCTCGCGCACCTCCGGCGGAATGGTCAGCGGCAGACCCGCCGTGGGGTCCGATGGCGAAAGCTTCACGATCAGGAAGATCACGAAGCTGATAAACAGCAGCGTCGGGATCGCAAGGATCAGTCGGCGGATGGTGTAGGTGAGCATGGGGTCAGCTTCCTCAACGGGCCCGGGCGTCGCGCAGGGCCAAAAGTATGGCCGCGCCGATCATCAGGCTACCCGAAAGACGGTTGAGAAGGCGCCCGCGCGTTGCGAGGCGGGCGAAGAGGCGGGTCGCCGTCATGCCGTAGATCAGCAGGATCACCCCATCGATCACCAGATAGGTGATCCCCAGGATCAAAAGCTGCGGCAGGATCGGCGCGGATTGAGAGATGAATTGCGGGAACAGGGCCGCAAAGAAGAAGACCGCCTTTGGGTTCGAGGCGGATGTCAGGAACCCTTGCAGGAACAGACGGCGTGGATGCGCCGCGGCGTCGGCGGTTCGCGCGGTGGCGGGCGGCGCCCGGAAGGTGCGGATGCCCATCCAGATCAGATAGGCGACACCGGCCCATTTGATCACGTCCAGCGCCCAGTCAGTGGTGGCGATCAGCGCGGCAAGCCCAAATCCGGCGGCCAGCATTTGCAGCGCATTGGCACTGAGATCACCCGCCATGGTCCAGCTTGAGCGGCGCAGGCCGTGCCGCAGCGCGTTGGAGATCATCAGCAATTGGCTCGGCCCCGGCGGCGATGCAAAAAACACCGCAACGGTGGCCAAATAGGCGATATAGAATTCAGAAATCATAAAGGGGACTATCCCGAAAGGGTGCCGCCCACGCAGTCAGCGGGGCGGCACGAGGGGTTAGCTCACATCACTCAGGGATGCGATGCCATTCGGCGATATTCCAGATCTCGCTGTCCCAATCGCTCATGCGGATGCCGCCCAGGCTGTTGGCATGGGCCGACACGCCGCCACGGTGGACCAGCGGGATGATCGAGTAGGATTGAACGAGCATGTCGTTCATCGCACGGGCCAATTCGCCGCGTGTTTCCAGATCGGCGGTTTGCGCCATCTCATCGATCAGGGCGTCATACTCTTCCGAGCAGAAGCGCTGGATGTTTGAGCCCTGCCACTGGGTGTCCGGGCCAGGGATCTCGTCGCACGCCCAGTTGGCCATATAGGCCTGCGGGTCCACACCGGCGAAGTTGTTGGTGTACATCTCCACATCGGCATAGAACTTCTGGAACGTATCCGGGCTGGCCGGGTCGCCACCGAAGAAGACCGAGGCGTCGATGTTGCGCAGCTCGGACCCGATGCCGATTTCTTCCCACCATTGCTTGACCAGCGCCTGGGTGTCCTGGCGGACGGCATTGGTCGAGGTCTGGTAGAGCACCTGTAGCGGCACGCCATCCAACTCGCGGATGCCGTCGCCATCGCTGTCGACGATGCCCGCCTCATCCAGCAGCGCGATGGCGCCGGGAATGTCTTGCGTCAGGCAGGCGTCATTGGCGGTCGAGGCGTAAAGCTCGGGCGCCGGAAGTACGTTACAGGTCGGCTGACCGCCCGCGCCATAGCCGATTTCCACCAGCAATGCGCGGTCGATGGCCATCGACATGGCCTGGCCGATCACCGGGTTGGTCAGGAACGGATGCGCCCCCGCGGCTGCGGTGGAGCGATCATCGCCAAGCGCCGGGTCGGGGTTGAACTGGTTCATGTGCAGACGCTCGACCGAGGTGCCGAAGGCGGTCACGACCGTGCCGTTCCCCTGGGCTTCCATCTGGGCCAGGATCGTCGGGTCGATCTGCAGGTTCCAGGCATAGTCGAACTCGCCGGTTTCCAGAACCGAGCGTGCCGCCGCTGTGGCATCGCCGCCGCCTTTGAAGGTCACGGTCGCGAAATGCGGCTGATCGGGATTGCGGAAGTTTTCATTCGCGCTCAGCTCGATCACGTCATTGGGGCGGAATTCATCGACCACGAAGGGGCCGGTGCCGATCGGGCCGAAATTGGCGTCGGTGCATTCCGGCGCGCGGGCACCCAGGCAATCGGCGAATTGCGCGGCTTGGATGATCGGGCTCTCCGAGCCCATGAGCGCGGTATAGGGGAAGGGGGTCGGGGCATCGAAATTGATCTGAACCGTCAGGTCATCGACCGCCACGATGGATTCAACGCCATCGAAATAGCTCGACTGCGCGCAGCCGCCTTCGGGATGAGTGCAATATTCCCAGGTGAACACGGCATCCGCGGCGGTAAAGGGTGTCCCGTCCGACCACAACACGCCTTCGCGCAGGGTCCAGGTGATCTGGGTCAGATCCTCGGACACGCCCCCGTTTTCGACGGTCGGGATCTCGGTTGCCAGCCACGGGACCATTTCGCCCGTGTCATCGAAGCGCGCCAGCGATTCCAGGATCATCGAGGCCGATTCCACCTCTTTCGTGCCGCCCGATAGATACGGGTTCAGCGTCGAAGGGGCCTGCCAATAAATGATGTTCAGGTGCCCCGACCCGCCGCGGGACAGATGCCCATCGGCGAAGGCCGCAAAGGGGGATAGCGCCAAAGCGGCGGTCGCCCCCAATAGTAAACCGGTTCGTGTCATATGTGTCTCTCACTCCTTGTTGGACGCTCTTGCCGCTGTGGCAAAGCCGCCTTGGCGGCGGTCGATCGTCTAGTGGGGCGAGCCTGCGCTGCGGATGAAAGCGTGGCAAGCAGGATCACCATGGCGGGCATCGTTCGCCTAACGCGGCGAAAAAGCAAGCCTCCTGCCGTAGAGTCATGCTTAATAATTGGGCGATCGCAATATTTGACAGCAGAGGCGATTGGGTCCTACCGTCCGGCGTCCAGTCCCTTTTCGGAGCGTTTTGTCCATGTTGGATCACCCGATCGCGCAGGTGCGCAATCTCCGCGTCGAGTTTGAAACCAAAGGCGGAACGGTCGTCGGGGTGGAGGATGTGACCTTCTCGGTGGGGCATGGCGAAACCGTCTGCATCGTGGGAGAATCGGGGTCGGGCAAATCGGTCTCGTCTTTGTCGCTGATGCGGTTGGTGGAGTTCGGCGGCGGCCAGATCGTTGATGGGCAGCTTCTGTTCAACCGCGACGAGAAGGATCCGATTGACCTGGCGCGCCAGCCCACCGGGGCGATGCGCACGATCCGGGGCAACGATATCGGGATGATCTTTCAGGAGCCGATGACCGCCCTGAACCCCGTCTTCACCGTCGAACGGCAACTGACCGAGGGGCTGCGCAAGCACAAGGGGATGAGCGGGCAGGCGGCGCGCGACCGGGCGCTTGAATTGTTGAAACTGGTCCGCATTCCCGAGCCGGAGCGGCGGTTGCAGCAATATCCCCATGAGCTGTCGGGCGGGATGCGGCAACGCGTGGTGATCGCCATCGCATTGGCCTGCGAGCCGCGCATTCTTATAGCAGATGAGCCCACAACCGCGCTGGATGTGACGATCCAGGCCGAGATCCTGGCGCTGATCAACCGGCTCAAGGACGAAACCGGCACATCCGTTCTGTTCATCACCCATGACATGGCCGTGGTGGCGCAAATGGCCGACCGCGTGATCGTCATGTATCGCGGCCGCAAGGTCGAAGAGGGGCCAGTGGAAGAGATCTTCGCCGATCCCCAGCATCCCTATACCAAGGCGCTGCTGGCGGCGGTGCCCAAGCTGGGCGAGATGCATGGCAAGGCCCTGCCCGAACCGATGAAATTGATGGGGCAGGAGGGGCAGAATCTCGATCCGATCAAAGGCACCGACAAGCTGCTATTGAAGGTCGATAACCTGATCACGCGCTTTCCGGTGCGCGGCGGGCTGATGCGGCGCACGGTCGCGCAGGTCCATGCGGTCGAAGATGTGTCGCTGCGCCTGAATGCGGGCCGCACGCTCAGCCTTGTGGGGGAATCGGGCTGCGGCAAATCCACCTGCGGGCGGTCGATCCTGCGCCTGGTGGAGCCGGTCTCGGGCACGATTGAGATTGATGGCGAAGATGTCATGGCGATGGGGCCGGGCGATCTGCGCCGCGCCCGCCAGAACATGCAGATGATCTTCCAGGACCCGTTCGCCTCGCTGAACCCGCAGATGCGCCTGGGTGTGCAAGTGGCCGAGCCGCTGGTGAATTTCGGCAAGATGAATGCACAGGAGCGGACCGATTGCGTGGCCGCGCTGTTCGACCGGGTGCAGCTGCCGCGCGATTACATGGCGCGCTACCCCCATGAGCTGTCTGGCGGACAGCGGCAGCGCGTGGCCATCGCCCGTGCGCTTGCTTTGAACCCTAAACTGATCATCGCGGATGAGGCGGTTTCAGCGCTGGACGTCTCGGTTCAGGCCGAGGTGCTGAACCTCATGATGGAGCTGCAATCCGAGCTTGGGTTGAGCTACCTGTTCATCTCCCACGATATGGCGGTGGTCGAGCGCGTCAGCCACGATGTCGGCGTGATGTATCTGGGCCGGGTGGTCGAGATCGGCCCGCGCTCGGCGATCTTCGAGGATCCGCGCCACCCCTATACCAAAGCGCTGCTGAAGGCCGTTCCCGTGGCCGATCCGACGCAGCGCAAATCGGCGGCGGACCTCAAATTCAAGCCGATCCCGTCGCCGGTCCATCCCGTCGACTACGAGCCGGGGCCGTCCGAATACGAAGAGGTCTCGCCCGGCCATAAGGTGCTGATCGGCGATTGGGGCGGGTTTGACCGCGACCCCGCCACCGAGCGGACCGAGACGAAGTTGCGCGAAGGCTTGGAGCGGGCCGAAGGCGGCCCGGCGCGTCCGCTTTATGACTGAGCCCGCGGTTCTGACGCCCCGTGATCTGCTGCAAAAGCTGGTCGGCTTTCCGACGGTCAGCCGGGACAGCAATCTGGAATTGGTCGATTGGCTGGCCGAGTATCTCGCCGGCCACGGGATCGAGACCGCGCGCGATTACGACGAAACCGGTGAAAAGGCCTCGATCTACGCCCATGTCGGACCGATGGAGGCGGGCGGCGTTGTATTGTCGGGTCACACCGATGTGGTGCCCGTCGATGGCCAGGCCTGGGAGACCGACCCGTTCTGGGTCACCGAGAAAGACGGCAAGCTCTACGGCCGCGGCACCTGCGATATGAAGGGCTTCGACGCGCTGGCGATCTGGGCGCTGGTTGAGGCCAAACGCCGGGGCGTTGCGCGGCCTTTGCAATTGGCGCTGAGCCGGGACGAAGAAATCGGCTGCCGCGGCGCGCCGCCGATGATCGAGCGCATGGCCACACATTTGCCGCAAGCCGCGCTGGCCGTGATCGGTGAGCCGACCGGGATGGGCATCATCAACGGGCACAAGGGTGGCGTCGGGTTCGAGATGCATTTCCGCGGCTATGAGGTGCATTCCTCGCTGCAGGATCGCGGCGTTTCGGCGATTATGGAGGCCGCGCGGCTGATCCAATGGGCCAATGATCAAAATGCGGCCAATGCCGCTGCCGCCGATCCCGACAGCCCGTTCGATCCACCCTATACGACGCTGCATGTCGGCGTGATCGAGGGCGGCACGGCCCACAACATCACCGCCAAGGATTGTTTTTTCCTGCTCGGGCTGCGATGTCTGCCGACCGAAGATGTTGGGGCGTGGCGCGAGGCTGTGCTGACCGAAATCGCCCGGATCGAAGCGGGGATGAAGGCCATCCATCCCTCTGCCGAGATCCGTGCGAACCCGCGTTGGGATGTGCCCGGCCTGCGCTCTGAGGAGGACGGTGCAGCCGAGACCTTGGTGCGGCGGCTGACCGGCCAGAACAGTTCGGGCGTGGTCAGTTTCGGGACCGAGGCGGGGCAGTTCCAGGCCGCCGGATACTCCGCCGTGGTCTGCGGGCCCGGCCATATCGACCAGGCCCACCAGCCCAACGAATACATCTCCGTCGATCAGTTCCAGCAGGGGCAAGCCTTCATGGAAAAGCTGCTGACAGATTTGGCATGAACGCCCCGTATCGGTTGAGCGATCCGCCTGAGCACGGCTCTGATCTGCCCGAAGCGGTGGATCTGGCGGTGATCGGCGGCGGGGTGATCGGCGTTACCACCGCTTTGTTTGCCGCGCGGGCGGGGCTGCGTGTGGCCGTGTTGGAAAAGGGCCGCGTGGCGGGTGAGCAATCCAGCCGCAATTGGGGCTGGGTCCGTGTGCAGGGCCGCGATGTGTCCGAAATTCCTGTGGCGCAGGACGCGCAAGAGATTTGGAAGGCGCTCGATGCCGAGGCGAAAGGCCGCTTGGGTCTGCGGCAAACCGGCGTCACTTATCTGGCCCGCACCGATGCCGATGCGAAGCGGCACAGCGATTGGCTGTCCACGGCGCAGCCCTTTGGCGTGAGCTCGCGCATGCTGTCGCGGGCCGAGACACACACGCTGATGGGCAATGCGCGGGTCGATTGGCAGAGCGCGTTGCACACGCCCACCGATATGGTCGCCGAGCCCTGGCAGGCCGTGCCTGAACTGGCGCGGATGGCGATGCAGGCCGGGGCCACGATCATCGAACGTTGTGCCGTGCGCGGGCTGGACGTGTCGGCGGGCAGGGTGACCGGCGTGGTGACCGAACGGGGCAGGCTGCGCGCCGAACAGGTGGTGCTGGCGGGCGGGGCCTGGTCCTCGCTGCTGCTGCGGCGGCATGGCATCGACATTCCGCAGCTTTCTGTGCGCAGCACCGCCCTGGCGACCAACCCGCTGCCGCAGATGCTGGCCAGTGCGGCAGTGGATGATCGTCTGGCCCTGCGTCCGCGCCGCGATGGCGGCTATACCCTGGCGCCGGGCTCCTATTCCGAGCTGTTCCTGGGCCCCGACATGCTGCGCCATATCCGGCGCTACATTCCCACCGCGATGAGCGGTGAGTTCGAGGTGCATCTGCGCCTGCCTGCGCCGCGTGGCTATCCCGATGCGTTTTCCACGCCGCGCAACTGGGAGTTCGACGGGCCGTCCCCGTTCGAGGCGATGCGTATCCTCAATCCCGCTCCGAGTCTCGCCAAGGCATCCGAGCTGAAACGGCTCCTGGCGCAGGCCTATCCGCAATTTGGCCATGTGACGACCCAAGCCGCTTGGGCCGGGATGATCGATGTGTTGCCGGATGTGGTGCCGATCGTCGATCGCGCCGATGCGCTGCCCGGATTGATTGTCGCGACCGGCATGTGCGGCCATGGCTTTGGGATCGGGCCCGCCTATGGGCGCATCCTGTCTGATCTTATACAAGAAAAAGAGGTCCGGCACGATCTCGCTTGCTTTTCACTTCTTCGGTTCTCAGGCCGTGACACGCCGAAACGCGATCCTACCTAATAAGGTATCGGCGGCAGACCAAACACGTTCAGTCGTGGCGGCGTGCCGGGATCGGGTTGAAGCCCGCCCTGCACGATGGCAGGCTGAGCCCATCAATTTTAGCACGGATGACCCACTATGCCCGTTAAGAATAGATTTGCAGAATTGCTTCCCGAAATCACCGAATGGCGCCGTGACATACACGAACACCCGGAAATTCTATTCGACACCCATCGGACCTCTGCCTTGGTTGCTGAAAAGCTCAAGGCCTTTGGATGTGACGAGGTTGTCACCGGGATTGGCCGCACGGGTGTTGTTGGGATCATCAAAGGCAAGGCGAATGGATCGGGCCGGGTGATTGGCCTGCGTGCGGATATGGATGCGCTGCCGATCCGGGAAGAGACCGGGTTGGACTATGCCTCGAAAACAGATGGTGCGATGCATGCCTGCGGCCATGATGGGCACACAGCGATGCTGCTGGGCGCGGCGAAGTACCTGGCCGAGACCCGCAATTTCGATGGCACGGTCGCGGTGATCTTTCAGCCCGCAGAAGAGGGCGGCGGCGGCGGCCGCGAGATGGTCGATGACGGCATGATGGAGCAATTTGGGATCAACGAGGTCTACGGCATGCACAATTGGCCGGGCCGCCCGGTCGGCTCTTTTGCGATCCGGCCCGGGGCGTTTTTTGCCGCAGCCGACCGGTTCGACATCAAGGTGCAGGGTAAAGGCGGCCATGCCGCCAAACCGCAGGAAACGGTGGATGCGACC
This sequence comes from Gymnodinialimonas mytili, assembly GCF_037544085.1. NCBI lineage: Bacteria > Pseudomonadati > Pseudomonadota > Alphaproteobacteria > Rhodobacterales > Paracoccaceae > Gymnodinialimonas > Gymnodinialimonas mytili. The sequence continues at coordinate 657,791 of NZ_JBBIFW010000002.1, forward strand.
ATCGTCGCGGCGCAATTGGTGCTGGCCTTGCAAACCATCGCCAGCCGCAATGCCGATCCGATCAAGCAGGTGGTGTGTAGCGTGACCTCGTTCGAGACCTCGTCGCACGCCTTCAACGTCATTGCCGATGCGGTGCATCTGCGCGGCACCGTGCGCACGATGGATCCCGCGATCCAGGATTTGACCGAGGCCCGCATGTATGAGATCTGTGCCGGGATCGGCGCCACCTTCAACGCAGAGATCACGCTGGATTACCGCCGCGATTACCCGGTGATGGTGAATTCCAAAGAGCAGACGAGTTTCGCCGCCGAAGTTGCCGCTGAGGTTTCAGGCGCCTGTGACGAGGCCCCGCTGACCATGGGCGGTGAGGATTTCGCCTTTATGCTGAACGCCCGCCCAGGCGCCTATATCCTGGTCGGCAACGGCGATACGGCAGCGGTGCATCACCCGAAATACAATTTCAACGACGATGCCATTCCCGCAGGTTGCAGTTGGTGGGCGGAAATCGTCGAACGGCGCTTGCCTGCCGCCTGAGACCGGCCGATCAGTCGGCTATCGAGACAGGACCCGGCCCGCCCATGGCGGGTTGACGTGTTTCCGGACAGGTCGTTGCAGAGTTTTAAACCTGTGTCCGGGGGGGCGAACCGCCAATGCGCGCGTGTTCCGACGACCGAACAGAAGACTCCAAATTGCCGCAAGGTTAATTCCAAAAATCGATACATTGCGGCGCCGCGCCACAGGATGTCGTATTTCTCAGCAAAATTCTTCTTGTATGGTTGCTTCAAATAAAAACGTCACGGGTGTGCCATGCAAATTCTCAAAACAAGCCTTTTAACTCTGATTGCGGCGCTTTTCATATCAGCCGGATCGCCAGCCGCCGCTCAGACATTCCAAGTGCCGGTTACAGGTGATTTCCGTGAAGGGGACATCACATTCACCGGTCAATATGGCACGGTCTACTATTTCTTGTGGGATGCGCGCATTCAGGATGGCCGATTGGCTATTTGCGGGGTTGGATATACCCGCGACGCGCGGTTTCGGACGACGATCCGACGGATGGCGCGCGACGGGAGCCTTCGCATCAACAATTCCGAGATCCCATTCGATATGAGCTTTTTCACCCGTGCCACAACGCGCCCGTCTCTGACGACAACGGCTGCGACCTGCCAATTTGTCCCGGGCGCGCCGACCTCTGGCCAATTGCAGATGCGTTTTGGTGACGGTGTGTTCCGCAACTAAGACGCATATAGGAGATATGCGAAAACCAAGCCTGAGGTGCCGGATGCCTTGGGCTATCTAGCCGCCCGTATGGCTCATATGGCGGCTCATCTGGCCGTCGACCACCTGACGCGAATAGTCGAAATCGTGGCCCTTGGGTTTCAGCGAAATCGCGGCGCGGATGGCGTTTTCCAGGACGGCATTGTCGGCGCTGTCGCGCAGGGGCGCGCGCAAATCGGCCATATCCTCTTGCCCCAGGCACATGTAAAGCTGCCCGGTGCAGGTCAGGCGCACGCGGTTGCAGCTTTCGCAGAAATTATGGGTCAGCGGCGTGATGAAGCCGATCTTTTGGCCGGTCTCATCCACTCGCACATAGCGTGCGGGCCCGCCGGTGCGCTCCTCCAGATCGGTCAGGGCAAAGCGCTCGGCCAGACGCGCGCGCAGATCCTTCAGCGACCAATATTGATCCAGCCGGTCCTCGTTGCCCAGATCACCCATCGGCATGACCTCGATGAAGGTCAGATCCATGTCGCGGCTGGCGCACCACTCTTGCAGGGTAAACAGCTCGTCTTCGTTGAAGTCCTTCAAGGCAACCGCATTGATCTTGACCCGCAGCCCGGCGGCTTGCGCGGCCTCGATCCCCTCCAGCACTTTGCCCAAGCGGCCCCATCGGGTGATCGCGGCGAATTTGTCGGCATCGAGTGTATCCAGTGACACGTTGATCCGTTTCACGCCCGCCTCGGCCAATTGATCGGCAAAACGCGCCAATTGGCTGCCATTGGTGGTCAGCGTCAGCTCGTCCAGCGATCCGCGATCCAGATGCCGCTTCATGCCTTGGAAGAAGGTCATGATATCGCGGCGAACCAACGGCTCGCCGCCGGTGATGCGCAGTTTCCGCACGCCCAGGCCGATAAAGGTCGAACACATCCGGTCCAATTCCTCCAACGTTAGCAATTCGCGCTTGGGCAGGAATTGCATGTTCTCGGACATGCAATAGACGCAGCGGAAATCGCAGCGGTCGGTGACGGAGACACGCAGATAGGTGATGGCGCGCGCAAACGGATCGATCAGGGGGGCAAGCTGGTCCATAGGCGGAGAGTAGGCACAGGCCAGCGGCTCGACAAGGGGACGGTTGATCACGTGTGGGTGCCAGCCTAGGGTTCGGGCGCAAATTGACCGAAGGGGCAGAGTATGCGTGGCATTTTGGTGGTGATGGTATGCGTCCTGGCGGGCTGCGGTGGCGGTGCGGGCAACGGGCTGTTCAATGGCGGCGGCGCGGGCAGCGCCAGTTCCGGCCCCTTCGCGCGGGACCGTGGGCCAGAGCCGGTGCCCGTCATCGAAGATGCGGTGATTGGTGAGGCCGATGCGAGCGATATCGCGCCCGATGATCCCAGTGCCCGCGCCGCGGCAGTGGCCGAAGGCAATACCGGCGACGGCGACGCGGTGCGCGGGTTCACCGTGGCCAGCCTGGGCGATGCGACCGTCTCGGGCCTGTGGATCGAGACACCGTTGGTGGAGCGTGAACGCCAGGCGACGGTGGTGGCCCCCAACGGGACAACGGTTGAGGTCACGGCGCGCCCGTCGGGCGGCGAACGCGGCTCGGGCTCTCGCCTGTCGCTGGCCGCGTTCCAAGCCCTGGGGCTGGATCTGACCGGTTTGCCGACGGTGACCGTGATTGCCGAGTGATCGGCTTTTCGCGCAGCTTCGCCCCCATGCGGAACTGACCGCTGGGTTTACCTGGCGCATTCCGCAAAACCTGAACATCGCTGAGGTCTGCTGCACCCGTAGGGCTCGGACAGAGCCAGACCGCGTGGCCGTCACGCATATCGGCGACCGACGCGAAGATTGGACCTACGGCGCGCTCGACCGCGCCTCTGACAATCTGGCGGCGGTGCTGGCAGGGCAGGGCGTGGGACCCGGCGACCGGGTGGCGATTTTCATGGCGCAGAACCCGCGGGTTCTGGTGGCGCATTTTGCGGCGATGAAGCTGGGCGCGATCTCCCTGCCGCTGTTTACGTTGTTTGGGGAAGATGCGCTGCGCTACAGGCTGGCCGATTCCGGGGCGAAGGCGGTTGTGGCCGACGGTGTGGTGCTGGACCGCGTCATGGCTCTGCGCGCCGATTTGCCGGACCTGGCGGTGATCCTCGCCACCGGGCCCGTGCGCGCGCCGGTTCTGTCGCTGGAAGAGGCGATGACGGGCCAAGCCTCGCCGCAGATGGCCCAGACCCGCGCCGAGGATCCGGCGGTGATGATCTATACCTCCGGCACAACGGGCGATCCGAAAGGCGTGCTCCATGCCCATCGGTTTCTCTATGGGCATCTGCCGTGCATGGAGCTGTCGCAAGCGGGGTTTCCGCAACCCGGCGATGTCGGTTGGACACCCGCGGATTGGGCCTGGATCGGCGGGCTGATGGATATGGCGCTGCCCTGCCTGTTCTACGGTGTGCCGCTGATCTCGCATCGCTTTGCCAAATTCGAGCCTGACGCAGCCTTTAACCTGATGGCGGCTGAGCGGGTGACGAACGCCTTTCTGCCGCCCACCGCCTTGCGACTGATGCGCCAGGCCGCCCCGCCAAAGGGCCTGCATCTGCGCGCCGTGGGGTCTGGCGGTGAGGCTTTGGGCGCTGATCTGCTGGATTGGGGACATTCGGTTTTGGGTTGTCCGATCAACGAGTTCTACGGTCAGACCGAGGCCAATCTGGTCGTGGCCGCCTGTGACGGCCTCATGGACCGTGTGCCGGGCGCAATGGGCCTGCCGGCGCCTGGGCATAGTGTAGCGGTTCTGGGCGCCGATGACGTACCCGTTGGGGAAGGGAAAGTGGGCGAGATTTGCGTGGCCGCACCCGATCCGGTGATGATGCTGCGCTATTGGAACAAACCCGAAGCGACGGCGCAAAAGGTCGTGAATGGCTGGCTGCGCACCGGCGATTTGGCGACGTTGCGCGGCGACGGGCAATTGATATTCCATGCCCGCGACGACGACGTGATCACCTCGGCCGGATACCGTATCGGCCCGGTGGAGATCGAACAGGCCCTCTGTACACATCCTGATGTAACGATGGCCGCGGTGGTGGGCGAACCCGACGCGATCCGGACCGAGATTGTCGTGGCCCATATCGTGCTGCGCGACGGGGCGGAGACGGTGGGTTTGGAAGACGCTCTGAAAGCTTTGGTCCGCGACCGCGTGGCGGCCCATGTCGTGCCGCGCCGGATCGTGTTTGCCGACAGCTTGCCGATGACGGCGACGGGCAAGATCCTGCGCCGGGCGCTTCGGGGCCAGCATTGATAAAATCGATACTGCAAATCGATCATCGAAAAAATTGATGAAAGACCGCGCAGCCTATTTCTCGATGGAGCGCCGGATGGAGCGCACGATCAGCCAGACCGCGGCCACGGTCGGCAGCACCGCCGCCGCCGTCAGGATCACCTTGTCGATGCCGAGCGGCTCAGAAAGTGGGCTGATCAGATAGACGACGAGGTTCACCGCGTAATAGCTGATCGCGACAATCGACAAGCCTTCGACCGTCTTCTGCAGGCGCAGTTGCAGATCGGAGCGCGCATCCATCGATTCCAGAAGCTGCTGGTTCTGGGCCGACCGATCCACATCCACCCGCGTGCGCAGTAGATCGCCCGCGCGGATGGCGCGGTCGGTCATCGAGACCAGGCGCCGCTCGGTCGCCTTCACCGTGCGCATGGCCGGATCGAAGCGGCGCATCATGAACTCGCCAAAGGTCTGACGGCCCTGGAACCGTTCCTCGCGCAGCACGGCGATGCGCTGGTTCACTAGGGCCTCATAGGCGCCCGTCGCGCCGAAGCGAAAGGCGCTGTCGGTTTGCAGCTTTTCCAGTTCCGCCGCGGCGGTCAGAAGCTCTTTAAGCGTGGCGTCCGGCTTGCGGCTGTCGCCGGTCAGATCACTGACCAGAGAGGACAGGCTGGCATCGATTTCGCCCATCCGGCGCGAGATTTCGCGGGCCCGCGGCAGGCCTAGCATCGACATCGCCTTATAGGTTTCGATCTCGCAAATCCGCTGCACGATGCGCCCGATCCGCCGGTTCCCCGCGCCGGGGCGGGTAAAGACGGCAAAGCGCATATGGCCCGCGGAATCGATGCGGAAATCGCCTGCGATGATCGCGGTCTCGTCCAGAACGTTGGATACGGCCAGGCTTTCGGGCACAAACCAATCGGACAGGTGGTCGGTGATCCGAGCCTCATCGGCGGGCGCCTCGGCATATCGGATATGGGCGGATGTCACGCGCACGCCCGGCGCGTCGGAGAGCCATTCATCGGGAAACACCTCCCACGCGGCGGTGTCAAAGGGCCGATCTTCACCATTCTCCAGAAAGGCGGTGTAGGTGACGAATTCCGTGTGGCTTTCCCATTTCAGGTGAAACCGGCCGATCTTGGCGAAGTAATGGGTGGCATCGGGACTGGGATGCTGGGCGCCAAACCGGTCGAGCAGCGCCAGCAGATGCGCGCGGTCCAGCTCACGATCCCGTTTCGCCGCCTCTTTGGGCTGTTTGATCGCCAGATACACCGCCTGGCCGGGGCAAGCGAGCGTGGGAAACGGGCGCGCGTGGAGTTCATTGGCGAGGTGATAGCGCAGCGGGTGATCTTCAAGCGGCATTGGGCCAAAGTTCCCATCGGGGTTGCAATGGCTCAGACATAGGAGGATTTCGCGCCAAGTAAACCATAAAAATCCAATGATTTGAAAGGGTTGGGTGAGTGCAATGGTATACCAACCCTCTCCCGCATCGCAGGTAAGCGTGCAATATCCGTGCCTTAGGTCACATGCCCCCCGGCGATTTGGATCGCCTGGCCATTCACCGACCGTGCCCCATCCGAACAAAGCCAGAGCGCGGTCGCGGTGATCTCATCGGTGTGCAGCAGGCGCTTATGCCGGTTGGCGCGGGCCAGCATGCCGCGCGCCTCATCATCGCTAACGCCTTGATGCTGCGCGATGATGGCGGCGTTTCGATCCACGATGGGCGTGTCGACATAGCCCGGACAGATCGCATTAAAGGTCATGTCGTTGCCCATATATTCCTCGGACAGACCGCGGATCATGCCGATCACACCATGTTTCGAGGCGGTATAGGCGATGGCGTTTTTCAGCCCGCGCAGCCCGGCAATGGACGAGATCGCAATCATCCGGCCCCAGGCGTCGCGGTCCAGCGTGGCCATGGCGGCTTGAAAGGTCAGGAACACGCCGTCGAGATTGGTCGCCATGGTGCTGCGCCAATGGTCCAGCGTCTCGTTGCGGAAGGGCGCCGGTTCGGCGATGCCCGCATTGGCGACGCAGATCGCAATGGGGCCGCGGGCCTCGGCGGCGCTGGTCACACCATTTCGAACGTTCGCGGCATCGGCCACATCCATCTGCAGCGCATGCAGCCGAGGATGATCGGCGGCCACCTGTTGCAACCGGTCCAGATTTCGCCCGGTGATGGTGACCTCGGCGCCAGCCTCGGCCAGGCCCATCGCGATGCCCAAACCGATGCCTGTTCCACCGCCGGTGACCAGGGCGTGACGTCCTTGATGTTCCATCAGAATTCTCCCTCCGGTTGTCTTTTTCACCAAAGACGCAACGTTTGGCAATTGTATACCGGTGAATACGCAATAAATGTGCGCGGAGCCGTTGTCGGCGGGCGAGCCGCTTGGTAAGGGGCGAAGAAACCTTCACTGATGGTAGCTGATAGGGGGATACGCCTTTGAAGATTGGTGCTCCGAAAGAGATCGAAGCCGACGAAGCGCGCGTCGCGATGACGCCGGATTCTGCGCAGCAGCTTCAAAAGCTGGGATATGAGTGTGTGATCGAGACCGGCGCCGGGATGGCCGCGGGCTTCTCGGATGCCGCGTATAAGGAGGCGGGCGTTGAGGTTGTGAAAACCGCCGCCGCCCTGTGGAAGGCCGCCGATATCGTCGCCAAGGTGCGTCCGCCCACCACTGCAGAGGCCAAGCGCCTGCGCGAGGGGCAGCTTCTGATCTCGTTCTTCTATCCGGGCCAGAACGAGGCGCTGATGGAGGCCGCGAAGGCCAAGGGCGCCAACGTGATCGCGATGGATATGGTGCCACGGATTTCCCGTGCCCAGAAGATGGATGCGCTGAGCTCCATGGCCAATATCGCGGGCTACCGCGCGGTGATCGAGGCGGGCAACAACTTTGGCCGGTTCTTCACCGGTCAGGTCACGGCTGCTGGTAAAGTGCCGCCCGCCAAGGTGCTGGTGGTCGGCGCCGGTGTGGCCGGATTGGCCGCCATCGGAACGGCGACGAGCCTGGGCGCGATCACCTATGCCTTCGATGTGCGCCCGGAAGTGTCCGAGCAGATCGAATCGATGGGCGCGGAATTCGTGTTCCTGGAATTTGAGGAAAGCAGCCAGGATTCCTCGGCCACCGGTGGCTATGCTGCACCGTCGAGCCCCGAATTCCGCGAAAAGCAGCTTGAGAAGTTCCGGGAATTGGCGCCCGAGATCGACATCGTCATCACCACCGCGCTGATCCCGGGCCGCGATGCGCCGGTTCTGTGGACCAAGGATATGGTCGAGATGATGAAGCCCGGCTCGGTCATCGTCGACCTCGCCGCCGAGCGCGGTGGCAACTGCGAATTGACGGTGAAGGATGAGAAGATCACCACCGAGAATGGTGTGACCATCGTGGGCTACACCGATTTCCCCAGCCGGATGGCGGCGCAAAGCTCCACGCTCTATGCCACCAATATCCGCCATATGATGACGGATCTGACGCCCGAAAAGGACGGCGCGGTCAATCACAACATGGAAGATGACGTGATCCGTGGCGCCACGGCGGTGTATGACAGCGAGATCACTTTCCCGCCGCCACCGCCCAAGGTCGCGGCCATCGCTGCGGCACCGAAGAAAGAGGCGCCGAAAGAGCTGACAGCGGAAGAAAAGCGCGCGCAGGAAGTGGCGGCGTTTAAAGCGCAGACCAAGCAGCAAGTGATCCTGCTGGCCGTAGGCGCCGCGCTGGTGCTGGGCGTGGGCCTGATCGCACCGGCCAGCTTCATGCAGCATTTCATCGTGTTCGTTCTGTCGGTCTTTATCGGCTTCCAGGTGATCTGGAACGTGGCGCATTCGCTGCACACGCCGCTGATGGCGGTGACCAATGCGATCTCGTCGATCATTATCCTGGGCGCTCTGATCCAGATCGGGTCAAGCTCGGTCCTGATCACGCTTCTGGCGGCGATCGGGATCTTCATGGCCTCGGTGAACATCTTCGGTGGCTTCCTCGTGACACGGCGTATGCTCGCCATGTTCCAGAAATCGTAAGGCAGGGCAGGACCAATGGATTTCGGATTTACCATTGCAGCCTACGCGGTTGCGGGCGTTCTTTTCATCCTGTCGCTGGGCGGATTGTCGGGCCAGGAAAGCGCGAAACGCGCGGTTTGGTACGGCATTGCCGGTATGGCGATTGCGGTATTGGCCACGCTGATCGGGCCCGGTGCGGGCCTGTGGGTGATGTCGATCATCCTGATCGGCCTGGGCGCGGCGGTGGGCTATCAATTGGCCACGCGCGTGCAGATGACCCAGATGCCCGAGCTTGTGGCGATCATGCATTCGCTGGTCGGCCTGGCGGCGGTTTTCGTGGGCTTCAACGCGGATATCGAATTGGCGCGGGTCGGTGCGATGTTCGTCGATGCGGACCTGCCTTTCCCACAGCCGGAAGGACCGCTGAGCGATGCGGCCTATACGCTGGCGGGGTCGCTTTCCAGTTTCGGAGAGCTTCTGGCCAAGAAAACCGGGGTCGAGGTTGGCATCCTGCGGGTCGAGTTGTCGCTTGGCATCTGGATCGGCGCGGTGACCTTCACGGGGTCGGTCGTGGCCTATGGCAAACTGTCGGGCAATTCCTCGATGCTGCCCTTCAAGATCGACACGGCGGCCAAGCAATTGCCGGGCGGCCATATGCTGAACGCGGCGGCGGCGGCAGCCTCTTTGATCCTGTTGATCATGTATCTCAGCGGGGCGGGGTCGTGGACGCTGGTTCTGCTGACGCTCTTGGCCTTCTTCATCGGCTATCACTTGATCATGGGGATCGGCGGCGCCGACATGCCCGTGGTCGTGTCGATGCTGAACAGCTATTCCGGCTGGGCGGCGGCGGCGATTGGCTTCAGCCTGGGCAATGACCTGCTGATCGTGGTGGGCGCGCTTGTCGGCTCGTCGGGTGCGATCCTGTCCTACATCATGTGTAAGGCGATGAACCGGTCCTTTGTCAGCGTGATCCTGGGCGGCTTCGGCGGCGCCACGGGCGAGCAGATGGCGGTTGAGGGCGAGCAGGTTGCCATTGATGCCGATGGCGTGGCCACCGCCCTGAACGAGGCCGACAGCATCATCATCATCCCGGGCTACGGCATGGCGGTGGCGCAGGCCCAGCAAGCGGTCAGTGAATTGGTGCGCAAACTGCGCGCGGCGGGCAAAGAGGTGCGCTTTGCGATCCACCCCGTTGCGGGGCGTCTGCCGGGCCATATGAACGTGCTGCTGGCCGAGGCCAAGGTGCCCTATGACATCGTGCTGGAGATGGACGAGATCAACGATGATTTCCCGGACACTGACGTGGCGATTGTCATCGGCTCGAACGACATCGTGAACCCGGCGGCCCAGGACGATCCGAACAGCCCGATCGCGGGGATGCCGGTTCTGGAATGCTGGAAGGCCAAGCAGGTCTTCGTCAGTAAACGCGGGCAGGGCACCGGCTATTCCGGCATCGAGAACCCGCTGTTCTTCAAGGACAATACGCGGATGTTCTATGGTGATGCAAAAGCCTCGCTGGATACATTGCTGCCCAAGATCAATTGATCGGCACCGTCTGACCCAAAGCCCCGCCCGACCCGGCGGGGCTTTTTCGTTCGGGGATTGGCCGCGCGTGGTGTAGGGTCATCGAATTCAACTTTAAGATGTATTCGAGAGGCCCGTATGTTCAGATCCCTTTTGACGGCGCTACTGCTGGCGCTGAGCACCTTGCCCGCTTTGGCAGATGGCCATGGTTGCCAAACCGTCCGCTTCCCGTCCGGCGCCTATATCCATGCCGTCCACGGTCAGGCCAACCCGTATCAATCGCAATGCTACGTTCTGGATGTGCGGCGCGGGCAGCAGGCGCGCGTGCGCGTGGTCTATGGCCCGGTTTTCGTGTCGACGACCCATACGCAGGGCACTTATCAGGATGTGCAATTCTACACTGTCAACGGGCGCCTGCACGTCTATGTCCATACGGACTATGCTGGACCACAACCGTTTTCGATTGAGTTCACCTTCATCTGAACCGAACCGAGGTCAGAGCCGCCCGTGAACACACCCGCGCATCTGATCTTCGGCGCCGCGGCCTTCGGGCGGCCTGACCGGCGGGGCACGCTGGCCGCGGCCTTGGCCGGTGGGCTGGCGCCCGACCTGTCGCTCTATCTGCTGGTGGGCTGGCATTTGCTGATCGTCGGCACCGATCCGCGGGTGGTGTTTGATGAGCTGTATTTCTCAGACACGTGGCAGGCCGTCTTTGCGGTCGACAATTCGGTCTTTGTCTGGGGCGCGCTGCTGGCCGTTGCGCTCTGGCGGCGCTGGCCCGTTTTGGTGGCGTTCGCAGGTGCGGCGCTGCTGCATATCGCGTTGGACTTTCCGCTTCATGCCGGGGATGGGCGTCCGCATTTCTGGCCCCTCAGCACCTGGGTGTTCGACAGCCCGCTCAGCTACTGGGACCGCCGCCACCATGCGGAATGGGTGGGCCCGGCGGAGCTTGCGTTCTGCGTGGCCCTGGCGGTCCTGTTGTGGCGCCGGGTGGTCAGTTGGCCTTGGCGCGCGGTGTTTGTGCTGCTGCTTGCTGCAGAGGCACTGTCGAACAATGTCTGGCTGCTGGTCTTTTGACGCGACGCCACGTTGCGAATCCTTGTCGTGTCAGGAAAAATGCCTTATCTGACAAGAATACTCAGAATAAGATATGCCCATGTTCGCCACGGCCCAGCAGATCCACCCCTCAGACTCACCGCCTTTGGTGCCGCAAGAGGATTTGGCGTTCCTGCGCGTGATCGCGGCGCGCAGCAGATGCGCGGCGCGAACCGATCTGTTTGAGGCCTGCGCGCTGTTGTCGATGGAAACCTCTCGCGCCGCTGAAACCTTGGCGCTGGCTTTGTTCCGTGCCTTTTCGGGGCAGGGCGGTATGCCCCGCTTGCGCATCTACCAGCCCGCGGCTGTCGAGATCAGCTTTGATGAACGTTGGCTTTTGGCGGCCTTGGCCGCGGCCAAACGTGGCGATCGCGATAGCCTGACGTTTCTGTTGGCGCGCCGGATCCCCCGCCACGCGCAACGCAATATCGGCTTTTTGGTCTCGGCCTTGGCCGACGCACAGGAGGCGACATAGCGAAGGCGCATTTCTTTTTAGAATGAGTCTAGACAAGGTGGCTGTGCATCCTATGTATGGGGTCGACAGCCAGCTCACCCTCGCAGGTCCGCCAGCCATCTGACTTTCATTTGCAGGAGAGATGAGAATGCAGCCAGCCGTAGACCTTAGCCCGAGTGCACAGACCGCTATTTGCGAAGCGCTGAACCAGTCGGTTGCGGAAACCGCGGTGACGACGATGTTGGCGCAGAATTTCCACTGGAACGTGACTGGTATGGGATTCGGGCCGCTGCACGCGCTGTTCCAGGAGATCTATGAGGATCACTTCACCGCTCAGGATGATCTGGCCGAGCGCATCAAGGCGCTGGACGGTCACGCCGAGGGCATGTTGTCGGCGATGGTGGCTCGCTCAAAAGTGGCCGAGCATGACGGTCATGCCGATGACAAGACGATGATTTCGGCGATGCAGGCCGCGCAGGAGACCCTGGCCGCGACACTCGGCGCTGCGGGTGCTTTGGCGGCAGAACATGGCGATACGCTGACCGAGGATCTCTGTATCGCGCGCGGTCAGACCCACGAGAAATTCGCCTGGATGCTCCGCGCCCATCTGCGCTGATCACCCGGCTTTTGCGATATTCTTGTCTTTGATTTTGAAGGGGGGCTTCACGCCCTTCTTCAGGCATTTGCGCGCATATTCCGGCGCCCAATGCCGGTATTTGCCCATATCGGCCTGCTGTGACATCAGCATATCGACAAACGCGGCCTGATGGGCCGGTTTCTTAAGCTGTTTGAACATCGATTTCTGCGCCTTGGTCATCGAACAGCCGATGCAATGCCCGGCACGGCGGAACTTGCAGACATCAATGCAGGGGCTTGGAACTTTCTTGGACATACCTGGCCTATCACTGGCTGGGGGCGCGCGTTACTTCGTCAGGATCAGCTTTCCGGCGCGGGTTTCGCGCAGCGTGTAGGTCTTGTCATCCAGGACGATCATCGCGGTGCCATCGGCCCCGATCAGGCGCCGCGCGTCATAGATCGGCGTGTCCGCTGTGGGGCGGGCCGGAGGCGTCCGGTCGGGTTCCGTCAGGGTGGTCTGGTAGGTCATAGGCGGCTCCTTGCGTGACATGGGCAAAGGCTGACCAATTTGGTCGGGAAAGTCAATCCCGAGTCTTTTTATCGGACAAGTGATCCCTTCGCCCCCGGTCGATTGACCAGTTCCGTCAACGCGTCAGTGATTTCCGCACGAACCGGGCCGGGGCGCGGGGGATCGCGCAAGGTGATGAACCAGGTGTCGGGCGGGTTGCGCCCGGCCCGCGCGCCTTCCCATGTCAGGGCGCGGAGCACGGATTCGGCGGCGTCGGGCACGCGATCGGGGATTTCACAGCCGTTGAGCGTGGCCCAGATGCCGGTCCAGAGCCGCCCGACCGACCAGGGGTTGTAGCCGCCGCCGCCCAGAATCAGCAGGCGCGGCGCGGCTAGGTCCATCAACCCACGCAGCACCGCCCAATGGGCATTGTTGGACAGGGTCAATCGGCTGAGCGGATCTTCGGTGACCGCATCGGCACCGCATTGCAGGACTATCGCATCGGGCCGGAATGCGGCGATCGCGGGCAGGATCAGCCGGTCGCGGATCACCTCCATCTCGGTATCGTTGAAGCCCTTCGGGACCGGCAGGTTCAGGCAATTGCCGCCGCCCTCATCGTCGAGCAGACCGGTGAAGGGCCAGCGCCGCGCCTCATGGACCGAGATCAGCAGCGTGTCGGGATCGCCGGCAAACCCGTGCTGGACGCCGTCGCAATGATGCGCATCGATATCCAGATAAGCGATGCGACGGGCGCCGTTGCGGCGTAGGGACAGCATCGCCAGAACCGGGTCGTTGAGGTAGCAGAACCCGCCCGCGCGGTCGGGAAAGCCGTGATGGGTGCCGCCGCCGGGATGGTAGATCACGCCGCCGTCGCGCAGCAATTCGCCTGACAGCAAAGAGGCGCCCGCCGCCGTGGCGGGGCGGCGAAACATCTCGGGGTAGATCGGATTCGAAACGGTGCCGAGCCCGTGACGGTCGCGCACCGCGTCGCTGACGGATTGCTCGATCTCGGCGCGGTGCAGCGCCTCCACATAATCGGGTGTGTGCCAGATATGCAGGGCCGCGGGTTTTGCGCGGGGCGAATTGCGGTATTGATCGGGGCCCAGCCAGCCCATCGCCCGGCTGAGATCCATGACCGTCGAGACACGCGGCACACGCAGCGGGTGCCATTTGCCGTAGCTGGAGCCGCGATAGATCTCCGACCCCAGAAAGAGCGGCCGCGTCACGCCGCCAGCAAACCGTCAAGCGCGCCGCGGATCCGACGGCCCATCGGATTGGGCCCGGACCCCCATGTCTGCACCGGTTGGCCCGCCTGATCGAGCAGCACCTTGTTGAAATTCCATTGCGGCACAAAGCCGTGGTCTCGGGCCAGCCAGCGATAGAACGGATGGGCGCCGGGGCCGCGGACCGATTGGATCGTGGTCAGCGGCAGGGTCAGGCCGTATTGCATCTCGCAAAACTCAGCGACGGCGGCATTGTCGGCCAACTCTTGGGCGAAATCGTCCGACGGTACGGCCAACACAATCGCGCGATCTTGGTAGGTGTCCTGGAGGCGCTGCAAATCGGCATATTGATCGGTGAACCCGCAGAGCGAGGCCGTGTTGACCACAAGGATCGGGCGCCCGCGCCACACCGCCAGATCGTAATCGCCACCATCGATGGATGGAAAGGTAAAGCGCTCGGTCGCCACGGCAGGCCCGGCTGCGGCGATCGCGGCCAAGCTGGTCAATGTGAATGCGCGGCGGTTCATGGGCGTCTCCTCGGTTAGGCCGAAACCTATGTGGCGGCGGGCCTGGGTCAAGCCACAGGGCGGTTGCACCGTGGCGGAGCGTCTGTCATCACCGGGCCATGGCGAAGAAAGAAGTGATCACCCAGCGGCCCCTGCGGATTGTCGGCGGGGCCAAACGCGACGCGCGCACGCAATTTGCGGCGCTGCCTTTTCGCGTGTCCAAGAAGAAGGGCGGCAAGGGCATTGAGGTTCTGTTGGTCTCGACCCTGGATAGTGGGCGCTGGATCATCCCCAAAGGTTGGCCGATGGACGGGCTGACCCCCGCAGAAGCCGCCGCCCAGGAGGCCTGGGAAGAGGCAGGCGTGCGGGGACGTGTCCATGAGATGTGCCTGGGCCTGTATTCCTACAGCAAATGGATCGATGAAGAGCTGTCGCTGCCGGTGATCGTCGCGGTGTTTCCGCTGGCGGTGAAGAAGCTGGCCGATGCCTATCCTGAAGACAGCAAGCGGCGCCGCAAATGGTGCAGCCCGAAACAGGCCGCCGCGCGGGTGAATGAACCGGAACTCAAACAGCTGATCTTAGGATTTTCGTTAGATCGCCTGCGCTAAGCTGTCGCTTGATGCCGGTGTAGAAACGCTTATTTGTGGGCGACCATGATCAGATATGCCTTGAAATGCGCCGAAGGGCACGCTTTTGAAAGCTGGTTTCAATCGGCCGATGCCTATGATGCGCTGGCCGCGAAGGGGCTGGTGAATTGCGCGATCTGCGGGTCGCCCGACGTGGCGAAGGCGATGATGGCGCCGCGCGTCGGGGCCTCAGATCCAAGCGACAGCCTTGCGCCTGCGGCGTTGAGCGGTCCGACACATCCCGCCGAAGAGGTGCTGAAGGCGATGCGTGAGCATGTGGAGCAGAACTCCACCTATGTGGGTGGCAATTTTGCTCGTGAGGCCCGGGCGATGCATGTCGGCGATGTGCCCGACAAGCCGATCCATGGTGAAGCGAATGCCGCAGAGGCGAAAGCGCTGATCGAAGACGGCGTGCCGATCCTGCCCTTGCCGGGCCCGCCGCGCAGCAAGACCAACTAGCCTGTCCGATCGCCCGGCGGGGTGATCCCCATGGCGCGCAATTCCGCCGCTTCGCGGGCATCGCGGACGGCCTCCAATTTGCTCACCGCCTGTGACACCGCTTTTGCGATGGCAGCCTCCGGCACGCCTTTGGCCTGCATATCGGTCACCATCTTCTTGCCCGCTGCGGTCAGGGGCTGCGGGAAGAGGAGGGTATCGAGGTCTTCGTAGGGCACAGAAGCGGCCTTTTTCAGCGCGGCCATATGCGCGGCCCATTCCGGTGCCTGCCGGAGCGTGTCGCGCCGCATGCGATGCCATCTGACGCTCGCCGCATGATGCTGCGCCAGATCGGGGTCGCGCAACCAGTCCGCGACCTGCGCGGCGACAGGCTCGACCCAATCCGACAGGCCGGGCCGCGCCAATTCGTTGCGGTCGAAGATGGCGAAATAGGTGGCATCGTATTTGTTGGGCTTGAGGTTCACATTGCCCCGATCCCCGCGCAGCAGATAGGCTTCGGCGCTTTGCACCGCGAAATGCGCGATCTCGGCGAGGGCGTAGCCGGTTGTGGCCGCCGACCCGCGCCAACCCTCTGCCATAAAGCCCGGCGGCATCGGAATGCCTGATCCGTTGACCCATCGCTGCTGCAGCAGCGCCGCGCGCCGGGCCGGATCGCGCCGGGCGCCTTTGACATTGGGTCGGTGGATGCCGAGCTTCAGATCGGGAAAGGGCCGGAAGAGTGTCTTCACGCCCCATCCCCTGCGAAACCCATCCGGCGCGCCATGGGTGAACTGCCCCAGAAGCGGCGCCTCGGACCAATCTTCGATCCCGCAGGCGCCCATCATGCGCCAGTTGACGGCCACGCCCTCGGTCCCGTCCGGACAGGCGGCGAGCAGCGCCTTCACCGTTCCGTCGCCCGCATGAACATGCAGAAATTCATCGGCATCCATCACGATGAGCCAATCGGTGTCGAGCAGCGCATCGTTTTTCTGGCCGAGGGTCAGCGCATGGGGCTGCGGCTTCTTTCCCGCAGGCACGTCGTTGCGTGTATGGCGACACAACCCCATCGCGTCGAGCCGGTCCAGCATGTGATCGGAGCCGTCGCGGCAGTTGTTGGAATAGACCCAGACTCGGTCGAAGCCGATCAGCCGATGATAGGCCAGCCATTCCAGCAGGCGCGGGCCTTCATCCTTCATCATAGTCAGGATCGAGAACGCGGCCCCCGCCATGCGCGGCCCTCCGTGTCGTGATGCGCCGGTCAGGATGCGTCGCCCTCTTGCGGCGCGACGACGAAAAGCAGGGTCAAGGACGAGGGAATGGCCATGGATTGACCTTATTCCAGAGCCTGTGCCGGGTCGATGCCGAGCTCTTGGCATATGCGCCAGGCATAGGAGTGTTCCAGGGGCGGGTTTTTGCGCCACCAGGGCCGCGTGCCGTTGGTATAGAGGTGGACCGAGCGCGTCGCATCGGTGAACCAGCCCTCAACCCGACCATGGGGATCATAGAAGATATCGTTCAACTGGAACGGCACCGGATAGAGCACGTCCGATGCCATGGCCCGGTCGATATCGCCGGTTTGCTTGGCGAAATGGGTGAAGGCCTGGGGGCCGAAGGCGGTACGCTCGGTCTTGTAGATGCGCACGGCCAGGGGCAGGGACGGGTCTTGCCGATCCATCCGCTTGCGCTGCCGCGGGTTCCACCAGGGCGGATAGTCGGGCAGGTTGTCGTAATAGTCGAGCAGCCCGTCGATCAAATCGCCGGTTTGCGGGATCGCGACGACCCCGCAATTCAGCGCCCCGCGCAGGCCGTGGCCCGCATAGATATGCGCCCACTCATCGGGGAAGGGGGCGTGGCAGAAGGCGTCGCAATCGATCCAGATCGCGCCGGTTTTCTGGATCATCTTGTAGCGGAACACATTGCTGAGAAAGCTGGCCGAGGTCTGTTCGACGATATCCATGGGGATATCCATGATGTCGGTTGCGGGGCGCAGATCGACCCCTTCGGGCGCATTGGTGACAGTGTCGGTGCAATAGAGCGTCACCGGATGGCCATGGCCCAGATGCGATTTCAGGCACACTTGGTTGAGATATTGCAGGCGCTCGCCAATCCAAAGCGAGGCGACGGGGCGGCGGGTGCGGTCCATATATGTGCCTTTAGCGGTCTGCTCAATGGTTTTTCCGAACTCTCTGGTATTCGGGGCGGATTGGCAAAGGATTTTGGTGGCGCGCCGCGCCGGGCAGGCGAACGGCCCACCCGCCCACCCCCGTCCGCCTGCCCGGCGCGGATTGACCTGTCAATCGCAGGGCGGCGGATCGGGTTTGAGTTTTTTACCAGGATGAAAGAAGGGCGTAGCGAGATTTGGCGGCGCATCTGGCGAATATGGGGTGCGATTTGGAGCGAGGGTATTTCGTGGCTCGTTGGCGTAGAGAGTTGACCGCGATTGTGGCGGTCACGCATTGCGCCGTCTGGATCGTGTTTAGCGGCTCGCATCGCCTGATCGCGGTGTGCGATCAAACTGCAGACTGCCCGATCCGGCGCGGTCGGGGGCAGCGATGAAGCCCTGATCTGCAAGCGCTGGCCCGTAGGCGGCATGCACCGATTGCGCGTCACGCGCCGACAGGACAGGGATCACGATGCGCGCGACAGGGCTGAGATCCAGCTGAGCGATCCAGCTTGGGGGGAGTTCGGATATCCGCCCCAGTCGTAGGCAATCCGGTTTGAAATCAATGACATAAGCTTGGAGTCCGGTTGGCCTGCCGTCGACGCTGAGCGGACCATCGAACAGTTTCAATCGCGCCGTTTCGCCAAGCCGTGCTGCGATCTGCCGGCCCGCTGCAATCAAATCAGCGCGGCTGTCATGGGCCATATAGGTCAGTTGATCCGACAGCCTCACCGCCCTCTGCGCCACAAAGCCGATCCCCGCGCCAAGCTCCAGCACGCGGGTGCAGCCATCGAGGTAGCCTGCGAGGTTGCGCGCATGGCGCCGATCAAAGCGGCCCGCGATCACCGCCTCCAACGCGTCGGGCGTGAACAGGCGCAGATCGGCGGGCAGGTCGATATCGTGGTTCGGCACCCAATCCACCGCAAGATCGTCGCTCAGATCGATCGGCGCCGGCATGTAGGGATCGCCGTTCTCGCCTGCCCAGCCCGGGATTGGATCGTCACGCCGGGCGTCTGCAGATTTGGCGACGGCTTGCTGTTCCACGCGGCTCATCAAAGCGGCGATCTTGGCGGGGTCCCGCGCTTTGGGCGGCTTGGCCGCGACCTGCGTGATCGGGACCGCACCGGCCGTAATCAATCCATCGCGCAGGGCCGCATAGGCGTCGGTCGTCTTGTAGGCCGCCAGGCGCGCCTCAACCCGGTCGAGCGCTGCGACATGCAGGCGGTTCAGCACCGGGTCGGTCAGCAGCGCGTCCATGATCCGCGTTCGTGAGGCGGCATGGGCCAGGACGGTGCGGTCCTCCACCTCGTTGCGATCCTGTAGCGCCCAGTAATCGGCGTTGTATTTGTCCGCCTTGTTGTTCACGTTGCCGCGGAGCTTGCGCATCGCGTAGCTGTCGATGGATTTGACGGCGTAGTGGTTCATTTGAACCCAATCATATCCGATTGTGCGCCGGATCGAGCGCCAGCCGCGAAACTTGAAGTAATCCTCCATCGGCGCGCCGGATCCGTTGAGCCAATGCACGCTGTCGGGAAACTCGGTCTCGAGCCATTTGTTCTTGATCGAGGGTCTGTGGATGCCGAGTTTCCAGTAGGTTGCATCGAATTTGAACAAGGTCTTCACGCCCCATCCCTTGTTCCAAAGCGGCGGCGCGGCGCGCAGATATTGCTCGGTCACCGGTGCGCGAGACCATTCGACCACACCTGCAGAGCCGAAGATGCGCCAGGTGATCACCAGGCCATTGGCGCCGCGGGCCACGACATCATCCAGCAGACCCTCCAGATGTTGTGCCGGATGGCGGATGCAGAGAAATTCATCTGCGTCGAACAGCAACACCCAATCGGCATTTTGCACAATGGGTTCCACCTGCGCGTGTTTGATTGCCGAGGGTTGCGGTTTCACGCCGTCGGGAATGATGTTGCGGCGGTGATGGGCCAGGCCCAATTCCTCAAGCCGGATGAGCATCTCATCGGTGCCGTCGGTGCAGTCGTTCGTGTAGACCAGAATGTCGGTGAAGCCGAGCGCGAGATGATGCGCGACCCATTCCAGCAGGAACGGCGCCTCGTCCTTCATCATCGAGACGGCCAGAACCGTCCCGTGTTTTGAATTGTGTTTGAGGTGCTGCACCTGTGCTTAAGCCCTGAAAACCTGTGACTTATGGCCTATCATGGCGTGGTGCCCAAATGAACTATCCTGTGTTTTGGCGTAGATGATTTTGTATCGCCGTATCAATAGCTGCACATATGCAATCTATCCACAGCTTCTGCAGGGCGAGATAGTCCATATTATTGCCTTTTAACGCCAATCGCTCAGTTTTAGCTGCCGCGATAGGTCGAATATCCGTAGGGCGACAGAAGCAGCGGCACGTGGTAGTGATCGTCCTCAGCCATGCCAAAACGGATCGGGATCTCGTCCAGAAACAGCGGGTCGTCCTCCGTCAAACCTGCGCCGTGCAGATACACCCCGGCACAAAACACCAGCTCATAGGTTCCGGTCTGAAACTCAACCTCGGGTAGGATCGGGCCATCGGTGCGTCCATCGGCATTCGTGACGGCTTTGGCGATGCGGTGCCGGGTATCGCCGTCGATTCGATACAGGGTGATCTTGATCCCCGCGGCCGGGCAACCGCGCGCCGTGTCCAGAACATGGGTGGTCAGATATCCGGGCATCGCGCATCTCCGTTCCTTGCGGGCTACTATCAGTTCTGTTCATGATCGAAATGCATCATTAGAAAAACTGATAATGTTAACAGTCCGAGGATAGACGCCGTGGATGTGCCCCGCTACCCCCGCGATTTGATGGGCTATGGCCCGACACCGCCTGATCCGCGCTGGCCCGGTGGTGCGCGGATCGCGGTGCAGATCGTTCTGAATTACGAGGAAGGGGGCGAGAACAATATCCTGCATGGCGATCCGGCCTCTGAGGCGTTTTTGTCCGAGATCACCGGCGCCGCGCCCTGGCCGGGTCAGCGGCATTGGAACATGGAAAGCCTTTACGAATACGGTGCGCGGGCCGGGTTCTGGCGGTTGCACCGGATGTTGCGCGATTATCCCGTCACGGTGTTCGGCGTCGCAACCGCGCTTGCCCGCGGGCCGGAGCAGGTGGCCGCGATGCAGGACGCGGATTGGGAGATTGCGAGCCATGGGCTGAAATGGATCGAGCATAAGGACATGTCCGATGCCGAGGAACGCGCCCAGATTGCCGATGCGATTGCGCTGCATACCGAAGTGACCGGCGCGCCGCCGCGCGGGTGGTATACGGGCCGCTGTTCGATGGACACCGTTCGACTGGTCAGTGAGGCCGGCGATTTCGATTATATCGCAGACAGTTACGCCGATGAGCTGCCCTATTGGATGCGGCTGGGCCAGCGCGATCAGCTCATCGTGCCCTATACGATGGATGTAAACGATATGCGCTTTGCGATCCAGGCCGGGCATACCGAGCCGGGGGATTTCGAGCGCTCGATCCAGGATGCGTTCGACATGCTTTACGCGGAAGGCGGACGGATGTTGTCGATTGGCCTGCATTGCCGGATCGCCGGGCGCCCGGGCCGCGCGATGGCGTTGAAACGGGCGTTGGATCATATCGCTGGACATAAGGGCGTCTGGTTTGCCACGCGCCAACAGATCGCCCAGCATTGGGCCGCGACGCATCCCCCGCGCGCTGAGATCGCGCCTTCGCAGATGGATAAGGCGGCTTATGTCGGCGCGTTTGGCGGGATTTTCGAGCATTCACCATGGATCGCCGAAGCGGCTTTTGCGCTGGAACAGGGTCCTGCCCACGATACGGCGCGCGGGGTGCACAATGCGCTGTGCCGGATGCTTCGCACGGGCGGGGAAGATCGGCGCCTGGCGACGCTGAGGGCGCATCCTGACTTGGCTGGCAAGCTGGCGCAGGCCAAACGGCTGACCGAGGACAGCACGTCGGAACAGGCCTCGGCGGGCTTGGATGCGTTGACCGATGCGGAACGGAACGCGTTCACACGGTTGAACACCGCCTATACGGAGCGGTTCGGATTTCCATTTATCATTGCCGTCCGCGACCACGATAAGGCGGGGATCCTCGGCGCGTTTCACCGGCGATTGGAAAATGACCGCGCCACCGAATTCGCCGAGGCCTGCCGACAGGTCGAACGCATCGCTTTGCTGCGCCTGGTGGATAAGCTGGGATGAGCCAAGCGATTGTGATCCAACAGATAAGTGCCGAGGCCTTCGGGCCGTTTGGGGATCTGCTCGATTGTAGCGGCGAGCCGGATAAGGTGATCAATCAGGGGCTTTGCGGGCGATATCATGACCGAGCGCGCCTGGATTTCGGGGACGGGCAGGCGGGGGTGAGCCTGTTCAAATCCGAGCCGCGCAGCCTGCCCTATCGCCTGGAGATGGTCGAGCGGCACCCAGAGGGGTCTCAGGCCTTCGTGCCCATGTCGATGCACGCTTTTTTGGTGATCGTTGCGCCCGATGAGGCGGGCGTGCCCGGTAGGCCGCTCGCCTTTGAAACCGCGCCCGGCCAGGCGATCAACTTTCACCGAGGGACCTGGCACGGCGTGTTGACGCCACTATCCGAGCCGGGGCTGTTCGCCGTGGTGGATCGGATTGGCGCGGGGGCGAACCTGGAGGAGCATTGGTTCGAGGCGCCTTACATGGTGGGCCGTCGGGAGACGCTCGTCTGACGCCGTCGCCCCTCCCGCCGTCCCGTATTTTGGTCTAGATCGGCACGATGGTTGCGGTGCCATTTGCGACGGCGACATCGACGATGGAGCCTGCCACGGCGAGGTCTTGCAGGCCGACACCGGTGCCGTCGAAAAGCGTGATTTCCCGGTTGGACGTGCGGCCCGGGTGGGTGCCGTTGATCACCGCGCCGATCTGGGTGATCGCGTCTGCACTTATCAGGCCGTTGCTCACCGCATGCTGTGCTTCCCCGAGCGTGGTCGACTGCGCGACCTCGTCGCAGAAGACAGTCGCTTTACCCAGAAGCGCGGCCTCCACCTCTTGCTTGCCGATCGTGTCGGTGCCCATGCAGGCGATATGCGTGCCAGGGCTGACATGCTCGGCCAGAAGCGTCGGCGCGAAGCTGGAGGTGATGGTGATGATGGCATCGGCCGCGATCATCCCCGACAGATCGACCGGCTCGAAGGGGATCCCGGTTTCGGCGGCGACCTCAGCCAGGCCCGGCAGCATCTCGGGATGCAGGTTCCACGCGATGACCTTGTCGAAATCCCGCTGCTCGAGCGCTGCGCGAAGCTGGAACTTCGCCTGATGGCCCGCGCCGATCATGCCGAGCACCTTGGCGTCGAGGCGCGCGAGATGTTTGATTGACACGGCGGAGGCCGCGGCGGTGCGCAAGGCGGTCAGCAGATTGCCCCCGACCATGGCACTGACGCGGCCGGTTTCGGGATCGAACAGGAAGACCGTCGATTGATGGTTGATCAACCCGTTTTTGTCGAGGTTATGGGGCCAGTAGCCCCCCGCTTTCAGGCCCAGGATGCCGGGCGCGACGCCGCCCTTGAAGCCGTAAAGCGCATCCTCGGTTGGCATCGCCTCACGCACAACGGGGAAGTTGCGCGCGCTGCCGCTGGCCATATCGGCAAAGACTTGTTCGACGGCGGCAAAGGCGGCCTCGCGCGTCAGCAGATCCGCAATCGCGCCCTCGGGCACGATTGTGATGTTGTGATTGTTGATCATGGGGCCGTCCATCAATAGGCCCGCCCGCGGGCTGAGACCGGCAAGACGGTTTCGACCACACCGTCGCGTACGCCCACATACCAGTCATGGACGTTGCAAGTCGGGTCGCAATGGCCGGGCACGAGATGCAGCTTGTCATTCACTTCCAGAACACCGTCAGGGTCGGAAACCACGCCATGCTCATCCGAACATTTCACATATTCGACATCCGTGCGCCCATAGATCACCGGCAGGCCTGAGTCGACCGATTGCGCCTTGAGGCCCGCATCGACGATGGCCTTGTCGGCTTTCGCGTGGCTCATGACAGAGGTCAGGATGAACAGTGCATTCTCCCATTCGCCCTGATCGATGCGCTTGCCCTCGGCGTCGAGGATGCGGCCGTAATCGGCATCCATGAAGGCGTAAGAGCCACATTGAAGCTCGTTATAGACGCCGGAATTGCTTTCGAAATAGTAGGAACCGGTGCCGCCGCCGCCGACGATGTCGCACTCGATACCATCAGCTTTCAGCGTGTCGACGGCGTCTTTGACTTGAGCCACGGCGATGGCAATCTTGGCCTTGCGGTCGTCGTAGCTGTCCATGTGCTGCATCGCGCCCTGATAGGCCTGGATGCCCGCGAATTTCAGGCCTGGGGCGGCGTCGATGGCCTTGGCGATCTCGACCACTTCGGGCGTGGTCGTCACACCGCAGCGGCCCGCGCCGCAATCGATTTCGACAAGGCATTCGATCTCGGTGCCGTGCTTTTGAGCGGCGGCGGAGAGATCGGCGACATTGGACAGATCATCGACACAGCAGATGGTGCGCGCGCCCAGTTCGGGCATCCGGGCGAGGCGGTCGATCTTCTGCGGGTCGCGCACCTGGTTCGACACCAGCACATCCTTGATGCCGCCGCGGGCGAAGACCTCGGCCTCGGACACCTTCTGGCAGCAGACCCCGCAGGCGCCGCCGAGTTCCACCTGCATCAGCGCCACATCGACGGATTTGTGCATCTTGCCGTGCACGCGGTGACGCATGCCATGGGCCTTGGCGTAATCGCCCATCTTCTTGATGTTGCGCTCCAGCGCATCCAGATCCAGCACCAAAGCCGGGGTCTGCACGTCAGCGGCTTTCATGCCGGGCTTGGCCGGAATGTCGAAGCCGACTTCGTAATCGGCCAATGGATCCATATCTTTCATGTCATCTCTCCCGTGTTCAGAAATCAAGCGCCCATCCAGGGCAGTTTGGCGAGGTCCACATTGCCGCCGGTGATCACCACACCGACGCGGCGGCCGCGAAAGACCTCGGGGTTTTTCAGGATCGTGGCCAACGGCACGGCGCAGCTTGGCTCCATCACGATCTTCATCCGCGCCCAGGTGAGCTTCATCGCATCGATGATCTCTTGCTCGGAGGCGGTGAGGATGTCGGTCACGTGGTTCGACACAAAGTGCCACGTATTGTCCTTGAGCGGCACTTTGAGACCGTCGGCGATGGTCACCGGTGCGTCATCGGCGATGATGTGGCCCGCCTTGAAACTGCGATAGGCATCGTCAGCCTGTTCGGGTTCCGCGGCGTAGATGTCGACGTCTGGCGCGATGTTCGACAATGTCAGGCAGCAGCCCGAGATCATGCCACCTCCGCCGATGGGCGCGATGACAGCGTCGAGGCCATCGACCTGATCCATCAATTCGCGCGAACAGGTGGCTTGGCCGGTGATAACGCGGGGGTCATTGTAAGGATGGACAAAATCGGCGCCGGTCTCAGCGTGGACATCGGCAAAGACCGCCTCGCGCGAGGTCGTCGATGGCTCGCATTCTGTGATGATCCCACCATAGCCGCGCACGGCGTCTTTCTTGGCCTGGGGCGCGGTTTTGGGCATGACCACGTGGCACGGTATGCCACGGCGGCCCGCCGCGTAGCTGAGCGACAAGGCGTGGTTGCCGGAGGAATGGGTGGCGACGCCTTTGGCCGCCTGGTCGTCCGACAGGCCGAACACGGCATTCGACGCGCCGCGGACCTTGAACGCGCCCGCTTTTTGGAAGTTTTCGCATTTGAAGAACAGATCCGCCCCGGTTAGCTCGTTCAGATAGGTCGAGGTCAAAACCGGCGTGCGGTGAATATGGGGCCGGATGCGGTCATGGGCTTCGATCACATCGTCGAAGGTGAGCGCAGCGGCAGTTACCATGTCTTTCATGTGTCCCTCCTTATTCAGCGGCGAGCGCCATCGGGGCGGCGCTGGTGCGGTAGATGTCTTGCGCGGCGGCGACGCCGGAGCCGAGGCTGATGTCCAGGCCCAGATCGACCATGCACATTTCTGCCGTGGCGATGCCGGACAGTGCCACGACGTCGGTCAGCATCCCCAGATGTCCGATCCGAAACACCTTGCCAGCCACATCGCCAAGGCCCGCACCGAAGGCGACGCCATAACGTTCGGATGCGTGGGACACGATGCGGCTGGCATCGAACCCGTCGGGCGTGCGGATCGCTGACACCGTGTTAGAATAGAGATCGGGCGAGGTGGCGCAGAGCTGCAAGCCCCAGGCTTCTACGGCAGCGCGGACACCATCGGCGATGCGGGTATGGCGAGCGAACACTTGCGGCAGGCCTTCGTCCAGCAGCATGTCGCAAGACAGCTTCAACCCGTTCAACAGGCCGACCGACGGCGTGTAGGGGTAAGCGCTTGCGTCGTACCCTGCGGCCATATCGCGAATGTCGAGGAAGGTGCGTGCCAGACCGGCGGTCGGGATTGCCGCCATCGCTTTGGGTGAGACACCGATGATCGCGAGGCCAGCTGGCAACATGAAGCCTTTCTGCGACCCGGTAACGGCGATATCCACGCCCCAGCTGTCGAATTCGAACGGCATCGACCCGATGGAGCTGACCCCATCGACGAAGAACAGGGCAGGGTGGTTTGCTGCGTCGAGCGCTTGGCGCACACCAGAAATGTCAGAGACGACGCCGGTGGCCGTTTCGTTGTGGGTCGCGAGGACGGCTTTGATCTGATGCTGTGTGTCGTCCGCCAGGATGTGCGCGAAGGTGTCGACGGGCAGCCCGTCGCCCCAAGCCACATCGATCACCTGCACCTCAAGCCCGTGGCGTTGGCACATATCGATCCACTTGTGGCTGAACATGCCGTTGCGCGCGGCCAGCACCTTGTCGCCGGGCGACAGCGTGTTGGTGATTGCGGCTTCCCACCCGGCCGTGCCGGTGGCGGGGAAGATAAACACCTCAGCCTCTGAGGATTTCAGGATTTGCTTTACGCCTGCCAGAACTGGATGCAGGATTTCAGCGAAGGCTGTGGATCGATGATCCATCGTGGGCAGATCGCAGGCCCGTCGCAGGACCTCAGGCATATTAGTGGGGCCTGGGATGAATACCGGGTTCTGCATGCTCATAAGGCCATCTCCTCCTATCGATGCCACAAAGATACGTTGAGGCCTGATGGCGTGCAATTTTTTTGAAATCGTTTTTCAAAACCGATCATGTAGGGAAAAGAAGCGCCTTTACAGGGGCTTGTGTTTTTTCATATCGTGAAAGCTGATTTCAACTGATGCGAGAGCCTTATGGCAGAGGATGATCCGTCCCCACAGCGCCGTGCCCGTGGACGCCCCCGGGATTGGGATGACAAGACCGCGCAGAATACGATCAAATCACTGGATCGCGCGATGGAGGTCTTTGAACATCTGTCCACCACCGAAGGCGCGACCCTATCGGCTTTGGCCGAGGATTTGGCTCAATCGCCCGCGACGGTGTATCGGATCCTGGTGACGCTCGAGGGCCGGGGGCTGGTCGAGTTCGACGCGGCGGGGCAGCAATGGCGCATCGGCGCGCGGGCCTTTGTGATCGGCGCGCGTTATCTGCGGCGGACATCGCTGGTCGAGCGGGCCCGGCCTGTGCTGCGGCGGTTGATGGAGGCCACCGGAGAGACAGCCAATCTGGGCGTCGCGCGTGAGACCCATGTGCTTTTCGTCAGTCAGGTGGAGACCCACGAATCGATCCGTGCCTTTTTTCCGCCCGGGACATTGTCGCCGCTCCACGCGTCGGGGATCGGTAAGGCGCTGTTGGCGCAGATGACCGATGATCGCCTGTCGCGCTACATCGCAACGGCGCCGCTGGATCGGTTCACGCGGCGCACGTTGACGGACCCTGCCAATTTACGCGCGGATCTGGAGGCGACGCGGGACCGCGGATATGCGGTGGACGACGAGGAAAAGACCGAAGGGATGCGCTGCATTGCGGCGCCGATCTTCGACCTCGCCGAAGAGGCGGTGGCGGGCGTGTCCGTTTCGGGCCCGGTCAGCCGGGTCAAGCCCGAAGACATGCCGCGGATCGCCGACGCGGTGATGCGCGCGGCCGAGGATCTGTCGGTGGCGATGGGGGCGGAGCGACCGCGCGCGTAACGCCAACCTTGTCGCATCGGGATTGAGCGGTTACATTTGTAACAACCGGTGCGGCGACAGCGCCGGTTCCCGCGGGCCGGGTATCGGATTGCAGCGCCAAGGGCACGTAGGCGCCGCCTTTGCGATGGAGTCTGCCGATGGGACCATTCCCCCACGACGCCCCGAAAGCCAAAATCGATAACATCAATATTGCCGGAACCGACGGGTTCGAATTCGTGGAATTCGCCCACCCTGAGCCCGCCGAACTGGAACGCCTGTTCCAGGCCATGGGCTATCTCGAGGTGGCGCGGCACAAGACGCACGACATCTCGCTCTATCGGCAGGGCGACATCAATTACGTGATCAATCGTGACCCCGACAGCCATGCGGCGCGATTTGTGGCGGCCCATGGCCCCTGTGCGCCCGCGATGGCGTGGCGGGTTGTCGATGCACAGCACGCCCTGAAATGCGCGCTGGATTACGGGGCCGAAGAATATAAGGGCGATGATAAGACGCTCGATGTGCCCGCGGTGATCGGGATCGGTGGCTCGCTTCTGTATTTCGTCGAGACCTATGGCGAGGCGGGCAGCCCCTATGCCGCGGAGTTCGATTGGCTTGGCGAGGTTGATCCCAAGCCCGAGGGTGCGGGGTTCTACTATCTCGATCACCTGACCCACAACGTGGCGCGCGGGAATATGTCGACCTGGTATGATTTCTACGCCAAGGCGTTCAATTTCCGCGAGATCCGGTTCTTCGATATAGAGGGTCAGCAAACCGGCCTATTCTCGCGCGCGCTGACCTCGCCCTGTGGCAAGATCCGCATCCCGATCAACGAGTCAAAGGATGAGACCAGCCAGATCGAGGAATATCTGACGCAATATAAAGGCGAAGGCATTCAGCATATCGCGGTGGCCACCAAGAATATCTATGACAGCGTGGATCAGATCGCCCAGGCCGGGATCAACTTTATGCCCGCGCCACCCGACACCTATTACGAGATGTCCCATGAGCGTGTCAGCGGCCATGAAGAACCGCTCGACCGGATGCGCCAGCATGGCATCCTGATCGATGGAGAGGGCGTCGTGGATGGCGGGCGCACGCGGATCTTATTGCAGATCTTTTCCAAGACAGTGATCGGGCCGATTTTCTTCGAATTCATCCAGCGCAAAGGCGATGACGGGTTCGGTGAGGGCAATTTCAAGGCGCTGTTTGAGTCCATCGAAGCCGATCAGATTGCCCGCGGGGTCTTGCCTGGCGCGGCGACAGACGGGGCAAACGCCGCGGAATAGATCCCTGCCGGCGCGGATCAACCCTAATCGGGTTTGTGTTTGCGCCGGCGCGCGCTATTTGCGTCAGCACTGGGGCGTCGTCATATCTGCGCGGCGTTCCATATGTTTGGATAGGGACGTTCCAGGATATGCCGCTGCGCCGTGCGATACGCTTGTCGGGCGTCTGTGTCATTGCCGCTTTTATCTGGCTTGGCACGGACGCCCCAAAGCCAGGCTTTGCGCAATACCAAACCGATGAGGTTGTGGTCGCGTTCACGGAATTCCCGCCCTATTCATTTGCCGCAGAGGGCGGCGCCGGAGGCTATGCCATCGACATTTTGCGCGCGGTGGCCGAGCGGGAAGGCCTGACACTGCGCTTCCAGCAGGCCGAAAACCCCGCCCAAGCGGTGGCCGCCGCAATGGCCGGCGAGGTGGACGTGATCTCGCAACTTGCGCCGACGGCGGAGCGATCCGAAAGCCTGATGTTCTCCAATCCGATTGGGTTCAGCAATATCAGCGTGATTGTGGATCCGACCCGGCATGACATCCGGCGGGTCGATCAAACGGCTGGTCTGACATTGGGATATGTGCGGGGCAGTGTGGCGACAACAGTCGCCGACATCGGGCCATTTGACGCGGTTGAGATCCCGACAACCGACGCGCTGATCGTGGCGTTCCTGTCGGGTGATATCGACGGGGTTCTTTATGTCGAGCAGGCCTTTCAGAGATTGGCGATCCGGGCCGGGTTCGAGCCGCGCGACCGCAGCCTGTCGCCCCCGCTGCGCAGTCTTGAACTGAGTATTGCGATGCCGAGTGACGGCGCTCAGACCGAACGATTGCTAGACGCCATCACGTCCTATCGGGCAACGCCGGGCTATCGCCAGCTTCAGGCGCAATGGCTTGGGCCCGGCCCTTATTGGACCTCTGGCCGCGTGCTGGCCGCGGTGTCGGTTGCCGTCTTGGCCTTGCTGGCCGTGGCCGTGGCTTTCCTGGCCTATCGCCGCAGGTTGAAACGACGCGCCGAGATGGCTCAGATCCATATGCTTGAGAACGTGGCGCGTAACCTGCCATTCACCTTCGCGATGGCGGATCAGGACGGAGAGGTGGAGTTTTTCAGCCGGGCCGAGAACGACACCACCCCCTATGCGACGGCGGATGATCTGATTGCCCCGTCGGTCTTGGTCGGCACCGGATCGCAAACCGGGCCCCATGGGCGCTTGTCGGACCATGCCAGGGCGCTGTTGCAGGACGGGTCGATCGTGGAGTTCGAGCAGCCCGACGGGCGCGTGGTGCGGCGCCGGATCTCGGCGCTGGCGGCGGGCGCGCATCTGATCGTGCGCGAAGACGTCACCGAAGATACGCAAGTTCGGCAGGCCCTGATCGATCAGCAAAGCCGGTTATCGGCGGTGATGGATGCCGCCCAGGGCGGGATCGTCGGGCTGGACCGCGCGGGGCGTGTGACGATTGTGAATTCCAGCGCGCGCCATCTGCTGGGCGGCATTTCCGATGCAACGCCGTTTGACTGGCCCGAGCCGATCTCGTTTCTCGACTCCGAGGGGTTGCGCCCATTGGAGGCCACACATGATCCGGTGATGCGCGCCCTGGCGGGGCAGACGCTGACCAATGAATTGGCGTTGCTGTCGCGCCGCAATGCCGAAAACCCGCGCTATGTGCGTCTGACCAGCAGCGACATTCCCGACGGCCTGTCCGCCGATGTGAGCGTTGTTCTCATGATCACCGATGTCACGGAGCTTGAGCGCAACCGCCAGCAATTGGAACGGTCTGGCCGCTTGGATGCTTTGGGTCAACTGACGGGCGGCATTGCCCATGATTTCAACAATTTGCTGGCGACGATTCTCTACGGCATTCAGTTGGCCGAGAAGACGGAGGATCCCAACAAACGGCGCATCTACCTCAAGACCGCGTCGGATTCCGTGCAGCGCGGCACCAATCTGACGGAACGTCTGCTTGCTTTTGCCCGGCGTCAGCCGGGGCATGAGCGCTCGGCCCGCGTGAAAGATGTGTTGGAGGAACTCAAGCAGATTGCCGAGGCCGCGGTGCAGGAACGGGTCGCATTGGAGGTGCCACCGATTGACGAAAGCCTTTGGCTGCATTGCGATGTCGCGCAATTTGAGAATGCGATCCTGAACCTGATCCTGAACGCCCATGACGCGATCCTGGAAGGCGGGCGGGGCGATCTGGTGAAGATCACCGTGCGCGAGATCACCGGCGCAACGATCGATGGCGATATGCCCAAGCGCGGCGTCAATGGTGCCCGACACGCGGTCGAATTCGGCGGGTCCGGACCGGTTGAAAACACCCATGCGCCCTTTATCGAGATATCGGTGACGGACAATGGGCCGGGCATGTCCGACGAGGTCAAACGCCGCGCTATCGATCCATTCTTTACTACAAAGGATACGGGCTTCGGCACTGGGCTTGGTCTGTCGATTGTCTATGGATTCGTGAAGCAAGCGGGTGGCCATTTGCGGATCTATTCGATCGTTGGCGAAGGCACGACAATTCGGCTGATTCTGCCGCGCGGCGCGCCGTCGAATGAGGTGCCAAAGCCGCCGGAGCCCGCCAAGATGCCGCGTGGCAACGGTGAGACGGTGTTGATCGTGGAAGATGAGCGCGGCTTGCTGGCGATGATGCGCGAGCTTGTCGAAGGGTTGAATTACACCACGCGCACCGCCGAAAATGGTAATGCGGCGTTGGAAATCCTGCGCAGTTCGGAGCGCATCGATCTGCTGATGACCGACATCGTCATGCCCGGCGGCATTGGCGGGTTCCAATTGGCCCGCGCCGCCCGCGAGGTTCGCCCAGGCCTGCCGGTTATTTACATGTCGGGATATACCGGCTTTCCCCCCGCAGATATGGGCGATGTACACGCGCCATTGATCCAGAAACCCAGCCCGCCACTCGATGTGGCGATGGTATTGCATCAGGTTTTATTCGATGCGGCGGACTAAACCGGTACATTGGTGCGGCATTCGGGCAACTCGTTACCATGCCGATCTTCGATTAATGATTGGTTAACTTTTTCTGAGCATCGTGATCGATGCAAAGGCGATAGGGTACCAAGGTTGCAATTACGCGGCTGATGGGCGTCTTGCAGTATCCGTGGTCTTTGGGAACGTCGCGATGGGACATAAAGAGGAGCAGCTACGCTTGGCGTGGTCTCCGAAAACCAGGCGCGACCTGGAAGCCCTTGTGGATGATGTGACATCCGTTGTTTTGCGCATGTGCAACGCAAGTGCGGTCGCATTTGATTTTGGGCCGGTTGTATCTGGCATGTCGCTTGATATTCGTGTTGTGGACGGCGCGGATGACGCCGCCCTGTCGCACGCCCGGTTCATCCTGGTTGAAGCTGCGGCGCAAGGCGAGATCATGGATGAATGGCTGGATGCGGATGCCGATCCGGTTGTGGTGCGGTTCCCATTGGATGTGGATGACTACGTTCTCGGTAGTCTGGCTGTAGCGATTCCCGCTGATCAATGGGCGGGCGAGGCCTCTGTCACGCGATGTCGCGACGTGGCGCGGATGGTCGCGCTGAATGCCTCGCAAACGTCGGTTGTCGCCAAGCTGGAACTGGATCTGGCCGAGATCAACCAACGGCTTCAGACAATGGCAAAAAATGCCGAGCGCGACCCGTTGACCGAGGTCAAGAACAAGACCGCGTTCGAACGTCACGCCAAGGCGCGCATGATGAACCCCGAGAAACCGACAGCTCTGATCGCGTTCGACCTGGACGGGTTCAAAAGCGTGAACGATATCTATGGTCATCAATTCGGCGATGTCTATCTGAAGACGGTGGCCGATACCCTGCGCAAGTCATTCCCCGAAAACTCGTTGATTGGCCGCACGGGAGGGGATGAGTTTTGCATCGTCACTGATCTGCCGGCCAGTGGGCGCAGCTATCTGAACAATCTGCTGGCCCGGGTGCGGGCGTCTTTGCAGCGCAATGTGGCCTATCTGGGCAAACCCGATTTGGGTCGGGTCAGCATCGGGATCAGCCTGTATCCCCGGCAATCGACGAAGTTCGACGAATTGTTCGGATTTGCAGATACCGCGCTCTATGCCTCAAAACGGGCCGGGCGCAACACAACCACGGTGTTCCATGCCTCGCTGAATCTGTTCGGCCCTTCAAATGTGCGCCAGACCGCGCAATCGCCCGGCGAGTTTATCGAACATATCGTGCCGCATATGCAGCCGATTGTGGATTTGGAAACCGGTCTATGCAGTGGATTTGAGGTTTTGGCGCGGTGGAAGACGCCGGAAGGGCAGTTTTACGAACCGTTGCATTTCGAATGGATGTTCCGCGATTATCGAATGGCGAAACGCCTGACCCGGCATATCATTGAAAACGCGCTTGAGGCCTTTTGCGCCGGTACGTTGGACCCGGGCGCAGATATGCCGGACATTTGGATCAACGTGACGGCCTTTGACCTGTTGGATCCCGAGTTTGTGTTCGATTTGCAGAGCATGCTGCTGGCGTATGATGTGGGATGGGATTCCATCGTGATCGAGGTCAGTGAGCAGATTGCCCTGGGGCAGAATGGCGGGCAGCTCTATCGTTCTCTGGAAGAGATCCGCCGCCGTGGCGGGCGTGTGGCCCTGGATGATTTCGGTACGGGCCATGCCGGGTTGCAACATGTGCAGGATTGGCCAGTCGATATTGTGAAGATCGACAAGTTTTTCACCGGCCCCGTCGCCCATGGCGAAAACAGTGAGGTCGTTGTCGAGGCGCTGCTGCGTATCGCCAAGCGGTTGGGGCGCACGGTTGTTGCCGAAGGAGTTGAAACGCCGATGCAGTTGACGGCGTTGCAAAAACTGGGCTGCGCGTTTGGCCAAGGGTTTCTGTTCGGCGCGGCAGAACCCTTGCCGCCGCCATTGCACGGGCCCGAAGCGCGGTTGCGTCAATTCGATTTGCAGGAAATGACGCGCGAAGTCTCGAAGACCGGTTAGTCCGGCGCGTGCGGGCGCGGCGCGACCAGTTGAATGGCGTTTTCCAATTCTTCCAATCGGATGGGTTTGCGCAACATCATGAATTGCGTCGCTGGGTCGATCACATCGCCAGCCGCTGTCAGTGAGAGCACGGCGATGCCGGGCTGCGCGGCCACAAGGTCGCTGGCCCCCATGCCATCCGGCAAGCTATGGCTGCTGATCACGATGTCGGGCGTTTTGTAGCCCAAGACCCGCAGCGCCTCGGTTCCGGTCGAGGCCTCCGCCAAGCGGGCTCCGGCGCCACGCAGGGCTTCCGATAGCACCAGCCGGAACGGATCGTCGGCATCGACCAGCAAGATGCGATATCCCGACAGATCGCGGAATAGCGTTGGATTGGCCTCGGTCGCGTGTATGGCGTCATCTGGCAATTCGGCGCGCGGCAATGTCAGGGTCACGCGGCAGCCACCCTCGGCGCGGTTTTCCATATGCAATGTCCCGCCGGTGCGCCAAGCGAAGGTTTCCACGATGGCGAGGCCCACACCGCTGCCGCCCATCGCATTGGGCAAGCTCAGATAGGGGTCGGGTCGTTGATTGATCACCTCGTCGGGCAACCCCGCGCCGTTGTCTTCGACGCTAATCTGAACATCGCTTTGCGTGGCATTCACGGCGATCCGCAGAGTGCCCTGGCCGATCCCTGCGGTTGCAATGGCTTTGCGTCCGTTCGCGAGCAGATGCATGACGGCGGCATCCAGATCTGCGCGGCGACAAGCCACCATGATCCGGCCCGGGGCGATGTCTCGGGTAAATGTGGTCTTGCGCGGCATGACACGCATCGCCAATTGCGCGACATGCGCCAGCGAGGCACCGACATCCACATGGCTGGGTACGATCATCGCCGAGCGTGGCTCGTCCAGCAGGGACTGGATCAGAGTGTCGCCGCGTTTGCAGGCATCCAGGATGCTGCTCAGGTGACGGCCCGCCGAGCTTGGGATCGTCAGTTTGCCCAAGCTGTCCGCGGCGATCTGAGCGACCCCGAATGCATTGGCCAAATCATGGGCCAGGCGGCGCAACTTGTGGGTCGGATCATCGCCGCTATCTGCTTGCGCCAGTGCCGAGCGCAATCGCCATTCTGACGAGCGGTCGGTGAGGGTCAAGATCTGCCACTGGTCATCAACTGCCGCCCTGGTCAGTTCCACCATGTGTTCCGAGCCGCCCGGCGCAATCCATCCGGTCCGCAACGGGCGAGCCGGGTCGGTGTCGAGCCAAAGGGTGGTGTCGACCAGCGCTTTGGTGTCGAGCGAGAACAACCGCATTTGTTCCAAACCGGCGGCGATGACGTGGCCGTTGGTCAGCCCAAAGCGCTGGGCCGCGCGATTGGCATGTTGGATCGCGCCGTCGCGATGAAAAAGCACCACCGCGTGGGGAGTGACGGCGTCGAGATAGGCGGCATGCATCGCGGGATTGCTTGGTGGTGGGGTCGCGGGCGGCGCCATGGGTGTCAATCCCGAGGCCGCCGCGCGATTGGGCGCAACCGGGCTGGGGCGTTATGCCACAAGGGACCGAACCAGGCGGTCTATCTCGGCCAAGGACGCCGATTTCTGAATTTTCGCGTCGGCCTGATGCATACCCTCGGTGAAGACGGGGGAGGTTGCGATGGCACTGCGTCCGGTGATGATGATAACCGGAAACTCGCTATCGGCAGAGCGTATCTCGTGCAGGAAAGACAGGGCGCCGCCGCCGCTCATCACGACGTCGCAGATCGCGATATCGAATTCGAGGGATTGCAAAAGCGCCAAGCCTTCGCCACCCGACGACGCCGTCGTGACCTCGTGATCGAGCCCCTGGAGACCCATTGCCAATTCGTCGAGATAGACAAGGTCATCATCGACCAACAAAATGCGTGCCATGTTTGCCTGGAATGCCAATTGAATATGCACTGTCAGTCATCTAGCGTATCTTAAGAAGGGCGGAACATCCAGCTATGTCGACACAATCAGACACCAAGGCCCAGCCGCGCGATGACGTTCCGCTTGTTGCCATCGGTGCATCGGCTGGCGGACTTGAACCGCTAGAGGCTCTGTTCAATGCAGTGCCGGATTCCTCGGGCGTCGCATTCGTCGTGATTCAGCATTTGTCGCCCGATTATCGGTCGATGATGAATGAGCTTCTGGGCCGCAAATCGAATATGCGGATCGTCCATATCGAGGACGAGATGGAGCTTGCGCCGGATACGGTGTTTCTGAACCGCCCCAACATGTTCGTCGAATTGCGTGGCGGCGTGTTTCGGACCAGCCCCTATAAAGAGGGCGATGGCCTGCCGCATCTGCCGATTGATCGGTTGTTGTTGTCGTTGACCAGCCGCGATCCCAGCCGGACGATTGCGATCATCCTGTCGGGATCGGGATCGGATGGGGCACAAGGCACGCAGATCCTGCACCAGGCGGGGGCGGCCGTATTGGTGCAATCGATCCAGGAGGCCACGTTTACCTCGATGCCGCGCGCGGTGCTGATGTCGGGGGCGGTGGATCGGGTTCTGGGCGCGGCTGAGATGCCGCGGGTGATCCAAGACATCTTCACCTATGGCAAAAAGGTCAGCTCGAACGAGGAAGAAGTCTACGATAGTTCGATCAAATCGGTGCTGAAAAAGCTGGAACAACGCCACCGGGTCGATTTCAGCAATTACAAACCCACCAACGTCAACCGCCGCATTGTGCGTCGCCAGCATTTGCGCGGCCATGGGACGTTGGATGAATATGATGAAGTCCTGACGCAAAGCACCGATGCGGTCGATGAGTTGTATGAGGATATGCTCATCGGGGTGACGGAGTTTTACCGCGATGCCAAGGCGATGAAAGCCTTGCGCGAAGAGGTGTTGGACAAGCTGGCCTTGCAGGACCCCTCGGGGCCGCCCTTGAAAATCTGGGTGCCGGCCTGCGCCAGTGGTGAGGAAGTCTATTCCATCGCCATCGAGGTGAGCGAGGCGTTGCGCGCGCAGGGCAGTGATCGGCGGTTCCGCATCATTGGCACAGATATCCACGCCAAATCGGTCGAGATCGCCTCACGCGGATTGTACTCTGAGGAAAAGATCAAGAACGTGCCGCAGGAGTTGCGGGATCGGTATTTCCTTTACAGCAACGGTCAATATCTGATCGATCCGACGTTGCGCCAGAAGATCATCTTCTCGGTGCATAACCTGATCAGCGATCCGCCCTTTATGAATCTGGACCTGATCTCGTGCCGGAACCTGCTGATTTATTTGCGTGAAGAACCGCAAGCGAGCGTGATCTCGATGTTCCTGTTTGGGCTGCAGCAGCATGGCCATCTGCTTTTGGGCGCATCTGAGAGCGTGGGCAAGTTTTCGACCGTGTTTGAGGTGGTCAATGCGCGTTGGCGGATATTCAAGAAAGTGTCCGGCGGATCCAAACTGGGCCGCAGCCTGCTGGCAAGTCGCCGATCCAGTCTTTTGTCCAGCGATGTGATGGGATCGGATTTCTCCGACCGGGTCGAGGGGCGTAAACCGCTTGTGGCCGAGGTGACTGAGGTCCGCAGCCGCGAGGTTTTGATCCGCAGTTATGACGCGCTGCTGAAACGGTTTGCGCCGTCCGCGATCTTGCTGACCGTTGATGGGAAGGTGTTGAATTGGTTCGGTGACGCGTCCGAGTTCATCGACACGATGAACAATCTGGCGGATTGGACGGTGCAGGAGATCGTGCATCCCGATCTGCACTTTGCGATCAATGTCGGCATCGAAAAGCTGCGCCAGGGGCATTTCGAGACCCATAGCCGGAAGGTCACCGTCACGTTGCCGGGGCAAGAGCCGCGCAATTGCCGGGTGGAGATCGAGGCGCTGGACGATGAGGTTGGCAGCCGATTGATCCTGGCCAAGATCGAGCTTGAACGCAGCAGCGATGTGGTGGACGCGGATGTGATCCAAGCCGTGCCCGAGGCGGTGAGCGAAGACGACACATCCGTTCTGACACGCCGGATCCATTATCTGGAACGCGACCTCCGCCTGACCGAGGAAACCCTGCAGCACGTGACCGAACGGCTTGAGGCCAGCGGTGAGGAATTGCAGGCTTCCAACGAAGAATTACAGGCCTCCAACGAGGAATTGCAGGCCTCCAACGAAGAGCTTCAAAGCTCCAACGAAGAACTGCACGCCGTGAACGAGGAATTGGTCTCGGTCAGTGCCGAACACGAGCGCAAGATCGAACAGCTTTCCGAGCTGAACGCCAATACCGAGATTGTGTTGAAGATGCTCAATACTGGGGTCATCGTCTTGGATCAGCACACGAAGATCCACCGGTTCAGCCAGTTGATCGAACGCGATTTTCTTCTGCAAGAACACGATGTCGGCCGGGCCATTTCCACCGTGGGCCCGCGTTTGGATTTTGTGGATCTGGAAGAAATGGCTGAAATTGCGCGTGGCGATCCGACGCCTCAGATGCATACCGGTCAGCACGCCGGGC
The DNA here is from genome assembly GCF_037544085.1 of Gymnodinialimonas mytili. NCBI lineage: Bacteria > Pseudomonadati > Pseudomonadota > Alphaproteobacteria > Rhodobacterales > Paracoccaceae > Gymnodinialimonas > Gymnodinialimonas mytili. The sequence goes on from NZ_JBBIFW010000002.1 coordinate 696,096, forward strand.
GTGAGCTTTGTGTGGAAGCCCGCCGAATTTTCCTGGGGCCCAAAGGCGAAGAGGCGCCCGGGACAATCGTCTTGTTCCGCTGGAGCTAGGAGGCGGCCTGCAACAGCGCGACGATCTCATCGCCGAGCAAGTCGGGCGATGTGGTTTTGGGCAAGACCTGCGCGTTCACATCCGACGGTGCATCCCCGACATGGCGACCATAGCCCGACAGAAGCAAAGCGGGCTTGTCCGGATGCAGTTGTTGCACCCGTCTGGTCAATTCAAACCCGCCGATGCCACCGGGCAGCACCACATCCGAGATCAGGAGATCAAATCCCAAACCGTCTTCGATCAATTGCCACGCGACAGAGCCGGAGCTGACCGGGACCAGATCATAGCCCATCTCTGTCAGTTGTTCTGACAGAAGAAACAGCAATGCCTCGTCATCTTCGACCAATATCAAGGTCGGTTTTCGGGTGCCAGAAACGTCGGAAGACACTGACATGGGGCCTCTTGCTGGTCGTTGCGTGCAGGATGCCGTGTATCATCCATGGCCCTAAAAGAAGTATATTGGATGCCGATGGTCAAGCGGCACAATTCTGCAACTGCCAAGGGCAAGTCGGGCGGTGTGATTGGGGTGGCTCAATCCGACCATTGCAGCATTGGCGTGCTGCGGTAACCTGATGCTGGGAGAGAGTGGGGAGAGAGCCATGACAGATACTTCGCCCAAGGGCGGCTACATGCCACGCGACCGTCAATGGCAGCCCGATGGTTTGACGCCCGCCTATAAAACCAGCCTGAAGCGCAGCCCGCAGGCGGCGTTGTTGTCCTTTCCCTCAACGCTTGGCGAAGAAACCGGTCCGGTCTTTGGGCATGACCTGCTTGGCCGATTGGACAATGATCTGATCCTGAACTGCGCCCAACCCGACGAAAGCGCGATCGGACCCCGGATCATTTTGCATGGCCGGGTTCAGGACGAAACCGGGCGCGCTGTGCCAGGCGCCTTGATCGAGATCTGGCAAGCCAATGCGGGCGGGCGGTATCGCCATAAGAAAGAGGGTTATCTGGCGCCGTTGGATCCGAATTTTGGTGGTTGCGGGCGGGTGATCTCGGACGCGGAGGGCCGGTATGAGTTTCGCACGATCCAGCCCGGCCCATATCCCTGGCCCAACGGCATGAACGATTGGCGTCCGGCGCATATCCATTTTTCGATCTTCGGACACGGATTCGCGCAGCGCCTGATCACACAGATGTATTTCGAGGGTGACCCGCTGATCCCGCTATGCCCGATTGTCGGCGCACTCAAATCTCAGGCGGCGGTCGATGCGCTGACCGCGCCATTGGATATGGCGCGTACGGTGCCGATGGATGCGCGGGCCTACAAGTTCGACATCACCTTGCGCGGTCGGCGGCAGACCTATTTCGAGAACCGAGTGGAGGGGATGTGAGCCATGGCGCAACGGCTTGACGATCAAAAGGAAAGCCCCAGCCAGACCGCGGGGCCCTATGTTCATATCGGCTGTACGCCGAATTTCGCGGGGATCGAGGTTTACGGCGCCGATCTGGGCGCTCAGATGAAGCTGGGGCAGGTGCAGGGGCAAGAGATCACCATTCGGGGCACGATCTATGACGGGCTCGGTGCGCCGTTGAAGGATGCGATGGTCGAGATCTGGCAGGCGGACGCGGCGGGTCTGTTCGCCTCGTCCGTTGAAACCCGCGGTACGGCAGATCCGAATTTCACCGGGTTCGGGCGGCAACCGGTCGATATGGCGACGGGTGAATTTGTGTTTCACACGGTCAAGCCCGGTCCGGTGCCGTTCCCAGATGGTCGGATGCAGGCGCCCCATATCACCATTTGGATTGTCGCGCGGGGGATCAATATCGGGCTGCATACGCGGCTTTACTTCGCCGATGAGGCCCCTGCGAATACCGCCGATCCCGTGCTGGGCCGGATCGAACATGCGGACCGGATTGCCACCTTGTTGGCGCAACCGGACGGGTCGGGCGCCTATCGGTTCGACGTGCATCTGCAAGGCCCGAATGAGACGGTGTTCTTCGATGTCTGATCCTACCGACAGGCCCTGTATCATCTGCGTGGCGATCACCGGCAGTCTGCCGACCAAGGCCAACAATCCGGCGGTGCCGATTTCGGTGGCGGAACAGGTGGAAAGCACCCATGCCGCGTTCGAGGCGGGAGCGAGCATCCTGCACGCCCATGTGCGCAATGATGATCAGACGCCCAGCTCCGACCCAGATCGCTTTGCGCGCCTGAAAGAAGGTGTGACGCGGCATTGCCCGGGGATGATTATCCAGTTCTCCACCGGCGGGCGATCTGGCGCTGGGCGGGAAAGGGGCGGGATGCTGCCGTTGCGCCCGGATATGGCCTCGCTCTCGGTCGGGTCGAACAACTTTCCCACACGGGTCTATGAGAATCCGCCGGATCTGGTCGATTGGCTTGCCGCCGAGATGGTGGAATACGGCGTGAAGCCTGAAATCGAAGCCTTTGACCTGAGCCATATTTTCAAGGCGGCTCAGATGCATCGCGACGGGCAGATCGCCGATACCCCCTATGTGCAATTCGTCATGGGGGTAAAGAATGCGATGCCCGCCGATCGTCACGTGTTTGATATTTATATTGAAACGGTCGTGCGGTTTTTCGGGGCGGATGCACCCTGGTGTGCGGCGGGGATTGGCCCCAACCAGATTGTCCTGAACGAATGGGCGATTGCCGCGGGCGGCCATGCGCGCACCGGCCTGGAGGACAATGTGCGCCTGGACCGGGACACTCTGGCGCCGTCCAACGCCGCCTTGGTGACCCGCGCTGCCGAGATCTGCGCGCGGCACAATCGCCCCGTTGCGACCTGGCGACAGGCCCGAAGCATTCTGGGCCTGTCCAGCGGTTGAGCAGACCGCGCTACGGTGTCTCGTAGGGGCATTCCGCATAGGGCAGGGTGTCGGCGTTGCGACCCAGCAAACCCCGAGCATAGATCGGCGCGGCGACACTCGTCCCGCTCAGCGCCATCGCGCTGCCACTGCGCATGCCCGCCCCGATCTGGCCGCCCCGCATGATGCTGCGATCTGACGCCTCCACATCCGAGGGTCCGGAAATCGGATCGGGCATGCCCGATTGTTCCCCCAGACCCGAATAGGCGGCCATGTTGGCCTGAAGATGTATCTTGGTGTCGAAGCATTGGAACTTGCCACCAATCACGTGGATGCGGTCCTCAATCGGGCTGTGGTGCTTGGGGCGTGTCGCCATGCTGCTGATCGTGCCTGCCCGATGAATGGTAGAGAACGGGTCGCATTTGGGGTCTGTTACCCGCCACTCGCCTTGGGGCAGGCGCCGCTTTTCCTCATAGGCGGCATCGTCGAAATAGGACGGGCGGCCACCGGTCCAGAGGCCAAGCGCTTGGTCGTCGCGCTGCACCCAGGCATGCAGCCCCGCGTCATCGCTGACATTTTCCGCGGTGACGGTGATCCGCCAGCGCCCGGGCTCCGCCACATGGGCGCCAGCGTAGTTTTCGGTGCCGGCCAGTGCGATATGCAGGCGCAGATTGCGGTCTGAGCTGGCATCGTCGGCATAAGGTCGGTCAAGGGTGATGCGGCCGATGACCTCGCAATTCAGCGTGATATCTTTGCAGGCCGTGTCACCGGCGGGAATATCCCAGACCAAAGAGGTGTCGCGGCCCGGCGGGGTCAGCGAAATCCGCGTCATCCGCGCACCGCTTGGCGCCCAGAATTCCAGATAGTTCGAGCTGAGATCTTCAGGTTGTGTGATCCACTGAAGGCCCAACTCGGCCTGTCCGTCCTGGCCAGAGGTACGGGCGTGGCATTGCGCCAGGCGCCTGTTGCCCGCTGGCAAGACGATGTCGGCGCAGACCTCGGGATCGCCTTTGCCAGGCGGAAAGCGCGCCTCGATCCGCGCGATGTAGGCCGCCAGATGCGCGCGCAGGGCAGTCTCGATTGGGTGGGTGCCATCCAACGGTCCAGCCCCCAGGCCGAAGCTGAAATTTACCACCAGTGGGACGGGCCGGTCGGCGGCGATACAGATCTGTTCGGCTCGGTCGAAAATGTAATGCAGGCCCGCGACCGTCATGCCGTAGAGTGTGCTGCCGGATGTGTCAGCGGTGACGAGTTCCGGCAATTCCACAGCAATGATCCGGTGGTCCTTGGCGGCGGCGCTGTCTTCGGCCGCGTAGCCAGCGGCGAGGTCCAAGACATGGGTGCCGTGGCCCAATGCGCGGCGGGCGGTGCCGAAATCGGACACGCCATTTGGGATCAATCCCAGATGGGTCATCCAAAGCGCTTCGTCATCGGGTTGAGTGGCCATGATCGCCTCAAGTTCGACCCGCGCCCAGGTGCGACCGAATTGCACCTGCTCGCCCGGGGCCGATGGCGCGTCTTGGACCCATAGATATTCACAACGCGAAAACGGCAGGGTGCCGTTGCCCGGCCCATAGCGGAACCGTGCATTCAGGGGATTGATGCCGGTATCCAGCACGGCGGTGATCACCATATCGTCGGCAATGGCGCCGTCATGCAGCGCGTGGGTCGGCCCCGCCCTTTCGGATGGGATATCGGTGGCCAGATCACCAGCCACATGGCTCAGCCGCACGCTTTTGGTGGGCACCGGCAGGCGCGACAATCGCCGCGGCGGGGTGGGGACGGGCCGGGGGCCAGTCATCGGCGCTACGATCACTTCGGCGGGCGTGCCCCCGACGGACAGCAGGTAATCGTCTGTCACCGTCTCTGGGCGCACGGCCATCTGGCGTGAGATCACGCTGAAGGGCGCGCCCTCGGACGTGTCCCAATCGGTATAGGGATCAAGCGTTTCGCCCTTGCCCGGGGTGATCGCAGGCGCAGAGCTGCGGTTCGAAAGCGCATAGGTCAGCGGCATGGTTCACGTCCCCTCAGGCCCATTCCGCGACGGCACGCTGCCACAGCCACGCCATGGTGGGCGCGTCGCCGATCCCGGCGGCCAAATGCACCCCGGTGGGCAGCGCGGTAACCCCATCCTGCACCTGCAGGGCGGCGCCGTTGAAATAGCTGCCAAAAAGGAAGTCGCGCGTGCCCATGTCGGAGCCTTCGAATTGGAACACGCCGACATCGCGCGGTGATTGATTGGCCAAGGTCACCAGATAATCGCCCAACATCAGACCAAGGGCGGCGCCTGCCAGGGAGTCTGCCGGAAAATGCACGCCCGCGACGGTTCTGTTCACGGCGATGCGATGAGCTTGGCGCAAAAGCATCGTGGCCCAATCCGAGCCTGCCGCAGCATATCCGCTTTGCGCCATCAAATGGTCGAGCACACGGGCCACGATAAACGCCTCGGTCGAATGGCCGCTGGGCAGTGTCCCGTGGCCCGGTGTCGGCACGACGGGTTGAACTTGCGGCGAAAACTCATTCGGACGTCGGCAGCGCAGGGCCTTCTTGACGCGGATCACCACCTCGGAGGCGACGGCCTGGGCGACATTGATCAGTTCCAGCGTCGACCGTTTGGAGGAAGGATGCAGGGGAATGATCGTTTCAAAGAAGGGCGTTGGGAAGCCGACCTGACCGACCGCTTCGCCCAGGCGCTCGGCACGCTGCGGGATGTAATTGGCCACGAGGTCCAATTGTGCCGCCAGAACAGCCGGGGAGGGGGCGATCATATCCGCCAGAAGCTGCGGCTTGCATTTCTGCTCCGCTGTCTTGCCCAAGGCGGGCTTCTTGGCGGGGCCTGCTTTCGCTGTGTGATAGATCGAGACCGCTGGCAGATCGGGATCGTTGCCCTCATTGCGTTCTACGAATGTCAGCGGGGCCACGACTTCATTTTCGATGGTGATGGCGCGCACCCACTTGGCGCTGAATTGCGCATAGGCATCGGCGTCGAGCAGATGGGCGGGAGTGCGCGTATTGTGTTGCCAAAACCCCGCGATCCCGTCCCGCGCGGTTAGGGTCGCCCCCGAAATGAAGGAGCCAAAGCTGCCCGCCGCACCGGAGGCGCCAGATGCGCCTGACGCCCCAGAAGCTCCGGACGCCCCCGAGGCGCCCGACGCTCCGGAGGCCCCTGATGCGCCTGAAGCCCCTGACGCGCCGGATGCACCTGAAAAAGTAGCTGTGGTGGACATCTTAAATTCCTCTCTGTCTTGGAATTACCGCAGCGGGATCCCGGATTGAGACAGGGCGCGGGCCCAGGTCTCACCGGACTGAAATTCAGCCGCTGGGTGAAATTGCAAATAGCCTTCGACGGTAAAGTTTGGATCTTTGTCCAGGATCTCTTGCGCACTTTGTTGCGCCGCTTGAGTTTGGCCCAGCTCTTGCAAGGCAATGGTGCGCACGCGCAAGGTCGATGCGTGACGGGGATTGGCCAGATAAGACCGTTCGGCCAGGCGCAGGGCGGTCGTGTAATCCTCAATCGCCAGATGCGCCGTGCCCGACAAACAATCGAAATAGTATTTGTGTGGATCCAGCGGCGACAGGTTGCGCGCCTTGCTGGTGCACAACACGGCCTCGGCCCCCTGGTCGGAAAAGGCCAGCATTGCGCCTTTCAGTAACCATGCCAGTGCATTGCTGGAATTGGTTTCCAGCGCCTGGTCCATCGCCTCCGCGCCGCCGCGGAAATTGCTGTGGAGATTGCTGAGTACAAGCCCATGGATGGCGCGCGAAAACGAACAGGCCGGATCATAGGCCAAGGCTTGTTGGGCCAGGTGAGAGGCACGGGCAGCATCGCCTTGGATATCCGTGCTCCAGCCCTGATTGGCGTTCAGAACATAAAATTTCGCGAGCCAGGCGTGTAGGATAGCATGGCCCGGGAATTCTTCGATCAATTCCTCAAGAAGGCGGCGGGCGCGGTGTACGACCAATTCCTGGTGTTGGTGCAACATGCTGATCGCGGCCATCAGGCGTTGGTGCACTTTCAGGCGCGTGCGATCCAGGCCTTGCACGGCCTGAACGGATTGGGTGACGATCGTCTCCAGGGCCATCTGCGCGATATCGCGAGGTGCGGCCCATTCCGCGCCTGAGATTTCCTTCAGGCTCATATCCATCTGGCGGCTCCAGCAGACCCGCTCGGATTGCAGTTCCACCAGATCGCAAGAGACCGAGATATTTGCATCGTTGTGCCGGATGGTGCCGAAAATCAGATAATCGGCGTTCAACTGCTGGCGCAGGGTTGCGACATCGAGTGTGGTCAACTGAAAGCGGCGGCTCGACAGGTGCGAGATCGTATCGATCAGCGGACAGCGCGACAGAACCCGTGTCACCTCCAAGGCCATCAGGTCGCCCAGATGTTTGGATTGGTTGTCTTGAATAACGGGTGCGAAGGGCACCACGCAGATCGACGGCGACAGGCGCGCACTGATCAGTGAGGGCATACGCAGGCGGCGATCATAGGCTTGTTCGCGTCGTTCCATCAGCCATTCGATGAAGCGCGGCTCGTTGATGTCGAGGCCTTCCAGGAATTCGCCATCGCTAGGCGAGCCGGTGATTTCGACCCGCGTCTGGTTCAGGCGAACATCGATATTGGTGGCAAAGAACACCTCGTCAAAAGTTTCACCCAGGCAACGCCGCAAATCCGACAAGGCGCGGCGCAGGCTGGAGCGGCCAAGTTCGGGCCCTGAGCGGCCCCAAAGCACCTGTTGCAGCCAAGCACGGGTGTGGGTGCCATCGGGGGCGAGCGCCAAAAGCGCGATCAGCGCTCGCAGCTTCGTACTGCGGATCGGGATCTCCACCCCGTCCGATGTCTCAATACGGAACGCACCAAACAGACGTATCGACACAGAATGCGTCATCACTCACTCCCCTACAGGCCTGAGTGAGCCACACTCGCGCGCATTCACAAAGGCGTTTCACACTTTTTTCACATCGTGGCCGGCCAATTGCCAGGCATAGTAGCGTGGCGCGGGAAAAAATCATTTCAGTCGAAGCGCTTGGTGAAATCATGGTCGTATTTCAGGCCCCCGCGCCATCCGCTCACATCTTATTCACTCACCCAGATGCGCTGAAACGCGGTCTGATCCGGGCATTGCTTTAAGTTTGAGGATTGAACCAATGCCCGATACCCGTCCCCTGACAGATGGTGCACTGCGGCACGATGCCGGAATGGCTCGCCGCGCCGCTGCAACCGAATTGTCCTTTGATCGCGAAATCCAACCGGTCCCGTCCAACGGCGAAGAAGACGCTGACGGTTTTGTGCCGGTGACGAATTTTTCCAAAGGCCTGAAGCATGATGCTTTTGGCCTTGCGCCGGCAGCCGACTACGAAGCGTTTGTGGATGCGCTGGCGGATATGCATCTGAATGCCAGCAATATCAGCACCTTCGACGTGCCGTCCTCTCATAGGGATTTCGCGACGGCCAATCCGGGCCTGCCGAACGCGTTCCGGCAATGGGAAAGCCCGCTGGCCGGATTGTACTATAGCATTGAAGGTGCCGACCCCGCCGCGTTGTCGATGGCCCCCGCACCGAAGCTGGGCCTATCGGAACTCTGCGCGGAAATGGCCGAGGTCTATGCCTTTGCAATCCTGCGCGACACCGCGTTTGACGGCCTGACGGATCCCAATACGCCTTTGACCTATGTCGACATCGCGGATCCATCGACGGTGGTGAATTTCACCTATCCCGCAGGCCATCCGAAACAGGGCCAGGATCCGACATTGCAGGATTTGCGGGACGAGATGGCAAAGCTGAGCTTTCTTGATCCCGCGGGGATGCCGTTTTCGTCGGTGACTGGAGCACTGGGGTTAAACGGGCATGAAACCGCCCGCCGCGTGGCGCGCTGGGATAGTGGCGGCGACTACACGGTCAATTCCATGTTCCGCGGATCGGCCCCCGGCGCGGATGTCGGCCCGCAGATTTCGCAATTCATGTTATTGGGCACCGCTGCCCCGAAGGGCCTCAAGACGCCAACAGATGGTGAGGTCAGGTTTGGCGCGCAAAGCGTTTCCCAGCGCTTGCTGCCCAACACACCCGGCGTTGATTTCATGTCCACCTGGGACGAATGGCTGGAGGTTCAAAACGGTCGCGATACGCGGGGTGAGTTGGACCCGCATTACCTCGATGATCCGCGCTTTGTGACCACACCGCGGGACTTGGCGACCTATGTTCATTTCGATCAGCTTTATCAGGCGTATTTCAATGCCTGCCTGATCCTGTTGGAAAACGGCGTGGCACCGTCGCCTGGGTTCCCCAACAGTCACCCGACGGCATCGCGCGGGCCGTTTGCGACCTTTGGTGGCCCCCATGTCCTGAGCCTGCTGACCGAGGTGGCGACGCGTGGGCTGAAGGCGGTTCGGCGCCAGAAGTTCCAGATCCACCGCCGGGCACGGCCCGAAGTGATCGCAGCGCGTCTGACGCAGGCGGCCAATGGTGCCTTTGGCGCAATGCCGCAAGGTCCGCAGGACAAGCTGACCTCGATGCTGAACGAATATGGCGCGGCAAATCCTGCCGATGACAGCAAGCCAGGCGTTTTGCTGCATTGGATCGCGGAGCTGAACAAGAACCGCGCAGGTACCAAGGCCCAGCCCGGATGGATGCATCCGCACAAGAACTACCTGTTGCCGATGGCTTTCCCCGAAGGCTCGCCTATGCATCCGGCCTATGGCGCGGGTCATGCCACCGTTGCGGGCGCCTGCGTGACGGTTCTGAAAGCGTTCTTCGACATGGCTGAACCGCTCAGCAAAGCGCTTGGCGGGGCCACGCATTTCCATACCGGCGATCCAGGTGATCCGACCAACCTTAAGCTGGGCGATCCGCTGGGGACGCAGACGATCGAGGGCGAGTTGAACAAGCTGGCGGCCAATATCTCAATCGGGCGCAACATGGCGGGGGTCCATTACTACAGCGACTATTACGACAGTCTGCGTCTGGGCGAGCGGATCGCGGCCAGCATCATCGAAGAGCAGATGCTGAACTACAACGAGGCCGTATCGATGAGCTTCAACAGCTTCGATGGCGATGCCGTGCATATCAGCACCGCCGGTGGCGACGGGGCGAGCAATGTCACCTTCACCGTCATCGACACAAACGGTCTGCCGATCCATCGCGACACGTGGCTGAAACGTCATGTCGCCGACTACATCGACCCAGGTTTGGCGTGATGCCTGGTCCCTGAGTCTCCCTGTCCCCGCGGCTCCCTCTCCTCTTTTTCGCCGCGGGGGGACTGGTGCCCCCTTCCTGGTGTTCGAAGGGGGCACCCTTTTTACGACGACGCCCCCGTTTGGAGGTCACTATGCATACGCTACGCCAATCCTTTGTGTTCGGCGGCCTTGGTCTGAGCGGCTTGGCCGTCATTTTTGCCATCAATTCCAGCGCAACCGCTGAGGTTCTGCCGCTGGACACAACCTCTTTGAACCTGACAAGTGTCACAAATCTGTGTGTGATCTTCGTGCTGCTGTCGCTGATGATCGAGCGCGCCTGCACGGTGGCGATGGGCGCATTGACCGCGCTTGGAGTGTTGCCCGTCAAAGCGCAGAACAAGATGCGGCAGCCGCGACGCAACCTGACCGCGTTCCTGATCTGCCTGACCTTTGCCAGCCTGATCGCGGCCAATGGCCTGTTCCTGAGCGAGCTGGTTTTGACCAGTGTCATACCCGACGGGGCTGACGCCCGGTTCAGCTCTGGGTTCCGATATATCGACACGGCCCTGACGGCGCTGGTTTTGGCCGGCGGCTCAGAGGGCATTCACAAAATGATCAAACGCTTCTGTCCGGCGCATCCCTTGCCGGATTCTCAGTAACGGAGGGTGTACTTTAATGCTGTTAAAGGGAGAGAAAATGCAGATTGGCACCGGCACGCTTGAAGGCCGCGGAATCTATAACGTAACAGGCAGGTTTACACTCACACAGGGCGCCGACGGGCGGATATTGTTCGAAACGGACGACAAGTTTCGTTTTGACGACGGAACCGGACGCGGCACTCCTGCGCCGGGTTTTGCGTTGTTTATTGGAGACCCGACAGGGCTGCCCAATGCGGTCGTGGGACCGATCGCCAAATCCACCGATTTTCTGCGCCTGACGCCGGATGTTGCGGTGAGAGGCCGACAATCTGGGGTGCTATTGCCCGGCACAAGCCTGTGGGACTACGACACGTTGTTTCTATGGTGCTATCGGTTCCCCACCGTTTTGGGTGTGGGAGCGATTGTGCTGGAAGAATAAAGGCGATTTGGCCCGAGGCGCGCCGTGATCGCCTTGGGCTACAGCCATCTCTTCGTCGGCCTGTCGGTCACGCCGCAGTCTTTCAGGGGTAAAGCGCTGAAAAGGGGAAAATCTGGGTGAGGACCAAAAGTCATCAACATTAAACAGAATGTGTGAGATGGCTGGCAGGATCAGCAGAGATTGAGCGCTTAGCCAATCGAGAGACGTCGTCTGGTGGGTCAACAAGCGACAAGTGTTATCCACTTACTCTATATGCGGTGAGTTCGTTGAAAGATTTGGAGGCGAGTACCGGAATCGAACCGGTGTACACGGATTTGCAATCCGTACTGTATCGCTGCTATCGCTGAACATGCCTTCTCATAAATATATGAAAAACATGGAAACCCTTTAAGAGTCCGTGTATAGCTGAACATAGCACAACACCCAAACGCTCGTCATTTCTGAGCCTAAAATGAGCCTAAGATGCGTACTCGCCTGACTGATCTAGCAGTTCGAAAGCTACCTTTGTCCGAGAATGGACAGGTTACATACTGGGATGAGTTGACGCCAAATTTTGGTGTCCGATGCTCGATCCGTAGTAAGTCATACATCGTGTTGCTTGGAGAGAAGCGCCGCCGCAAGACATTGGGGAGGTATCCAGACCTTTCGCTGGCTGATGCGCGAAAACAGGCGAAGCAATTGTTGGCGGCAAGCGCTCTAGAGGGAGACGCACTGTTTCCGTCGCAGTCAGCGCCGATTTCGTTCGCAGATGCCAAGGCACGTTTCTTTGAAGACAGCCAGCGTCGAAACAAGCCCCGCACCTTCAATGACTACAAGCGGCTGCTAGACCGACATTTTAACTTCAGTGGCGATGTGCAGTCGGTCGAACGCAAGCAGGTAATGAAGGTGATTTCTGGACTGTCGGCCACACCGTCCGAACAGTCTCATGCTTTTGTCGCGATCAGAACTATGATGAACTGGTGCGTGCGTCACGGTCTCATTGAGCATTCAGTTGTCCCGCCCATGAAGCAAAAGACCGTTGAGCGAAACCGGGTGCTGACCGACGAGGAGCTTCGGCGTGCCTATCAACGGGCGCAGGAAACTCCATTTCCCTTCGGCCCAATCGTTCAGCTGCTTTTACTGACGGGACAACGCCGGACGGAAGTGGGACAAATGCGCCGCTCATGGATCGCGGACAACTCGGTGACCTTTCCTGAAGGATTTGCAAAGAACAAACGAGAGCATCGGTTTCCCTTGTCGCCTATGGCTCAGGGGGTAGTCGATGCGCTCCCCGATACTGGCGATTTGCTGTTCCCAGCGGCAACCGATTTTGAAAAACCGTTCACAACGTATGCATGGCACAAAGCCCGCTTCGATGAGGGGCTAGAAGGTGTTGGGTCCTATACGCTGCATGATCTCAGGCGAACCTTCGCGACCATTCATGCGAAGATCGGCACGCCGATACACGTAACCGAAAAGCTTCTGAACCATGTTTCAGGGACGATCAGTGGTGTGGCTGCAGTATATAACCGATACTCGTACTTCGAAGAGATGCAGGCAGCGATGATCGAATACGACAACTATATCGACAGTTTGGTTGATTGCGGTTGAACATGAAAAATCTGTAGGTCTTGCCAAATTTGCCTTTTTCTACTTACTTTTTGGGCCTCTCGGGAGACTTGTCGAAACCTGAGGGCATCGCGTTGCTCTCCAATCATGGAGATCATCGTGATGCGGATACTTTCAAAACGTCAGGTCAAGGAGCTTGTTCTGTACTCACCCCAACACATAGCTCGGCTGGAGAAGGCAGGCCAATTCCCCAAGCGGGTACCGCTGGGCCCGAACCGGGTGGGCTGGGTTGAGAGTGAAGTGCTGGACTGGCTTCAAGAACGCTTGGCGCAGCGAGAAGAGCCAAACCGACACTCCTGATTTCAGGAGCTGGGTGGCCGGGGTTGCAAACCCGGCCATCCGACCGATCTAGAGCTCTTGGATTTCGTTTTCGTTCGCAAAGCCACGTGAAATCAGATTGGCACGAACAGCGGCTACGTCGCTTGTGTAGATGACATGTGCCAGGCTGCGCTTGGCGCGGGTCGAAGTAACATAGAAAAGTCTCCGAGTTCGATCTAGCCCAGTTTCTTCACCAGCGGCTAGCTTCTTTATCGTTGCCGGTGACGGTTCCTTTGCCCCAAGATATTGTTCGTAGGAGAACATAAATCCGCCTGCTTCGTCATCGTCCATGATCACCATAACTCGCTCAAATTCATTTCCTTTTACCCCTTGGTGAGTACGGTAGATCGCTAGGTCTTCGATGTAGTCTCGGTATCCTTGAATTTGGAAGAAAGGTGTTTGCAGAGCTTTTGCCCAGGCATCGACCTCATCGCTAATTTCGTCAGCGGGCTCATCTTCATCGATTATTTTAGGATCATCGGATGTTTCTGAAGCGCTTCCGGCTTCACTTAGATTGTCCGTGTAAGGTCGTAGCTTTTGCGGAATCTCTAATAGGTTATGAGTAGCAATTGTCTCCAAGACTTCCAAAAAAGAAACGTGATTGCTTGAAATCTTGTCTCGAAACGCAGCCTCTGCCTGCCTGGCGGTAAGAAGTGGGTCATCTTTGTTTCCCTCAAATATGGATTCCTCAAGCAGCGGCGACTTGTTCGATCTGAGCAAAGCCATGACCTCGAATTTATCGTGGTTTAAACTGGCCTCAGCCAAGGGCAGAACGACTTTAGCAAAAAAGTTCACCTCCGTGTTGTCGCCATCGAAGATGCGACCCTTGATGCTTTCAGAAGTGGTTAGTGCGTCAACTAGCTCAGCGAAGCCCATCCTGCGACCGACCATCTTGTGCTCCAGCAGAAGTACTGCCGTTTCCTTTGCGGCGGCATCACTCCAGCCCGCGTCCGCAGTTATTTCCGCCATGTTTGATCTAATTCCGTTTTCAATGTTCTCCTTGTCTGGCGTGCCATGCGGCAAAAGAAAATAGCGTACAAATCCTTCTTCCGCTCCAATCTTTGCAAACTGGCTCCTGCTATCATCTTCGCGTCTAATCGCATTCCCGAGGCCTATAATTCGTCGCGCCGAACGATGATTCATCTGCTTGTCGAACTCGCACCATTTGACCGGCAACGACTTCCCAAGCTCGGGCTCGCCACCACCAAAAATGCGCTGCATCACATCCCCAAAAAGACCAACCGTCACCCTTCCAGCGTATTCGCTCTGCAACTGAAACAAGGCATTAATCACACCCTTGTCTGTGTCCTGGCTTTCGTCGACAAATATGAAAGGAAACTTGTTGACGAGTATCTCTGCCATAAGGGGCTTATTCGCGACAAAGTATGCAAAGATTTTCAAAACATCGGCGTGCGAGAGCGAGTTCTGTGATGTGTTTACGCCGTTCGGATCATACACAAAATTTTGGGGTGTGCTGAGCCACTCCAGTCGCTCCGTCAGGCGAGCAATGCTTCGTTTTCTTGCGTCTGATGCAGCTCCAGGCCGTCCGCGTTCCTCTCTTGCCCGCAGCTCGGCAATCTCTTCTGGTATCGTTTCTCGATACCATTGGCGAATGTCATCATTGAAACCACCTATCATTAACCAGCAGAAGCTATGGATGGTAGAAATTGCAAACACTGGACTGCGTTCAACCCTTTCTTTGATCTCATCGGCTGCATTGTTGGTGAATGTCACTACCGCGACCTGTTTGCCGCTTCCCGCAAAATCTCTGCCGTATTCGTTTCGGATATGGTCGAGGGCTGCTTTGAGGGAGTAGGTCTTACCAGAACCAGCACCGGCAAAGGTAATGAAGCTCTTACGATCTTTGCCTGAAAGACAGTCTTGGATGTCCTTGTCGACGCCGCTGTCGGTGTCTGTAGGCTTCTCTTCGGCTAAAAAATCTAGATTAGTCATACTATCGGACGTCATTGGTTCGGGGTGAGATTCTTGTCCAACCAGTCCAAGCCATCACTAATGTATTGCGGTGGAACAAAGAAATTTGCATCGTCTTCCGCCAAGTGAAACAAACACTTAAAAGCGAAATCGCCCTTTGTCAGGCCCTGGACAAATTCAAACAACGAGCCTGCTAGGTCTTCGGTACCTCCCTCAAAATCCTCCCTTGCTTGTTTGACCTTTGGTATCGCTTCGAAAAAGTCGCTTCGCCAGTTTGCCAAAATAAGCGCATCCTCGAATGTTCTGGCGAGGACGTGCTTGTCGCCAATCGTCACTAGCTTTTGGTAGGCAATGTGGATCGGGGCATTACCGTCATCCTTTGCGCAGTCCTTTGCTTCAAGAGAAATTAGATCGTCAATTGACGTCTTTTTCGGGTGCCAGCTTTTCAGCGTATCATTGTTAGTGGATTGGCCTTCGCCTTGCTTCGGCGGGCACTTCTTACCATCCGCATCGACGGTATCGAGGTCGGTGATGACCAGAGTCACGACACCCAACTTCTCGATCAGAGTTTCGTATTTGTGCGTGTGTGCGCCGCTGACCTCTAGCAACGAAACGTAGCGCTTCGCCAGACTCGGATGGTGCTTGTTGATAAATTCAGGAACCAAAAGACGCTCGGCCTGACCCTCGACGAAAATCACTCCGTCGGCAAAAAAGATATCACAATGAGACAGTTTGAGGTGTTTGCGCACAAACTTCGTTTCATCGGTTGGTTTCGCAAACAGGTCAGACATGTTCTCCACAACTGTATGATCCATCGTTGTCTGCCCATCGGCTGGGCAGCGCTTGAAGTAGCGAAGGTCCTTGAAGTCTACGTCGTTCACCACGTGGCTCGAGTGTGTGCTCACCACCAGTTGTGTTTGGTACTCCTGCTTGTCGTTGAGCTTCGCGTGATTGCGCAGTGTCTTGTATGCGTTTGCTACGAACACACGCTGAACCTGGGCATGCAAATTGACTTCGGGTTCTTCCACCAAGACGAGGTGGACTGGTTCTATCTGGTCTGCCAAGTCGTCGTCAGATGACAGAGATTTGCCAGAGCGCATCCAGCGTTCTCGAAACTGTAGCAATCGAAAAGTAAGGTAGATCAGGTTTTGATATCCTAGGCCAAGATAACTCTCCGGTAGTGTATCCTCGTCGGTTTTGTTGAAGCGATACTGAACTGACGAGTTCTTCTGCAGGGCGTCTGATCCGCTGACCTTTGCGGCCAATTCTACACTCGGGTTCCCACCTATCCCAGGGTATCCCATCTCTGCCAATTCGTTCAGTGGTGCCTTGAACTGTGAGCGAAGTTGGGTGGAAAATTCATGCTCCATAGCTTGCTGTTTCTTGAGGACTTCAAGATCGCCTTCTTCGGGATAGTCTTCGGGGTTGAGAAAGCGGTCATAGTATTCGCGCAGAAGTTTGTTGAGCTGCTGCTTTTCCGAGAAGGCTCCCGTCTGACTTTTGGTATCCTCAGTTCCAAGACCACGCTGTTCTGAAATCACATCAATCCGAACAAGCCGTTTGAGCGCACTGCTTGAAAGTGGCTGTAAGCTCGACTCGTCATCTTGCTGCTCTTTGGTTTTCAAGATGTAGTGGCGCTGTTTTATGTACTTGGGGAAGTTTTGGGCCTTCTCCAAGAAGTCGAATAGGTTTTCGGGCCAGAGCGAGACGTCACTATGCTCGGCAACTACGTCTCGTGCCCTTTTATAATCGCTGGCTAACACTGCGATTTTTTCGGGCTCATACGCGATGCGAACGGCCAGCTCTCCACCTTTCCAATTCAGATCGGGTATGATTTCTCTCGCTTTGAAAGCTTCGTGGGCTTTTGCAGAAATCACCACATCAAGCCTGGGCGTCAGGTTCGAAAGTCTCGAAGCTATCTGATCCAGCTGTTCGGCGCTGATTTCGTCGCTCTCAAGTTCTTTCCCGAGCTCGATCAGCTGTTTCCAGTGCTGCTTTGATATGTCTCGAACCCGCAAATTTTCTGGCTTCATCAGAAACGTATGCAGGGCTCCGATGCATGAAGTCTTGCCACTGTTGTTCGCACCTACAAGAATTGTCTTCTTGTCATTGAGGACGAGGTCTACACCTGACAGCCGTCTGTAATTTTTCAACCGAAATGAAGTGACTATCATAAAATACCTGTCTGAATTTCTTGTCTGCCGGAGGAAAATTTGAACCAGCCAACACCATTATTCGATACTAGCACGATCAAACAGTTAGGGCGAACTACTTGGAGCTGCCTAGACCCCCTATCCCCACAAACCGCAAATCCCAATCCCTAGCCATACCGCCACATACCCGTAAATGGCCTCACAACATCCGCACCCACTTCAAACGACTTCACACACTTTCTGCGATTAAAAATCACTCGAACCCCAGAACAACCCCCACCACAATCATTCTTGACCCGCCCACACCAGAACGCTTTGATGCTGCTGTTATTTTATTGTCATTTAGGGGTGGAGATTGATGGACCTTCTTTTCAAACGTGAGCAGAGCAACGCTGCTTCTGGTGGCGTTAATTTCAAACTTTGGGGCAAGATCGAACTGGATGAAGACGAAAAATCTATCGTCTCAAAATACAAGTTCGATCAAGCCATTCTGATCTTTGCTGATCAACCAGGTCTGCTACGCAAATCCATTTTCATCGGCATTGGAGCCATGGTTGCCGCGATGATCTTGCTCAACCAGATGGGCATGATGGGAGCGCTGATTGCGCTCGCTGCCGGTATCGGTGCTGGATACTGGTGGTATCACCAGAAGCGCGAGACGATATACGTCAAAGACCTCCTGCATGGTCGGCATTTCAACTGTGACAGTGTGGTCGAACTAGCTCGCAAAGAAGCCTGGCTCGGGACCGTTGTTTCGTTCCTGCGTCAAGTGATGGAAAGCGCCAAGCACTGGGATGGAACTGAGCGACACACCGTTGAACCACTTCCCAAAGACGAGGCGCGTCAGGTGATCATCAAAGGCCTTTGAGGTGCCGGTCCACTTACCACAACGGATGCATGCCTTCGTGCATGGCCTGTTTCGGTCCAGTGATGAGACAGAGACACGTGAGCTGTATGCGCGGGTCAAAGCGCTCTTTAGCCGAGCTGGGCTCGATCCTATGTCTGCCCAGTTGGATGTCGCAGAGATTGCTGCAGATCGAGCAGCTGAAGCCCTTGGTATCCCACCAGGACATCCGCAACGTGGTGTGATCAAAACGCTGGCAACAGAACTTCTTTCTGCCGAAGGACATTTCACGCTGCCGGACATCGACTGGACCGAGCGCCGGTCAATCACCGCGTGGTGGGAATTGCGCGATGAGCTTAATGCACAACGTCCGCTTTTGGAGAACTTCGAGCAGACGGTCGATCTTATCACTGACGCACTGGTGTTTGTCTTCAGGCCATTGCTCGAAGGCTGCCCGGCCTTGCTCGATACACGTCCAGAACCAGGTGGCATCACCGTGCCCACCAATCTCTTGCACAGCCACACCGACCTGCCGGGCGCGGTTGAGCATTGCCTGCAAGTTGGGTTCGATGATGATATCAAGGAAGCGGGACTGTTCCCGAAACTGGCAGATCGGCTTGAGCGCAATTTGGTGGCGGCGTCAGGCGGCAATCCCGCTGACCCTGGCTCGTTCACTCGGCAACCGAAGCCTCCGTCACAATCGGATGAGAAAGACCCAGCCAGGCGCGTGCTGTCGTATCTAACCGGAACGCCACTGGCGTCTATCTTCGATCAGACCGTCATATACACCATCCCGCAGCCAGTACGATTTGAACATCACCACATTGTTGCAGGCAGCGGCCACGGCAAAACCCAGACTTTGCAGTATCTGATCGCCAACGATCTTGAGGCCGTGGCGGCGGGTGAGCAAAGCGTTGTTGTCCTCGACAGCCAGGGCGACCTCATCCGCAACATTGCCAGTTTGAAGGAGTTTGCGCCCGGCGGTCAATTGCATGACCGCGTGGTCATCATCGATCCAACCGACGTTGAATTCCCGGTCTCGCTGAATTTGTTTGATGTGGGGCTGGAGCGGTTGCAGGAATACCCGCTGTTAGAGCGCGAACGTCTCACCAACTCGATTCTGGAGCTGTATGACTTCGTGCTCGGCACACTCTTGGACGCCCAGATGACGCAGAAACAGAACGTCATTTTTCGGTATGTCACGCGGCTGATGCTGCATATCCCTGACGCCACCATTCATACACTGCGCGAATTGATGGAACCGGGCAGTGAGGTGAAATTTTCCGGAGACATCGCCAAGCTTGAAGGCACTGCCAAACATTTCTTTGAAACTGAGTTCTCAGGCCGAGAATTTGAACAGACCAAAAAACAGGTGTTGCGCCGTCTGTGGGGTATTCTCGAAAATCAGACCTTTGAGCGGATGTTCAGCCATCCCCGGTCCAAGCTTGATCTCTTCTCGGAGCTAAATGCTGGCAAGGTGATCCTGATCAACACCGCCAAGGATTTGCTGAAAGAACAAGGCAGTCAAATCTTTGGTCGGTTCTTTATCGCACTGATTGCCCAGGCGGCGCAGGAACGTGCTACTCTCAAGGAACGCGACCGCATCCCGACCCTCGTATACATCGATGAGGCCGCTGACTACTTCGACCGCAATATCGGCCTCATCCTGGCGCAGGCGCGGAAATACAAGGTGGGGATGGTCTTGGCCCACCAATACCTCGGGCAGCTGGAACCCAAGCTGCAGGAAGCTTTTGCGGCCAATACCTCGATCAAATTTGCGGGCGGCGTCTCGGCCAAAGACGCGCGGTCACTGGCTCCGATGCTGTACACCGATGCCAGCCTGATAGAACGCCAACCCAAGGGCAGTTTTGCCTCCTACGCCCGTGGTGTGTCGTCAGGCGCGGTGCCACTGTCATTCCCCCTGGGTTTCCTTGAAGCCAAGGAACGGATGGATCGTGCGGACAGCGAGGCGCTGAAAGCCAAGATGCGCGACCGCTACGCCGTCCACTATTCCAAAGTCGCTGACGACGGTGAAACGGACCAACCAGAGGAATTTCAGAATGCCGATGACGCCATAGGCGACAATGACGAACCAGGCGAGGTTGATCCAAAAACGGAGGAAAAGTCCAAAAATGACGGTCCCAGCACTGATGCGAGTGATCAGTGGTGACCGACGCGCTTGGTAGGCGTTCGAGCCACGAACGCCAATCGACTAGCAAACGGCTGCGTTTGTCTGAGCGCGACCTGCTATGGCTTGAGAAACTGCACCAGCACGGCCCGCTGCCCACGTCATACCTTCTGGCATACACCGACGCCCTGCGCGCCAGCGAGAAGCGCCAGAAGGAACGTCTGGGCGATCTTTTCCACGAAGACAATACAGAACACGGCGGCGCGTATCTCGACCGCGCACCGCAGCAATATGCGACGCTGAAAGCCGGGTACAACCAATTGGTGCACCAAGTGGCTCCCGCCGGACTGAAGGCGCTGAAGGACGCAGGCCTTTTGCACGAAATAGGTGGTCATTACGGACCATGGGTCCATCGACATATGGTGGCGTGCATAACGGCGTCGATTGAACTAGCCACGCTGCAACGACCTGATGTTTCCTTCATCCCGCAACACCAAGTTCTGGAACGCGCCAAGACGACGCTGAGTTGGCCGGTGCGGGTCAAAGACGCCACGTCGGACCAGTTGGTTCGCAAAGACCTCATACCCGATGCCTTGTTCGGTCTCATTTATCACACTCACCACGGCGACAGGTTTCGCTTCTATGTAGTTGAAGCAGATCGTGGAACTGAGCCGGTTTCTTCGCACAACTGGAACCGCAAGAGCTTCGAGCGGCATCTGGCGCAGTATAAGGCCTATGTCGCGGGTGAAGCATACAAAGAGCACTTGAAGCTAACTGCCAACGTCTTGGTTTTGAATGTCGTGCCTGATGCCGGGCGTCTTGAGCTCATGCGTCGCCAAACTGAAAAGCAGCTGGGCTCTTGCTCATATCAACTATTTCAGACCTTCTCAGAATTTGCCGCGCCTTGGCGACCCCCAGAACCAAACCACGCGCTCCTTGCGGGCGCGTGGTTACGGGTTGGATATTCAGATTTCTTGATTGATGGGGTCTAGCCCATGGCGGCAGCCAGCTTGTCTGGCGGCCCATTGATTACTTCTTCGGCCAAAGCCAAAGCGTCGAAGACAATCATGTTGCGCGGTTCTGTCTCAAAGAACCGCCGCTTCTTTTCTGGCAAGTATCCGATCAGGTCAGGGTGCCGCTTCACCGCACTCTCGGCTTCCTCATACTTGGACTGGAAGACGCGCGGGCGAGCCACCTGAACATCGAGAACATAGTTGTGGCTGGCTAGTTCTGCGATGGAAGCAATGAGCCGCCGGGATCGACTGCCTTTGCGGCAATCTTCGTCGCACTTCTCGGTCACGACAACATCGGGCTTCAGCGTGTTGATCAATTCCTGGACGAAGGCGACGAGATCAGTGGCTTTGCCTGAAACGGTCGTGGTCACCGCCCAATCAAGCAACTGTGTACCTTCGAGGAACACGTATCCGACGCGACCGGATGACACCGCGACCGACAGAACCCTAAGCGCTGCCATGATCCTGGCCCTCGGCCAACCGGTGCTTCATACGCGCCAGCGAGCCGGGGCGATTAAACGTGCTCATGGCTTTCCGACCAGGTGCCGGAAGCGTTGAGAGCCGGACTGATAAGTGCTTCTTCCGCTCGGCCATCACTTCCGCAAAAAAGCTTTCGAAGGAACGGCCATAGATGAGCGACAGATCAATGATCTCGGTCAGGCTAGGGCGGCGTTTGCCGTGCTCTAGCTGAGAGACCACCGTCTGGTGGGTATCAAGAAGATGTGCCAGATCATCTTGGGTGTAGCCCGCTTTCTTGCGTGCCAAGCGCAAGTCGAGGGCAAATTGAGAACTCATAACGTTGTAAGAACTTAGTGATTAATCCTCTCGTGGTGGGAGGATGTTCAGTCTAAGTCGTCGAAGAACCCGTTTCTAGCAGGCAAGATATGGTCTGACGTTATAGGTTCGGCGGGATCGCGTTTTGCAGGACGAACGATTGGCGCGGTGCGAGTGCGCGGAACCGGACCCCTAAAGGGTCCGGCCACCAGCGAACATTCGCAACTGCGTGTTTGTCTCTGAAATACGAAAGAACAGGGCTCAGCAACATCTCGCGACTGATGCTTCTAAGCCCCGGAGAGCGGCTGAACTAGCCGAGGCTGGATATCTAGTATACGCCTTTGAAACATAATTCTTTCAGTGCGGGACAGATTGGGCCACTTGGCAAGGGATGGGGCTAGGGGGCAAGAAAAAATCGACAATGAAAACTGCAGCTAATACGATGCCATCACATTTTTGAAAGGCCAATTACATGAGTGAATTTTGGGCATTAGATGTCGAAACGGCAAACACTGACCTGTCTTCAATCTGCCAGATCGGCATGGTGCAATTTCGGGAAGGCGAGTTGGTAGACAGCTGGTCTTCACTAGTTAACCCAGGTTCATATTTTGATCCGTACAATGTCAGCATTCATGGAATTACTGAGTCCGATGTTGAGGGCGCACCTGCCTTTAGGGATATGTTTACCACGCTAACAGAACGCCTTTCCGGTGCCGTGCTCGTGCATCATGGGCACTTTGATCGAACCGCCTTTGCTCGCTGCTATGATCGCTTTGAGCTCGATCCTATAGACTGTGCTTGGCTGGATAACACAAAGGTAGTTCGGCGCACTTGGTCTGAATTTTCACAGCGCGGATATGGTCTCAAGAATCTAGCGAAGCACTTCGGCATTGAGCTGGATCACCACGATGCGCTGTCTGATGCCAATGCTGCTGCGGAGATCATGGTGCGTGCGATTGCGCATTCTGGCAAAACTATCGAGGAATGGCTTGAGGCGGTTAGATATCGAATTACCAATCCGGATAATCCGAAGGATGTCCGCCGTGACGGAGAAGTTGACGCCCCGTTCTTTGGCGAGAAGATCGTTTTCACTGGAGCCTTAGCTGTGAAGCGGAGTACGGCGGCTGACGTAGCTCAGAAGCTTGGGTTTGATGTCCAAAATGGCGTGAATAAACAGACTACGTTTCTATGTGTCGGTATTCAGGACACAGCGTTGCTCAATGGGTATGAGAAAAGTTCGAAACATCGCAAAGCAGAGGCGCTCGCTGAAGCTGGGCACGAGATTAGCTTTTTGAGCGAAGACGATTTCTGGTCAATTGCGAAAGCGCATGACACTGGCGAGGTGTAGCGGCCATTAATAGGAAAACCGCCCCATTCGGGGCGGTGTCGTCTAGTATTCGGAAGCCAACATGATCGTGAGAACGCGATGCGTGCAGCCTTCGTTGGCTGGATTTTCTGAGCCTTGTTGTAGGGACAGGTTGAAGTAGTCGAGCTTGAAGAAAACCTTTTCACCTTCCAGATCGATGGCACCGAAATCGTGCTCGCCCCAAGGGTCATTGTCGTCTGAGAAGTCGTTAAACTCCCGAACGGCCTTGACTGCTGCGACTGCGAATTCACCGCCTTTTTCCTGAATGCCTGAGGTCAACATGATCGAGCCACGTCCTTGGCCATTTGTGCGGAACCGATCATTCAGCTCACGGATACGCTGG
This sequence comes from Gymnodinialimonas mytili, assembly GCF_037544085.1. Classification (NCBI taxonomy): domain Bacteria; kingdom Pseudomonadati; phylum Pseudomonadota; class Alphaproteobacteria; order Rhodobacterales; family Paracoccaceae; genus Gymnodinialimonas; species Gymnodinialimonas mytili. Next base: position 719,687 of record NZ_JBBIFW010000002.1, read on the forward strand.
TTTGGCGGTAACTCTTGTAGCGACCAAACCAATTCAGTGGTGGCTTCGCAGCTCTGGCAAAACGCTTGATCGTGCGTCGTTTCAAGCTCCCACAACCCAAACTCCGGGTTCCAGCACGCCCAGGCATCTTTCACGACGCGTTCCGACCCGCACGTTTTGCAACTTGGCACCGAGCCAATGTCACCAGCCACGTTTTCTTGCAGTATTCCCATGGTTCATCTCCTTCAGCATGGAGCAAGCAGGAGACATTCCCGCACGCTCCGCTGGAGGCGATGGAAGAACGGTCTGGGGGTATTTTGCCGCTGTCAACATTCGGCGACTAGCAGTCAAGTTATGCGCCCAAATTATGCCGAATATCTTGGCTGCTAGTGGCATTGGCCAGATCGCCGATACTTGGGAGATGCGCACTCCCATTATCGGCATGGCCTTCCGCCGGTATCAAGACCCAGCTCCGTTTGGTGTCGGTTTTCGTGAGCGTCTTCTACATGCATACGCAATAGGACAAACGGGCACCGGCAAGACTACGCTTCTGCAGAACCTCGCTTGGCAGGATGCCAGGTTTGGCAACGGCTTTTGCCTCATTGATCCGCATGGCGACTTGGCCGAGAGCCTGCATCAGCAAATTGCGTCACAGCACCTGTACTGGGACGTGGCTGATCCCGCTTGTCCGCTCGGATACAACCCACTCAAGCGCGTGGCTGCGCAGTATCGACCACTTGTTGCTTCGGGCTTGATTGAAACGCTCAAGAAGCAATGGCCGGACGCTTGGGGCGCACGGATGGAACACCTGCTGCGTCATGCCGTTCTGGCTTTGTTGGAACAGCCGTCCGCCGATCTGCGCGACCTGATGAGACTATTCGTATACAAGGGCTATCGCCGCCAAATCACCGAGACCCTGACCGACCTCCAAGTTCGCTTCTTCTGGAAACACGAATTTCCGGCGTTGAACTACCAAACTAGCGCCGACGGTGTGTCACCGATTGCCAACAAGCTCGGTGCATTCTTAGCGCATCCGGCGGTGCGCACCGCGTTGTGCGAACCGTCGGAACCCCTGAGCTTTCGTTCAATCATGGATGGTGGGCAGAGACTGATTGTGAACTTGGCCAAGGGACGGCTTGGAGGGGACGTGTCGAACGTGATGGGCGGATTGATCACCTCCAGCATCATGCAAGCAGCGTTCACCCGTCACGGCGTGCCAGAAACCGCCCGTCGCCCATTCTTCCTCTACGTCGATGAGTTTCACAACCTCACCACCAAAACATTCGCCGGGATGTTATCTGAGGCTCGCAAGTATGGTCTTGGTTTGGTTTTGGCCCATCAACACCTGTCCCAGATCGACAACGATGTGCGAGATGCCATCATCGGAAATGTTGGCAATCAAGTTGTGTTCCGTGTGGGAGCGAGCGATGCGCCATTCTTCGAGAAGCAAATGCCGACATTTTCGGCCTTCGACTTCCAGAACCAACCAAACCATCGCGCCAATGTCTTGCTCACGCATCAAGGTGAGCGCTTGAAGCCGTTCACGGCGTCGATGTATCCGCCGTATCATGGCAGCGCATAAGTTGGCTGCTAGGCGGGGCACACCGATTTTCATACCCTAGAAGCATGAAGAACGATGACCACTTGCAGCAACATCTCGAACTTTGCCATCGCATGTATCTGCGTATGCTGGCAGACGGCACCTGGCCATGGCTAGACTCGCAAGATTCTGAGGATGTGGTAGATTCGGAAGGTTCCCAACCCGATGTATGAAGCAGTGTTTTGGATACATCCGCGTGTCCACCCAAAAGCAAGGTGAAGGCGCGTCACTAGAAGCGCAGAAAGATGCGATCACGGCATTTGCGAGTCAGCAGGGTCTCTCAGTCATCAAATGGTTTGAGGAAAAGGAAACCGCTGCCAAGAGTGGTCGCCCGATTTTCACCGGCATGATCCGTCGTCTGCATCGCGGTGAGGCCGCTGGTCTGATCATGCACAAGATTGACCGGAGCGCCCGCAATATGCGGGATTGGAATCTGATCATGGAGCTGCCGAAGTATGGTGTGAAGCCGTACTTTGCCGTGGATAATCTGGACTTCGAAACCCGCGCTGGTCGGCTCTCAGCCAACCTGCAAGCCGTCATCGCCGAAGACTACATCCACAACCTTCGCGAAGAAGCCAAAAAGGGTCTCTATGCCCGCCTCAAGCAAGGCCTGTATCCCTTCAAGGCCCCCATTGGCTACCTGGACAACGGCAAAGGCAAGGTGAAGACGCCAGACCCAAAGTATGCCCCGATGATCCGCCAAATGTTCGAACTCTATGCCAGCGGTCAGCATTCGTTCCGTTCACTGCATGAAGAGATGTATCGGCGCGGTCTGCGCAATACCAAGGGCGGGCGGGTGAGCATGGCTGGTATCGAAACCATCATGAACAACCCGTTCTACACCGGCCTCATAGCGATCAAGCGCAACGGACAAACATACCACGGCATTCACGAGCCGATTGTTCCCACAGCGCTGTTTCGGCGCGTACAAGATATCAAAGCAGGCAAGTGTGGTCCTAAGGTGACGCGACACCACCATCTGTTCCAAGGACTGTTTCGATGTGGGCTGTGTGATGGGCCCATTTCACCAGAACTTCAAAAGGGTCGGGTGTACTACCGCTGTCAAAAAAAATCATGCGCTATGAAGACGGTCCGTGAGGACGTGCTGGAGGCCCAAGTTGTGCGACGTCTAACCTCTCTTATCATTGATGAGACGGAGGCAAACAGGCTGCAGGTGGCCTGGCGTGAGCGTCAGTCAGAAGTCGATCATGCAGAGGTGATCAAATCCCTGGAACTGCGCATCGCAGATGAAACCACACGACTCAATCGTCTAACGGACCTGTTGATTGACGGAACCATCGACAAGGACGCGTACCAACGTCGAGAACGTGACGGCAAACTACGGCTGGCAGAACTCCAGGAAGAGCTGGCCGCGTTGCCCGATCCAGCTGCAGAGACAGCCAAACATATGCAGTTCCTCGAACTCATGAAAAGCCTTGCAGAGCTTTATATTTTGGCCGAACGCGACGAAAAACGTGTGATCGTCGAAAACTGCTTCTCGAACCGTACGGTATCCCCGAAAAACGTATGTTTAGAGCCATATGATTGGTTGCAGAGGGGCAAAATTGCCTGCCCTGTCTTGGTTGGTGCACATTTGCGAGACGAAGATCGAACTTTTGCCAAGCTTTTCGATCTTCTGAAGACCAGACCACAAGACGAAGACGCTGCCTAGTAGTCAACTTATAAGATGTGCACACTTGCAAGGCGAGGATCGAACTACCTCCAAGCTTCCCTTCTAGAAATTTTGCAAATCAGACAACATCCTAAGAGCTTTGACAAACAGGCAAGCTGCAAACGGCGCATTTGGCACAACGAATAGCTTGTGCACTTTCGAACAAGACTACTTGCAAACCAATGTAGATCGAAGCTACTTTTTCGTATTGGGGCCGTTGCGTGCAGTTGCTATGAGCTAGTGCGATAGTTATAATTCCACAGAAACCAAGAACGAGAATATGACAGTGTTTTCATACCATCATACAGCCTTATCAGTAGCTGACATTGACAAGTCGTGTGCATTCTACGAGCTCTTCGGAATGGAAAAAGTCGCGAACTACCGGCACGACGACGATAGCTTTAGGATAATCCAATTGCGGCTCGGATCGGCAATTTTGGAGCTTTTCTGGTTTGCCGAAAACTTGCCACTTCCTGAACATGCAAAAGACCTATCGCAAGACCTGAAAGTGATCGGCACCAAACACTTTGGTTTCAAAGTCGATAACCTTGAGGAGGCGATAAGCTTTCTTGGGGATAATGGTATTGAGGTCGCTTCTGAACCCCGTATCGGTCGAACTGGCGTGCGTTATCTGTTCTTCAAAGATCCTGACGGTATTTTAGTCGAGGTGTCACAGGATGACAGGGTTTTCGATTAGGAGACACATAAATCCCCGCTTTCCGTCGACACCCCAGAGTTAGCCCAATAAACCACCCAATGCGCCCGCCAGGGAAGCGATGCTCGAAGCTGACCCCGCTACATGGAAAGCTTCCGTAACCTTTGACTTGAGCGTCGATGGGTTGCCTTCTTTAACAGCCTCGGAAATGTCACGGGCAAGCATAGGGTGACCTTCTTCCTGCAGGGCGTTGACCAATTTTTGCAATGCTTCTGCTTGATCTCCACCTATGGCGACAGCACCATCACCAACAGCCATGTTTGCATAGTTGTTCAAGTTGTTGATGTTCGTAGTCACGTGGATCACCTCCTTTGTCTCGATGCCGACCCGAGATATGTTCTTCTCGGTGATATTCAAGACTTTGGGTATTAAATTCCAAAACCTAAAGCGCTGTGAAAATTCTTGAATTGCTTGTCTAAAGTCATCGACTACAGTGAAAAAACTATCTCTTGACACTCTGCTTTTGAGATAGAGCCTGAACTGAGGATTGAGGTACCCGATTTCTACCGTCACAGAAACCCTCCTATTGCCGACTGGCATGGTGTAGGTGACCTTTTTGAAGGGATCGTCACTCGAGTCCCAACTTACAGATGGTGACCGCAGCAGCCATGAAATAAGTGTCGTAGGCACATAGTCAACTTTTATTACTGCCCCACAATTCTTCCTTGGCAAACGAGAGCGCAAAAGCGCGCTCGAACTCGGAAGAACGAGATCGCCCGACGGAGCCAAGGCGCCAACACTTAAGCGCTGAACAAATTCTGGAATAAAACCTACATTCAGGTTGGCCTGCTCAACCACGTGCCCAACCTCCAATGCGGAAAGTTTTCCCTGGCAGCTTCTTCGAGCAAATTCCTTTACAACTCGAAAGACTAGTTTGAGACTGACAATACTTCCGTCTTCAAATTTAAAGAAGAATGGCTCAATATCAGCATGAGCACCATCAGTACTTGACCGGTGCGTTTCGCCGATTTCACCCATCAACCAAGCCATAGGCACTTCTCGGGTCGGCATGTTTGAAATAGCCTTGATTAATGGTTCAATGCCGTTTGGCAGCTTACACGATATTTTAACTCCTTCTTGGTTAAGTCGATGTTCGCCTTGGATTTGATCCGATTTGTTAAGAAGAATTACGCAATTTGGGGCGCTTCGATCTCTCTCGAACGAAGGACTTATGACGTCCTCGGATTGAACAACAAATGTTGCTGTGGAAAATGGCAAAAATACATCTCTTATGATCTGGGCCGCGACCTCACCTCCGAAATCAATAAAGACTTGAACTGCACCTTCACTTCTCAAATAGTATTCGCCGATATCAGTATCAGACCTCTCTTCGGAGAATTGATCAAATAGAATTCTCCTGCAAAGACTTGTTTTACCTGCGCCCTTTGCACCAATGACGGTGAATATTTGGGAATCGACGTTAGTCTTCTCATCCACTGAAAAAACTCGAGATAGATGCCGATTGATTGCCTTTTGATCGCCTTCTATTATCTCTGGCGGCGGCAATTGCCATGGGTTTGCTTTAAGCCAGAGATTTTCCAGTATCGGCAAATATAGAAATTCTCTTGGTAGAGAAGTTATTCTGTTTGAACTAAGCGCTAAACCCTTCAAATTATTGTATTTTGATATGCAATTGGGGAATTCTCTAAGAATGTTACCGCTCAGATATAGCTGCTGTAAGTCAGACTTATCACTACCTATATCCGTGTATTCGGATAAATTGTTCTCACTGATGTCTAGCGACTCCAGTCTTGACCCGCTTGTGTTGATGCGGACGGTTTCGATGTTGCAGTTGCGGATGTTAAGTTCTTTTAGCTCGGGAAGTGATTGTAAGTCTATTGGAACAAGCTGAAAGCCATTCCTGCTAATATTTAGGTCGGTTAGCTTTAGGAGATTAGCCTTTTCAAAGCTTAGGCTAACTAGGTGACAATGTGTCATGCTAAGCGCCCTGAGGGATGAGAAAGAAGAGAAAAGTTCAATTTCCGGCAACAAAGAGTCGCTGATACTCAGTGATCGCAGGTTTGGAAAGACCGAGCCATCCACAGATAACGACTTTAGGTCAAGTCCTGATATCTCGATGCTCTGAATCGCGGAAAGCATGTCATGTGTTAGAAGGGGCGCGTCAACAAGACTTGTTCCAACGCGAATTCTAGCTTCAACTTGCTTCAGAGTCTTTAGATCAAGGTGATTCGAATGCATGGTTTCAGCGTTAGCAAAAATCTTTCCCATTTGACGCTAGAATCCGGCCGCCTTGCAATACTTGCGGCTGACCATGAGTTGACGATGGGTGACATTGGCTTACCGTGTACGGAGAAATTGGTGGCCATTGCAAGAGATTCGGGAATTCCCGCATTGACTTTGAATGCGGGGAGAGCTGCGGAACTCTCAAACTTCGACGGTGTTCATCTAGTGCTCCAACTGATGGGCGGTCCGACAGCGACTGAGCCTAGGAAACACGTTACGGCGACTGTGGAGCAAGCACTAAGGCTCGGAGCGACGGCGGTAAGCCTTCAGTCGAGCTTTTTAATGAGCTACGATGAAGCAGAGGTGACAAAAATCTCTCAAGTAGCATACGAGGCGCGTTCTTTTGGGTTGCCAACACTTTTGATGATTTCGGGTGAACAAAACCAATATCGAAATCTGTGCGATTGTGTAAAGTTCGCTAAGGAAGTGGGGGTTGATATGTTGAAGATTCCTTTTGTATCTAGTGCTCTTGGCGTAGTTCCTAAGGACCGACCACTAATCTTGATGTCAGGTGGGGAGGCTGATGAGCAAATAGATAGCCGGGTTCGTGCGGCGCTGAAAGAGGGGTATTCGGGAGCTTGTATTGGTAGGTCAATCTTCGAAGCGGAATCTCCGATAGAGGCCGGAAAAGCAGTTGTGAATGCACTGCAGGGCGCTTGATGGGTGATGCCGAACGGTCCTCGCCTGCCGACGCTTTGTTGGAAGCCGTGTGCCAATCCAACCCAAAGGTTGTAGTGTCTTTACAAGCTCTGGTGTCAGAAATTGATGTGCTTCGCGAGAAGCACAAGATTCTGTTGACAAATGGTGTATTTGATCTCTTGCACGCTGGACATGCAGAGCTTTTACAGCAAGCTCGGCTAATTTCAGATTTTGTGGTGGTTACAATTCCTAGTGACTCCGATGTTCGGAAGCAAAAAGGAGCTGGGAGACCAATACAGTCACACCAAGACCGTGCTGCACTCATTTCTTGTTTCGAATTCGTTGATCGTGTCTTGGTTTACAAAGCCGGTTGTCTCGAACAGATAATCCACCTGATTAGACCCAACATATTATTGAAGGGGTCAGACTATAGGGGTAAGCAAATTGTAGGAGGAGATTACGTAGCCTCTCTCGGGGGAGAAGTAGTCTTTGCTGAAAGGTCCGGTCCCAGTACAAGTGGGTTAATCTCAAAGTGTATCCGTACGATAGATCAAGAGGATTGATTTCGAGACTAATTGTTCGCTTCTGGGTTTGCCTCTTCAGAAGTGAGACTGCTGTTCTGGATAGATCGTGCAACGGCCAGCTTACTTTCATCTGATTTGTTAGTTGCGGTGGTGAGGTCCATGCGCGCGACATCTACTTATCGAAGGCAGTACCTGTTTAAATTTCGCTCGTTCGGTGACTGCCCTTCACCGCCAACTAGTATCAGCGTAAGTAATTCTGAGCCTAAATTGTGCCTAAAGCGATTTTATTTGTTGTGATATGCGGTTTAAGTCATTGAAAATAAATGGAGGCGAGTACCGGAATCGAACCGGTGTACACGGATTTGCAATCCGCTGCGTCACCACTCCGCCAACTCGCCGCCGTGGTGTGGGCTGTGCTTAGAATAGGGTTGGCGGCGCGGCAAGACCCAATCTGGCCAGTCGATGCTATGGCGATGGTGCTGGGGGTGCGCCTTTGAACTCGACGACGCGGTGCGGGTAGGGGATCTCGATGCCGCTATCACGCAGGGCGTTCCAGATCAGGAACAGCACGTCAGAGGTGTATTTGTTCGCCCCGTCATCCAGCCCGTTGACCCAAAACTCCACCGCAAAATCGATCCCGCTATCGCCAAAGCCGCGGAGTTCACAATCGGGCGGATACGGCGCGTTCAGCACATCTGCATGCGTTGCGACGGCGGCCTCGATAATCGCAGGCACCGCGTTGATATCTGTGTCATAGCTGACCGAGAACGCGGCTTCGTAGCGATTTGCGGAGCCCGAGTCAGAGTAATTCACCACACGTGTAACGATGAAATCCTCGTTTGGCACGACGATCCAGCGGCCATCGAATGTCTCCAGGATCACGGCGCGGGCGGTCATCTTGACGATTGTCCCGGCCTCTCCGCCGTCGAGCTCGACGAAATCGCCAACCGTTGCCTGGCCCTCCAACAACAGGATCACGCCGGAGATAAAGTTCGAGGCAATCTTTTGCAGGCCAAATCCAAGACCCACGCCAATCGCGCCGGTCAATACAGCCAGAGAGGTCAGGGGGATACCCATGATGTTCATGAACACCAAGAACGCGATGCCAAAGATCGCGATCTCTGCGGCTTTCACGGCCAATTGACGCGTCGCCGGGCGCATGTCGACCTGCTTTGAGATCAGGCCACTGGATTGGGTGTTGGACCATCGGCCCAGCCAAAAGATCAGGCCGCCGATTGCCACAAATCGAACGGCATCCAGCAGATCGAAGGACAGCCCGCCAAGCGGCACAATCGTGCCTTCCAGCCACCCGAGCGCATAGACCGATAGTCCGAACGCATGGAGCGCGGCCAATGGCAGCAAGATGAAACGCCCGAGCAGCTTTAGGAAGCCATCGGTGATGATATCGCGCACCAGGGCGCGGGCGGCGAGGAACAGGAAGACTCGCTTGCCAAAAGCGATGACCGCGCCGCTGTCAAAGATCGACCGGGTAATCTGCTCTCCGAGTGAGGTGAACGCATAGGCTAGCAGCGGTAAAAGCAGCGGTAAAAACATCTTCAGAAACAGCCGCGTCTGATCCAGCAGGCCGTCGGTAGCCGATACGGGCGTGAGCAATCGCGCAAGCCGGGGCGCCAGGCGCCGGTTCACCAGCACTGCCAGAAGATAAGCGACGACCAATAACGCAAATTGTGACCACGCCGCAGGGCTCAGCGCCCATTCCGAGACCGTCGTCATGATCTGCAGGACAAGTTCGAGGCCCTGAATGATTATAGGGGGCAGGTCGCTGGCCCAATCGGGCAGGGTTAGGCTCGTCTCTTGGTCCATTGAAAACTGGCTCCTGCGATCCGCGTTGAAAATGCGTTTGGCCGTCACGCCACATACACAGAGGGTGACCTGGTCCCGGCGCCGCCTGTCAAGATGCGTCTGCCCGTGGTCGAATGGCCGTGGCCTTTGCGTGCTTGGCGTGACGTTCCGCCATCTTCAACACAACCGTTCGGAACGCGGCGCCATGGCATCCATGACACGCCGATTCACCGCGCCTTTACCGGTGCTGTTGCGCGCCACGCGGCTATATGCCATCACCACTAAGACAACTAGACGGAGTGGTTCAGTTTCATGCCGGATTTCACGCAGCGGCGGATCACGATGGTCGACACGCAGGTGCGTCCGTCCGATGTGACCAAGCTTACCATCCTGGACGCGATGCTTAGCGTTCCGCGTGAGACTTACGTTCCCGATGCGGCCCGCGATTTGGCCTATATGGACAATCCAATTGCCTTGGGTGGCGATCGTTATTTGCTGGACCCACGCGCCATCGCCAAAATGCTCGACGCGATTGAGCCGACCCCGCAGGATCTTGTGCTCGAGATCGGGGCAGGGGGCGGATATACAACCGCCCTGCTTGCTTATCTGGCCGAGGCTGTTGTGGCGCTGGAAAGCGACGAAGACTTGGCGCGCGACGCCGAGACGGCTTTGTCCGATCATGGGGTCGACAATGCAGCCGTGATCCAAGGCGATTTGGTCTCTGGCAGTGCGAAACACGGGCCGTTCGATGCTGTTGCGATCTTTGGCGGGGTCGAGGATGTGCCCGCGGAGATCATCGATCAATTGAAGGAAAACGGGCGCATCGCCGCGATTTTCATGGACGGTCCGCTGGGTGAGGCACGGCTTGGGATCAAATCAGGCGGACAGGTTTCGTGGCGCATGATTTTCAATGCGACGGCAACTGTTTTGCCGGGATTTGCAAACGTTCCAAGCTTCGAATTCTAAGGGTCGAGCATAAGAGCCCGAGACGAAACAGAAATGAGGCGGACGGCGCTTGGCGACGTCCATGGTCAATAACAGGCACAGGGTTAGGGCAATGTGGACGAGATTTAAACGGACGATGCAAGTCGCTGTTGTCGGACTGGCGCTGGCAACACCGGGTCATGCCGATACGCTTCGTGGCGTGCTGGTCGATGCCTACAGAAACTCCAACCTTCTAGAGCAGAACCGCTATCTTTTGCGGGTCCAGGATGAGGGCGTCGCGCAGGCCGTGGCTCAGCTGCGCCCGGTGCTTAGCTTTGTCGGCTCGGCGACGCGTGATCTGGTCAACAACACCACCTTGTCGACTGCAAGTCTGGTCGCCGAATTCCTGGTTTATGACGGTGGTGCGCGCCGCTTTGGCTTGCAGGCCGCGGAAGAGACCGTTTTGGCGACCCGGCAGCAATTGGTGACGCTGGAGCAGCAGGTGCTGTTTGACGGCGTCTCAGCCTATATGAATGTGTGGCGCGATTTGCAGGTCGTGGGCGTCCGGGAACGCAATGTGCGCGTGATCACCCAGCAATTGCGGGCAGCGCAGGACCGGTTCGAAGTCGGCGAAGATACCCGTACAGATGTCGCTCAGGCCGAGGCTCAATTGGCAACGGCCCGTTCGGATCTGGCGGCGTCGCAGGGCGCGTTCGAGATCAGCCGCGAGTTGTTCAACCTGGCGGTTGGACGTTACCCCGGAAACCTATCGGGCCCGGGGGCGCTGCCGAATGTGCCGCGGTCCGAACAGGCTGCCCAGGCGCTGGCGCGGCAAGAGCATCCGGCCATCCGCGCGTTGCAACACGAGGTCCGTGCTGCCGAATTGGGCATCGAACAGGCGCGCGCAGGGTTGCGCCCGCAGATCACCCTGGATGGCAGCGTGTCGGAAACATTCGATAGCCCCAACTCAGCGCAAATCGGCGAAGGGGCGTCGATCGGCATCACGTTCACGCAGCCGATCTATTCCGGTGGGCGAATTCTGTCCTTGGAACGTCAGGCGCGGGCGCAGGCGTCGTCTGTCCGCGCGGCCTTGAGCCAACAGGTCTTGATCAACCTGCAAGGCGTGGGAAATGCTTGGGCGCAAATGCGCATTGCCTCTGCGCAGATCCAAGCGGCGGATCAACGGATTGCGGCAGCGGATTTGGCCTTTCAAGGGGTGACCGAGGAAGCCGCGCTTGGCGCACGGACGACTCTGGATGTGCTGGATGCCGAACAAGATGTGTTGGATGCGCGGATCAGCCGGATTCAGGCGCAGAGCGATCTTTATGTGTCGTCCTATCAACTGTTGTCTGCGGCTGGCCTGTTGACGGTGGAAAATCTGCAACTGCCGGTTCCGCAATATGATCCCAGCGCTTATGCCGACCTGTTTTCGGACGCGCCGAGTGTTGTGTCCAGCCCGCGCGGCGCACAGTTGGATTCGGTTCTGGAACGTATCGGTCGCGACTGATGCAATCTGCGCGACCGATGGCAATTTAGCGAAATCGCACATGCTTCTTTGAGTGCGATCTGTTGTGTGAACGTCCGATTTCTGCAATCTTAACGGTCGTTGCGTATAAGAGCGGTCGCAACAAGGGCCGCCAGATGCAAAGACCTTGGTGAGGTCGGCCCGTGTCCGAGGAGAGCAGCTATGTCAGATCCCGCGAAATCGCCCGATGAGATCGAGGACGTTCTGGCGTCTATCCGTCGGCTTGTCTCGGATACCGGTTCAACTTCCGATGATACGTCGAGTGTCGCCGTAGAACAGCCGCAAGATGCGCCAAGCCCCGATCGCCTGGTCCTGGGGCCGTCGCTGCGCGTTGCGGATTCAGACCAAGAACCGGAGGCGGTGCAAGAAAGTAGTGAAGCGCCTATCGAGGTCGTCGAAGAATCTGCCTGGCAACATGAAGATTTGATGTCCAGTTTTGATGCGGTCGGTGAGAGCAAAGACGCCGAAGACACGTTAGCGCGGGCTGTGGATCTGGTGCGCTCAGACGATCCTGCCGACGGTGTCGATGGTGAGGGCGATCTTGGTTCTGCTGCCGAGGAAGATCCGGAACTGGCCGCAGATGAATCCTTCGATACAAGCGCCGCCGCACAATCCGACGCGTTCATGGCATCGGAGGAAGTGTCGGAAGAGGACATCGCCGACCTTGCGCGCATCGACGGTGTGGACGGGGCCGTTTTGGGCTTCGATGAGCTGGAAGCCGAGCCCGCAGATTTCGAATCCGAGACAGGTGACGAGAATTGGCCGAGTGACGGGGCCGAGGCTGCGCTGCTGACATTGGCTGCGCGCCGCGATCAGGCGCAGACAGCGGAAGATCCGTTGCCATTGTCGGAACCGGTATTGGCGGATGAGCAATCTGACGACGATATCCATGACATAGCCGCAGCGGGGTCCGTGCCGGTGTTCTCGCGCCGCGCTGCAACGAGCGCCGAGGACGCCGACGCGCCAGAAGCGGATGCAGAGACGACCGAGATCGCGTCCGACGCCGAAAAGCCGAGTGCCGAGCCTGAGGCGGATGCGCCAGAGCCGTCCCCGGTTGAGGAACATATGTCGGATATGTCTGAGCCGGCGCAATCGATGTGGCCCGATGTTGAGTCAACCGAAGGCGATCCAACGCAGGCAGATCAATCAGCGGAAAAAGCTGACGAAACGGCGTCGATCAGTGCCGCAGACAAGGCGGCTGCGGATGCGTCAGAATTGGATGCCACGATTTTCGCCATGACAGATGGCGAGGCGGGGATCCTTGACGAGGAAACTTTGCGCGAAATCATCGTCGATGTGGTGCGGGAAGAATTGCAGGGCGTGCTTGGCCAGCGCATCACCCGAAATGTGCGCAAAATGGTTCGTCGAGAGATCCGACTGGCTTTGGCGGCGCAATCGCTTGAATAGATGCCCAAGTCGGCAGGAGGCCTAGATTGGTGGGGTTCGTGCAAACCTGGCCCTTGACCGGGCGCGCAACTCCTCCAACGTTAAGTGCATGTTTCCGATCCGTGATCACAACCCGTCGCACCGCACGCCGTTTGTCACCTGGGTGCTGATTGCGGCCAATGTGCTTATCTTCCTCGGGTATTATCCAGCCATGTCGGGTGATGTCGCGCAACTCAGCGGGTTCTACGGCGCCTGGGGGCTGGTTCCGTCGGAAGCGCTAACCAACGGCGCCGTCCAACCCATTCTGACATCGATGTTTCTGCATGGCGGATGGATGCATCTGATCGGCAATATGCTGTTCCTTTATATTTTCGGGGACAACATGGAGGATCAGATGGGACATCTCGGCTTCGCGCTGCTCTATGTGATCAGCGGCGCCGCTGCGGCGGGGGGGCAGATCCTGGCCGACCCAAGCTCGACTGTGCCCATGGTAGGCGCCTCAGGCGCGATTGCGGGGGTGATGGGCGGGTATCTGTTGATGTTCCCACGTGCACGGATCGATGTGCTGGTCATCTTGTTTATCTTCATCCGCATCTTCACGATCCCGGCTTGGTTGATGTTAGGGCTTTGGTTCGGATTGCAATTGGTCAGCGGTCTGTCGATGGATTTGGTGGGCGGCGGGGTCGCCTATTGGGCCCATGCGGGCGGTTTCATCGCGGGTGTTGTGCTGACCCTGCCTTTGTTTCTGCGCCGCGGCGGGCGCGGGTATTGGGCTGATTTTCATGGCAAACCGCCCCATGATGAGGTCGAGTATCGCGTCGAACGTCAGCGCCGGTCACCCATCCCCAAGGTCCACCGTGTGCGCAGCCCGCGTAACGGCGCGCGCCCTCTGGCGGATCTGGGACGTATCCCAAGGTCAGGCACGCGGAGGGGCCCCAAAGGCCCGTGGTCCGGTGGTCGCTGACGCTCAGGCGCGCTCGGAATAGTCCATGGTTTCGGTATTCACGACGATATCTTCGTCTTGTCCGACGAATGGCGGCACCATGACCTTTACACCGTTGTCGAGGATTGCCGGTTTAAACGAATTGGCCGCTGTCTGACCTTTAACAACCGGTTCGGTTTCGACCACCTTACAGGTCACCTTTTGCGGCAGCGTCGCGTTCAGCGCCTCGTCTTCGTAGAATTCTACTACAATGGTCATACCGTCTTGCAGGAATGGGCGCCGTTCGCCCAGCAACTCGGCTGGCAATTCAATCTGTTCATAGGTTTCGGCATCCATGAACACCAGCATTCCGTCAGATTCGTATAGGAATTGCTGGTCTTTTTGCTCCAAACGGACACGCTCGACCTTATCTGCAGAGCGGAAGCGCTCGTTCAGTTTCGATCCATTCCGCAGATTACGCAATTCCACCTGGGCAAAGGCGCCACCCTTGCCTGGTTTCACATGATCCACCTTCACCGCGGCCCAAAGACCTGCATTGTGTTCCAGCACATTGCCGGGCCGGATTTCATTTCCGTTGATTTTTGGCATGTGACGATATCCTGGCAAAACCTTGAGAATTTCTTGATGCTTCCTATATCTGGGCGCTAGTGGGGTGTCCATACACCGGAAATCGTACTGATTTTGTGGAGATATGCTTTTTGTGCATAGCACGTATGCAGAATTCGCATCACACTAGCGCACAGAATCTGGGCATAAAGCGCCTCACGCCAAAAATGCAAGAGCAATAAAAAGGACGACGGAATGCTTGATTTCGTTGACGGGACTGCCTTCAACTTCGAACAAGGAACGCGCGCGCGGAAATTATTTGCCGCCGTGGTCTTGGCTGCGTTGGACGATGCAATCGCCGATGACAAGAAATATGGCAATGGACCTGAGCAGATCGCCCGCTGGGCGCGCTCGCGCGATGGCCGCGAAGTGCTGTCCTGCGCAGGGATCGACCCCAATGAACGTGTGGTACAGGGCCTGATGGCCTTTGTCGGCAATGGTGTGCGGACTTCGGTTGCACTGAGCCGCGAAGAGAGCGAGCGCCGTTCGCAGGCGGAAGCCGCCTGAACACTCAAAGCTGCCGCTTTACGAAGACGCGCCCTGATACGGGCGCGTTTTTGTTTGCGCCCATGGCAATGGGAGAGTTGAAAAGGTCCAACTCGTGCCATGAAATCTCCCTGTTTGTGTTGCATGCCATTCTTGATTTTGCGGGAGACGCCGTGGAAACAATGCGAAGTGAAGGGGCTTATTGATGCTGACAGCGACCATCGGAACCGTCCATAAACACGCCGTTTTTGACCGTCGGGTTGAAGTGATTGCCGATGCGCTCGGCGCGCTTGTTCCTGCACACACCCATATGCTGGATGTCGGAACTGGAGATGGGCGGATCGCCTCGTTGATCGCCTCGCGGCAAATGGGCGTGTCGGTCGAAGGCATCGACATCATGAAACGCCCGACAACCCATATCCCCGTGACGCTGTTCGATGGGTTGACCATCCCCCATGGGGACAACAGCTTCGATGTGGTCAGCTTTGTTGATGTCCTGCACCACACTGACGATCCAGCACATTTGATTGCCGAGGCGTCGCGCGTGGCCCGCAAAGCAGTTCTGATCAAAGATCACCTGTCGGAGAATGGTGTGGACCATGCCACCCTGCGGATGATGGATTGGGTCGGAAACGCGCCGCATGGTGTTGTGCTGCCCTACAATTACGCGCCTCGCGCGACATGGGATCAGTGGTTCGAGGAGGCGGGCCTTGCGGTCGATAGCTTCTCGAAGCAGGTGCCGTTATATCCAGCGCCGCTATCGTGGATTTTTGGACGCGGTTTGCATTTTGTCGCGCGGCTTACACCTTCGGTCTGAAGGCGAACTTGCTGCTGATGGCAAAGCTTAGAACGGCCGCGATACCGGCAGATGCAAGGAAGACTAGCGTATCTGCGATGAAGTGCCCGCTTACAAAACGCGTTGTGATCGCGGTCACGACGGCCAGGCTAGTGACCTGAGTTGCCGCATATATCGGAAATCCGACAGCACGCGTTTGCGTGAGCCCGAATGTGACCCGCATCTGTATCAAGAACGCAAGCGGTATGCATAATGCGTAGAGGATGACTGAAGTTGCATAGACCGGAAATCCTCCTGGGCCGGTGAGCAATGCAGAGGCAATCGCATAGCCACCCGCAAAAGCGCCACCGACCAGTAGAAATCTCAAGAGACGCGCTGGGTTCTTCACGATAAATTTACCCGAAACACCAGGAGGGCGGGATCGAAGCCCTCCAACAATTCGAGCCCGTCTGAAGTCCCGCCGGTGGCGAGTTCATTCACGAAAGCGGTGCCGTTCCCGTAGAATGCATTTCGGCAGAGTACGAGATACT
This sequence comes from Gymnodinialimonas mytili, assembly GCF_037544085.1. NCBI lineage: Bacteria > Pseudomonadati > Pseudomonadota > Alphaproteobacteria > Rhodobacterales > Paracoccaceae > Gymnodinialimonas > Gymnodinialimonas mytili. Next base: position 736,059 of record NZ_JBBIFW010000002.1, read on the forward strand.
CGGCATTGGTATTCCGCAAGACGCGGTGCAAATCGGCCTCGTCATCATCGTGGTGCAATAGGATTGTGCTGATCAGTAAGTCGCTGCGATGATAGGGCGAGGCAAGGATGTCGTGGTCTGTGAACAGAAGGATCGGCCGCCCCAGATTGCCGAGCGCCATTATACTGCTGGGCTCTAAGGCATTCAGGCTGGTCAGAATGTCACCACGACGGCAATGGTTGAATGGCACGCGTGCAACAGGGTCGGCGGCGGTATCGCCGACGTCGGCGCGCAGTTGGTCAAGTTCTAGGCGCGCGACCCCATCATAGATCTGTCCCGGAAAAACGCTGAACGCCACACCGAGCACGAGTGCAAGCCCTCTCCATGTCTGCGCGGGTTTAGCTCGGTAGAGAGCGATCAAAGAGATCGCCACATACCCCATCAAGATCGGAATAATCGGCTCTGACAAAACCGTCATGCGGATCTGAATGAAAGAGCCTGCCATGCCGAGCCAAGCGAAGCAGAGCATGATGCCAACGGCATTCCGAGAGCTCGTGAGGCCGATGTTCTGGCGCGTTTGGTACACCCACAGCGCCGTCGCAAGTATCGTTGTCATAACGCTAGGCATCAGGTTGCCCATCACTACGCGATTGGTGCCCAGATAGAAGGCAGCAGGGCGCGCTTCGAGAATATGGGCAGAGATCGCGGCCTGTAATTCGTCAGGCAAGTTTCCGTAGGGCCCCGTGAAACAAGTATCGAGCGCAGGATATGCAACTGCAGCTGCGGCCAGACCCAACCCGATTGCAAGTATAGACCGTGCCGCAAGCCCGCCTACACGGCGGGCGAAAAAGCCAAGACTGAGGGCGGCAGTAGCGCAACTCGCCAACAAGATGAGGATCGGGGGTGCGAGTTCGTCGCAATAGGCAATGGCCCTTTCTGCCGGGGGGGTTTGTCCGACAAACAAGACCAACGCTCCTAGAGATAGGCTCAGGCCGAACGCTTGCAGTTGGGTGGCGCCGCGTTCAGGGTCTAGAACGCATCGGATCATGAGGATAAGGCCACCTGTTGCGACGGCGAGCAACATCTCCAGTCCGACTGCCAGCGACATTGCTGCCGCCAGCCCTCCGATGATGCCGGCGCGTCTGCCATCGCGCGTTGGGATCAGCGACAATATCATGATTGTCATCAGTAGGACCTGAACACCGTGGTGATCCAATCTCAAGGGGCCGAACCGTGTCAGGCCCGTCGTTTCCCAGAGAACAAGGCCGATAAGCGCGATCCCGGCGGCGATGCGACCGAAATAACGGAGTGATGCCTTGATGGTCAGGATGGCGAAGATCACCATCATAAGCGTCGGCCAAAGAATAATCGTCACGGCCTCTGCGGTCTCAGTCGGCATCACCAGAGATAGCGCCAATATCATTCCGCCAATCGTCACATCGACATAGCGAGACCAATGAAGCGAAAGGCCTTCGGGTGGAAGCACGCGATCGATTGTTGTGTCGTACCAGCCGTTGGTCCCATTCAGCCATTCCTTCACGGAGATCAGGCGCATTATCTCGTCGTAGCCATGGCGGGCGAGCATTTCGACCGGGTCGCTGGAAGTTCCAATCACACGCATCAGGACGATAAGCGTTGCCACTGTGATCGCGATCCAAAGCGGATCGGCGTAGCGTCGGATGAAAGGTGCGTAGTCTTTCATAACTGCGTTCTGAGCCCCGGTCTTACTGCATGCGTTTACGCCTAGATCACCCCGAAATGAGGTCAGAATAATGGCGGTTTAGGGACAGTGTGAAGGCTAAGCCCGTCTTTGTTTCCGAAACCCAAACCAATCCAACATGCCGTTGCCTTGTCACTATGCCTCCGCATTTTTGCCTCGGTTGGTCGGATAGATGCTCTCGATTGGCGTGTCTACGCCCCTTCACGAGGAGCTTTGCGGTGACCGAACTGACCATCCTTATGCCCTGCCTGAACGAGGCCGAAACGATCGAAGTCTGCGTTCGCAAGGCGATGCGCTATCTCGACGAGAGCGGAATCGATGGCGAAGTGGTCATCGCAGACAATGGATCGACCGATGGCAGCCAAGCCATGGCCGAGGCGCTTGGCGCGCGTGTCGTGCATGTGCCGATGCGTGGATATGGTGCGGCGCTGATCGCTGGTATCGACGCCGCACGCGGAACCTATGTGATCATGGGCGATAGTGATGACAGCTACGATTTCTCACGTTTGGATGCATTTGTTGACGAATTGCGGAATGGCGCCGACCTGGTGATGGGCAATCGGTTCCGCGGTGGGATTGCGCGCGGTGCCATGCCGCCATTGCACCGCTATCTGGGGAACCCTGTTTTGTCGACATTGGGGCGCATTTTCTTTCGCGCGCCGGTGGGCGATTTCCATTGCGGTCTGCGCGGCTTTTCCCGTCAGGCGATCCTGGATCTGAACCTGACAACACCGGGCATGGAGTTTGCCTCGGAAATGGTGATCCGCGCCTCGGTAACCGGGTTGAAAATGACCGAAGTTCCAACGACCCTGTCGCCCGATGGCCGTTCGCGCCCACCGCATCTGCGCAGTTGGCGGGACGGATGGCGCCATTTGAAGTTGTTGCTGACATATGCGCCGCATTGGTTGTTTTTGTATCCGGGGCTGGCACTGGCCGCATTCGGTTCGGTGATCTATGCAGGCCTCCTGAGCGGACCGATCAGCATGGCCGGTGTGACCTTTGACACCGCGACCCTCATCTTGGCCAGCGCGTTGATCTTGATTGGCGTTCAGTTGGTTAGCTTTTACGGCCTTGCCCGGTTGCATTCCGTCAATGAGGGCCTGCTACCGCGCACATCTCGGTTCGAGCGGATGTCGCAGTCGATCACCGTGGACCGCTGTTGCCAGGTTGGCGGCCTGCTATTGCTGGCGGGAGCCGTATCGGCGGCTTTGGCTGTCGTGGTCTGGGCGCAGGCGGGGTGGGGTGACCTGTCGGCCAGTTGGATCGCACGTCCGAGTTCGTTTTCGGTAATTTGCCTGGCACTTGGCGTGCAGAGCATCATGGGCGGTTTTTTATGGGGCTTTCTCAGCCAAAAGGCCGAGGCGAAGACCGCTGAGACTGCGCCCGTGCAAGGCGCAGCGGGTGTGGCGGCGGCGCGCGCTTAGTGTCCTCGTTGCCCGACGTCGCGATTTAAAGCTTTGAGACCTCTAGCTTGTAGAAACGCTGGGCCGTTCCACCAAAGACCTGGGCGCGTTCTGTATGTGTCAGACCGCCGAGAAGCTGTTTTGACGTATCGCGCCACCCCGCGTAGTCGCCCGCTAGGTTCAGAACGGGCCAATCGCTGCCCCACATGAGCCGATCTGGACCAAATTCCTCCAAGACATGATCAACCACCTGTCGTAGCCCCGTTGCGCTCCAACCTGGGCCAGCCTCATTGGGAAGACCCGAGATCTTGCACATGACATTTGGCAACTGCGCCAGCCGCGCCATGTCATCGCGCCAGCCGGATCCTGCATCCGCCCCTTGGGCGATGACGGGTTTGGCGCAGTGATCGATTACAATGGGAAGGTCCGGGCAGCTTTGCGCGACCTTTGCCAAGATCGGCAGGTGGCGCGGCGTAACCAGCGCATCCAGACGCAGGCCACGTTTGGCGAGCTGCGCCAGATTGTCCAGAACGCGGGGGCGCGCGATCCAGTCGGTTTCGGAAATGTCTTGCAACATGGGGCGGACCCCCTTGAAAACAGGCGATTGCGACAGATGATCAAGTGCCTCTGGGGCGGCGATGTCGTCCAGATCCACCCACCCGACAATGCCTTTGATAAACCGATTGTCTTGCGCCAGACCCAGCAGGAATTCGGTTTCGGCCAGTGTCGCAGCCGCCTGAACCACAACAGTACCCGCAATGTCATGCCGCGCCAGCAGCGGCGCCAGATCCGGTGGCAAGATGTCGTGGCGGATCGCGGCCACCTCATCGCTCATCCAATCGTAATCGCCGCGCGAGATCTGCCAGAAATGCTGGTGAGCATCGATCTGGACGGGGTCAGGCATCTGAAGCTCTCCAACTCGGTCTTGCTATATTGGTTTTCTATAATTAAAAACAATTTTGGTAAAGGGCGCTTGATGGGATCGGCAAAAGGAATGAAGATGACAAAGACGCCCATCCTTCAATTCGGGACCAGCCGGTTCCTTCAGGCCCATGCGGATCTGTTTGTGTCGCAAGCCCGTGAGGAGGGCCAGGAGGTCGGGCCGATCACAATTGTCCAAAGCTCCGGCGATGCGAGCCGCGCCGCCCGGCTTCGTGCGTTTGCCCGACCATTCCCTGTGCGCATCGAAGGCCTGATCAACGGCGCGCGGGTGCAGAAAACGATCACCGTAGGCAGCGTGGCACGTGGAGTGTCCACGTCCCAGGATTGGGCCGAGGTCGCCCGCATTTTTGTAGAAGAGGCGCAGATTGTCCTCTCGAATACCGGTGATCGCGGCTTTGCCGCGCGGGACAGCGACCACTTGGATGCCTTCGATCAATCCATGTCCTATCCCGCCAAGCTGACGCATTTGCTGCGGATACGGTTTGCCCGCGGCGCGGCGCCGATACAGATCATGCCGATGGAGCTGGTTCCCAACAATGGCCAGGTCCTGAAGGCCCGCGTTATGGATCTGGCAAAAGCTGATCCGCCGGGGTTTCGAACCTACCTGGATACCGGCGTCACATGGGTCAATTCGCTGGTCGATCGGATCGTCTCTCAACCCATCGAGCCAGTCGGCGCGGTGGCAGAACCCTACGCGTTGTGGGCCATCGAGGATCAACCAGGTTTGATCGCCCCTTGCATACATCCCGCTATCCAGATCGTGCCATCGCTTGATCAGATCGAGGCGTTAAAGCTTTTCGTGCTGAACCTCAGCCATACGTTTTTGGCGGAACGATGGTTGTGGTCGAACGGGTCCGATGGCCGGCTTGTGCGCGAGATGATGGAGGATCTGTCGGAATTGGCGCGCTTGCAGGCCCTGATCATAAATGAAGTGCGCCCGGCTTTTGTCGCTGCGGGTCTTACGGACGCGTTCGATGCTTATCTTGAAACCACGCTGGAGCGGTTCGCCAATCCCTATCTCGATCACCGCATCGCCGATATCGCCCAGAACCACCCACAGAAGGTGGCGCGCCGCATGGGTGGCTTTCTGGACTTCGCCGCGCGCCATGGCGACCATGGTGACAAACCGATCCTGTCGCGGATTATGATGCAGCATAGGGAAACGGTATGACAATCCTCCAGACAAAGCGCGTTGGTAAAACGGATGTTTCTGTCACCGCGCTGTCGCTCGGCGGCGCGAGCCTCGGTAATCTGGGCCGAGAGGTGACGGACCAGGACGCGATGGCGGTTTTGGAGCATGCCTGGGCGGCGGGTATCCGGTATTTCGACACTGCCCCGCATTACGGGCGCGGCCTGTCCGAGACTCGTTTTGGCACGTTTTTCGCCGACAAGGCCCGCGATGACTACGTTCTGTCCAGTAAGGTCGGGCGGGTTCTGTCGCCTGGTGCCCAACTGGACAAGGCCGATGGCTTCGTGAACCCGCTGCCGAACGCCTCGCGGTACGATTATACAGCCGACGGCATCCGGGAGAGCTTTGAAAGCAGCTGCGCGCGGCTGGGCACCTCGCATATCGATATCGTCTTTGTCCACGACATCGGCGACTACACCCATGGGCCTGACGAAGGGGCGCGCCATTTGGACGATCTGCTGGGCTCCGGCATGGGTGCGCTGCGGGATCTGAAACAGGCGGGGCGGATTGGGGCCATCGGACTGGGCGTGAATGAGACGCGGATCTGCCTGGATGTAATGGCGCAAGAGATGTTGGATGTGATCCTGATCGCTGGACGTTTGACCTTGCTGGACCGCGACGCAGAGGCCGGATTGCTCGACGCCTGCGCGCGGCAAGGCACCAGTTTGGTTTTGGGTGGAATTTTCAATTCCGGCATCCTCGCCACGGGGCCGAAACCCGGTGCTTGGTTCAACTACGCGCCAGCCTCGGACGAGATCCTGGATCGAGTGCGCGCGCTTGAAGCGCGGACCAAGCAGGTCGGCCTGACCCTGGCCGAAGCCGCCATGCAATTTGCGTTGCGCCACCCGGCGGCCTGTTCGGTTCTGCTGGGCACGGGCAAGGTCAGCTCGCTGCAACGCAACCTCGATGCGGCGGCATTGGATCTGTCCGCTGAGGCGCTGGCCTTTATGACCCGCTAAGCATCCCGCGCATGGGCTTTGAGAGAGTTCACCAGGGTCAGCTTTGACGTCGCAAGATGGCTGCGCGCCGCGGCCTCAGCCTGGGCGCTGTCCCGACCGCGCAGAGCCTCAATATAGACCAGGTGCTCCTGAATGGCGCATTCGTTGCGGATGCGTTCATCGGATTTGTTCCACTGAAAATGATAGTGGAAGACGAGCGAGATAATCTTTTGAAACTCGGTCACGAACCGATTTGTGACCACCGAATTGATCGCGGTGTGAAACGCTTCATCGAGTTGCGAAAAATCGTGGTAATCCTCATCGATGCGCTCCAGCAACGCTAGGTGATCGGCCTCAAGCGTGTCGAGCTTTGCCCAGATCGGATGGGTGTCGGGCAGTTTCACCAGATGGCTGACGGCGTTCAATTCCAGGACGGTGCGGAAGTCCGACAGTTCCAGCGCGAAGTTAATCGTAAAGCCCTCCAGCTTCCATCCGCCGCGGGGACGCCGCGTCACGATCCCGAACCGGCTGAGCGAGGACAGGAATTCTTGCAATGTATGCGTGGTGACCTCGAATTCCTTGGCCAATTGCGCAACGTTCAACACGGTGCCCTGCGGCACATCCATCCGCAGCACCCAATCCAGGAACCGCTTTTCCAGCTCTTCGATGCCCAAAAGAACGGGCGGGCCTTCCATCGTGTCATCGGGGGTAGAGCGTCTCTGGATAACCTTTTGACGACCGTCGCGGACAATGATGGACCGCTGATCCAACCGGTTCAGCGCGCTTCGCACAACTGTACGGCTGACACCCAATTCTTCTGCAAGAACGTTTTCCGAAGGCAGGCAGGCCCCGATATCGATGCCGTCACAGATCGACAGCAGGGTGTTGTGGGCTTCCACCAAGCGGATATTTGTCCGGGCCATGGGTCTTCTTGTGTGGTTCCGTCATGCCAGACATTATCGGTTTTTATTCAGCTGTCCAAAAAAATTAAAAACACTTGACCGGCACAAGGTCATTCTTATCGTACTTTATTATTAAAGACAGGCATCTTGGGAGAGACCGACACCAATGGCAACCGGTTCCGACAAAGCGCGATTGCGGTTTTTGCCGTCCGGCTCCGCCTTGCACAAGCTGTCGGCTTTGTTGACGCTCGCCCTGCTGATCGTGGTGTTTTCCTTCACCAGTTCCGCGTTTTTGTCGGTGAATAACGGCCTCACGATCCTGCTGCAGACCTCGGTCATCGCGTTGCTGGCGATTGGCATGACGATGGTTATCATCACTGGGGGGATCGACTTGAGCGTCGGTTCGGTCCTGGCGCTGGCAGGTGTTGTGGCAGGTCTGAGCATCCGGGCTGGCCTACCGGTTTATCCGGCGATGGGGCTCGGCGTTCTGGCGGGTGCGGCCTGCGGTTGCGTGAACGGGCTTGTGATCACCAAGATGCGCATCACACCCTTCGTGGCGACGCTCGGCATGATGCTGATCGCCCGCGGTTTGGCGTTGCAATTGACGGGCGCGGCCCCGATCAGCCGATTGGGGTCAGCCTTCGGCACCCTGGGCAACGGGACGCTCTTTCGCATCGTCGAGATGCAGGAAAACGGCTTTCCGCGCGTGATCTTCCCGGGCATTCCCTATCCGGCCATCCTGCTATTGGTGATGGCGCTTCTGGGCGCCTACATCCTGAAGAAGCGCCAGATCGGCCGCCATATCTTTGCCGTCGGTTCCAATGAAGAGGCCGCGCGCCTGTCCGGCGTGAACGTGGATCGCACTAAAATCTGGGCCTACACCGCCTCGGGCGCGTTGGCGGGGCTTGCGGGGATGGTTCTGATGTCGCGCCTCGTCACGGTTCAGCCCAATGAGGGCGTGATGTACGAGCTTGATGCGATCGCAGCCTCGGTCATCGGCGGGTCGTCCTTGATGGGCGGCACCGGCAGTATCTCGGGCAGCATGATCGGCGCCTTCATCATCGGGGTGCTGCGCAACGGCCTGAACATGGCCGGCACATCGGCCTTCATCCAGCAGATCATCATCGGAATCGTCGTGATCGTCGCCGTCTATATCGACCAAATCCGAAATAAGACCTGACAAATCAAAGATCTTCATAAGGGAGGAAATCATGAAGAGCTTACTGACCACGGCACTGGCATCCGGCATCCTGGCAGCGACGGCTTCGTTTGCCATGGCTGGCGAGATTGCAGTGATCGTCAAAACGACCAATTCCAACTTCTGGCAGAACGTCAATCTGGGGGCGGAGGCCGCGATTGCCGGTCACCCGGATCACACGATGTCGTTCAACGGCCCCGCCTCGGAATCTGCTATCGCGGACCAGGTGGCGTTGGTGGAAAACGCGATCAACCGCGGCGTGTCGGCCATTGTTCTGGCGCCCTCCGATCCGGAGGCCTTGGCACCGGTCGTGCAGCGCGCCTTTGAGGCGGGCATTCCCGTTGCGATCATCGACAGCGGCTTGGCTGAGGGCAGCGAAGCCTATTACCAGGCGTTTCTGTCCACCGACAATTGCGCCGCTGGCGAGATGGCCGCGCAGATGATGATCGATAACGCGGGCACCACCGGCAACATCGCTGTGATGTCCTATGTCGCGGGCGTTGGCTCGGAAATTGGCCGGGTTGGCTGTTTTGTCGACTATATCGGTGCCAATTCCGAGCTTGAAATCGTCGGCCCGTTCTATTCGCAATCACAGATGGCCACGGCTCTGAACCAGACCACCGATGTGCTCGCCGCCAATGAATTGGTCGGCATCTTCGGCGCCAATGAGCCCACAGCCATCGGCATGGGCCGCGCGTTGGAACAGGCGGGCATGGCCGGTCAGATCACCGCGATTGGCTTTGACGGAAATGGCGATCTGCAAGACATGGTGCGCAGCGGAACGCTGTTGGCCACTGCCGTCCAAGGCTCGTTCCAGATGGGTGAGCTGGGCGTGAATGCGGTCGCGTCGATCTTGGCTGGAGATGAGGTGGAAAGCTTCATCGATACCGGTGTCATCATGGTGACAAGCGAGAATATCGACACGCCCGAAGCGCAAAACGTTCTCTACTAATGCGCAATTGGTCAGTGGGGCGCGGACCTGCTGACCAGCTTCTCTCGGTCAAGGATCTCAGGATGCTCGATACTGCCATACCCGATGCGCCGCTGGTGCAGATGGTCGACATCTATAAGCAATTCGGCGGCATCCACGCCGTCGAGGGCGTCTCGGTCGATCTGCGCCCCGGCGAGGTTGTCGGCGTTCTGGGCCATAACGGCGCCGGTAAGTCGTGCCTGATGCGGATCTTATCGGGTGCGATGCGGCAGACCAGTGGCGAGATTTTCGTCAATGGCACGCCTGCCGATCTGAAATCGCCCCAGGACGCCAAACAATTCGGTATCGAGACGATCTACCAGACCCTGGCCTTGGCCAACCATCTTGATGCGCCTGCCAATCTGTTCTTGGGGCGAGAGCTGAAGACCCGGTTCGGCAACCTTGATGAGGCGCGGATGCTATCCGAGGCGGCCGAGGCATTGCGGCAACTTAATCCGAATTTCAAGAACTTGCGCGATCCCGTCTCACGGTTATCTGGTGGTCAACGCCAAGTCATCGCCATCGCCCGCGCGATCTATTTCCAGGCCAAGGTTTTGATCATGGATGAGCCCACGGCGGCCCTGGGTCCATCGGAAACCGCGATGGTCGCTGATCTGACCCTGCGCCTAAAGGATGAGGGGATCGGGATTTTCCTAATCAGTCACGACATGCATGACGTTTTTGATCTGTGTGACCGCGTCATGGTGATGAACAAGGGGCAGAACGTGGGCGCCTTCCGCATCGAAGACGTGAACAAGGACGACATTTTAAGCCTGATCATCAAAGGCAAGCTACCCGACGATTGGGCACCCCGGGGGAGTGCCGCATGACCCAAGCGTCGATCCCCGCAGGCGTTGTCGTCGAGCCCGGTACATTCACCGTCGAACCGCGCCCGCCCGTGACCAATGTCCCAAATGGTTGGGTGGTTTTGGATATCTGCGCCGTGGGACTATGCGGTACCGATTATCATATCTTCGAGGGTAAGCATCCCTTCCTGCAATATCCACGCGTGATCGGACATGAGCTGAGCGGTCGGGTGGCGCAGGATGCCGAAGGCTGGCGCGCTGGCGATCTGGTGGTGGTTAATCCCTATCTCTCTTGCGGAACATGCCGGGCTTGCCGTCGCGGTAAACCCAATTGCTGTGTGGCGATCGAGGTGTTGGGCGTTCACCGCGATGGTGGCCTGACCACCCAACTGGCCGTGCCCGCAAGCAATCTGATTGCGGCGGATGGGTTAACCCCCCGTCAGGCCGCGATGGTTGAGTTTCTCGCCATCGGCGCCCATGCCGTCGAGCGCTCTGGCATCGGACCGGGGGACGAGGTGTTGGTCACCGGTGTCGGCCCTATCGGTATCGGCACGGCATTGTTTGCTCGGCTGAAAGGTGCGGATGTCGCCCTGCTGGATTTGAATGCTGCCCGCCTGTCGATGGCCGCTGAACGGTTCGACTTTGCGAAGGGCTATGCCGATATTGCAGGCGCGTTGTCGGCCATTGGCGGCGATGGCTTTGATGCCGTTTTTGACGCCACTGGATATAAAAGCGCCATAGAGGCCGGATTTCCTGCAATCGCACATGGTGGGTCCTATGTGCTTGTAAGCGTGGTGAAAGAGGATATCACCTTCAGCGATCCCGAATTCCACAAGCGTGAAATGCGCCTGATCGGCAGCCGCAATGCCCTGCAATCGGATTTCGATCGCGTGATGCAAGCGATCAAAGACGGTTTGATCGATACCGACGCACTATGTTCTAGTGAGATATCACTGGATGATCTGACGCAAAGCTTTGCCGCGCTATCCGCTGACCGAGCGGATTTAATAAAGGTCATTGTGCAGCTTCAGGAGTGAAACGGTGCCCACAAAGACGCTCCACCTGCATGACGCGGATAATATCGCCATCGCGTTGGAAAACCTGGCCGTTGGGGTGGCGGGCGCGATCGAAACCGTGCCGCGATCCCATAAGATCGCCGTTGCTGACATCGCCGAGGGTGCGAAAATCCTGCGATATGGCCAGGTGATTGGCACAGCGGATACGTTTATCGCCGCCGGGTCCCACGTGCATAGCCACAATATGAGCATGAAGGAGCATGTCTCGGATGCGGCCTTCGCCTCGGCGGTGCATCCCTTGCCGAAACCTGCGCAGACGCGGATCTTTCAGGGTTATCACCGCGAGGATGGCCGGGTTGGCACGCGCAATTATATCGGCGTTCTGACCTCGGTGAATTGTTCTGGCTCGGTGGCGCGGTTCATCGCGGACGCGGCAGAGAAATCGGGGCTTTTGGCGGCCTATCCCAATGTCGATGGGATTGTGCCGATTGTGCATGGCAGCGGCTGTGGCATGGCAGGGCGCGGTTTGGGCTATGACATCCTGCTTCGCACATTGGCGGGCTACGGCAACCATCCGAATTTCGGCGGCATTCTCTTGGTGGGGCTGGGTTGCGAGGTGCTGCAGCTGTCCGAATTGGTGGGCGATCGCCGGATCACCAAGGACGGCGCCTTGCGATACATGACGATCCAGCAGACCGGCGGCACAAGCCGCACCATTGCCGCCGGTCTGGAATATCTGGAGTCGCTGGCCGCTTACGCCGATCGCGCCACTCGGGCACCGGCTCCTGTGTCCGAGCTGACATTGGGCATGCAATGCGGCGGATCGGATGGCTATTCCGGCTTTACCGCCAACCCTGCGCTGGGCGTGGCCTCTGACCTTTTGGTGCAGCAGGGTGGCACATCCATCCTGTCGGAAACCTCCGAGATCTACGGGGCCGAGCATCTGCTGACGCGCCGTGCTGAAACCGAAGAGGTCGGCCAAAAGCTGGTCGATAAGCTGACCTGGTGGGAGGCGTATTGCGCCCGCAACGACGCCAAGATGGACAACAATCCCAGCCCCGGCAACAAGCGCGGCGGCCTGACGACGATCTTGGAAAAGTCGCTCGGTGCTGTGGCCAAGGCCGGGCAAGCTCCCCTTTCCGGCGTGTTTGACTACGCCGCGTCGCTGACCAGCCGCGGTTTGGTCTTCATGGATAGCCCGGGATATGATCCATGCTCGGTTACGGGGCAGATTGCATCCGGCGCGAACCTGATCGCCTTCACCACGGGGCGGGGGTCGGTGTCCGGCTACAAGCCCACCCCTTGCCTCAAGCTGGCCTCTAATTCTGATCTGTTCGCGCGGATGGGCGAGGATATCGACATCAATTGCGGCGATGTGGCCGAGGGCGTGTCGCTGGACAACAAGGGCGCCGAAATCTTCGAGGCGATGATCGCGGTGGCCAGCGGGGCGCGGACGAAAAGCGAAGCGCTTGGCTTTGGCGGGGTGGAGTTTGTGCCGTGGCAGATCGGTGCGGTTTTGTAGCCGACCTATTGCTGTAATGCGTAGATATCGCCGGAATTCGCAGCCTCCGGAATGGTGGTGATCAAGTCCGCGAGAATCTCCGCGTCCACCCAATCGTCGAACTGCAGCAGGTGATCTTCGCCCAGGCTCAGATTGAACCTGTAGCGGCCCAGATCCGCAAGACGGGCCAGCGCGGCCAAAGCGATGTCGCGCTGCAATGTCGTGAACTCGTAGGACAAGGCGCGCACGGGTTGGGACAAGCCACGCAGCACTTCCAGCTCATGCCCCTCTACATCGATCTTGATGAAATCGGGCAGGCCGTGGTCGCGGATCAGCTGATCAAGTGTTGTCATAGGTGTTCGGATCAGCTGATCCCAGCTTTGCCCCTTCCAGGCCGCGGCACTTTGGGCCGCATCGACAAAGGCACGTGATGCGGTGGAGGTTGTCGGATTGGCGGAATTCACCATAATCTCCACCTCACCCAGCTCTGCGCCAAGCGCAGACCAGGTCAGAACGGCGCTATCGTTGTTGCCATGCAGGAGGCGCAGCGCACGATAGATGGCCGGTTGCGGTTCCAACGCGACAACGGATGCGCCCAGCCGTAGGAAACTGGCAGTTCGGTCGCCCAGATGGGCGCCGATATCGAACGCCAAGCCGCCGGGGCGTACGAACTGCGCGTTCAAACGATCCATACGCGCGGTCCGGTCCGTGTCACGGTAGTAGATATCGAGCGACCGCGCGATGGCGGCGGCGGTGCCTTTTGGCCAAGGAGGGGTGGGGGCCATGATGTGGATCTACCGGGTCAGCTTATTCAACACGCCGCTTGCGATCCGCGCCGTGTCATCCCAACCAGGCAGAAGCCGTCCAGCCTCGGCTGCGGCTTGTGCCATGCGTTGACGCATCGGACCGTCATGCAGCAGGGTGTGCAAAGCGTTGGCCAAGGCCGTGTGATCATCCGGCGGCACCAACAGGCCCGCCGTGTCAGGAACGGTGTCGGGCACCGCGCCGGTGCGGCAGGAGATGATCGGCAGCCCACAGCTCAACGCTTCATCAAAGACGATCCCATAGCCTTCATAGCGGGTGGCGAGCGCAAAGATCGAGGCTTGCCGATAGTAAGCTGCCAGGGTCTCGCCTGGCACACGCCCCGCAAGCGTCACACGGTCTGACAGGCCCAGGTCTTTGGCGATCTGCGCGAGATCCTTGGCATGGGCCGGATCATGGGCGGAGCCGACGATCACGGCCTGCCACGGGGTGTCGTGGATCCGCGCCAGGGCGCGCAGCAATATATCGTGGCCTTTGCGGGGATGCTGGATGCCGACAGAAAGGATCAGCGGTGGATCGATGGGCGCTGGCCTGCCGCTTGGTCGATCGGTGCCCGGCGGCGCAATCGTGATGCGCCCGGGCTCGACACCGTAATCGGTGGTCAGGATCGAGGCCGTATGCCCACTGGGCACCAGCACCTGCTGCGCCAGCCTCAGATTTGCACGCTCAGTCCGGTAGAGATGTTCTTGACGCTCGGAATTCAGGCCGGTTTCTCGGGCCAGGGGGTGGTGGATCATTGCCACAATCGGCGCCGTCACGCGCGCCAGTCCAGCGGGATCAATCGAACCATAGACAAGCCCATCCAGGATCAATGCCCGCTCAGGCTTCACCGCTGTCAGCGCATCGATTGCTTGTGCCCTATCCGCCGGGCTGGGATCGGGGAAACTGTCGCCCAATTGAAGATGCGCCATATTGTGACCGGCCTTCCGCAAACCCAACAGCAAACGACGCTCGTAGATATACCCGCCGGTCAGCGTTTCGATATCGCCGGGTATCGCAAAGACGGCGGGCCGATGGGTCATTGCAATTGCTCCGGCGCGTAGATCGCCAATACACGCCGTTCGACCCAGCCCACCGACCCGTAGCCGATGACCGACAGCACCGCGACCAAGACGACAGAACTCCACAACATGTCGTAATCCGACAGCGATGCAGATAGCGCCATCACGCTTCCGGTACCCTGGCCCGTCGCCAACCATTCCACCACCGTGACCGCCAGAACCGAGGCGGGCACGTTGATCCGTGCGGCGGCGAAAAAGGCGGGCAGCATCGCGGGGATACGCACGCGCAGCAGCACGGCACGGCTTGGCGCGGCATAGCTCCGCAGAACATCGATGATCTGCCCGGGCGCTTGCCGCAAGCCGTGCAGGCAGGCCACGAAGGTCGGGAAAAATACCATGATTGCCACCAAAACGATGGTGCCCAAAGCGCCGCGCCCTAGCAGCAGCACGACAAGTGGCGCCGTGGTGATGATCGGCACGGATCGCAGGGCGATGGCCAGCGGCATGGCGGTGCCGGCGATGGCGGGCACCTGGATGATCGACATCGCCAATAGAGCCCCCAGCAGCAGCCCCGCCGCATAACCGGGCAGAAGGAACACGGCCGTTTCGCCCAGGGCCGTCGCCAGTGTTTGGCGGGTCTGACTGGCATCATCGGCTAGGACCAGCGCGTCAAAGACCTGAATGGGTCCCTTCGCGAAAAAGGGGTTCAACTGCAACGCCACGAGCCCGCCCCACCAAAGCGTCAGCGCGATGAGTGTCACGGCGCCGATGGTCAAAAGTGGCTCAAACCGGCGCCGATTGGCGAGGGCTGGGGCGGCGAGGATGGTCGGGGGGGCGTCGCGCATGAACCGCGCCGCAATCCATCCGATGGCCAGATAGCTGAGCACGGCAATTGCCGTGGCGATGCTTGCCAGCGCCCAGGTCATCTCGACATCCATCGATCGCATGGCACGGATCGTCAACACCCCCATGCCGCGCTCGGCGCCGGTGAACTCGCCCACCATTGCGCCCAGAAACGCAGCGGGGGCGGCGATTTGGAGCCCAGCAACCAGATACGGCACGGAGGCGATGGCGCGGATGCGGATAAGCGCGGTGAAGCGCCCGCGCCCGTAGCTGCGCACCAGATCCAGCCAATTGCTAGGCACCGCGCGCAAGCCAACCAACAGCGGGATCAGCGTGGTATAATAGACGGCCAGGGCGGCCAGCACGATTTGCGGCCAATCGCCCGGGCCGAACACGACGCGCAGGATCGGGCCGGTCGCCACTAGCGGCAGACAGAAGACCAACAGCGCGAGGCCCCGGATCACCGCCTCGCTCCGGGGTAGCGCGATTGCACAGGCCGCCAGAACGACGGCCGCGAGATTGCCGATGGCAAAGCCCAGAGCCGCATTGGTCAGCGTGACCCCTAAAGCGCGCAGCATGAGCGCGGCATTATCGGCGATGTACAAGACGATGGCGCTGGGCGCGGCGACCACGAAACTCTGGCCCGAGATCTGCGTGGCACCTTCCCAAAGGACGACGACCAAGACCGGTCCTAAGACCGACCAGGGCACGCTCCGTCGTGGCAGAGCCAGGTCTGTCATTGTGCCGCATTGGGCAATGTCTGCCCGACACCGCGCGATAGCGCCTCAAATACGTTGTCTGCGATCTCAGTGAACTCAGGCGCACGCGCGATTTGCGAGGGGCGCGGTCGTGGCAAATCCACCTCGATATCGGCAACGACGCGGGCCGGGCGCGCCGAAAAGACAATGATCCGATCTGACAGCGTGACGGCCTCGGTCACGGAATGCGTCACCAGCAAGGTCGTGGTGTCGCGTGCCTCCCAGATGCCGGGCAGGTCGTGGGCCAGTTGTGCGCGCGTCAACTCATCCACCGCTCCGAAGGGTTCGTCGAGTAACAGCAATTCAGGCTGCGTCGACAACGCCCGCGCGATGGCGGCGCGCTGACGCATCCCGCCGGATAAGGCGGCGGGGCGCGTATCGGCAAAGCCGCCCAATCCGACCAATTGGATCAGTTGGTCGATCTCGCTGGCCACTTTCGGACGTCGCGCCAGATCCAGGGCCAGTTCTATATTCTGTTGCACCGATCGCCAGGGCAAAAGCGAGGGGTCCTGAAACGCAATCGATAGACCTGCCCGGCGCAACGTCTCGGCGGGCGGGGCGTCGTCAATTGTCGCGCTTCCGCGGCTTGGCGCCTCAAGCCCCGCGATCATGCGCAATACGGTCGATTTCCCGCAACCCGACGGGCCCACCAAAGCGGTCGTCTTGCCCGCCTGGAAGGTCAGATCAATCGGGGCGACAGCTTCGACACCGCCGGGATAGGTTTTGGCCAAGCCTTTGCACGCGACGGAAACAGACATGGGCCGCGCTCAGGCGCTATGGACCTCTTCCAGAACAGAGCGATCCCAAAGATCGGCAGAGACCTCCCGCCCCAGCAAGCCCAATGTCTCAAGATTGGCGGCAACCGTCTCATCCGTCCACCAGCCGAAACCGTTCGCCTCCGTCAGGTCCGAGAACATCAGCGGCACTTGCCGTTCGGCTTGCAGGCGCTGGGTCTCAAGATCAAGTCCGGCATCAGGGAACATGGCCAGGGTCAGATCAGTGGCCGCGTCCGTGTCTTCGCGGTAGGCGTCCCAACCGCGCACCTCACCGCTCATCAGCGCCACGATCTCGTCGCGGCGATTGGCCAGGCTGTCTTCAGTCACGATATAGGTTTGCGAATGAACAGCGTAGCCGTGATCGGCCATCAGCATGGTCGTGTTGTCGACGCCTTGGACGGTCATCGCGACCGGCAGGTCGGTGGCCCAGCACAACAGGCACTCGACCTCGCCGGTGACCAACGGCTGCGGCGAATATTGCGTCGGCACGATCTCAATCGCGTCGAAATCCACGTCGTTCAGCGCGCAGAGCGCCTGGAGAACCGGCGTGTTGGCCAGCGCCATGCCGATCCGCTTACCCTCCAGATCGGCGGGCACATTGACGGGGTTTTCCGTCAGGGATGCGATGGCGAAGGGGTTGTTTTGCATCGCCACGCCGATGATCTTGAACGGCGCGCCCTGTTCCACCGCGGCGGCGGTATAGTCAGCGGCTGAAATACCCATCAGCGCCGAGCCCGAGACAACGGGTGGCTCCACCGGTGCGTTCGGCCCGCCGGGCTGTAGCGTGACCTCCAGGCCGGCTTCCTGCCAAAACCCGCGATCCTGCGCGATATAACTGCCCGCAAATTGCGTGGAATGCAGCCACGAGAGTTGGAAGCTGACAGCACTCTGGGCCAGGACCGGGCGGGCTCGCAGACCCAGCGCTGCGGCACCCAGCGCCGCGCCACCACTTGCCAAGATATGACGTCGTTGGATCCAAGGTGCAGTTTTCATGTAAATAATCCTCTTATCAGCCTGTCGCGTCGCATATTCTATGCGCGTTGTAATCGGTTATGGCTCAACCTGCCGCGGTAAGCCTTCACTGGCGCTTACGGTCGGATTGGCGATCTTTGGGCGTGTCCATCCGATCACAAAGCCGGGCAAAACACTGGCCAGGATCACCAGCCCGAAGGCCACACTGGTGGTGAGACCTTCGCCCATGCTGAACCCGATGGCCGGAAACAACATGGCGGCAGCCCCCTCGCGCAGCCCCCATCCCCCGACCGACAAGGGTAGGACCATCGCAAACAGGATCAACGGTACCACCGTAATCGTGGCCAGGACCGGGAGTGTCAGCCCCAAGGCGCTGGCGCAAAACGCGAAAGCCGCGACATTGCACGACGCGGTCGCGAGGCTAAGCACGGCTTGCTGGCGCCAGACATTGGGGGCCAAGACCGCTTGGCGAAAACTGCGCGTGCCCTTGTGGAATAGCGATGCGGCGCGGTGGTTGAGCCAAAGGCTTGTGGCCATGACAAAAACGGCGAGCAGGGCGATGCTGGCAATCGAGGCGGCCGGTGTAGCCAACCAGTCAGGCCAGTTTTGCAAGCCGGGCGCAGCGAAGGTGACCGTGAGCCCCAGCGCCAACAGGGCAAGCAAGCCGATCTGCCCGGCGACACGCTCAAACACCACAGCCTGGCTTGAGGCCAGCAGCCCGGCCTGGTCGCGTGCCCGCAAAGCGCGTCGGGCATCGCCGACCACGCCACCGGGCAGGGATTGGTTCATGATCTGGGAATGATAATATTCCCTCACTGCGTCCACCGGACCGATATGGATGCCCAACTGAGCTGCTGTCAGGCGCCAGCGTTGCGTTGAAAGCAAGGTTTGAAGGTTCAGAAGAAGCACTGCCGCGCCAAGCCAACGCAGATCGGCTTGCCACAGAAGATCAAGCGCCTCTCGCCAATCGACGGCCCGCCATAGCAGGACGATACACGCGATGAGGACCGCAACGCGGAGCAGGGTCATACCCTTTTGCGGCAGAGGCCATGCGCGTCCCATCCTCAGTTCCCAAGTTGTTGATCTGATTGCATTGAATAAGCAGTCAACAGGATGTCGCGCAGGCTGTCCATTGCAATCACGGGAACGTCATCGGCGGGAATAAGGCCCGCTGTTGGCGCGACATGGCTAAGCTGGTCCACAAGATCTGCGGGGCCAATCACGTGCAGGGGCACCTCTGCCCGATCATCGAGGGCGATGAATTCCGCCGCCTGGTGATCGCCCAGAACCAGGATCAGGGGCGGGTCCTCGGCATGCAGCAGCGCATATTCAAAGACCGATTGCAGCGCGTAGTCCACTGCCAGACGGTATTGTGCGCGCACGCGATCTCTGTCGCGCCAGACCACATCGGGTGGGTCGCTTGTGGCCATCAGATCGTCATAGACGCTTCCATCCCCCACCGCATCCCAAGGCAGTATCTCCGGTACCGGCACCCAGGGCGCATGGGAAGACACCAACACCACCTGAGCGAACAGCCTGCGCGGATCCGGGTTGTTGCGCACCAGCCGATCCAGCGCAGCCAGGGTGAATTGATCGGGCATGGTGACCCAATTCAACGGCACGCCGCCATATCCCAGATCATTGGCCACCAGCACCTGCTCAAACCCCATCCGCTCGGATTCCGGCCATTCCAATGTGATCTGCGGCATCACCGTTGCGGTGCGAAACCCGGCTTCCGCCGCGTGGTGATACAGCGACTGACGTCCGCTCGACAAAGCGGCGGCGTAGCTGATCTGATTATTCACCCACAGCCCATTGGCAAAGGTCGCATGGCTGAGCCAGCTTTGCCCGCCGCGGGTCGGCGAGGTGAGAAAGCCCGATCGCTGGCTGAGCCCGAGTTCCGCCAGGTCGGCCCCGTAGCGGCTCAGCGTCTCCAGATGCAGATCAGCGAAAAGCGGGGTGTCGAAGCTTGTGCGTCCGTAGCTTTCGACAAAGATGATCAGAACATCGCGATCGATGGCCTCAAACAAAGTATCGGCACTTTCGAATGGATCATTCGCAGCCGCCTGCCGGAACGTGCGCAACTCGGCGCGGGTATTGCGCACCATCTCGATCCGCTCCGCTCCGAGACGCGCGGTGAAGGCAGCCCCTGGCGGCTCGAACGGAAGCGGCCAATCGTCCATGACCTGCCCGACCTCAGCCGCAGCAAGGCTTGCTGCGAGGATTGCGGCCGGTGCCGCGCCCCATGCAAGCGGGCGGGGGACGTGGAGCTTGGCCCAAACCCCCGTCGCCCACCAGCAGGCGCCGATAACGGCCAGGATGCTGACCGTACCCAAGACAAGCGTGGCGATGGTCAGGGCAGGGCCGAGGCTACCTGCCATCAAGCGGATGAAAGCATCGATCAGCGACAGATCCGTGACCGGATTGAATCCGCGCGACAGGGCCGTGAAGCTGATGAAATCGGCGCTCTTCAAGATGAAAATCAGAGTTAGCCCACCGGTGATCAGCACGCGAAACGCAGATCCCACCCAGGACCGACCCAGCGCCAAGAGCCCGAGGATGATCACGGGAAGCTCCAGCGGGAACAGCAGCAGCGCGTCCCAGGTCATTGCCAAGGGGTGATTGGGTTGGATCAGCAGCACATGCAGCACGGCCGTCGCGATTCCGATCCTGACCACAGATTTGGCGCGACCCGAGGTGCCTGCTGTCACGATCGCGCCCGTTTCAAGGCTTGGATATCGACCCAAAAGGACCAGACAAGCGCCAGGGCGCTGAGGCTCACCATCATTTGCACAACGGCTTGCGGCGCCCAAGGCAGCAGCGCGCATAGCAGCGTCGCGATTTGTAGAACGCAAACCACCTTGCGGCTAAACCGCTCCGGCAGCGGACCGCCGAGCCAGGGCCAGATCAAATTGGCCGCGCCAAACGCGTAGCGCGGGACGCCCAGGATCAGCACATAGGCGCCCGCTCCGCTTTGAAAGGCGAGGATCGACAGGGTCAGCGCCAGGACTGAGTCTACCTCCATATCAAACCGCGCGCCGAACTCCGAGGTCAGACCCGAGCGCCGTGCGAACCACCCATCCGCCCCGTCGAGCGCAAAGGCCAAGGCCGCGATGGCAAAGATTGTCCAGGCACCGATGGCGGATGTGAACAGCGCCGCAAACAGGATCCCGGTCAGCCCAAGACGGGTCAATGTGATGACGTTGCAAAGGCCGATCAGACGATGGGGGAAACTTGTGCCGAGCCCGAAAGTGGCCAGCGCCGCGGTTCCCGCATAAGCGCCAAGTCCCCAGGCGATGGCCTCACTCCAACGTGTGCCGGTCAGGGCGGCCAGGCCGAGCCAGACCGCCGCTGCCACAATCAGGCCGACGCCGATAAACTGCGCCAATGGCCCGGTGAGCGGTCCATGGGAGCCTCCGTCGGCCCACTGACCGAGATGTGAGGATCTGCGCGGCAAGTCCATAATTGTATCGGCCCGTCCTTGGGGTTTACCATCTTTCTAGGCAGCAAGATTGGCCGTCAGTGGCAGCAATCAAGCCTCGCAACTTAACGGGATCGATCAAAAATGACAATTCCGGTGCAAAGCTACAAAAGGCCCGCGCGTTGGATTCACTGGCTGATGGCGCTGTGCATCATTCCAATGATCCCCGCCGGTTTCATCATGATCCAAGAGGGGATCCCAAGAGCGCTGCAAAACACACTGTTCCTGTTTCACAAGAATATGGGCAGTTTGCTGCTGCTGTTGATTGTGGTCCGGCTGCTCTATCGCTGGCGTAATCCGGCCCCAGCCGAACCTGCACATCTACCTGATTGGCAAGTGAAAGTCGCGGCGCTGACCCATTGGCTGCTCTATGCGCTTCTGGTGGTCATGCCGCTGTCTGGCTATATCCGCGTGCGGGCCGGGGGGTTTCCGATTGAGGCGCTCGATGCGTTGGGTGTGCCAGCCCTGGTGCCGCGCTCCGATCAATTGGCCGCTGTCGCGAAAGACGTGCATCTGTTTGCCGGCTACGCCATCGCAGGGCTTGTCGCGATGCACATTGCGGCAGCGCTACACCATGCCGTGATCAAGCGCGATGGCGTGTTTTCGCGCATGTGGGTCACTCCTGCATCCAGGGCTCGCCGCGACGCGGCGGAGTGATAGAGCGGGCGTATGACACTGATAACATCCGATATTAGCCGTCGCGCTCTGCTGGTTGGCATGGCCGCGGCCTCTGCACTTGGGCCCGTGCGCAGTTTCGCACAAAGCCCCGGAACATCGCTTTTGGACGCCGCGCGGGCCTTGGCCGCGGCGCCCTATCTGCCGCCTGCGGGCGAGCTACCCGCACCCTTCAACAATCTGACCTACGATGCCTATCGCGGGATCCGCCCGATCGAAGGCAGGGCTGCGATGCTGGCCCAGGGGGATGACTTTTTACTCGATCTGCTGCCGCCTGGCCTCTACTTCCCCGATCCGGTCACGGTCGAACGGGTGGTTGACGGTGTGCTGCAAAGTCAGCCGCTGACCCCCGACCTGTTCACATTCGAGCCGCGCTATTTCAGTGACATCCCCGAAACCTCGCCGGGTGCCGGTTTTTCCGGGCTGC
The DNA here is from genome assembly GCF_037544085.1 of Gymnodinialimonas mytili. Taxonomy (NCBI): domain Bacteria; kingdom Pseudomonadati; phylum Pseudomonadota; class Alphaproteobacteria; order Rhodobacterales; family Paracoccaceae; genus Gymnodinialimonas; species Gymnodinialimonas mytili. The sequence continues at coordinate 758,378 of NZ_JBBIFW010000002.1, forward strand.
GTCTGCGCCATCCGCTGAACAGGCCGGATGTGATGGACGAAGTCGCGGTGATCCAAGGGGCCAGCTATTTCCGCGCCATCGGCGAGGCGATGGTCTACGGCCTGTCGGCCCGCGCCGTGGCGCTGGGGACCGGCGGCGTCGATCCAGAGGAATTTCCCAGATTCACCCATCTGCGCGTGCATGAAGGGGCGGATGGTCACATCCGGATGGAGGCGCTGATCGACAGTCTGTCGCTTGCCGGGTATCTCGACATGGTTCTGACGCCCGGTGCCGATAGCGTGATGGACATCTCGGTCACGCTGCTGCCGCGAGTGAATATCGACACGATCGGTGTGGCGCCGCTGACCTCAATGTATCTCAAAGGCCCGATGCACGGCGCAGCCTCCGATGATTTCCGACCACGCGTGCACGACAGCGACGTGCTGTTCATCGAAAACGGGATGGGAGAGGCGCTTTGGCGCCCGATTGAAAACCCAAGATCGGTGGAGACCTCGGCCTTTGGCGACGAAAATCCGGTCAGCTTTGGCCTGTATCAGACCGCCCGGACCTATGAGGATTTCGAGGATACCGAGGCGCTCTACGAACATCGGCCATCGGCGAAGGTAAGTCCGCGTGGGTCTTGGGGGCGCGGCGCGGTGATGTTGGTCGAGATCCCGACCGGCACCGAATTCCTGGACAACATCGTCGCCTTCTGGCGACCCGAAGAGCCCTTGGCGGCGGGTGGAGAATACCGGTTCGATTATCAACTGGCCTGGACCAAAAGCGCACCTGCCGCAACGATCCGTGCGCCCATCGCACAATCGCGCAGCGGGCGGGAACATCTGCTGCCGGGTGTGCGCCGTTATGTGCTGGATTTCGATACCGACCGGGATGATCTGGTGCCCGAATTGTCCCTTTCCGGTGGCGAGCAGGATCAATTGTCGGGGCTGACGCTGTTCCCATTGCCCGATGGCCGTGGGATGCGGGTGAGCTTTCTGCTCGATCCCGGTGAGGCTGAGGCCTTGGAGTTGCGTTTGTTGCTGCGCGACGCCGAAGGCGCGGCCGCCAGCCCCGTCTGGTTGCATCGCTGGACCCCGAAACGTGACGGGGACGTCTAGGCGCCTAGGCTGATCCGCCCATAGATCGGCCTGTGGTCGGAGGCGGCGCGGATGCCTGGCCCATCCAGAACGCGCAGATCGGTGACCCGTCCGGGTGCGTTTGTGAGCACCCGGTCGAGCGGCAAGACGGGCTGGCGCACGGGGAACGTCGGCGCCGTCGGGCCGGTGAACCGATCCATCAGCACCTTGCGCGACAACGCCGCACCGCCCCAGGGCCGCCATTCGTTTAGGTCACCGCAGATAATGGTCTGGCGCGGATCATGGCGGCGAAAGTGCTGCCCCAACGTGCGCATCTGCGCGATCCGAAGGCCCTGGGACAGCGACAAATGCGTGGCACAGAACCGTAAGGCGCGGTCGCCTTGCGCTGCATCGATGATCACAGCGCCGCGGGGGCAATGCCCGGGCAGATCAACCAAGCGCACCGATTGGACATGCCATCGGGGATGCAGAAAGGCCACCACGCCGAGAAAGCCGTGGCTTTCCAAGGTGGAGCGGTGATCTACGCCCAATTGGGTGTAGCGCAAGCCCGTATCGGCTTCGATCCGGTCGATATCCAGAACCCCGCGATGGGGCGGGGCCTCGTCATCGGCCTCTTGCAGGAAGAGCGCATCTGCGCCGCTTTGCCAAACCTCGGATTTCAGAACGTCCAGCACTCGGGCGGCATCTACGCGCCCGTCTCCACCACGTCCACGGTGGATATTCCAACTGACACAGGTCACCGAGTTGGGCGTGCTCGGGTCAGTTGTGACACCTGGGATTGGAAGAGGCGAGGTCAACATCATCGCAGAAGATGGGGCACGTGGTGGGGAAGGGCAATGCACCGGCCTTCAAACGCCCTGGCAAGATGCGCGCGGATCGCCGCGAAAGGACATCGAATTGATACGTTTGCCTGCGACTCAGATGCCTTGCAAAGCGCTGCGCAGAGGCATCAGATGCCGATGATATAAACCGGGGATGTAGGGGCGGGTGTTGAGCCCCTTCGGCGACACGCACGCGCAAGAATCTTATCTGGCCTCGCCCTGAGCCGCCGAGTGTTGTGCGAACAAACGAAACTGCTTTCCCACAAGGGGTTCGCCCACTCTAAGTCCCCGTAAACAAGGTTTAAACCAAAGTTGTAGGGGATCTGAGCGGCTCAGCCTTAAACCGGCAACGTATGGATTCCTGACGCTCATCCGGCACTCTGATTGGCAACCCGAGGGCGGATCATCCCCCCCTGATATCTCGGAGCCATGTGTCGATGAACCTGCTACTGATCGATAGATTTGCCTGCCCTGAGGCGCCGCTTGCGACGGGGCTTGCGGCGGAGCGGATGCATCTGGATCTCGCCCGTGGTCTAACCGAGGCACAGGCGATGATGGCAGCGCGGCGCTACGATGTGGCGCTGGCGGACCTGTCCGCGTCAGACGGCGCGGCGCGGCGCATCCTGATCGGTTGGGGCGCTGGCGGGCCTGTTCCCCTGATCGCCCTGGTTCCGACCGCGATGCTAAATGGTCCCGTAGGGCGTGTTTTGTATCTGGCCGATGATTGGATGACCAAACCGCTTGCTCAGGCCGAACTGGTCGCGCGGATCCGGGCGGTTCATGCGCGCAAAACCGAATGGCGGGTGCGTGCGCTCCGTGCGGGCAAGCTGACGGTCAGCCCCGATGCTCCCAAAGCCTGTTTCGATGGCACACCCCTGGCCCTATCGGCACGCCAGCTTGAGGTTCTGCGCCGCCTGATGCGGCGATCCGGCCATCCGGTGCCGCGCGCCACGCTGGAGGCGGCGGCCTATGGCCCGGATCAGGCCCACAGCGCGAACGCGATCGAGGCGGTGGTGTCGCGGTTGCGTCGCAGTCTGAAGGCCGCCGGATCCAGGGCGCGTATCGAAGCGGTGCGGCGTGTGGGTTGGCGATTGGTGATCCCAAACAACGAGAAAGACATTTCGACATGACCCGCTTTTCAAACCACCCAATCAGTGGGCCCTGCGCAGCTTTCTGCCAAGGCCGTTGCAAGGCGCCCGCTGTCAGCCCGCCGTCAGCTTCGGGAATAGCTCAAAGGTGGGATGGCGGCACCCCGAAACCCAAACGCATCTTCCACACGGGCAGATGCACACCATCACTAAGGAGAGACACATGAAATACTTCAAAAAAATACGTGGGGACGTCGCCGTTGATCCATTCCTGGCAGAGATCGCGAGTGTCGATGACGCCTGGGCCAATGCCACGGGTCGTCAGGACAAGATCGCGGTGCAGCGTGAGGCGTTGGCAATCCCGCTGCGCGGTTTGCGCAAGTCGATGATCCTGGGGCGCCCGCGCCGCGATGTGCATGAAAGCCGCTGGACCACGGGATCGGTCAATTTCCCGGTCGCGCGCGCCTTCCTTGAGGAGATCGCCGCCGAACTGGATGCCGATCTGAGCCGGGCCAAAATCGTCTGTTTGCCTGCCGGGCGCCGGGTCTATGCCCATATCGACCGCGGCGAATACTACCGGTTCCGGGGTCGCTATCACCTGGTGCTGAAATCGTCCGCGGGCTCCTGGCTCAAGGCAGGGGATGAAGACATCCGCATGCAAGAGGGCGAGTTGTGGTGGTTCGACAACGACCAGATGCATGAGGCTTTCAACGATGGGGATGAAGATCGCATCCACATCATCTTCGACCTATTGCCCGCCGAGATGCGAGCGAGCGCTGCTGCATCGACGGCCAAGGCGCGCCAGAAACTCGAAACGGCGGCATGACCATGGCACATATTCAATACAGACGCGGGGTTCCGGGCGTTCTACCGAATGCCTGGCTGATCCAACCCGAGGCGGGCCGCAATGCGGCGGCTCCGGTCATCGCAGTCCATGGTCTGAACCGCGAAGCCGAAGGTATGGCCAAGCTGCTGGCGCCGCGCGCGGATGCGACGGGTCGCACGGTGATCCTGCCCATCTTCGACCGCACCTCATGGCCTCGCTTTCAGCGTGCCGCCTGTCCGCAACGCTCCGACTGGGCGCTGCTGAACCTGCTGAAGGTGCTGCGGGAGGAGGGCCATATCGGTGACGCGCCACCGGATCTGTCGGGCTTTTCGGGCGGTGCACAATTCGCCCACCGCTTCGCGTGGCTTTACCCGGATCATGTGGGGCGGTTGTGCCTTGTCTCGCCGGGCTGGTGGACCTTCCCCGATGCGCGCGGTGCGCACCCGCTGGGGATTGACGCCAATGCTCGGGGCAAGGGGGCTGCGGCCTTCCGGTTGCGCGCAAATCTGGCACGTTTCTTCGATCGTGAGATCCAGGTGGCCGTCGGTGCGCTGGACGTCGTGCAAGATAAGAATCTGCGTCAGGATCCTGAGATCATGGCGCAGCAGGGGGCGGATCGCGTGACCCGCGCCCGACGCTGGAGCGCTGCGGCAATCCGAGCGGCCCGAGGGGCCGGTCTTTTGCCGCAGATCGCCTTCAAACTCATGGGTGATTGCGGGCACAGCTTTGCCGATTGCGTTGCCAATGCGCGGCTTGACCGGGTCTTCGTGCCTGCCGTGAAGATCGAAACCAACACTCGGTCGCTGTGCCGGGAAGACAAATTTGTGGAGGTTGCGTGATGCACCTGATTAAAAACGATAACCCTGCCGCCCCGCTTCTGGCCGGCGCCAAATGGAGCTTTGTAACCCGCCGTGTGCGGCGTGGTGCAGCCATCCAACTCGACACCGATCTCACGTCGGTCACGGCCGGGGATCTGGTGCTGGCCGAGGTTCGGTCATTGGGCAGTCACAAACGATTGCAACTGAGTGATGGGCGCTTCTCGGCCCTGTTCCCCAGGGATCGTGTGGTTCTGGCCTGTGCTGACCGCTTTGCTGAAGATCAGTTTGAAGGCATCGCCGCATTGTCGCCTGAGGGCGCCGATCTTCTGGCGGGTGGCGGTGTCATTGGCCACATGCAGTCGCGCAACGGGAAAATGAAAAACCCCACGCAACTGTCGGTGATTGGCCGTCTGGCCGATGCCGAGGGCCGTGTGCTGAATGTTGGGCACTTCGCGCTGGATGCATCGTCCGGCCAAGCGCCTCACCGCGTGATCGGCGTGCTCGGCACCGGCATGAATGCCGGAAAGACCGCCGCCGCCGCCGGATTGGTGAACGGATTTGCACGGTTCGGAAACCGGGTTGCGGCGATCAAGGCCACCGGCACCGGATCCTTCGGGGATGTCCATCAATATGAGGCGGCGGGGGCCGCGCTGACATTGGACTTCACCGATGCCGGTCTGGCCTCGACCTTCCGTCAGCCGGTGGCGCATCTGGATCAAGTGACGCGGACATTGCTGTCGGCCACTGCCGGGTGTGACATCGCCATCGTGGAACTGGCAGACGGGGTCAGCCAAGTCGAAACGGCCGAATTGTTGCACCGGCCTGACTACCGGGCGCTGTTCGATGCCTTTGTGTTGGCCGCGCCGGGCGCAATGGCGGCGCGGGGTGCATTAGGATGGCTGGCGGAGGTCGGCGTGACGCCCATGGCCCTGACCGGCCTGATGACGCAGGCGCCGCTTGCTGTGCAAGAGGCCAGCGCGCTGGGTCTGCCGGTTCTGGCCCGAGAGGATCTGTCGGATCCGGCGACGGCGTCCTCCTTGCACGCGCTTTTGTCGGTGCAAGCGGCGGAGGGCGTGGCGTGAGCCGACGTCCTGCCATCACCGGCGATCTGAGGTGGACAGGCCTTTTGGTGCTTGTCTGCCTGGCGCTTGGTCAGGCGGTCACAATGGTTGTGACCGCCTTTGCGACCCGCGATGTGATCGGCGCGTTGCGTGATGGCAGCGGGGTGGTCCCGGTAGAGGCGCTCATCGCGATTGCCGTGTCTGGCATCATGATCTTTGCCCTGCGCTCGGCCGAGGGCGCGGTGGGTGAGCGGACCGGGCAAAGCTACGCTGCCGCGATCCGCCGCGTTCTGTTTCTGCATATGACAAAGATGCCGATGAGCGCGATGGCACGGCGGCGGGCAGGGGCCACGGCGCTGCGCTATGTTGGGGATCTGACGGCGTTCAAAGGATGGGTCGCGCGAGGCGTAGCGCGTCTGATCTCCGCCTGCGCGACGATCCCGGCGGCGTTTCTGATCCTTTATCTTCTCGAACCGCGCCTTGCTTTGGCAGCGGCATTCCCCATTGGGGTCGTCATGGCGGCGATTTTCTGGTTGGGCCGCCCGTTGGGGGATGCCCATGCCAGCCTGCGCAGCAAACGCGCCAGCCTTGCGGCGTCGATGGCCGAGCGGTTGCCCCAAGGCATCGCCTTGCGACGGTCGGGTCGGATGAAGACTGAATTGCGCGCGCTTGACGGCAAATCACGCAATATCGTCCGCGCCGCGGTGTGGCGGGCCTGGCTAGCCGAAACCGTGCGGGCCATGCCCGATGCCGCTGCGGGCATTGCGGGTGCGCTTTGCCTTTTGGTTTGCCTGGATTTGGGCTTGGGCGTCGCGGATGCTGTCGCCGCGTTGACCGCTCTGGCGCTGGTCGTTTGGCCTTTGCGTCATCTCGCCGATGTGCGCGACCGACAGAAGGCATTCGGCGTGGCGCGCAGTAAATTGGATGCGGCCCTGGCAACACCGCGCATGCCGTCGATTGCCAAGGTCGAGGCTGATCCCGATGCACCCGCGATCCAGTTGGAGGGACTTTGCCTGCCGGGCCTTGCGCCGTTGGACTTAACGCTGGAGCGCAATGAGATGCGTCGTCTTGATGGGCCTGAAAGCTCCGGCAAAACCCGGATGCTGTTGACTTTGGCGGGATTTGAAGCACTCCCGCCGGGTGGCCGGGTTCAAACGCTTGGCGGCCATCCGGCGGCACAGACAAGCAGAAATGTCTTGTATCTGGGTGTGCATGCGCCGGTCTTGAAAGGATCGCTGCGTCGCGAGTTGACACTTGGAACGGGACGCAGCCCGACAGATGAGGAACTTGAGGTTGTGCTGAGCCTCGCAGGTCTATCCGAGATGGCCGCTCGCGTTGGCGGGTTGGGCGGTCAGATCTCGGAGGGGCTGCGTAATCTGACATCGACGGAACGCACGCGACTCTATCTGGCGCGCGGTCTGATTGCGCGGCCTGATCTGGCGCTGGTGGACGCCGATGAGATTGGGCTTGATGGCGAAGATCTATTGCTGCTGCTCGATCATCTCTCGGCTTGTGAAAGCGCTGTTTTGATCGTTACATCTGCGGATCTTGAACCGATCAACCTGACGCCATCTGTCGTTTTGCAACCATGTGAGCATATCCAAGTTACGGATCTGGCCGCCGCGGCGGCCTAGCTGAATGCCGTCGCCGCAATGACCACGATGCGACGCCTCAAAGCTGGTGCAACGCGCTGCGCCGCAGACTAGCCGGTTTCCGACAAGGTCAACGTCACGCGATCAGCGGCAAACCAGGTTCGGCCCAACTCGATCGGGCGTTCGAACGCATCGACATTGATGCCGATTGTGCGCAGGATCGGGTCGCCGGGTCGCAGTTCCAATAGCGATGCGTGGATCTGTGAGGCTATCTTGCCGGTGATCTCGGTGGATTGGCGGACATAGTCCGTCACGCCGTGGCGTCGGAATGCGGCGGTGACAGATCCGTTTTCAGCCAAGGCTTCCAACATGTCGGGAAAGCGGCCTGCCGGGAAGGCAGAGCAGAAAAATGCCAGCGGTACATTGTCGGATATACTGACGCCCTCGTAGATATGGACTTTGGCCTGGGCACCGAGCTTGAGCGCCTTGCGCTCATGTACATTTGCCAGGCGGGTTTCGAGGTTGAGCACACGCTTTTCCGGGATATGGCCCGCGGCTTGGATATTCTGGTGAAAGCGGACGCGTCGACCGATTGGGTAGGGCGTTGGCACATGGCGCACGAATACGCCCGCGCCGCGCCGCGCATGCACGATTTCGCTGTCGGCCAACGCGGCCAAAGCGCGACGCACGGTATGGCGGTTGACGTTGAAGCGGTCGGACAATTGCGCCTCGGTCGGCAGGCGCGCGCCGGGCGGATAGTGACCGTTGGTGATCTCTGTCAGCAACGTATCGCGAATTGCAGTCCACAGCGCGGAACGGCCCATACGTTATCAAACCTTCGCTACATTTGCATTGCGTTTGTTGGACGCAATGATCTATGAAATTGTATAGTTGTATAAAAATGGACAACTTTGCAAGATGTCTGAGACCGCAGCGACGACAAATCCCAAGATTCTAGCTCGTCAGCATCTCTTGTCTGAACCGACATGCGCGGATGTGACCTATCTGGCGCAGCTTTGGGCACGGTTCGAGGCGGCCCACGATTTGCCATCGCCCGACATTCTGCGCCCTGCAGAGCTGGGCACCGTCACGGTGCGTGACCGCGCGGGTGCAACGGGCGCGGCCTTCAATTCGGGCGAGATGAGCGTCACGCGGATTTCCGTGCAATTGCCCTGCGGCGCGGTTGGTCATGGCTATGTGCAGGGCCGCGACAAGGATCACGCACGGATCGCTGCAATGATTGATGCCTTCGTCTGGTCCGGCATGGCAGCCCTGCTGGAGCAAGCGATCATGGCCCCGATCCGAGATCGACGCATCGGCCTTGCGGAAAAGCGTGCAGCCAAAGCCGCGGCGACCAAAGTCGCGTTCTTTACGATGGCCCGGGGAGAGGGATGATGCAGCGATATGGGCTGGCTGGCGGCGTTTCAGACATCCCGCGCGGCGAAGCCTATGGGTTTCGCGCAGCGCTCCGGGCGATGGGGCGACCGGGCACGATCGAGGTGCTGAAGGGCGCTGAAGAGCCCGCACCCTTGTCACCGGCAGCCAGCGCGCTTCTGTTGATCCTTTGTGATCAACCCACTGGGCTCCATATCGCGCCGTCCCATCACAACCATGCGGTACGAGACTGGATCACGTTCCAGACCAGCGCGCCGGACTATCCCGACCGGTCGGTGACATTGATCATTGGACGCCCTGAATTGCAGCCACCGGGCGCTGTCCTGCGCGGTCCGGGCATCGAACACGAGGCCGCACTCGACCTCCCCGAACTAGCTGCATTTCGGGCAAACCGCGCCCAGTTTCCGTTGGGCTTTGGTGCCTATCTGACAGCCGGATCGCAGGTGGCAGGTCTGCCAAGATCCACCCAAGTGACGGCGGATTAGTGATGTATGTTGCCCTCAAGGGAGGTGAGGCCGCCATCGACAACGTCCATGCCTGGTTGGCCGAGGAACGGCGCGGCGACCCGGCTGTGTCCGAGTTGTCGGTGCCTCAGATCCGCGAGCAATTGTCGCTCGCAGTTGACCGTGTGATGGCCGAAGGCTCTCTCCATGATCCCGAGATCGCAGCGCTTGCGCTCAAACAGGCCCGCGGTGATATGATTGAGGCGATCTTTTTGGTCAGGGCGTATCGCACGACATTGCTGCGGTTTGGCCCCAGCGCCCCAATTGACACCGGTAAGATGGCCTGCGACCGGCGCATCTCGGCCACTCATAGGGATCTGCCCGGTGGACAGGTGTTGGGGCCAACCTTCGATCATACCCACCGCCTGTTGGATTTCGCCTTGGCGGCTAAAGGACTGGAACGGCCCGATGCGCCGGAGCGCCCCTTGCGCCTGCAAGCGTGGAGCCGTGGGGATGAGCGCTTCGTCCTATCGATGGCCTATTCCACGCAGCGTGGCTATGGGCGCAATCACCCGTTCTTCGGAGAATTGCGGACCGGCACCGTGGCCGTCGAGATGGACATCCCCGAGTTGGGTTTCGCGATTGAGATCGGCGAGGCGGTGGTCACGGAATGCGAGACCGTGAACCCATTCACGGGCCTTGGGAACGAGCCGGCGCACTTCACACACGGCTGCGGCCTGGTCTTTGGTCGATGCGAACGCAAGGCGATTTCGACGGCGTTGGTCGATCGCGCCATGCGCTGGAAAGAATCGGGGGAGGACGATGTCAGCGCGCCAGCGCAGGACGAGGAATTTGTCCTCTGTCACTCCGACAATGTGCAGGCGTCAGGGTTTCTGGAGCATATCAAACTGCCCCATTACGTCGACTTTCAGTCAGAGCTTGAGGTGATCCGGCGGCTCAGGGCCGAGGCGGCGGGCGGCCGAAAAGCGGAGGCCGCGGAATGAAGTCAATCACCGCCCCCGCCGCCGTCGCAATCGCCATCAAACCAACCATCGCCGCCATCGGCGGTGCCGCGCCCCCGTCTTGCATCCTTCATTGCCGCGCGTGCCTCGGCATCATTGAGATAACGGATCAGCCGGTTTTCCGGCCAAATCACCGTGATGAGGGCCTTGCCCATGAGGCCGGCGAACACGGCGCCGGCGGCAATGGTCATGAATGTGTCTTGGCTCATTCTCCGCCCTCCGTCACCGCGAGCGTAATAGCGAAATCCGGCGAAAAGGTGACCTATGTCTGACCACAACTTCGCTTATCTTGATGGGCAGACGAAGCGAATGATCCGTCGTGCGATCCTGAAAGGTGTGGCTGTGCCGGTCTATCAGGTGCCTTTCGCCAGCCGCGAGATGCCGAAGCCCTTGCGCTTTCTCGAACCGCGCGAGACCTAGACACGCAAGATGCATGCGCTTGAGGAATATCGGCTGATGCATGTGAAGCTCTACGAAGACATCTCCGCTCACGCAGAGACCGCCATGGCCTATGCCTATCCGGTCGTAGTCGAAGATCGATATGTGATAGATCCGTCGCCGATCCCGAAATTCGACAATACAAAGCTTGGCTCCGCCGCGATCCAGCTGTTCGGGGCGAGGCGTGAGCAGCGGATCTATGCTGTCCCGCCATATACCAGGATCGTAAGCCTTGATTTCGAGGGTTATCCGTTCGACTCGTCCAAAGCCGATGCCCGCTGCGCGCTATGCGGGTCTGAGACAAGCTATCTTGATGAGGTGATCACGGACGATGCGGGGGGGCGGATATGTGTCGGCTCGGACACTGATTTCTGTGCCTCACGCAGAGAACCGGAAGGAGAGGCGGCATGACTCCCCTGTTGGAGGTTTGCGCTCTGACCAAACGCCATGGCGCACGTATCGGATGCGCTGACGTGTCCTTTTCGCTCTATCCCGGTGAGGTGCTGGGGGTCGTCGGGGAAAGTGGCTCGGGCAAGTCGACCCTGCTGAACTGCTTGGCCGGACATACGGTGCCCGATGCAGGTCAGGTGATTTTCGATACCCGTGTGGGCGGGCCGCAAGATGTACTGACGATGTCCGAGCCCGAAAGGCGTATGCTCGGACGCAACGATTGGGCCTCTGTGCATCAAAACCCGCGCGACGGTCTGAGGATGCGCGTCAGCGCCGGGGGCAATGTGGGCGAACGGCTGATGGTGATGAAGGACGGCCATGTGATTGAGACCGGCCGGACGGACCAGGTGCTCGACGATCCAAAAGGCGCTTATCCGCAGCTGCTTGTCAGCTCTGTCCTGCAAGTGTGAGGGCCGAAAATGATCCGCGTGACCGATTTTGCGAAAGACTTCACCCTAAACAGCCAGGGGGGCGTTGTGATCCCGGTGATCCGAGACGCGTCCTTCGATGTCGCACCCGGGGAATGCGTGGCCCTGACCGGCTACAGCGGCGCGGGCAAATCCACGGTAATGCGGATCCTCCACGGAAACTATCTGGCTCTGTCGGGCCAGGTCGAGATCAACGGGCTGGATATTACCGGCGCCACGCCGCGTGAGATTCTGATGCTGCAGCGCGAGAGCTTGGGCTATGTCAGCCAGTTTCTTCGGGTGGTGCCATGGGTCGCAACATTGGATGTGGTGGCCGAACCGTTGCTGGCGCTTGGATGCGACGAGGCGACCGCTCACACCCGCGCGCGTGATCTTCTGGTGCGACCGCGCATTCCTGAATGCCTCTGGTCGCTGTCGCCCACAACCTTTGCAGGGGGCGAGCAGCAGCGGGTCAACATCGCGCGCGGTTTTGCGTATGCCTATCCGGTGCTGTTGCTTGATGAGCCGACAGCAAGCTTGGATGCCACAAATCGCGAAACCGTTCTCAGCCTGATTGAAGAGGCGAAGGCGGGTGGCGCCGCCGTCGTCGGTATCTTCCACGATCATGCGGCGCGGGACCGTGTGGCGGATCGCGAGATCGACGTGTCGGCTTTTGCGCCAAAGGTGGCTGCATGAGCGTGCTGGGGCGCTTCATCGCCGTGGTCGGGCCATCGGGCGTCGGCAAAGACAGTTTGATGGCGGCGCTTTGTGTGGCGCGTCCCGACTTGCATCAGGTCCGCCGGGTGATCACGCGCGCGCCCGATGCGGGGGGCGAAGATTACGAGTCGACGAATCCGGCACTGTTTGCCGCCCGTGCAGCGGGTGGCGAATTCGCTTTGCACTGGCGCGCCCATGATCTTCACTACGGCATCCCGGCAAGTGTCGAGGATGTCATGGCCGCTGGCCAAGACGCGATGGCCAACCTGTCGCGAGGCATGTTGGGCAAGGCACAGACAGTGTTTCCGATGTTGCATGTCCTGTCCGTCACCGCCGCGCGGGATGTCTTGGAGCGGCGGTTGAGCGCTCGCGGGCGCGAAAGCCGGTCGAATATCGCCCGGCGGCTCGCGCGTCCCGCACCGGCACTGCCGGAGGGGATACGCATCACTCTGATCGACAATTCCGGCCCGCTGCACGAAAGCGTCGCCGCCGCGCTGGGCGCGCTCTATCCGGAAAGGGTGTAGCGGTGGATCAGGTGAAAGAGCCCGTCATTGTGCTCGCCCATCAAGGCGAGGCTGTTGATCTCAAGAGGTCCGTCCAGAAGCGGCGCGAAATGGTCGGCCAGTGCCGCCTGGATCGCATCGGGGTCCTGAAGTGCGCCTGTCAGGGTAATGTGAAACCGAAACTCCTCCATGACATACGGGTATCCCCAGCGGGTCAGCAATGCCTCCTGCCGGGCGCTCAGTCTTTTGGCACGGCGTCGCGCCAGCTCCGCCTCGGATGGCGGCGCGCGGAACGGGTCGAGGTCACGCACCGCCGCGGCGGCCAGATCGGCCAGAGCGTCGGTGGGTGTGCTGGGAACGATTGCGATGAACCGACCCAGGCGGCGGACCTCCACCTTCGGCAAACTGACTGGCGCCCGGGTTCCGCAGAACGCGGCCGCCGCGCGGTGCAACCCTTCGGGCGTATAGTCCGTGGCCAAGCCAAATGGCGGTTTGATGGTGCCGTGGATGCCGTATTTGCGCGGTGTTGCCGTCAGATCCATGGCGTTGTCGATCCCTGGCACGATTGGATGTTCTACGGTGGTCCCGGTGGCGCTGTCCCAGCCCAACCATGCCGATCCCGCCTCAAACAACGCCCCTTCCGGCACCACGTAAAGGCCGAAGCGTTTAAACCGATCCATCTCAGATCCTCCATCGTGAAAGTGTAAGATGCCCAAAGATGCAGCCCTGATGCCCGAGACCCTGACGCTTGCCAATGCCCGGCTGATGTTACCCGAGGGCGAGATGCGCGGTGCGGTGACATTGGAGGGCGGCCAGATCACCCAGCTCCGCACGGGCGCATCTGTGCCAACAGGCGCGATCGATTGCGCGGGGGATGTGGTGGCGCCGGGGCTGATCGAACTGCACACCGACAATCTGGAGCGTCATATCCAGCCGCGCCCGACGGTTGATTGGCCCCACGGGCCTGCAATCCTGGCCCATGATGCTGAATTGGCGGGGGCTGGCATCACCACGGTCTTCGACGCAATGCGTGTGGGGTTCAGTCCCTCGTTGAAATCGCGCCACACGCCCTATGCGCGGGGTCTTGCGGCAGAGCTTCTTGCAATGCGCGACAGGCAAGTTCTTAAGATCAGCCATTTCCTGCATCTTCGCGCTGAAATCTGCTCGGAGTCGGTGATCGATGAAATGGCCGAATTCGGCGCGGAGGATCGGGTGGGTCTGGTCAGCCTAATGGACCATACGCCAGGTCAGCGGCAGTTCCGGGATCTGGACAAGCTCAAGGCTTATGTGATGGGCAAGAACAACCTCAACGAGGCGGAATTTGCCGAGCACGTGGCCCGTTTGGTGGCGCTGCAAGACCGCTTTGCCGATCTGCACGAAGCTGATGTCGTGGCCCATGCGCGCCGCTATGGTGCGGTCCTGGCAAGCCATGATGACACAACCCGGGATCACGTGACTGTCTCGGCACGCCACGGTGTTGCATTGGCGGAGTTTCCGACAACGCTTGAGGCAGCCCAAGCCTGTCGCGAGGCGGGCATCGCCGTGATGATGGGTGCGCCGAACCTGATCCGCGGGGGCTCTCATTCCGGCAATGTCGCCGCCGCTGAATTGGCAGAGTCCGATCTGCTCGACATTTTGTCCTCTGACTATGTCCCTGCCGCCCTTTTGTTCTCCGCCGTGCAATTGGGCGAGATTTGGGGGGATCTGCCACGCGCCTTGCGGACGGTGACCCAGGCACCAGCGAAGGCCGTTGGTCTGTCGGACCGGGGTTTGCTTGCGGTGGGCCAGCGCGCCGATGTGATCCGCTTTGGAGTGGAAGACGGAATGCCGATCTTGCGCGGCGTGTGGTCATCGGGCATTCGGGTCGGTTAGGCGCCCTGGATTTCGCGCGAAATCCGTCTGGAAGACCTGTGTCTTCCGGCACCGCGCACCGAAGGCTGTGCCTGCGATTTCCCGAATATGCTCCTCAGGCGAGCCCTTCGCGGGTCAAGTAGTTCATTGCGGCCGGGATATCGGCGGGGTCTCGCAGTTCCACAACCGGATATAGATGTTGGGGGAGGGCGCCGATGGCGCGGAACACGGCAGGCCCATTCACAGTTTCGCGGCCCGGTAGCCAATAGCGGTCGGCAAAACCGTCGGCATCCTGCAGAGGGACATGGGTCAGCATCGCGCCCGCAGTACGGACGAAGCAATCGACTGGCGGCAGGCCGCTGGCGCCATGGGCATAAGGGGCGTGCCCGGTATCGATCGAGAGGCGCAGCTGATCGGAACCGAAGCTTGCGGCCAATTCGCGCCGCCAAGCGGGCTCGATACCTTCGATGGGGCAATGACGATGGAAGAGCGGCCGGGATGGCAAAGGCGGCATCTAGCGGTGAGCGTGGAATGTCATCCGATGCCGGAATGTCCAGGAACCCTTCTGCCAGGATGCAGCCATTGCGATATGGCCAGATTGCGATCCGTCGCGCAGGCAGTTTGGCGCGCCTGCCATAATGAGGAGGCCTCGAGCCCGGGCCCGCCGCGCCGCCGCCATTGTCGTCGGAAACTCCGAGATACATGTGCCTTTGGCCATGGCTTGATCAACATGCTCGATGGTCCGGTCATCCTTACTCATCAGCGAAACGCCCCGAGCCCAGGCCGTTTCGACCACATGGGCGCGACCTCGGCGCCATGGGTCTTCGACCGTTCGAACAGATGGTCCATCGCCGCGTGACCCTCTGCCTCTGACACCTCCATGTCGCGGATCATGTGCTTGAACCATCGGTCGATATTCGGGCTTTGCCGGTCTACGGGCGTGTGGTCCATAAGGGATGCCAACCGCACTTGGGGCAGACGCATGAAGGGATCGACCAGTGTCTCGGTTGTCGGATCAGAAATCTCGCAGCGCAGATGCAGCAGGTTCTTGGATCGGAACATGCCCTTTGACCGCGCACCGATCATGGCGTCATCAAGCGTTCATCGGCCCGTCAATGCAAAGTCTGACCAAATTCTGGCTTGTGCCGCAGCTTGGCATATTGTGAAGCCTGTCTTGTATCGCAGCGTTTGAAGTGAGGCAGGATTACACGGCAGCTCTTGTCGATCCAAACGCCACGTCTCGCGATTTGGTCCCGCGCTGTGAACTGGTCCGTGAAGGGGGGCTCTATACGGAGCGTCACTTTGCTGAAACCTGGCTCAGCGGAACGCAAGCACAAGCGGTGCGGGCGATTTTCCGACGTCAAGAAGACCCCTGCGTAACCTCGACCTCCGCCTCGGGTTTGGGCAGAAGATCAGGTTTTTCGCCAGACTTGCCATATCAACCTTGAACGCCTCCGATCAGCGCTCAGATATCGGTCATCACGCGCAGTCCGATGTCATCAAGCATCGCATCAAGGTCCAACGGAAGCTGCATTTGACTGAGCTTTCCATCGATCAGCAAAAACGACAATCCATGCACAAAGCTCCATAATTGGAAGGCCCGCTTTATGTCGATATCTTCGACCACGTCACTGCCGCGATAGGCCGCGACCTCGGCCTTGACCACATCGAACGTGTCTTCGCCCCGTTGAACCAAGGCGTCATGGCCTGCGTGATCTTCCGATAACCCGAACATAAGACGAAAAACTGCGGGTTCATCGCGGGCGAAACAGACATAGACATGCCCCAGGGCCGAAACCCGTGCGAGACTGCGCTGGGGCAGGGGGACAAGTGCCTCGATCATCTGACGATGTTGGCGCTGCATCCCCTCAAGTGCGACCGCGCGCAGCAAATCATCTTTATCTTTGAAATGCTTGTAGGGCGCGGCGGTTGACACACCGGCACGACGGCAGGCCTCCGAAACCGAGAGATGGTCAGGCCCCTTTTCCTCGATCAGTTGTCGTGTGGCCTCGATCAATTGCGCGCGAAGATCGCCATGGTGGTAGTTTTCGCGCCTGTTTGGGGTGGTCGGTTCTTTCATGATCCAATTGCTGTCAGACATCGTAACCCTTGTCAAAGTGAGAGACACTAACATATGTTAGAGATGCTAACATTGAAGGGACTGACCATGGCGGACGTAACGGAAAGATCGTTTTTGCGGCGCGCGGCGCGCTTCGTAGTCAACGTAACGCTCACGATGGCAGTGGTGGCCGTGTCAGGTTTTGCTGTGGTGTTTGGGTCTGAGTTTCTAGCCGATAGGGCAGAAGCAAGCGCCGCGACGAACACGGCGGAGCGTATCCCTGTCGAGGTCACCGACCTGACCCTGTTGGATGGTTATTCGGTGCCGCGCCATTTTGTGGGGCAGGTCGAAGCGACGGCAAGCGTTGCCTTGTCCTTTGAGCTTGGCGGGCGCTTGTCAGAGTTGCTTGTGGACGAGGGCGCACAGGTCGAAGCCGGTCAATTGCTCGCGCGGCTCGACACCTCCCTCCTGTTGGCCGAGCGTGAAAGGCTTGAAGCCACCCGTGCCGCCACTTCGGCCCAATTGGTGCTTGCCGAAAGTCGGCTGGCCCGCGCCACCGCGCTGCGCGCCGAAGGTTTCGCCAGCGAAGAAGCGCTGGATCAGGCCCGCGCGACGCGGGACGAATTGCTCAGCCGTATCCAGGAAACCGACGCAGCGATCGGCACAGTGGCGATCAACCTGGAAAAGTCCGAAATCTTTGCGCCCTTCGATGGCCGGGTCGGGCGGCGCAATGTCGATGGGGGTGAAACGCTCAGCGCGGGATCACCTGTGCTGACACTGATCGAAACCGCCGCCCCGCAGCTCCGTGTCGGTCTGCCGCTTGCCATCGATCTGGATTTGCTGGAGCATGTCGAGATCAGTGTTGATGGCGTCTCCTATCCCGCGCGGCTGATGCATGTGCGGCCGGATATCGACCCGGTCACCCGGACCCGCACCGCTATCTTCGCCATCGAGGCGGAGACCGCGCCGATCTTCGGGCAGACCGCCACACTTGTCCTTGAAACGCCTATCGAAGCAGTCGGCACATGGCTTCCACTGGATGCGCTTCAGGAAGGTCTGGGCGGAATTTGGACGGTTTTGGTGGTCGATGACGGGGTGGTGCGCATGGCAGCGGTCGAGATCCTGCATACTGAGGCCACACGCGCCTACGTGCGCGGGACGTTCCAGCCGGGTGCGCAACTGATCAATTCGGGTGCTCATCGCGTCGTGCCGGGCCAACAGGTCCGCATTCTGTCCGCCGAGGGCTAGCGCCATGGTCACGCTTCCGTTCCGCCAGCCGCGCCTTGTCGCTCTTATCCTGATGGTGTTGATCTCGGCGGGCCTGTCCGCCTTTCTGTCCATCGGGCGACAAGAAGACCCGACAATCACCAATCTGTTCGCCACCGTGACGACGACCTTTCCGGGAGCTGATCCGGCGCGGGTGGAGGCATTGGTCACCGCGGAAATCGAGGAAGAACTGCGCGAGATTGCCGAAGTCGACACGATCACATCCGTCTCACGCACCGGCGTCTCTGTTGTCTCTGTCGAATTGCTCGAAACGTTGGACGAGACAACGATTGAACAAGTCTGGTCTGAGGCGCGAGATGCGGTGGAAGATGCCCGCAGAAGCTTTCCTGCCGGCGTCTTGGCGCCCGAATTCGACGCCGAAGGCATATCGGCCTACTCAGCCGTCGTGGCAATCCTGGCAGAGCACGACAACGTTCCGCTGACACTGACCCATGCCTACGCAGAAACGCTGGCCGACCGGTTGCGCTCCATCCCATCCACGCGCGCGGTCGACTTGTTCGGCGAACCGGAAGAGGAAGTGCTGGTCGAGATTGATCCGCAGGCTGCCGCCGCTTTGGGTTTGACGCCCGCCGAGATCTCGCAGCTCATTTCCGCCGCCGATGGCAAGGTACAGGCCGGGCAACTCGACGGCGAGGAAACCGGCCTGACCATCACGATTTCGGGCGAGATCGCCGCGCTCGACCGGTTGGGGCAGGTTGTCGTGCGCGAAGGAGCGCAAGGTGCGACCGTCACATTGGCGGACATCGCCGAGATCTCGCGCGGCCCGCGGGATCCGTCCACCGAACTGGCCTATGCCAATGGACAATCAGCTGTTCTGGTTGGGGTTCTGGCGCAAGACGATGTTCAGATCGATCGCTGGATGGGTTTTGTCCGCGATGAGTTGGCGGCTGGCGCTGCGTTGGTGCCACAAGGGTTGTCCGAGGTACTGATCTTCGATCAATCCACCTACACCGCTGACAGGTTGGCCGAGGTTGGTACAAATATGGCCATCGGCGTGGCCTTGGTTGTCGCGGTCTTGTTTGTCACGCTCGGGCTGCGCGCGGCAGCTATCGTGGCGCTGGTCCTCCCGGTGGTGTCGCTCGCGACAATTGCGACGATGAACGTTATCGGGCTGCCTATCCATCAGATGTCGGTGACCGGTTTGATCGTCGCGCTGGGCCTGCTGGTCGATGCGGCAATTGTGATGGTCGATGAAGTTCGACAACGCCTGGCGCGCGGTATGGCCCGTCAAGATGCTGTGGGCGATGCCGTCAAACGGCTCTCTGCACCGCTGCTGGCCTCGACCGTCACAACGGCGCTGTCCTTCACACCCATGATCTTGCTGCCGGGACCTGCGGGGGATTTCGTGGGCTCCATCGCGATTGCCGTGGTGATCATGTTGATCTGGTCGCTGTTCATCGCCCTGACGGTCACACCCGCCTTTGCGGGGTGGTTTATCAAATCCGGCGGTCGCGGAGGCGTGTCGATCGGGGTGCTGGGCCGCGTGTTCAACGCGTCTATCCGATGGTCAGTTCGCAACCCTTTGAAATCCATCGCGCTGTCGCTGATCCTGCCGATAATGGGCTTCGCAGCGTTCCCGACCTTGACGGCGCAATTCTTCCCTGGTGTGGATCGCGACCAATTCTACTTAGAAATCGAGATGCCGCCCGGCACTGCCTTGTCTCAGACCGCGGCCACCACGCGTGCCATCGATGCGGAGCTTTTGGCGCTGGATGGCATCGATCAGATTTATTGGTCTGTCGGCCAATCGGGCCCAGCTTTCTATTACAATATCACCGGTGGGCGCGCGCAGGAGCCGACCTATGCCATCGCCATGATCAAAACCGACACGCCGGAGGATGCGGCCCGCCTTGTCCCGTCGCTGCAGGCGCAGCTTGATGCGCGCTATCCCAGCGCCAGCATCATCGTGCGCGGCCTGGTCCAGGGCCCGCCCGTCGATGCGCCGATTGAGATACGCCTTGTTGGGCCCGATCTCTCGGTCTTGCGTGACTACGGTGATCAGGCGCGCGCGCTGATGGCAGACATTCCGATCGTCACCCAGGTGCGCACAGATGTGTCGGGCGGCGCGCCACAAATCCGGTTCAATATCGATGAAATTGCAGCGCGGCTTTTGGGGTTGAACATCACCGACATCGCCGCGCAATTGGACAACGGAATGACCGGCGTGACTGGTGGCAGCCTTGTTGAGGGCACTGATCAATTGCCGGTGCGCGTACGGTTCGACCAAGACGCTTACGTCGATATTGCGGCCCTGACGGATCTGCCGATCCTGTTGCCGGGAGCGACTGAGTTATCGGCCGATGGCGTTTTTCCCGCCGTGCCGTTGTCTGAACTGGCAACACCCGTTCTGGAGCCTGCCGAAAGCGTTATCTCGCGGCGCAACGGTGAACGCGTGAACACGGTCCAGGCCTTTATCGTCCCCGATGTCTTGCCCGAAGAGGCGTTGCAAGCGGTGTTGGTCGCCTTCGAAGAGGCTGCGTTCGAGCTTCCCTCCGGATACCGCATTGAGCTTGGCGGTGACAGCGATGCACGCTCAAGCACGGTCGGTAATCTGCTGGCCTCTGTCGGCCTGATCGTCACGCTGACCATCTCCACGATCGCGTTGACGTTCAACTCCTTCCGGCTGACGGCCATTTCGCTGGTCGTGTGTGTCCTGTCGGCGGGGTTGTCGATGTTGTCGCTGGCCGTGTTGCAATACCCGTTCGGGATCAATGCCATCATTGGGGTGATTGGATCTATCGGTGTGTCTATCAATGCGGCGATCATCATTCTGACGGGGCTGCAAGACGATCCAGAAGCGGCGCAGGGAGATCATGATGCGATGGCGCGTGTGGTCAGCCGGTCCAGTCGCCACATCATCTCAACGACGATCACAACCTTCGGAGGGTTCTTGCCGCTGATCCTTGGCGGCGGCGGGTTCTGGCCACCCTTCGCGGTGGCAATCGCGGGCGGCGTGTTGCTGTCGGCGGTGGTCTCGTTCTACTTCACCCCGCCGATGTTCAGCCTCGTCTACCGTCGCCGACAGAACCGAGACGACGCCTTAGGATTAGGGGCGGTGCCGAAATCCGCCACCGGCCCGATGATCCTCGCCGCGGAATAAGGCCCGTATGTCGACCGATAGATGGAGTGTTTGTCGTCTTTGCCGATAGAACAAGACGACAAACACGCGCGATATGTGGATAATCGCGCTTAATTGATAATCGAGCAGGTCTAGCATGAAACATAATCCGAAGGCGGCTATTTCTATAGCTGCGGCTTTGTCACTGGCCCATCCCTCAGCCGCGTTGGCGGACGGCACATGGACCGTGTTGCTCGGCGTCGGCGCGGGGTTGGGATACTACGAAGGCGACGACACCGAGGTTAATCCATTTCCCTATATTTCTTATGAAATCGATGGCCTCCAGGTTGGGCTTGGCGGTATCTCCTACACCCTTCCGGGCAGTGAGGTGCTTCAAGTCAGCTTTGGTGTCTCGCCGCGATTTGCACCCGATTTTCCGGATACGGATCTGTTCGATGGGCTGGATCGCGACATGACAGTCGAGGCGACGATTTCGGCAACCTATCAACTCGATGCCGGTCTGAGCGCCTCGGTGGGCTTCCGCCATGATCTGCTCGGGGAGCATGGGGGATATGTGTTGGAGGCTTCGGGCGCCCGCAGTTTTGCCGCCGGACCTGCCTTTGTGACCATGTCCGCAGGTGCGCGGCACCGCGACGACGACCTGAACGCATATCTCATCGGTGTCTCGAATGCTGAGGCAAGCGCACTTCGCCAAGCCTATGCACCCGGATCGACCACCACGCCATTTGGCGGTCTGTCGGTCACATTGCCGGTTGCAGAGAACCTGGCTGTTCTGGGCAATGCCGAATTCGAGTATCTTGGCGACAGCTACCGTGACAGCCCATTGGTGGAGAGACGGTTCTCCTCCTCGGTCAGCTTGGGCTTGGCCTACTCGTTTTGATTCCGACACCTGCCGTGGGGGGATCGAACATGCGCAAATCCCGATTGCAGATCACCGCTGCAAGCGCGTTCGCTTCGGCCCGAAGCCGATTGGTTTCTGGCATGGGCCGCGAAATGACGCTGTGCGCCTTTGGCCTGTTGGTTGGTCTGTCTTGTGCTCTGCCGGTTTCCGCGGATCAAAATCTTGTCGTCTTTGACGAGATCGCCGCGCGCGTGGAAGAGCAGTTTTATGATCCCGCGATGAACGGCCTCGATTGGGAGAACCATGTCGCGACATATCGGGCTCAGATCGACCCGGAGATGGAGGCAGAGGCTTTCGCGCGCATTGTCAACGATATGCTCGGTCATCTGGACGCCTCCCATACCGGCATCTACGTGCGTGACAGCCCGGAATGGTATCAACTCGCCGGTATCTTCCTGCCGGGCTATGCCGCGCTTGGCGCCGATCTGGCCCCGTATCTGATCGATGGAGCGCCGATCTATGCTGGGATCGGCATCCTCATCGAACGGCGACCCGAGGGCACATTTGTCATCGGGGTCCTTGATGGTCATCCCGCGGCCGAGGCGGGTGTTTTGGTTGGCGACCGGATCGTTTCGGTCGATGGTGCCCCGTTTCATCCGATCAGGTCCTTCGAGGGTCGCGTCAGACAGGTGAGCCAAATGACGGTCGAGCGCCGTCCAGGCGATTTGGTGTCGTTTGCGGTAACGCCAGTGGCGTTGGATGGGCGCACCATGTTCCAGGATGCCATGCATGCCAGCGCGCGGGTGTTTGAACGCGATGGTACGGCGATTGGTTACATCCGCGCCTGGTCATATGCCGGGCAATCCTATCAGGATATTCTGACGTCGGCGTTGCTCTATGGAGTGCTGAGCGAGACGCAGGCTCTGGTGTTCGATTTGCGGGGCGGTTGGGGCGGGGCAAATAGCAGCTACCTGAACCTGTTCGATGCGGACTCTCTAGAGATGACAAGCATTGGGCGGGACGGAGAAGCGCGCAGCTTTCCAAGCGCCTGGGATCGACCGGTTGTTCTGCTGATTGACGGGGGCACGCGCTCTGGCAAGGAAATCTTTGCCCACGGTTTTCGGACGCTTGGTCTTGGCCCAATCGTGGGTGAGACCAGCGCTGGTGCCGTTCTCGCGGGACGCATCACCGCGTTGGTGGATGGCACTCTGCTTTACGTCGCGGTTGCCGATACGCGGATCGACAATGTGCGTCTCGAAGGACAGGGTGTCGCGCCAGATTACGAGGTTCCGTTTGACCTGCCTTTCGCCGCCGGGCGGGATCCGCAACTCGACCATGCGATCGCGTTGGCGCACGATCTTGCCCAAGAACAAGTGGATGCCGCGCCGTGAGCGCTGCAGCGCGAATTGGCGCAAGCAGGTTTTGGGCGCGGCTTAAACTGCACGTATTGGCCCCGCTCTCGCTGCTGACAGGATCGCTGGTGATCTGCGGAGGTACTTTTGCGATGGCTGATACGATGCCCGACACCCCCGAAGCAGCGTTCGATGCGCTGTTCGACGACTACGCCGCGCGAGATCCGCGCTTTGCGATGACCGCGGCATTCGCCATCGGCGATCAGGCGCCGATCACGCGCGTCTCGGGCCCTCAGCACACACGCAGCGACGTTATGGTCGGCGCGGATGTGCTATGGCATATCGGATCAATCACCAAGTCGTTCACCGCGACGATCATCATGCGGCTGTCTGAGCGCGGATTGCTGGATATCGACGCGCCAATCGCAGGCTATCTTCCACAATACGCAGACAGCATGCATGAGGATTGGCAGGCGGTCACCCTGCGCCAATTGCTCAGCCATACAAGCGGCATCGTTGCCAATCCCTCGCGGTTCAGCGGGTTTCGCCGCAGCACACCCGATGGTATGGCGGGTCGCCTTGAGGTGCTCGAACGGCTGTGGTCGGCGCCGATTGAGCCCAATGAAGGGGCTTTTGCCTATTCCAATGTCGGATATGCCCTTGCCGGCTTGGTCGCAGAACAGGTCACGGGACACTCCTGGAACAGGCTGATCCAAGATGAAATCGCCGCTCCGTTTGGCCTGGAGAGCTTGGGGGTCGGGCCACCGACAGGTGATAATGTGCCTTGGGGGCATAGATCGATCTTGGGGTTGCGCTTTCCCGTGGACCCGACAGACCCGCGTGCCGACAATCCCGATTGGATGGGGCCTGCCGGTCGGTTGCATGCGTCGATATCCGACGTGATCCGATGGGGGCAATTGCATCTGCGGGCTTGTGCCGGGCAACGGCCAGACTTCTTGTCAGCAGAAAGCTGCGGCACGATGTGGGCGCCAAGAGAGGCCGATTATGGGCTGGGCTGGGGCATTCAGAGATCCGATGAATTCGACGCCACGTTGATCTGGCACAACGGGTCAAACACCAAATGGTACGCTGTTTTGGGGATGGTGCCTGAACGCGACCTTGTGGTGGCTGTGGCACTGAACACCTTCGATACAGAGACGGCCGAGGGGCTGTTCCACGATCTCGTCCTTGCGCTGCTTGGGGAGCCTTAAGGCGCGACATCCCCGCGTTGGATCAGCGACCGAATGCGCAGCGCATTTCGGGTCCGGTGCCGCCTGGTATAGACGAAACGTGCGAAACGGGCCGTGATCGCGCTGCGCCATCCGGCATCCACGACCACCATATCGCGCCATAGGCAGCCATCATTGGACGGCTGCACGCTAAGCCGATGGTCCCACCGCCGAATGCTTGGGTTGTGTTCCCGGCTTTGAACGATGCGCGCGCCCCGATCAAGACGCTCGACATGCATCACATGATTGCGAGTGTGAAACAGCCTCAACAACGTCACGTCCACATGCATCGTCTCGCCCTGCCGGATGTTTCGCTGCGGCAGGCCATCGTAGGTGGCCAGCCCGCGCATCGCCCGCGCCATCTCGGAGGGGTTCAACGCCGCTTCAAAGGTCGTGTCCGCATCTGTCTGGTAGGTTGCGTCGACGATGATCGTATAGGGCATTCCGTGTTCCACCTCAGGGTTTCGCACCTCAAGCGTCGATGGGCGCTAGGTCTGACGGCGGGGGCGCACCGCGCTGCCAGGCCGCGACGGTTTCCGCAAACAGATCAGGGTCTTCTCTGCACCAGGCATGGCCCAATCCGGGTACAATCCGCGCTGCGCAATTGGGCATCAGGCGTTGGAAGTCGTTCAGTGAGTATGTGATGGTGCTGTGCTCGCGCTCTCCGGCGATCACAAGCGTGGGTACAGGGATGGTTGGCAATAGATCGTAGACGTCGAAGACCGAAACCAGCCGGAACACCGAGCGCAATGTCCGCGGTGTCAAATTCGCGGCGCCATCCGCGCGGTCGTAAATGCTGCGATCCGTGATGCCGAGCGGTTCTGCCAGTTTTCGACGCACCACATGCAATCGGATCAATGGCGATATCACAGCCGCAAACAGGGTCATCAGGCGCCGTTGGGGTAGGGCGCCAAGATGCAGACCGCTTAACATCGCGCGCTGGATCAACTGCGGATGCCGGGCCATCAGGATCAGCCCGACATAGGCGCCAAAGGACAACCCGACCAAATGCACCGGCCCGCCCGGATATCTGTCGATGATCAACGCTGCGACCGCATCCGCGGCCTCTTCCAGTGTCGTCAGTTTGATCTCGCGCGAATAGCCATGGCCGGGAAGGTCGGGCAAGATGCAGCATAGGTCCGGCAGTCGGGCGGCGATGTCGCGCCACATCGTGCCCGAATAGCTGCCCGCATGCAGAAACAGCACCGGCGCGCCATTCTCGTTTCCCAGTTCGGTGAGGTGAAGCACGATGGGGCACCCTTCAAACACTGGCCCCAACAACCTAACTTGCGGAGCGTCTGAAGGTTTCTTAAAGTCTCGAAAGCCGTTCTGTAAGGGCAGCTTGTCCGAACGCCTTCTGCGCCGTCAGGTTTGGACAGACCCGTGTTTGGATCGCGGCCCTTCCCATGGCTTTCAGAACGGAACCGGTGTCGAGGCCATCCACGATTTGCGCACTAATAAATCAGAATCCGCTCTTGCGGTTGTTTGCTCCGGTCCAATCGGGCGATGCGGTGCGGTGCCCCGACGGCAGGTCAGCGCTGTCCGAACCGTCACGCATGTACAAGACAGCAAAGCTCACGGCGTTCATGCTATCCTCACGCCATGATAGCCCTGCGCGAACGACGTCGTCCGATGGCGGCGTGAACAAGGATTGCGGAAATGTTGAACTACGAGATGCTTGAGTCGGCCATCGAGGTGTCAGGCTTCGCAATCTCGTGCTTTGCGTTGATCTTGAGCGCGCTGCAGATCCGCCATTCACCGGTCTACACTCTGCTCGCTGTCTTGTTTCTGGCGCTTGTGATCAGCGATTTGTTTGACATGACGTCGTTCATGTTGATTGATCCGGCGCCGGAATTCCGGACCCGGGTTCTGATGATCTCCTATGCATCGTCGTTCTTCATCCCGCCCGCTTTGCTGGTCTATGTGCGCGCCTTGACGGGTGAGCCACTGTCGAGCGGTCGTCGCGAAACACTGTTGCATCTCACCCTGCCGGGTTTGTCTGTCCTGGTTGCGGTTGGCATTCTATTTCTGTCGGTCGAGTCCCAGAACGACATGCTGTGGGGGGGCACGAATGGCAGCGGGTCGGGCCTCAGCAGTGTCATCGGGCTTGCGCTGATTGTCTTGGTCTTCGCCTTTTACCTGCAATGTCTCACCTACGTGGTGTTAACGATGATGACACAGATCAAGCATCGCGAACGGTTGAAAGATCTATTTGCCAGCACCGAGCCCCATGAAATTCGCTGGATCACCGGGATGGCGGTTATTCTGGGCTCGTTTGCGGTTCTGAACCTGATCGCGTTGGTGTCGGATCCGCTTGCATCGCGGCCGCAGCTTTTGCCGCTGATCGACCGTACGCTGGAGCTTTTGATCGTCCTGACCCTTGGCATCTGGGGCTTGCGTCAATCGCCGGGCATCGCTGCTGGCGATCCGGTGGCTGAGGAAGCCGACCACGCCAGTCATGTGAAATATGAGAAAAGCGCCTTGAGCCCTGACCGCGCCGCGCGGATTTCAGACAAGCTGAAGGCCGCCATGGCGACGGAGCACCTGTTTCGGGATCCGAACCTGTCGCTGATGATCCTCTCCAAGCATATCGGCGTGTCGACCAATTACGTGTCCCAATCATTGAATGAGCATATGGGCGTTTCGTTCTTCGATTTCGTGAATACGTGCCGTGTCGAAGAGGCGAAGTCACTGATCCTGGCGGGCGAGCAGCCGGTGACGATCATCGCCTATGAGGTTGGGTTCAACTCCCGATCCTCTTTCTACACGGCGTTCAAGAAGAACACCGGCATGACGCCTAAGGAATTCAAGACCGCAGCCGACCTGGTCTCGGCGGAGACGGTCTGATGGCCAATCACTAAGCGCGGTCACCGCGCGACCATTCCCCCAAGTTCGCAAGGAACACGATATGCGAAGAACATTTCTACGACCGGAATTGTCCGCTCTTATTCTCGCACCCGCCATGATCCTGGCGGGATGCCAAGGCGAGGCGGACACATGCAATTCGGCTGGCTATTCCAGCCTCGTCGGGAGCAACATCGCAGCGGTTACCTTACCCGCCGACCTCAACATGCGCATTATCGGCCCAGACGATCTTGTGACGACCGATTTCGCCCCTGAGCGATTGAACATCGAAGTCGACGCCACGGGCACGATTCAACGGCTGACCTGTGGCTGAGGTCCAAGGCTCGTATTGAAGATGTGGCGGGCGTCCCAGGCTGTGCACGGCCATCCATCCGTGAACAAATCTAGGCGACTGACCGGGCGCCGTTGAAAGACGGGCTTGCGCAGTCGCCCCTGATCCATTCTGCGGCTCCGTTTTAGGTGAGGTGTGAAGATCGGAATGTGCCTCTTTATGCATCGCCCAAAGAGGTCAATTTCGCTGTTTTGCGACCTGCTTGGCGTTGTCTTGCCGACCTGATCGCGCTGCCCTTGTCTGCGACCCGGCGCTTGTGCCCTTTTGTGACGGTTGAGGCAGCAATCGACGCAAGGGCCAGTCCATGACACCGGATTTCATCATCGGAGGTGCGCCGAAATGCGGCACGACCTCACTTCATCAGATCCTCGACCGGCATCCCGACGTCTGGATGGCCAGGAACGAGATCTACTTTTTCGACGCGGATGATCCGATTGCGCATGGCGATTTTCTGGGCATGGACGGTCCGGATCTCGATTGGCGCGATCCGGCTGCCCCCGAGGTTCAAAGCTGGTACGAGGCCCGTTTCGCAGATGCGCCGCCCGGCGCCATGCTCGGGGAGGATACGACCACCTATCTGATGTCAGATGTCGCAGCCTTTCGCATCAAAGCGTCCAACCCGAAGACAAAAGTCATTTTCATGCTGCGCGATCCGGTGAAACGCGCGTTTTCGCAATACTGGCACCTGTTGCGCAGCGGTCGAACTTCTCTCTCCCTCGAAGAGGCGTTGAGCGCCGAGCATTCGATCATCCTTGGGTCGACCTATGCGCCAAGGCTGCGCCAGTTCCGTGACGCGCTGGGCCCGGACAACGTGCATGTCGTCCTGTTCGAAGCCTTCAATGCGAATAGACAGGCCGCTATCGATGAAGTGACGGGCTTTCTGGGGCTGTCGCCCATGTCCATCGAAGATGTCGAAACCTGGCACAACCGGACCCATTATCCCAAGCGCCTGCGCCGATTGCAGCGCCTGAACAGGGTGGGTCAGATCCTTGTGAAGTACCGCTATGCACGCCATTTTGGCGCGGGTACCCCACGAATGGCAAAGTTGGCACATCGCGCCTACAGGCGTTGGTTCCGCTATGTGTCGGAACGGGTCCTGACCGAGGATAAGCCCCCGGAAGCCATGCGCGACAAGACGCGGGA
Organism: Gymnodinialimonas mytili; assembly: GCF_037544085.1. Classification (NCBI taxonomy): domain Bacteria; kingdom Pseudomonadati; phylum Pseudomonadota; class Alphaproteobacteria; order Rhodobacterales; family Paracoccaceae; genus Gymnodinialimonas; species Gymnodinialimonas mytili. The sequence goes on from NZ_JBBIFW010000002.1 coordinate 787,072, forward strand.
CTATCTTCTGCGTCACCTGTCGGATCGCAATGCGGGTTTGTCCGAGATGATCGGCGTCGATCTTGCACGGTTTTGGCCCGGTTTTACGGGATAGGGATGTCGGTCTGGTGGGGTTCATGGGGGCGATGGGCGGGGAATTGGGTCAAGCGGCGCGGCTGGGATTGGAAATTGTTGGTCTGCTGACGACGCAAGCCCAAGATGCGATCCGACGGATGATTGGCACATCTCCTGTTTCTGACGCGTTCAGGATTTTCCCAAGGCGACGGGTCGGTGCATATCGTCCTGTCTCGTCACGGCGTTGAAAAGACGTGTCGGCGATAGAAGGCGGGCAAACTGGGTCCTCGCGATCTTGGTCTAGTGTTGAGCAAGCGCGATAATGTTTTTCACGCTTCGAAAAGCATCCTTCAGGTCATTCTGCGCAAAGCCACCAAAAGTAAGCCGCAACGCCTGTGGGACTGCCGCAATGGTCACAAAGGGCTCGGCGCCGGACGCGGAAACGCCTGATGGGTCGGTAGGTTTGCACCCGGAGCTAGTTTTCCGCTCTGGAACGCGCTTGAGACCATATCGGCAAGCCGGATGTATCGTACTCTCGCCACATGCTCGCTCTATCGAGTGCACTATGAAAACTATCATATATATTTTGCCATGGCAGTTCGGCTCTTCACGGTGACCTTTGCGGTAAACCTGCAACCGCTACTCTGCGATGCCTGTGCCGCTGAAAGCGATGCGGGGGTGATGGCGGTGACGGTTGCGTTTGCGGCCTATGTTAGGGGGCTCACGCCGACCCTGTTACTGCCTTGCGGGCTGTCGGATCTCATTTGCGCCGGGCTCCAATTGCATGGGCACTGATCCTCGGGGTCGTGGCGACAGCGCGTCTCGGGCAGATGCCAGGCTGGCCAAGTCTGGTGATCGCACGCTTTCTGCTTGGGATTGGAACCCGCCTCGCGACGATCACCGGGGCGGCCTGCATGACGGAAGTTCTGCGGTCGGATCGCGCGAAAACGCGACTTACTTCGTGACCTCCGCGAGATTGCTTGGCTTTCGCAGCGGCGCGCTGACGACCGGCATCAGTCTTAGCATTTCGGCACCAACGCTTTTTCCTGCCAGCTGCCTTGGCCTGTTTGTGGCGGCGCTGCTCCCGGCGGTGACTACCCTTGGGTTGCCTCGCATCGACAAATCCTAGCCTGTCTCGCTCCTGCGCCTGCCGGTTTTCCCGGTCAGGACATAGCGCTTCGGAGTGGCAATGGCGCTCGTCTGGTCCACAACCGGCATGACCATCGCCGTTACTCCCCTAGAGCTTGCCGCCCGTCATATCTCTTGCTGGTGAGTAGGTAGGAGCGGGATGGCGGAGAGAGAGAACCCGAGATGTGCAGCGAAACGGGTTGGGCAGCGGCCGCGACCTTAATCCTGAACCGGGAAAGCTAAGATAGTTCACTGCCTGTTTCACCGGTCTTGACCACCCAATCGAAGAACAGGACATAGAGAGACCCCCCGCAATACACCATTGCGGGGGCTCCAGATCCTAGGATGCCTTGGGTTACTGCGCTGGGATCGCGAAGAACATCGTCTCCCCGGAATGGTCGTCTACGCCATCATTGTCGGTCGAGACCCACAAGGTTCCGTCCGCCGCAATTGCCAGACCTTCGACCTTGTCGAGGACGTAGCCACCGGTGGAGGTGAGGTAGGGCAACAGGTCAACCACCAGTTCCGGTTCAAGAATAGCGGGCGTTTCACCCAAGCTCACCATGGCGTCCATCGCGCTCAGCGGTACGCGCGTGATGATTTTTGTCACGGCACGGTCATAGTGCTGATTGTCCCGTTCAATGAAGTAGACAAAGTCGCCATGGGCCACGATCTCGCTGAGACCAACCCAACCGGTCTCCGGCTCGGTCAGCGGGTAGTGGATGACCGACCATTCCTCGGTTTCCAAATCGTAGCCCAGAACCTTGGCGTGGTTGTCGGGGTCATCCCGCCATTCCCGTTGCACGGCGATGTAGAGCACATCCCCGACGCGTGTGATGCCCTCGAAGCCGAAGCGGCGCTCAACCGCCAGCAACTCGTCCGGCAGCGCGATATAATCTTCGATCGCACCATCTGCACCGACATGGTAGATCGCATGGGGCACCAAACGATCCGAGCGGCCTTCGGACGCGATCCAAAAGCCGCCATCTCCGTCCAGTGCGATGCCCTCCATATCGATCAACTGTGCCGGTTGCCCTTCACGGGTGACACGGATGGCATCCACGATCTGCGCGGGCGTTTGTGACACATCGATGTGGAAGATGGTGGGCTGCATGCTGTAGAAGCTGTCCGAGACAGCGTAGATTGTGCCGTCCTCGGCCATCACCTGGCCCGAAATCGCGCCCCAACCCGTCAGTTCGGCCATGCCAGCCGAGGTCAGATGCGGGTAGGATGCCGGCGCGTCCTGATACTCAAAGATCATCACATGCGCCCGCGCGCCTGCATCGTCCACTTCGTTGGCCGAAACCAGGAGGTTACGCTCGGGAATGGTGACATAACCTTCCGGCCCGATACCCGACGACAGTAGCTGTTCCAGCACCGGATTGGCCGGATCGGTGATATCATAGACACCGACGATCGAGGCCCGTTCCGCGCCGACGAAAACATAAGGTGTCTCGCCATAGACGCCGAAGGTGACACTTTCGGGTTCAACCCCTTTGTTGCCTGAGCGCTCTTCCGGATAATGACCGACCGAGATGATCGCATGTTCGAAGGACGTGCCGCTGTCGTAGATGACCTCGCCATCCTGGCTGAAGATCGTCCAACCGCGCGAGCCGCCGTCCATATCGCCCTCATTGGCCATCGCGAAATGCGTATCATCGATCCAGGTGATGCTGTCGGGCTCGCGGGGGACGGTGATCGTCTGATCGAAGATCAGCGCACCTTCCTCTTCGGTGTCGACACCGTCCAGAGTGACCTCTCCGGCGGAGAAATGGTTCAAGACCTCCCCGGCAGAGGACAAGACGACGATGTGATTGTTTTCCTGAAGGGTCACCACAACTTCGTTTTCGCCGTTGATGGAGACGAATTCAGGCTCCGGATCGTCAGGCGCGATATCGGCAAGGCCAGTGATATCGGCCACACGCGCCGTGTCACACGCGATCAACCCGTCGGCGGTCAGGTCGACCATGAAGACTGAGCCCGCGGGCATCTGACCGACACGGCCATCACCAAGATCCTCGTCGCGTTCGTTTTCGATGGCCACAGCCAGGAAGGTGCCGTCTGGCGATATGCCCACGCTGTCGGGCTGACCGGGCAAATCGCAACGGCCTACTTCGGCTTGTGTGGTGATGTCGATTTCCACCAGAAAACCCGAAGGCTCGGTATAGCTGGCCGATGTGTTCACGCCAGCCAGCGCGTAATTGCCAATCACCGAGACGGAGGTCGGCTCGCCATCGGGCATGAACACGCCTGCGGCGACCGGGTTGGCCGGATCGGTGATGTCGATGAACCCGATCGAGCCACCGGGGCTGTCGGTGTAGACTAATGTCATCCCGTCGGCGGTTGCCGCGATGATCTCGGCCGAGGTTTCTTCTGCCTCGGGCAAATTGTCAGCCACAGTGAATGAGGCGATGCGGTTGAAATTCATGTCTTGCGCGAACGCGGGCGCGGCAAGAAGGGCAAGGGCCGACGTCATCGTCAGCGCGCGGTATGTCATTCGAAAGGTCCCCTGTGAAATACCAACAATCGGTGCGCCGTTCCGCACCTGTGGGACCCGTCCATCACACAACTGTAACAGCCCGATGAAGGCGGCCTCGATCTGTTGTCGACAGCCATAGCTCTCCGCGATTGGCGCCGTGCTCGCCCAACCTCTGCGGGCACTCATGCGGCTTTGGCGTCCTAAAGAGGCTTGGGGTGGATGGGAGATGAGAGAAATAATTCCGGCTCAATCGGGCCCACCGAACATAAGCGCGTCTTCGACCAGTTCGCCATTCCGTGTAGAGTGATCACAATGGGTTCCCACGCGACCCCGCCCTTGCGAACGGTTTCCGGGACCACTTCGCACCGGTCACCCCATGGATGACTTCATCGGCAGCTGCATCTGATGGTGGCGAAATCCGTGCACAGCGGGGATCAAGGCGCGCTATCTCCTCGATGCAGGTGACATTGCTGCGAGTGCGTCGTCGCGCGAGAGCTCGGTGATCGAAGACGTGAATCATACGCCTGATATCGCCGCCAGATGTCTCTACGCGTTTGCGGCCGAACTTTGTAAACGGTCGCGCGCTGGCTTTGGCGCTGATAGCTCTGACGATCCCGAACTATCCCAAATGCAGCGGACGCCGCGTGCGCATTGCTGAAACGCTCACCTCGTCTCGTATTTTTGCTTGGCAACTGCCTTACCCTTTCATCAGGCACGCATATTGTGCGTAGCTCCGCAGGAGAGGTCGGTGGGTGAAGTCTGCTTTGTCTTGTTGAGCCAGGAATGCGGGCAAGCTGTCGCGTGGAGTGACATGAAACTGGTCGAGCCATGTGCGAAGACGCCGATCGAACCAACGGGGCAGGCGTGACTGATCGCCGAAATCGACGATATGCAGCTGCCCACCCGGCGCAAGATGGTTCAAAGCTTCTGCAATCGCGCTCTCCCAATCCGGGATCATCGAAATGCAATAGGACATGAGAATGCGATCGAATTGTGGCTGATCGAACATCGCGACGGGGTCGAAATCGTAGGCGTCACCCAATGCCAATTTCGCGCGATCCCCCAGCTTCGCCTCTGCGGAGCGCAGCATTTGGGATGAAATGTCCAGGCCATATAGGTGCCGGCCAGGATGGCGGGCATCTATCTGATCCAGATTGCGTCCCGTCCCACAGGCGATTTCCAGCACATGCGCATTGGGGCCAGGTCGAATTTGGCGCAGCGCGTGATCGCGGCCCAGAAGGTAGTATTTGCGTGTCACATCGTAGATCAGTCTTTGCCGGCGATAGACCTGATCCATGAGCGCGCCATGCGTTTCGGTCATCGTGTCATCCTACAAAATGATACACGTGAAAGCCGCCATAGATGGCAGAACGATCATTGGCGAACCCTTCTGCAGAAGCGTCTGCTTGATAAGACCAGCGGCGCAGGGTTGCCTCTGAAACGCGGCCGGGCAGAATGTCGTCCCGCCCCCCGGTGCGGAAGATCACCCGTGCGCCGGGCGCAGCGGTGCGTGTGATTTCATTCCACAACGCATTTAGTTGATCGTCATTCATCCAATCCTGCGCATCCAGCAGGGCATAGGCCTGCTTCGATCCGTTCGGTTGCTGCATCAGCACATCGGTGAGGGATCTGTTCAGCACCTTTACCCGCGCGGCGTTGGCGCGGACGGTCTCAAAGTGCCGGGCTTGCAAATGGGGTGGCAGCGAGGCGTCCGGGGTGGGCTGGTAGCCTCGGTGTGCTGCTTGCCATGCAAAGTAATTGTCTGCGATGGGGAAATCGCAGAATAACTTGCGTGTGCGCTCTTTCAGGACCGCAACAATGTCGCCGTCTGCATCCGCGGCCAGTTTGTCATATTGTGCAGGCGGTATGCCAAGCCCAAACAGCGCCGCCCGCCGCTTGGCCAGAAACTGGACGAGCCGACTATCATAGAGCGGCGCGATCTGCGTGTCGAAGAACGCTGCCTGTTCGTCCAATGTCCGGGCCGCCAATAGCGGCGCGAAATCGACCCCGGCGACTCTGGCAACCAAATGGATCGCGCCGATAAACCGACCGAGCAGACCATGGCGGTACAGCCCACGCGCCAGCATCCTTTTGCGCGGTCCGGTCAAGGTCAAACCGTTCCAATAGTCCCGCGTTTCCTCATCCAGATGCGGCGCGATATAGGTGTCGAAAGCGTCGACATTGTCGGCTTGATCACCGCGTCCCAACATCGCGAACATGGTGGCGTGTCCCGGCGCGTGACACATCGTTGCCAGTTTCAGTTTGTTCAGCATCACATGGGCAGGCGACAGATCGACCGCCGTGATCGATGCAGGATTGGCCGTGAGATAGGACAACACATTGCAGCCACCCGATGCGATGCAGACCACGTTATCGTCAGGGCCCAATTGCAGAGCCTTCATATCAACCACCGGATCCTCCCAAATCTGGGCATAGACCAGGCCGCGAAACAGACGGGCAAAGCCGCGTTCCAACAGGCCGTCCCGGGTCAGCGTGGCGTTCTGGTTGATCGCTTGGCCGAGTTGTTCGGTCACGGTCACCGCGGATGTCATGGCTCTTTCTCCTGACTAGCTGTCCAATCTGGCCAGCGCTGATGATTTCTTTGATCCGCGGCGGGGGCGTGGGGGTGCTGCGCGCTCTTCCCAGTCGATCAGTTCGATCTTCCCGGTGGGATATTCGACAATCGCCGTGCAGCTCTCGACCCAATCCCCCGTGTTGATATATGCGATGCCTTGGATCTGCCGGATGTTGGCGTGGTGGATATGGCCGCAGATGACACCGTCATAGCCGCCGCGCTTTGCTTCCTCGGCCAGCACGTCTTCGTACTGGCCGATGAAATTGACCGCCGTCTTCACCTGTCGCTTGGCCCATTTTGACAGTGACCAATATTGTCCGCCCCACAGCCCGCGCAGGCGGTTGATCTTGGGGTTCATCCAAATCATGAAGTCGTAGGCCGCGTCGCCGAAATGGGCGAGCCACTTCGCATTCATCACAACGGTATCGAATTGATCACCATGTGTAACCAGGTAGCGTTTGCCGGTGATGCCGGTGAAATCGGCGGTTCGCATCACCTCAATCCCACCGAAATGCGTGCCAAGATAGTTGCGCATCACCTCATCATGGTTGCCGGGTACAAAAATGATGTGTGTGCCGCGATGCGCTTTGTCCAAAAGCGTCTGGATGACGTTGTTATGGCTCTGCGGCCAATGCCAGCCGCGCCGACTGATCGCCCAGCCATCGAAGATGTCGCCAACCAGATAGATGGTGCTGGCATCGTGGCTGCGTAAGAAGGTGACCAAAAGGTCGACGCGACACCCGCGCGTGCCCAAGTGGATGTCGGAGATGAAGAGCGTGCGATACAGCATGGCCGATACTTTGGTCGTCGTCCCGCCCTTGGCCTAAGCGCGTGATGTGACGATGGCATGACGATTGGGGATGAGGGGCGGGCGCTGTGCCCGTGGCTACGGATGTTTTCCAATCCATGGGCTTTGCGAGCTCGCGCCCGGATCCTTCGCGCGCATCCGATGATCCGCTCTATGTACGTAGTGACACAGACAGTTTACGCGCAGACACGCTCAACGCGCGGGCGCCATTGAGGGTCGACAAATCGGGGTTGGCACAGGGCGCCTCAGCGGCGGCTCAAAGGGCGGCGCCGCCGCAGCCTGTCGAGGCTTGGATCTGGGCCATTGTTCATCAAACCGGGAAATCTTTGTTCTGCTGACACTAGATCAATCAGGTAAAACAAATACTTGGGAGGCGCGCGTGTGGGCCTTTTCGGAACTCAGGTCCAAATCGTCCGAACCATTGCAAGAGTGATCTAAAGTTGGCGCGGTCGAGAGGAGAAACCCAGAACCCGCAACTCGGCCGCAAGTAGCGCGACGTGTAGTAGGTCAAGGAAAGAGTGGTGCCGCTGAAAGGAGTAAACTAGAACCGTTGAAGCTCTCATCGTTTCTGCGAAACAACTACCGCCCAGCACGTTGTCCGGATATTGCCCGTTACTATCGAAACGTTGTTGGTGCGGGCGGTGGGACTCGAACCCACACGGGGAAATCCCCTTCAGATTTTAAGTCTGATATGTCTACCATTCCATCACGCCCGCCGGAGGGGTGCACCACCCGCTCTACGCCACACTCCTATCGCGGCGTCGCGCGCAGGACAATTTCTGATCGTGTATATTTTTGCGGAAGCGTGGGTTTGTGACCCTGGATCCCCGGGGTGCTGCGTATTCTGGATTGGGATCAGAATACGCAGCAGTCGGGTTCAACAAGCAGAGAAGCCCGCGGAAGTGCGGACATGTATACAGTAGCCGGAAATTGCTTAACGTAAGGTTAAGAAACCTAGGGCTTATCGCGTGGAAAAACTGTTTTTTGCAACTATCGGTTACGCGCCGTCATAGGTGCAGATCGCATGGACAGGGACGCTCATCGCTTCGAGTTTTGCACGGCCGCCCAGATCCGGCAAATCGATCACAAAGGCGCAGCCGATGACCTCTGCACCCAGGCGCTCGATCAAGGTGATGCCCGCTTCGGCGGTACCACCGGTGGCCAACAGATCGTCGACGATCAGCACCTTGTCACCCGGTCCGACCGCGTCGTCGTGGATTTCGACAATCGCTTCGCCATATTCCAGCGCATAGGATTGCTCGATCGTGGCGGCAGGCAACTTCCCCTTCTTCCGGATCGGGACAAAGCCCTTTGACAATTGATGCGCCACAGCGCCGCCCAGAATAAAACCGCGCGCCTCAAGCCCTGCTACGGAATCGATGGTTTGGCCCACAAAGGGGGACAGAAGCTGATCGACCGCCAGACGGAACCCGCGCGGATCTTGGAATAGCGTGGTGACATCGCGAAACAGGATCCCCTCATGCGGGAAATCCGGGATGGTTCGGATGTAATCGGCGACTGTCTTTTGGGCAGATGTGATCATGGCCAGCCTTTCTACGGCAAGGGGCTTAGTCGGTGGCGGAGGAGGATGTCCGCTCAGGCACGCCGGGGCGCGGGTAATGGCGACGGAGGGCGGCGGCATCTTGGCCGCGCAGCCGGGTTGCGGAGTTACCATCTTCGGCAAAGATTGACGTTTCGTAAGCAGGCGAGGCGATATCGGTCAGCAGGCCCAATGATTGTACCAATTCCTCCAGGACAACCGAGGCGATTTCGCGCCGCCTGATATCCTGGCTGATCGCGATAGAGGCGGCGACAATATCAGCGCCACGCGAGCGGATGGCAACGCGGGCAATCGCGATCTCAGCGCCATCCAATTCGGGCACCCCGGTGCCGGAAATCACCCCACCCTGCGGGGCGTCGATCAGAAACACCGGGATGTCGTAAGCGCCCTCATAGGCGCGTTCCAGAAACAGATGAGCGCCCGCGCCGTTGATTTGGTCGATGGCGTCGTCGATGGCGCTGTCGACAAGGTCGAATTTGTAATCGGGAAAGGTCGGATCGGTTGCGGCGATGCCAACGGTCAGCGACAGGCGCTGGTCCTCGGGCCAGAAAATGAACGGTTTGTTGCAGTCGAGCCCCGGCGGCGCGGCGCAGGCGATCAACCGGTAAAAGGCGTCATCGGACAATAGATGCGGTACGGCGATGAATTCCTGCGCCACCGGGGCGCGGAGCCCGGGCAGCAGGGTCAGAAGCAGAGCAAGAAGGATCGAACGCCACATCCCACCGTGATGGCGCGGCTTTCGGGCCCGATCAAGCGGCGGTTTGGGATTGCAGGGATGCTGTTGCGCGAAGGCCAGTGCCAGGTGGCCCTGCCCGCCGGTGCGGGGCGACGGCGCGGCGCGGGCGCAAGCCGCCAGCGACCTGTTCTCAGATCAGATGCGTTTGGCGCGCAATGGCTTGTATCATCGCGCCGAACGCTGGCCCAAATCAAACGCAATGCATTTTGCGGCCAGGGTCTGATAGCGCCGAAAGCTTTCGATGCTGTCCCGCGCCTATCGTCACGATTTCAACGCGTGTGGTTTGAAGCGTTGCCCCGCGGCGGATCGGTTCGTAGGCTTCCGCTGAGAATTCAGGAGGCTTAAGACATGCGGCTTTGGTCTATCGCCCTCGGCTTTGCAATTCTCTGCCCCGCCGTCGCAGAGGCGGTCGGGTTTGAGCAGGCGACGATCCCAACCTCGCCACCGATCGAAATTGGCATCTGGTATCCGTCATCCTCGTCGAGGGTGGCGGCCGTGAACGTCCCATTCGGCCAGGCTTTGGCCGTGGACGGAGAGATTGAGGGAGAAGAGCTGCCTCTCGTCCTGTTGTCTCATGGACATGACAGCAATATGCACGCACATGTCCATACGGCACTGGCGCTTGCCGAAGCGGGATATGTTGCTGTCGCCCTGACACATCCCGGCGACAACGCCCAGAACCAGCTGACGGTGGCGTCCGACTGGCTGGTCTCACGGCCGGCGGATATCTCACGCACCTTGGACTACATGGTGTCAGACTGGATCCATGCGGATGTGATTGATGCCGACCGCATCGGCGTCTTCGGCTTTTCGATGGGCGGATATACGGCTTTGGCGGCCGCCGGTGCGCTGATCGATATCGACCAAGCGGCACGGCATTGCGCTGAAACCCCCGAAGACCTCACCTGCGACCCGAGCGCCCTGGACAACGTGGACCCAACCGAATTCGATCCCCGTCTGCGGGATGTGGCGGGCGATCCGCGTGTCGCAGCGATTGTCGTCGTCGCACCGGGATATGGCTACGCGTTCGACAGAGAGGCATTGGAAAACGTCACGGTTCCGGTGCAGATCTGGTCAGGCTCCATTGACGAACTGACACCCCATATCTGGAACGGGGCGGTGCTCGCGGCCAACCTGCCGGACTCGCCCGAGGTTCATGTCGTCGAAAACGCTGGCCATCTTGCGTTTGCTGCACCGTGCCCCGAGAGCATCCGGCACTATGATCGCTATACCTGGGACACCTATTGTCGCGACGCGGAGGGCTTTGACCGAGCGGCGTTCCACGCGGTGTTTCATCAGCGAATTGTGGATTTCTTGGACAGTGTGATCTCGCCCTGACCCGGATGCACGGCGCGATTGCGTTTACCGCGGCTGTGTCAGCGCGACGACGGCGTCGGTCTGTGCGTTTTATGATCGTTTTTGCTGCGGATAGGCAGCGGACCATGGATCATGGGCCGCAGGTGAGCGGGCGCCGTGGGCGGCCCCGGGGCAGGCCCCGGTCCACGGCACGGCGCCCGCGCCTAGCGGTGTCTGATATGCTGTGTGACCGGGCCGGTGATCCCCGCCCAGTCGCCATAGCCCAGAACGCGATCAGGGTTGGTGGGCGGTGGCATGTGCACGCCTGTCAGGCGGCGGAACCCGAAGCGCCCGTAATAGGGCGCGTCGCCCACCAGCAGCACCCGGGGCCAGGCGCCACCTTGCGCCCGGTCCAATCCTTCGGCGATCAGCGTCGCGCCCAGGCCTTCGCCCTGCCGCGTCGGGTGCACCGCCACCGGGCCCAGCAACAACGCCTCGGCTTCCCCGACATGCACGGGCCAGAACCGGATCGCGCCCGCCAGGATCCCCAGATCATCGCGCATCATCAGGCACAAAGCGGCGATAGGCGCCACACCATCGCGCAGTCGATACGACGACAGCGCCTCGCGCCCCGGGGCAAAGGCGGTGTCATAAAGCGCCTCCACCTCGGCCCGATCCTCGGGCGTTTCCTCAGCCAGCCTGTACATGTGAGCCTGTCGGGCGCCCTTGATCTTGATGCTGGCGCCCGGCCTAGCACGGGGGTAGGTCTTTGCCAAATACCCGTCAAGGAGCCCTCAGATGTACTACCGCCCCGCCGATGGCCATGGCCTGCCGCACAATCCGTTCAATGCTGTGGTCACGCCGCGCCCGATCGGCTGGATTTCGACCCGCGGCGCGGATGGCGTGGACAATCTGGCACCCTATTCCTTCTTCAATGCGGTGGCCTATGTGCCGCCCCAGGTCATGTTCGCCTCGACCTCGGCCAAGGACGACCGGGGCGATACCAAGGACAGTGTGGCCAATATCCGAGACACGGGCGTGTTCTGCGTGAATATCGTGGAATATGAGGCGCGCGCGGTGATGAACGAAACCTCCGGGCCCTGGGCGAAGGGGGACGACGAATTCACGCGCGCCGAGATTGCCCGCACGGAGTGTGCCGAGATCGCCTGTTCCCGCGTCGCTGACGCGCCCGCCAGCCTGGAATGCCGGATGACCCAGATCCTGCGCCTGGAGGGGGAGGCGAATTTTGCCGTCTTCGGCGAGGTGATCGGCGTTCATCTGCGCGACGATTGCCTGGTGGATGGGATGTTCGATGTCACGAAGTTCAACCCGCTCACCCGTCTGGGCTACAAGGATTACTCCGTCGTGCGCGAGGTCTTTTCGCTCACCCGCCCGGGGGAATAGAGGCGATCTGCGACTGAAGCTGGGCGACAAAGGCGGCGATCTTGTCTTCGCCCGCCTCGGTGCCGTGTGTCTTGGTGGTCAGTGAAAGCCACGGAGGGATCGCACCCGCGGCTCCGATCCCGTCGATCTGAAGGGGGACGTTCTTTTGCTCATCGACCCCGCCGCTGGTGGTGAACACGCCCAGGATGGGGGGCAGATCCGCGCGCTGATCCACAAGACTGCGCAGCGGTGTCGACAGATAGCTTGTCCAAATCGGGCTGCCGATCACGAGCCAATCCGCGCCCTGCACAGGTGGTGTGACGGTGATCGCGGGGCGATATTCACGCAGGCTGTCGCGCCCGGCACGCATATATCCCAAGACAGGCCAGCCATAGCGCCCGGGATCGATCCGTGAGATCTCACAGCCCAGACGCCCCGCCAGATCCTCGGCCAATCGCGCTGTGGTGCCGCTCCGGGAATAGACAACGATCCGACCTGCCATGGTCATGCTCCTCCTGATTACGCTCCGCAGAATCGGCGATAGCACCGTGGTGCGGGCCGGTCTTTGACGCGGATCAATCGGGTTTGAGCGGCCGTGTTGACAGGGCGCAGAGTCTTTCTGGCCAAGCTGCAATCGCCTGGAAATCTTCGCCGCGCATGGGCGCCAAGATCTGCGCATCAAGCGGAGGCGGCACAGGATCGCGCCTTCGATGCTTTGCGGACCAGTCCGGCCTATCGTCTTGCAACCATTGGCAAGATCAAGCCCCATTTGGTCTGCTGCACGGGTCCTGTCGGTTCGAAACCCAGTCTCTTGTAAACGGCTATGGCCCGGGCATTGTCCGGATGCGGATCGGTTGCGATCACGGGCGCGCCTTCGTCAAACAGAGCCTGCATTCTTGTTCCGATAAACGCAGATCCATGCCCAAATCCAACCATGTCGGGCTCGCCGATATATTGATCGATCCCCCGCGCGCCCCTGGGAAGATCGGCGAAATGGTGGTCGTCCCACCCGTGCACATTGTAATCCTGCATGAACGCGAAGGGCTGCTCTGCATATGAAACGATCCAGCGCGCCACGTGGGGATCCGCCAAATCCGCTTCCCCATAGGGCTCACTTGCACCCCACCAGGCGCGGACATGCGGGTGAGATTGCCAGACCGCAAGCAACGCGAGATCATCGCGCGTCGCGCGACGGAAATCGTAGGGGCCGGTCGTGATCATGCGATCACTCTAGCATATCGCGCGGCGGTCGGTTCGGGCCGATTGTAGGTCAGGTCCGTGACCTAGGTGTCAACACGACCCGACCTGCTCCGTTTAGTGATCGCCCAAGATGCCTGTGCGGACCGAATAGTTCACCGCGACCTCGTAATCGGGGTCGTCATCGCTGTCGACCACCAGGTGGCCTGCCTTGGTCAGCAAGGCGTGGCAATCGCGGGTCAGGTGGCGCAGCTCGATCTTCTTGCCTGCTGCCTCATACCGGCCCGCCAGCTTCTCGATGGCTTGCAGGGCGGATTGATCGGCCACGCGGCTTTCCGCGAAATCCACGATCACGACCGAAGGATCATCGCCCGGATTGAAGAGTTCGCCAAAGCCCTCGGCCGAACCGAAGAACAACGGCCCCTTCACTTGGTAGACCCGTGCGCCCTCGGGCGTCTCGTAGGTGCGGGCGCGGATGCGTGTGGCGTTTTGCCAGGCATAGGCCAGGGCCGAGACGATGACGCCAACCACCACCGCGGTGGCCAGGTCGGTGGCGACGGTCACCACCGTGACCAGGATGATCACGACCGCATCCGTGCGCGGCACCTTGAACAGGATTTTCAGGCTGTTCCACGCGAATGTCCCGATCACCACCATGAACATTACGCCGACCAACGCGGCCAAGGGGATCTGCTCGATCACCGCGGAGCCGAAGAGGATGAATGACAGCAGGAACAAAGCCGCGGCGATCCCGGCAATCCGTGTCCGCGCCCCGGATTTCACGTTGATCATCGATTGCCCGATCATGGCGCAGCCGCCCATGCCGCCGAAGACCCCGGTGACGGTATTGGCGACGCCCTGGGCCACGCATTCCTGGCTTGCACCACCGCGCTTGCCGGTGATTTCACCGACAAGGTTCAGGGTCAGCAGACTTTCGATCAGACCAATCGCGGCCAGGATCAGCGCGTAGGGCAGAATGATTTCGAACGTCTCCCAGGTCAGTGGAACCATCGGAATATGGAACAGCGGCAGGCCGCCTTCGATCGAAGCCATATCACCGACCCGCGGCACATCGATCCCGAAGATCAGCACAATCGCCGCCGTGATCCCGATGCCCGCCAGCGGGGCAGGGACCACACTGGTCAGTTTCGGCAGGGCCCAGATGATCGCCATGGTCAGCGCCACAAGGGCGAGCATCGTGTAAAGCGGCGCGCCCGACAGCCACTCTCCGCTGGCCATGCCGTGGCCCGAAGCCTCGGCAGTGCCCGGCACCTGGAATTGGCTAAGCTGCGCCAGGAAAATCACAATCGCCAGGCCGTTCACGAAGCCCAGCATCACCGGATGCGGCACCAGGCGGATGAACTTGCCCCAGCGCATGATCCCGACCACGATCTGGATCAAACCCATCAAGACCACCGTGGCGAACAGATATTCGACGCCGTGATCGGCCACGAGACTGACCATCACAACCGCCAACGCGCCCGTCGCGCCCGAGATCATGCCGGGCCGCCCACCGATCAGCGCGGTGATCAGCCCCACGATAAAGGCCGCATAGAGCCCCACCAGCGGATGCACCCCCGCCACAAATGCAAATGCCACCGCCTCTGGCACCAATGCCAGCGCCACGGTCAGGCCGGCCAGCACTTCGATGCGCAGGCGCGCGGGGCTCAGGCTTTCGCCGAGCGAGGACAGGTCAGGCGACAAACGGCCTTTTGTTACCGCAGCAAGGATGCGGGTCATGGGCACCTCAAATTTTGTTCGATTAAAGCGATCTCAGGCCGCTGCCACGGCTGGCTCCGCACAGATTTGCCCAGCACCTAGGCGGAAATGCCGGGCGAGTCACGGAATACTTCTGCATATCGGCCCTGCACGACGCCACGGCGTTGCATCTGCGTGGCCCGGATGCCACGCTGACTACGCTTAGCTATGGGGGCGACATGGACCGGCATCTTGGCGTGATCGGCGGATCGGGGCTTTACAATATCGACGGGCTGGACGGCGCGGATTGGCAGGCTGTGGCCAGTCCGTTCGGGGCGCCGTCGGATCAGATCCTGACCGGGCGCATCGGCGATTTGACGGTGTCCTTTCTGCCCCGCCACGGGCGCGGCCATATCCATTCGCCCACGACCGTGCCCTACCGTGCCAATATCGATGCGCTCAAGCGGATCGGCGTGACAGATGTGCTGAGCGTCTCGGCCTGCGGATCCTTCCGCGAGGCGATGGCGCCGGGCGATTTCGTGATCGTCGATCAATTCATCGACCGCACCTTCGCGCGCGAGAAATCGTTCTTCGGCACCGGTTGCGTGGCCCATGTTTCGGTCGCGCATCCGGTCTGCCCGACGCTCGGCGCCGCCGCTGCGGACGCCGCCCGCGCCGCTGGCGTGACCGTGCATGACGGCGGCATCTATCTGGCCATGGAAGGCCCGCAATTCTCCACCCTGGCCGAGAGCAAGCTCTACCGAGAGGTCTGGGGCTGCGACGTGATCGGCATGACCAACATGCCCGAGGCGAAATTGGCGCGCGAGGCCGAGCTTTGCTATGCCTCGGTCGCCATGATCACCGATTATGACAGCTGGCATCCCGGTCACGGCGCCGTCGATATCACCGCCATCGTCGAAACCTTGCACGGCAATGCCGCCGCCGCCCGTAGGATGGTGGCCACATTGGCCCAAAGCCTCAGCCCGGACCGCGCGCCCTGTTCGGCCAAATGCGACCGTGCGCTTGACCACGCCATCCTGACCGCGCCCGACAAACGCGATCCGGCCTTGGTAGCGCAATTGGATGCGGTGGCGGGGCGGGTGATGGGCTAGAGGCCCCTTCCTCGTCGCAGATCCTCAGATGCCCTTCCGTCCAAGGGCGCGCATCTGGTCGATCCATTTGTCGACGGTCTCCGCAGTCGCGGAGCTGGCTGGCGCCAAATGGGTCATTCGGGTCGGCGAAATCCCGATGAACTTGAAAATCTGCCCCTTGATCTGGCGCAGCAAAGCGCGCCGATAGAACAATCCGAAAAACGGCGCGGGCGTGTCGGATGTGACAATCGCCCGCCCGCTGCGCCCCGTCAGAAGCGGGTGAGGCATGCCGAGCGTGTTGCGCTGACGCGGATCAAAGGCCCAACCCGGCACCAAAACCCGATCGATCAGACCCTTTAGCTTGGCGGGCAAGCCGCCCCACCACATCGGCGTTGTCAGAACGATATGATTCGCCCAGAGGACGTCCTCCTGGAAGGCCTTCAGCGCGGCCTCCAGGGGTTTTTGTTGTCCATAGCCCGCATAGCCGTGATCGGGGTCAAACTGCAAAGCCGACAAGTGGCGCAGGCGTATCTCATGGCCCGCCTCCTGCGCGGCCTCTGCGTAAGCTTCGGCCAAAGCCCTGGAAAGCGACGTTTCAGCCGGGTGGCCATTGGTGATCAAGATGCGTTTCGATTGCATGGCGTCCTCGCGGGAAAATAATGACCGTGGTCATAAAATACAAAATGACCGCGGTCAATTTATATTTTGACTGCGGTCAGAGAATTGGGATAGTTGAGCATGGTTCGAAAAATGCAGACCCGTACCCTAGTCACCCGCGCAAAGCTGCTTCAGGTCGCGCAGGCACTTGTTGCCGATGGCGGTTACGGCGCCCTGCGTGTCGATGAGGTGGTCAAGGAGGCCGGCGTCGCCAAAGGCACGTTTTTCGCCCATTTCCGGGACAAAGATGCGCTTATGGACCACCTGATTGGCGGGCAGATCGATCTATTGATCGATCAAGCGACGGTGCACCCCGCACCGAATAACGTGGATGACTTGGTCACGTGTCTGACCCCGCTCATGGTGTTCATGACCTCCGAGCGATACGTCTTTGACATCATTTTGCGCCATTCCGGAGCGGCGGCGAAGGATGAGATCGGCGCCATCGCGCAGACCTTCGCGCGCCAAGTGAATTTGATGTCCGACTGGGTGGCGGGCGGCCCGTTCCGGACCGATGTCCCCGCGCGTCTGCTGGCGGACGGCATCCAGGCCTTCTTGATCCATTGCATCGGCTTGCAGTTCTGTGCCGCCCATCAGGGGGCACCCATGGATCAGCGGTTGCGGCATTTTCTCGACGCTTGGCTCAGCCCAATTGCGCGTTCGCCATAACGGATCGCCTGATAGTGACATTTCCGCGGGATCGGGGCTTAGTGCTCGAAACATCGGAGATCGCTTATGCCCCTTGATACCTGGCTCACTTTCGTCGTCGCCTCCACTGCGTTGCTGCTTATCCCCGGCCCAACCGTCCTGCTGGTACTGAGCTATGCGATCAGCCAAGGGCGACGCGTGGCCCTGTCGACCGCGGCGGGCGTGGCGCTGGGGGATCTGATCGCAATGACCGCCTCCCTCGCGGGCCTCGGCGCTTTGGTCCTGGCCTCGGCGACGCTCTTTACGATCTTAAAATGGGTCGGCGCCGTTTACCTCGTCTATCTCGGCGCGAAGATGATCCTCAGTGCGGGTAAGATCGACTTCGCCTTGCCGGAGGCGCAGGCGGTTACTGCCCGCCGCACCTTCGGCCATGCCGCGGCCGTTACGGCGCTGAACCCCAAAAGCATCGCCTTCTTCATCGCGTTTGTCCCGCAATTCATCCAGCCCGACGCGGCCCTTCTGCCGCAATTCGCCATTCTGGTCACATCATTCGTTGCATTGGCCACGCTGAACGCACTGGTCTATGCGCTGCTGGCCGGCAGCCTGCGCAATCGCCTGTCGCGCCCCGGCGTGATCGCCTGGCTGACGCGCGCAGGCGGCGCCACGCTGATCGGGATGGGGGTGCTGACGGCAACCCTGCGCCGCGCCAGCTAGGATCCGAGGCGCCTCTTTCATCTTGGCGGAAAAACTCCGGGGGGCGTCCGAAGGACGGGGGGGCAGCGCCCCCAAACACGTGGGGCTTTCGCACCATGTTCCATCATGCAGGCCAGCCGCGCCACCGACCAGGCGCGCGGCCCTTGGCAATGTCCGGCGGCGCAACTTGACCAAGACGCCGTGACGACAGGCATTCCGCCGCAGCAATTATCCCTGCCGCTTCAGCCAATCCATCATCGCGCCACGCACGCTTTGACCGCCGCTGCCCCGCGCCTCGGTGATCACCGCGCGGGCCTCGCGCAGATCCACGCGCCGCAGCAAGGATTTCACCGGCCCGATCGATGCGGGCCGCATCGACAGCGTCCGCAGACCCATCGCCGCGAAACACACCGCCTCCACCGGTCGCCCGGCATCCTCGCCGCAGAAACTCAGCGCCGTATCGCTATCGCCACAGCGATGCACGATCTGTTCCAGGAAGGTCAGATAGCTGACATTCAGCGTGTCATAGCGCCGCCGGACCCGTTCATTCTCGCGGTCGGCGGCAAAGAAGAACTGCTTCAGATCGTTCCCGCCAATCGAGATGAAATCGGCCAGTTCGAAGAATTGCCGCGGCGCGAAGGCCAGGCTCGGCGTCTCCAGCATCGCACCGACTTCCAGTCGCTCGGGCAAGACATGGCCCAGAGCTGCTTCGCGATCGATCTCGCGCATCAAATGGTCGCGGGCCTCGGTAAACTCGTCGAATTGCGCGATGAACGGGAACATCACGCTCAGCGGCCGCCCGCCCGCCGCGCGGATCAGCGCCTGCAATTGCATCCGCATCACGCCGGGCTTGTCCAGCCCCACCCGGATCGCGCGCCAGCCCAAGGCCGGGTTCGGCTCATCCTGCGGCTTCATATAGGGCAGCACCTTGTCCGACCCGATATCGAGTGTCCGGAACACCACGCGTTTGCCCTGGGCGGCATCCATCACGCGAGCGTAGAGCCCCGCCAACTCACCCCGCCGCGGCACGCGGGCGCGGGTCAGAAATTGCAACTCGGTCCGGAACAGGCCAACACCCTCGGCGCCCGAGGACGGCAAGGACGGCAGATCCGCCATCAGGCCCGCATTCATGTGCAGGCCGATCACCGTGCCGTCGCGTGTTTCAGCAGGTTTTTCGCGGATCGAGGCATAGCGCTCCTGCGCTTCGGCCTGCATCGCCATCTTGTCGCGAAATGCACTCGCCACCGTGTCCTCGGGGCGCAGATGCACGATGCCCTGATCGCCATCGACCAGGATCGGATCACCGTTCAACGCTTCGGTCGTGATGCGGCCGGTATGGATCACCAAGGGGATCGCCAGGGCGCGCGCGACAATCGCCGCATGGGACCCGACGGAGCCTTCTTCTAGAACAACACCGCGCAGCTTGCGCCCGTAATCCAGCAATTCCGCAGGCCCGATATTGCGCGCCACGAGGACCGGGTCGCGCGGCAATTCGGCGCCGGTATCCTTGCCCTGACCGGTCAGCAGCCGCAGCAGACGGTTCGACAGATCGTCCAGATCATGCAGCCGCTCGCGCAAATAGGCGTCCGGCACCGTCTCCATCCGCGCCCTTGCGCTGGATTGTTCTTTCTCCACCGCCGCCTCGGCACTTAGACCGCGGGCGATGTCCTCCTCCATCCGGCGCATCCAGCCCCGTGATTGCGCGAACATCCGGTAGGCCTCCAACACCTCGTGCTGTTCCTTGTCACCGGTCGAGGCGCGGCTCAGCATCTGGTCGATATCGGTGCGCAATTGCGCGATCGCCTCGGTCAGGCGCGTGCGTTCGGCCTCGGGATCTTCGGCCACCGGTTTGGTCACCACCACGCGCGGCTCATGCAGCCAGACATGGCCCATCGCCGCGCCTTCCTGTCCGCAGGTGCCACGGATCATCACCTGGCTGGTATGCCGCGCACTCAGGGCCGCACCTTCGCCGACAAAGGCGCCCAGTTCGGTCATCTCGGCCAGAACCATGGCCACGACCTCCAGGCCGTAAACCTCGTCCTCGGAATAGGCGCGCGCATCTTTGGATTGCACAACCAGCACGCCCAGCCGTTCGCCCAGGCGCTGGATCGGCACGCCGAGAAAGCTAGAATAGGCCTCTTCGCCGGTCTCGGGCATGTAGCGAAAGCCCTTTTCGTCGGGCGCATTGGCGCTGTTGATCGGCTGCGCCCGCAGCGCGACACGGCCCACCAGACCTTCGCCCAGGCGCATCCGCGTGACATGCACGGATTCCGGCGCCAGCCCCTGGGTGGCGCAGAGCTCCAGCGTGTCGGCATCGCGCAGCAGATAGACCGAGCACACTTCGGTGCCCATCGAATCCGCGATCAGGCGCGTGATGCGATCCAGCCGTTCCTGACCCGCCGCGGCGTCGGCCATGACAGCTTGCAAACCGGACAGAAGTTTCCGGCTTTCAGATCCTGAGGTATTGGCCATATGTCCCCGCCCTGACAGTTTCGACTGTCTATTTAGACAGGTGTAGCGCGCCCGGTCCACGCCGCGCAATGGGGCTGAGCGTGGCTGTTTGCGCAAACGTCGCCTGCCAGGGGCCGGGCCGCGGGGTCATGTCGCCCCTTGTCGATGGGGCCCCGCACGCGGTCTTAACGCCGATATCTTGCGCGCAATCGTCAATGAAACAGGCTCACACGCGCTTGTGTGTCGATACGCCTTGGCTGACCGTCATTTTTCGGTGTAGGCCCCAACCTCGGAACCAAGAGGAATTGCCTATGTCCGAGCCCATGCGCGCCGCCGATCTTGTCGCCCGCCGCCTTTACGAGGCTGGCTGCCGCCACGCGTTCGGGATGCCAGGTGGTGAGGTGCTGACCCTTGTCGATGCGCTGACCAAGGCCGGGATCGCCGTCCATCTGGTCAAGCATGAGAATGCGGGCGGGTTCATGGGCGAGGGTGTGCATCATGTGGATGGCGCGCCGGTGATCCTGATCGCCACCGTGGGGCCGGGCCTGATGAATGCCGTCAATGTCGTGGCAAATGCCGAACAAGACCGCGTGCCGATGGTGGTGCTGACCGGCTGCCTCGATGCCGATGAGGCGCTGACTTACACCCACCAGGTGCTGGACCACCGCGCCGTGATGGACCCGATCACCAAAGCCACCTTTACGCTCACCGCCGCCGAGGCCGATACGATTGCCGACAAGGCCGTCGCGATCGCGACCGAGCGGCGGCAGGGCCCGGTTCTCATCGACGTGCCGATTTCCGTCGCCGATGCGCCCGCCGCGCCAACGGGCCGCCGCCGCGCGGCAACATCCAGTGTCGCGCCCTATGGCGCGGCGCTCGGGACCGCCGACGCCTGGATGGGCGAGGCCGAGCGCCCCGTGATCGTTGCCGGTCTCGACGTGCTGGCCGACGGGGCTGCCGCTGACCTCAAGACCTTTGCCGAAACCTACAGCATTCCGGTGATCACCACCTACAAGGCCAAGGGTGTCATTCCCGAAAGTCACCCGCTTGCCCTGGGCGGTGCCGGTCTATCGCCCTTGGCCGACAAGCACCTACTGCCCTTGGTCGAACAAGCCGATCTGATCCTCTGCATCGGATACGACCCGATTGAGATGCGCCCCGGCTGGCGCGAGGTGTGGGACCCGTCCAAGCAGCGCGTCATCGACCTCCAGGCGGCGCCGAACCACCATTACATGCACCAGGCAACGCTCAGCTTCACCTGCAATATCGGTGCGGGGATCGCCGCTTTGTCCGGCACCAGGCCGCACGCGACCTGGCCCGGGGGCGAGCCCGCAGCCACCAAAGCCGTGCTGGCCCGGGCCTTCCCGCAGGGGGACGATTGGGGCCCCGCCGGTGTGATCGCCGAGGCGCGCGCCGTCTTGCCGCCCGACACGGCGGCCTCGGTCGATAGCGGGGCGCACCGTATCCTTCTCAGCCAGATGTGGGCATGCCCGCAGCCCAAGACGCTGATCCAAAGCTCTGGCCTATGCACCATGGGCTGTGCCGTTCCCATGGCGATGGGCCTGGCCCTGGCCGATCCGGGTCGCCCCGCCGTGGCCTTCGTGGGCGATGGCGGGTTTCTGATGGGCGCCGGGGAACTTACCACCGCCGCCGAGATGGGCTTGAGGCCGATCATCATCGTCTTTGTCGATGCCTCCCTGGCCTTGATCGAAAAGAAACAGCGCGAGCGGCAATTGCAGAATGCCGCCGTCGACTACCCCCACCGCCATGACTTTGCCGCCATGGGCCGGGCCATGGGGGGCGCGGGCGTAACGGTGCGCAACCGTGCCGAGCTACGCGCCGCCATCGAGACCGCGCTGAGCGCTGAGACATTCACCGTGATCGCCGCCGAAATCGAGCGTGGAGGCTATGATGGCCGGATCTGACACGCCGAAAGGCCCGCTCGACGGCCTTATCATCCTCGACCTCAGCCGGATCCTCGCCGGGCCCACCTGCACGCAGGCGCTGGGCGATCTGGGCGCAACCGTGATCAAGGTCGAACATCCCGAGCGTGGCGACGACACCCGAAGCTGGGGCCCACCTTTCGCCACCGGCTCCGATGGGCAACCCACGGATTTGTCGAGCTATTTCATGGCCGCCAACCGCAACAAGCTGTCCGTCGGCGTCGATATCGCCACGCCTGAGGGGCAGGACACGATCCGGCAAATCGCGGCCCGCGCCGATGTGGTGATCGAGAACTTCAAGCCCGGGGGTCTGGTCAAATACGGGCTCGATCACGGCACGCTGTGCGCCGACCATCCAAGCCTTGTTTATTGCTCGATTTCCGGCTTCGGCCATACCGGCCCCAACCGCGAAAAGCCCGGTTACGACCTGATGGCGCAAGGCTATGCGGGCACCATGGCCCTGACCGGAGAAATCGATGGCCAGCCGATGAAGGTCGGCGTCGGCATCGCGGATGTGATGACCGGCATGTATGCGGCGATCGGCATCCTGGCCGCCCTGCGCCACCGCGATGCGACGGGGCAGGGGCAGCATATCGACCTGTCACTTGTCGACAGCACCGTCGCTTGGCTGATCAATGAAGGCGTGTCGCATCTGACCACCGGCGCCGACCGGCCTCGGCGTGGCAATGGGCATCCCTCGATTGTGCCCTACCAGACCTTTGCCAGCGCCGATGGCCATGTGCTGGTGGCCGTCGGCAATGATGCGCAATTCACCCGGTTTTGCGACTTTATCGGGCGGCCCGATCTGGCCACCCACGCCGACTACGCCACCAACCCCGTCCGCCTGGCACACCGAGAGGTGCTGATCCCCATCCTGGCCGAGGCTCTGGCAAAGCTGACCTCCGATCAGATCATCGCGGGGCTAGAGGCGCTGAAGGTCCCGGTGGGGCCGGTTCACACCGTCGAACAGGTCTTTGCCACCGACCAGGTGGCGGCGCGGCACATGCGGATCGATCTGGAAAAGCCGGGCATCGACCGCGGCGGCGTCGAGCTGATCGGCAACCCCCTGAACCTGTCGGCCACGCCCGTCACCTACAGGCGCCCGCCGCCGCATCTGGGCCAAGACACGCAAACCGTGCTCGATTGGCTTGCGGGGCGTTGTAACGTGACGGATCCGTGATCCGAAAATCGCTGTATTTGCAATGATTTCCGGCAGGTTCCTGCCGATTTCAGGCCGATCTGCTTAAAAATGATCACGCCGCTTTCTCCAAGCCTCACAAGACCGTCAACATCGGCCCATAACTCTTCCCAGAAGAGCGGCGCGCCGATAGCTCATAGTACGGACATAACGAGAATCGGACGAGTTAATGGTTCAGACAGATTGTTTCGGTCAGGCGGCAACCCTGCCCATGGCAGTGGGGATCGACAATTGGAACGCCACGCAAATGGCATTCCTCGCCCATGGGGCATCGACGCCGGATCACCTTGCCGCAACCCTGGCCGATGACCCGGATTTCGCCCTGGCCCATGCCGTGAAGGGAATGTTCCTGCTGTTGCTGGGGCGCCGCGAATTGGTGGAAACGGCGCAAAGTGCCTATGCCGCCGCACGCCTGTCGGATCAGAACAGACCCGTCTCATCGCGGGAACGCGTGTTTATCGCGGCCCTGGGTGCCTGGCTCGATGGTTATCCGTCGAAATCGGTTGCGCTGTTTGATGCGCTGCTGGCGGAGCGCCCCGAGGATGTGCTGGCGATGAAGCTCAGCCATGCGCTGCGCTTCGTGTTGGGCGACGCGCAGGGAATGCGCCAAAGCATCGAGTCGGTGATGCATGCCTACGGGCCTGATCATCCGGGCCGCGGTTATCTGATGGGCTGCCACGCCTTCGCGTTTGAAGAAACCGGCGAATACGGCCGCGCCGCCGCCGCGGGCTCCGCCGCGCTGGAAATCTCGCCCGACGATGCCTGGGGTCTCCATGCCGTGGCCCATGTCTACGATATGGTCGCCAGCCCCGAAAAAGGCCTGCGCTGGCTCAGCGGCAAGGAAAGCGCCTGGGCCCATTGCAACAATTTCCGCTACCACGTGTGGTGGCACAAGGCGCTGATGCATCTTGAGCTTGGCCAGACGGATGTGGTCCTGGACCTCTACGATACCTTGATCCGCGCCGATCACACCGACGATTACCGCGATATCTCCAACGCCACCTCGCTGCTCATGCGGCTTGAGCTGGAGGGGATCGATGTCGGTGACCGCTGGGATGAACTGGCCGTGACCAGCCAGGCCCGCACCGAGGATGGCAGCCTGATCTTTGCCGATCTGCACTATTTGCTGGCCCTGGTTGGCGGACGTCGCGCGGATGCTACCGCAACCTTGGTCAAACGCATCGCCGCCGATGGCCAACGCTCGGGCAATGAGGCGGAGATGCGCATGGCCAATCCCGGCACCGCCGCGGCCATGGGGCTCGAAGCCTTTGGCGAAGGCGATTACGGCGCCGCCTTTAGCGGCCTGTCGAAAGCCCGACGGCATATGCAATTGGCGGGCGGCTCCCACGCGCAGCGCGACGTGTTCGAACGGCTGACCATCGATGCGGGCATCCGCGCCGGCCGCACCAAAGAGGCGCTGGCCATTTTGGAAGACCGCACCGCCCGCCGGGCCGGTCGCGACGACCAATTCGCGAAAACTCGCCGTGAGATGATGGGTACACTGACTGCCCCCTTGCGCGTCCCCGCAGAATAGGGATACGCGGCCCATGGCCATGGTCAGTACGTCTCCATCACCCACCGCTTTGACACCCCCGCGCACCGCATCTCTTGCGATTGCGCCCGCGACGGTGCGCGACCCGCGTCTGGATTTCTTCCGCGGCATAGCGATGATCATCATCCTCTTCGCCCACACGCCGGGGAATTTCTTCACCTCGTGGATCCCGGCGCGCTGGGGCTTTTCGGACGCGACCGAGATGTTCGTGTTCTGCTCGGGCATGGCCTCGGCCATCGCCTTTGGCCGCACGTTTGAGCGCGCAGGCTGGGCGCTTGGCGCGGGCCGCGTCGCCTATCGCTGCTGGCAGGTCTATTGGGCCCATATCGGCATGTTCTTCGCCATTGCCGCCACCCTGGCGCTCCTGAACGCGCTGGGCCCGTTCGAGCGGGATTATGTGGCCCAGTTGAACCTGATCCCGTTCTTCGATGGCATCACCCGCGATGGGGTGTTGGTGTCGACCACCACCGATCAGATGATTGGCCTTCTGACCCTGACCTACGTGCCGAACTACTTCGACATTCTGCCGATGTATCTGGTGATCCTGGCGATGATGCCGATCTTCGTGGCGCTAGCCCGCGTCAATCTGTGGCTGGCCGGGTTTGCATCGATCTGTGTCTGGCTGCTGGCCCAGGGCCGTGTGCTTGAGGCATTGGGCATCGGCGATCTGCATATCAATTTCCCGGCCGAGCCATGGTCGGATCGGCAATGGTTCTTCAACCCGTTCGGATGGCAGCTTGTCTTCTTCACCGGCTTTGCGCTGATGCTCGGCTGGCTGCCGAAGCCACCGGTGAAGGCGTGGCTTATCGGCCTGGCGCTGCTGATCGTTCTGGCCAATATCCCGTTCAGCAATATCGGTGTTCGCGCGGTGAACCGCGAATGGTTCGGCCTGGTCTTTGACGGCAACCCTGTGGTCGACTGGCGTATCGAAAACCGCATTTGGATTACCAAATCGGATTTCGGCCTGTTCCGATACCTGCAATTCCTGTCGCTGGCCTATCTGGCCTGGGTCGCGGTGGGCGAGGGTGGCAAATACCTGATCGCCGAGGGTGACGGCCCGTTGGCACGCGCCTGGGATTGGATCGTGGCGCAGCTGATGAAGATCGGGCAGCAAAGCCTCGCCGTCTTCGTCTTTTCCATGATGCTGGCGCGGCTCAACGGTTTCTGGCTTGATCAATGGGGCCGGGACGTGACGTGGCACACGATCCTGGTGAATCTGGTCGGCGTCGCATTGCTGCTGCTTGTGGCCTATTTCGTGGCTTGGGTGAAATCGCAACCATGGCGGGTGAAACGCCCATGATGACCCGGCGCCACATTCTTGCGATGCTGGCCGCGCTGGCCGGAACCCCTGCACTGGGCCTGCCGATGTTTCGCGAGGGCAGCGCGCATCCCTTCGACCGCGCCTGGCTAGAGGCCGAAGCGCAGCGCCTGAGCCAAGCGCCTTACGCACCGCTGCCCGAAGTACCGCAGGGTTGGCAGGACCTGACCTATGACGAATATCGCTGGATGTGGTTCAACCCCCAGCGCGGGCTTTGGATGGATGAAGATCGCCCCTTCAAGGTCGATTTCTTCCATCCCGGGCTCTATTTTCCGCGTCCGGTCGAGGTGAATGTGGTCGAGGATGGCGAGGCGCAGACGCTCGCCTTCGATGTCTCGCTCTTCGAGACGACGGATCAATTCCCCGACCTGCCGATTGATGAAACGATGGGCTATTCCGGTCTGCGCCTGCGCGGACCGCTGGAACGGCCCGACATCTTCACCGAATTCGCTGTGTTTCAGGGCGCAAGCTATTTCCGTGGCATCGGCACGGGCATGAATTACGGCCTCTCGGCCCGCGGCCTGGCGATCAACACTGCCGGGCCCGAGGGCGAGGAATTTCCCGAATTCACCCGTTTCTGGCTGGAGGCGCCGCGCCCCGGCGACACCACCCAAGTGCTCCACGCGCTGCTCGATGGCGAAAGCTGCACCGGGGCCTACACGTTCCGCATCACCCCCGGCGACGTCACTCTGATGGAGGTCGAGGTGGCGCTCTACCCCCGTGTGGACCTGCCCCATGTGGGCCTCGCCCCGCTGACATCGATGTTCCTCTATGATCAGACCAACCGCGCGGGCCATAACGATTTCCGCCCCGCTGTGCACGATTCAGACGGGTTGATGATCCTTAATGGCGGCGGCGAATTGCTGCTCCGCCCGCTGAAAAACCCACCCGAGCTTGAAGTGTCCAGCTTTGTCGACCGCGACCCCCAGGGCTTTGGCCTGGTGCAGCGTGCCCGCGATATTGCCGATTTCGAGGATTTCGAGGCCCATTACCAAGACCGTCCAGCCGTGTGGATAACCCCGGGGGAAGGTTGGGGAGAAGGCTCGGTCCAGCTTGTGGAAATCCCCTCAGAGCTTGAAATCTACGACAATATTGTCGCCTTCTGGCGCCCCCGCGGCGGGCTGACCGCCCATGTTGAGCATCGCTTCAGTTACACAATGGAATGGTGCCTGGAGCCCACGCGGCCCAAAAACGTCGCCAGGGTGCTGAACACGGCCATCGGCGGCAATTGGAACCGGTCCAACACCTTGGTCGCGATCGACTTTGAACCGCATCAAAGCCTGGCCGGAAACCCGGAAGACTATGCGCGGCTGATCCGCACCAACCGGGGCGAGGTGTCGGAAGGTGTCTTGGAACGCAACCCGGGAACCGGCGGGTTGCGACTGACGTTTGCTCTAGATCCGGGCGAGCATCCGTCCATGGAACTGCGCGCACAACTTCTACAGGAGGGCGAGGCGATGTCTGAGGTTTGGCTCTATCGGTGGTCCGCATGATCAAGGCGCATCCCGCAGAACCCTATATGCCGCCCGAAGTGCCGCTGGCCCGTCCGATCCAGGATTTGCGCGCACCCTACCGTGACGATACCGCGCCGGGCCTGGACCGCACACGTGCCTGGGCGTGGCGCTTAGCCACGTTCATCCCCGCCTTTGCCACAACCATCGGTCTGGTCGCCGCGTTCACCGATTGGTTCGCGATGAATGGCCTGACGGGGTTTGAGACCGCCCTGATCGGCCTGATCGCGGTGACATTCTTCTGGATCTCTCTGTCGGTATCGACCGTGACGCTCGGCATCGTCCGACTGTTTCTCAGCCGCCCCCGCGCGCGCCCTGCGCCGGGCGCGGCCATGGATGTGGCGCTTTTGGTGCCGTGCTATAATGAGGTGCCGTCGGATGTGTTCGGCAATGCCTGCGCGATGTTGGAAGCGCTCGATGCCAACCCGACCGACCATCGCTTTAGCCTGTTCATCCTGTCCGACACCCGCGATCCGGCCACGGCCGAGCAGGAAATGCGCGCCTTTGCGACGCTGCGCACGCGGCTGCCGGATCATATCCGCCTGCATTACCGCCGCCGGGCCGAGAATATCGACCGCAAGGTCGGCAATCTGGCCGATTGGATGGAGCGGTGGGGCGGCGCCTACGAGGCGATGCTGGTGCTGGATGCCGACAGCCTGATGTCGGGCGAGGCCATCGTGTCTCTGGCCGATGAATTGTCCGCTGATCCGTCGGCGGGTCTGATCCAAAGCTGCCCGAAATTGATCGGGGCCGAGACGCTGTTTGCCCGCGTCCAGCAATTCGCCTCCACCATCTATGGCGCCGTTCTGGCCGAGGGTCTGGCGACCTGGTCCGACCGCGAGGGCAATTATTGGGGCCATAACGCGATCATCCGTACCGCGGCCTTTGCCTCCTGTGCGGGCATCCCCAAAATCCGCACCATTAGCGGCAAGGGCGCGCTGATCCTCAGCCATGACTTTGTCGAGGCGGGGCTTTTGCGCCGCGCGGGCTGGGGCGTGCGCTTCCTGCCGCGCATCCAGGGCAGTTATGAGGAAGTGCCCGCGACGCTGGTCGATTACATCATCCGCGATCAACGCTGGTGTCAGGGCAATCTGCAGCACCTGAAGCTGCTGGCCTCCAACGGGTTCCACGCCGTCAGCCGGTTCCATCTGTTCCATGGCGCGGTCAGCTATCTGCTCAGCCCGGCCTGGTTCGCTCTGCTGACCGTCTGGGCCCTGATCGGGACCGGCGCCGATCAGAACGTGATCCGCTATTTCTCGGGCCTCAATCCGCAGGTGCAATGGCCCGAGATGACGGCGGTGCATTCCTCGGCCCTGCTGATCTTCATGTATGGCATGTTGCTGGCGCCCAAGGCGCTGGGGGCGGCGGCAATCGGCTCCATCGGGTTGCGGGTTTCGGAATTGGGCGGACCGTTCCGCTTTGCCGGATCCTTCGTGGCCGAGTTGATCCTGTCGATCCTCTATGCGCCGATCCTGATGGTGCAGCAAACCATCGCCGTGGTGCGCAGCGCCTTGGGTTTGCGGATCGATTGGAAACCCCAAAGCCGCGCGGGCGGGGTCTTCAGCCTCTGGGAATTGCTGCGGTTCCATGTGTTGGAAACGGTGGCGGGGGTTGCCCTGACCGCCGGGATGCTCGCAGGCATCGTGTCGCTTTGGCTGTTGCCCATCGCGATATCGCTGACCTTAGCGGTGCCGCTGTCGGCCCTGTCCGGGCTGCGGCTGACCCGGTTCAAGGCGACGGCGCGTGCGCTTGGCACGCCCGAACTCTACGCCGCGCCGCCGATCATCCGTGCCGCCCGCGCCCATCGGGCCGAGTTGCGCGCGACGCTGGCCGAATTGCCCGACGCGGCCGAGTAACGGCCTAGCCGTCCAGGGTTTCGAACCAATCCAGCGCCAGATCGACCCATCCGGCGGGCACCGCATGTCCGCCGGGGAAGAGCGCGAATTGCAGTGATCCACCGGCATCGCAGCTTGTCCAGATCCGGTGCCAGAAGTCGCCCTCCGCGGTGATCTCATCGGGGGCGGAGCGCGCGCAGCCATTGGTTTCGCGCCAGATTTCCATCGATGCAAAGACATCGCCCTGCCGCACCGCCCCGTCGCGGAACACGCGCCCCTCAATCGGCACCGTGCCGTCGCGCCAGCCATGGGTGTGGAAGACGTCGACCGGCGCGGCGCAGGCATCCAGGGCCGGATGCGGGCGCCAGAATGCGCCGGCCACTGGTGCATAGGCACGCGCGATGTCGGGATCGTCGCAGGCAAGATAGCTGGTCATCGATCCGCCGATGGAAAACCCGGCGACCAGGATCGCGTCGCGATCGATATTCTGGGTCTCGGCGGCGTGGCTGAGCACCTCTTCAAAGAAGGCGGCCTCGTCTCGGACAGTCTCAAAGTCCGGATGGAACGACCAGGTGGAGCCGAAGCGAGAACCCGGCCGTTGCAGGCCCTGCGGTCCGATCACCGCATAGCCGCGCGCCGTGGCCCGGTCGGATAGCATATTGACCATCCCTTCGCCGCGCCCGCCCGCGCCATGCAGCATCAGGATCGCCGGATGCGGGCCATCGCCGTCGGGCAGGGCGATGTGATAATCGCCCATTGGCACCGTGCAAGGCCCCGGGATAACGGCGCAATCGGCCCAGGCGGGGCCAGCGCCGATGCAGAGTGTCAGAGCGGTCAGACGTGCCAAGCTGTTCATATCGTGTGGCCTTGTGATTTGGGGTGAAGAGGCAGGGCAGAGCCGTCGCCCCACCCACCCACCCGCGCCGCCTCTGCCCTGCAGGCGCGGTGCGGAGAGGTTTCAGCTGCGGTCAACGGGCAGCCCCTCGCGGATCCAGCCGGGGCCCGCGCCCGAGCCCAACATGCCTTCGGGCACGTCGATGATATTGGTGAACCCGGCCTCGATCAGCTGATTGGTCAGCCGCGACGACCGCACGCCGCGCGCACAGATCAGCGCCACGCGCGCATCCTGCGCGCCGCTGGTCAGGGCCAGTAGCGCCTCGGTGAAATCCGCGCGCCGCATATCCAGCCTATGGCCCGGCACCGGGCTGCCCGTGGCGGCCCATTCATCGGGGCGGCGGATATCGATCAACAGGATGTCGCCCGCCGCGGCGAGCCTATGGGCGGTGGCCACGTCAATCTGCTCGTCCACGGTTTCGGAAAGCGCGGTGTAGAACAGATTGCGCCCGCCGGTCGCGGCAAAACCCGCACCCACCAGGGCCAGCGCCCCGGCGCCGATCAAAAGCCGTCTGCGATCCATGGTTCAGCCCGCGCTCAGATATCCGCCGACGATGTCGGCCATCATCTCCGGTCCCAAAACCGGCGGCAGTAGCGTCAGCACCTCACCCTCGCCGTCGAGCAGATAGATGAACGAGCCATGGGAAAAGACCGTGCCATAGAACGGATCGACGAACAGTTCCTCGAACTCCACCTGATAGGCGTCATAGCTGGCCTGCAACGCCGCCTCTGACCCGGTTAGCCCGACGAAATCGGGGTGAAACACCGCCAATGCCTCGGCCATGGCCTCCGGCGTGTCACGCTCGGGGTCGACGGTGATCATGATCGGCGTCAGATCACCGCCCGCCGCGGTGACCAGATCGACCGTGCTGGCCATCAGGGGCAGCGCGGCCGAGCAGATCTCCTGGCAATTGGCATAGCCGAAGAACACCAATTGATGGCTGCCGTCGGGATGAGCCTCGGTCCGCACGGCGCCGGTCTGGTCGATCAGTTCAAACGCGCCGCCCAGACCCTCGGTCAATTGCTGGGCCGAGGCGGCGGAGGCCATCAGCACCAGCGCAACACCCCATCTCACCGTGTGATCTCCCACGCCTCTTGCCAGGTCTCGCCGGTGCCCAGATAGCCGCGGCTCTCGATCAGGCCCAGGACGCGCGGATCGTTGCGGTACCAGCGTCCGTCTTGGGCGGCCGCCTCTGGAAATTCCTCGGCCCAGGCATCGGTCCAGCCATTGGCCGCGACCCATTCCTCGGCGCCGACCTCGCGGATCATCTGCACCAGATAGACATTGGTCGCGCCGACGAACTCATCCTCGATCATCAGCCCGTCGACCTCGACCTCCATCCCGCAAAACGGGGCGACGTCCACGGCGGCACCGGTGAAAATGCCCTGGTTGTTCTTATTGGGATAGGTCAGCACGCCGTCGGCGGCGCGCAACAGGCCAAGTTGACGGCCCGCGCCGCATTCATTGGCGCAATCGCCCACCACTTCGCAGAGCATATCGACAACCGTCGCCTCGAAGCGTGCCGGTTCTTCCCAGGCCAGGTTCCACGATCGCGCCTCGGACCCTTCGGAAAACGGGCCCTCCTGGGCGCTGGCGGGGCTGGCCAGAAGGGCCAGCGGGATCAGGTATTTCCACATCGGCTCAGCCCTCTGGGTTTGGAATGGCGAAGCCGGGGACGACCCCGAAATCGCTATGGGTGATGTTGGTGATGCCGTGATCCTCGACGATCTCGTCGATCACCAGATAGTTCAGCCCATCGCGGGCAAAGACCCGGCCCGCAGCGGTGACCTCATGGGCGGCCAGGTCGAGCTGGCTCTGCCCGCCGGCATTCTGATCGTCGCCATTGATCGACAGGATCATGTAGACGGTGCCGTCCTCGGCTAGAAGACCCACGGGGATGCCGCCCGCGCTGCACCAGATCGCGCAGGTGTGGTGCGCCGTGCCCTGCACCGCGTCGGGTCCACCCATCACGCCCGAGAAATAACACCATGTATCGATGAGTTCGCCGCGAAGCGTGACCTCTTCGCCCTGGGCAAAGGCCGGAACCCCCGCCACGCACAACGCCGCCGTCAGCCAGAATCGCATATGAATACCTCCGATGTCCCTGGGATGAGCGTAGCAGGAAAGTCAGAGAGCGTGGGATCACGATTTCGCAGGCGGGGTCGCGGCGCCTAAGGGGCGGGCAGGGCGATCTCGGCGACAAAGCCGATATGGTTGGAGTTCAGATCCGTGCCGAAGGGACCCATCGACACAATCCGCGGACCGCCATGGACAACCACCTGATCGATGGGTAGCCCGATTGGCAGCGTGGCGGTGGGCCAGGTCGCAAATTGTCCGCGCACGGCCCGAAACTCGGTCTCTTGCAGCAATTCCCGCATAGGGCGGGTCCAGGGCACCATGTTGTAATCGCCCAGGGCCACCACGGGCGCGTCGAACCAATCATACTGCGCCCGCACCAGGTTCAGCTCCGGCTCCGCGATGCCCGAAAGCCAGGGTTTCGCCAAATGGTTGGCAACCAGGAATAGCGGCGCGCCGGTGATGGTTTCGATCTCGGTCACGGCATAGCGCTCCGACCAAACCGGGTTCAGCCGCAATTGCCAATGCCGCGTGACGGGCCGGTTGGTGGCGATGAGCAATTCGCAGGACCCGATCACACAGGGCGACACGAAGTCATAGGCGTCCCGCAGGCGATCGACATCGGCCAGAAGCGCGCTGGCCTCGGCAAAGACAAGCACATCGGCACCGCTTTGCATCGCGGCCGACAGGATCGCCGGGGCGGAGTCGCGATTGCGGCCTTCGACGTTGAAAAACAGCACGCTGAGCGCGGGTTCTTCATCCGGCACCAAGGGTAGCGTGACCGCGCGGTAGCTGGCGTAAAGCGCCGCGCTGGCGATCAGGCTTGCCGCCACCAACAGGCCGCCCAGCTTGCGGGCGCCAAGGGCCAGGGTCAGCAGGGCAAAGACCAGGGCCAACGCCAGGATCAGCGGCGTGATCGCGTCCAGCATGCGGGCCAAGGCGCCCCAAACCATCCGGGTGGGCGTCAATGTCGCCAGCGCGGCGCTGCCCAAAGCCACTGCAGACAGGGCGGCAGCGGCGCCTGCCAACCCGGGCCAGCCCCTGGGCGCGGATGGTTCAGGCGGCTTTTTCAAGCTCGAACGCATCGTGGAGCGCTTGCACGGCCAACTCCATGTATTTGCGGTCGATCAGGACGGAGACCTTGATCTCGGAGGTCGTGATCACCTTGATGTTCACGCCCTCATCCCGCAGCGTCTTGAACATTTTCGCCGCAACCCCGGCATGGGAGCGCATACCGATCCCAACGATGGAAACCTTGGCCA
The DNA here is from genome assembly GCF_037544085.1 of Gymnodinialimonas mytili. Classification (NCBI taxonomy): domain Bacteria; kingdom Pseudomonadati; phylum Pseudomonadota; class Alphaproteobacteria; order Rhodobacterales; family Paracoccaceae; genus Gymnodinialimonas; species Gymnodinialimonas mytili. Next base: position 821,117 of record NZ_JBBIFW010000002.1, read on the forward strand.
CATCCGTATCCGCGATGATGCCTGCAAAGGCGATATCGCCCGCCGCCTTTGCGTCGGTCATGGCCTTCTCCGCGCGCGCCACTTCACCGACCGGGCAGGAAAAGGTCATATCGGTGATGCCGCCATCCGAGATGTTCTGGACGATCATGTCGACATTCACCCCGGCCTCGGCGAGCGGGCCGAAGATCGCGGCGGCGATGCCGGGGCGGTCCTCGACCGATTGCAGGGTCATCTTGGCCTCTTCGCGGGAATAGGCGACCCCGGCGACAACGTTGGATTCCATGATTTCCTCCTCGGCGCAGACCAAAGTGCCTGCATTGTCCGACATTTCCTCGAATGATGACAGCACCCGCAGACGCACCTTATAGCGCATCGCCAGCTCGACCGAGCGGGTCTGCAGCACCTTGGCGCCAAGTGAGGCCAGCTCCAGCATTTCCTCGAACGAGATCTTCTCCAGCTTGCGCGCCTTCGACGTGATCCGCGGATCAGTGGTGTAGACGCCATCCACATCGGTATAGATATCGCAGCGCTCGGCCCCGAAGGCGGCGGCGAAGGCGACGGCGGTGGTGTCCGACCCGCCGCGCCCCAAAGTGGTGATCCGGCCCTCGGGGCTGATCCCCTGGAAGCCTGCCACCACGGCGACCTTCATGCCTTCGCCGAATTTGGCGTTCAGATTGTCGGTCGGGATCTCTTCGATCCGCGCGGAGGCATGGCTGTCGGTGGTCAGAAGCGGCACCTGCCAGCCCTGCCAGGACCGCGCGGGCACATCCATTTCCTGCAAGGTCAGGGCCATCAGGCCGGCGGTGACGTTTTCGCCGGAACTGACCACGGCGTCATATTCGCGGGCGTCGTAGAACGGGCCGGTTTCTTCCACGAAGCCGACCAGCTTGTTGGTTTCGCCCGACATGGCGCTGACGATGACGATGACATCATAGCCATTGGCCACTTCGCGCCCCACGCGCTTGGCGGCGCGGCGGATGCGGTCCAGCGTGGCGACGGAGGTGCCGCCGAATTTCATTACCAGAAGGGGCATGGTGCAAGTTCCCTTGAGCGTCGGCGCGTCATAAGCGCCGGGGTCAGGGGAGGCAAGGGGGCGCTCCCGCATCGCCCTCGGCCCTGTGGCCTGCGGGATTTGGGCCGGGCGCCGTGGGCGGCTGCGTCTTGCGCCGCATCCACGGCACGGCGACCGGCGCCCGGAGATCCAGGGCAGGCTGCGGATCTGCGATGGTCGGAGTTGTCCCCGCCCGCAAGCTGAGTAGGGTGGGCGCATGATCCTGCGCCTGTTCCTTTTCGTGATCGCCCTTGCCGCCCCGTTGCGGGCCGAGCCGGTGATTGGCATTGCCTTTCCGCCGGTGCGGGATGCCGATCAGATGGCCTTCAGTTTGGAGGCTCTCGGCGCCCTGGATATCGGTCATGTGCGCATTGCGGAGGCGTGGGAGCGCCGGGGTCTGACGCCGAGCGAGGCCGATTTCGAACCGCTTCTGCGCCGCCTGCAAGCGCTGGAGGCTGCCGGGATCGACACATTACTGAGCGTGGAATTGCGCGCGCCGGAGGCGGCCTGCGGTCTCAGCAACGAACATGCTTGCGTGATCCGTGACGACGCGCCTTTTGAGGCTTATCTGACCATCTTGCTGCGGGTGGCCGGGCCCCATATCGATGCGATCCAGATCGGCAATGAATGGGACACGCGCTTTCCCGGCACCACGCGGGATTTCATGGCGATCCATGATCGTGCCGCATCGGTGATCCGCGCCGAGCGCCCGGATCTGACGCTGGTTCTGGGGGGCATATCGGGGCGCGCGGGCCTGTCCCATGCGCTTTGTTTCGTGGGCGCCCATCCCGAGATCCCCGGCATCGACTGGGCGCAGATGCGGCACCGCTTCTGCCTGCGCGGCGCGCCTCGCAACGAGGCGACCCAGGCCGCGGTGGCCGCCGTTCTCGCCCTGGCCGATTACGATGTGGTGGATCTGCACCTTTACGATGCGCCCGGCCTTTGGCCCGAGGCGGTGGGCTGGCTCCGCTCCCACAGTGCCGCGCCGATCTGGGTGACGGAGTTTGGCGGTCCCTCACAAGACTACGAACCGCAAGATCCGGATTACCAAGCGACACGCATCCGGGCCTATCTGGATGTGATCGCCACGCTGCCGATCGCGCGGGCCTATTACTTCAAACTGACCGACGACCCGAATTCTTACCACGCCCATTCCGGCCTCTACGATATCGACGGCCAGCCGAAACCGGCGCTTGCCGTGTTCGAGGCCTGGCTTGAGGCCCATTGAAAGGACAGACCCGATGGACATGACCCTTGCCGATCTGAAAGCCGCCGCCGAACTTGTCCACACCCAGATGACGCCCACGGCCCAACATGCCTGGCCGCAACTGGCCGAGCGCCTGGGCTGCGAGGTGTGGGTCAAGCACGAAAACCACACGCCGACCGGTGCCTTCAAGATCCGCGGCGCGATCACCTTCATGGATTGGCTGACCCGCACCCATCCAGAGGTGCGCGGGATCTGCACCGCGACGCGGGGCAATCACGGGCAGGGTCAGGCCAAGGCGGCAGTGGCGGCAGGGCTGACCGCCAAGGTCTATGTACCCAAGGGCAATTCGGTCGAAAAGAACGCGGCCATGCGGGCCTTTGGGGCCGAGCTGATCGAATTCGGCGAGGATTTCGACACCGCCCGGGAAGAGGCCTATCGCGTGGCCGAGGAAGAAGGGTTGTTCATCGTGCCGCCCTTCCACCCTGAATTGGTGCGCGGCGTGGCGACCTATGCCTACGAATTGCTCAGCGCGGTGCCGGATCTGGATACGATCTATGTACCCATCGGCTGCGGCTCGGGCATCTGCGGTACGCTCCTGGCGCGGGATGCGTTGGGCTTGGACACCAAGATCGTGGCGGTGGTGTCAGAGGCGGCACAGACCGCAAAACTGTCAGCCGAGGCGGGGCATCCGGTGGAAACCGACAGCGCCCAGACCTTTGCCGACGGGATGGCGGTTCGCGTGCCAGTACCCGAGGCGCTGGCGATCTATGGCCCGAAGGCGGAGCGGTTCGTGACGGTCAGCGACACGGAGGTGGCCGAAGCGATGCGGGTCTATTTCAGAGATACCCACAATCTCGCCGAGGGCGCCGGCGCGGCGCCGCTGGCAGCGCTCATGCAAGAGAAGGAGAAGATGGCGGGCAAAAAGGTGGGTGTCATCCTGTGTGGCGGAAACATCGACACGGAATGGTTTGTGGAGGTCATGGGCGGCGGTATTCCGCAAGTGTGAGCAGGGCGAAAATCATCGCGAAATCCGCGTGGCGTTTCATGTCGGGTCGCCCGCGTCATAGACACCTGTGCGCCCTGGAACGCGTCGCACTCCCCCGGTTCTCGTGGACATCCGGTGCGACCTTCAGGCCAGGTGCCGCGCGGCCTCTTTGCGGGCAAAGGGTTTCAGCCGGTCGCCTTCAGCCGCCAGCCACTCTTGCACCGCATCCGGGTCGCGTTTCGACAGATCCCGCAACCACCAGGCAATCGCCTTTTGGATGAACCATTCCCTGTCATCCGCCAAATCCGTGCACCAGCCCAAGACGCGGCGCCGCGCCGTGGCTTCGACCGCGGATGGATGGCGCGATTTGCAAAAGGGCAGGGCAAAGACAAAGGCCGCGCGCCGGGTCCAGAGATGCCCCGACCGCGTCCACTCTTCTAGAAGATCCAGCCGGGCCGGATCCTGCACCAGGCGCTTTTGCCCCCCTTGCGCCACCGCATCGGCGATGGCCCAGGACTCGAATTGCGGCACCACGCCGATGATCCAGCCCCAGGCTAGGTGATCGTCGGGCCGCATCCGCGCCTGCACGAACAGCTTGCCCGCCGCCACACGCGCCTCAAACACGTCACTCTCCCACAGCCCCTCGGCCAGAGCGACCAGCGCGGCCTGGTCCGCCGCTGCCTTGCGCCATTCGGTCGCCAGCGCCCCCGTCACCGCATTGGACAGGCCCAGATAGACACGATCCACCTTATGATAAGCGGCCATCTGAGCGGCCCGCTCCGGGTCCGCCTCCGCCCGCAAGGCCGCGAGCGCCGTCTCGGCCTTCATCGCGGCTTGACCAATTGCCAATCCAGATGGCTGCGCACCGTGGGCCATTCCGGGGCCGTGATCGAATAACAGGCGGTATCGCGCAATGTGCCGTCCGCCATCCGCATATGGGCCCGCAGAACCCCGTCCAACTGCGCGCCCAACCGCTCGATGGCGCGGCGCGATTGCAAGTTCAGCCGATGGGTGCGGAACTCCACCGCGACGCAGGACCAGACCTCGAAAGCTTGGCCCAGCAAAAGCCGCTTCGCTTCGGTATTCAGCGGGCCGCGCTGCGCATTGGGCCCGATCCAGGTGGAGCCGATTTCCACCCGCGGCAGGGCGTGGTCGATGTTCATATAGGTGGTCATGCCCACCGGACGGCCACTCGCATCCAGAACCGTGAACGGGATCATCTGACCCTTATCCCGCAGGCCCAACCGCCGGTCGATCTCGGTCGCCATGCCCTCGGCGGATGGAATTGTCGTGTACCACAGGCGGTGCATCTGCCCGGCATCGCTGGCCTCGGCCAAGGCCGCGCAATGGTCCTGCGACAGGGGTTCCAGCGCCACATGTTCACCGCGCAAACTCAGCGTGTCAGGGCCAAGGCGGCTCATACGGGGATTCCGGTCGGCAACCCGTCAATCGTTTCGCGATTGTCCCGCGCCCAGGTCGCGCGGATCTGTGCATCGCTTTTGTTGTCGACCCAATTCTGCATATTCGGGCGCTCTCCGGCATAATCCATGAAGGGCACCGCCCACCCGCAAGAGGTTTGCACCAGATCAAGGCGCAGATCGAAAATCTGCCGGGCGCTGCGATGCTCGGGAAAGCCCTCGGCCAGTGCGTCCCAGCCCGCATCGTCGCGATGCACCGTCTCCGCAGTTCCGAAACAGCGCAGGATCAGCGGCTGTTTGGAAAACGAACACCACATCAAGGTCATGCGATTGACCCGCTGCAAATGCCCCGCTGTCTCATTCCCCGATCCGCTGAGATTGACCCACAGGATCCGGTTCGGCCCTATCACGCGCAGCGAATCCATCCCCTTGGGCGATACATTCACGCGCCCGATTTCCGCCGCCGAGCCGACGAAAAACAGATGTTGGTTGCCGATAAAGGCGATGTGGTCGTCGTTTAGCTCTGAAAACTGCTTGGCCATCCGTGTCACCCCTTTCGTGCGCGCCCGCTCCGCTGCATCCAATCATGCAACCCAGGGGCGAACAAGCCGCCCTATCCGCGGCTGGGCTGTGGGCTGATCAGTAGCAAAGCGCCGAAGAGGCACATCGTCGCGCCCGAGACACGCTGCATCAGCGGCAGTCGCGCAGATGCCACCCGAGAGGCGAAGGCCCCGACGCTCGCATAGGCACAAATCGCAACGGCCTCCATCACCAGAAACGACGCCCCCAACAGCGCATAGCTTTGCCAATAGGCGTCCAGATCCACGAATTGTGGAAAGAAGGCGGCGAAGATCAGGATGGCTTTCGGGTTGCTGATCGCGGCCAATGCCTCCGCCCGGAACGCCCCACCCAAAGAGGCGCTGGCGCCAGTGATCTGCCCCGTCTCAACCGACGAGGCGCTCAACCACAGCGAGACGCCCAGCCAAATCAGATAGGCCGCGCCCAAAACCTTCACCACACCGAACACAAAGGCCGAACCGGTCAAGATCATCCCCAACCCCAACGCGCTCAGCGCGATCATCGGCACGAAGATCAGCAACCGTCCAAAGGCGGCTTTCTGGGCAAACCCAACGCCCGACCGCGCGCCGTGGGTCATGGCCAGCAGGTTGTTGGGACCGAAGGCCAGGTTCAGCGCGAAACACGCCGGAAGAAAGATCCACCACTCAATCATCGCCTGCCACCTCGCCGTCTGATCGGACCGACCATTGCGGCAGCAGCCTCGCGGTGCAACCCCGGGGCTTATTCGACCGTCACCGATTTCGCCAGATTGCGCGGCTGGTCCACATCGGTGCCCTTATGCAGCGCCGTGTGATAGGCGATCAGCTGCGCCGGGACCGCGTAAAGCAAAGGCGCCAGGATCGGGTCCACCTGCGGCATGACCAAGGTCGCCCAGGTGCCGTCCCCGGCCTCGCGCGCGCCATCGGCATCGGTGATCAGCCAGACCTTGCCGTCGCGGGCCATGACCTCCTGCATATTCGACACGGTCTTGTCGAACAGCGCGTCGCGCGGCGCGAACACAATCACCGGCACCGCATTGTCGATCAGGGCAATCGGCCCATGCTTCAACTCGCCGCTCGCATAGCCCTCGGCATGGATGTAGCTGATTTCCTTCAGCTTTAACGCGCCCTCCATGGCCATGGGAAACATCGGACCCCGGCCCAGGAACAGGACCGACCGCGCCTCGGACAGTTCCGCGGTGTGGCTTGCGATCTGATCCTCACAGGCCAGCGCCTGGTTGATCAGGCCGGGCAGGGCGCGCAACGTCTCGCGCAGTTCCTCGGCGCGACCGGGTGTGATCGTGCCCCTCTGCCGCGCCGCCAGGATCGCCAGATTTGCCAAAACGCCCAATTGGTTCATGAAGGCCTTGGTCGAGGCCACGCCCACCTCAACCCCCGCCAGGATCGGCAGGCTCAGATCCGCCTCGCGCGAGATCGAGCTTTCCGGCACATTCACCACCGACACGACCCGCGCCGCCTTTTCCTTCACATAGCGCAGGGCGGCCAGTGTATCGGCTGTCTCACCCGATTGGCTGACGAAAATCGCCGTCGCATTGGGCGAAACCGGCCCCTCGCGATAGCGGTATTCCGAGGCGATATCGACGTCGCAGGGCAGATCCGCCATCTGCTCGAACCAGTATTTCGCCACCGCACAGGCATAATGGGCGGTGCCGCAGGCCACCAAAACCACGCGGTCGGTCTGGGTGAAGTCCAACTCAATCTCCGCGCCGGTATAGTGCGACAGGCAATCGGACAGAACCACGGGCTGCTCGAAAATCTCCTTCGCCATGAAGTGCTTATGGCCGCCCTTATCCAATTGGGTGGATTGGGCCGGGATGGTGCGCATCTCGCGATTGGCCAGGCGCCCCTCGGCATCGTGGATCTCAACGCCGCTGCGCGTCACGAAGGCATAATCGCCTTCCTCCAGATAGGTGACGCTGTTGGTCATTGGCCCCAGCGCGATGGCGTCCGAGCCCACGAACATCTCTCCGTCGCCATGGCCGATCGCCAGGGGTGAGCCCTTGCGCGCCGCCACAATCAGATCCGCCTCGCCCTGGAACAGAAAGGCCAGCGCATAGGCGCCGTCGAGGTCTTTCAACGTGGCAACCGCCGCCTCGCGCGGGGGCAGGCCCTGATCCATATGTTCTTCGCAAAGCTGCGCGACGGTCTCGCTATCGGTTTCGGTGTGAAAATCGCGATGGGCCAGGCGCGCGCGCAGGTCGCGGTAATTCTCGATGATCCCGTTATGCACCACAGCGACACGGCCCGCCTGATGGGGATGCGCATTCGTCACGGTCGGCCCGCCATGGGTTGCCCACCGCGTATGGCCGATGCCGGATTTGCCCGCCAGCGGATCATGCACCAACGCGTCCGACAGGTTGGCCAGCTTACCCACCGCGCGGCGCCGATCCAGCCGCCCGTCCTGCACCGTGGCGATCCCGGCACTGTCATATCCGCGATATTCCAGACGCTTCAGCGCCTCCACCAGGATTGGCGCAACCTCATGGTTGCCCAGCACCCCAACAATCCCACACATGCCCGTTATCCTTTTGACTTGCCTGCCTTTATCGCGCGAAGTCGGTCCATCAGTTTGATGGCCAGCCCCGCTTTATTGATCTGCTTCGCCCGCCCTAGCGCGAGCGCGCCGTCGGGCACGTCCTGCGTAATCACCGACCCGCTGCCCGTCATCGCGCGATCGCCCACCTTGACCGGGGCGACCAGCATCGTGTCCGACCCGATAAAAGCCTCCGCCCCGATCTCGGTCCGGTGTTTCATGACGCCATCGTAATTGCAGGTGACCGTGCCCGCGCCCAGATTGGCGCGCTCCCCGACCGAGGCATCGCCCACATAGCTGAGGTGATTGACCTTCGCGCCATCCCCGATATCCGCCTGTTTCACCTCGACAAAATTGCCGATCTTGGCGTCATTGCCGATCTCCGCGCCTGGGCGCAGGCGCGCATAGGGCCCGACAACTGCACCGGCGCTCACATGGCAGCCTTCCAGATGCGAAAAGGCGCGGATCGTGGCGCCGGTCTCGACCGTGACGCCGGGGCCGAAGACCACATAAGGCTCGATGACGGCGTCGCGCCCGATCACCGTATCCAGGGCCAGATGAACGCTGTCGGGCGCTTGCATCGTCACGCCATCCTCGATCAGCGCGGCCCGGCGCAGCGCCTGAAACTGCACCTCCGCCGCGGCCAGCTCCGCCCGCGAATTGATGCCGAGCGTTTCCGCCTCATCACAGCGCACCGCCGTCACGCTATGGCCCGCCGCACGGGCCAATTCCGCCAGATCGGTCAGATAGTATTCACCCGCGGAATTGTCATTTTCCAACTTTCCGAGCAGGCTCATCATCGTTGCAGCGTCACCGCAGACCAGGCCGGAATTGCAGAAGGTCACGGCACGTTCTGCCGCGTTCGCCTCTTTGAATTCAACGATTTTGACCAGCGTGTCACCGTCCATGATCAGCCGCCCATAGCGGCCCGGATCGGCGGCGTCGAATCCTAAAAATACAACATCATGACCCTGGCGCGCCTGTCGCATCGCCGCCATCGTTTCCGGGGCGATAAACGGCGTATCGGCATAGAGAACAACCGCATCCCCATCGAAGCCTTCCAGAGCTTCTGCCGCCTGCAGAACCGCGTGGCCGGTGCCCAATTGCTCGGTCTGGCGTATCGCCACCGCCTCGGGCGCGATCTCGGCCAGCACGGCTTCGACCGCGGCGGCGCTATGGCCTGTCACCACAACCACGCGTGCGGGGTCCAGCGGCGCGGCGGCGGCCAGCGCATGGGCCAACAGCGGTGCTTGGCCCAACGGGTGCAACGGCTTGGGCAAATCCGAATTCATCCGCGTCCCGGCACCAGCGGCCAGGACGATCAGCGCCAAAGGGCGAGTGGGGGCCTGCATCTAACGTCTTTCCTTCGCGTTTGGGGCCTATTAACGAAGCTGAGCGCGGCGGCATAGCCCCGGGCCGGTCAAATTGCCCATCAAGACTGTAACAGCTTTGGGCGGAATTCTGCCAAAGGGGTTTGCATGCTGAGTGTTGTTTTTGATTTGGACGGCACCCTGGCCGACACGGCGGGCGACCTGATTGCCGCGGCCAATGCCGCGCTTGGGGCGCTTGGCCACGCGCCGCAATTGGTCCATGGGCCCGATGATGCGACAGCCTTTGCCGGGGGGCGTGCGATGCTGCGCCTGGCGGGCGAACGTATGGCGCTGGCCGAGCCAGAACCGATGGTCGAGGCCGGCTATCCCCTGCTGCTCGACGCCTATGGACGCGCCATCGACACCCACACAACGCTCTATCCCGGCGCCGTCGCGGCGGTGGACCGGCTGCGCGCGGCAGGGCATCTGGTGGGGATTTGCACCAACAAACCCGAGGGGCTGGCCGTTGAGCTGATTGCGCGCCTTGGTCTGACGGAGCGTTTCCCGGTGCTGATCGGGGCCGACACGCTGCCGGTCCGCAAACCCGATCCCACGCCGCTCTTTGAGGTGGTCACGCGTTTGGGTGGTGATCCGTCCCGTGCGGTGCTGATCGGCGATACGATCACCGACAGAAAGACCTCCGCCGCCGCCGGGATCCCCAGCGTTTTGGTCACGTTCGGGCCCACCGGGCGCGCCGTGGCGGACCTATCGCCCGAGGCGCTGCTGGACCATTACGACGAGCTCGACCAGGTGCTGGCCGACCTTTTCCCGTGACGCCGGGCGTGAAGTCCATTGACGCGCGCCGCGCATCGCATGATCTTCGCCCCATGACACAGCCAGTTTTTACCGGGAATTTCACCCAGCAAGAGCCGATCCCCGAAACCGCGATTGAGGCCGCCGTCGCGGTCATGCGCTCGGGCCGGTTGCACCGTTACAACACCGCCCCCGGCGAGGATGGCGAGGTGGCCCATCTTGAGGAAGAATTCGCCGCCTATGTCGGCGCGAGATACTGCCTGGCCGTTGCCTCGGGTGGCTATGCGATGGGCGCCGCCTTGCGCGCATTGGGCGTCGGCCCGGGCGACAAGGTCCTGTCCAACGGCTTTACGCTCGCGCCGGTACCGGGCGCGATTGCCAGCGTGAATGCCGAGCCCGTCTTTGTGGAAACGACCGAGGATCTGACCATCGACCTCGATGATCTGGCGGCGAAGGCCGGATGCGGTGCGAAGGTCCTGCTGCTCAGCCATATGCGCGGCCATATTTGCGACATGGACCGGTTGATGCAGATTTGCGATGGCGCCGGGATCGCGGTGGTCGAAGATTGCGCCCACACGATGGGCGGGGCCTGGCGCGATGTGCCGTCTGGGCGTCATGGCGTGTTCGGATGCTATTCCACGCAAACCTATAAACACATTAATTCCGGTGAGGGAGGCTTTCTGGTCTCCGACGATCCCGAATTGATGGCAAGAGCCGTGATGTTGTCGGGATCTTACATGCTTTTTGGGCGCCATCGCGCCTCACCCCCTGTGGATACGTTCGAAAATGTAAAGTATGTGACGCCGAACGTGTCGGGCCGTATGGATAATTTGCGGGCTGCGGTGCTTCGCGCGCAGCTTGCGGACCTGCCCGCACAGATCGCGCGCTGGAACGCGCTTTATCATGAGGTGGAGGACGGGTTGCGGAACACGCCGGGCCTGAAGGTGATCGAACGCCCACCCGAGGAAAGCATCGTCGGATCCTCGATCCAGGTGCTGTTGCCCGGGATCGCGCCAGCCGCCATCGAGGCCGTGGTCGCGGGCTGTGTTGCCCGCGGGGTCGAGCTGAAATGGTTTGGCGCGCCCGAACCCGTTGCCTTCACCTCACGCTACGATTCCTGGCGTTACGCGCCTGCGCAAAACCTGCCGCGAACCGATGCAATCCTCGCCGGTCTGTTGGATATGCGCCTGCCGCTGACCTTTACAACCGACGACGCCCGGCTGATCGCCGAGATCATCCGCGACGAGGTGCGCAAGCAGGTATCCTAGAAGTGGAGTGCGACGCCCAGGCCGATGGCGTTGGCGTCGATCTGCACATCTGACGGCGCGCCGATGATCGAACCTTCATCCGGGGACATATGGGTCGAGGTGTAGTCCATCCGCACCGACACGTTGTCGACCAGCAGAACCTCGATGCCCAAACCATAGACCAGCCCGTCGGCCGACCCTTCGGTCGAGATGCCCGGCGTGGCGCCGAATTCGACATTCTGATAGCCGAGCGTGCCGTAAATCAGCGCGTTGCCGATGGCATAGCCACCCCGCAGCCGTGCATTGGCGACACGGTCATATTCGAAATCGGTGTTCAGATTGACCTGAAAGCTGGCTGGCCCGCTGATGCCCAACTCCGCCCCGACGACGAAATTGTCGTTCAGTGCAAAGTTATAGCCGCCATAGGCGCCGAACCCCGTCCCCTCCTGCAAGGGCACCATCAGGTTGGAATTGTCGAATTCCGGGGCAATGATATTGGTCGCGAAACCGGCATAGAACCCCTCCCAACGCTCAGCATCCTGGGCGTGGGCGGTCGCTGCGCTTGCAGCGAGGATCGCGACGGCGGCAAGTGTACGGTTCATTTTTTATTCCTTGGCGGACGGCGGTGCTCGATCCGCCATAGGTATATTCTATAGCGCCTTTGCACGTTTCTCAAAAGAGTTGCGATCAGATTACGCGAACGTGTTTAAGAAACCCTTACATTTTGACCGGATTGCCACACCCAAGATCATACCAAACGCGAGTTTTCCTTCGCCGCACGCACAAAATCGCGGAACAGCGGATGCGGCGCGAAAGGCTTAGATTTCAGCTCGGGGTGGAACTGAACGCCGATGAACCAGGGATGATCCTTCACCTCGACGATCTCGGGCAGGCGGCCATCGGGGGACATGCCGGAAAAGATCAGGCCCTGTTCCTCCAACGCCTCGCGGTATTGAATGTCGACCTCATAGCGGTGGCGATGGCGTTCCTCGATCATTGTCGAACCATAGGCCTCCGCCACTTTTGACCCTTCGGCCAGCACCGCGTCATAGGCGCCCAACCGCATCGTGCCGCCTTTGTCATCGGTCACTTTGCGCTCCACCTTATGGTTGCCCTGCACCCATTCTTTCAGATGGTAAACCACTGGCGTAAAACGTTTCTTTCCGGCTTCGTGGTCGAATTCCTCGGACCCGGCATCGCCCAGATCCGCCAGATGGCGCGCCGCCTCGATCACCGCCATCTGCATGCCCAGACAGATGCCCAGATAGGGCACCTTGTGGGTCCGCGCGAATTCGGCGGCCTTGATCTTGCCCTCGGTCCCGCGCTCGCCAAAGCCGCCGGGCACCAGGATCGCGTGGAAGCCCTGCAGATGCGGCGCGGGATCTTCGCGGTCGAAGACCTCGGCATCGACCCATTCGACCTTCACCTTCACGCGGTTTGCCATGCCGCCATGGGTCAGCGCCTCGGCGATGCTTTTATAGGCGTCTTCCAATTGGGTGTATTTGCCGACGATGGCGACCTTCACCTCGCCTTCGGGATTGGCGATGCGGTCGGCCACATCCTCCCACACGCTCAGATCGGGTTTCGGGGCCGGGCTGATCTGAAACGCGTCCAGCACCGCCTGGTCCAGCCCTTCGCGGTGATAGGCGAGCGGCGCCTGGTAGATCGAGCTCAGATCCTGCGCGGCGATCACGCTGTCGGGGCGCACATTGCAAAACAGCGCCAGTTTCTCACGCTCTTTCAACGGGATCGGCCCCTCGGAGCGGCAGACCAGGATGTCGGGCGCCAACCCGATGGAGCGCAATTCCTTGACCGAATGCTGCGTCGGCTTGGTTTTCAACTCACCGCTGGCCTTGATATAGGGCAGCAGCGTCAGATGCATGAACAGGCATTGGCCGCGGGCCTTGTCCTGGCTAAACTGACGGATCGCCTCGAAGAAAGGTAAGCCTTCGATATCTCCGACCGTGCCGCCGATCTCACACAGCATGAAATCGACCTCATCTTCGCCGATGGCGATGAAGTCTTTGATTTCATTGGTGACATGGGGGATCACCTGGATCGTTTTGCCCAGGTAATCGCCGCGGCGCTCTTTCTCCAACACGCTGGTATAGATCCGGCCCGAACTGACGGAATCGGTCTTGCGCGCGGGTACGCCGGTGAAGCGTTCGTAATGGCCCAGATCCAGATCCGTCTCGGCGCCGTCATCGGTGACGAAGACCTCGCCATGTTCAAAGGGCGACATGGTTCCCGGATCGACGTTCAAATAGGGGTCCAGTTTGCGCAGGCGCACCGAATAGCCGCGCGCTTGCAGCAGCGCACCCAGCGCGGCCGATGCCAACCCTTTCCCAAGGGAGGACACCACACCACCTGTGATGAAAATGAACCTGGCCATGCCCGCAGACCCCCGTATTTTGTGGCCGCATTAGGCTGCGACACTGCATTGTCTACGGGAATCCAGCCTTACGGGATTCGCCTGGACCGGGCAAGATGCCCTGATGATCGGATGTATCGGTCGTTTATTCAGAGCGCGGCGGCAGCGCCGGGGCATCGCCCTGGATCGGCGGCAGCAATTGATCGACCGGTGGCAGAGCCGTGCCGCCCGTATCGGTCTCACCGGATGCCGGCGGCAAACCGCCCAAATTATCCAACAGGGACGAGCCCGCCGAGTTCTGCGCTGCAAGGATCGTCAGCGTGATCGAGGTGCACAGAAACGCAATCGCAAAGGCCCAGGTCAGTTTTCCCAGCGCCGTCGCGGCCTGGCGTCCGGTCATCACGCCGCCACCGCCACCCCCGATGCCCAGACCGCCCCCTTCGGAGCGCTGCAGCAGCACCACGCCAATCAAACAAAGGGCGAGGATCAGGTGAATGACAAGGATGACGTTTTCCATCAACGAACCTTTTTAGCGGTCAGCAGCCAATTTTGCGCTTACTTATGGGATGCGACAGGGCGCCGCAAGACCGTCTGCGACGGCAGCACCCGAATCCCGTCCCGAGCAATAATCATTTCACATACAGGTAATTCACGCAATCTCGTCGATGTGACGGTATACAGCTTAAAAGACCGTTAATCCTGAGGCCGTTTCACGAAAAACCGGTTCCCCCTCAGGCGGCGGACCGCTATAGCGCCCAAGGTTTTGCGTAATTTCCGGAGGATCTGATGGCCAATGTGGTCGTGGTCGGCGCTCAATGGGGCGACGAGGGCAAGGGCAAGATTGTGGATTGGCTCAGCGAACGTGCGGATGTGATCGCGCGGTTCCAGGGCGGCCATAATGCGGGTCACACGCTGGTGATCGAAGGAGAGACCTATAAGCTGCATGCGCTGCCCTCTGGCGTGGTGCGCGGCGGCAAGCTTTCCGTGATCGGCAACGGGGTGGTGTTGGATCCGTGGCACCTGGTCGAGGAAATTGCGACCGTGCGTGCCCAAGGGGTCGAGATCACGCCGAAAACGCTGATGGTGGCCGAGAATACACCGCTAATCCTGCCGATCCATGGCGAACTTGACCGCGCCCGCGAAAGCCAGAATTCCGTCGCCAAGATCGGCACAACCGGGCGCGGGATCGGGCCCGCTTACGAAGACAAAGTGGGGCGCCGCGTGGTGCGCGTTGCCGATCTGGCCGATCCCGTGACGTTGGAGACGCGGGTGGATCGCGCTTTGGTGCATCACGATGCGCTGCGCCGGGGCCTGGGTCTGCAGCCGGTCGACAAGCCCGCGCTGATGGCCAAGCTCACGGCAGTGGCGCCGCAGATCCTGCCCTTCGCGGCGCCGGTTTGGAAAGTGATGAACGAGGCCCGCCGCGCGGGTCGCCGGATCCTGTTCGAAGGGGCGCAGGGCGCTTTGCTGGATATCGATTTCGGCACCTATCCCTTTGTGACCTCGTCCAATGTGATTGCGGGGCAGGCGGCCACGGGCGTTGGATTGGGACCGGGGGCCATCGACTTTGTGCTGGGCATCGTCAAGGCCTATACCACGCGCGTCGGCGAAGGGCCGTTCCCGACCGAGCTGGACGATGACAACGGTCAGCGCCTGGGCGAGCGTGGCCATGAATTTGGCACGACGACCGGGCGCAAGCGCCGCTGTGGCTGGTTTGACGCGGTTCTGGTGCGCCAGACCTGCGCGACGTCGGGCGTCAACGGCATCGCGCTGACCAAGCTCGACGTTTTGGACGGGTTTGAGGAGCTGAAGATCTGCACCGGATACGAGCTGGATGGCGCGCGGATCGACCATCTGCCCTTCGCCTCCGATCAGCAGGCGCGCGTGGTTCCGATCTATGAGACGATGCCCGGCTGGTCGCAATCCACCGCCGGGGCACGGTCTTGGGCCGATCTGCCCGGTGAGGCGATCAAATATGTGCGTCGGATCGAGGAATTGATCCAATGCCCCGTGGCCCTATTGTCCACTTCACCGGAGCGGGACGATACGATTTTGGTCACGGACCCGTTTGACGACTGACCGACAGGGAGCGGAGCCATGGCCCTCAGCTACAAGGCACGAAAGCGGTGGTCTTTGATCGTCCTGCTGGTCGGTCTGCCCGCCTATATCGCCGCGGCCTGGTTCGTGCTGAGCCTGTTCGACAGGCCTTCGGTGCTTTTGGAATTGGGGGTCTATATCGTGCTCGGCATTCTTTGGGCTCTGCCGTTCAAGTCGGTGTTCAAAGGTGTGGGCAAAGCCGATCCGGACGCGTCTGACGAACCGTAAAGCGACGCCCGATGGGCGCCGCTCTGGATTTTTGAATGTGTCTGAGTCAGTGCGACGGCGCGATCCGGTAGCGGCCATTTGCGGTCGCCTCCAGCACGCCGCGCCCGATCAGCGTGTCGAATGCGTGCCGCGCTTCGTCGCGTGAGATCGAGTCGTCCGTCGCCATCCGCACCAGGCGCAGCAATTGACGGCGCTTGAATTCAGGCGTCTGCGCTTCGGTGGTCAGGAAGTGAGCGCCCAATTCCAGCACTTCGTCGATTTCCGTGGCGGTGGAGGCTTCAAGCCGCACGGCGAAGGCTTCAAAACCCTCAACCGTATCACCGTCATCTTCGCCAGGCGTCGCCTCGGCCTGCACTTCGCGGGCCAATTGCGCCTCGATCGCGGCGATTGGATCGGTCTCGCCACTTGTCTCGGGTGCTGTTTCGACCGGCGCCTCAGATGTCTGTGCCGGTGCGGTGGTGCGGGGCTGTTCAACCTGTGCCAAGTCCTCGGTCTCGGTCGAGGCGGGCGCGTCGTCTGCTTTGGCGCCGCGTCCCAGGCCGCGGGCGATCAGGCCAGCGCGTTGGGCCAGGGCCGCGAGGGAATTGGCCATTTTGCGCGGTGCTGGACGGGCATCGGGATCATCGATGGCGGGCGCAGGCGCCGGGCTGATGGCGAGACTTGCGTCGAGTTGCAGCGGCGCCTGTGGCGCGATGGTTTGCAGGTCGGGCCGGGCGATGGGCGCGCGCTCTGCCGCCTCGGCGCTGACCCGGCGCGGGGCCACGGGCGCTGCGGAGACCGCAACCGCCTCGGCGCTTTGGTCGACCCGCTGTTCGGAGACCAGAACAAGGGGCGAGGGGCGTTCTTCGTTGTCGCGGCGGCGGCGTGAGACATCGACGCGGACGCGGCGTGGACGCATGACGCGGGCCAGATCTTCGCGATATTCCGCGGCCGTGTCACCGGCGCCGCTCATATCGGCGACGGCGACGCCATCGGCGGCGAATTCCGTTTCCGCGGCGCGGGCGGCGACGGCGGCTTTGAGATGTTCGATATTGGCGCGGCGCCGTGTGGTTTCCCCGGTCGACATCCGGCCTTCGGTGGCCTCGAACAGCCGGTCCATGCTGTCATCGTCGCCGGTTTCAGGGAAGCTGCGTTTGGCGGTTTCGGCCTGGTCCTTGGGCTCGGCGGTGTTGTCAGTCGTATCGGCCTCGGCCTGGATTTCGGGCTCGGCCTGATCCGAAGGCGCCTCCGCCTCTGTATTCTCTGCGGTCAGGCCCGCGATCGCATCGGCGATGCCGTCATCGGCCTCGTCCGCATCTTGATCGCTATCGGCGCTGGTCTCGGGGTCCGACATCGCAGTGGCGTCTTCGGCTGTGTCCTTTGCCGGTGCGGCGACGGGGGCGGTGGCGCCAAGACCGGTTGTCGCGGCAATGGCGGCGGCGAGAGTGGCGTCAAGCGCGGCTTCCTTGCTGAGGGCCTCCACGTCGAGCACGTTTTCCCGAACCGCATTGTCGGCCTCATCCGCGATGGGGCGGGTCTCGGTGTCGGTCTCGCTGAGATCGTCGGCGGCAGCGTCATCGGACAGAGCGGCGATGATGTCATCTGCGGCTGTCTCGTCCGATGGCGGCACATCGTCGATGTCTTCGATGTCTTCGGCCGGGTCGATGGCCGCGGTCTCGGACGGATCGTCACGATCTTCCAAGGCGGCATCTGCGACGGCTTCGAGCGCGTCCTCTGCACGATCGGTTTCGGGCGCAATGTCCGTATCCGACGGCTCTGTGATTTCGATATCCTGGGTCGCAGCCTCGTCTTCGAGATCTGCATCGGCTTCTGCGACAGCTTCCGACAAGGAAGCGTCTGCATCCAGGGCATCGTCGGTGGGCGCCATGTCGACGGGCGTCTCATCGGCGGCTACGACGGCGTCATCGCTTGCGGTTTCGACAGCGGTGAGGTTTTCCTCAGCCTCAGCCTCAGCCTCAGCCTCAGCCTCAGCCTCAGCCTCAGCCTCAGCCTCAGCCTCAGCCTCAGCCTCAGCCTCAGCCTCAGCCTCTTCTGCGAAGGCGGCTCTCAGGCTGCTGGCCATATCCTCCGTTTCGGCATCGCTGGCGATATCAGCGGCAGGCATATCGATGGTTTCGGCATCTTCCGCCAGTTCCGCGGCTTCGGCGCGGCGCAGCTGCGCGAGGCGGGCGGCGACAGAGGCCCCATCGAAACTGCTGATATCGCGCGGCTCGTCGGCGAAGACCGCGTCAACCTCGCCATCGGTGATCGCCTTGTAGCCGCCATCGAAGGTAAAGGCCTCGGTATCGTCCTCTTGCGCATCCTCTTCGACCAGGTCGGTTTCGCCCGCCGCCAGGGCCGCGGCGACGGCGATCAGCGTATCGGCGCGCTCGGGTTCCGCATCTGCGGGGGTCTCGGTGGCGGCATCATGATCCAGCGTATCGTCGCCGGACAAATCCTCGGCGGCGCGTTCCTCTTCGACAGGTTCGTCTGCCGGGGCCAAGTCGGACGGCTCAGAGGCCTCAGCCGCAACGCTTTCAACCGCGTCTTCAATTGCCTCGCGGGCAACGGCGGGCGCGGCCAGCGGGGTCGCATCCCCTTCCGGGCGCATGACCACCCCATGGTCCGAGATGCGGCTTTCGACACGGCGCTGGATCGCAGCCTCGGTGATCCGTTGCAGCGCGGCGGCGTCCGGGGTGGGCGGTTCGGCCCCGAAATACCGATCTTCCGCCGCCAAATCGCGGAAATACTCGGCGATTGCCTTCATCGCCTCGAAAGGACGATCGAATCCCTCCAGGGTGCACGAGAACGTCCCGTAGGACACCGTTAGGATTTTATTCGCGTCACTCATATCTCTGCCACTCTGCTCGTCCGGCGCTGACCGGAATTTATCATTGCACCGAAAGGTGTAACAAACTGTTTCCAGTAAAAAGCGTCGTGAATTGGACCATTCCGTGTTGGTCGGGCAAGAAGATGGCAAGAACGTGCAAAAAACGGTGGATCATTGAAAATTCCCTTTAAAAACAACGGTCCAATTATGGCAGTTGGTGGCGCGCCGGTCGCGGAAAGCAGCTATTTTTCAGCAAATGCGCGGTGTTCTGCACTTGTTGGCGCCGATGGCGGTGGCGACACGATCTTGGCCCAAGGGCAGATTCCCGACCTGGTCGTGGGCGATATGGATTCGCTAACGGCCCAGGCGCGGGAGGTGATTCCCCCGGATCGACTTCACCCGATCGCCGAGCAGGATAGCACCGATTTCGAGAAAGTCCTACGCGTGACCGAGGCGCCCTTGGTGCTGGCCGTGGGGTTTACCGGCGGGCGGTTGGACCACGGGCTGGCCGCGCTGCATGCGCTGATCCGGTTCTGCGACCGCGCCGTTATTTTGTTGGGTGGTGAGGACTTAATCTTTCACACGCCGCGCCATATCGATCTGATCTTGCCGCCCGATAGCCGTCTGTCATTGTTTCCTCTGGGCCCTGTGCGCGTGCGGGGAACGGGCGTGAAATGGCCCAAAGCGGGGCTGGATATCGTGATGGATCCAATGACGAAGATCGGCACCTCGAATGAGGTCACAAAAGGTCAGGTCGCCCTTGCAACCGACAGACCGGGGCTTTTGACAATCCTTCCCGCGACGTCTTTGGATGCGGCGATAGGGGCGCTGGATGCGGCGGATTTTCACTCGCCCCGACCCGAGCCAGCCGCTAAAGGTGTTACAAATCTGTTGTAATCAGTGAGGGATCCATGACGGCGGATCTAAGCCCAATCGACAAGGCCAAATACGTCGCCGCCCGGCGCGCGGTGGAATTTGTGGAAGACGGGATGCGCGTGGGTCTGGGCACAGGCTCGACCGCGGCCTGGATGGTGCGGTGCCTGGGCGAAATGGTCCGCGAAGAGGGGATGATGATCACCGGTGTCGCCACCTCGACCCGCACGGCGGATCTGGCCCGCGAGGTCGGTCTGCAGGTCAAGACGCTGGACGAGGTGCGTTGGCTGGATCTGACGATTGACGGGGCCGACGAATACGATCCGAACCTGAACCTGGTGAAAGGCGGCGGCGGGGCGCTGCTGCAGGAAAAGATCGTGGCGACGGCCAGCGATCAGATGGTGGTGATCGCCGATATCTCGAAGCAGGTGGATACGCTGGGAGCATTCCCGTTGCCGGTGGAGGTGATCCCGTTCGGCTGGCAGACCACCAAGGCGCTGATTGAAGAGATGCTGTCGAATGTCGACGTGCTGGGCCAATCTGCCAGCCTGCGGCAATCGGGCAATGCCCCGTTCCGCACCGATGAGGGCAACTACATCCTGGATCTGCATCTGCGCCGGATCGCGAATCCCGGACAATTGAGTCTGGTGCTGAACCAGATCCCGGGCGTCGTCGAAAACGGGCTGTTCCTGGACATTTGCGATGTGCTGGTGATCGGCAATGCCGACGGCACGGTCGAGGTGCGCGACATCAACAACGGCACCGTTGAGCATGAGCGGATCGACGTGACCGATGGCGAAAACCTGTTCGTCGACGTCAACGACTGAGCCATCAACCAACCACGCCGGACGGGCCCGCGCTGGGACAGCGGGGCCTGTTCAGGCGCTCAGATCGGGGCAGGGCGGCTTTGGGGCCGGATCTGCCAGCAATGGGGCGGCGCCGCCCGAAGGCGGTCGTGGGCCTGCCGGTGTCAATGGCAGGTCGGACATGCGCATGATCCGAAGCCCGGTTGGCCTGCACCCTTTGGGGGTGGTCTGTGGGTGGCCGGGCGTGACCAAGTGCTATCTGGTGATCACCGAGGATTACATGTAGCGCGGATCGGGCCGCTGTTGCGCATCTGCGCAGAGTAGCGCGCGGTGGTGCAGGGCGGATCGGCGCGCGGGCCTCTGGTCAGGGCGGGGGCGGTATGGGATATGTCGCCCATCACCTGCTGACCAATATTGCGCCTGAAGGAGCCCCGCCCATGTCCGATTTCGACTATGACCTGTTTGTCATTGGCGGTGGATCCGGCGGCGTGCGCGCCGCGCGTGTCGCGGCGGCCCAGGGTGCCAAGGTGGCGCTGGCCGAGGAAAGCCGGATGGGCGGCACCTGCGTCATCCGTGGCTGCGTGCCGAAAAAGCTGATGGTCTTTGCCTCGGGTTACCGCGAGGGCTTTTCCGAGGCGCGCGCCTATGGCTGGGATGTGCAGGATGGCGATTTCCAGTGGCCCACCTTCCGTGACCGGTTGAACAGCGAATTGGACCGGCTGGAGGGCGTCTATCGCACGCTGCTGGACGGGTCGGGGGTGGAGATCTTCGATGGCCGCGCGGTGCTGAGCGACGCCCATACGATCCAGGTCAACGGCGAGGCCAAGACCGCGAAACACGTCCTGCTGGCCACCGGCGGGCGCCCGACCCGGCCCGATATGCCGAATGCGGATCTGGGCATCGTCTCGGACGATATCTTTCACCTCGACGCGCTGCCCAAGCGGCTGCTGATCATCGGCGGCGGCTATATTGCCTGCGAATTTGCCTGCATCATGGCCGGGCTCGGGGTGGAGGTGACGCAGTTCTATCGGGGCGCGCAGATCCTGCGCGGCTTCGATGACGAGGCGCGCGGCCTGATCGCCGAGATGATGCGTGAGCAGGGGATCGATCTGCGTCTGGGCACCAATATCGTCGAGATGGCGCCGGCATCCGAGGATCACACGCTGTCCTGGACCGGAACCGACAGCGATGCGGCGATGGGCGCGGCGGTGCAGGATCTGGAGGCGTTGCGCCACGATGCCAGCACCACGGGTCCGATCTGGGTGAAGGCGACGAATGGGCAGGAGGGCGTGTTTGACCGCGTGCTCTTTGCGACGGGTCGGACGCCCAATACCGATGGGCTGGGGCTGGAGGAGATCGGCGTGAAAGTGGGCCGTCGCGGCGAGGTCGAGGTGGATGAATACAGCCAGACCGG
Source organism: Gymnodinialimonas mytili (assembly GCF_037544085.1). NCBI lineage: Bacteria > Pseudomonadati > Pseudomonadota > Alphaproteobacteria > Rhodobacterales > Paracoccaceae > Gymnodinialimonas > Gymnodinialimonas mytili. Next base: position 842,857 of record NZ_JBBIFW010000002.1, read on the forward strand.
CGTGCCCTCGATCTACGCGATTGGCGATGTCACCAACCGCGTCAATCTGACCCCCGTGGCGATCCGCGAGGGCATGGCCTTCGTGGAGACGGTGTTCAAGGGCAACCCAACGCCGGTCGATCACGATCTGATCCCCTCGGCGGTGTTCACGCAGCCCGAATACGGCACGGTCGGCATGACCGAGGAAGAGGCCCGCGATCAGGAAGAGATCGAGGTCTATTGCACCTCGTTCCGGCCGATGCAGACGGCCTTTGCGGGCAAGCCCTGGCGGGTGCTGATGAAGCTGATCGTGGCCAAATCCAACCGCAAGATCCTAGGCTGCCATATCGTCGCGCCGAATGCCGGTGAGATGATCCAGCTGGCTGGTGTGGCGGTGAAAATGGGGGCCACAAAAGAGGATTTCGACCGCACCGTTGCGGTCCACCCGACGATGTCCGAAGAGATCGTGACGATGAAAGAGCCGATGCGCACCGCATAAATCCGTGTAAGGATCGCGAAAACGCACGGTTTTGGGTGTAAACCTCGTTTCGTGCCCCATATAGGGATGCAACACACGTTTGATCGTAGAGGTGAGACACGAAATGGCTGGTAACGGTGGCGGACCCTGGGGGGGCGGTGGCGGTGGCAACCGCGGAAATTCCGGCAACAACGGTGATGGAAACGGGCCGCGACGTCCGGGTGGACCGGGACGCGGCGAAGGCCAGAACATCCCTGAGATCGACGATATCGTCCGCAAAGGACAGGAACAGCTGCGCGTTCTGATGGGCGGCCGCGGTGGCGGCACCGGCGGCAACAACCAGGGCGGCGGCGACCCGATTTCGCCGCGCACGATGTGGATCGGGGGCGCGCTGATTGCCCTGGCCGCATGGCTTTACGCATCGGTCTACACGGTCCAGCCGGGATCGCAGGGCGTTGTCCTGTTCCTGGGCGAACGCAGCAACGTGACCGCGCCCGGCCTGAACTTCGCGCCCTGGCCGCTCTTCACCGCCGAGGTGATCGACACCGCGCAGGAACGCACCGAGGCCATCGGCACCAATCGTCCCGGCGTCTCCGATGCGGGTCTGATGCTGACCACCGACGAAAACATCGTCGACATCGATTTCCAGGTGGTGTGGAACATCACCGATCCCGAAGCCTATCTGTTCAACCTGCGCGATCCCGAAGCGACGATCCGCGCGGTGGCGGAATCGGCGATGCGCGAAGTGATCGCACAATCCGAATTGGCGCCGATCCTGAACCGCGACCGTCAATTGATCGGTGAGCAGGTCGACGCGCTGATCCAGACCACGATGGACAGCTACCAATCGGGTGTGAACATCATTCGTGTGAACCTTGACCGGGCCGACCCGCCCGAGGACGTGATCGATGCGTTCCGCGAGGTTCAGGCCGCCGAACAGGAGCGTGACCGTCTGGAACGCACCGCGGATGCCTATTCCAACCGGGTGACCGCCGGGGCCCGCGGTGAAGCCGCCCAGATCCTGGAAGTCGCCGAAGGCTACCGGGCCCGCGTGGTGAACGAAGCCCTGGGTGAGGCGAGCCGCTTCTTGGCGATCCTCGAAGAATACAATGTGGCGCCCGACGTGACGCGTCGCCGTCTGTATCTGGAAACGCTGGAGCGTGTGCTGGGTGAGACGGATCTGGTCATCATCGACGGCGAGGCCGGCGGTGGCGGGCAGGGGGTTGTGCCCTATCTGCCCTTGAACGAATTGCGCCGTCCTGCGGGCACGGCCACGACAACCGGGAGCTCGAACTGATATGCGCCGCTCGATTTTCCTTCTGCCGCTCGGCATTCTGGCCGTCATCATCGCCTCGCAATCGATCTTCGTGGTCGATGAACGCCAGCGCGCCCTGGTCCTGCAATTTGGTCAGATCCGCCAGGTCATCAATGAGCCGGGGCTGAACTTCAAAATCCCGTTCTTCCAGAATGTGGCCTATTTCGAAGACCGGATCCTGTCGCTGGACACGGCGGCCACCGAGGTGACGCCCTCCGATGACCGGCGCCTGGTGGTCGATGCCTTCGCGCGCTATCGCATCAACGATGTGGAACGTTTCGTGCAGGCGGTGCCCGGCGGGATCCGTCAGGCTGAAACCCTGCTGGAAGATGTCTTGAATGACCGGATCCGCGCCGTTCTGGGTGCCGATGGGGTCACGTCGAACACGATCCTGTCCGAAGAGCGGGCGCGCCTGATGGTGCAGATCACCGCCCAGGCCCGCGCCCGGGCGGCCTCGCTGGGGATCGACGTTCTGGATGTGCGTCTGAAGCAGACCAACCTGCCGGCCCAGAACCTGGATGCAACCTTTGCCCGGATGCGCGCCGAGCGGGAACGCGAAGCCGCCGACGAGATCGCCCGCGGGGAAGAGGCCGCACAGCGGATCCGCGCCCAGGCCGACCGGACGGTGGTCGAGCTGGTCTCGGAAGCCAATCGCGAGGCGGAGATCACCCGCGGTGAGGCCGATGCCGAACGGACGCGGATCTTTGCCGAAGCCTTCGGCCAGGACACGGAGTTCTTCGATTTCACCCGGTCGCTGACCGCCTATGAACGGGCGCTGCGGCAGAACTCGACCTTCGTGATTTCCCCCGATAGCGAGTTCTTCGAATATTTCGACGGCTCGGCCCTGGGCGGCGGCAACGCACTTGCGGCACCCGCCGCCGAGTAACGCCCTATGTGGCAAGCCATTCTCATGGGCCTCGGTATGGTCCTTGTGATCGAGGGGCTGGTGTTCGCACTGGCCCCTTCGCGTTTGGAAGAGTTGATCCGCCTGATGGCGGCCATTCCGCCCGAAACCCGGCGCATGATCGGCCTGGCGGCCCTGGTGGCGGGGGCTGTCCTCACGTCTTGGGCGATCAGCCTGGGCTAGGGGCGGTTTTCCCGCACGTGGTTCGGGGAAAGATTTGTTTCAGCTCTCGGGACGTGCCAGTTTCGGCCAAGACCAGGCGACATTTTCACGCTCATGTGACGTGACGAACGCGGGCAGGGGGGAAACCCAAACTTGATTACCGCGATTTCAGCGCAAATATCATTGCATAGGACAGGCTCGCCTGTTTGACGGTATTCTGAGGAGGTTACTGCAAGTGACACTGCATACACGTTCCCCCCAAGACCCACGACAGCGCAACGGTGCCGTGGCAAGGGTGGTGGCCCAGCCCCGGCGCAGCGGCATCGACCCGCGCGCGGCCCTTGCCGCGCTGTTGGCGGCCCTGATGACCCTGGCGATGCTGGCCTCCGCGATCCCGGCCCGCGCCCAAAACTCCGCCCTGCCGGGATTTGCGGATCTGGTCGACCAAGTCGGAGATGCGGTTGTGAACATCACCACATCCTCGGTGGTGGCCGGCCGCGCCGGTGGTCCGCAGCCACAGGTGCCCGAGGGCTCGCCGCTGGAGGATTTCTTCAACGATTTCCTGGATCGCCAAGGCCCCGATAACGCACCGCGGCGCAGCCAGGCGTTGGGATCTGGCTTTGTGATTTCCGAAGACGGCTACATCGTGACCAACAATCACGTCATCGAGGGCGCCGACGAGATCAATATCGAGTTCCGCAATGGCCGCGAATTGGTGGCCGAACTGATCGGCACCGACCCCAATACAGACATCGCGCTGCTGCGTGTGGAAAGCGACACGCCGCTGGCCTATGTGCCGTTCGGCGTGGCCCAGGAGCACCGCGTGGGCGATTGGGTGATGGTGATGGGCAACCCGCTGGGCCAGGGCTTTTCGGTCTCGGTCGGCGTGATCTCGGCCTTCGGCCGGTCGCTGAGTGGAGCCTATGACGATTTCATTCAGACCGATGCGGCGATCAACCAGGGCAATTCCGGTGGTCCGCTGTTCAATCTGGAAGGCGAGGTGATCGGCGTGAACACCGCGATCCTCTCGCCCACCGGCGGCTCGATCGGGATCGGCTTTGCGATGTCGTCAGATGTTGTGGTGAATGTCGTCGAACAGCTTCAGGAATTCGGCGAAACCCGCCGTGGCTGGCTGGGCGTGCGCATTCAGGACGTCACGGCGGATATGGCCGAGGCCATCGGTCTGGATGAGGCGCGCGGCGCCATGGTGACCGATGTGCCAACCGGCCCGGCGCTGGATGGCGGCATCGAAGTGGGTGATGTGATCTTGTCCTTCGACGGCACTGAGATCCAGGATACCCGCGGTCTGGTGCGCATGGTGGGCGATTCTACGGTGGGGGAAACGGTGCGTGTGCTGGTGTTCCGCGACGGTGAGACCGAAACCCTGCGCGTGACACTGGGCCGCCGGGAAACCGCCGAAGGCGCCGCGGGCAGCGTGGTGGAGGAATCCGTCGAAGAGGGCGCCACGGAAGATATCCTGGGTATGAGCCTGGCCCCCCTGACCGATGAGCTGCGCGAGCGGTTGAACGCTACAAACGTGACGACAGGCCTGGTGATCGAGGCGATTGATCCGGCCTCGGATGCGGCGGAGATGGGTTTGCAGATCGGCGATATCATCACCGAGGTGACGCAGACCCCCGTCGGCTCGGCCGAGGCCTTCCGTGCGCAGATCAATGCCGCGGAAGAGGCGGGGCAGAAATCGATCCTGCTGCTCATCCGCCGCGATGGCACGCCACGCTTTATGGCGCTGGGGATCGAAGACGAACTGGCGCCGAGCGTGTCGGAATAGACAGCGCGAGACCCTAGACACCGCCCCCGCTGCCCCTCGCGGCGCCGGGGGCTTTTTTGTGGCTGCCGTGGGTTCGCCAGGTCGGACACCTGAAGGAGCCGGCCGCCACGGGTGGTCCAGTTGCGTGCCGTCAATCCGGGGCACGGTAGAAGGGCACGGCGTCTTGGGCGGCGGTCAGGCAGGCAATCTGACAGCCGCCATCGCGCATCCGACGCTCTGCCGCGTCGAGCAGCGCCGGACCGACGCCCCCTGGTCCGTCCATGCAGGATCGACATGGAGGCCGACGAGAGTGGCGCCTGTGAAAGCCGTCAAGCCGGTGATCCGACCCGCGCCACGGACGCTGAGAAAGACCTCTCCCGCCGATAGGTCGGGATGCGGCAGGTCGCGATCCACGCGGGGCCCAGGAGGCGCAGTCGTCGCGATCATGGCTGAGTGGCCGAGGGGTTGTTAAGAGGTCAGGCTGGCGGCGCGCATCACCCGCGTCATTCGGTGCGGATCCGCAACCGCCATGGGTGCAATGGTCGATGGGGTCACGTGGCCGGATCGGCGGCCAGTTCCGGATCCCAGATCACGAGCCCCAATTGACGCGCGGCAGCCAGGGACAGCACGCTGCTGTCGAGCCCCTGGGGGGCCTGGTAGGCGCGGATCGCGGCGGCGGTGGCGGGATCGAGCGTGCCGGTGATCTCACCGCCATAGAGCCCGCGGGCGGCCAGCGCCCGTTGCAGGGTGGCGGTAAATTCGGCGTCGTCATCCAACTCGCAGGGGGTCTCGAACCAGGTTTCGGTGCGATCTTCGACGATCCGGCGCTGCAGCTGGCGGTTTTCGACCACCGTCTCGATCACCGCTGGGGTGATCTCGCGCCCGTAACAGCGATCGGGATCGGCATCGGGCGGGCCGATGCCGCGGCTGACCTCGATCCCGGAAACGCCGGTGGTGGTGACGGGGTCGATGGTGGCGGTGAAGGCCTCGGGGCTTCGGTGCGATGGCAGACAGGCGGACAGGGCTGAGGCGGCTACCAAAAGACAGATTAGGCGCATCGGACTGCTCAAACCCTTGAACTTGGTGGGCTGTGCCCGTGATCTCGCACGAGATTAGCCGAGTTTCCGGCACGGGAAAAGTGATCCGAAAAACAAGCAGATCCCCGGCAGAGCTTGGCCGATCGCGGCGCTGTTGCCCCCTCTGCGCGCCGCGCGGCGGCGGTACAGGCGATTGGGGCTGGTCGGGCTGCGCCGGGGCCACTAAATATGCGGCAACATGGACAGTTTTCGGGGAGCGCGCCCAGATGGCGAAGATCACCTATATCGAACATAACGGCACCAAACACGAGGTGGATGTCGCCAATGGCCTGACCGTCATGGAGGGCGCGCGGGACAATTCCATTCCGGGGATCGAGGCCGATTGCGGCGGCGCCTGTGCCTGTTCGACCTGCCATGTCTATGTGGCCGAGGAATGGGTGGACAAGCTGCCGGCCGTCGATCCGATGGAAGAGGACATGCTGGAATTCGCCTATGAGCCCGATCCGGCTCGGTCGCGCCTGACCTGCCAGTTGAAGGTGACCGATGATCTGGACGGCCTGGTCGTTCAGATGCCTGAAAAGCAGATCTGATGGCCGGGGCGCCGCGTCGCCCGGGGCGCCCGTGGCGGTGTCTTGCCCGCGGCGCGGTGATAGGTCTGGGCCTGTGGCTGGCGGGGTCCTGGGGCGCCGTCGCATGCGAAGTCGCGCCGTGGGTCGGGCGGGCGATGGATGGCTCGCTGGTGGAAGCGCCGGGTGAGGTGCCCCGACCGGGCCCGGTCGCAGCCTGGTACGAAGAGCCCACAACGCGCTACGCCCATGGGGTGCTGGGCGATGCGGTGGAAGCGGGCGCTTTGGTCGCCATGGTGGATGATGTCCCAAATTGCGCCGTCAGCGGGGTCAGCCTGCTGGAGGAGGAGGTGTTCGAGGATCTCGCGCCGCGCCTGGCCGATCTGGACGGCGATGGCCGGCCGGAGATTATCGTGGTGCAAAGCCACGCCCGGTTGGGCGCACGGCTGGTCGTCTACGGGTTGGGCGCCGCGGGGTTGGAGATGCGCGCAGCCACGCCGCATATCGGACAGGCCAACCGGTGGCTCGCGCCCGTAGGCACCGCGGATTTCGATGGTGACGGCGCCATGGACATCGCCTATGTCGACCGCCCGCATCTGGCCCGGATCTTGCGCGTCTGGCGCTATGCGGACGGGACCCTGACCCAGATCGCCACACTGGAGGGCCTCAGCAATCACCGCATTGGCGAGGATTTCATCACCGGCGGTGTGCGCGATTGCGGCGACGGCCCCGAGATGATCACCGCCGATGCCGCCTGGAGCCGGGTGATGGCGAGCCGGATGGAGAGCGGCGCGCTGACAACCCGGGCGTTGGGACCGTTTTCGGCAGCCGCGGTGCAGGACGCGCTGGCCTGCCGCTGATTGCAGCCACGCGCGATCGCTAATTTGCTGGATCGCTTGGGCGGGCGAGGGTTGACTTCGCGCCCCCTGCAAGGTGTATCGGCGCAACTTGATTTCTCGCCCATCGGAGCCCGCCCATGCATGCCTTTCGCAGCCACACCTGCGCCGACCTGAACGCCGCCCATGTCGGCGAAACCGTTCGTCTTTCAGGCTGGGTGCATCGTCGGCGGGACCATGGCGGGGTGATCTTCATCGACCTGCGCGACCATTACGGCATCACGCAGGTGCTGTGCGACCCCGACAGCCCGGTTTTTGCCGAGGTCGAGAAGCTGCGCGCGGAGTTCTGTGTGCGCATCGACGGGACGGTGAAGGCCCGCGCCGAGGATCTGATCAACCCCAAGCTGCCTACTGGCGAGATTGAGGTCTATATCCGCGATATGGAGGTGCTGGGCGGCGCCGGGGAATTGCCGCTGCAGGTCTTCGGCGATCAGGAATATCCCGAGGAAACGCGGCTGCGCTATCGCTACCTGGATCTGCGGCGCGAGGTGATGCAGCGCAACATGGTGCTGCGCTCCGACGTGGTCGCCTCGATCCGCAAACGCATGTGGGACATCGATTTCCGCGAATATCAGACGCCGATCATCACCGCCTCCAGCCCCGAAGGTGCGCGCGATTTCCTGGTGCCCTCGCGGCTCCATCCGGGCAAATTCTACGCGCTGCCCCAGGCGCCGCAGCAATTCAAACAGCTGCTGATGGTGTCGGGCTTCGACAAATATTTCCAGATCGCGCCCTGTTTCCGCGACGAAGACCCGCGCGCCGACCGCTCGCCCACCGATTTCTACCAGCTCGATATGGAGATGTCCTTTGTCGAGCAGCAGGACGTGTTCGACACGATCCAGCCGGTGATCCGCGGCGTGTTCGAGGAGTTCGGCGGCGGCGCGACGGTGGATCAGGATTGGCCGCAGATCAGCTATGCCGATGCGGCTTTGTGGTATGGGACCGACAAGCCGGACCTGCGCAACCCGATCAAGATGCAGGTCGTCAGCGACCATTTCCGCGGCTCTGGCTTTGCGATCTTCGCCAATCTGCTGGAGCAGGAGGGCACCGAGGTGCGTGCGATCCCGGCACCCAGCGGCGGCTCGCGGAAATTCTGCGACCGGATGAACAAATTTGCCCAGGAACAGGGCCTGCCTGGGATGGGGTATATTTTCTGGCGCGAGGTCGATCAGGGAGTGATGGACGCGGCTGGACCGCTGGCCAAGAATATCGGGCCCGAGCGGACCGAGGCGATCCGGCAGCAGCTGGGCCTGGGCGTCGGCGACGCGGCGTTTTTCCTGGCGGGCAAACCGGCACAGTTTGAGGCCGTTGCGGGCCGGGCGCGGGTGGTGATCGGCGATGAGCTGGGCCTGACCGAGCAGAACCGCTTTGCCTTTGCCTGGATCGTCGATTTCCCGATGTACGAGGCGGATGAGGAAACCGGTCGTGTCGATTTCTCTCACAACCCGTTTTCGATGCCGCAGGGCGGGTTGGACGCGCTGGATGGCGATCCGCTGGGCGTGCTGGGGTATCAATATGACCTGGCTTGCAACGGCTACGAATTGGTGTCGGGCGCGATCCGGAACCACAAGCCAGAGATCATGTTCAAGGCGTTTGAATTGGCGGGCTATGGCGAAGACGAGGTGCGCAAGCGCTTCGGCGGGATGGTGAATGCGTTCCAATACGGCGCGCCGCCCCATGGCGGCTGCGCGGCGGGGATCGACCGGATCGTGATGCTTCTGGCCGACACCGCCAATATCCGCGAGGTCATCCTGTTCCCGATGAACCAGCGCGCGGAGGATCTGATGATGGATGCGCCGTCGGACCCGACCTCGGATCAGTTGATGGAGCTTGGTCTGCGCGTGATCCCGCAGGACTAGGCGTCACACGACGCTCGGCACCGCCTGGATGCGGGTCGATAGAAACTCACGCAGGGCGGCGTAATCGGACGGGGCCGGATGCGCCGTCATCTTCTGGGCGCGCCGCTCCATGCCGATGTCGTCGACGGCCCGGGCGATCCCGATCAGGAACTTGCGCAGATACTCCACCGGCGGCCTGTCCGACGCGAGCAGGTCCATCGCATGGCTCAGATCTTCGCGCAGTGCGATCGGGTCGGGGTCGACCACGATGATGGGCGCATCCCGCGGGCCGACCGGACGGACGGTATCGGGCAGATGCGACAGGATCGCCGCCTGGAACGCGGCCACGGTCTGGATCGGTTTGGGAATGAACCCGTCGGCGCCTGCCTGCATCGCCTCACGCTCAGCCGCCTCGCGTTCCGCGCCGGAGGTGCCCAGGATAATCGGCAGGCGGTTGCGAGAGGTGGCGATGCGTCGGATCAGATCGATGCCAGACCCGTCGGGCAGGCCGTGATCGATAATCGCGATGGTCGGGCAGTAGATATTCAGATGCCGTTCGGCGGAGGCGAAGCAATCGGCACGGCGCAATCGGGCGCCTGACCGAAGGCTCATCAATCGGATCGCTTCGGAGGCGTATCGACTGTCTTCCACCACCAAGATCGTCAGGCCCAAAAGCGGCCGCTCGACGGTCGGTTGCGGGCGCAGGTCAAATTCCGAAAGTTGATCATCCATCTCAAATCCCCCAACTGGGCTGGCGCTGATTCCCGCCCTAAAACGGTTGTCGCACGCATATGGTTTATGAGGCGTAAATGGCGCCGCACTGTCGCAGCGCCCCTGCCTGCCCTTGCCCGTGCGCGCGGCGGGCGTCATATGGGGACAAGCTATTTGGAGGATCCCATGATCGGTCGTTTGAATCACGTTGCCATCGCCGTTCCCGACCTGGAGGCCGCCGCGGCGCAGTACCGCGACACGCTTGGCGCCAAAGTCGGCGCCCCGCAGGACGAGCCGGATCATGGCGTGACGGTGGTGTTCATCGAGCTGCCCAATACCAAGATCGAGCTGCTCTATCCGTTGGGAGAGGATTCTCCCATTGGTTCGTTTTTGGAAAAGAACCCCTCGGGTGGGATCCACCATGTCTGCTATGAGGTTGAGGATATCCTAGCCGCGCGCGATAAGCTGCAAGCCTCAGGTGCGCGCGTTCTGGGCAGTGGAGAGCCGAAAATCGGCGCCCATGGCAAACCGGTGCTGTTCCTGCACCCGAAAGACTTCACCGGCACCCTGGTCGAATTGGAACAGGTCTGATGGGCATTGTCTCGGGCATCGTTCTGTATGCGATCATCTGGTTCATGACGCTTCTGATCTCGCTTCAGGTGCGAGTCACCACCCAGGATGACGCGGGTGAGGGGCGCGTGGCGGGCACCCACGGATCAGCGCCCGCGGATCCCCAGATGCGCACCCGGGTCATCTGGACCAGCATCATCGCGGCCGGGATCTGGGCGGTGGTTGCCTTCATCATCCTGTCGGGCGTCATCACCTTGGACGATATCGATCTGTTCACGCGGTTTGGGCTTGGCTCGAACGCCCGTTAAGCGCGTGGTAGAGGTGCGTGAAGGTCGCCGCACCCAGGATCGGCACCAGGATATTCACCACCGGAATGGTCATCGGAACGACCATCACCACACCCGCCGCGAACAGCGTCGCGCGGTTTTGCTTGCGGAACTCGGCGGCGCCGCGGGCATCATGGCGGCGCAGGGCAACCATCTGGCCATATTCGCGGCCCAGTAAGATGCCGTTGACGACCCAGAACAGGATCGGCGCGAGCGGGGCGAAGAGCAGGTAGAAGATCAGCGCCACCAGGTTCACTGCCGTCAGCACGCCCAGGAACTTCGCGACATCGGCCATCGCCTCACCCAGGCCAAGAGCGCGGGCGGGGGGCAGACCGGGATAGTGGCGATCTTCGACTGCGTCCGAGACCCGGTCGAGGAAGATGCCCATAAAGGCCGCACTGACGGGCACCATCAGAAACACCGACAAGAACAGCATCAGCGGGATGCCGGCAAAGGTCAGAACGTTGTCGACCCAGCTGATTTCGCCGATCCACGGTAGCGTGAAACTGTCTGGCAGAAGCCAGCCGATTGCCAGAACGAACAGGACGTAAAACCCGATCAGGAGCAGGATTGTTAGACCGATCCCGCGCAGCAGAACGCTGACGAACCGGCTATCGCTGAGCTGGCCGACGGCCTTGAGAAAGCTTGTGAAAATCATGTGTCTTGCCACGTGGTCAGTGCGGAAATGTCGGGGCGCGGGCGCTCCGGGGGTGGGCGCTGTTCTTCGCCGATATGGATGAAACCTGCGAGGGCTTCGCTCGCGCTCAGACCCAGCCCGGTCTGCAGAAAGTCGCGGTCCGACGAGGCCCAGCCGGTCAGCCAGCAGGCGCCCCAACCGGCGGCCAAGGCGGCATTGACGAGTGAGAGGCAGGCGGCGGAGGCCGAGGCGGTTTGCTCCTCGACCGGGATGCGGTCCGACGGTTTTGGCGCGGAGACGACCGCAATGATCAGATGGGCGTCGCGGAACCCGCTCGCCGTCTTGTCCACCTTGTCGTGGTCCATCGCCAGGGTGGCCCCGCGGTCTTGCGCCAGGGCGCCGAGGCGTTGGCAGGCGGCGTGCTGCAGAACGATGAAGCGCCAAGGCTCCAGCTTGCCGTGATCGGGCACGCGCGCGGCAGCGGTCAACAGCACCTCGATGGTGGCACGGTCGGGCACCTTCATGCCCAGCATCCGCGGTGGGCGCGACCGGCGTGATAGAAGGAAGCCAAGGGCGGCGGGGGTCGGCGCGAGGGGCGGTGTGTCAACCATATCGGCCATGTCGGTCTCCTCGCGGCGCGGGTCAAGGGGCGTTGAGGTGTTTGGGAGCGGGAGGGCCCGCCCTCCCACCCCTTTTTGGGGCTCCGCCCCGGTCCTTTGGACCTCCCCGGGGTATTTTAGGCCATTGGAAGGAGGGGGGGCGACCGGCGGTTTGCGTGTGTTTTGATCCCTGGGCCGATTGGGATTGTGCGCGCGGCCCGGGTGTGGTGGGGCCGGTCGGTTTGGTTGCGGTTTGGGTCAGGGGATCGCGAGCAATCAGGCCTTCTTCTTGGCGCGCCGTTTGCCGGTGCCTTTGCCGCCTTTGGCTTGTTTTTCGGCAATCAGTTCAACGGCTTTGTCCATGGTGACCGTTTCGGGATCGAGATCCTTGGGCAGGGTCGCGTTGATCTTGGCCCATTTCACGTAAGGCCCGTAGCGGCCTTTCATGACCTGAACGGGGCCGCCTTCGGACGGGTGTTCGCCCAATTCCTTCAGCGGGGCTGCCGCCTGACCGCGCCCGCCGCGCCCGGCGGCCTTTTCGGCGATGAGTTCGACGGCGCGGTTCATGCCGATGGTAAAGACCTCGTCCACCTCGGGAAGGTTCGCATAGACACGCCCATGCTTGACGAAGGGGCCGTAGCGACCGATCCCGGCCTCGACCGGTTCGCCATCTTCGGGATGGTCGCCGACCTTGCGTGGCAGGCTCAGCAGCATCAGCGCCTTGTCCAGATCGATATCGTCAACCTCCCACCCTTTGGGCAGGGAGGCGCGCGGGGGTTTCTTGACCTCTTCGGTGACATCGCCGAGTTGCACGTAAGGCCCGAAGCGCCCGGTGCGCAGGCTGACCTTTTCCGACGTGTCGGGATCGACGCCCAGCATCTTGCCATCGGGGCCTAGGATATCGCCTGTTTGATCGGCGTTTTCGTTCGGCGGGCCGAAAGCGCGCGTATAGCGGCATTCGGGGTAGTTCGAGCAGCCGATAAAGGCGCCGCCCGCCCGCGCGGTGCGCATCGATAGGCGCCCAACGCCGCAATTGGGGCAGAGCCGCGGATCGGTCCCGTCTTCCTTGGCGGGGAAGAGATGCGGCTCCAGCACCTCGTTGATCTTTTCCAGCACATCGGTGATGCGCAGCTCGGCGGTTTCTTCGATGGCAGCGTGGAAATCGCGCCAGAACCCGTCGAGCACGTCTTTGTAATGCTTGTCGCCTGCGCTGACCTCATCAAGCTGGTTTTCCAGCGCCGCGGTGAAATCGTATTCCACGTAGCGGTTGAAGTAATTCGACAGGAAGACCGTGACCAGGCGGCCTTTATCCTCGGGAATCAGACGGCCTTTATCCTTGATGACATAGCCGCGGTTCTGGATCGTATCCATGATCGAGGCATAGGTGGAGGGGCGGCCAATACCGAGCTCTTCCATGCGCTTGACCAGGGTCGCCTCGGTATAGCGGGGCGGCGGTTGGGTGTGGTGCTGTTGGCCAAGCGTGGCGCCGTCTTTCGACAGGATGGCGGCGGCGGATCGGCGCAGATCGCCGTCCTCTTCGATGACATCATCGCCCGCCAGCTTGCCGTAATCGCCTGTCAGCGCCTCTGCGCTGGATGTCAGCGCATCGCCAGTGCTGAGTTGCGGCAGGCGCTTGCCATCTTCGTCATCGGCAACGTCGTCGCGCCCTTCCTCATAGACTTTCAGGAAGCCATCAAACAGCACCACCTGACCAGTGGCGCGCAGTTCGACCTGGCCGTCGGCGGAGCCAATCGTCACGGTTGTGCGTTCCATCCGGGCCGCTTCCATCTGGCTGGCGATGGTGCGCTTCCAGATCAGATCGTAGAGCTTGCGCTGGTCGTCTTCGGACAATTTCAGATCGGCGGCGGCCTTGGACATATCGGTGGGGCGGATACATTCATGCGCCTCTTGGGCGTTCTTGGCTTTGTTCTTATAAATCCGCGGCTTGTCGGGCACGTAATCGGCGCCGTAGCGATCTTTGATCGCATCTCGGGCGCCGCTGACGGCTTCGGGCGCCATGTCGATCCCGTCGGTGCGCATATAGGTGATGTGACCGGCCTCGTAGAGGCGCTGCGCGGTCGACATGCATTGCCGCGCGCCCATGCCGAATTTGCGGCTTGCCTCCTGCTGCAGGGTCGAGGTCATGAAGGGCGCGGCAGGATTGCGGGAGGTCGGCTTGGCCTCGACATTCGTGACGCTCAGCGCGCGGGACGACACGGCCTGAACAGCCAAGCCAGCCTCGGCGGCATTGGGCAGATCATAGCGGTCGAGCTTTTTGCCGCCCAGAACGGTCAGGCGCGCCTCGATTTGCTGGCCGCGGGGCGTTTCCAGCATGGCGCGGACCGACCAATATTCGCGGGGGCGGAAGGCCTCGATCTCCATCTCGCGTTCGACGACCAGGCGCAGGCAGACCGATTGCACGCGACCGGCGGATTTTGCGCCGGGCAGCTTGCGCCAAAGCACGGGCGACAGGTTGAAGCCAACGAGATAATCGAGCGCGCGGCGGGCGAGATAGGCCTCGACCAGTTCCATATCGACCTGGCGCGGCTCGGCCATGGCTTTGGTCACGGCGTCTTTGGTGATCGCGTTGAAGGTCACGCGCTGGACGGGCGTGTCCTTCTTGATGGCTTTGCGTTTGCTGAGCGCTTCCTGCAGGTGCCACGAGATCGCTTCGCCCTCGCGGTCGGGGTCGGTGGCGAGGATCAGGGACGGGTCGTCTTTCAGCGCGTCGGCGATGGCTTTGACGTGTTTTTTGCTGTCGGAGGCGACCTCCCACGTCATGGCAAAGCCTTCCTCGGGATCCACGGAACCGTCTTTGGAGGGTAGGTCGCGCACATGGCCATAGGAGGCAAGAACGGTATAGTCCTTGCCCAGATATTTGTTGATTGTCTTGGCCTTAGCCGGTGATTCGACAACAACGACGGGCATGGAGGACTCACCTTTTTAAGTGCTTTGATCTGGCGGCGGAACATGTGGGGCCTTGGGCGCGCTTGTCAATGCAGCACGAACATGGCTGGTGCCGAAGGCCTGTCAGGTCGCGTGGACCATCCCGCCCGCAGAGCGCGTGACGCGCCCCGACATTTCCAGGACCGCAAGGGCCTGGGCCAAGGCGCGGGGCGATGTGCCGAGATCGCGGATCAGTTGATCTTCGGCCACCGGCGTGGCGCCAAGCTGTGCGATGATTTGCCCCTCCAACCCGCCATCGGCCTGGGCTTGGGCCTGGGTCGCGGCCGGGGCGGCGCGCGGCGCGCGTGGGGTCGCGGCGGGCGGCAGGTCGGGGCGCAGCATATCGGGCAGGCTGGGGGGCTGGCCCAGCAATTCGATCACGTCTTCGGCGCTGCGGATCAGGGTGGCGCCGTCACGCAGCAGGATATTGCCCCCCGAGGCGCGGCTGTCCATCGGATGGCCGGGCACCGCCATGACGTCGCGGCCCTGATCAGCGGCCATGCGCGCGGTGATCAGCGAGCCCGAGCGGGCAGCGGCTTCGACCACGATCACGCCTTGCGACAGGCCCGAGACGATGCGGTTGCGCCGTGGGAAATGGCGTGCCTGTGGTTGCAAGCCCGGCGGTTGTTCCGACACGGTCAGGCCCTGTGCCGCGACCTCGGCGGCGAGGTCGGTGTTTTCGGTGGGGTAGGTCACATCGATCCCGCCCGCATAGACCGCGATGGTGCCGGTGGGCAGGGCGGCTTTGTGCGCCAGCGTATCGATCCCGCGCGCCAGGCCCGAGACGACAACGTAGCCCGCCGCACCCAAATCAGCGGCCAGGCGGCGCGCCATACGCGCCCCCAAGCTAGAGGCGTTGCGCGTGCCGACAAGCGCCACGCAGGGGCGCGTCATCAATCCGACATGGCCTTTGACCCAAAGCACGGGCGGCGCGTCGCTGACCTGCGCGAGGGCATCGGGATAATCGGGATCGCCCAGACAGATCATCCGGGCGCCTGCGCGCTTTCCGGCACGCAACTCGGCCTGCACAACGCCTTCGGGGCAGGCCTGATAATCCTTGACGCCAGCCGCCGCGGCGACTTCGGGCAGCGCATCCAGGGCGGCCGCAGCAGAGCCATGTTCACTGAGCAGGCGCAGATAGGTGGCGGGCCCGACCCGGCGTGAACGGATCAGCCGCAATCGCAAGAGGCGATCATTCTCATTGGCACTGGGCGGCGGGGTATAGGCGATGGGCGCCTCGAAAAAGGCGTCGGTGGGCTCGTAGCTGAGCATAGAATCGGGCGCGGTCCACATAGGGCGAAGCTGGCGCGAATTGGTTAACAGTTTCTTACCGGGCCGCAGGATCATGTTTCGGCGCGGCATCTGCCACACGTTTCACCATGATCTGTACGCGCAGGATATAGCGGCCTTTTCCTTCGGCAGTGTCGAGCGGCTCATCGGCGATCCTGGATTTTGCCCATCCGGCGCGTTCGTAAAAGCGGATGGCGCGATCATTGCCGATCGCCGCGTCAAGCCAGGCCTCCGACACGCCTGCCTGCGCCAAGCGCCGTTCCGCATCGGCCAGAAGCTGCGCCGCCACGCCGGTGCCGCGCGCCTCGGCCGCGACGAAAAGCTGCTGCATCTCATCCTCGCGGATCACGCACAAGCCAAGTGGCGCGCCGACCGGGCCGATGGTGCGCAGCGCATCCAGCATCGCAGGCAAACGGGCGCGGAAATCGTCAAGCGTGCGCAGTGCGACCAGGTCTTTGGGCACGATGACGGCATGGCCGTCATGCCAGGCGTCGTGCCAAAGTGCGGCGAGAGCGTCCAATTCGCCTGCCTCTGCATCGCGTACCCGCCAGCGAATTTGTGTCATTGGTGTTCTCCATCTGTCCGGTTTCGGGTTGCTGGATGGCATCCAGGCAGCTCAGGAGCGTTTGCGGCTAGCGCATCAGAACCTCTGGGCAGATCCAGCGTGTCGCCGTCCATAGGATACAGACATGGATTGCCACAATCGGGTCACCACCATGAACACGAGGGTGCCGATACCCGGCGTCAGCATGTTGAGGATTGTGCCGATAGCGACTGATATTGCAATCGAGAGCAGCAGGGGCGTGATCCAGCCAGCCCAGCCAATCCCCATAAGAAGAGAAAAAAGACATATCGCCAGCGAAACTGCCAGGATCCCATAGAAGACCGCCGCAGCCAGCAACCCCGCAAATAGGGAAAATGCCTGGCCGGTTTCAAAGTCCGTCAAATCGGCAAAGAGCGATGATATGGCAAGCAGCACCCCGCCCAAAAGGGCAGGGCCGAGCCAGGTGATCAGGCCGATCTTGACCAAGTTGCGTATCGTTAACTGGACCTGGCCCTGCGGACGGGATCGGAACACGGGCTGCCAAAATCGCACCATCAGACAGCCCGCCCGAGTACTTCGTGTCTTAGGGCAGACATCGCGGCCCTCAGGCGGCTGAACCGCCGACCGTCAGCCCGCCGATCAGAAGGGTCGGTTGGCCGACACCCACGGGGACCCATTGGCCGTTCTTGCCGCAATTGCCCATGCCGGGATCAAGCGCCATGTCGTTGCCGATGGCGCGGATCTGTTTCAGCGCGGTGGCGCCATCGCCGATCAGAGTGGCGCCTTTCACGGGTGCGCCGACCACGCCGTTTTTCACGCGATAGGCCTCGGTGCAGGAGAACACGAATTTGCCGTTGGTGATATCGACCTGGCCGCCGCCGAAGCCAACGGCGTAGATGCCGTCTTTCACATCGGCGACGATATTACCGGGATCTGCGGTGCCGCCCAACATGTAGGTGTTGGTCATCCGCGTCATCGGCGCGTGGGCATAGCTTTGGCGGCGGCCATTGCCCGTGGCCTCTACCCCCATCAGCCGCGCGGATTGGCGGTCTTGCATGTAGCCGACCAGGATGCCGTCCTCGATCAGGGTGGTCTTGTGCGACGGCGTGCCCTCATCATCGACAGAGATCGAGCCGCGGCGGTCGGGGATTGTGCCGTCATCCAACACCGTCACGCCGGGCGCCGCCACACGTTCGCCCATCAGACCGGCAAAGGCACTCTGTTTCTTGCGGTTGAAATCGCCCTCCAACCCGTGGCCCACGGCCTCGTGTAGAAGAATGCCTGGCCATCCGGGGCCAAGCGCCACATCCATGACACCGGCTGGGGCGGGTTCGGCCGACAGGTTCACCACCGCGACACGCAGGGCCTCGCGGGCCTTGGCCTCCCAATTGGCGCGGTCGATCAGGCCGGTGACGCCGACCCGCCCCCCGCCGCTGGCCGAGCCGCTTTCGCGGCGGCCGTTTTCCTCGACGATGACCGACACGGAAAGCTGGACCATTGGGCGCACATCGCTGACGCGGGCGCCGTCGGGGCGCAGGATCTCGACCTCTTGCAGGGAGGCGCCGAGGGTGGCGCTGACCTGGACGACGCGTGGGTCGAGATCGCGGGCGAAGGCGTCGATCTCGGCCAGGGTGTCGATTTTCACCCCAAATTCAGCGCCCGCCATCGGGTCGGCATCGGTGTAGAGCTTTTCATTCGTGCCGCGCGGGGCCTCGGCCAGGGTGCCCCCGCCATCCCCCACGGCCAATCGCGCGGTCTCGGACGCGCGCAAAAGCGCCTGTTCGGAGATTTCGGTGGAATGGGCGTAGCCTGCGACCTCACCCTTCACCGCCCGCAGGCCAAACCCCTGCGCCGCATCATAGGAGGCGTTGCGAATCCGGCCATCATCGAAAGCCAGCACTTCGGAGCGACGCCGTTCCAGAAACAGTTCGCCATCTTCGGCCCCATCCGTGGCCGCGCGCAGAACGCGCAGGGCGGCTTCCTCATCGATATGGGTCTCAAACGGGCGGAAGGGGGACGTATCGGCCATTGGCATCCTCTTTTGCTATCCCTCTTACATAAGGCGTTTTGGCGCAGCTGCGACACCCCGTCCCGGCGCGTCCGTTCGTTTTCTGCGACACGCGACGCGCGCGACAAAACGGACGCTGGGGTGAGACAATTTTGAGCACTGTCTTGCGCACAGAGCCGCTATATGGTCTGCGCAACGCGAACACACTGGTATACCGCCTGTTCAATTGGAATGTCGGCGGGTCCAGAGGATAACAGGACAGACCACATGGCATTTTGCTCGAAGTTCAGCGGCCTCATGGCCGCACTTGGCGCAACCTTCACGGCAGGCGCCGTTTGGGCGCAAACCACTGAAATCCGGGGCGAATTGCCGATCATCGGTGCACCTGAGCCCGGTGGTGTCGGCTTTCAGCCGGCCGTGACGGAGCTGGCCGCGGACATCCGGGGTTTGGATACGCTGTTGATCTGGATCATGGGGGCGATCACGTTCTTCGTGCTTGGGCTGCTGGCCTATACGCTGATCAAGCACAACGCGAAGGCCAATCCCGAGCCCGCGACATTTACGCATAACACCAAGATCGAAGTCACCTGGACGGTGGTGCCGCTGGTCATCCTGGTCTTCATCGGGGCCTTTTCGCTGCCGGTTCTGTTCAAGCAGCAGACCATTCCTGAGGGCGATGTGGTCGTGAAGGCGACGGGCCTGCAATGGTATTGGAACTACGAATACCCCGAGCACGGCATCGCCTATGACAGCTTCATGCTGAACCCCGATGAGCTGGCGGAGTACGGCTACAGCCAGGATGAGTATCTGCTGGCCACCGACACGGCGATGGTGATCCCGACAGGTCAGGATATCGTGGTGCAGGTCACCGCGGCAGACGTGATCCATTCTTGGACCATCCCGTCCTTCGGCGTGAAGCAGGACGGTGTGCCCGGTCGCTTGGCTGAGCTGTGGTTCTCGGTCGAGCCCGGCCAAGAGGGTGTCTATTTCGGCCAATGCTCCGAATTGTGCGGCGCGGCTCACGCCTACATGCCGATCACTGTGTTTGCCGTCACGCCCGAGGAATACGAGGCTTGGCTGGCCGGTGAAGCGGCGGAATTCGCCTCACTCGATGGAGCGCGCGCGCCTCAAGTGATCGAACTGGCCGCAGCTGAGTGATCCCCTGAGATGAGCGATTTTACAGCCCAATCCAGCGCAGCGCAGGCGTTTCCCGGCGCGCCAGAGGCAGGCTTCGGCGACTACGTGGCGCTGTTGAAGCCACGAGTCATGTCGTTGGTCGTGTTCACCGCCCTGGTCGGGCTGCTGGTCGCACCCGGCGGCACGTCTCCGATGGTTGGTTTCACCGCGATCCTGTTCATCGCATTGGGGGCGGGTGCCTCGGGCGCGCTGAACATGTGGTACGACGCCGATGTGGATGCGGTGATGAAGCGCACCGCGCGCCGCCCCGTGCCAGCGGGCAAGGTGGAGCCGCGTGAGGCTTTGACGCTGGGCCTGTGGCTGAGCGCCTTATCGGTGGTGATGCTGGGCCTGGCGACCAATTGGGTCGCGGCGGGTCTGCTGGCCTTCACGATCTTCTTCTATGCGGTCGTTTACACGATGTGGCTGAAGCGGGCGACGCCACAGAACATCGTGATTGGCGGCGCCGCGGGGGCATTCCCCCCGGTGATCGGTTGGGCCGCCGTGACAGGGGATGTCTCGATCGCCAGCGTGCTGATGTTCGGGCTGATCTTCATGTGGACGCCGCCCCATTTCTGGGCCTTGGCGCTGTTCATGAAGTCCGACTATCACGAAGCGAAGATCCCGATGCTGACCGTGACCCATGGCCGCGCGGAAACTCGGCGGCAAATCCTGATCTACACCGTTCTGCTGGCGCCGGTTGCCCTGGCCTTGGCGGTGACCTCGGTGGCGGGCCCCGCCTATATGGCGACGGCCCTGGTGTTGAACGCGATCTTCCTAAAGGGCGCGTGGGATATCTGGCGCCGGGACGAGCTCGCGGCGGAGGCCGACGGTTATGCGGTAGAAAAGCGGGTCTTCAAATTCTCGCTCATCTACCTGTTCTTGCATTTCGGGGCCCTGTTGGTCGATGCGCTGATGGCGCCGATCTGGGGTGGCCCGGTTTTGGGATTGATCTGACATGACCGATATCGACCGCAAATCGCTGAGCAAGCCCCATGAAATCCACACGCGCCGGTTTGGCCGGAACGCGGGCACGGCGTTGTGCCTGGTGGGGTTCTGTGCGGTGGTGTTCGGCCTGACGGTCGCGAAAATCCAAGACGGCGGGCTGATGGAGGCCCATGATCATCAACCACGGGCCTCCGTGCTGCCCGTGACGGAAGGAACAGATCAATGAGCGACGAGAGCCAGGCGAAAGGCATGACTGCCAACGCCCGTGTCGTGATCAAATTGTGCGGGGTTTTGGTGCTGATGGGCGGGCTGACCGCCGCCGCAGTGCCGTTTTACGATTGGTTTTGCCGGGTGACCGGATTTGGCGGCGCGACCGTGACCTCCGATAGCGAGAGCGACACGGTCCTGGATCACGTGGTGCGGGTGCGCTTTGATGCGTCGACCGCGCGGGACATGCCCTGGGAGTTCCGGCCGCTATCCCCCTATGTCGACATCCGCGTGGGCGAGACGGGCTTGGCCTTCTATGAGGCTTACAATCCCACCGATCGGCCCATTGCAGGCACGGCCAGCTTCAATGTCGCGCCCTTCGTCACCGGCGGATATTTCGTGAAAATCGCGTGTTTCTGTTTTGAGATGCAGGTGCTGCAGCCCGGCGAACGCGTGGAAATGCCTGTGACCTTCTTCGTGGATCCCGAGATGCTGGATGATCCTGAGACCCGCGATATCCCCGCCATTACCCTGTCATACACGTTCCACGTGACGGACATGCCTGAAGAATATGCCGCGCTTGACGCGGCCATCGAATAACCGACCGGAGACCCGCCAAATGGCCCACGTAAAACGCCACGATTACCATATCCTGCCGCCATCGATTTGGCCGCTCATGTCCGCGGTGGGCGCGTTTGCGATGCTGTTCGGTGCGGTGAATTGGATGCATGCCGGCTCCCCCTGGCTGTTCCTGATCGGCTTCGCGGCGGTGCTTTACGTGATGTATGCGTGGTGGGCCGATGTGGTCCGCGAAAGCGGCGAGGGCGACCATACGCCGGTCGTGCGGTTGGGCCTGCGCTATGGCTTCATCATGTTCATCATGTCCGAGGTTATGTTCTTCGCGGCGTGGTTCTGGGCGTTCTTCAAACACGCCATCTTCCCGATGAACACTTACGAGGCCTCCAGCTATATCCCGCCGGAGATCTACGCGGTGGACCCGTTTCACCTGCCGCTGATCAACACGCTGGTCCTGCTGCTGTCGGGCTGCCTTGTAACCTGGGCGCACCACGCGCTGGTCCATAATGGCTCGCGCAAGGACGTGGAATACGGCTTGATCGGTGCGGTTGTGCTGGGCGTCGCCTTCACCGGCCTGCAGGCGTTTGAATATTACGAGTTGATCGCCCATTACGGCTGGCAATTCGGCGGCCCGGATGGCGACAAGTTCTATTCGACCTTCTTCCTGGCCACAGGCTTCCATGGTCTGCATGTGATCATCGGCACGATTTTCCTGTTCATCTGTTATCTGCGGGTACGTCAGGGGCATTTCACCGCCGAGAAGCATATCGGGTTCGAGGCGGCCGCCTGGTACTGGCACTTCGTTGATGTCGTGTGGCTGTTCCTGTTCGTGGCCGTCTACATCTGGGGTCAGGGCTAAGTTAGCCCAGGGTGGGTGCGGCACCGTCGCCCACCCACCCACCCCGCCGCCGCCGCCCCCACCCGGATCGGCTGCGGTGATCTTGATCTGAAAGGCCCACCGTTTGGGGTGGGCCTTGGCAATTCTAGGACCGCGATGACCCGCCGTTTGATCATAGTTGTTCTGTTTGGCCTGATCGGCGCCGGGATCCTGGCCGGGCTGGGGTTTTGGCAATTGCAACGCTTATCCTGGAAAGAGGGGGTTTTGGCCGAGATCGATACGCGCATCACCGCGGCGCCGGTCGCCATCCCCGGCGATCCCGACCCCGAGGCGGATCGCTATCTGCCCGTGAGTGCCGAGGGCGCGTTTGTCGGTGATCCGGTGCGCGTTTTGGTCAGCCTGCAAGGATCGGGGCCCGGATACCGCCTGATCCAAGCCTTCGATCTGGGCGAACGTCGCGTGATGGTGGATCGCGGGTTTTTGGCCGAACGCGCTGAGGCGCCAGATCTGGCGGGCCCCGCGCTTGTGATAGGGAACCTGCATTGGCCCGATGAGGTGGACGGGTTCACGCCCGACGCCGATCTGGGCCGCAACATCTGGTACGCCCGCGACGTCGATGCCTTGGCCGCCCATCTGGGGGCCGATCCGATCCTGATCATCGCCCGGTCATTGTCGGTCGATGACAGCCCGGTCACCCCCTTGCCGGTCAGCTCGGACGGCATTCCGAACAACCATTTGGGATACGCCGTGCAATGGTTTGGGCTGGCGCTTGTCTGGTTGGGGATGACAGCGTTCCTTGGCTGGCGTATCACCCGACGAACAGCCTAAGGGACTCTCCATGCGGTACGTTTCCACGCGCGGCGCTGCGCCGGATTTGAGCTTTGAAGACGCGATGCTAACAGGCCTTGCGCGGGATGGCGGATTGTATGTGCCCGCCGAGATCCCGACGCTAGGCCAAGGCGATATCGCGGCGATGGCGGGCCTCAGCTATGAGGAGATCGCGTTTCGCGTGATGCGCCCCTTTATCGGCGACACGTTCACCGATGCGGAATTCGCGGATCTGATCGACAAAGCCTATGCGGGGTTCGGTCATGCAGCCCGCGCGCCGCTGAAACAATTGCAGCCGAACCATTACCTGTTGGAGCTGTTCCACGGCCCGACGCTGGCCTTCAAAGACTTCGCGATGCAGCTGATCGGGCAGCTGTTCCAGGCCGCTCTGTCGCGACGCGGGGATCGGGTGACGATTGTGGGCGCGACCTCGGGCGATACGGGCTCTGCCGCGATGGAGGCGTTTCGCGGCCTCGACAATGTGGATGTGTTCATCCTGTTCCCCCATGGCCGCGTGTCCGAGGTGCAGCGCCGCCAGATGACCACGGTGACCGAGGCCAACACCCATGCGCTCGCCCTGACCGGCGATTTCGACGATTGCCAGGCGCGGTTGAAGGACATGTTCAATCATTTCGAGTTCCGCGACCGGGTGAAGCTGGCAGGTGTGAACTCGATCAACTGGGCGCGGGTCCTGGCGCAGGTGGTGTATTATTTCAGCGCGGCGGTCAGCTTGGGTGCGCCGTTGCGGCCAGTTTCCTTCTGTGTGCCCACGGGCAATTTCGGCGACATCTTCGCGGGGTATATCGCGAAGAAGATGGGCTTGCCGATTGCGCAATTGATCATCGCGACGAACCAGAACGACATTCTGCACCGCGCGATGGTCTCGTCGGCCTATACGACCGAAGGCGTAACGCCCTCGATCAGCCCGTCAATGGACATCCAGGTCAGCTCAAATTTCGAACGCGCGCTGTTTGACGCCTATGGGCGCGATGGCAACGCCGTGGCGCAGCTGATGGACGAGTTGAAATCGGGCGGTGGGTTCAAGATCAGCCAGGGCGCGATGCAAGCCTTGCGCGAAAGCTTCGCCAGCGGCCGCGCATCGGAGGCTGAGACCAGCGCGATGATCAAACGCGCCGTGCCCGAGATGGGCGAACTGCTGTGCCCGCATTCCGCGGTGGGCGTCCATGTGGCGCAAGATTTCCAGAGCGCCGTGCCGCTGGTCACCCTGGCCACCGCGCATCCCGCGAAGTTCCCTGATGCGGTCGAGGCCGCCGCGGGCACACGCCCGCCTTTGCCTGCGCGGATGGCCGATCTGTTCGACCGGCCCGAGCGCGTACAGCGTGTGGAAAATGATCTGACGGCGATTGAGGCTGTCATCGAAGAAGGTGTTTTTGCGTGACGGTTGAGATTCATACCCTACCCAACGGATTGCGGATCGTGACGGAACATATGCCGGGCTTGGAATCGGCGGCCCTGGGCCTATGGGTCAATGCCGGTGGGCGCCACGAACGGATCGACCAGAACGGTATCGCGCATTTCCTGGAACATATGGCGTTCAAAGGCACGGCGCGTCGCAGCGCGTTGCAGATCGCCGAAGAGATCGAGGATGTGGGCGGTTATATCAACGCTTATACCTCGCGAGAGGTGACGGCCTATTACGCGCGGGTTTTGCGGCAGGATGTGGGCCTGGCGCTGGATCTGATCGCGGATATCGTGCTGAATCCCGTCTTCGATCCGCGCGAGATCGAGGTGGAACGCGGTGTGATCCTGCAGGAAATCGGCCAAGCCGCCGATACGCCCGATGATATCATCTTCGATTGGCTGCAAGAGGTGGCTTATCCCGAACAGCCCCTTGGCCGGACCATTCTTGGCCCGTCCGAACGCGTGCGGTCCTTTGGGCGCGCCGATTTCGACCGCTTCGTGGGCGAGCATTACGGGCCCGGCCAATTGATCCTGTCGGCGGCGGGTGCGGTCGATCATGACGAGATCGTGCGGCTGGCCGAAGGCATCTTTGGCCATATGGCGCCGACGCCCACGACCCGGCCCGAGCCGGGGCAATTTGCGGGCGGAGAACGGCGCGTTACGAAAGGCTTGGAACAGGCCCATTTCACACTGGCGCTTGAGGCGCCGGGCTATCGGTCCGACGACATTTATACGGCGCAAATCTTTGCAACAGCGTTGGGGGGCGGGATGTCGTCGCGTCTGTTCCAGGAGATCCGCGAAAAGCGTGGGCTCTGCTACACGATCTATTCCCAGGTCGGCAGCTACGACGATACCGGCCTGCTGACGATCTATGCGGGCACCTCGGGTGACGATCTGCCGGAGCTTGTGGGCCTGACCGTGGATGAGTTGCGCCGCTCGGCTGAGACGATGACCGAGGCGGAATTGGCGCGCGCGCGGGCGCAGATGAAGGCGGGGCTGCTGATGGGTCTGGAATCGCCCTCGGCGCGCGCCGAACGTCTGGCGCGGCTGGTGGCGATCTGGAACCGGGTGCCTGCACTGGAGGAAACCGTGGCGCGGATCGACGGCGTGACATTGGCTGGGCTGAAGGCCCATGGGGCCGCGTTGGCGGGGTCGGGCCGGGCGGCGATGGCGCTTTATGGACCGGTCGATGGCGCCCCTGAATTGGCACGTGTGACGGAGCGTCTGGCGGCCTGATGATTGCGCGCAAGCGAAACCTGCGGTTAGAGACGGAACGACTGACCCTGAGACTGCCCCGGCATGCGGATTTCCGGCCATGGGCGGCGTTGCGGCACCAATCCCACGATTTCCTGACCCCCTGGGAGCCGACCTGGGCCGAGGATCATCTGACGCGGAAATCCTTCACCGCGCGGGTCTATTGGGCGGCGCGGGCGGTCGGGCAGGGATCTGCGGTGCCGCTGTTCATCACGCGGCGGGCCGATGATGCGCTGCTGGGCGCCATCACCCTGGACAATGTGCGCCGGGGGCCTGCCCAATCGGGGACGCTTGGTTATTGGATCGGCCAGCCCTTTGTGCGGCAAGGTTACATGCGCGAGGCGATTGGGGCCGTGTGCCACTACGCGTTCCGGTCGCTGGATCTGTCGCGGCTTGAGGCCGCCTGCCTGCCTGAAAACGCGGCCTCGCGCGGGGTGCTTGAACAAAGCGGGTTCAAATATGAAGGCGTGGCGCAGAGCTATCTGCAGATCAATGGGCGCTGGCGGAACCACGTGCTTTACGCAAATCTGCGCTATGATCGGCGGGGAAAGACCGATGTGGGCTGACATTGCACGCCACAATGCTACCTGTCTTTCATGAACATTCTGAACGCTTTACAGGCAGCGTTGCCCGCGAACGCGTTTCGCGACACTTCGGGATATCTGCAGGAGCCGCGGGGCCGTTGGCAGGGGCAAGCCGCGGCGGTTGTGGCTCCTGAAACCGTGGATGAAGTCGCGGCCGTCCTGCGCCTTGCCTCCGATACGGCGACACCAATTGTGCCCTATGGCGGTGGGACGGGCCTGGTCGGGGGACAGCTTCTGCCCGACGGGCCTGCGCCGATCCTGTTGTCGCTGGAACGGATGCGCGCGATCCGTGCGATGGATGCCCAGGCGGGCACGATGGTGGTGGAGGCCGGCGCGATCCTAGCCGATATCCATGCCGCGGCGGAGGCCGAAGGGTGGGTGTTCCCGCTGACGCTGGCTTCGCAAGGTTCGGCGCGGATCGGGGGGCTGTTGGCCACGAATGCGGGCGGTGTGAATGTGATCCGCTACGGCAATACGCGGGATTTGGTTCTGGGGATCGAGGCCGTTCTGGCCGATGGCACCATCGTTAACACCCTGTCACCACTCAGAAAAAACAACATGGGCTACGATCTGCGGCATTTGCTGATCGGGTCGGAAGGGACGTTGGGTGTGATCACCGCGGCCTCTTTGCGCCTGCATCCGATGCCCGCTCAGACCGGTGCGGCACTGCTGGTTGTTCCGTCGCCCGAAGCAGCGCTGGATCTTCTGCGGCTGGCCCAGGCAGAGATCGGTGAGGGTGTCTCGGCCTTCGAGTTGATCGGCAAAATGGGCTTCGACTTTCTGGCGGAGGTTGGGCCGGACGTGCGGGTGCCCTTCGATCCCGCGCCCGAATGGTGCTGTTTGATCGATCTGGGGCTGAGCCACGGCGATCCGGCGACGGCCCTGGAGGCGTTGTTCGCAAAGGCCCACGGGGCCGGTCTGGCGAGTGACGGCGTGATCGCGCAATCCGATGCTGATCGGCGAGATCTTTGGGCGATCCGCGAGAACATCCCCGAAGCCAACCGCCGGATCGGGTCGATCTCCTCCCACGATATCTCGGTGCCGGTCGGGGCCATCCCGCACTTCATCGCCGAGGCGCCGGGCCGTCTGGCGCAGATCAACACGTTTCGGATCAATTGTTTCGGGCATATGGGCGATGGGAACCTGCACTATAATGTGTTTCCCATCCCGGGGCACAGCCGCTCGGATCATGAAAGCGAACGGGCGGCGATCAAGGCCTGCGTGCATGATCTGACCCACGAACTGGGCGGCTCGATTTCGGCGGAGCATGGGATCGGCCGGCTGAAGGTCGAGGATCTGGAGCGCTACGGTGATCCTGGCAAGCTGGCGGCGATGCGCGCGATCAAAGCCGCTTTAGACCCTAAAAACATCCTGAATCCAGGCGCGGTTTTACGCGGCTGAACGTCGTGCGAATGGAAGCATTTGCACCGGGCGACGGCCCGGCTCGTGGACCCTATCGGGCCCCTCGCAGAGCCGTGCTGCCGCGGATTGGTGGCAGAGGCCTGTTCAGCTACGCGTGCCGGAGAATTTCGCCGCCCAGGCCTCTCGATCTTCATCGGCGATCTTGGCGAAGAGCACATCGGGCACGGTGAAGGCGTGGCCGCCGGGCAGGGTGTTCATCGCAGGGCTTTTGGGCCAGGCCAGATCGGAGCCCATCGCGTACGCCATGGCGCGGGCCGCGTCGGGGATGAAGGGCGCGGAGAGGCCCGCATAGAATGGGATCAGGTTCAGCGCAAAGCGGGTGATGGCCGCGGCGCGGTCGGGATCGGTTTTGAAGGCCGTCCAAGGTGCCGCGGATTGCAGATATTCGTTGCCGGCAACCCAGATCGCGCGCAGTTCGGCGGCGGCCTTGCGGATCTCGATGGCATCCATATGGGCCTGATAGGTGGTCAGGCGCTTTTCCAGATCTGCGATCAGTGCCGTTTCCTGGTCGCCATAGGCGCCGCCTTCGGGCACAGCCTCACCAAATTTGGAGCGGCAGAATTTGGTGATCCGGCTGACGAAATTCCCCAACACATCGGCCAGGTCCTTGTTCACGTCCTGTTGGAACGTTTCCCAGGTGAATTCGCTGTCGGAGGTTTCGGGCGCATGGCTGAGCAGCCACCAACGCCAATAATCGCTCGGTAGGATCTCCAAAGCCTGATCCATGAAGACGCCCCGGCCTTGTGAGGTGCTGAACTGGCCGCCATCGTAATTCAGGTAATTGAACGACTTGATGTAATCGACCAGCTTCCAGGGCTCGCCACTTCCGAGAATCGTGGCGGGGAAACTGAGCGTGTGGAAGGGCACGTTGTCCTTGCCCATGAATTGAACATACCGAACGTCATCAGCGCCCTTGTCTGTCCGCCACCAACGTTCCCAATCAGAAATCTTACCTTCCTCCACAGCTTCCACCGCGCAGGCGATGTATTCGATCGGTGCGTCGAACCAGACATAAAAAACCTTGCCCTGCATCCCGGGCCAGGTCTGATCGCCGCGCATGACGGGCACACCCCAGTCGAGATCGCGGGTGATGCCACGGTCCTGAAGGCCGTCCCCATCATTGAGCCATTTCTTTGCAATGGAGGTGGTGAGGATCGGCCAATCTGTCTTGCTGTCGATCCAATCGCTTAACCGCTCACGCATCTTCGACTGGCGCAGGTAGAGGTGTTTGGTCTCGCGTACCTCCAGATCGGTGGAGCCCGAGACGGCACTGCGCGGGTTGATCAGGTCGGTCGGGTCAAGCTGCTTGGTGCAATTCTCGCATTGATCGCCGCGGGCCTTGTCATAACCGCAATTGGGGCAGGTGCCTTCGATATAACGGTCGGGCAGAAAGCGGCCATCCGCATTGGAATAGACCTGCTGTTCGGTGACTTCGGAAATCAGCCCCTGATCGGCCAGGCGTTCGGCGAAATGCTGGGTCAGGGCATGGTTTTGCGGGCTGGAGGAGCGCCCGAAATGATCGAAGGACAGGCGAAAGCCCTTGGCAAGCTCGGCCTGGACGGCCCACATCTCGGCGCAATATTCGGCGACGGGTTTGCCAGCCTTGGCGGCGGCAAGCTCCGCCGGTGTGCCGTGCTCGTCGGTGGCGCAGAGAAACAGCACCTCTTGCCCGCGCGCGCGCAGATAGCGGGCATAGAGGTCGGCGGGCAATTGGCTGCCGATCAGGTTCCCAAGGTGTTTGATCCCGTTGATATAGGGAATGGCGCTGGTGATGAGCGTGCGGGTCATGGCGTTTTGGTCTTTCGCGAAACGGTCGCGCAGACCTTTAGCGCCGTGCCGCGGTTAGCGCCAGTAGGTCAGCGCATCAGTGCCTCGAAAGGGGGGACCTCGCCGCGCGGCACGCAACCCGCCCAGGTCGCCATGGCAACGGTGCCGTCGCCCCGGGCGACGAAAAACGCGCCGTTTGATCTCTCTGGGCGGGAATGGCAGTAGCGTCCAGCCTGGGTGACAATGGCGGATGGCCCGTCGCCGATGATGCGGTAGCCGATGGTGTAATTGTCGTGCATCGGACGCTCGAAGGGGCGGTCGATGGCGTCGCGACCCGCGGTGAACCAATGCTGCGCCAGCCGCGCATAGCTTTCGGCGGACAACTCCCACCCGGCGAAGGATGACATGGAGCCCATGCGCCCCTCGATCACCGCGTCGGTGATGCCCGCAGGCGCAAGGACACGGGCTGCGCAGGTCTGGGCATAGCTTTCGCCGGTCAGTGCCTCGATCACGACGCCGAGGACGGCGTAATTCGTGTTGCTGTAGAAGTATGTGCCAGAGCGGCCTTGGATATTGTCTTCGCGCAGGGCTTCGGTCGCCGTGCGCCGGTGCAGGCCAAGCGCGCCGTGCAGTTCCGATCCCATGAGGCCCTGGGTCAGATCTGGTGACAGGCCCGACGTGTGGGTGGCGAGCGCGGCTAGCGTGATGTGCTCGTTCCAGGATTGCGGCGTGACGCGGATTGCCGACATCTGATCGCGAATATCGCCAAGCCGGGTGTACCAGCTAAGGTCCTGTTCCTGCAGGATGTCATCCAGGCAGAGCCCGGTGATCGTCTTGGACAGGCTGGCGACGGGCACGATGTCTGACGTGGCGCGGCCTAGGGCGGAGCGGTGAAGCTGTCCGTCTGGGGACAGAAGAACAAGGGCGCCTTCGGTCACGTTCCGCTCCGCCATCCAGCTCTGCCAGGCCGCGTCCAGCGCGGCGCTGTCGATGGGCGGGCCCGAGGGTGCGGCGCGCAGAACCGGGGTGGGCGTGGCATTCGGGGCGCTGGCCAATGGCAACGGGGCGGATGCGCGGCTTGCCTCGGGCGAGTCGAGTAGCGGCAATGCGGCGGCAGCAGCGGCCAGGACGAAGGCAAGGCCAAGGATCAGGGTCAGGGCGTGGCGGATCAGGATCATGGCGCGGATTTAGAGGCAGATCGCGTCAGAAGTCGGGCAAGGGTCGGTTATTGCCATGGCCCGCGGCGGAAAAGCTTGCCGACCTGGAACGAGGTGCGCGGGATCCAGACATAGGGTCGGCGCGTGTCGGACGGGGCGCGGCGGCGCATCCGCAACAGGCCGAAGACGATCAGAATGGCATGGGCCACGGAGATGAAGCCGAACAGCGCGGCGGGACCATAGGCGGAGATCAGGGCGGAGGTCGTCAGGGGCGCCACGATCGCGCCGGCCGCGAAGAAAAACATGAGCGCCGCCGACAGCTCGATCCGCTGACTGTCATCGGCCCAATCGTGGGCATGCGCGGCGGAGACCGAGTAGATCGGGAACGTTGTGGCGCCAAACAGGAGGGCTGCGCCAAAGATGCCGATCGGACCCAGGCCGGGCACCGCAACTGTGACCGCGCAGGCGCCGATCGAGGCGACTGAGAACCAGACCAGGATCCAGCGCCGATCATAGCGATCGGCCAACCAGCCCGCGGGCCATTGCGCAAGCGCACCGCCCAAAACGAAGGCGCCCAGGAACAGCCCGATGGAATTGGCCGCCAGCCCCACCTGGGCGCCATAAAGCGGGCCGGTCATGCGAAACGCCGCGCCCGACAGACCCGCCACGATGGCGCCCGCCACGGCGAGGGGAGACAGGCGCCAGGCCAGTGCAGGAGCCAAGCGGGGGGCACCCGTCGTCTCAGGCTGTTTCAAGCGGGTCAGCGTCAGCGGCAAAAGCGCCGCGCAACAGATAATCGCCAGGAGGTTGTAGGAGATGTAAGAGGCCGGGGCGAGCGCCCCGATCAAAAGCTGCGCTACAAGCTGGCCGCCCGTATCCACCATCCGGTAAATGCCCAGGGTGCGGCCACGGTTCTGGTTGGTGGCCTTGGCTTGCAGCCAAGCCTCGATCACCGTCAGACAGCCTGCAATGCAAAGGCCCGTCGCAACCCGCATCGCTGCCCAGGCATAAGGGTGAATGACCAGCATATGGGCCATCAGGCCGATGGCGCCCATGGCCGTGAACACCGCAAATGCGCGGGAATGGCCAACCGTTCCCATCAAGCGCGGTGCCCACCAGCAGCCCACGAAGAAGCCAAAGAAATGCGCCGAGCCCAAGAGCCCGATCTGTCCGTTGGTGAAGCCGAGCTCAGCCCCCGACAGCACATCAAGCGGACCCACCCCGCTGGAGGAGACCTGCAGCAGGATCACCGACAAAAACAGCGCGGCAAAGGAAATCATCAGGCGCATGGTGAGGGGCCTTTGCTATGTGAGATTGCTGGTAGGGGCCGGAATGGCGCTATGCAAGCCGCATCGGCCCTGGTGCTATGGGTTCGGCCAATTGGCTGGAGGGTTGGGAAGTCGCCGGTTTGTCGCTTGCATGGGGCGCTGCACACATTTTTCTTAAAAAATGTCTCGGGGCCTTGCTGGCAGAATTTCCTCGAAAGTCTGGGCTGCCGATGGCGGATTTTTTTGGGAAAAATCCGTGTGGCGCGCAGTGGGCGATGATGCGATCTGCGGTGAGTTCAGCGCTGGGGTGGGCGGTTTGATCGCTTTGTTGAAGTGCGCCCTGAAACTCTCCTTCGCCGTTGCACTGAGAGAAGTGTCGTGTTGTGGGCGTGGCTCGCGCGCCGGTCGGGCCGACGCCTTGCACCCCCGGAAAACCTCGCTAATTTGCGCTGCGACATTCCGTGAAAGGCCCCCGAATATGCGCGCGATCCCCCTTGGCTCCAGCGGCCAAACCATCACCGATTATTGCCTAGGCACCATGACGTGGGGCACCCAGACGCCTGAGGCCGATGCCCACCGGCAGATGGATATGGCGCTCGATGCCGGGATCGACGTGGTTGATACCGCCGAGATGTATCCGGTCAACCCGGTCAGCCCTGAAACGGTCGGCAACACCGAGGCAATCATCGGCAATTGGAACGCAGCCCATCCTGGGCGGCGGGCCGAGTACAAGCTGGCCACCAAGTGCTCCGGCTATAATGAGCGTTTCGTGCGGCCGGGTCAGCCGATCAGCGCGGCCACGTTTGCCGAGGCGCTGGATGGCTCTCTCGCCCGGCTCAAGACCGACCATATCGATATCTACCAACTGCACTGGCCCAACCGGGGATCCTACATGTTCCGGCAGAATTGGACCTATGAGCCGCAAGGGGATCGCACCGAGATCCTCGACAATATGCGCGATGTGCTCGGGGCGGCCAAAGCCGCCCAGGACGCGGGCAAGATCGGTCATTTTGCCCTGTCGAATGAATCCGCCTGGGGGACGGCGCAGTGGTTGCGCCTGGCGGACGAGCAGGACCTGCCGCGGGTACAGACGATCCAGAACGAGTATTCGCTGATGTGCCGGATGTTCGACACGGATCTGTCGGAACTGGCCGTGCATGAGCAGGTGACCCTTCTGGCGTTCTCGCCGATGGCCGCCGGAATGCTGACCGGAAAGTACCGCAACGGCGCGGTGCCTGACGGCAGCCGAATGTCGCTGTCGCCGGAACTGGGCGGGCGCAAGACCGACCGCGCGATGCAGGCCGCCGAGGCTTATGTGGATCTGGCGCAGGCGCATGGGATCGACCCGATCCATATGGCCCTGGCCTTCACGGTCCAGCGGCCCTTTGCGGTCTCGACGATCTTTGGCGCGACAACCAGCGCGCAGCTCCAGCATGTTCTGGACGGGCTGGATACGACTTTGTCCGATGAGGTCATGGCGGCGATCAACGAGACCCACCAGGCCCATCCGATGCCCTATTGACGCGCGTCTGGCCGCTTGCGCCGATCCTGCTGGTGCAGGGTGTGTGGGTTGCGGCCCGCGCTACACGCCTGCCCGAGGCGGAGGGACCGCGCGCGGGCGTGGCAGGCGCGGGGCCGGACCTGCGGCTTCTGATCCTGGGCGACAGCTCTGCTGCTGGGGTCGGCGTGGCCCGGCAGGAAGCCGCTTTGGCGGGCCAGGTCGTGGCGGATCTGGCGCGGAGCCATCGGGTGAGTTGGCGCCTGGTGGCGAAATCCGGCGCGACGGCCCGCAGTGCGCAGGCGCTTTTGCAATCCACTCCGGCAGGGACCTTCAGCCATGCGCTGGTGGCGTTGGGGGTGAATGACACGAAGAATTTCGTTCCTTTGCCGAGGTTTGAGGCGGCGTATGCCGCCACGCTCGATCAACTTTCCACGCGGTTCGGGGTTCGGCATGTCGTGCTGTCGGGCGTGCCGCCGATGGGCCTGTTGCCGATCCTGCCACGGCCTTTGCGCGATGTGTTGGGCGCCCGGGCCGCACGCTTTGATACTGTGATCCGTGCCTTGGCCGCGGCGCGGGGCGGGCAGCATTTGCCGATGGATTTCACCGAGGATATCTCGCAGATGGCCGAAGACGGGCTGCATCCAGGCCCTGACATCTACGCAGCCTGGGCCGCACGCGCCGCAGCGCTTTTGCGTGAGACGGCTTGACCATCGGCCAGTGCCCCTGCGACCTTCGCTGGAAACCGGAGGCGGGCATGGCGAGCATTCTGATCTATGGCGATAGCAACACCCATGGCACCGGGCCATTGGAGCGGCTGGGCACCTCGCTGCGGCATCCGCCGGGCGACCGCTGGCCCGATGCGATGGCCGCCGCTTTGGGGGATGGGTTTGACGTCATCGCCGAGGGGTTGCCGGGCCGCACCACGGTCCACGATGATCCTGTGGAGGGGGGCAACCGCAACGGGATGACGGTGTTGCCTGCCATCTTGCTCAGCCATGTGCCGCTGGATCTGGTTGTGCTGATGCTTGGCACGAACGATTTGAAACAGCGCTTTTCGGTCAGCGCCTACGAGATCGCGCGCAGCGTCGAGCGTTTGGCGGTCGAAACACGCGCTTTGGTGCCGGGCGTCCGGGTTCTGGTCCTGGCGCCGGTGCCGGTTCAGGAGGCCGGGTGCCTGGTCGATGTCTTCGCCGGGGCGGAGGCGCGGCAGATCGGGCTTGAGGCCCAGATGCACGCCGCCGCGGATCGGGCGGGGGCGGCATTTCTCGCCGCAGGAGATCACGCGCAAGTCTCTCCGGTCGATGGCGTCCATTGGGCGCCCGAGACTCACCGCGCCTTCGGCGCGACGATGGCGGATCACGTGCGGGCGCTGGTATGAGCGGGATTGTGGCAATCCTCGGCGCCGGTGTGATCGGGGCGGGCTGGGCGGCGCGCTTCGCGCTGATGGGGTGGCCGGTTCGCGTGTTCGACCCCGCACCGGCTGCGGCAGAGACCTTGCACGCCGCGCTGGATCGTGCGCGGGCCAGCCTGCCGGCGCTTTATGACGGCCCGCTGCCAGCCGAAGGCGCAGTGACGCTCTGTGAGACACTGGCAGAGGCCGTCGGGGGCGCGGACTGGATTCAGGAAAGTCTGCCGGAACGGCTTGACCTGAAACACGCGCTTTACCGAGATGTGCAGGCTGTGGCCGATCCGGCCGCGATCCTCGCCTCGTCCACGTCGGGTTTCACCCCGTCGGACTTGCAGACAGGCGCGCTCGACCCGGCACAGATCATTGTCGCGCATCCGTTTAACCCGGTCTATCTGCTGCCCGCTGTGGAGATTGTCGGCTCAGACGCGACAGCGCCGGACATGTTGGCACGGGCCGAGACGATCTTGGCCGAGATCGGCATGGCCCCCACCCGGGTCGCGGGTGAGATCCCCGCCCATGTGGCGGATCGTCTGTTGGAGGCGGTCTGGCGCGAGGCGCTTTGGCTGGTCAAAGATGAGGTGGCCACCACCGGTCAGATCGATGAGATCATCCGGATGGGGTTTGGCCTGCGTTGGGCGCAGATGGGTCTGTTCGAGACCTACCGGATCGCTGGCGGGCCAGGCGGCATGGCGCATTTCCTGGGGCAATTCGGCCCGGCACTGAAATGGCCTTGGACGAAGCTGATGGAGGTGCCGGATCTTGACAAGGCGCTGATTTCGCGGATCGCCGAGCAATCCGATGCGCAATCGGGCCACCGCTCCATTGCCGAATTAGAGGCCGCGCGGGATGGCAACCTGGTGGCGCTGTTGCGCGCGCTCAAGGATCGGGGGGAGGGGGCAGGGGCACATCTGGCCGCCCATGGCACGCGCTTTGCCTTGGCCGCGCCGTCTCCCGACGCCCCCGCCGCACCCGTGACGCTGGACCGGCAGGTGCCGGTCAGTTGGGTCGATTACAACGGTCATATGAACGAGGCGCATTATCTGACGGCCTTTTCCAACGCTTGTGATCAACTGCTGAACTGGGCGGGTATGGATCCGGAAAGCGGCTTGTCGATCTTCACGGTCGAGACCCATATCCGTCATCTTGATGAGGTACAGATCGGCGAAAGGATCCAGGTCACCACGCGGGTGATCGAGGGCGGCGGCAAGCGTTTGCATATCTGGCAGGAATTGTTTGTGGATGAGAGGCTTTGCGCGACGGGCGAACAGATGTTGCTGCATGTGGATCTGACGACGCGCAAAACGGCGCTTCCCGCGCCTGATGTGGCGGATTGGTTGGCCCGTGCTCAGATGGCACAGGCCGGTGGGCCGTTGCCCGAGGGATTGGGTGCCACGATTGGTGAGCGCTAGCGCCGGGCCTCTGGCAGATCGGCCTGTCCCTCTCATTGACCGCCCAACACGTTGATCGCACCCGGTTCGGCAGTCGCTGGCCCATGGCGGATCGATGCGTATCCCGCCACTTGCTGCGGGGCAGCATTTGCTCCAGAAAGCGTTTGCCGAGATCGAGGCAACCCATGGCTAGGGTCGCGTGACCGCCCCCAAGACGCGGATTCAGAACGGGAATTTTGCGATGTTAAACGGCAAGCCAGACCGAGAGCTTATTCGCCATGTCGTGTTCTTCAGCAGCAAGGATCCGGGCTATGTGGATCGGATCGTCGCCGGGCTGTCGATGCTGGCGGATATCCCCTCGGTCAGCCATTTCGAAGTGTGCCTGAACCGCAATGAAGACCGGTATTCCAACGAGGTGGACGTGGTGGTCTATGCTGAATTTGCCGACGAGGCCGCCCTGGCCGCCTATCGCGCGCATCCGATCTATCAGGATTGCGTCGATATCGTCCGCCCCCTTCGAGAGATGCGCACCGCCGCGGATTTCTAGATGGCCAGGCAGGCACGGCACATGTCGGTCCTGTTTGACAGCGGACCGCTTGGAACGGGGACGCTCTTTCGAGACCCGGACGCTCTGATCGAAGCCTGGCAGCCCGCGGACGTCGCAGATGCGTTGCAGGCCATGGAGACGGCGCAAAGCCGGGGCCATTGGCTTGCGGGCAGCGCGTCATACGAATTGGGCTATGTTTTGATCCCCAAGATCGCCGCGAAACTGCCGCCGACGCGCCAAGAGCCGCTGTTGCGATTTGGTGTCTTCAAGGGCCCCGAAGTGCCGGATCGAAACGACACGCATTCAGCCCCAAGGCTCGGGCCATTTACGCCGGTTTGGCAGTTTGCGGACTATGAGCGGGCCTTTCGCACCGTGCATGGCTTTCTTCAAAGCGGCGACATCTACCAGGCCAATCTGACCTTTCCGATGACGGCGCGTTTCAAGGGATCTGTCCATGATCTCTACCAAGCCCTCGCTCGCCGACAACCCGTCCCGCATGGGGCTTTGGTCGACCTTGGAGAGCCGGTTCTGTTGTCCCGGTCGCCGGAATTGTTCTTTTCGATCTCCAAATCGGGGCAGTTGCGCGTGCGCCCGATGAAGGGGACGATGCGCCGCGGTGCTGGGCCTGAAGAGGATGCATCGCTGAAAGCTCGGCTGGCGGCATCGGAGAAAGATCAGGCAGAGAATCTGATGATCACCGATCTGATGCGGAATGATCTGGGCCGTATCTCTGAAATTGGAAGCGTTCAGGTGCCCAAGCTCTTTCACATCGAAAGCTATGCGACGGTGCATCAGATGACCTCGGAGGTCGTCGCACAGATCAAGGCGGAGCATGGGCTGGCCGATATCTTCAAGGCGCTTTTTCCCTGCGGGTCGATCACCGGTGCCCCGAAGATCCGTGCGATGGAAATCCTGTCGGATTTGGAACAGGGGCCACGGGGGCCCTATTGCGGCGCCATCGGATGGGTCGCGCCAGATGGGGCGATGGCATTTAACGTGGCGATCCGCACGTTGATCTGCACCGCGTCGGGAGAGGTTACATTGAATGTCGGGGGCGGCATCGTTTTTGACAGCACGGCGGACGATGAATACCGCGAGGCCTTGTTGAAAGCCCGTTTCGTGGAAGATCTGACCTAAACGGGATCTCTCGATGCGGTGCGGTCAGTCGGTCTTCGCGCGCAACCCATCGAGGAAAGCGGGGATCTCGCGGGAGCCCACCTGCGCCTCGCGCACCAGCCAATCGAAGTGCCGTGTGATGGCCTGAACGCGTTCGCGATCGCGGAAGGCAATGTAGTGTCGGCCCATATAGATCACCGCCATTTGGGGGCCAAAGACGGTGATTGGGGACGAGAACACCACACGCGCGTCATAAAGAACCATGCGCAGGCCGGGATAATGGCGGTCATAGACCTCGATCATCCAATCCAATTGCTCGGCGCGCACGGCTTTGGGCACGGTGGTATAGTAGCCCTCGCCGCGCGCGAAGCTTTCCAGCTCATGCACCGCACAGGCCATTTCGTAGTCGCTATGGGTCAGGCTCAGCCAATCCAGACGCTCCGCGGCGGCATCAATGGCTTCCGCCGGGCGGCGATGGGTCAGCGGCGCATATTCCCAGCGCAGCATCGCATCGGTTTTCAGCATGTCGGGCAGCGTGGCTGGCACGTGCCGGATCTTGTAACCCTCGGCCTCGCGCTGCCATTCGAAGATCTGGTCATCCAGCGTCGTGGCGCGCCCGGTCTCGGAGATGGACAGCGAACTCGCCAGCAAAGCGCCAGCCTGTTCAGGCCGGTCGCTGAGCCCCAGCAACCAATCGGAGGAGACC
This sequence comes from Gymnodinialimonas mytili, assembly GCF_037544085.1. NCBI lineage: Bacteria > Pseudomonadati > Pseudomonadota > Alphaproteobacteria > Rhodobacterales > Paracoccaceae > Gymnodinialimonas > Gymnodinialimonas mytili. The sequence continues at coordinate 881,544 of NZ_JBBIFW010000002.1, forward strand.
TGCAGTGCCTGCGCGCAGGCCGCGACCACATGACCGCCAGGTATCCTTGGATCATCGGGGGCAAGCATCTGCGTGACAGTCGAGCGGTCAATGCCCACCGACCGGGCCAGCGCGGCGCGACTGATCTCTGACGTGGTCAGCGCGGCAATCAGACGATCGCGAAACAGATCAGCACGGGCGCGCTTGTCGATAATGTCCAGCATTGTTGAGAAAATCCATCAATGTTGAAGATATGTAGAGAAAACACTGACTGCTCCTGACAATCAAGGGGCGATACGCTCCGTCAATCGGCGTGTGGACTACGCCGGGTCTTGAACAATTTGGAGGGTCTATGCGGATCGAGTGGCCGACACTGGGATTGATTGTGCTGTGTTACGGGGCGTTTGGATTGGCCCTTTGGTTCTTGCCGGTTTGGGCCGCGGTTTTGGTGTTGATGCCGGTGATCGCGCTGCAGGCCTCGCTTCAGCACGAGGTGCTGCACGGCCATCCCTTTGGTGATCGGCGCCTGGGAGAGCCGTTGGTGTTTGCTAGTCTAAACCTCGCCATTCCGTATATTCGGTTTCGCGACACGCATCTGGCCCATCACATGGATGCCAATCTGACCGATCCCTACGACGACCCTGAATCCAACTATCTCGACCCCGCGCAATGGCAGCGTTTGCCGCGCGCCGCGCAGCTTGTGCTGCGGGTCAATAACACGCTGCTGGGGCGTATGCTGATCGGTCCGGCATTGGCGCAGATGGTGTTCATGGCGGAGGATCTGCGCGCGATCCGTGCAGGCGCCTACGGGATCGCGAGCGCGTGGTTGGCCCATGGCGTGGCATGTATCGCTATCTTGGCGCTGGTCGCCTGGTCGCCGCTGCCGATCTGGGCCTATCTGCTGGCCTGCTATGGCGGGTTGTCGATACTGAAGATCCGCACCTTTCTGGAACATCAGGCCCATGATCGCGTGCGGGGGCGTACGGTGATCATCGAAGATCGCGGAGTGCTGGCATTTCTGTTCCTGAACAACAACCTGCACGTCGTCCATCACATGCATCCCAGATTGCCCTGGTATCGCCTGCCCGGGATCTATTTCGCCAATCGCACCCGATATCTGGCGCGCAATGACGGCTATGTCTACCGCAGCTATGGCGAGATCTTTCGCCGCCATCTGATCCGCGCCAAAGATCCAGTCGCCCATCCGCTCTATCCCCAAAAGTAGCTTGTCACCGGTCCGGCAGGGGCGCATGTGGGGCACATGCCCGTTTGGATTGCCGCCACGCTCTTTGCCGCCTTCATGCAGAATTTGCGGTTTCTGCTGCAGCGGCACCTGAAAGTTACGCGCCTATCCACGGGCGGTGCCACCTGGGCGCGGTTCGCGTTTGCGGTGCCGTTTGTGGCCGTGGTCGTCGGCGCCTATGGGCTCAGCACCGGACAAAGCCTCCCGCGCCCCGAGGGCCTCTACTGGGCCTATGCTGCAAGCGGCGCGATGGCTCAGATGCTGGCAACGGCCTGCGTGGTGGCTCTGTTCGCGCGGCGGAACTTCTATGTCGGCATCATCCTGAAGAAATCCGAGGTCATCCTGACCGCGTTGATCGGGTTTGTTCTGTTGGGAGAGGGCGTGTCCGCACCCGTTATCGCCGCAATTGCAGTGGGTTTTGCGGGGGTCTTGGTGTTGTCCGACCCACCGCAGGATAGCGGTTTGCCTTGGACCAAGCGGGTGTTTAATGCCGCCTCGGGCTACGGGCTCGCCTCCGGCGTTTTGTTCGGCGTGTCGGCTGTGTGCTATCGCGGGGCGACCCTTGCCTTGGAAGATGGTGACGTTCCCATGCGTGCTGGAATGGCGCTGTTGACGGCGACGATCATCCAAACGCTGACGCTAGGTACCTGGCTGGCGGTCCGCGAACGTGGAGAGATCTGGCGCGTCATTGCCTGCTGGCGGATCTCGGCTCTGACAGGTCTGACGTCAATGCTGGGATCGCTGGGCTGGTTCATTGCCTTCGCGCTGCAAACCGCGGCCTATGTCAAAGCGCTTGGCCAGATTGAGCTGCTGTTCACCTTCTTCTTCTCCGCTTTCTGGCTGCGGGAACAAACCTCCCGCTCCGAGATCATCGGCATCGCATTGATCATTTTCTCGCTCGCCCTGATCCTCTGGAGCAGCCTCTGACCGCTTCCATTGGCCCGAAATACCCTCGGGGAGAGCACGAGAGGGGTCCGAGGATCCCTCTCGTTAGGGGGTTTGGGGGACTAGTCCCCCAAGCACCGGGCGATTTGCAACGCAAAGCGCAATCCCTTTGGCCGGTCGTTCACAACCGGCGAAACTGGCTGACCGGGCCGGAATTATCGAAAAACGGCACGCCCGGTGCAGCTTCGCCGCGGATCCGTGCGGAGAGTTCGGCGAGGACCACCTCGGTGATAAACGGCATGTCAAAGCTGCGCGCTTCGGCCAGGGGCACCCATTGCAGATGGCTCAACTCATCCTCGGCGCCGGAGAAATCATCAGGGTCCGACGATAGCCCTGCCGCATCGACCAGAAAAAACCGCGCATCGAAGCGGCGCGGCCGACCCGGCGGGGTGATGGCGCGAAACACGTAATTCAACGCCGCGCCGTCGGGCAGATGCCCGGTGGCCAGATAGCGCGCCCACCCCATCGGGGGTGTCAGGGTGGCCGCCCGCGCATCCGCGCGACCCAAAAGCAGGCCGGTTTCTTCCCAAAGCTCGCGCACGGCACTTGTGATCAGGGCTGACGGGTGCGCGGTTCCATCGGCCAGCCGCGCCGCATCTTCTGGCGCCGCCGGGCGGGCAAGGGGGATATCGGCATCGGCGCGGTCGACGGCGCCGCCTGGAAACACGAATTTCGACGGCATGAAGGCGGCGGTCTTGCCACGCTGTCCCATCAGAACCCGCGGAACAGTCTGAGCATCACGCAGCACAATCACCGTGGCCGCATCGCGGATCGGGGTTTGGTCGCTCAAAAACCGTGCATCCGCTTGGACCATTGAATGCCGACGATCATCCCCTTGAACCGTGGCAACAGGGCCAAGGCCATCACAGTCACCCCGATGCAGAAGGTCACGGCCGACACCCAGGGTTCCAGCTCAAACGCCTGATAAGCCGCCAATTGCGCCGTCCCCATCACCTTTGCCGTCACCAGGATCGATAGATAGGCGGGCCCGTCATCGGCCCGCGCATGGCTCAGATCCTCATCACAGGACGGGCAGCGTGCGCGCAGTTTGAGATAGCCGTCAAACAAGTGCCCCTCGCCGCAACTGGGGCAACGATGGCGAAGGCCGTTCACCATGGCAGGCCAGGTCGGGCGCTCGGGCTGGGCCGGGGCGAATGGGGCGGGTGCTGCGTGCGTGTCGTTAAGTTCCATGGACCATAAATGCGCCTCCTTTGAGCGTTGGTAAAGCCCACGCCCCCGCGACAGGGCGGCGCGGCGGCGAAAAAAAAGCGCGACGGAATGCAGGCGATGCGCCGTGAGACCGATCAGACAGGCAGAAACAAAGGAGATTGCCCCATGTCGATGACAAAAGCAGCCTTGCTGAGCATCTTGATCCCCGTGGCGCTTGCGGCCCCGTTGGCCGCGCAGGAGCGGGGGCCGGACGGTCCGCGCATGATCTTCGAAGAACTCGATGCAGATGGCAACGGCGCGGTGACGCTTGAGGAACTCGCCGCGGCAGGAGATGCGCGGTTCGTCAATACGGACACAAATGGCGATGGCCAATTGAGCCGCGATGAATTGCTGGCCCGGGCCGCCGAACGCAACGCCGAGCGTGTGGATCGGATGATCGAACGCGCGGATACCAATGGCGATGGCGCATTGACACAGGCCGAGCTGGATGAAGCACGCGAGGGCCGTCGCCGCGGCCCGGATCCTGAACGGATGTTCGAGCGTATGGATGCCGATGGCGATGGGTCGGTCACCGAGGCCGAGTTTGACGAAGCTGTGTCGCGCCTGCTCGACCGGATGGGCCGTCGCCATGGCAGCGATCGCCGCTAAGCGGGATTGGGCCAGCTGTTGCTGGCCCATTTCCAAACACCGGACGGCGAGGTATTGCAGCAGGATGGAGCGGTCGGATACCGAACTTGGCCGTCTGGCGGATGGAACCTTGATGGTTCTGTTTGCAAACGGTGATCCCGATGCGGCGCGGGTCTTGACCGATCGGCTGTTGCCGCGCGCCTATCGCCATGCGGCGCGGGTGCTGGGCAATGCGGCTGAGGCCGAGGATGTTGCCCAAGAGGCCCTTTTGCGCCTTTGGCGCGCGGCGCGCACGTGGCAAGCAGATGGGGCAGCCAAGCCGTCAACCTGGTTGCACAAGGTTGTCGCCAATCTGGCGATCGACCGGTTGCGCCGTTCGGGCCGGTCCGTCGAATTGGGTGAGGATGATTTTGCGGATCCGAGCCCGGGCGCCGAGGCGCGTTTGCAAGAGGCAGGCCGCCGCGACGCGTTGGACGCGGCGCTGGCCTCGCTACCGGAACGGCAGCGGCAGGCGGTGATCCTGCGCCACATCGAGGGTTTATCCAACCCAGAGATCGCCGAGATATTGGACGTGGGGGTGGAAGCCGTGGAAAGCTTGACCGCGCGGGGCAAGCGGGCGTTGAAAGCCGCGCTTGCCGGACAGAAGGAGGCCTTGGGCTATGGACACGGATAGGCAAGACGACGACGCGTTGGAGGCGATGTTTGCCCAGGCGCGTGCTGCTGGCCCTGATGCCGCCTTGCGTGCACGGGTTCTGGCCGATGCCGACCGGGTGCAGGCCGAGCTTGCCGCGATGACCCCGGCCGCACCGCCGCGGCGTGGTTGGATCATCGGCCTGGTGAGCGCTGTCGGGGGATGGGGCGCAGCCTCGGGGATTACCGCTGCGGGTGCGCTTGGTCTGATGATCGGTTTTGCAGTGCCGGATACGCTGGAGCTTTGGCTTGGAAGCGGGGCCTTGCCTGCATCGCTGAGCTCGGATTACGGAGTGACACCGGATTTGAGCGCCCTTTGGGTGGAGGTTGGGGATGTCTGATTTGCAGCCGCAAGATACCTCGCCACCGCCGCGCAGGCGCGGTTTGAAAATCGCACTGGCGGTGTCGCTGGCTTTGAACTTGGCGATCGTCGGTTTGGCGGCGGGCTTTGCCTTGAACTATGGCGGGCCGAAGGAAGGTGGGCCGCCGCGGCTTGCGGCGATGGGTCTGGGACCCTTTGCACTGGCATTGTCGCGGGAAGACCGAGAGGCATTGCGCGACCGCGTTGCATCCGATGGGGGCGAGATATTGCATGCTGAGCGGAGAGAGATTGGCCACGCACTGCGGGATGTCGAACAAGCGCTATTGGCTAACCCGTTTGAGCGTGACGCGGTCGAAGCCGCCTTGGCGCGCAGTCGACGCGCGGCTGAGGCCATGCAAGCCAGCGGGCATGGCGCTTTGCTGGATTATGTCGAGGAGATGAGCCCGGCCGAACGGGCCGAGCTTGCCGAAAACTTGCGCCGGATGCTGCGGCGATTTGGCGGCGCGCGCCGTTAAGCTGCTGGCCGTGGCATGCGGCTGACCTGATCTCGGCCCATGGCTTTGGCACTATACAGCGCATCATCGGCCTGTTGGATCAACGCATCCGCCCGCGCGCCCTTATGGACATCCTCGGGCAGGGTCAGGCCCACACTGGCGGTGACATGAATGGGCTTGATGTCATCGGAAACATCGAAATCCGTGCGACCGACGGCCTCTCGCAGGCGCTCGGCGCATTCCAACGCACCGTTGCGGTCGGTATTCGACATGGCAACCAGGAATTCTTCGCCACCGACCCGGGCCAGCAGATCGTTGCCGCGCAACTGAGCGCGTAGGCGGTGGCCCACCTGGCACAGCACTTCGTCACCCGCGGGATGGCCGTAGCGGTCATTGATCTTCTTAAAGTAATCCAGATCAATCATCATGACCGCAACGCCTGAGCCTGGATTGGCCAACATCTGTTCCATCCTGTGCAACGCAAATCGACGATTGTGCAAACCAGTCAGTGGATCGGTTACCGCCGCCTCCAGCCCTCTGCGCACCCCCGCGCGCATCCGGTCCGCTTCTCGCTTGCGGTCCAACTGCGCGGAAATGCGAATGGCAAGCTCCTTGGCGTCGAACGGATCGTGCAGCACATCATTGGCACCCAAATCGAGCGCGATGGCGGCGCGTTCGGAATCGCCTTCGGGCAAGATCATGATCGAGGCCGCGTGCCGTGTGCCCGGGCGCGATCGCAGATCCGACAGTAAGCGCAGACCTTCGTTCCGTTGCGCCAGATCGACGGAAATCACGAAGATATCCGGAGCGCTATCCGGATCGGCGGCCGCTTCGGTGAGCGCCGCCTCGCGCTGGATGATGCGCACATCGCCACCGATCCGATCATCGATTGCGGCTTTCCAAAGGATCGCTCCGCGGGGGCCGGGCGCCACCAGGGCGATCCGACCAGGGCGCGTCTTCACACCGAATTGAGTGGGTGCTTCGGCAAACCCGAAGCTTCCGGCAGAACCATCGCTGACCAGAAGTTCCCGCACTGAGTCGCGGGCGCGCAGCAACGAGCGGACGCGCGCCAGCAGTGTCACCTCTTCGACCGGCTTCGTTAAGAAATCATCTGCACCTGCCTCCAGCCCTTCCATCTTCGCGTCGCGGTCCGACAGCGCGGTGATCAGAAGGATGGGGATATCGGCGGTGACAGGGTCGGCCTTCAGTTTGCGACACACTTCCAATCCGCTCATATCGGGCATCATAACGTCCAAGAGGATCAGATCGGGCTTCTTTTCCTGGGCAATCCGAAGGGCAGCAGCGCCATTTTCAGCCTGCTCGACGGTGTAGCATGCGGCCGCTAGCTTGACCTTCATAACAATGCGATTGGTGGCGACGTCGTCGACAACTAAGATACGGCCTGTCATGTCCAACGAACTCCTACGACTACTCTGTTTTTGCTACGCGACCCCTATGGCGAGCAAATTGGAATCGAAAAGTTAACAAACCCTTTAAGGGGGAACGCAATGAAAACAGTCGGGCAAGAATCCGCTGAGACATCTGCGCTGCGTATTTTGGCGTGGTTGGCGGCAAATGATGACCTGATGCCGCTTTTTATGGGCGCGACTGGGGCAAGTGCCCAAGATTTAAAGAAAAATGCTGCCAATCCGGTCTTCCTCGCATCCGTTTTGGATTTTGTTCAAATGGATGACAATTGGGTGATCCAGGCCGCGGAAGCGGTCGAGCTACGACCTGACCAGATTGCCTCTGTCCGTGCATACCTGCCGGGCGGCGACCTGCCGAACTGGACCTGACCCATGGCGATCAAAGGGGTGCTGTTCGACAAGGACGGCGTTTTGTTCGACTTTCAGGCCAGTTGGGGTGTGGGAACATGGCACACGATCCAAGCGCTGGCTGGTGGCCGCGCTGATCTTGCCGAGCGTCTGGCCGATTGCCTGGACTACGACCTGGAGGCGCGGCGATTTCATCCCAGTTCTTTTGCCATAGCCGGTACGGCGGCAGAGGTGGCCGATGCTATTGCCGATGTGTTGACGCATCGCAATCGGGCCGAGATCCAAACCTTTCTCGACGATGCAGGCGCCGCGACGGAGATGGTCCCAGCGGCCCCGCTGGCCGATGTCTTTGATGCCCTAATCGATCGCGGGCTGCCCCTGGGTGTGGCGACCAATGACAGCGAAATGGCAGCGCGGCAGCAGATTGCGGGGCAGGGTGTGTTTGACCGGTTTGCCTTCATTGCGGGCTCGGACAGCGGACATGGCGCCAAACCGGCACCCGGTATGTGTCTGGCCTTCGCGGCGGAGACCAGGCTGACGCCCGATGAATGCGTGATGGTGGGGGACAGCACCCATGACTTGCATGCGGGGCGGGCGGCAGGGTTTCGTACGCTGGGTGTTCTCACCGGCGTGGCGACTGCCGCTGTGCTTGCCCCCTGGGCGGACGCCGTGCTGCCATCGATTGCGGAGCTGCCGGACTGGCTGGACCAACGTGGCTAACGGGTTAGCGCGGCCCAAATGCGACGCCTGGCGTCGGAAAGGGCAAATCGGCTTGCGCCGTCCTGGGCAAGCATGGGGGATCGTCATCAAGCTGGATCGCGCCCATGGAAGACGCCGCATCACTCCCTCAACGCCGCCGTAGCGGTGGACGCGCCGCTGGCGTCGCCCGAGCCTCGGCCCATGCGATCGAGCAGATGCCTTGGCGCGTGCCGATCAATACCGACCGGCCAACCGAGCCGCTGGATGAAGGCGGTGTCCAGGCGATCCACAATGCGGCGCTGCGGATCCTGTCGGATATTGGCATCGAGTTTTTGAATGACGAGGCCATCGGCTATCTGCGGCAGGCCGGTTGCAAGATCGAAGGCCAAACGGTGTTTTTCGACCCGGCCTTCGTCGAAGAGATGATTCCGCGTGCGCCCGCGACATTTACGATTGTGCCCCGCAATCCCGACAAGGCGTTGACCATCGGCGGCAAACACATGGTTTTCGGCAACGTGTCGAGCCCGCCCAACGCCTGGGACCTGGAACGCGGCAAACGCCCCGGCGATTTCGAGACCTATCGCGATTTCATGAAGCTCACACAGTATTTTAACTGTATTCATTTTGCGGGCGGGTATCCGGTGGAGCCCATCGATGTGCATCCGTCGATCCGGCATCTGGACTGCCTTTATGAGAAGCTGACGCTGACCGACAAGGTGTCCCACGCCTATTCCCTGGGCGCGGAGCGTGTTGAAGATGTGATGGAGATGGTGCGGATCGCGGCGGGCTTATCGCATGCGGAATTTGACGCCCAGCCTCGGATGTACACCAACATCAACTCGGTGAGCCCTCTGAAGCACGATTTTCCCATGTTGGATGGGGCGATGCGACTTGCGCGGCGCGGGCAGCCCGTGGTGGTGACTCCGTTTACCCTGGCGGGTGCCATGGCGCCGGTCACGGTTGCGGGGGCGGTTGCGTTAAGCATCGCCGAAGGGTTGGCTGCGATTGCGCTGTTGCAATGGATCGCACCGGGCTGTCCGGTGGCGATTGGGACGTTCACATCGAATGTAGACATGAAATCGGGCGCGCCAGCTTTTGGGACGCCGGAATACATGCGCGCGACACAGATCACTGGTCAAATGGCGCGGTTCTATCGCCTGCCGATGCGTGCCAGTGGCGTTTGCGCAGCCAATGTGCCGGATGGCCAAGCGATGTGGGAGACCTCGAACTCGCTCTGGTCGGCGGTGCAATCGGGCACCAACATGGTCTATCACGCAGCAGGCTGGCTGGAGGGCGGGCTAATCGCGAGCCCTGAGAAATTCGTCATGGATTGCGAGGTGTTGCAGCAGATCCAGCGCTATTTCGAACCCGAGATGCTGGGCGTTTCCGATGGGGATCTGGCGCTGGACGCGATTGCTGAGGTGGGGGCAGGCGGGCATTTCTTTGGCTGCCAGCATACCCAGGATCGGTATCAAACTGCGTTTTATGGCCCGTTCCTGTCCGATTGGCGAAATTTTGAGGCGTGGCGTTTGGATGGCGGGGCTTGGACGGCCGAGCGCGCGCACAAGACATACAATGCGATCTTGGCCGAGTTCGAACCCCCGCAGATGGATCCGGCGGTGCGAGAGGAATTGCGCGAGTTCGTGGCCCGCCGCAAAGCCGAAGGCGGTGCGCCGACCGATTTTTGATGCTGTCTTTCTTGGATTGGCAAGGGAATGTTTACCTCTGATGCCTAGCGTGCCGCCCTGACGGGTCCCGTTCTGGGACGATACTAGGATATGGCGCGACGATGCATGGGCTTATCAATCGAGCCTTCCAGGGCTTTGTAACCTCCACTTTTGGGGAGGATCTTTGGGATGAGGTGCGCGACCAGGCGGACCTGCCCATCGATGATTTTGAATCCATGACCTACTATGACGACGCGCTGACCGTCGCCGTCTTCAATACCACGACACAGCTTTTGCACCGGCCCTCTGCCTCTCTATTGGAAGATATGGGGACGTTCCTGGTGACACATCCACCGTTGGATCCGCTGCGCCGACTGCTACGGTTTGGGGGCAGTACCTTTCCCGAATTCATCTGGTCGCTTGAGGAATTGCGCGATCGGGGGCGGTTGGTGATGCCGGATCTCGATATTCCCAAAATCGCCGTTGCGCAGTTGGACAAGCGGACTTTTCGCCTGTCGGCCCAGTGGCAGTTGCCCGGGATCTCCGCAATCCTCTTGGGCGGCTTGCGGGCCATGGCCGATGATTATGGAACGCTGGCCATCCTATCGCTCGACGGGCGCGAAGAAGCCGATGGGATTGGTACCGAATTCCTCAAAGTCGAGCTTTTGGATGTACAGCATGCCGAAGGCCGCAGCTTCCAATTGGGAGAGGTGTTGGCATGACGGCGATGGATTTCCCAAAGGACGGAGTTCCGATTTCGTCAGATGGCGTGTTCGATCAGTTGATGCCGATGCATCTGCGTTTATCCATGGACGGCATCATCGAACATGCGGGTCCCACCATCCGGAAGATGCTAGGGGATGATCTTGTCGGCCAGGCGCCGTTCTTTTCCCTGTTCGGTGTCCATCACCCTGTTGATGTCATGGATACGGAAACGTTGTTTGCCGCAGCCAATCAACGGATTGGCCTGATCCTGCGCCGCAAGCCAGACCTGCCTTTGCGCGCGCATCTGGCGCGCTTGCCTGGCGAGGATGGGGCGATTGTAGATATTTCTCTTGGGCTTTCATTCGTGCGGGCGGTTGCAGAGTTTTCTCTGACATTGCGGGATTTCGCGCCCAATGATCAGACGGTGGATTTACTGTATCTGCACGAGGCCAATGCCTCGACTGCGCGCCTCTCGCGCCATCTGACCGAGCGGTTGAAGGCCGCCCATGCGTCTGCCGAGCACCAGGCACGGACCGATGTGCTGACGGGACTGCCCAACCGCCGCGCCATCGATTTGGATCTGGAGCGTATTCTGAAAAGCGTCGATGAGCAATTCACGCTTTTGCAAGTCGATCTCGACCTCTTCAAAGAGGTCAACGATACGTATGGCCATCCGGCAGGCGACGCCGTCTTGCGCGCCGTCGGGCGGATATTCGAAGAAGAGCTGCGCCGCAATGACATCCCCTCCCGTATCGGCGGTGACGAGTTCCTGGTGGTGCTGCGTGACGTGGTGGAGCCTGCGGTGGCGGGCCGGATCGCCAGTCGTATTATTCAGCGGATCGAACAGCCCGTGACATTCGGAAACATCGTTTGCCAGATTTCAGCGAGTGTCGGCATCGTGACAAGCGCCCAATACTCAACTCGACCGTCGTTGAAACAGATGATGGAGGATGTGGATGCGGCCTTGTATCGTGCCAAGAATGACGGGCGCGGGCGCTATGCGCTGCACGCTAGCCTGACATATCCCATCCAAGATAGGCGGTCTGCCATCGACCGCCGGACGCGTTAACGCGCCTGTTCGATCTGTCGATGTCAACGGGAACGCCAGCCAAGGTTTAGCGTGCATTTGCGCCTTTGGCGGCCGGAACTTGAGTTGCTGGTAAGCGAATTGCTCACCACCACCAACACCCGCGAAGCATGATCCAAGCGCCACCGTATGAGAACGCGGTCCGATCCACTGGGATTGCGGCCATTCGGCGCTAGGTGTCTTCGCGAAAGCAGAACAGCCAGAATGACGCGATGACAGATAGCCCCGCCAATCCGTTCGATATTCGCCACAATCCGGTGCCGACCGGTCGGATGGCGCGCTTTACGCGGCTGGGCGGTTTGGCCACCGGACTTGCCGGTCGCGCGGCGATGGGCCGGGCGCGGGCCGCCTTGCGGGGGGAGCCTGCGGATATGGCCTCGGTCATGCTAACGCCGAGCAACCTCTCGCGTATTGCGGAGCGTCTGTCGGAAATGCGCGGCGCGGTCATGAAGCTTGGGCAATTGCTGTCGATGGAGACCGGTGATCTGCTGCCGCCTGAATTGGAGCATATCCTGGCGCGCTTGCGGTCAGAGGCCGATATCATGCCACCCGCACAGCTGAAGTCGGTGTTGACCGGTGCCTATGGTCCGTCCTTCCGGGCCCAGTTCAAAAGCTTCGATACGCGCCCTCTGGCAGCAGCCTCCATCGGGCAGGTGCACCGGGCGACAGCGAAAGACGGGATGCGCCTGGCCATCAAGCTGCAATATCCCGGGATACGTGCCTCGATCGACAGCGATTTGAACAATGCGGCGGCGTTGATCCGATGGTCGGGCTTGTGGCCCAAGGAATTGGATTTGGGTCCGCTGATGGAGGAGGCGCGCCGACAGCTCCACGAAGAGGCGGATTATGCCCGCGAAGGCCGTTATCTGGCCCGGTTTGGTGCGCTTTTGCAGCAAGATGCGCGGTTTATTGTGCCCACCTACCGCGCAGATTTGTCGACACCGGACGCACTGGCCATGGGGTTCGAACCCGCAAGCCCGATTGAAACGCTGCAAGAGGCGGCGCCTGCGACACGCGATGCGGCTTTGGAGGCATTGATCGAATTATGCCTGGCCGAGCTGTTCGAGTTTGGCGTGATGCAAACGGATCCCAATTTCGCGAATTACCGATGGCGGCCTGAAACCGAGCAGCTTGTTTTGCTGGATTTCGGCGCGGCACGCGACATCCCAGATGATCTGGCTGAAGGCCACCGTCGATTGTTGCGGGCGGGTTTGGATGGCGCGCGCTCTGACATCTATGCCGCGCTGGAGGAGATCGGGTTCATCAAACCCGGCCTCTCCAAGGCTCATCAGACGGCGTTGTTGGATATGGCTGAGATGGGGTTCTCCGCTCTGCGCGGCCCTGACCGGTTTGATTTTGCGACCACCACGCTGGCCGACGAATTGCGCACGCGCGGTCAAGTGATTGGCCAAGACCGTGAGTTATGGCACATCCCGCCAGCGGATACGCTGTTTTTGCAGCGCAAGATCGGAGGGTTGTATCTATTGGCGACCCGGATTGGCGCCCGAGTGGATTTGCCAGCGCTGGCACGCCGGTTTGCGAATGCCTAACGTGCGTCTTCGGCCATTTGTGCAAAGGTCTCTTTCGCCAATTTGATCGCGTGGTTGGCCTTGGGCACGCCCGCGTACACTGCAACATGCATGAAGGCCTGGATTACATCTTGCTCGCTGGCGCCTGTGCGGGCGGTGGCACGAATATGCATGGGGATTTCGGCAAAATTCCCGGTCGCGGCCAAAAGCGCCAGGGTCAACATCGACCGTTCCCGATGCGAAATCGTCTCATCCGACCAAAGCGTGCCCCAGGCGTTTTCGGTGATCATCTGCTGGAAGGGGGCATCGAACGCTGTCGTTGCAGCTTCGGCCCGGTCCACATGTTCGTCGCCCAGCACAGCGCGGCGTGTTTTCATGCCTCTGTCGAACCGATCACTCATCGCAGGTGCCCCTCAATACGGCAAGCCGACATAGCATTCGGCCATCGCTTTTTGTGCCGCTTCATTGCTGCGTAGAAAGTCCAATTCTGCGATCTGCATCTTGCGGTCGAATTCGCTCTGGTCAGGATAGCGATGCATGAGTGACGAGAACCACCAGCTAAAGCGTTCGGTTTTCCAGACACGGCGCAACGCCTTCTCCGAGTAGCCGTCGATCCCATCGCTGCAATCTTCCGTGTAAAACTGGGTCAGCGCCTGAAATAGGTAATGCACGTCTGAGGCGGCGGTGTTGAGCCCTTTGGCACCGGTGGGCGGTACGATATGGGCGGCATCACCGCACAGGAACAGACGGCCCCAGCGCATCGGCTCCGTCACGAAGGATCGAAGCGGTGCGATGGACTTCTCGATAGAGGGGCCGGTGACCAAATTAGCGGCCTCTGAGGCTGGGATCCGGCGTTTGAGTTCGGTCCAAAACGCCTCATCACTCCAATCTGAGGGCTGATCTTGCATCGAGCATTGAATGTAGTAGCGGCTGAGCTGGTCATTGCGCATCGAGCATAGTGCAAAGCCGTGCGGTGAATTCGCGTAAATCAATTCGTCATTGACGGGTGGTGTTTCCGACAACACGCCGAGCCACCCGAATGGATAGACTTTTTCGTATTCGCGGCGCACATCCTCGGGGATCGTTTTCCGGCTGACACCGTGGAAGCCATCGCAGCCCGCGACGAAATCGGCCTCTAGCTTTTGGGGTTTTCCTTCGATCTTATAGCAGATTTCGACAGGCCCCTGTTCCGCCGAGTTTATGACCACGTCAGCCACATTAAACTCGACCTGCCCGCCGATCTTGTCGCGGGCGGCATAGAGATCGCGCGTCACCTCGGTCTGACCATAGACCATGACGGCGCGACCGGTATGCTCGGTGAAATCTAGGCGAAACATCTGATCGTCGTAGGAAATAAGCGTGCCGCTATGCAGGAAGCCCTCGCGGTGCATCCGCTCGGCGCATCCGGCCTGTTCCATCAGGCCCACAAGCCCCTGTTCGAGAACGCCCGCGCGGATGCGGCCCAGAACATAGTCCCGGGTCTTGCGTTCTAAAACGATACTGTCGATCCCCTTTGTGTGCAGCAATTGCGCCAGGAGCAGACCGGACGGCCCCCCGCCTATGATCGCAACTTGGGTCTTCATTGGTGATCCTCTCCCCCCGTCGCGAAGATTGCCCAGAAGGCGGGCTCAAGTAAATTCCTGTCTTCGGTTCGAGTGCAGAAATGCTGGATGGTGCAGCATTTGACTTTCGAAAACACGGGTCCTATCCCGGTTGCGCCAGGGGCGCCGCAAGGCTGAGACGTACCCTTCGAACCTGAACCAGATCATGCTGGCGTAGGGAGGCGAGATTTGACGGGCTTCCTGCCTTTGGATCGCGCCTTTCTGACCGGAAAGGACGATGACATGTCACCCCAAAACGTTTTGTTGCCCATCGCGATGTGCAGGTGGCTCGATCCCAAAGCTCCGGCGCGTGGGGTTTTCCAGGCGGGAAGGAAAGGCCCATGATCAGGAATGTGCTGTCCATTGCAGGCTCTGATCCATCGGGTGGGGCGGGTATTCAGGCGGATTTGAAGTCGATTTCGGCAAATGGTGCCTACGGTATGGCGGCGCTGACGGCGTTGACGGCACAAAACACGCAAGGTGTGGACGGGATTGAACTGGTGACACCCGACTTTGTGGCGGCCCAGATCACGTCCGTATTTGCAGATGTCCGCGTGGATGCCGTCAAGATCGGTATGATCGCGACGGCCGATATCGCGTCGTCGGTTGCGGATGTTCTTGAGGCGCATAAGGCGGTGCCTGTGGTGCTAGACCCCGTGATGATCGCCAAGGGCGGTGCGCCGCTGCTGGCTGAGGATGCGATTGAAACGTTGCGCAGTCGGCTTTTGCCGCTTGCCCGGATCGTGACGCCGAACTTACCCGAAGCGGCTCACCTGTTGGGCGTACCGGTTGCTCGAACCCGCGACGACATGGCGGCGCAAGCCCGGGCGTTGACAGCGCTTGGCCCCGATGCGGCTCTGGTCAAAGGCGGGCATCTTGAGGAAGCCGATAGCCCGGACGTTTTGTTCGACGGCGCCGATCTGCACTGGGTCGAAGCGCCGCGGATTGCCACTAAGAACACCCATGGCACAGGATGTACGCTGTCTTCGGCCTTAGCCGCGCATCTTGCCCACGGCGTGCCCATGGCCAAGGCAGTCGCCCGCGCCAAAGCCTATGTGGCAATGGCCATTACAGACGCCGATGCGCTGTCGGTTGGCCAAGGCCATGGGCCGGTTCATCATTTTTCGGAGCTTTGGCGCGGCTTGTCGGCATAATTCGGGCCAAGCCGTCAGCCATATTGCGCACATTCGAACCTGTTGAGTAGAATGCGGTTCGATTTGCGGGTTGGGGGCGCAATGCAATACCATCTAAACGGCTATCGCCCGGGCGATCCATCGATATCGCCCGCAGCCGATCGGGTGGTTGTCCAGCCCAAGATTGTCGATGTGCTGATTGTCGGGTGCGGTCCCGCTGGCCTGACCTTGGCCGCTCAACTGGCCGCATTTCCTGACATCGTCACCCGGATTGTGGATCGAAAGGACGGCCCCTTATCACTCGGCCAGGCAGATGGAATCGCCTGCCGCTCGATGGAGATGTTTGAGGCGTTCGGTTTCGCAGATCGCGTAATGAAAGAGGCCTATTGGGTTAATGAGGTCGCCTTTTGGCGCCCGGGTAGCGCTGGTGATCTGCACCGAGCCGACCGGATCCAGGATGTCGAAGACGGCCTGTCTGAAATGCCGCATACGATCCTGAACCAGGCGCGTGTCCACGACTTCTACCTGGAGGTTATGGCCAATGCGCCGCGGCGTTTGGTGCCGGATTACGGGATGGATTTGATGTCATTGACGCGTGATACGGGCTCTCATCCGATTGAGGCCATGTTTCAGAGCCCCGACGGCGTCACAGAGACAATTCGCGCCCGCTATGTGGTCGGGTGCGATGGGGCGCATAGTACCGTCCGAGCCGAACTGGGCTATGCCTTGCGGGGTGAGGCCGCGCGTCAATTGTGGGGTGTGATGGATGTGCTGGCGATCACGGATTTCCCCGATATCCGGCTGAAATCCGTGATCCAATCGGCGGGTGCGGGCAGCATCCTGATCATCCCGCGCGAAGGCGGTTATCTGGTGCGGCTCTATATCGAGTTGGATGCGCTGCATGGCGACGAGCGGGTCGCCGACCGAAATCTGACACCGGACATATTGATCGCAAAGGCGCAAGCGATCCTGTCGCCTTATGCTTTTGACGTGAAGGAGGTGGCGTGGTGGTCGGCCTATGAGATCGGGCAACGGCTCTGCGATCAATTCGACGACGCGCGCCCGGAACAGGACCCGCATATCTTCATCACCGGCGATGCCTGTCACACCCATAGCCCGAAGGCGGGACAGGGCATGAACGTGTCGATGGCCGATGCATTTAACCTCGGCTGGAAGCTGGCCGCAGTGGTGCGGGGGCAATCCGGCCCAGATCTGCTGCGCAGCTATTCGGCTGAGCGTCAGGCTCAAGCCCAGGAGCTGATCGACTTTGACCGCGACATGGCGCGATTGTTCAGCGCGCGTCCGGAGCACGCCGATGAAGCCAAAGCGTTTCAGCGCTATTTCAAACGACATGGGCGTTACACCGCAGGGGTCGAGACCCGCTATGAACCCTCTCTGATCACCGGAGATTCGGATCATCAGGCTTTGGCGTTGGGCTTCCCGGTGGGCAAGCGGTTCCATTCGGCGCCGGTGATCCGGTTGGCCGATGCTAAGCCGATGCATCTGGGCCATATGCTCAGGGCCGATGGGCGGTGGCGGATCGTGGCCTTCGCGCCCCAAGATCACAGGGCGGCTTTGCAGAGGCTCTGCACGTTCCTTGCCGACGACCCGAAAAGCCCGATCCTTGCCGCAACCCCACCAGGGGAAGATATCGATGCTGTGATCGATCTGCGCGCCGTACTACCAGTGGGGCATCAAGGGCTTTCGCCCACTGACTTGCCGTCACTTTTGGTGCCCAGGAAGGGCCGCTACGGGTTGCAGGATTATGAAAAAGTGTTTTGCTTGGACCCGCGCAATGACATTTACGATGCCCGACAGGTCAATCGCAGCGAAGGGGCGCTGATTGTAGTGCGCCCGGATCAGTTTGTGGCCAATGTCTTGCCGTTTGCGGCCCACGATCAGCTTTCGGCATTTTTCGCTGGGTTTATGGTTGCGGTGTAGCGCAGTGCAAACGGAGATGTGAGACATGGGTTTACGGGTGTTCTCGGACAAAAACCGGCCCATGCACCTGGGCCCATATCGGCTTGAGCGCCTGGCGCGTGTGCAGCATGTGGATCTGTCGCCTGTAGCGCCGTTTCATCCGCTGTCCTTTGCCCATTACAACCGCCCGCAATCTATCGTCAATGCGATGCGGGATCATCAAGCGATGTTGGATGCGATCCGGGACGGGCTGATCAATAAGGTCAAAGCCGAGACGCCGGACGATCTGAATGAACGCTCCAACCACCTGAAATCTTTTGGCTATTTTGCCGATACATCGATGGTGGGTATCTGTGACCTGCCGGATGAAGCGGTTTTGAACAGGCCTTACCTGAACCCCGATATCGCGCGGCTTGCTCAGAGTTTGCGGACCGGTCAGACCAAGACGCTCGCCTCGGGGATTGATACGATCATGGCCGATCTGAAAGAGGCGATGGAGGCGCCGCCCACCACGATCGAAGGTCATCGCCATGCGATCGTGTTCCTCTATGAACATCCGCGCGCGCCGTCCGAGACCGAACCCGGGACCGAGTGGATCATCGATGCGCTGCCGCATCGATCCTGCATGCTGGCGTCAGAAACTGCGGTTGTCATCGCACAGTATTTGCGTCTTTTGGGTCATGACGCGCGGGCCCATACCGCCAGTTCATCGGATGTGGATTTGAACCGGCTGGCCGTGGCATCTGGCCTGACGCGGACCGATGGGGCCGCTCCCTTTGTGGGGGCCGATTATGGCCTCGCGGCGGTCACGACGTCATTTGCACTTGCACCCGACCAACCGCTGGAGCCTGAGGCACCGCTGCCGCAACGTCTCAGGCCCTATGCGAAAAGGCGGTTTGTCGATGGCGCGCATCCGTTCGAGACGCTCAGGCGCGTGGACAGCCCCACGACCTATATCGATGAGGCGCGCGTGCCCCGCGTGCCGAAGCGGACCGACATGTTCGCGCGCGCTCAGTTCGGGGATATGGGCAAGGCGCTGCAAGACGGCGCAAAGGGGGGGGCATTACGTGCGGAAATCGGCCCCGTCATCGGCACAACGCCGTGCCTTGGGGGCCTTCGTTCTGCTGCAAGATGGTGAGCCCGCCCCTGAGAAAGTGGCGATCGCGCCGCAAAAGGCCGCCGACCTGGTCAAGGCGACCAGCTATTTCCTGGGCGTCGATGCGGTTGGCCTGTCGCGATGCCCCGATTGGGCCTGGTATTCCCATGATGCGGCCGGCGAGCCCATCGACCCGCCCCATGATCACGCGATCAGCATGATTATCGACCAGGGTTTTGATACGATGGAAGGCGCCTCTGGCGACGATTGGATCAGCGTGGCGCAATCGATGCGCGCCTATCTGCGGTTTTCGCTGTTGGGCGGGGTGGTTGCGCGGCAATTGCGCAATCTGGGCTACAAGGCCAAGGCGCATTCGGTGATGGATGGCGAGGTGCTGCAACCTCCGCTTCTGTTATTGTCTGGATTGGGAGAGGTCAGCCGCATTGGCGAGGTGATCCTGAACCCCTATCTCGGCCCGCGTCTAAAGTCAGGCGCGGTGACCACCGACCTGCCGATGACCCATGACAAGCCCATCGATTTCGGCCTGCAAAGCTTTTGCGAGGCCTGCAAGAAATGCGCCCGCGAATGCCCGTCCGGCGCGATTACCGCAGGTCCCAAGCTGATGTTCAATGGCTATGAGATCTGGAAATCCGACAGCCAGAAATGCGCGACTTACCGCATCACCACGCCCGGCGGGGCGATGTGCGGGCGATGTATGAAGACCTGCCCTTGGAACCTGGAAGGCGTGCTGGGCGACGCGCTGTTTCGCTGGACGGCGATGAAGGTGCCGGGCTCGGCGCCCGCTTTGGCCAAGCTCGATGATCTGCTGAATCGCGGGGATCTGAACCCAATGAAAAAGTGGTGGTGGGATCTGGAGATTGATGACGATGGCGGTTACCGGCCCACGAAAAAGCCGGTGAATGCGCGTGGGCTGCAAAAGGATCTGGACCTGAAATACGAGGATCAGACCCTGGCTGTTTATCCCGCCCCGCTGGTCCCTCATCCCTATCCTTATCCCTACCACATGGACCGAGAAGCGGGCATTGAGGCCTATCAGGCGATGATCACTGCCGAGGAGTACAAGGCCCGTCTGGCGCGCGGCGAAGATCCAGCGCACAAGCCCCGCGATTTCGACGAAAGCCCGGTCTTACGCGTTGAGATCACGCGGGCTGAACGAAGTGCCCGGGGCGTCACGATCTACGAACTCCAGAATCTCGACAGGTCGCCTCTGCCGGAATGGGAGGCCGGAGCCCATCTGGATATCGTGGTGGCGCCGGAGTTTTTGCGGCAATACTCGATGTCGGGTGACCCTGCGGATCGGTCCAAATACCAGATCGGCGTGCTGCGTGAAGCGGATGGGCGCGGTGGCTCGGCTCTGCTGCACCGGATCTTCAATGAAGGCCGCAAAATCTTTGTTTCGCGACCGATCAATCACTTTCCACTGGTCGAAGACGCGCCGATGAGCTTCCTGATGGGCGGCGGGATCGGTATCACTCCGATGATTGCCATGGCGCATCGGCTGCACGCTATGGGCAACCCGTTTGAGCTGCATTATTCGGGGCGGTCTCGCGATGATATGGGATATCTTGAGGATATCGCCGCAATGCCTTGGGCGGATCGCGTCACGCTCCATGTCTCCTCAGAGGGGACACGGGCCGATCTCCCGTCGATCCTGCGCTGCTCCGATGGCGCTCATGTCTACACCTGCGGCGCTGAACCCTATATGCGCGCTGTGATGGAGATTGCTGAGACAGCGGGATTTCCCGAAGGCCATCGGCATCTGGAATACTTCGTCGTCCCCGATTTGCCGGAATATGAAACGCATCCGTTTAAGATCAAGCTGGCAAGTTCTGGTCGCGTATTGGAGGTGCCGAAGGACAAATCCGCTGCCGATATTCTGATCGAAAACGGCATCCCGATAGATCTGAAATGCTCAGATGGGATCTGCGGTGTCTGCAAATGCGGTCTGCTCGCCGGCGATGTAGAGCATCGGGATTTTGTCCTGTCAAAGGCGCAGCGCGCAACAAGCATCATCACCTGCCAATCCCGTGCCAAAGCGCGTGGCGGAACATTGGAACTTGATCTCTAGGCACATTCGATCCGCCGAGGCTACGCCGCTGATACGCGCACTTTGTCCGAGTGAATCAATCGGGTATTGCACCGCCCCGGAAGCTCCCTCACAAGGCAGGTATTGCCGCGGAATCCATGAAGGTGAGATCATTCGATGGCCCTAAACCTTGAAGACAGGATTGCCTATATTCGGGCGCTGTTTCCTGGATTTCTGATCTCAGGTCTGATCGCATTGGCCGCCCAGTTCATCTCTGACCATTATGGCGCCCCGGCGATGTTGATGGCGCTGCTTTTTGGGATTGCGTTGAATTTCTTATCCGAGGTCGACAATTGCCGTGAGGGGATCGGCTTTTCCGCGCGCAGTGTGCTGCGGTTCGGCGTGGCGCTACTGGGAATGCGGATCAGCTTTGAGATGGCCGCCGCATTGGGCTGGTCGATTGTCTTGCTCGTGATCGGCGGGGTTGTGGCGACCATCCTGTTTGGCCTCGCCATTGCGCGCCTATTTGGCCATGGCCCACGATTTGCATTCTTGTCGGCGGGGTCGGTGGCGATTTGCGGCGCCTCTGCCGCCATGGCGATTTCGGCGATCCTGCCGCCCGATGAGCGCACCGAAGAGCGGCTGGTTTTTACCGTTGTCGGGGTAACGCTGCTGTCGACCATTGCGATGATCGCTTATCCGATCCTGGCCACGACGATCGGGTTTGACGCCCAGGTGGCGGGCGTGTTCCTGGGCGCTACGATCCACGATGTCGCACAGGTGGTCGGTGCGGGTTTCTCTGTGTCGCAAGAAACCGGCGAGGTCGCGACCGTTGTCAAACTGATCCGTGTGGCCATGCTGGCGCCGGTGATCCTGGTGGCGATCCTGATCATCCGTCGCATCGGGGCGGATAATGGCGATGGCCCGCGCCCCGCGATTCTGCCGGGCTTTGTGATCTCGTTCGTGATCCTTGTGGCGCTGAATTCCTTCGGCGTGTTCCCCGCCGCAGTCACGGCGATTGCCACCGAGGCGTCCCGCTGGGCGCTGCTGACTGCGATTGCCGCGGTTGGCCTGAAAACCTCGCTCAAGGAAGTGGTCGATGTGGGCTTGCCGGCGATCGCCTTGCTGGTCGTGGAGACCGCGTTCATAGCGCTGCTGACCATCGGTGCGCTGTTTTGGCTGGTCGGCTAGGCGCGCGCCTGACCAAACACACGGCCCCGATCCTGCGCCGCTATTCTGGGCGGACAGGCTCAGTCGCGCGCGCACCGATGTACCACCAAGTATGCCACTCAGCGAGACCTCATCCAGGTCGGCAAGGGAAATGGTAGCCCGTAGGGGGCTGGAAAAACAACGACGAAACAAATGACTAGCGCGTGGTGGGACAGTCGAAACTTCCATCCAAACCCATAGTTTTCCGAGCAAAGTGTCCCACTGGAGGACTTGACCGGCTCCTTAGGGACTTGATGCGGGTAGGGCGTGCCGATGTGCGATCCGTGTGCAAATCGATCCGCATCAGGATCTACCACCAAACGTGCTTAACCCTGCTCGCCATCAGGTTGCGCTTGCGCATCCGGCGGCTTCTTGCGGCTGGCCCGCGACCCCGCCTTGCGTGCTGTGGCGAAGCCACGGTCGGTTGACATAAAGCGGGCAAGCATGGGGGCAACGAGGCGCGAAGGTTCCAGATCCTGGCCGGTCTGGTGGCCCAAGACCGCCGCGTAGTCGCAGAGGTCGCGGTGCACGTCGGCGGGCAGCTCCACGGTCAGCTTGACCGGCTTGTCGTCATGGATCGGGCCGAGCTTCAGCTTCGTCATCTCACTTCTCCCAAAGGCTCGAGGATCAGGTCGCGGGTGACCATGACGCGGACCGGGAAGCCCGGGCGGATGGTCAGTGTCGGTGGGACGGCGAGCTGCTGTCGCACGATCTCGTCCCCGGTCCGCCCGATCGTGTCCTGTGCGGCTTCGCGGATGGCACGGGCGACGTCATCCTCGCTGTCGGCCCTGCTCTCCAGGCCGAGGTTCAGGATCGTGGCGAGACCTGCGGCCAGGAGGACACGACCCCAATTGTTGTTCACCCGGTCCTGCAGGCCGGACGCGCCGGTTCCGTCCGTGCCCGGCGCGCGTTCCAGAACAATGGAGCGGCCATCTGGAAGGATGAGGCGGGTCCAGACGAGGAGCAGGCGGTTTTGCCCGGCCGCGACATGGCTGTCGTATTCTCCCAGAAGCCGTGCCCCTTGCGGGATCAGCAGGTAGCGACCCGAAGGGCTGTCATAGACGTTCGAGGTCACCTGCGCCGAGATCTGGCCGGGAAGGTCGGAGCGGAGGCCGGTGATCAGGGCAGCCGGGATAACGGTGCCGGCCTGCAGGATGTAGGGACTGGGCGGCGTCGTAATGCGTTCAGCGCTCACTGCTTCCGTATCTCCGGTTGGCGTGAGGAAGGTCTCCCGGCTCGAGACGCGGTCGTTCGCCGCCCCGGTATTCGGGCTTGCGGGAAACAGCGCTCCCGTCGCAGGCAGGGACGGGGCTGACGACGCGCCGCCACCAGGCACGGTCTGGGCCTCGGCAAAGAGGGTGCTCAGGCGGGCGGTTTCGATCTCCTGAAGACGGCGTTGTTCGTCCGGGTCGACGGTCGTTGGGACTGGGCCCGCGAGCGGCGGAGCTGGGACGGGTTGACCCCGATCCTGTGCGCCGAGAATGGCGCGGCCAAGTTCACCGGGCAGAGGCGGTCCGAGACGCGGGATGTCGGCATAGTCGCGTGGCAGCGTCGAGAGCCCTTCGGCGGCCTGGATCCGTTCCGTGGAGTAGAGCTCGGTCTGAGTTCCGTCCGTGCGATTGCTTTGCAGCGCCACGATCAGGATTGCGCCGAGCCCGAGCCCGCCGACTGCCGTTGCAATCGCGATGGCCCGGCGGGACAGACGCATCACCCGGGGTGGGTCGGGCCTCAGGCGAAGTTCGCGGGCGATGTCCTCTTCGCTTCTCGGGCGCTCGGGCACCTCCGTCGGATGTGTCATCGCTCCGCCTCCGACAGGGGGGCGTTCGGCTGGCGTCGGACGCCATCGGTCCTTATGATCCGGACGACCTGTTGCTGCCTTTCGCCGAGGCGCAGCTCCGCCGCTCCGAACAGACGGTCGACCATCAGCACGTTGCCGAGCACGCGGGTGTTGGCGATCTGGCCACGCCCATCCGCGCCGATCACGAAGAGCGGGGGCATTTCGCCCTGGGCGATGCCTGGCGGGAAGACGACATAGACACGCCGCCCATCGTCGAAAACCGAGACCGGCCGCCAAGGCGGCGTGTCGCCCTGCAGGCCATAGCGGTAGTGCCGTTCTGCCTCGTGCGGGATCGCCGGACGCCGGAGGATCGGGGCGCGGGGCGTGGATCGCCCCTCCGGGTAGGCCCATGCAACGCTGGGCATCCAGGTCTCTTCATTCGCGTGCAATTCGATGTGATAGGTGCGCCGGTCGGTGTTGACGACGAGGTTGGTGGCGATGTCTGGGCGCGTGGGCTTGACGAGGATATGGACGCGCTCGGTGCGGCCCGACCCGCTGGTGGTGTCACCGATGATCCAGCGCGTGGTGTCGCCTGCTGCGATCGGGCCGGGACCGGTCAGGCGTTCGCCGGGCTCGAGTGCAATATTCGTGATCTGCCCGGGTGCGGCATAGACCTGGTAGAGCGCGCCCACGCTCCACGGAAACACCTGCATCGCATTGTAATAGCCTTGCTGTCGGGGCTCGACCCGGGCGGCGGCATTCGCGGCGATGATGCGCGCTTCCGGTGTGTCCGCTTCCGGATCGCCGCCGCGGGAGGGCGTCCAGGCCGGGGGCGTGTGAACCGGGCGGGGCGGCCCCTCGGCCGGGGGTGGTGCCGGCGGTGGCGTAAGGGCCGGGACCTGGTCATCATAGGCGATCTCGGGCGGGCGTTGGCCCGTGCAGGCGGTGAGCGCAGTGGCCGCGAGGAGAAGGACGGGCATGGGGGGCAATCGGCTCATTGGGCGCTCTCCCTCGACCAGTTGATGGCGTGGACATAGACGCCGAGCGGGTTGGCTCGCAGACGCTCCGCATCGCGAGGCGGCTGGATCACGACGCTCAGGATGGCGGTCCAGCGTTCGGTGGCGGCGAGTTGACCGTTTTCATAGCGTCGCTCGATCCAGGCAACGCGGAAGCTCGTCTCCGAGGCGCGGATGACGCTCGAGACCTCGATGGACACCTGCGTGTCGCCGACGAGGGCGAAGGGATCGTTCACGCGGGCATAGTCGTTCAGCGCAATCGCTCCGCGATCCGTAGCGAAGTCATAGGCGCGCAGCCAGCTCTGGCGCAGCACGATAGGGTCCGCCGGGATCTGCCGGACATTCTCGACGAAACGGGCGAGGTGCCAGGCGATCTGCGGATCGGTCGGGCGATACTCGGCCAGCGCCGGGGCGACGGCTTGGGCCGCACCAAGGTTGTCGACCTCGAC
Source organism: Gymnodinialimonas mytili (assembly GCF_037544085.1). NCBI lineage: Bacteria > Pseudomonadati > Pseudomonadota > Alphaproteobacteria > Rhodobacterales > Paracoccaceae > Gymnodinialimonas > Gymnodinialimonas mytili. The sequence continues at coordinate 906,724 of NZ_JBBIFW010000002.1, forward strand.
CACGTAGGGGACTATGCTGCTGCGCGTCGATTGCCAGGCGAGGACCGCGCTGAGCCCGGCCGACAGGGCGAGGCAGCCGAGCGCCATGAGGCGCCAGTTGCGGGCCTGGACCCGGGCGGAACCGATGCGATCGTCCCAGACCTGGGCGGCTTTCTGATAGGGCGTGACAGGTTCGGGCGTGGTGCCATAGCGGACGCTGGGTCGGCGGAACATCAGGAGGACCTTTCGGAAAGGCTGACGACCGTGCCGCCGCCGCCATGATCGCCGGAGCGGAGGGCATGGGCGGCCGTCGAGAGGCCATGCTGGAGGGATTGTTGGCGCTTCATCCGGCGCGCCCAGTCGGGCGGGCCGTCATTGGCCGGGGAGGGCAGGGTGCTCCCCGCAAATTGACCACCGGTTGCGGCATAGGCGGTGCGGGCACCGGACCCAGCGCCGTCCGAGATCGCGCGCCGGAGCGGGCTGAACGCGGCTACGGCACCGGTTCTGCCGACCGCCGCCACCCCGCCGACGGACTTGCCCAGTGCCTTGCTGCGCGATGTAGTGCCAAGTTGATAGGCGGTGGCGGTTCCGCTGCCGACTGCACTGGCACCACGCAATCCGGCGCCAACGGTGCCAAGGGCCATCCGGGTCCCGGCCGCACCGACGACTGCGGCCCCGCCCACGGCGACACCGGTACCGACGGCGGCGCCTGCGCCGAGCTGCGGTCCGCCCGAGACGATGCCATTTGCGATGCCGGGGCCGAAGATGCCGAGGGCGAGGAGCGCCAACGCGCCTAGGACCACGGACATGGCGTCGTTGATCGTGGGCTCGCCCGCGAACCCGGCGGTGAACTCGCTGAAGATGGTGGAGCCGATACCGACGATGACGGCCAGCACCAAAACCTTGACGCCGGAGGAAATGACCAGGCCTAATACACGTTCGGCCATGAAGGCGGTTTTGTTGAAAAGGCCGAAGGGCACGAGGATGAAGCCCGCCAGCGTGGCCAGCTTGAATTCGATCAGGGTGACGAAGAGCTGGATCGCGAGGATGAAGAAGGACAGCAGGACCACGAGCCAGGCGAAGAACAGGATGAGGATCTGGATCAGGTTCTCAAAGACGGCGACGAAGCCCGTTAGCTCTGCGATGGAGGCAAGGATCGGTTGACCCGCCTCGAGCCCAACCTGCGCGATGCGCCCGGGCTGGAGGAGTTCGGCGGCGGAGAGGGTGCCGCCGGTCGCCACCAGGCCAAGGCCCGCGAAGCTGTCGAAGACGATCCTGGCCAGCGAGTTCCAATTGCCGATGATGTAGGCGAAGACACCGACAAAGATGGTCTTCTTCACAAGCCGCGCGATGATGTCGTCATCCGCGCCCCAGGCCCAGAAGAGCGCGGCCAGGGTGATGTCGATCACGATCAGCGTGGTGGCGAGAAAGGCGACGTCGCCGCCGAGAAGTCCGAAACCGGAATCGATGTACGAGGCGAAGACCTCGAGAAACCGGTCGATAACACTGACGCTGTCCATCGCTTTACTCCATCCCGGCCGGCTCTGGAGCCAGATCGAAGAAGCGCTGCCGGGCCGCCTCCCAGGCGGCGCGGCATTCGGTGTCGGTGGCGTAGTCTTCGGGCGTCAGGTCGCGGCAGTGCGCGAGCGTGCCGCGCAGCGCGTTATCCGTGACCACATGCCCTGTTTCCTCCGGCAGGATCGTCCGTGTGAGTTCCACAGCGGTGGCGAGGGCAGCGAACCCGCCCACACCGAAGGCGACGATGCGCAGGGTTCGCGGGGTATCGAGAGCCATGGCGCTCAATCCCCGAAGAAGCGCACGGTGCCGGGAGAGTAGCCGCCGCCATAGTCGAGGAAGCGGGCGAGGTTCGCACGGCCCTGCGCCTCGGCGGACGCGACCCGGGCGGCTTCCAGCGCCTCGGCCCGGTTCTGCGCGGCGATGGCGGCGGTCAGGTCGGCGATCTGCGTTGATTGGAGGGCCAGGAGCTGGTTCCCGGCCTGGGCCACTTGCAGAGCACCAACGGCCCCCTGGCTCTCGCGGATGAGCGCGTCCATCTGGGTGCGTGCACCTTCGATATTGCCCACGACCCCGGCCTGCACGCGCAAGGCGTCCTCGAAGCCCGCGATAGAGGTCTCCCACCGCTCGCGTGCGCCTGCGATCATCTCGTCGAAATCGTCGTGCGCTGCGGCAGTGCCGTAGTCCTGCGTGAAGGCCTGTTCGATGTTGGCCACGTCGAAGGCGAGGCTCTGGGCATCGGCCAACAGACGCTGCGTTTCGCCGATGGCTTCCTGGAGTTGCGCCAGCGACGAATGCGGCAGGTTCGCAAGGTTCAGCGCATCGTTCATCAGCATTTGCGCCTGGTTCTGGATTTGCGCGATCTGGTTGTTGATCTGCTCCAGCGCGAGCGCGGACGAGAGGATGTTTTCGGCATGGTTTTGCGGGTCGTAGACGATCCGCCCACCGCCGCCGAAGAAGAAGGCCTGGGCCGGTGTTGGTAGAGTGGGTGTGAGCGCGAGGGTGCCGACCATCAGCGCGGCTGCGAGTTTTAGGGGGTGGGCAGGTTGGTCAGGGTTGCGGGTCATTCTCGATCTCCTTCTGGTCGGTAGATTTGGGATCTGGAGCGGGTTGCGCCGTGATGCTGCCAAGCAGCTCGACCGCCCAGTCGAGTCCGCGATGGCGCAGCCAGGCGGCGGCGAAGCCGTCCCGGCCATGGTCGGCGAGCAACTCGGTAATGGCGGTCTGGTCGGCCTTTGAGGAGGCGGCAGTGAAGGCCAGCGCCACCGCACCGAGCCCGAGCGAGAAGAGCCGGTTTCCGTGGCGTGACTGGCAGTAGTAGTCCCGCTTTGGCGTCGCGCGGGCGACAATGTCGATCTGGCGCTCGTTGAGCCCGAAATTCTGGTAGATACGCGCGATCTGCGGTTCGAAGGCGCGTTCATTAGGCAGGAAGATCCGCGTAGGGCAGCTCTCGATGATTGCAGGCGCGATGAGAGATCCGTCGATATCGGCCAGCGATTGGGTGGCAAAGATCACCGATGCGTTCTTCTTCCTGAGCGTCTTCAGCCATTCGCGCAGCTGCCCGCCGAAACTGGCGTCGTCCAGCGCCAGCCACCCCTCGTCGATCAGGATCATGGTGGGGCACCCGTCGAGCCGTGCCTCGATCCGGTGGAAGAGATAGGCCAGCACGGCGGGGGCCTCGGGTGAGCCGATCAGTCCCTCGGTCTCGAAGGCCAACATATCCGCCGACCCCAGTTCCTCCGTCTCGGCATCCAGAAGCCGGCCGAAGGGGCCGCCGAGACAGAAGGGCTTCAGTGCGCGTTTGAGTTCGGTCGATTGCAGCAGGACCGAGAGACCGGTCAGCGTGCGCTCCTCGCGCGGGGCCGAGGCGAGAGAGGTCAGCGCTGACCAGAGGTGGTCCCGCGCTGCCGGGTCGATCACCGCGCCTTCGCGGCCGAGGATGCCCGCGAGCCAGTCCTGGGCCCAGGCGCGTTCCGCCGCTTCGTTGATCCGCGCCAGTGGCTGCAACTGAACCGCTGGTTCCTCATCGGCCAGCGCCTCGCCGAGGTTCTCCCAATCGCCGCCCATGGCGAGCGCGGCGCAGCGGATCGAGCCACCGAAGTCGAAGGCGAAGATCTGGGCACCGGCATAGCGGCGGAACTGCAGCGCCATGAGGGCCATGAGAACCGATTTGCCTGCGCCGGTCGGCCCGACGATCAGGGTATGCCCGACATCGCCCACATGTGTGGAGAATCGGAACGGGGTCGTGCCTTCCGTCTCGCCGTGGAACAACGGTGGACCATCGAGGTGTTCGTTCCGGTCCGGACCCGCCCAGACCGCCGAGATCGGGATCATGTGAGCAAGGTTCAGCGTCGAGATCGGAGGCTGGCGGACGTTGGCATAGAGATGCCCGGGCAGGGAGCCGAGCCAGGCCTCGAGGGCGTTCAGGGTTTCCGGGATGCAGGTAAAATCGCGCCCCTGTACGATCTTCTCTACGGCCTTGAGCTTCGCTTCGGCCGCCCGCGGGTCTTCGTCCCAGACGGTGATCGTGGCGGTGACATAGGCCGCACCCGCCACATCGGCACCAAGCTCCTGCAGCGCCTCGTCCGCATCTGCCGCCTTGTTGGCCGCATCGCTGTCGAGCAGGGTCGAGGCCTCGTTGGTCATCACCTCCTTGAGGATCGCGGCGACCGACTTGCGCTTGGCGAACCATTGCCGGCGAATGCGAGTGAACACCCGGGCGGCATCTGTCTTGTCGAGGCAGATCGCGCGGGTGCACCAGCGATACTCGAAACCCTGCGCGTTCAACTCGTCGAGCAGTCCGGGCCATGTGGCGCTTGGCAGCCCGATGATGGTCAGGATCTTGAGATGTGCGGCCCCAAGTCTGGGTGTCAGCCCACCCACCAACGGGTCATCGGCCAGAACCGCGTCGAGATGCATTGGCACCTCCGGCACGCGGACGCGCTGTCGCCGCGTTGAAACTGTCGAGTGCAGGTAGGTCAGGCTCTCGGCGTCCGAGAGCCAGGCGATTTCCGGCATGAACCCGTCGAGCAGATCGATCAGCCGGCCGGCGCGGCTGACAAAGCCGGAGACAAAATCCTGAGGTTTGGTGCTGCGATCGGGGGCATTCTCCAGCAGCCAGCCTTCGGCGCGGCTCGCGTCGTCGGCGGGCGGCAGCCAGACCAGCGTCAGGAAATACGCACTCTCGAAATGTGCCCCCGCTTCCTCGAACTGCGCGCGCCGTTCGGCATCGACAAGGGCTGAGACGGGATCGGGGAACTCGGAGGCGGGGTAGTCTTGCGCCGGGATACGCTGAGCCTCCACGAAGACAGCCCAGCCCGAGCCAAGCCGCCGCAGCGCGCCGTTGAGCCGGGCCGATGTGGCGACCAGTTCTGCGGGCGCGGCGGACTCCAGGTCCGGCCCCCGGAACCGTGCCGTGCGCTGCAGGCTGCCGTCCTTGTTCAGGATAACGCCCGGTGCGACAAGCGCCGCCCATGGCAGGAAATCGGCCAGAAGTGCCGGTTTGGACCGGTATTCGGCGAGGCGCATCATTGGCTCAAACCCTGATCGAGGACGGGTAGCGGAGATGCCGCCGCGCCACCTCGGCGATCTGTGCATCTCGCTTGGCAGCCCAGACCGCGAGGAGATGACCAACCAGCCAGAACGCCAGGCCCACGAGCCAAAGACGCAGGCCGAGCCCGATGGCGGCGGCGAGAGTGCCGTTTGCGATGGCGATGGTGCGGGGAGCACCGGCCAGCAGGATCGGATCGATCAACGCCCGGTGGACCGGGGCATAATAGCCGGGGATGTCGGTGGGGCTCTCCATCAGATCAGCGCTCCGCCGCCGAAAGAGAAGAAGGAGAGAAAAAAGCTCGAGGCCGCGAAGGCGATGGATAGTCCGAAGACGATCTGGACCAGACGCCGGAACCCGCCCGAACTGTCGCCAAAGGCCAGAGTCAGGCCCGTGACAATGATGATGATCACCGCGACGATCTTGGCGACCGGGCCTTCGATGGACTCCAGGATGGTTTGCAAGGGGGCTTCCCAGGGCATGCCGGACCCGGCGGCGAGCGCCGGCTCGGGCAGGGCGAAAGCCAGAAGGGTCAACGCGGCGGTGCCGGGCAGCAGTTGGGGGGATCGAATGAGGGTCACGTACGGTCTCCTGAGTGTGGCGAAAGAAGGGGGGTGAGGGCGTAGTCGCCGGAAGCTGTGAGGCCGGTGACCCGAGCAAGTTCGGACAGATGGCGCTCGGTGCCGCGTCCTGACAGCACGGCGATGATGTCGATGGTCTCTGTGATCAGGGCGCGCGGGACGGTAACCACTGCTTCCTGGATGAGCTGCTCCAGCCGCCGCAGAGCGCCGATTGCGGTCCCGGCGTGAATCGTTCCGATCCCGCCCGGATGGCCGGTGCCCCAGGCCTTTAGCAGGTCCAACGCTTCCGGGCCGCGTACCTCGCCGATTGGGATGCGATCGGGCCGCAGCCGCAGCGAGGCACACACGAGATCGGACAGGGTCGCGACCTTGTCCTTGGTGCGCAATGCCACGAGGTTCGGCGTCAAGCATTGAAGTTCTCGCGTGTCCTCGATCAGGACCACACGGTCGGAAGTCCTGGCGACCTCTGCCAAAAGTGCGTTGGCAAGGGTGGTCTTGCCGGTCGAGGTGCCGCCTGCCACGAGGATATTGGCCCGGCTTTTCACACCCTCGCGCAAATGGTCCGAGGCGTTTGCCGAAAGAATGCCGTTGGAGACATAGTCCTGGAGGCTAAATACCGCAACGGCGGGCTTGCGAATGGCGAATGTTGGGGCAGACACCACCGGCGGCAGCAACCCTTCGAAACGCTCGCCTGTCCCAGGCAACTCTGCAGAAACACGAGGAGACTCGGGATGCACCTCAGCCCCGATATGATGCGCGACAAGCCGGATGATGCGCTCACCATCTGCCGGGGATAGAGTCGCGCCTGTTTCGGCCAGCCCGTCGGCCAATCGGTCCACCCAGAGCCGCCCGTCGGGGTTCAGCATCACTTCGACTACGCTCGCATCCTCTAGCCAGGTCGCGATGTCGATACCAAGCGCAGTGCGCAGCATCCGCGCGCTACGGAAAGATGTCTCAGTTTGGAAGGGCGCAACGGTCATGGTGGGTCCCGCGATGGTTCTCGGGACCGATTAAGAAGACGGCTATTTGGCTACGGGCAACAGCTGTGAAGGCGTAGTAGAGGCGTAGCGAGCAGAGGCAGGTTTTCTGCGGCCCCGATTTCTACCGGCCGCAATCGACGGCTCACATGGAGACTTCAAACGACGGTTGATACGTGTCCAATAAGGCAAGCTTATTGGACGTGGCGGAGAGCGGCGGGGTGGGGCGGTTTATACATCATATTGTGGACGTAAGCGCCGTCCTGCGATAGTCTTGTGGCATGACCTATGCCCCCGAGCGCGCCGACACCCTCCCTCACATGCCCGCCTGGGTCACCGCGGCGCGGCCGGAAACCCCTGAAGATGTGGCGGTTTTGTCCGGCGCCGCGCTCGCCCATCTGCATCTGGTGTTGCGCCAGCAGGACGTCCCCCAGACCTTGCTCCGGGCGCGGCTGGCCCTGCGCGCGGCCGAGGCCTGTGCGGTCTTCACACCACGATCCGACTGAGGCGTAGGTGGGACGTCGCCTTGATGCTCGGATATTTGGTCGCAAAACCTGCCGAGGGAGTACACAGGCTAGAGTTTGAACAGTGATAAGACGACCTACCGTCTAAGCTGCGCTGGCGCGAATGGGCGCGCTGCATCTAAGTGGAGCTGTTTGCCAATGCATCACTGGTCGATCTCAAGGCTCTAACCCGTATCATTGGGTAGGTGTTTTCCGTCGATTTTCAAATAGAAAATGCTGTTTTGGATCTGGAAGGGCTGTTCTTTGAGATCGCGATAGGCGCCTGCGGCTGGGCGGCTCGGCTATGTGCCGAATGAGCGCTTGTTGGGCGGCGCAAATCTGCTGACGGTTATTTCCTGCTTAGGACGCTCCTGGCAGTCAGCCAGTGGGCGCTTGTTCGGTAAGGCCGCGCAACCAAGCGTTGAACAGCGCCTTGGATGGCGCCCAGCATCGCAGCTGGCAGAGACCCGCGGATCAAGGGATCTCCGGCCAACCCAACTCGGCCGAAACAAACGGCGAAACAACGAGGTAAGATGATGTCACAAGCTAATGCAGCTGAACTGCTCATGCTGTCGTTTATCAATGAAGAGCGCACCGCCCGTGGGCTTGACTCGCTCGACATGAACAACCGGCTCAACGAGTCGAGCGAAGAGCATAGTCAGTGGATGCTCGAAACGGACACCTTCGCGCATAGAGGCGATGGCGGCAGTAGTGCGACGCAGCGGATTCAAGAGGCCGAATACGATCTTGAAGGAAGTTGGCGCACAGCCGAAAACATCGGGTGGCAAAGTGAGCGCGGGGCCCCCGGCATTGAGGATGATGTTCGCGATATCCACGCCTCGCTGATGAATAGCCCAGGCCACCGCGCCAACATCCTCAACCCCGAATTAGAGGATATCGGAATCGGCATTGAGGTCGGCGCCTTTGACGGGTTTGAGGCCGTCATGGTGACCCAGAACTTTGCCACTTCTGATGCCGACAATGGCGTAACCGCACCTGAACTGCCGGACGATACGCTGATGTCAGAGCTCGATCTTGCCGACGTCCCCAGTGATTTAAACGACACGTCAGGTCTGCAGTTCGATACCGTCGATCGGTTCGACTTCGCCGATCTGTTTAATAGCGTCGATCAGGTGGATCTGACAGAAAGCTTCTCTGGTCAGGCCTTTACGGGAACGATCTCGGCCAACGGCGAAACAGTCACGATAGACGACCCAGCCGAATTCGAAAGGCTCTCTGAGGGGTTGTTTGAACTCCTGCGGGACATGTCCATGAATACGGATTGCTTGTTCGTCTGAGGCACCATTGTTCTCTTTAAAAGAAGTGCGCCCATCGGGCGCGCTTCGCATCAGATGTCAAAGCATCGACATGGGCCCGTTTTATTAGAAAACTCTTCTTTGACTTAGCGTTTAGACGCTGACTCAAATCATCCTATGGATGGCAGCGATGCGCAGAAAGCGGACTTTGCAAAGTTTTGTGATAGGCCCGTTGCAGACATTGCTTGCCATGATTTGTGCCGCGGCGCGGCTTCCCGGAAGCGGACGTTCATAATCGGTCCAGCATTTCTTCGCTGTCGGTACAAGTGCCCAGCTGCTCTCGTGAAGCAGCCTGATGGCAACCACTTAATCGCAGAATTGTTTCGTCCTCGGCGCGACGTGAACTACACATGGCGAGTGCGACGCTGGAGGAGCGTGGCAGTGCTTGAGGTAGCTACCAAGCAAGCGCGCGACATCGAAAGTGCGCGGGTCGTGTCATACTAGTTATATGAGTATTTCCGGGCGAGTTGACTTTTTAATTGCGCAATAGGGCGCAATTGCCTCGCTAGGGAGACAGACGAATTTGCAGCAAGACAGCTAATGGGGGAAGTGATCACATCGGCAGGCTAGTCAGAGGACGAACTGACAGCTCAGCTCAAATCCAGTTTCATAATAGGTTGGGTTTTTGCTCTTGCGTGTTACGATCCTTCGTAGAAGTACGATTGACCATTCATGGATTAATAATGCTTGAGACTGTGTTGGATCGCATCGGCGACCCTGACGTAAGGACGTTGATAAGTTGGCTTGGTGGCGGCTTGGTCGTTGTTTTCAGTGCACTTTGGACTGTCTTTACGTTCTTTTTGAAACGAGCCGAACAAGTAGAGAATGCCCAGGATCAAAGAAACGGCCACTCCAATTCAGTTTTGCTCACAACCGTAAAAACTACTCTAATCTCCAATGGCTTATCGGGAAAGCCGCTCGTTTTCCTAATACTAGTTTGTTTGGGAATGGTTCTATTGCTCGGCTTGCGCGGAGGTGGTGATCAAGCAAGAGTCGACGGTTGCGGAATCGCTGTCGTGGGCGAGGTCACAGGGGACGTCATCAACAGTGGATGCGACGAATGAACTACAATGCTTTGACTACATGGATTACCATCCTCATTTTTGGCTCTACGCTCGCGCTTAGTGCCCAGGTTCTGGGCGTCGGAGCGCGCGCAGGTGACAATGGGATCGCAATTTCTGGTTCGGTCGACGGCAATGTTGTCAACGGCGACTTAATAGATTGCAGCTTAGGGCTTGAGGCCGCCACGATTGAAAACAGCGTCGTATCATTCCACTCGACAAATTGTGAGGGACCTCAAGGGCTTAACGTACAGTATTATTGGATGGATTTTGATGCTGCCGCTATTGTCCTATCGGGATCCGTTCCGCCGGAACTGCGCGATCTTTTTGGTACAGACCCGTTCGTCGGCGACACAGAGACTTGGCGCGAAGCCCAGTCAGTACTTAGCCGCTACGGTACGGTTTGGCACAACCGCGGTGCGGTGGTTCGCCCAGACGATCCTGGTAGATTTGTTCCAGACGGCTTAGCCTTGACGCTTTTAGCTCGGTCGGAAACCCGACAACTTGTATTCGAGGACCTCGTCAACAGGTTAACTGAGAGCGGAGCTGAACTTCCATTCGTTCGCTACATGCCCATGAACCCTTTCCCTTGGCCTGATCTCGAAACCATCGGCCGCTTTACAGACGGGACTGTATGGCCAAGCGCGGATTATACGTATGTTTGGCCTAGATCGGTCGGAGAACTGCGTGAGCTCTTAATTCGCGATGAAAACTGGGCTCCAGCCAACGAAACTACGCTCTCGTGTGTTGTTCCTTATCGGTTCATCTCGGAAGAAACCTTTCGTGACTATTGGAACATACTCGATCGCGCGAGTGCGGCGTTCGAAGTAGACCGTGTCTCCGGCTATAGGTTTCTTCCAATGACAGGCGCATACGCCAGCTTTGATCCATACTCGGAAAATGCTGGCGTCGGCTCGATTCGCGCGGGTCACCCGTCCTACGACGCGTTAGCACACTTTGCCCGCTATAACTGGCCCACAGACTACCTATTAGCGACCGGAAGCTACTACACCAGCAACCTGTGCTGGGGAACGCCTGGAGGTTTTACCTTAAATGCTCTTCCACGAACGCCGTTTCTTTTGATTGCGGTGTTGTCGCCGCAAGACGAAGAGGTTTCAATCACCCGACTCGGCATGCTCAGGGATCCTGGGCCAGAACTACGAACGTCGACACGCTATTCTGAGGATGTCGATTTGAACTTCTCCTCTCAGTTGAGGGTAAGTCGAGATAGACCATTGTTGATCCCTCTGAGGATTGACTTGCGCTATGATCTTAATGCCGAGCCGTATGCATCAATCACAGGGGCAAACGACGGCCCAGACCAGATAAGGGAAACTCTGCAACGTTTTGCGCCAGATCCTTTGATCGTCAATCATAGCCCACACTGGCAAATAATTCGTCAACTGAACGATCTTCCGCTACCGACCGGGACGCCGATAACCCGAAGCTATGTTTTCGGCCCGAGCCTGGCTATTCAAACAGTGCAAACGGATCAATCGTCATTCGCAGTCGCCGAGCCACCTGCTTCCGCACTTGTCTCAAGAGGCTTTGTCATGGGAGGTTCTTGCCCCTTCGTTTCGTTTTACGATGAAGCTGGTAACCGGTTAGAGTGGCGACGCGTTCTAGTAGGCGCTAGCGCCCCCGAGTTGGCAATGCGCGAAGAGCTGGAAATCCCAGAAGGCACTCACATCATTCGCATCGAAGAAATTGAGCCGGAAATATCTTTCCTGACCGAAATTGGTCTGCATGGCGCACAGGGTTCTGAAGTGTTGGTGCAAGACCAAGCGTTACGCCCCGGTGAGGGCCTTGAAATTGTTGTACCTGAAGGCTTCCAGCGCCTATCGATCGAAGGTTTCTATGAGTTGCTCTAGTGCCGTCGATTGAACCCGACTCTCAAGCGGTAGCCTCAAGTCATGGATAGTACTACAGAGTTGTTGATGACTTAATGTCCCAATGTCTTGTGTGGATGGCACCCGCATAGCAAGGGTTAAATGAGATTGTGCGTACCTATTCAGAAGCGGTCTTGTGTCCGGCCTGTTTGCGCGGTTTTGACCGCTGGCCCTGATAGGATCCGCAGATCAGGTTCCTAACTGCTTTGCGGACTATGACGCCCGGGACATTGGGCGGAGCGTCCTGATCGTTGCGGCTGAAGGGTACACCATCACATCGTTGGTCTTGCTATCTCTTTGTTTTTTCGCTTTCAGGCTGCGTGCGGCCTGTAGGGTTCGTTCCTGGTCAGCACGGCCCACATGATCCGAGCCGTTTTGTTCGCCATGGCGACTGTCGCGAGGCGCGCAGGCTTTCGTTGCAAGAGATCGGCAAGCCATGGATCGGCTCGGTCCGGATGATTGGCAACCTGCCTGACCCGTGATGTCATGCCGACCACGATGAGCTGGCGCAGATACCTGTCACCCATCTTTGTGATCTTTCCCAACCGCTCCTTGCCACCACTGGAATGGTTGCGTGGCGTGAGCCCCAGCCAGGCGGCAAACTCGCGACCGCTTCGGAACTGGTGACCCGAACCGATCGTCGCGGCTACAGCCGAGGCGGTGACCGGCCCGACACCCGGAATGGACTGCAGAAGCTGCGCTTGTCTGCTGAGGCGCGCCTGGATGCGCATCGTGATCTCGTACCAGCCAAGGCGATTGTGGAGTTGCACAAGCTGCCGACTGAGGACGCGCAGGACGTCCAGCGCAAGCTCGGGCAGATCGGCCTGTCGTCCTTCTATTATCCCTTTTGCGAAATCGATGGCTCGCGAAACGCCGCGCGCAATGATGACGCCGAATTCCGCCGCCAAGCTGCGAAGCATGTTGATCAGCTGAGTGCGCTGGCGGACCACAAAATCCCGTGCCCGATGCAGGGACAACAGTGCCTGCTGCTCCTCGGATTTGATCTCAACGAACCGCATCGTCGGGCGCGTCACCGCCTCGCAGATGGCTTCTGCGTCGACCGCATCAGACTTGCCGCGCTTCACATAGGGTTTGACATACATCGGTGGCATCAACCTGACGGTGTGACCCAGCTTGGACAGCTCACGAGCCCAGTAGTGGCTCGATGTGCAGGCTTCGATGCCGACGAGGCAGGGCGCGAGACGCTCGAAGAATGCAAGCAACTGAACTCGGCGCAAAGGCCGATTGAATGCAACCTCTCCGGTCTCAGTAACTCCGTGCAGGTGAAAGATGGTCTTGGCCAAATCCAGGCCAACGGTGGTAACCTGCATGGGGTGGCTCCTATCTATCGCAGACTCTGACACCTGCACTATGGCGCATTGCGACGCCGGGGAGCGGGAGCCATCCACCCCGTCTGCTTTGGTTCTTCGCCTGAAAAAGTGCATTATGCAGCAAGCGACAGCTTTGTCGTCTGACCAGCAGGAGTGTCATGTCTGCTTTGGGCTGGATCTCGAATGCCAAGGCACGATTAAGGACCCCCAGACGTCAGCTTGAGATGTTCCTAACAAAGGTTTTCACACGGGATCCCATCATTGTCGCCGTCAAGTGCGCCGCCCCAGGAGCAATTTAAGAAGTACCACCGTGCCTCTTGGCAGCTTGAAATGTTGCGGGAGCAATATCTCCGCGGCGTGCAGCTGTAGCTTTGCGCTAACTCTATAAGGCGCTGTTCAACCGTTTGCGGTTTCTGTTCACTTTCTTCGCTCGCATCTCCGGGAAGCACAGAAATCAGAAGAAACCCTATGGACGCCACGAGGCATGCCAATACGCGCATGTTACCAACTCTCTCAAAATCATCGCCTACGAAAGCTAATGCTAACGGAATGGCTAATAGCTTTCGCCTGAATTGAGGTTATCGATTTTCTGATTTTTCGATTTCTAGACCGGGTTTGCAAGCACGTTCGTGTCTCAAGCGCGACGATAAGCCTTGCGCCCAAAGGTATGACCAATGAGCACATCCAGGCCTAGGCCCGAATACGTCAAGTGCATTTGGCGCCTTTTCAGGTCGATGATAGCAACAACATCGATTGACGTTGGTAACGAGCCTAATATGGTCATAGCCCAAGTTTAGAGTGCGAGGCGCCTATGAAAGTCACCACCATCATCCCGTTCGCAGTACTGGCCCTATCGGCATGCGTCCCGACCAACCCCATTGTCTCAGACTACAACGGAGCAAGTGTCACTATCGTCACATCGCAATTCGCGGATCGAGAGCAGGCGGCGCAAGCCGCTCAAGCCGAGGCAACTCGGATCTGTAGAACCGGCGGCTCTCAACGCGCGGAATATGCCTCTACACGCGCCAATCCTCAGACATATGAGAATTTCAACCTCTATCTCTGCTTATAGATGAACCTGGCATGGCGCAGGCGGCGGGAATGACTAGCCTTTTCGGTTTCCCAACCCATCTCAAGAGGCGCTCGAACGTCCGCTCTGCTCAGCTTCTCACAGACAAGTCCGCACCTTTGGGAATTCCAGCTCTCCGCCCGAACCGGCGGGATCCTAATGGCTGCTCTGGGGCTGCTCCGGTCGTCGGAGCATGGCGCGGCGGATGGCAGGAGAGAGCCCAAGGCGGTCATTGCTTTTTCGTGCTGCGTGCGCACGCGGCACGAAAATCGCTGCATCTGCGCAACTAAGCGCGCTGCTACGCGGCGGGAAAACTGGTCATTGATGCACTTCGCAGCGAATACGAAGCTAGCAATCCACAGGTCGCGGACTTTCTGGACAATTAGCCCTAAGGTCTTGAACCTCCGATATTGGAGGTAACCGCCCTTGGCAACAGCTGCCAAATCGATGTCACATGACAATCGCGCAGTTTCCGGTAAAGTACCGTCATGACAAATGCGTCAGACACACCGCGCTTGACCTGGCTGGTTTCGCCCGACCTACACGCCATCGTCAATCAGGCGGGCGTTTTTGTCGAGACGAACCCCGCATGGCAAACTGTTCTTGGGTGGACTGCCCCCGAAATCAGAAGCATGGTCTTCACCGACTTCCTTCATCCCGACGATATGGACCGCACGCTTGCGCTGTTCACCACCATGAAGGCGGGCGAGCCAGCTCTGCATTTTGAGAACAGATACCGATGCAAAGATGGCGGCTATCGGTGGCTTTCCTGGGTTGCGGTGCCCGAGGGCGACATTTTCGTTTGCAGTGCCCGTGACGTGACAGCGGACAAAGCGAACGTCCGGGCGCTGCAATCTTCTGAGGATGAAGCCACTTTGCGCGAGCAGTTCATCGCCATTCTGGGACATGATCTGCGCAATCCCCTGGCGGCTATTGGTTCAGCCGTCCGTATCGCTTCACGCCAACCTCACGACGAAAAAATCGCCGCGATGTTCACAGCCATAGATGGTAGTGCCGACCGAATGGCAAAGCTGATCGACAGCATCATGGACTTTGCGAGAGCCCGCCTCGGTGGGGGCATCCCCGTCGAGTTGAGCCCAACCGATGATCTGCGGGAGGGTTTCGAGCGCGTGGTTGATGAGATCAGGATTGCGCATCCCGAGCGACAGTTCGAAACAGCTTTGAGGTTTGATGGCGCGTTGATGTGTGACCCGGCTCGCCTCTATCAACTGTTGTCGAACCTGGTCGCCAATGCCGTTGCGCATGGGTCGTCAGACGCCCCTATTTCGGTCGTCACGGACAAAGTGGATGCCTCCTTTGTGCTATCGGTGGGAAACTCTGGAAAGAAAATTCCTGACGACGCCATTCCAAACCTTTTCGAGCCTTTTGAACGCTCCGAAGAGGGTGCCTCTCTCCAAGGGCTGGGTTTAGGACTCTATATCGCGGATCAGATCGCAAGGGCGCATTCTGGCGAACTCACCGTGACATCGAGTGAAGACCGCACTGTGTTTACATTGGCCATCCCTTTGGAACGGAATAGCTGACGTTAGTGTATCTTTCAGCGTAGGTGAATCTAGTCTCTGACCTGGCCTTCTCTGCGTTCTGTGCCAATGGCAGAGCGCAACCCAAAACAGGCACCGGACGTAGCGCGACAGTTGGTCTGTCAGCTTATCGATGCCGGCGTCAGTCGAAGCCACCTTAACGTCAAGTATTAAACCGCCGCTATTTTTTGAGGTGCGCGACGCGCACGCTGACGTCCATCGAGATCAGAGCGCTCGGTGTCCCGATAAAACTTCCTGTCGCTGGCGCCACTTGTTCGATCCTGCGCGCGACCGCCACGGGGATCAGGTTGGCCGCACCGACCGACTGATTGGTCGGGTCGAACGGGATCCAACCGGCACCCGGCACAAAGACCTCGACCCAGGCGTGCGTGGAGCCATCGCCTGCCGAACCGACTAGGTCGGCGTTCGGATTTGAGAGATAGCCGGATACAAGACGTGCGCCGAACCCCAGGGTGCGGGCTGCCTCGGCAAACAGAACCGCGAAATCGCGGCAGGTGCCCCAACCCCGGTCCAGTGTTTCCAGCGGTCCCTGTGTCCCTTCCGTCTCGCGGCTCTGATAGGCGACCTGCGCCGTCACGCCGTTTGCCACGTCCTTGAGCAGAGAGAGCGTATCGGTCGGCCGCTGCATGACAAACCCTTCCACCCAGTCGGACAGCCGACCGGCGTGATCCTGATACTGCGGCGTCGTAAGTGGCCCAAGATCCGTTATCTCGTCGTTCGAATGCAGAAACGGATAAGAGGCGGCGTCGGCCGAGATTGGAAAGACGGGCCAGACCTGTGCGGTCAGGTCGACGACCATACGCGCATTGATGGCAAGGCGGTCGCTCGCATCTTCGAACGTTGCCTTGGCCACCGAGTTTCCGGCCACGTCTGTCGACCAGTCGATACGCGCATCGGGCGACACATTCAGATCGAAACGCACCAGGTGCAGATCGCGTGTCTCACGTGGGCGCAGCATCATCTGGTGCGGGCCGAGTGACACGGGCCCTGCGTACCGGTACGTCGTTTCATGTTGGATTTCGATCCGTGTCATGGCGCGCGCTCAGAACGCCCGGCCCAAGGACCATCTTTTGCCTACGAAGGCGCCGCGCGCCGCATTGCCGTCAACGGGCGTTGGCGGTTGGACAACCGGCCCCTTTTCCGAGCGCGCATGGCGGTGATCGAACACCGGCATCTCAGGCAACTATAACAACGATTTTGCCCACCGCGTGCCCCTCTTTCAAAGCGCCGTAGGCCTCTGCCGTCTCCGCCATGCCATAGGTACTGTCGATGATGGTCCTGATCGTGCCGTTCTTGATCAGCGCGGCCAGCTGGCCCAGCATCTCGCCATCCGGCTCCATGAAAAACCATTCGAACCGGACACCATGTTTCTCGGCGAGGTTGTCGGTGTCCTGCCCCTTGATCGACACCAGCCTGCCGCCTTTTTTCAGCACCTTGAAAGACCGATTGAGCGTCTCGCCGCCCAGCATGTCGAAGACCATGTCGTAGTCCGCAAGTTCATCCTCAAACGCCTGAGTGTTGTAGTCGATGACGACGTCCGCGCCCAGACTGCGCACCAGGTCCGCATTGCGCGGGCTACAGGTGGTCGCAATATGCGCGCCGATGTGTTTTGCGATCTGGATCGCCAAGGTGCCGACGCCGCCGGAGCCCGCGTGGATCAGCACCTTTTCGCCCTGCTTCAGGTTTCCCCTGGTGACCAGTGCCTGCCAAGCCGTCAGCCCGGCCAGCGGAACGGAGGCGGCTTCGACATGACTGATGTTTTCCGGTTTCAGCGCCATTTCGTCTGCTTTCAGACGGGCGACTTCCGCGATGGCGCCCGCATCGTCCTGGTTTGCGCGTGCAAACACGGCATCGCCAACCTTGAACCCGCTCACCTTGCTGCCAACGCAGGTGATCACGCCGGATACGTCAAAGCCCATGACGTGGGGGAATTGCAGCGAGATGCTGTCCTTCATCACGCCGGACTGAAGGATATAGTCAATCGGGTTCAGGCTGGCAGCATGGACCGAAATCAGAACCGAGTCGTCCTGGAGGGCAGGCTCGCCAACCTCGTCGATTTCGATGTCTGTTTCGTATTCACGGATAATGGCTGCTTTCATGGTGCAGGCTCCTTTTGTCGGTGAAAGTGGGCGAGGCGCGCTCAGGCCGTTTGCATCAAGAAGGTCTTGCCTGCCCACGCGTCGCCTGTGACGGCATCGGCCAGAACACGCGCGACATCGCCGCGGGCAGCTTTGGCCTTTGGATCGACGTCGTCGCCGAAAATCATGTCGCCGGTGCCATCCTCGTCGGTCAGCGCGACAGGGCGCACGATCGCATAGGTCAGGCCAGAACCCTTTAGGTACTCATCAGCGTCATGTTTCGCTTTTAGGTAATGGCCCATGTCGGTGCTGGGATCGGGATCATCTGCGCCAACGCTGCTGAGCATGACAAAGCGGGCCACGCCCGCCTTCGACGCATGATCGATCAAACTAATCGCGCCATCGCGATCAATTTTGTCGGTCATCTCGGCGCTTGTGTCTCCGCCTGAACCCGCAGCAAAGATCACCGCCTCGCACCCGTCGCACACGCCGTCCTGAAGGTCCGCGAGGTCGCCCATGCGCGTCTCAACCTGGTCCGACAGTTTGCTGGTGTCAGAGCTTTCGCGCACCAGGGCGATGGGGGTGTGCCCATCCGATACGAGCGTTTTCATAAGACGCGTACCGGTGCCTCCGGTGGCGCCTGCGACAAGAATTTTCATGACAAGATCCTTTGTAAAAAGTGAATGTTGGCCGCTATCCTCCGTCAGACGGATGGGGCCGTTGATAGGCGCGGCAATGCGCAGCAATTCCGGGGTACGGCGACTGTTTCGAAAGTGTTCCGCACAGTATAACCCCGGATTATTCGCGCATCTGTCAGGCTGACCGCCTCACGGCATGTAAATCGCCTTGACGTTGACGAATTCCTTCATGCCAAAGCCGCCATGCTCGCGGCCGAAGCCGGAGTCCTTGACTCCGCCAAATGGCATGTTCGGATCAGCCGCACCGAACGAGTTGATCCGCACCATGCCGGTATCGAAATGATCGCGGGCCAGCTCGCGCGCCTTTTCCGCGTCCTTGGTAAAGATACCGCCGCCCAGCCCGTAATGGCTGTCATTAGCGATCCGCATGGCGTCGTCATCATCTTTAGCCTTGATGACCGCAGCGACAGGGCCAAAAATCTCATCGTCATAGGCCGGTGTGCCGGGCTGGCAGTTCACCAGCACGGTCGCGGGATAGTACTGACCCGTCCGGTCCGGCGCTTCGCCGCCACACAGGATTTCCGCGCCTCCTTTGACGCTTTCTGCAACTTGCGTGCAGATCGTGTCGAACTGCTCCTCGCTCGAAAGGGGGCCCAATTGCGTATTCTCGTTCTTGGGGTCACCCAGTTGGATGGCGCGCATCTGTTCGACAAACGCGCCGATGAAATCATCGTAAACGGCCTCAGTCACCACGAAGCGTTTTGCAGAGACACAGGTTTCGCCATTGTTAAACAGACGGCCTTGGACGCACGTCTTCACGGCTAACTCGATATCGGCATCCTCGAGGACGAGATAGGCGTCGTTGGAGCCAAGCTCCAACACAGTCTTTTTAAGGTTCTTGGCCGCGATCTGACCGATGTGACGGCCACCACCATCGCTTCCTGTCATGGTCACTCCGCGGATCAGTCTGTGCTCGATCACCGCATCTGACGTATCATGATCAATGATCAGCACGTCGAACAAGCCTTCTGGGAGGCCGGCCTCGAGGCAGATGTCCCGCAGCAGCAGGCCGCTGCCCGTACAAATGGACGCATGTTTGAGGATCACGCCGTTTCCGGCCATCAAGTTCGACGCAAGCACGCGGGTCGGTTGGTACACCGGGAAATTCCAAGGCTGGATGCTGTAGATCACCCCGATCGGGCAATAGGCGACAAACCCCAGCTTGCCATCCGCGCCGTGCTGACGTTCCTCGTCTGCCAGCATGTCCGGGCCGTGATCGGCGGTATATTCAAAAATCTGTGCGCAGAGCTCTACCTCGGTCTTGCCGTCGCGCAACAACTTGCCGGTCTCTTCGGTCATCAAGTTGGCGTATTCATCGGCCTTGCTCCGGAGCACCTTTGCGATGTCGCGCAGGATTGGCGCTCGTTCGGCACGGCTGTTGGTCCGCCAACCTAAGAATGCCGAATGACACTTGTCGATCTTGTCGAAGGCCGTATCCGGCGACATCAGGTCATACCCCGCAAGCTCTGTTTCAGTCGCAGGATTGATCGTCGAAAACGCCGTCATTTGAAAAGCTCGCTATTTTAAGTATCATTGTTTAACGCAGTAATGTCGTTTTGGTTCCCTACAGTCAGGAGATGAAGACCGCTGCCCGCGCGGCGCGTTGTTTGCCATACGGCCGCAGGTCTTCGCCATTGCTGCGGCAATCACCATCAATCGGGATCGTGCAAATGCTCAACGGTTCTCAGACAGGCCAAGTCACCAATGGTCATCGACGCAATTTCAATGTTTCTCCAGCACATGGGTCGTTGCATGTGACAGTTGATTGATACGGCGGGGGCTGTCTTATCCCGTGAGATACGCAAACGAACATTCTCGAAGTAGACCAAATCGCACCCGCGCACCCGATAGATGTCCGAATTACCGGTGATCGTTTCGCCGAACCAAAAGCGGTGCCACCTCTGCGAAGCAATGCTGAGCCAGCAATAGCCACAGTTTCATTAGGCCAGTTTGTCCGCATCTCGTTGGTCAGATCGGCTTAAGGCCAAGGTTCAGTCTCGCTGCACGCAAAAATCTTCATGTGCGAACGACCGGATTGGTGACTTCTATCGTGCTGCAACAACAAGTACGCCGCTCAAGCGAACACGTGCTGCGTTAGCGAAGGCCGAGAATCCAAAGTCGAGTTTGTCTGCTTCGGCTAGCTTTCAATGACCGGTTTTGCGGAACCCGCCGCGCGGCAGGGATTTTTGTGCCGCGATTGCGAAAGGATGCCGCTTGAGCAATAGCCGCACCTGCACAAGTCCGGTTTGTCCGCAATTCGGCCTTATGGCACTCATGAACCAACGTCAGCTCTGGGGCTGGCTGCGGTCATTGGAGCCTGGTGCGGCGGATGGCGGGTTAGAGCCCTTTTTGCAAGAATTCTGCGCCGTAGCGGATGTCCGGTTCGGCTGATGTTGGCCGATGAAGAGTTGCTCGTTTGATTCAGAGGATTTACTCAGGACAGCATGGAAAACGTGAACATCGTTATCGTGTTGAGCGCGGCCTTGATCGGTGGCCTTTCTCCTGGGCCAGGGACAGTTGCGATTGCTGGAACTGCCATGGCGCGGGGTCGTTCTATGGGCTTAGCGGTGGCGTGGGGCATCACATCGGCTTCCACGATCTGGGCCGTCGCGGCGGCCCTTGGCTTCGGGGCGCTCCTTCAAGCGAAAGCCACTCTATTCGAGGTGTTGAAGTATATCGGCACCGGATACCTTACATGGCTGGCGTGGAGGTCCGCGCGTTCGGCACTTTTCGACAAAGCGATTGTGCCTGTGGATGTTGGTGCGTCCAGATTGCTTGCAGCGTGGCTGAAAGGCCTCGGCACTCATCTGACCAATCCAAAAGCGGTGATTTATTGGGGCTCGATTCTCGCGATTGGCGTCAAACCGGGCGGCGGCACGGAAGTTGTAGCGTGGGTTCTGGTGCTCAGCCTGCTCGTCAATGTCACTTTAACGACGAGTTACGCGCTTATCTTGTCCAGTCAGGCTGCCATGGCGGTCTATGGAAAGGCTCGGCGTTGGATTGAAGCTGCCGCTGCGGCTGTTTTCGGAGCCGGAGCCTTCTTGCTGTTTCGAACCAGAGAAATCTGAGTGCTTCGGAGAGGGGCGCACTGAACGCATCATATCGAAAGCTGACATTCAAACCGCATAGTCGAAGGTAAGTTCCGTCCCGCTCGGCAGTCTTATGAAACCCTTGGACCAACGTCGGCTTCTGGGCTGCTCGGTTCACCGGTGCCTGATGATACGGATCGCAGCTTGGAACCCAAAGCACCAGCTTATTCTGGACCGGCGACGAACATTGAATTTGATGTCGGGCCTAAAATAGGTCGACAGCCATCATGAATTTGCCCAAATTCAAATCTAACTCAAATCAAAGACCGCGCAAAAGCGGCCGGATGGGGCAAATTAGTAAATGATCAACACGGCTCAAAACCTGGGTCAGACGCGTGATGCAGTCCATGGGCGCATCCCACTTTCGTTTGGCAAAGTCGATGTTTAGTGTCCCTCACCGGCGGCGAACGGCAATCAGCCTTTTCAATTGATGGCTCTGGCGGATGTGCGGGTGCAGTTCGGTGTAATGGAGCGCGAGCAACTCCGATCCGTCCATGATCTGATCGAAGGGGACACGTGGTCTTTTCAAGCGAGCTGTAACACGACGTCGGCAGACACACTGGATGAAGGGTGCTGCACCTCGATCAAGCTCGCGTCATGCGTCGACATTGGAATGACTTACTTCGTGATCGGAAAGGCTATCAATCTGACGCTTATGTCCGCTCGTGGCACGCTGCTGATGTGCCGTTACATCACCAACAGAGACAATAGAGGGCAAAGCTACCTGCTTCTCCCGTCGGGCTTCGATGCGACGCAAACTTACGAGTTGATCGTAAAACCCAGATGCACTTGCTGATGAAGCGCTACTTTGCTGGTTTCATCAGCCGCTTCGTTCCAATGTCGCAAAACTTGAGACAAAAATGTCACAAATCCTACACGTTGCTTTGCGCTGCCACCTCTCTGCCCACTTTAATGCCTATTCCCCGTCGGAACAAAAGTCACCGGTTCGAGTGGCGCAGGGAGTTAGGGGTATCGAGCAATGGCAACCATCAATGGTGATGACACCGACAACACGCTGAATGGCACGGCAGATGCCGATGATATTACCGGCGGTGCTGGCAATGATACGATCAACGCTGGTGGCAGTGATGACGTTGTTGATGGCGGTTCCCCGGCACTGACCAATACCGATCTGTTCCTCGACTGGACGGCCCAGGGCGGCAACAACACCGACCTGTCAGGCGGCTTCACGCAAGATACCGGCGGTATCAACGTGGCTGTCAGCTTCGTTGATGGCGGGCCTGGCACCTCGGCAACGGTCGAAACTGGCACACAATACACCGAAGCCGGCGATCCCTTTGCCACCAATTCTGGCCTTGACTTGCGCTCGAACGGCTCCGGCACAGCTTGGACGGCTGATCTGAACTTCTCTGCTGTGGGTGGTTCCGGCCTCGCAGATGAAGTGGAAAACGTCATTTTCCGCCTTCAGGATATCGACCAAGGCGGCTGGCAGGATGTCGTGACCGTTAACGCGTTTGATGCGGACGGCAATCCGGTCGCGGTTTCGCTGACGCCCGCAGGTGACGATACGGTCAGCGGCAATACCGTCACCGCGGGACCGACTTCGACTGGCACCACCGATCCGCAGGGTTCCGTTCTGGTGTCCATCGCTGGTCCCGTGGCCCGGGTCGAGATTATCTATGAGAACACTGGAACGGGCGGTCAGCTTCTTTATGTCAGCGATGTTCACTTCGAAGCTGTGCCGACGGATGACGACACGATTTTCGGTGAAGATGGCAATGACAGCCTGTCGGGTGGCTTCGGGAACGATTTGATCGACGGCGGCGCTGACGATGACGTTATTGACGGTGGGTCTGGCAATGACACTCTGATCGGTGGCGACGGCAGCGACACACTGGCGGGTGGAACGGGCAGTGACGATCTGTCTGGGGGTACCGGCGCTGACACGCTGGATGGCGGTGAAGGGAACGATATCCTTTCAGGCGGTGGTGGAGCCGATGTCCTGACCGGTGGGACCGGAGACGACAACATCACGGGTGGAACAGGGTCCGACACACTGACAGGTGGAGAAGGCGCAGATACCCTCGATGGTGGCGCTGAAAATGACACCTTCTTTGCCAACGGCGGAGATGTGGTCATCGGTGGCGAAACAAGCACCGATACCAATGACGAGCTGATCGTCAATAATGTGGATGTTGTCACCTTCGATCCGACCAACAGCGAGAATGGCACCGTCACGTTCAATGACGGCACAACAGCGACCTTTACGGGCATTGAAACCCTGACCGTCAACGGCGGCCCTGATGGAATTGTCTCAGGCAGTGGCGGTGCGGACCTTATCAGCAGCGATTTCGTCGATGAGAACCTCGAACAGGTCGATAATAATGACGGAACGCTTGGCACGACAGGCGACGACGACAACATTCAGGCGGACCTGGGCGACGACACGGTTTATGCTGGTCAAGGTGATGACGTCGTTTCTGGCGGCCCTGTTACCCTCATTTCGGCCACCGAGAATCTGAGCTGGATCGCTGAGGGTGATGGCACTGACGTCTCTGGCGGCTTCACTCAAGACACCGGCATTGCCAATATCACCATTTCGATCACCAATGATGGTGCTTTGAACCAATCTGACATCGACAACTCGACGCAGTTTGTGGATGTGGGCGCCGGCGAGCCGTTCGACACGAACTCTGCCCTGGCTCTCGGCGGGAATGGCGGGCCGGATGTCGCGACTGTCAATTTCTCGTCCGACGTCCCTTTGGAGAATGTAAACTTCCGGATCAACGACCTCGATAGCAATGCCTGGCAGGACATTGTGACCGTCAATGCCTTCGATGCCGACGGCGATCCGATCCCTGTCACCCTAACTGCGGCGGGCAACGAAACGATCACAGGTCAGACGGCAACGGGTGGAGCTGGTAATGACAACCAGGCCGATGCCAACGGCTCAGTGCTGGTCGAGATCGCCGGGCCGGTCGCCAGTTTGGAGATCGTCTATGAGAACGGCTCGACCGGCGGGCAGGCGACCTACGTCACAGATGTCCACTTCACGGCCTTCGAGACGGATGATGATGTCATGCACGGCGATCAGGGCGATGACAGCCTGGATGGTGACGCTGGCAATGATGTGATCTTCGGCGACCAACTGGCGATTGATCCGGCGGATTTTGCATCTGGGACGACGGGGATAGCCACGAACGTCACCTTCGACAACCAATCGCCTTTTGCCGTTGAACTGGCTCAGATTGATGACACTGGAGCGCTGATCTCAGTCATAGCGATCCCCGCAGGTTCGAACTTCGCATCCACCTCCACAACCGAAACAAACTGGGTACTTCTCGATCCAGCCACGGGCGACATCCTGGAGCTTTATGAAGCTCCGGCGGATGGGTCCACACTAGTCTTCACCAGTGCGGGTGACGACACGCTGACCGGCGGCTCTGGTGACGACACCCTGTCGGGCGACTGGGGCAATGATAGTATCAATGGCGGGGAGGGGAATGACTCTGCCAGTGGCGGGACTGGCGACGATACAATCACCGGCGGGATCGGCGACGATACGCTGGATGGTGGGAAGGGCGCTGACAATCTGTCCGGTGGAGCCGGATCGGACAACCTGTCTGGCGGTGAGGGGGACGATACTCTCATTGGCGGCGACGGTCCTGATACGCTGGACGGCGGTGCAGACAACGACACCATCATTGCAAATGGCGACGCAACAGGCGGGGCTGCTGGCGCAACTGACCCCAATTTCGGTGACAACATCATCGGCGGAACCGGTGACGACACGATTTTCGCCAATGGCTCTGACACCGTTGATGGTGGCGAGGATGCGAGCGACGGCGACACAGATACGCTTTTTGTCAGTGATGTCGCCTCGATCCAATACCAGGATGAGTTTGGGACTGACGTTGCCTTCGAAACTGAGCAAGGCATCGTCACGTTCAATGACGGCTCAACACTGAGCTTCAGCAATATCGAAAATGTCGTGGACCAGGCTCTCGACGGCTATGTCGAAGGCACGACTGGCGACGAGGTGATCGACGGCAGCTACACTGGCGATCCTGAGGGTGACTTCGTTGATAGCAACGATGAAATCCTTCCCGGCGAAGGGTCGCAAGATGACATCATCCTTGCAGGTGGTGGTAATGATACCGTCCTCGGTGGCGACGGTGACGATGAGATCTACGGCGACACGGCGGCCCTGCCTGGCACGGCTGGCGGCACACCTGGGTCAGATCAGACTCCTTGGGTTTACGAATATTATGATCTCGACCCGACCGGAGAACCCACCAACCTTGCGGATGCAGGGTTCACGGCAAATGGCGGGCGCGACAATGCCGCGACACCGACAACAACCGGCATCGCCAGCTCGATTACGCCAACCGACTACGACACGGCTGACGACTTTGCGCTGAAGTTCACAAGTGAGCTGACCGTCACAAATGGCGGCACCTACACCTTCTCCACGTCCTCGGACGATGGCTCGAAGATCTTCATCAACGGCGTGGAAGTCGTGGACAATGACGGCCTACACGGCACTGTAACGGCCTCGGGCACAATCACGCTGCCGCCCGGTGAACACCTGATCGAAATCATCTACTTTGAAAACAACGGCGGCAACACACTCAGTGGCACAATCTCTGGCCCAGACAGCGGCGGCGGCGCGGTTGATCTGGCAAGCTACCCGCCTCTCACACAACCAGGTCTGAATGACGGCGCGGGCGACGACGATCTCGACGGCGAAGCTGGGGACGACATCATCTTTGGCGAAGGCGGCGACGATTCCATCCAGGGCGGGTCAGGTGCTGACACCATCGACGGCGGGACAGGCAACGACACGATCTTTGGCGATGCCGTTGACGGATCCGCCGATCCAGTGATCGTTACCAGAGATAACTTCGAAGGCGGCGCAAGCGGCTGGACGGACACCACCACCACCGATGGCGGCGCGAATTTCAGCGAATTCCTTGGGCGCTTCGGCGACACCAATGGCGCGGAAGCGACCTCCAAAACCTTCACGCTCGACCCAGGTGCAGACTTCGCAATCCTTGAGTTCGACTTTTACGAACTGGACAGCTGGGACGGTGGAGGAGACACATTCTCGATCTTCATCGATGGGGAAGAGGTGTTCGTTGAGAGCTTCAATGACGCCAACGCCGAACAGTTTTCCTCGACCTTCACGTTGTCAGACGGGCGCATCGTCACGATAGACATGGGCGCAGGCACGCCCGCGAACCTCGGCTTTGCTGGGACCGACGATGAAATTCACCCGGTCAGGGTCACGGTTGAAAACCCCGGAACCTCAATCAGTCTGGGCTTCGGCGCTGATCTTTCTGCTGGGATCGACAACGAAAGCTACGGCATCGACAACCTTGTCGTCAGCACAGCTCAGGACCCAAGCAACGATGATATCATCACCGGCGGTACGGGCGAAGATATCATCGACGGCGGCTCAGGTGCGGACACCATCGATGGCGGAGACGACGCCGATACGATCTTCATTGGCGCGGGCGATGTTGTTGATGGCGGTGAGGGCGGCGACGATAGCGACACGCTGGTTCTCAACGACTTTGGCGCAACTGTCGTATTCGACGGTGGCAATCCGGAAAACGGCACGGTTACGTTCTCTGATGGCTCGGCGGCGACGTTTGCCAATATCGAGAACATCGTGCCGTGTTTCACGCCAGGCAGTATGGTTGCGACTCCTAAAGGTCGCGTCGCTGTCGAAGACTTGCGAGTTGGGGATTTGGTAGAGACGCGCGATCATGGATCGCAAGAAGTGCGCTGGATCGGGAAGAAGACCATCTGTGCAAAAGAACTGGAAACCTCGCCGCATCTACAACCGATCCTAATTCGCAAAGACAGCATTGCGCCGTCTGTCCCAGATCGAGATATGCGCGTTTCGCCCCAACACCGGATGCTGATTGAGAACAGTGCGGCGCAGCTCTGGCTTGGAGAAGAAGAGGTGTTGGTCAAAGCCAAGCACATGACCCACAAACCCGGAGTAGATCAAGTCGAGGCTGAGGATGGTGTTACTTACATCCATGTGATGTTTGACCAGCACGACATCCTGCGGGTGGACAATGCATGGACTGAGAGTTTCCAGCCGGGCGATATCATTGACCTGGACGGGGCAGGGGTTTTTGGGGAACTGATTGAGTTGTTCCCAGAGCTGGCCACGCTGGAAGGCCGTTCATCCTTCCCGGCAGCTAGGCTATCCGCGAAACCGCATGAAGCGCGGTTGGTTGTCTGATTATAGGGAGTATTTCTCTACAAATGCCGCTGCTTTTTCGACATTTGAGCAAAAACCTGGGAGCAGTCGCGTAGGAAAACGGACACCGGTGCGAACGCGGCGAAGGCGCCCTTCGCCCGCAAAAAGCGCCATGGCACTCTTCAGTCGCTTCGGTGCTAAGTGCGGTCAACGACATCTCTGTCCGCGAAGGCGCCATGGAGGTCATCGCTTTAACCGAGATGTCTTACCGAAATTGGCGAAGGTCTGCACTGAGCCCATCGTGCCGGATGCTGCGATACGAACGAACGGCCGCTCTAAAGCGATCAATGAACGATCCCTTATGCCAGTCTTGCCACAACCGCTTCTCCACTTTGAGGTTCCGTCGCCAAGATTGACCCAGCCAAAGCCTCAACGTCTTTCATCGGCGGCAAACCAAACTGCCGACGGTATTCGCGGCTAAATTGCGATGGGCTTTCATATCCTACTGCAAATGCCGCCTGCGCTGCCGACTTCTCTTCGAACAGCATCAGCCTACGCGCTTCCTGAAGGCGGAGACGCTTGTGATATTGCAATGGTGACATGAGCGTCACAGCCTTGAAGTGCTGGTGCAAAGCTGACGGTTGCAAGTGGGCTTCTTTGGCCAGTCCGGCCATTTCAAACGGCTCGCGGTAGTTTTGTTTGATCGAAGCGATCACACGAGAAATCTGCTTCCCCCGCCCCGGCCCATAGACACTCCGCAGCACGGCCCGACCGCCTGGTGCACGGATGATCCTGTAGAGCAATTCACGCTCATAGAGCTTTGCAAGCGCGGGAATATCGTCAGGCGATTCAATAAGTTTAACCAGCCGCATCGCGGCATCCAAAATGTCCGGTGTTGTTTCACCAAGAAACAAACCCGGCCCTTTCGACGGTGCTTCTTCATCCCAGGGCATGTCAACGGCCAAATCGGACAAGACTCCGGCGTCAATGCCAACGCGGATGCAAAGATATGGTTCTGCATGGCTGGCAGACGTGATCTGTCCAATAATGGGCAAGTCAAATGATACTACGAGGTAGTTTGCGGGGTCGTAGTCATAGATGTGATCGGTAAGCATGACACGTTTTGCGCCTCGCACCACGATACAAAGTGCAGGTTCGTGAACCGCATGCAGGTCTTGGGTTTGCTGCGTGCTGCGGATGAGGTCCAACCGAGGAACCGGAGTTGTGTGAACGCCGTCAGATCGTACAAATCGGGCAACCAGCGTCGCAAGATCTTCAACTGTTTCTGTCATGGTTTACCCTCCATGCCTGTTACAAACCGCGCTGCTGCATTGCATACCATCTAGGCTGAAAATAAGCATTTTTCTCAGCCTCACGGAGAATTAGGCAATGATCCTGTTGGATCGTGCTACCGCCTAAAGCACTGGCATACACATATCCACCGCATAAGAGACGGCTCTAATCATGGGGCCAACGACAGACAGGAGGTCGATATGACGGATGACAAAAAAGTATGGTTCATAACCGGGGCTTCACGGGGCCTTGGTCTTCAGATCGCGAAGGCGGCTTTGGATGCTGGTGATCGTGTCGTAGCGACCGGGCGGGACGCGGATGCTGTCAAAAAAGTACTGCCGGATACCGACGACGCACTGGCATTGCCGCTGGATGTCACTGACGCCAAACAAGCCGATACCGCCGTCGCCAAAGCCATTGCTCATTTCGGGCGGGTCGACGTCCTTGTGAACAATGCAGGCTACGGGCAGCTTGGCGTGTTCGAAGAGATCGAGCACGAAAAGATCGTTCGCCAGTTCGACACCAACGTCCATGGCACACTGCATGTCACCCGCGCCGTGTTGCCGACCATGCGATCGCAAAAATCGGGCCACATCTTCAACATCTCGTCCATCGGTGGTGCGCTCGGCTTCGACATTGCGTCGATTTACTGCGCTACAAAATTTGCGGTCGAAGGGTTCTCGGAATGTCTGGCCCTTGAGGTGAAACCATTCAACATCGGTGTCACCATTGTTGAGCCAGGCTTCTTCCGCACGGATTTCCTTGATGAAAGCTCAATCCGATATGCAGATCAGCCGATCAGTGACTATGCCGAATACGCCAAGGCGACACAGGGCTTTTATCAATCGCAGAACCATGTGCAGGCCGGTAACCCTGCGAAATTGGGTGCGGCGCTCGTGCGGCTTTCGCGCGATGAACATGCGCCCCTGCGGTATGCCGCTGGCTCGGATGCCTTCGAGTATCTGAGTGGCGCCTACGACGCCCGAAAAGGTGAACTGGCCAAGTGGCATGACTTGTCCAGATCGACGGACGGCGCAACCGCCTCTGCCGCCTGACCACAAACCTCACTCTGTGCTGAAGACGTTCGAGTTTGAGTGTCTTCGGTACTCAGCATCAAGCAAAAGGACAATGACTATGCACAAGTCTACCCTTTCAGCCATCGCGGTTGCGACCAGCCTCTCGATGTCTCCCGTGAACGCGCAATCGAATGAAGGAAGTACCATGCCAGACACGACCGAAGAGCGGCTTCAGCTTGGTGCTGACGTCATTGTCAGACTGAACAACGGTGTTCCTCAAACCACGCTGGAAAACATGCGTGAAGAGTTTCCGTTCTTGGCTGATGCCACCCAAGCCTATGCCCTCGGCGACGTCTGGACACGTCCTGGTCTCGACGACCGCACGCGCCAACTTGCAGCCGTGGCGGCCTTTGCGGCCATGGGCGAACGGGAATTGATGAAGATCCACGCAGACTATGCCCTCAACGTCGGGGTCACCGAAGATGAACTGAAAGAGATTGTCTACATGATCACCGTTCCCGCCGGCTTCCCAAGGGCTATTCTCGCCTCCCAAACCATGTCGGAACTGTTTGAAGAGCGGCGCAGTGCTGGGACAGACCAGTGAGGGGATTGGACATGGATTGCTTGCCAAGGGTTTCGCCGTCGGATTGGGGGTCATCATGAGTGGCACGACCGCAGGCGCACAGCTTATCACCACGGATTTCCCACGCTCGCCGCGCCCCGAGGCTCCGACTGAGCCGCAATCGCATGAATTCGTTGGCATGTGGGTAACAGAAGACGGTCATATCCGCCACGATCTACTCCCGAACGGGCGCTACGATGAAGCACGCGGTGACCGGGAAAGTGCCTATCAGGGGCGCTATCACGTCACTGGCGACATCATCCAATATTGGGACGACACTGGTTTCTATGCCGATGGTTAGTTCCGAGACGGTGTCCTCTATCACGGCGGTTACGTCTTTTTCGCGAGGAATAGCGGTCTGTTACGCTCAAGATGACGGGGCCGGACGCGCAGGCGTCCGGTCCACGGCACTCACGATAACTGCGTCATCCGATCAAGGTTCTCGATGACACGCAGTACCAGCCCTTCAAATTGCTCTGCTTCCATCTCGCTAAGACCGTCCATTGCCTCGCGATTGCCGTTCATGAGTGCGTCAATCGCAATGGGCATGCGCTCCAAAGCCATAGGTGTCAGTGATATCTTTTGGCTACGGCCATCCTTGGGATCAGGCTCGCGGTCGATCAAACCGTCGCGCTCCATCCGGTTGAGCATCTGTGCCATGGGCGGCTGCTCAATCTTCGCAAAGCGCGCAAGGTCACGCTGCGTGTCCGCATGACCATCTCGCAGAGCCACCAGAACGGGCAGATGACCTGGCGTAAAGCCTAGTGGCTTTAATCGCGCCTCGCTGAGCCGCGCGAAGCTGCGTGCAGCCAAGCTGATCAGATGCCCCGGTGTCGAAAGCACATCATCCTTGTCGTCAGTCATTCTTGCGAGCCTCGTCGAGGTAATACATACGTACATATATAAATTCGCTTTGAACCTGCCAACCGATAACAGGCGACCATCAATGACAGAAGACAGCGACGACCTCACATCGCTCTTTCACATGCTCTTTGCAGCGTTCAACGCACGCGATGCGGACGCCATGCTGGCCCATTGCGCCCCTGACATTGATTACCCCGATGGCGACAAGCGCCTGCGATCTCATGATGCCATTCGCCACTACTGGACTGAGCAATGGAAACACATCGACACGAAGGATGACGTGACAGATGTGCGGCGCCTCATTGACGATCAGTGGGTCGTTTCTCTCGGCCAAGTTGTCCGGAACATGCACGGGTCGGTGCTGTCCCGCGGTCGGTTCGAATACGTCTTTCACATGCAAAACAATCTCGTCCAACGCATGGACATTCACCCCCTTTAAGGTACTCGAAAAAGGATCCAGATATGCCCGAAGAAATACTCGACCTCTCAATGCAAGACGGTGAGTGTCCGCTCTTTGTCTACACACCAAGCGATGACCGTGGCGGTCCGGCAGTCGTTTTCTACTTTGACGCCGGGGGCATTCGGCCTGCTGTCGCGGATATGGCGCAGAAGCTCGCAGATGCCGGATATGTGGTTTTGCTTCCAGATCTCTTCTACCGTCACGGCCCGTATGGCCCTTTCGATCCAGTCGAAGTGCTGGCTGGCGACATGATGGCCATTCTCGGTCCGCTGCTCATGACGACGAACAATGCGAAGGCCGCAGAAGACACCGGCGCGATCCTTGACTACCTCGGGACGCGGAGCGATGTCGTTGGAGACAAGGTGGGCACAGTCGGGTTCTGCTTTGGTGGTGGCATGGCCATCACCGCTGCCGGAACCTATCCCGATCAGATTGGGGCCGCGGCGAGTTTCCATGGAAGCAATCTGGCCAGTGACGCGCCTGACAGCCCACATCTTCTTGCGTCGAAGCTGAAGGCCGAGCTCTACATCGCTGCTGCAACGAATGATGAACACTATCCTGCTGAAATGGCGAAGAGCTTTGAAGCTGCGCTGGACCAGGAAGGCGTGACCTACACAGCTGAAACCTATCCTGCGGCGCATGGTTGGATGAAACCGGATTTCCCGGTCTATGACGCAACCTCAGCCGAGCGTGGATGGAAAGAAATGATCAGCTTCTTTGATCGCACCTTGAAAGGAAGTAACGCATGAGCCGCCCTATTTTCCTCAGTCTCACTTGCTCACTCCTCGCCTACGGCGTTGCCGGGAGCGCCATGGCGCAGTCGGAAGACGCTTGTACCGCGTTGCAAAACCAATCGTTCCCTGGGGGTTATGTGACGTCCGCCCAAGTGGTCGAGGCCACCCAAGACGGTCCATATGGTTCACTTCCTGCCTATTGCGAAGTGCGCGCGACGGCACTGCCGGCAATATCTATCGAAGTGCGGTTGCCGATCGAGGGCTGGAATGGTGGTCTCTATCAAGCCGGATGTGGTGGGTTCTGTGGCGAACTCGGCCGCGCTGACGCAGGTGGTTCGATCATAAATTCGATGGGACCGGGGCTCGCCCGTGGCTATGCAACAGCAACGTCGGATTCCGGACATCACGGTTTATCGGTTGTGGATGCATCGTGGGCACATGAAAATCCGCAAGCCGAACGCGATTGGGGATGGCGCTCTGTCCCTGAGACCAACCGTGTCGCCAATGTTTTGATGAGCGCCTTTTATGACGAAACGCCGGAAACGTCGATTTTTCAAGGATGTTCTACCGGTGGACGCATGGCGATGCGCGCCGCCCTCGACACACCGGAGATGTTCGACGGCATCATTGTTGGTGCTCCGGCGATGGATTACCCAGGCCTCGTTGGCTCGATGCTTGCCTTTCTGATACAGACGAACACCAGCCCGACAGGGGAACGTATTCTTGGCCCAGATGACTCAGCACTGATTGCTGAGGCGGTCTTGGATCAATGCGATGCCGCTGATGGATCGTCAGATGGCGCAGTAGCTGATCCAGAGATGTGCCAGCCCGATTTGTCCGCCTTGATGTGCGACGGCGCAGACGACAATTGCTTGACCGATGAGGAGATGCAGGTCCTCTCCAGTTGGCGCGATGGCCCGCGCAATAGTACCGGCGAACAGCTTTATCCCGGCGGCATTCCTGCCGGTTCGGAAGCGTTCTGGCCGTTTTGGTTGGTTGGCGCGCCGGATGGCTCTCCTCCACTCATGGACTTCTTTGCGGCAGGCTTTCTGGGACATATGGCGTTTCCGGAAGACCCGGGTGCAAACTACAATCCGAGACAGTTCGACCTCGATGTGGACTCGCAGCGCATGAGTGAGGCCGCAAGCCTCTACAATGCAGACAACCCGGACATCTCAGCCTTTCACGAGGCAGGGGGGCGCATGCTCGTCTGGCATGGGTGGGCTGATCCGCTGGTCACGCCGCAGAAGACCGTGGATTGGTACGCAGCCGTTGGGGAATCCATTGGCACGGACGCGCGCGCGGAAGCGGTTTCTTTGCATATGCTACCTGGCGTCGATCATTGCGGTGCGCAACCTGGACCGGCAGGCATCACGCAGGCTGATCTTGATCCTCTGATGGCATTGGAAAGATGGCTTGAGACCGGGACACCGCCCCAGGATATCAGGCGATAGGAGCCGGTATCGCGTGTCAGGCGCCTTCAGCGAGGTCAGCGACGGTCACTTTTTGCAAGGATTGCTCGAATTGTATCCGGGCTGCGCTTAAGGCCTCGTCGGTCGCGATATAGGCCGCTTTGGCAAGAATACAGCTTGGGTTTTCGTCGTCATTGCCGATGGCAAAGAGCTTCGGGGATCCAAGCGCCTCATATATTGCAAGCAGGGTCACATCCTTCAAGGGCTTGGCCAATGACCACCCACCGCCATGGCCTTTTACAGATGTTACGATCCCAGCCTCACGCAAGCCGGACATTGTACGACGGACCACCGCCGAGTTCGTTTGCAGCATTTGTGCAATCTGTTCGGAGGTCGCGGGTCCATCCATTTCATCCAGATGCAGAAGGGCGTGCAGGACCCGGGAAAGCCGTTTGTCTTGTCTCATTCCGTGGTTTCGCTCCGGTCACGTAACTTTTAAAAACACAAGAGATTGACTCTTGCGATCTCTTGATACATTTAGTGATACATGAGTATCGCATCAAATGCCAGCTTCCAGGCCGAAACGGTTCATTCAAAACGATGGGCGGCTTTGGCCGTGCTGTTTTTGGCCAGCTTCATGAACCTGATCGACGTCAGTATCGTGAATGTGGCCCTGCCGCAGATACAAGCCGATACCGGTGCCACGCCAACGCAGCTTGAATGGGTCGCGGCGATTTATGTCCTGGCCCTTGCGGTTGGCCTCCTTCCATTCGGACGTTTCGGTGATGTTTTTGGACGGCGACGTTTATTCATTTGGGGCCTGATCGGCTTCACTGTGTCTTCCGCCATCTGCGGCCTTGCACCCGATGTGGTGACACTAATCGCTGCACGCGCGGTCAAAGGCATTGCAGCGGCGATGATGGTTCCACAAGTTCTCGCCATCGCCCATGTGATCTTTCCACCGGAGGAAAAATCCCGTGTCTTTGGTCTCTTTGGAACGGTGTCGAGCCTTGCGGTTGTGGCAGGCCCCATCATCGGTGGCGCGCTGATCTCGGCCGACCTTGCCGGTCTTGGCTGGCGCTTGGCGTTCCTGATCAACATCCCACTTGGGATCGCAGCCTTGATCGGCGCACGGACGTTTGTCCCCGTACTCGATACCGACAACAAAGCCCGCCCAGACTGGATCGGCACGGCACTGTTCACTGTAGCGGCGGTGCTGCTGGTGCTGCCCTTGATCGAAGGTCGCGCACTTGGCTGGCCGTGGTGGTGCTTCGCCGCATTGCTCGCATCGATCCCCGCAACTCTTCTCTTCGTCGCTTTTGAACGACGCCGCAGCGCGCATGGCCACTCAGCCTTGATGCCGCTGGGTCTTCTGTCGAACGGTCCCTATCTGCGGCGGCTCGGACTGGTGACACTGTTCTTCAGCGGCATCCCAGGTCTGTTCCTCGTGCTCGCCATCTTCCTGCAATCGGGCTTTGGGCTGACCGCCTTGCAAAGCGGCCTTGTCACAACCCCGTTCCCGGTCGGTGTCATGCTCGCCTCGATGACAACGGAGCGCTTTGGCGATCGCTATCTCTCAGCCCGCATCGCGGGCGGAGCAGCGTTGCTCATGATCGGCATGAGTGCGCTGCAATGGGTGATCCGGTCCATTGGGGCCGACCTGAACCCCTATGCCTTCACTCTGCCACTTCTCGTCTGTGGCTTCGGCATGGGCACCGCGATCATGTCGCTGTTTCAAGTCACCATGTCGAGCGTGGAGCCCCAGGATGCGGGCGCAGGGTCGGGTGCCATGCAGGCGTTCCAACAGATCGGCGCAGCCCTCGGCATCGCAATCGCGGGTCAAATTTTCTTCGGGCTGCTTGGTGAGAACGGCATGGCCGCAGGCGTTGCCACAGCACCCCGCTTTGTCGAGGCCGCTGCCATGGCCACAATCTATTCTATCGCCGTTTTCGCCACACTGACACTTCTGGTCGGCGTGTCGGCATGGCGCACAAGAAAGGACACAACATGACAATGCCACAAGCCCATGAGGACGTGGCCTCGTTTTGGGAAGGTCACTACGCAAAGCTGACCAAGCCCTCTGGTGGTCGCCCCTCGGCCATCCTGGTTCGCTTTACTGAGGGTCTTGTTCTCGGGCGAGCGCTCGATCTGGGTTGCGCACGCGGGGATGACACGATCTGGCTCGCAAAACAGGGATGGACGGCCACGGGTGTTGATGTTGCGCAGTCGGCGATTGATGCGGCGCAACGGGCAGCGGAACATGCTGGCGTTGCAGGACGCACCCGCTTTGAGCGTCACGATCTGAACGTCTCTATCCCAGATGGCGCATTTGAGCTCGTCTCGGCCATGTTCCTACATTCGCCGGGCAAATTTGATCGCGTAGCGGCGTTGCAGCGCGCGGCAAGTGTGGTGGCTCCAGGAGGCATGCTTCTGATCGCAGCACACGGATCACGCGCACCGTGGTCGTGGGCTGATGCGGACACGATCTATCCCACGGCAGAGGACGAACTCGCCCATCTCGACCTCAACCAATCCGATTGGCGCGAGGTCTTCATTGGACCCATCGAACGGCTCGCAAATGGTCCGGGCGGCCAAACGGCAACGGTGATCGACACGGTCATCGCTCTCGAACGACAGACTTAGACACCATCAACCGAAAGGACTTTCCCATGACACCGACCCAACGGGTCGCGCTTCTGGCTGCGACCACCATCAGCCTTCTGACTGCAGCACCGCTTTGGGCGCAGGAAACAGAAATCACCGACCAAACCATCACCGCAGAGGGTCAGACGTTTCGATACCTGGCCGCAGGCGACGACGGACCTGCGATCGTGCTGTTGCATGGATGGCCACAAAGCGCAGATGAATTTCGTCACATCATGCCTGATCTGGCTGAGGACTACAGGGTCTTTGCCCTGACCTCAGCGGTATCGGTGGTTCAACCAATCCCGATCAGGATTGGACGAAACAAGCGCTTGCAGATGATATCCACGTCTTTGTCGGTGCGCTTGGTTTGGACAACCCCCTTGTCGCAGGACACGACATCGGCGGCATGGTGGCCTATGCCTACGCGCGTCAATACCCCGACGAATTGGCCGGTGTGATTGTCATGGATGTGCCCCTGCCAGGCTTTGCCCCATGGGACTGGGTGGTCAGCATTCCGAACTCCTGGCACTTCGACTTCCACAATCAACCCATCGCCGAAGATCTCGTGGCAGGCCAGGAGGCGGAGTATATCCGGTACTTCATCGACCATGTCGCCAAGCACCCGGAGGCGATTGCGGACGTGGACGTTGCCATTTATGCGGAGGCCTATGGGACACCAGAACGGTTGCGTGCGGGTTTCGAGCTTTATCGCGCATTCGATCAAGATCAGGCCCACTTTGAAGCCATGACAGGTCCTTTCGATGTGCAGCTGCTCTTGATTGGTGCCGAAACCGCAATGGCGCCAGCGCTCGAAACCATGCGTGAAGCGTTAGAGGCGGGAGGCGCCACAAATGTGGAGACGGCGGAGATTGAAGATTCCGGCCACTGGATCATGGAAGAACAGCCGAGTGCCACCGCGGCGCTGATCGAGGCATTTGCAGATAGCGCGTTCATGGATTGAGAAATCGGCGATAGGAGTTCTGGTCGTGTCGCATAGAGACTGACCCAATAGATCAGCAGGAAGTGTTTTCAATTGATGAAACCCGCAGGATTAATCCCTCAGCTTGGAAGCTGCAAAAGCAGACGTACCAGATAGATGATTCAATGTCCGGTTCGTCCGCCAACCGGACCTTCGTCGGGGTATTTCATCGGTTCGGGACGCTCGCCAAAGCAGCAAAGGTCGGCAGTGAGCCCGAACTCATCAGCAACAAGATCTCGTGTCGCCCGCTTTTCTCGGTGCCTTGCCAATCCGGATCCGCTCGGCAACGATGAGGATTGCATGCTTCAAAAAAACGTAAGGGTTAGCTAGGTGGGTAATCTTGGAAAACTGGCTGGCTGGTTTGCCGTTGGAGCGATAATGACGGCCCTCACGATTCTGGCCCATGAGATAGCGCACTACTTAGGCGCCGTGGCGATGGGCGCGCAGAATGTTGCTCTGCATTGGGCGGACATAACCTTCGATGAGACCACTCTTGACGATCGCGGTCTTGCCGTCACTTGGATGGCAGGGCCGCTTCTGACTCATGCAATCATTCTGCTGGTCTGGCTGAGTGGCACTTCGCGTCCGGCAGCATTGTCTTTGGGTCTCGGCGCATGCAGTCGCGATATCCTACTTTTACCTTTTACGGTCAAAAGCTTGCTAGGCCGAGATACGTCTGGCTTCTCGTCGGACGAAGTTCAGGTCTCGCAAGCGCTTGGCATCGGATCGTTGCCCCTGGCGGCACTTGCCGTGATCTTGGGTGTCGGTGGACTGATTTGGTTTCTGCTGCGCGCGTACCACAAAGAGGGAGTGTCACTGGTGATCGCACTGGTTACCGGGACAGTCGCTGGATTTTTGCTCTGGACATATGTGGGGCCAATACTTCTGCCCGGAGGCAGGGGCTACGACTAACGATGTCAAGTTGCGATATGTGGGCAGGCTGT
Organism: Gymnodinialimonas mytili; assembly: GCF_037544085.1. Lineage (NCBI taxonomy): Bacteria > Pseudomonadati > Pseudomonadota > Alphaproteobacteria > Rhodobacterales > Paracoccaceae > Gymnodinialimonas > Gymnodinialimonas mytili. Next base: position 945,070 of record NZ_JBBIFW010000002.1, read on the forward strand.
CCCGTATTGGGTGATGATCTGAACGAGGGATCATGGTTTAGAGGGCTGCTAAGCGCAATCTCATCGACTTAAAGATCACAGCCCTAGAGGAAGCCAAAGCGGGTTTTGGTCCGTCCCAGCGGCAAGGTCTGCTCCGTCCGCACTGCTTCCATGCCAAACCTATTCAGCTCGCGTCTGGACGGAGTTCTTGCTGGTGGGTGCCATGTACGCGGAAAATTTCGGCTCTTTCAGCAAGTCACAGCGGACAACTCTAAGGGGCCGCCTTGTTGAAGCTGGCCAGCACGGGGTTAACCAGGTGCGCGCGAAAGAAGCCCGCGATCTTTGCGGTGTCGCTCAATGCGAAGTGTAGGCTAAACCAAGTTTTCTTGGCGGAGGCTGTGGCGTGTCCCTCAGCCGCTTCGCTCAACCGGGCGATAACGCCATCGACGTCTACATGGTTTTCGATGGAGGCGTAGCGAAAGTCGGCAAAGCCAAGATCAGGTTCACTCGCACGCGGTGCCGCGTTGAAATGGCACAAGAACACTCGCCCCTTTTCCGATCCGCCGAAGTAGCTTACGCCACCTTTCCCAAAGGTTGCATTCAGCTTGCCTTCTGGATCAAGCGCGGCGGTGAAATCGATATAGTGATCAATCTGGGTTGCAGTCCAATGCGCGGCAAACGGCGTCTCAACCAGAGCGCGGCGAAAGGGTGTGTTTGTTCGAGATGGATCAGTTTTGGACATCATTTCACCCGTCGCTGGAATGGCTCCTTTGGTACTACATAGCGGACATGGTCCGAGGTGACATGATTGTCGGCTCTCCTCCGCTTAGTGGTCATTAGACGTTTGCGAAGCGAAGACTTTGGCTGCACGCACCCTTAGTCCATGCTTGCGTACTTACGCATGTTGACCTTCGTCAAGTTGACAGCGAGATTGTCAGCGAATTCTGAGCTTAGGACTGGCGACAGTTTCGCCTGCGAACCGGTGTGGCCATGTGCGCTAGCGATTTCGATGACGTGGTCAGCGTGAACGCGTGGCGCGATGTTGCACCGAGCGCGGGGGACGTTGCGCGTTTCATCTGGTACCTTGACTCTGGCGAATGCGAAATCGATGCCACATTGCGCGACTTAACGGGCTTGCACGACTTTAAAGGCCGCGGACCTGCGACAGACTTTACCAGCCGCATCGAGCCGATGGATTGGCCTCAGGTCAGGCTCGCGGTGGATGAGGCCATTGCGGGAGACGGAACTTATGCTGTGGAGTTTAAGTTCAACAAGCCCACTGGCGAGGTGATGTGGCTTGCCGCCAACGGTCGCGTCGCAATCGCCGAAGGTGGTGAACGGGTTCTCATTGGCGTGAATTACGATGTGACCGATAAGCACACCGAACTCGAACGCGCCAATCTGGTTGCCAGTGAGATGAACCACCGGGTGAAGAACATCCTGGCTATCGTCTCTAGCATCTTTCGCGCCACGGCCCGCGGTGCCGATGACAAAGAAGGCCTCGCGGTCGCTTTCTTGCAAAGGCTCGGCGCACTTACTGCGCTGAACGACGTAGTCTTGCAGGGCGGTGGCGACGCCGCTGATCTGCAAGAGCTTGTCGACGCAGTGCTGAGACCCGTCAAGCACGCCACTAATCTGAGCGTTGAAGTGGCAGAAACAAAAGTTAATCGAACGGCCGCTCAGACAATTGCGCTTGTTATTGGGGAATTGATGACGAATGCGGTCAAATATGGGGGTCTGGCCGAAGAAGGCTTTGGGATGGATCTGAGCATCTTCACCGAAGACAACCTACTAACGCTCAGATGGTCAGAACGCGCTAGCTACCAAGTTTCGGCACCCACCAAGACCACTGGGTTTGGCATGCAGGTTCTGACCGGGATCTCAGCTTCAACGTTCAACGGTCGACCAAACCTAACTTGGCGACAGGAGGGTTTGCTATTCACGTGCGAATGGCCCCTTCAAGAGATGCAACCGTCGGTCAATGCCGCCGCATGAGGCTTCGTCGCCGAAGGTTCTCTAGTCTGTAAAAATGGTGAGGACGAGAAGCTTTCCGCGTAACGACTTTTGGTCGAGGCTCCTCAAAAATCCAATCAATGCTTGCAATCAGATGGTCCAAGAGGTTTGCCGTGCCGCAGCGCCACTGCCGCTAGGATAGCTATCACCAGAATGCTAATCGCGCTCGCTAACGCGGCTCCGTTGAAGCCCAGAGTAAACGCCGCCTGCGCCTGATCGATCAGCTCGGTCGGTAGGTCAGGTGCCATCGCCGATGCCGTCCAAAGACTATCGCTTACCGCTACGCGCATCGTGTCGCCGAGGGTATCCGGTATGTGGTCGTGCATTGTGCGTCGATAAATGGCGGTCGCGAGGCTGCCGAGAATGGCGATGCCAATCGAGACGCCGATGTCCTGAACGGTCTCGGACATGGCCGAGGCGGATCCCGCTTTCTCTGCTGGCGCGGCTCCAACCACAAGATCAGTCCCGAGCGCAGCGATGACCCCGTTGCCGAGATAAGCGAGACTCAAACCAGAGACGACCAAGGCTACGCTGACACCCCCGTCGGTAACCACCGCGAGCATCACATAACCCGCAGCTGACAGAACCAGCGAGCCCGCAACGACAAAGCCGGGCCGGACGGATCTGGCAACCAGCGGGGCACCCACGCCGCCAGTGATCATGCCCAAGGCCGCAAGGCCCATCCAAAGTCCGGCAGCGAATGGCGCGTAACCAGCCACCAATTGCAGGTACTGGGCGGACAACAACATCGTCCCGCCGACCGCCACTAGGCCCACCAGCAGGACGATCAAAGCCACGGAAAAGGCCCTGTTGCGAAACAGGCTGATGTCGAGCAGCGGATCGGAGAGACGCCTTTGTCGCCAAACAAAGAGCATGGCGAAAAGAATGCCCACCACGGCGGGACCAACCGCATGGGGGGACAGCCCATATGCGGCTATTTGTTTGACGCCATAGATCACTGGCAGCATGGCGGCGAGTGAAATTGCGACACTGAAAAGGTCGAGCCGTCCGGCCTTCGGTGTGCGATACTCAGGCAACAGGAACGGGGCGAGTATCAGCAACAGCGCGACGATCGGCACAGCGAACAGGAAAGTGGCGCCCCACCAGAATTGCCCCAACAGATATCCCCCAAGAACCGGCCCGAGGGCATAGCCGACCCCGAAAATCGTGGCCCAAAGGCCGAAGGCCAGCGCACGCTCCCGCGGATTGATGAAAAGCGTGCTGATCAGCGCCAAGGTCGAGGGCATGAGTGTGGCTGCGGCCACGCCGAGCATTGCACGGGCCGCGATCAACACCTCAGCGCTTGTCGAAAAAGCTGCCAGGGTGGACGCCGCGGCGAAACATGCCGCGCCAATCATCAAGAGTTTGCGTCGCCCGATCCTGTCACCAAGCGTGCCCATAGTGATCAGGAACCCGCCCAACATGAAGCCCGAGGCATCGATTATCCACAGCGATTGTGTGCTGGTCGGCTGCAGGTCGATTGCCAGCGTTGGCAAGGTCATGGGCAGGAATGTGAGATCAAGCCCGAGCAATATGGTCGGCAAGGCGAGCAGCGCCAAACCCAGCCATTCGCGCGCCCCAGCCCTCGCCGAGGAGGCCACTTTGCCGTGGGGCGACTTAACCTCTGTATCGTGGTGAACTGTCATGTCGTCTCCTTGCGTGAGACTGACAAACTGGCTATCTCGATGGGTGTTACAATGTGAGAAATAATCCTATTACTAGGAGTAATGGTCTTGTCTGGCCGAACCCTCGCGCGCGACAAACCCAACCTCTCTGAATTCGTCACGCGCCACAGGAAGTCACTCACCCCGGCCGATGTCGGCCTGCCGACCACCGGGGGGCGACGCACGCCCGGGCTCCGGCGGGAGGAGGTCGCCGCACTCGCGGGCGTCGGGCTCACATGGTACACTTGGTTCGAACAGGGCCGCGATATCCAGGTGTCAGAGAGTTTTCTTCTCAAGATCGCCAAGGCGCTCAAACTGGACGACGCTGATTGCAACCATCTGTTCCTTCTTGCCCACAGGCGACCACCACCGCCGGAAGCCCGTCAATGGCCATCGGTCGACCCGTTGGTTCAGCTATTGCTGGACGATCTAGTCGAACGGCCGGCTTACGTGTCCAATCTTCGCTGGGACGTCATCGCTTGGAACGCGGCGGCCGAGAATCTGTTCGCATTCTCCAAGCGGGATCAACGCGACCGCAACATCATCCGCATGGTCTTTGCCGATCCGGACCTGCGGCGACGTCTGCCGGAATGGAAACAGGACGCGCCCCGGCTGGTCGCACAGTTTCGATACGATCTGGCCGCTGCGCCGGACGATCCAGACATGCTCTGGCTGGTCGAAGACCTGAAAAAGGTGTCGCCAGACTTCCGCCGCTGGATGGAACAACCCGGCATGGACATCTGCGCCAGAGGCGTCAGCGCTCTGCTTGCAGAAGACGAAGCGCTTCTCAGTTTCAACCACCAGTTACTGACTGTCGACGAGCACCGCCACCTTAAGATGATCGTCTACTTCGAGCAGTGAGAGGAAGCTGTGATAATATCGGCTCGGAGACGGCGCGGCTAAAGTCTTGTTCTAGGTATGCAATGACCATTTGCATTTTGCCCGCCCGTCCGAAAGCGGTCTTTGATGCAAGTACAACCGAGGGTCGCTTTCGTCCGCCAACCGGAACTGCACCATCGACCCGGACAATGACGGCAGTGCGGGACAAAGCTGGCGTTCGCCCTATCAACCTGAATGACTGCTTTTTAGAGCTTCTGTCCCGGAAGCTTCAGGGCTTGGTGAACCCAGCTTGCAAGTTGCTCTTTGTCGAGAGCCTCATCCTCGTAAATGTCCAGATACCGAGTACCTTCTACCTTGGATGCTTTCGGCGGTACCGGATCGAGCGACGACCCGGTCATAAAGGTGATCTGGACGTAGTTTTTGTAGCAATACATCGCCAGAAACCAGCCGTCCTCCTTGCCATAGAACGGCGTGTTCCAACGAACCTGTTTGCGCACCTCGGGGAAGGCACTTTCGACAGTCGCGTCGATCTCTTTGCCGAGCGTGCCTTTCCAGCCGAGCATCGCCGAGATGTATGCTTGCACGGCTTCGTCGCCGTCACCCTTCGGGATATAGGGGTTCGTGCTGGAGGAATGCGCGGGTTTCTTCTTGTCTGTCATAAGATGAGCTTACCACGAGGTTGTTGAAAAGCCGACCTTCGCTGTCTCGCCGCATTTGGTGAATAGGGCTCACATCCGCCATCCTCCGCATCTGGACCAACGACCGAATCGCGCCGAAGGAGACATTCGATTGGCCGAGCTGAGCGCCCTCTGTTCAGCAGGGAGGGCGGGAAGCTGACCTTCGCTGCAAACGCAAAGCCAAAGCTTTAAGTCCGCGATCCGTGAGTTCACCCAATCTTTGGTTTTGCAGCCGCAGCGAACGGCAGGTCTGACGGGCGCACCGCAGGATCGCAGGTCTATGCTGGATGTCTCCTTTGGGCCGTGAGTGGCCGTCATCTGGGCGCACCATTGCTTAGATGCAGCGTTTGCCACAAGGTCCAGAGAGCCCTTTCTGCTGAATGCTACACAATTAACAGATGCCCGCTTTGGGGAGCCGAGCAGGCGTGAGTTCCGCGACGATCTTCTTCAGTCGGGCGTTCTCTTTCTTCAGGCTGTTAAGTTCTGACAAATGCGCGCGCCCCATGCCGCCAAACCGCTTCCGCCAGTTGTAGTACGTCGCATCGCTGATCCTGATGTTGCGACACGCCGATGCCACATCATGGCCCGAAGCCAGCTTCAGCTCGATCTCACGCAGCAGCTTCAAGATGTCCTCGTCAGAGTGTCGTTCCCTCGCCATGTCCAATCCCCCTCTCTCAGCCAGCTTAATGGCCCAGTTTTAAAGGGGAAGGACGTGCCATCTGCTAGCTTGAGAGGTCACCGTCAGCCTCGTCCCCAAAAAGACTGACTGACGGCCAAACGTATTACATTTTTTGTTTTCAGTAAGTTGATAAGTTTAGTGACTGCTCACGTGCACGGTAGAGCGCAAAACGTTTCAGAGAGATTAATCTGAACCGCTAAGAAATTTCATTTCATCCTCAAGCCCTGAGCGCTCCACCGAGCAAGAGGCCGCCTATGTCACTTCGCTGGAAGCACCAAAACGACGTATGCAAAGACTTCGGTTCAAAAGTTAACCATAGCTTAACCTTGTCACTGAATGGTGAGGACATGAAAAGAAATGAACCCTTGGCCTTCGGAATTCTTCTACTGGCAATGACTATGGGAACGGTTGCTGCTTTTGCAGGATACTCGTTTAGCGCGTCAGTCTTGGTGGCTATCAGCTGCTTCTACGGCATTTCATTCACGGCTTTTCTGGCACTGCTGGTCGCAGCATCTTTAAGACCTTCGCCAGAACCGTTACCACTTCGACATGACATTTCAGGGTCAGGCTTTGTGGAACGTGGTGTTGTGGTAAGCCTTGAAGAGCATCGATCAACCCAGAAAGAAGCTGGTTTAGCGCATTCTGTTGAGAGGGTCTCGTCGCAAAGCGCTCGGCAGTATTAGAAGTGAGGACCAAGTCTATGGCGGATCCGATCATGATTATGTTACACGAGAACAAGCCCGAAGGACGTCTTGTTAGACTAGGATGGGACACCCCGTACGGATCAGCCAGCGGTTACTACGTGATGCCTGATGACGGCAGAGACTACCTGCACATTTCAAAGATTGAGATGCGCCCATATCCCGCCTTTGACGCGATGAGCCGTCTGGGTGCCCTTAGTGGCGGGTGGTGTGCAAGAGACATGTGGAACACCGCTCAACAGCGCCAGCGCAGGTGCGGCTACGATGATGCAAAGTAGCAGCATGCAGGCAACATAGCCTTGTCTAACCGTGTTTGCTTTAGCTGGATCTGACAAAACATAGGACGGGTGATAGTGGCCCTCGAATGAGGACAAGTCCTAAGGGCTGCTTGTCAGCATCGCGTGTCGGCAGATGGCGGGCTTCTTAGTGGCGACCAGCCAGATGTCGTTCACGAGCATCAAAGAAAAGCTGGCGGGCGACGGGATTGCCGCCTGTTAGCTTATTAACTTCCTTGACGAAATCCGACCACTCTAGGTCATAGAAGTGGTCGGTTTCCGTAATGGAACAATCGTTACTCAGGTCGACTTTACACACACAGATTTTATAGTTTCGGCCAGGCTTGACTGCCAAGACATACAAACAGACATGTCCAAAAGGCCAAATATCGTGCAAATCCTTTGGGAACACGAGTCACGGCGACATAAGTTTCGCAAACAAACATCACTCAAAGGGTGAGCCAGTATGCGCGCAAAGGTTTTGGCAATTTGCTTCGGGCTTTCCGCCGCAATACTGGCCAATCAGGCGAAAGCAATCGAGATTTGCCCGAGATCAGACCGCTACACCTGCGTCGTGGATGGCGGCACGCTTTGGCTGGATGGCATCAATTATCGCCTCCGCGGCTACGACACGCCGGAGGAGCACACTAACATCTGCGGCGGGTTTCGGGAGATTGATCTGGCCCGCGAGGCTACACAGCGCCTCATTGAACTGCTGAACCAGAACGACTGGGAGTTGTAGTCACACGGGCAAGCCGACCGCCACGGCAGGGTTTTGGCGAGCATCGACATCAATGGCGAGGACGTAGGGGACATATTGGTCCGCGAGGGCCTCGCGCGATACTGGCCCGATGGAGAAGAATTCTGGTGCAATTGATCGGCCCGCCGGGGGCCTTTGGATCCCGACCCACTCCGAGCTAAGCGCTTGTTGCCCGAAGGCGAGAACCGCTACAATGCATTAAGTCTCCGCGCTTCTCGCCTTCTCCCATCAGTCACTTCCAACTACCCGACGGCTGTTTTATTAAGATTGCGCAGCAGTGTTATTGAGAATTCCGTGTCAGTTCGGTGAAAATACGCACACGAGCCTCCGTCAGGACGCGTGTAATCTCCTCGACTAGAAGAAGCAGGTATACGGTTCATGGAGATCGGTGACACTGCAATCGGCCTAGAGGTTTAGATCCACAACGAATAGATTAATCCTCGGCATGGCGATTTTGGCCGAGAACTAGCTGCGAACTATGTCCAACACATCCATTTACTCGTAGCCGATAAGTAAAGCGTCGTCTGATTTCTTAGATCTGACGCCTTTGCATGTTTTGGAACTTTGAAGATGCCGAAAGGCCTAAGCCGTGCATACTGGCCCTCGCATGTTGTTCGCACCTAGTCGCTTTCGCGCTCTTGATTTCATCCAGTACAAGTCTGCGAGATACTCCAAGATCTTTCGCCAGAGCTTCGCCAAGTATCGTCATAGATACCCGTGAATCTGTCTCACCGGCACATTCGAGTTCTTCAAGCACATCAACAATAGCATCAATGATCGAGGTCTTCGCCATATTCGTGTTTCTCCGTGACCAGCATTCGTCGCTTGAGCAACAATTCGCTCAAAGGCTTAACAGTTGGTTAATAGCTCCAAAAAACTGTTCGCGCTAACCGGATGTGACTTTTCTGCACGAGACTTCGCAGCATTTGGATCAAGTGAGCAGGTGAGTAATGGGATTGCTCACTTCGTATTGCGCCGACACAGAGAAAGCCGAACTTCTACTGCCCCGCTCACCGCTTGGAGATCCGGTAGGATGATCAAAACTTGGATTGAGCTGCCATGATCTTGGCGACGATGCTTGGCGACCCATGACAATTGGCGGCGTTAGGCGCTTCAGGCGACCCCTTACGGTGTATGTACATCAGCTTATCAGCTTGCTTCTGCAGAACAGTAGCTGTGTGCTCAAAGCCTAGCTCCCGCGCACGCTTCTCTGCCAAAAGAGTTTTCAACATCAAGTCTTGCATAGAATCAGTCCTTTGAACGTGTATACATGCACAATCTGAGTAATAATTCCTAATGAAGCGTTAATCCTTCCAATAGAATTTTTTTCAAGCAACAACTTGCCGCCTTTCGAATGCCGAGATTTGAGCTGAGTTGTCATCGTCGCGGATGACCTCTGCAATCCGTTTGGCAATGTCGGAGTAGATTGCCTCTGTCAGCTCACAACCGTGTCTACGCGCAAGCGAAGCCGTGCCCTCTGCGCGCGCTATTGCCATCTCTAGAACCTGGTGGGTGTTCATCTTGCTTACCTAATCGTCAACACCTGCAGTTATCCAAAGAACTCGTTAAAACTTTATGAACTGCATGTTGTGATGGATCACATTCGCATCAACTAAATGTGTGCTGAAGGCGCAGTATCTTGAAGTTCCGCCGGTACGCACGGCGTCTGCTGCGCTTAACGAATTGTTTGCTTCTGGCGTCTCAGCGGCGCGTGAGCACACGTTTACTCTCTTGGGAGGCAAGTGCAGCAAAGTCGTGATCAAAGTGCAGCCAAGCATGGCGCAAGTATGGTTGTAGGTGTTGGAGTTCCCCCGGTTTGATGGACGGTTATGGGCTTATAGATTCTAGCCCATCAGCGGCGGTCCTTTCGTAGTTGATCGGGGACTTGTATCCCAAAGCTGAATGCCTGCGCGAGGGGGGTGTACCAGCCTTCGATGAACTCGAAGCAGGCGACACGGGCCTCAGCCTTGGTCTCGAACTTCCGGCGGTCGAGCAACTCGCACTCAAGGGTGGCGAAGAAGCTTTCGCACATGGCGTTGTCATAGCAATTACCAACCGATCCCATTGACGGGCGTACACCCATTTCTTTGCACCTGAGGCCGAACGCCACTGATGTGTACTGCGATCCCTGGTCGCTATGGTGAATGACGCTATCGGGCTTGCGCTGCGTCACAGCCATGTTCATCGCATCGATGACAAGCTGCGCCTTCTGATCGTTGCCCATGGCCCAGCCAATGATCCGGCGACTGAAGGCATCCAGAACGACGGCCAGATACAGAAAGCCTGCCCAGGTTGGTATATAGGTGATGTCGGCAACCCAAAGCACGTTTGGCGCATCGGCATAGAAGTTTCGGTCAACCAGATCACTGGCTGGCCGGGCCCTTGGGTCACGCTCTGTCGTAACGACGAACTTGCGGCGGCTGACACCTCTCAAACTCTTGGCCTTCATCAATCGCTCAATGCGCTTGCGACCGACATTGATGCCGTCTTCAGACAATTCAGTGTGGATGCGTGGTGCGCCATAGGTTTCCTTCGATGCCTGATGGATCGTGGCGATCCGGTCGGACAGCGCATCATCGGCAACCTGTCGGGCACTGGGCGGACGGCTGCGACAGGCATAGAAACCACTGCGGGATACGCCCAAGGTGCGCGACATCAACTGGATCGAATACTCGGCCTGGTTCGCGGTCATGAACTTGAAGACCTCCGCGATGTCACGTCGTTTTGTGCAAACCAAGCAGCGGCCTTTGATAAGATATCTCGTTCCTGGCGAAGCTGTTTCAGCTCGCGGCGTAAATGGCGAAGCTCTCCCAACTCGGCGCTCGTCAGGCGGTCATCACGTTCACCTTCGTCCGCTCCAGCCTGCTTGACCCAGTCATGGATCGTTGCAGCGCAGGGCTCATACTCCCGCGCAAGACTCTCAACGCTGCGACCAGCTCGCGCCAGCGCAACCAAGTGTTCCCTAAATTCCGTCGGGTACGGGTTCCTCGTTCTCGGCATGAAAAACACTCTCCATCATCAGTGAAAAAGTGTCCATCAAACCGGGGGAACTCCACTCTCGCTCATCGACTATGAAAGGGGCGCCCTCGAGACGCTAGAGTTCTAGCTCGTAACCGTCCGCGAGACCGGGACAGTTCCAATCTGTGCTAAAGCTTTCTGCTAACACTATAGTCTTCGGCCAAAATTTTTGCTTGCGCAGATTTGTGTCCCCGAAAAACTCTGGTTTTGGCGAGCAACGAGCAAAGTTGTTCGCACGAGAGGGGCCGGCTAAAGTGAAACCCCTGCAGATACTCGCATCCAAGCTCTGTGGCTGCCATCGCGAGAGCTTCTGTCTCGACGCCTTCAGCAACCACTCTTATGTCCAACGCTTCCGCGATCCCAAAAAGGGATTGGACTATCAGTTTGTTCCTTTCACTGTCCAGAAGTGGCTTGATAAATTGACGATCAACTTTCATCAGATCAGGCTCGATTTGGAGTAGTCCTTGAAGGGAAGTGTGACCCATTCCAAAATCATCGACAGCAATTAATATACCATTTCGTCGAAGTGATTCTATTGATTTACGTAGTGCAACAGTGGGCCGATCCAGATAAGTAGACTCTAGTATCTCTACGCATAATCGGTTTGGCTCAATACCACTGCTCAAGACTTCGTGAAGAAAGGATGGGTCAGAGAGTCGACCCGATGATACGTTGATTGAAACCCTAGGAAGGCCAAGAGTGAATAAATCTGTCTCTTTGGCGAATTGACACACCTTCTCAAACACGATTTGATCTATACGTCCAATAAGTCCAGTCCTATTGGCAACATCAAGAAAAGCGCTTGGTGGCAATACTCCTCTTGTTGGATGCTGCCATCGCATCAGTGCTTCCGCACTACTGATTTCCCCAGTCAAGGCGTCGACTACGGGCTGGAACACAGGAAAAAACTCTTTGCGCTCGCAGGCGACCAGAATCTCCGCTGACAACCTTTTTTTTTCGATGCTTTCGGTATGCATCAAGGGCGTAAAAAAAGACCAATGCCCGCGACCATTTTCCTTCGATTTGAAAAGAGCGATGTCGGCTTGGCTAACTACTTGCTCTGGGTCGTGATCAGCTAAACTTCCAAGAGAAATTCCAACACTTGCGGAAATAGTTACGCTTCCGCCATCAAACTCTTGAGGTTTGCCGAAAGCTTCGACAATCTGGTCTGCTAGCCCACTTATCGAAAGCGCGCTTTGGGAGAGTTCTCTGAAAATGACAAACTCGTCTCCGCCGATCCGTGCGATAAAGTCGGTTGGGTTGCAGATCTCACGGAGAGTCTCTGCGGTTGAAATTAGAACTTGATCACCGGCTTCATGACCAAAGTTATCATTTACAAGCTTAAAATGGTCTAAGTCGACATAGATGACAGCGAAATCTTTGGAGGAGACTTTTGACCACTCTATCCATTCCCTAAGTTGAACCCCGTAATGTCTTCTATTTGATAGTCCAGTAAGAGGATCACGGTTAGATTCCCTCGCGACCATCTTACTCAGATTGTGGAGCCGTTGATTATCCTTTTTCAGGCGGCCTATCTCTCTCTGCAGCTCAACGATGGGTGCATAGGTAGAAGTCTCTTTTTGAAGATTTGCCACTTTCGGTCCATCGTTCAGACGTGGTTGTTCCGAGAGTGCACAAAGCCACCAGCGATCACCTGACACATGATCCGAGAGAGGGGTCCAACACATTTCGACTTGGATCGGTGTGCCGTCTTGCATGTTTGTGGGAGTGCTAACTGAAAACTCTTCCCAACTCATGAGTCGTTCGATGATATACAAGTGTGTCGCCTGTGACATATTTGCACCAATTAAGATGGTGCCGCGACTGCCTAGAAGTTTTTCGCTTCGGTAGCCCAGAGTTCGACAGAAGCGCTCGTTTGCCCAAAGAAAATGCATGACAGCACCGTCGTCAGGCTCTGCCTTCGCCAGACCCAAGCCTACTGGGCAGAGCAGAGGTATTTGATCGAACACTTGTGCTGGAAGCATTGTAACCTCAAGGATTTTTTAGTCACGATACTTAGAGTTTGGTTAACAAACGGTGAAAAGTGCGAACTATTTCGCTAGATAGTATTCACAGGGAAGAGAACAGCGTCCGGGTGGTGCCGCAGACCCCTAAGCTGGCGAATTACTTCTCCTTCGGCCTAGGGAAGCTTGTTTCTCGGAGCGTTGACGCTGGCCAACATTCGTTGGTGCAAGATGGGTCTAACGAAACTGGCTGCAGCAATAGCTGCTGCTAAAAGGTATAGGAGCACGATGACTTGGGCTTGCGGCAAGAGAACAACACACAGCGTACTACAAAGCACTCCCCCAAGTCGTGCAAAAATGAAGTCTAAGCTCGAAGCCAAAGAATGAAATCTTCTCGGTGTTAATGTAAGAATTACTTGGGTGGAAGGCGAGTTGCTGCAGGCCAAACCAACGCCAACCAAAAAGGCTGAGGCGATCAAGATTGGGGGTGAGTAAGGCAGGCTTAGCAAGACAAGACCCGCTATGAGCGCAACTGGAGCGGTGGCGAGGACAAAAGATATGAAGTAACTGTCAACAAGATTTCGAAGGGCAAGGCTGACTGTTGAAAAGGAGACCCAGAGTAAAGTAAGTAACCCGCCCAACTCTGTTATATTGAACCCGCTATCAGAGACTAAAATTGGTGACTTGAAAAGGTAGTACGTGACCGCGCCGTAGGTGCAGAAGATATATACATAAATTCCCATAAGTCCCTTAGCTTCGACTATTGAGAATCGGGGAGCATTCGACTGTTTGACACAAGTTTTATCGCATCTTTTGTTAGATGTAATTGACAGCGCGAACGCGAGTAAGCTGATTACAGCCAGGCTTATGTATGGTGTAATCCAATTTCCCTCCTTAAGGAGACTTCCGTAGGTAATGGGCGCCAGTCCCGCCAAATAGCCAGAGATTGCACCGCATACTATAAGAATTCGGCCGGGTTTTTCGGAGGTGGCCTTAGTTAACAGTACGGGAACAATTGGTATGAAAAGGCCGGCTCCGAGACCTTTAACTGAACGTGCCATCAGGAGCGAGTGGATTTGTTCGCTCATCAAGACGAGAAAACACCCTATTGAAAACAGAAGTGTTCCAACAAGAAAAACGCCAGTCTCACCACATTTGTGACCGAGAACGCCACTGAAAACAACGCCTAATGCAACGGCGAAGCTATAAGAGTTCACATAAAGAGCTAGCTCTGAGAGCTCGAGCTCGAGGGCGCCGCGGATAGCTGGGAGAGTTGCAGGTGTGAGCGTTAGTTCCAAGACGAATGCAGCGCTAGCCAAAACTGGGGGGAAAAGCCCCCAATTGTGGGTATGTTTCACTTTGGGTGCCCTTGAGTTTACTACTAGGTGAGATGGGTTGCTGTTCGAACGCGACACCACTATTCACCAGCAAGAACAAGTTGTGGCCGTTGATAATTAGTGCATTGTACCAAGGGAGCTTCCAAAAGACCCATGTCGGCAAAACTTGACGCTAAAATGCTACCGCTGTCACTCTCAAACTCGTCCGCATCCATCCAAATCAAATAGTCTTCGTCCGTCACTTCACGGTTTGGTCCAAGCCATTGGCCAGGTTCGCAGTGATGGTAGCCATAGCGGAGATGAGCACCTTTTGCAGCTAGCTTCTTAGGCACAAGTGCAAAGAAAGAGGAAGGTTTCCAAGAAGCTGCAGCGATTTCAAGGAGCAAGCTGGATAACAATGGAGTAGCGCCTAGGCTACGTGGCCCTCCGAGACCTTGAGCGTGAAGCCAAAACTCGCCTTGATAACAGACACGCCCTGTAATTCGCCCTAGAGCTTTCGGACCGACAAAAAATGTCTTGTCGGGATCCGAGCTCTTATTTGGTGTCGCATACTTCTGTCGGTGTATTGTAATATGCTCGCCCAAAGTTCGGTTGGAAAGGTCGATAAGTCTAGCCGCTTGCGTATGAATTAACCGGGCGTCGTTATCAAATCCGCAGATCCAGAAACCATTTGTATGGTCAATGTAGGAGCTTCTTGCGTCGAACATCGGATAGACTGGTCCTCGCTCTGAAAGGTGTGATCGATACTCCCTATATACGGAAAAGTCGTTTCCTACCTTTACTGAAATACCCAACTTGTTGAGATCTTCGACTATCGAGGAAATTGAGCTGGCTAATTCAAAAAACTGCTTGGGATTACTGGGCATAAGATCCGTGCTCTTCAGCTGGTTGATGTTGTTTAAACACTCACAGATTTATATAAATTTCAGGTTAATTCCTTGAAAATTTTTTTCAATACTGTAGGTTTCTGACTGAAATCAACCTCTTAGAAGATATCTTTGATGAAGTGTTCGACTGTTGTGAAGCACATAGTACTGTCGTCGAAAACAACAGCGTTAACGGCAGATTTATGTATGTGTCCGGGCCTCCCTTGATCCTCCCCCAGTGAAGTTGTCCGCCGTTATGGTTATGAAAGCGGAGGATCAGGATGGCTACGAAGTGGCACAAGCCGGAAGAGATTGTCACGACGCTGCGGCAGGTTGAGGTGCTTGTCGGTCCGGGGATGCGGCGCGTGGATGCGATCCGCGAAGTGCGCATCACTGAGCAGACCTACTATCGCTGGCGTAAGCAACGAGACCTTGCCCGCCATTGGTCCGAGGACAATGGTCGAGTACGGGATGGGAACCGACCAACTGAAGGAACTCAAACGGCTTCAGGAGGAGAACGAACGACTGCGACGCGCCGTCTCGGACCTGACACTGGACACGCTCATTCTGTCGGAGGCGGCAAAGGATGAAGGCCGTCAAAGAAACCATCCAGTGGATGGTTTGCAGGCCTGAACGCGCAGCCCTTCTGAGCCCCGCCCGTCGCCGGGCCTGCATTGAGCGTGTGCGCAGTCAGTTCAAGGTGTCGGAACGGAAGGCCTGCCGTGTCTTGGGGCAGCACTGTTCGACGCAGACAAAGTCGCCAAGCGGCCGGGTCGACGAGGCGCATCTGGTCGCCGGCATGATTGAACTGGCCCGTCAGTACGGCCGCTATAGCTACCGCCGGATCGCCGCCCTGCTGCGGGATGCAGGCTGGCAAGTGACACCATTGCCCGGCAGGCGATTTGCAAAGTCAACGCCCTGGTCACAGCAGCAATAGCATGCGGGCGCGAGCGCGACCAACTTCGCGATGCCTATGAGGATTTCGAAAAAAATGTGAGCACACGGAAATTTTCCTGTCCTGACAGTTTGGTCGAGCAGCCAGCGCAGTGGCGATGTTAGGGCCCAAACCCCAATCAGCGTGAGGCGCCTTTGCTGAACGCAACCGAAGGGTTTTTGCTCTATGCGCTCGGCGAAATCCTGGGCGTTTCCCGACCCAAGGTAAAGGCATTGCTCGATTGGGCGCTCGGATCGATGGGCAAAAATGGTCACCGGCGACGGGGTTATTATCGCGATGAAACTGCAAGCTATCGTCAACCCAGCTACCGCCTGGGCCTACTGCTGTTGTCTCTGCTCAACAACTCTATCGACCGAATTAGCCTTAGAACAAAGTGAATATACCACTCCCATCAAAACAGAGCGAGAGAAGACGCCTCCGAAGAAACGGCGGCGGGCAAACAAACTAGGCGATATACACCAACATGATCTCGAAATGATGGCTGGAACACGCTGGTCAAGCGCCGCGAAAAGGAGGCCCGCGTAGCCAGCCAGGGCTGCGATACATGAGGTTTCCGCTCTGTCAGGCTACGCTGCCGTCGCAGTCAATTGAACCGTTTCTGCTTTGCAAAAGAACGGACAATTCAACTTGGTTGAAACAAACGCGGCGCCGCGCAACGGTGTTCTGCAACCAGATCCATCGAAGCGCCTACAAATAGAGGTTTCGGCAAATTGAATAGATTCCGGTGCCGCGCGTCATAAAAGATGTGTTCAGGGTGCCATTGACTGAGATGTCAGATCGTACCGATGCACTGGGCTATCAAATCCAAACACAGATTTTGATGGCTGTGTTATTGATGACTTCTTTGGCGAGGGCGTAGCTGAATTCTTTGTCAGCGGCGAAAATGTCGGGGACATCTTGATCCGCGAAGGCTTGGCTCGGTCATGGCCCGATGAAGATGAATTCTGGTGTCACTGAAATGGCTGGTGCGACCTCTAAAATGACCATTTACTAATGGCCCACAGGTATAACGTCGTCTGATTTCTTAGATCTGACGTCTTTGCATGTTTTGGTACTTTGAAGATGCCGAAAGGCCTAAGCCGTGCATACTGGCCCTCGCATGTTGTTCGCACCTAGTCGCTTTCGCGCTCTTGATTTCATCCAGTACAAGTCTGCGAGATACTCCAAGATCTTTCGCCAGAGCTTCGCCAAGTATCGTCATAGATACCCGTGAATCTGTCTCACCGGCACATTCGAGTTCTTCAAGCACATCAACAATAGCATCAATGATCGAGGTCTTCGCCATATTCGTGTTTCTCCGTGACCAGCATTCGTCGCTTGAGCAACAATTCGCTCAAAGGCTTAACAGTTGGTTAATAGCTCCAAAAAACTGTTCGCGCTAACCGGATGTGACTTTTCTGCACGAGACTTCGCAGCATTTGGATCAAGTGAGCAGGTGAGTAATGGGATTGCTCACTTCGTATTGCGCCGACACAGAGAAAGCCGAACTTCTACTGCCCCGCTCACCGCTTGGAGATCCGGTAGGATGATCAAAACTTGGATTGAGCTGCCATGATCTTGGCGACGATGCTTGGCGACCCATGACAATTGGCGGCGTTAGGCGCTTCAGGCGACCCCTTACGGTGTATGTACATCAGCTTATCAGCTTGCTTCTGCAGAACAGTAGCTGTGTGCTCAAAGCCTAGCTCCCGCGCACGCTTCTCTGCCAAAAGAGTTTTCAACATCAAGTCTTGCATAGAATCAGTCCTTTGAACGTGTATACATGCACAATCTGAGTAATAATTCCTAATGAAGCGTTAATCCTTCCAATAGAATTTTTTTCAAGCAACAACTTGCCGCCTTTCGAATGCCGAGATTTGAGCTGAGTTGTCATCGTCGCGGATGACCTCTGCAATCCGTTTGGCAATGTCGGAGTAGATTGCCTCTGTCAGCTCACAACCGTGTCTACGCGCAAGCGAAGCCGTGCCCTCTGCGCGCGCTATTGCCATCTCTAGAACCTGGTGGGTGTTCATCTTGCTTACCTAATCGTCAACACCTGCAGTTATCCAAAGAACTCGTTAAAACTTTATGAACTGCATGTTGTGATGGATCACATTCGCATCAACTAAATGTGTGCTGAAGGCGCAGTATCTTGAACTCCCAGAAAGGGGCGCGATAGCTAGTGCAATTGACAATCTCTTTCCTAAGCCGCAACTAAATGGCGGCCGCCGCTACTTGCTTCTCGCGACAAGATCCGGCCACGCGCGCGCGTTCATATCCGAGCGGCAGCAATTCCGCTTCAAGCGCGGTCTCGATGTAAGCGTCGAAATTCTTCGCTGATACCCTGTCATAAGGTGACGCGTGGCGCGTTTGGATCATATCCGCGCTGTGCCAGCACTCGAGCACCCACGCGCTCTTGCGCTTCGATACGAGCCTCTTTTGCGGTGGCTCGGGCTGGATCGTAGCTAACCACCCTTGGCCCTGAGCGAGTGCCCAGAGAAATAGATGATTGGGCAAAATAGGGTTCGGGACTGTTTGGCACTAGCCCTATTCTGCACAGCCATCGTGGCATAGTGGCGCACCCATTCGGATTCGAGGAAGATTGTCCTTTCCCCGTAAAGCTGGGCCACGACATTGGTCGCGAGAGGGGGGAGTGGAATGGCGCGGAAGCGACATTCAGACGAAGATGTATTGAAGCTGATGCGTGAGATCGAGCTGAAGCTGTC